>JAERST010000001.1 GCA_016845365.1 Methanobacteriota archaeon
ATTTGAGCAAATATGAGAGGATTGTATTATTAGAAATTGAGACTCGGATTGACCTGTGAGAATCGGGCTGTTGGTCAATCCTGACGCCGGCTTGGGCGGGCGCTTGGGTCTGAAGGGCTCGGACGGCCAAGCCGAATATGCCCGCGCTCAAGGTGCTGAAGACCGCGCGGGCCCGCGCGTAGCCGCTGCTCTAGCCCACTTCGCGCGGCTACGCAAGGATCCATCCGCCCTAGAATGGGTCACCAGCGAAGGGCGGATGGGGACAGATTGGATTGAATCACAAATCGGTAATGTTTCAACTGTCCACACTTCTTCTGGCTTGACGACCGCCGAAAATACAGCCGAATTGGTCGAAATTTTACTTTCAAATCAAATCGATTTGCTAGTATACGGAGGCGGAGACGGCACGACTCGAGACATCGTCGCAGCCCTAGCTGAGGCTGACCGCGGCGACCTACCAATCATCGGCGTGCCGTGTGGAGTCAAGATGCATTCAGGAAGTTTCGCCGCCTCTCCAAAGGCGGCGGCAGAAGTGCTTTCTGCTTGGCTTGATGGGGACCTTTTGCTGGCGAGTACGGAGGTTTTGGACCTTGATGAGGAGGTTTACCGGCAGGGGCGTTGGGTCGTTCGGCTGTACGCTGAGGCGATGACTCCGGCCAGTCCGCGGTGGATGCAAGGGGCCAAACAGCGCGTCGAAGCGAGCGGTGAATCGGAGGTTCTCGAAGGGCTTTCTGACCACGTTCGCGAATTGCTCATGGACGGCGAAAAATTGCTCATCTGGGGCTCCGGCGGAACGCTCAGGACTATCGGTAATCAGGTGGGGATTGAGCCGACACTATTGGGGATTGATGCGAGTGTCGGCGGCGAGCAGGTCGGGACTGACCTGGCTGAGGCTGACCTGCTCGAGTTGATTTCTGGGCATGATGGTGAGGTTGTCATTCTGCTCTCACCGATGGGCGGTCAAGGCTTCTTGATTGGGCGTGGAAATCTGCAGCTTTCTCCTGCGGTTTTGCGGGCTGCAGGGATTGATTCTGTGCTGGGAGTTTGCACGCCTGCAAAGTTGCTGACTGTGCGGCGTTTGCGCATCGAGACTGGTGATGCTGAGTTGGATGCAGAGTTTGCTGCCAAGCGTTACATGAAGGTCTTGCAGGGATACAGAACGACTCGTGTCCTACCGATTTCCGTCGATTAAATATCCTCGAATCCGAACCGTCGCGCCCCCTCGGGCACGACTGCGCTCATGAACAGGTCGCGCTAATCGCGCGACCGACTTCATTCAATCACGCTTTGATTCAAAATCGGATTCTTCGGATGGCATTTTCATCGATTCAAATCTCTTCTCGGCCTTTTCGGGTGGCGGGCGGGCAGCGTGCTCAATCGCGGCGTTCGCAGCGCTCTCTGCGAGAGGCCGCTCAAATCTTCTGACCGACGGCGGCCTTGAGTAGTCCGAGGAATGGTGGACTTGGCCGGCTCGGTCGCGACTTGAATTCCGGATGATATTGCGTCCCGACGTAGTAAGGATGACCTTCCAACTCCATGATTTCACAGCGCTGACCAGTCTCATCCTTACCGACATAGACGAGGCCAGCCGCCTCGATATCCTCAATCAATTCTGGATTCACTTCGTAGCGGTGGCGGTGGCGCTCATCGACATGGTCAGCCCCGCCGTATAGGCGGCGAATCTTGCAATCGTCGACTAGGAAAGGAGTCGGCTTGGTGCCGAGCCGCATTGTGCCGCCCATGTGAGTCTTGGAAATCTCGGGCATGAACACAACGGCAGGGTTTGGTGTGTTCTCATCGAACTCGGTCGAGTTCGCATTCTCAAGCCCCAACACATTGCGGCAGAATTCAATCGTTGCAATTTGCAAACCGAGACAAACTCCCAGATATGGCACATTATTTGTTCGAGCGTAATTCGCGGCGGCAATCTTCCCTTCAACGCCGCGAATTCCGAATCCACCAGGCACAAGAATTCCATCAGCAGCCTTCAGTAAATCCCATGCCTCATCGTGCTTATCCGAGCCCTCGGTAGGGTCGAGGTCGGTGGATTCGATCCAATCGATTACCAACTTTCTATCAACTGCAAAAGCGCTGTGCTGCAAGGCCTTGATGACCGAGAGATAGGAATCTGAAAGGCCGGTGTATTTGCCGACCATGGCGATGTGAACCTCTTCTTCCAGTTGGTCAACCTTGTCTGCCATCGCCTTCCAATCATCTAGCAGAGGCATCGAATCTGGGATTTCAAATCCGAGATGCTGACTGACCTTTCGCAGAACCGATTGCTCGTGAAGTGAAATCGGAATCTGATACAGATTCGAGACATCGTGAGCTGACACGACCGCTTCCTTGCCTACATGACAGAAGGCTGCAAGTTTCGCTCGGGTCTCATCCTCGAGAGGCTTCTCCGAGCGGCAAACGAGGATGTCCGGAATTATTCCCAATCCTCGAAGTTCCTTCACCGTGTGCTGAGTTGGTTTGGTTTTCTGCTCGCCGACCGGCCCCATTACCGGGACTAGGCTGACGTGGACGAAGCAGACGTTTTCCTGTCCGACTCTGAATTGGAATTGGCGCAGTGCCTCGATAAACGGTGCGCTTTCGATATCACCAACGGTTCCTCCTAACTCGATAACACACGCGTCCGGAGTGTCGCCCGACCCGTCCGCGCTAACGTGCGCAACACGCTCTATCCAGTCTTGGATTTCATTGGTTATGTGCGGCACGACCTGTACGGTCTTGCCGAGATAATCACCACGGCGCTCCTTTTCGATTACGTTGGCATATACCTTGCCCGTGGTGATATTATTGTCGCGCGTCAATGCAATGTCTAGGAAGCGCTCGTAATTGCCGAGGTCGAGGTCGACCTCGCCGCCATCGTCGAGGACGAAGACCTCACCGTGTTCGAAGGGGGACATGGTGCCCGCGTCGGAGTTGAGGTAGGGGTCAATCTTGACCGAGGTGAGGCGCAGTCCTGCGGATTTTAGCAGAACTCCGATGCTTGAGGCTGTGATTCCTTTGCCCAGTCCAGAAAGGACGCCACCCGTGACTACGACATACTTCATGCAATCAACGGGGTTTGAAGCCGATGTGACTCGCCTATGAACGTTGGCTCTGAAAATAAGTGAAATCAATTCTCTGAGGAGATTTCTTGCAGGGAAACCGGTCTACTCTCAAGTTCATGTATCGTCTGAGTCCGGAGTGACTTGATGGAGGCGGCTGAGAGTAGCAGGATTCTGGTTACCGGTGCGCTTGGTCAAATCGGCACTGAGCTGACCGAGGCTTTGCGGGCTCGTTTTGGGGCCGATGCTGTCGTTGCTACTGATGTGCGGGATTTGCCTGACCACCCTTGCGTGGTTGGTGGGCCTTACCGGCATCTGAGTGTGATTGATGCCGACGAATTCGATAAGGTCGTGGTTGAGGAAGGCATCGGAACTGTCTATCATTTGGCGGCACTTTTGAGTGCGACTGCCGAGAAAGTGCCGGAATTGGCCGAGCGGATCAACGTGGGCGGTTTGGTGACTGTCCTTGAAGCCGCTCGAAAGCATTCACTGCGTGTTTACGCGCCCTCTTCTATCGCCGTCTTCGGGCCGGATGCGCCTAAGCATGCGCCGCAAATTTGCGCGCTGAATCCGACAACTGTTTACGGGCGCACGAAGGTGACGGGGGAGAGATTGGCGATGAATTATTGGAAGCAATATGGGGTTGATGTGCGTGGAATTCGTTATCCTGGGCTGATTTCCTACAAGGCTCCGGCAGGCGGTGGCACGACCGATTACGCCGTCGATATCTTCCACTCTGCCCTCGCGGATGGGCACTACGATTGCTTCGTTCGTGCGGATACTCGATTGCCGATGATGTACATGGATGATGCGATACGGGCGACCATTGCTTTGATGGATGCGCCCGCGGATGATTTGGGTGAGTCGCGGGCGGGGTACAATATCTCTGGGATTTCATTCACCGCGGCTCAGTTGGCCGATTCTGTGGCCGCGCGGGTGCCTGGATTTACTTGTGATTTTGTGCCGGATGTGCGGCAAGAATATGCCGATTCTTGGCCGGATTCTGTTGATGATTCGGCTGCGCAGAGCGAGTGGGGTTGGCAAGCCGAGTTTGATTTAGATGCACTCTGCGATGCCATGTTCGACGGTTTGAACCAAGCCTCTCGCTGAGAGCGCAGCGGACGGGGTAGCCAAGCACGCTGCCCGCCCGCCACCCGACAAGGCCGAGAAGAGATTTGAATCGATGGAAATGCCATCCGAAGAATCCGATTTTGAATCAAAGCGTGATTGAATGGAGTCGGTCGCGCAATTAGCGCGACCTGTTCATGAGCGCTGTCGCGCCCGAGGGGGCGCGACGCTTCGGATTCGAGGATAGTTAATCGTCATCGATTTGATTCGACCAATCGGGTGTTTGTGGACCTTGATTGCTCCAGAGGACATCGTCTATTCGGAGCACGCTGATTGCGGCTTCCGTTGCTCCGGTCAGGGCTTGTCGGGCGACAAAGAGTGGGTCATTGATGCCCGCTTCAGCCATGTCGGCTTTCTCTCCGCTCATCGCGTCGAGGCCTATCCATGCTCCGTTACTTGCTTGGGCTGCTGAGAGGGCGAGAATTTCGTCGATCGGGTCGAGACCTGCGTTTTCTGCGAGGGTTCGCGGAATGACTTCTAGCGCATCTGCGAATCCCTCGATTGCGAGTTGTTCGCGACCCTTTTGGGTCGTTGAATAGGCTCGCAGGTGGCGGGCTAAGTGGGTCTGAGTTCCGCCACCACCTGGAAGAATTCCAGGTTCACGAACCAGTCGGAATGCGACGCCGAGGGCATCATCGAATGCGCGGCTGACCTCTTCGCGCATGGCTGGCGTAGTGCCGCGCAGTAAAGCGGTCATTGCCGCGCCGTTACCATCGATTCTCATGTGCCAAGTATTCTCGATTTTTTCTTCCGAGCGCGAGGTGTAAGCTCCAACATCCTCGGCTGTGATTCTATTTGCATCACGGATTATTCGTGCTCCGGTCAATACCGAAAGTCGCTCAAGATCGTCTCTCTCGAATCTTCGATATGCTGTGATTCCCGCTGCCTTCAGCAGTGGTGCGGCTTCGTCTGCGATTCCGTCGCGTACGCATAATAGGTCAACATCGAGCGCTGTGAGAGCCTCGACTTGCGCTGACAATTTTGCTCGCTTGCGCTCGGCAAATCCCGCGAGCACTCCTGTGCTTCGAATCTCGATTTGTGCATCTAATTTCAGCTCGCGAGTCTCGAGCCCTCCATCGATGATGGCTATTCGCCCGCCGCCACTGCTGGCGGGCGTTGCGAAATCGAGGCGCTGCTTGCGAAGAACCAGTCCGTGAACAACCTCAGAATCAGCCGCAGCGCCGTCAGCCATCTGAGTCCTTTTCACGCGCACTCGCTCAAGGTCATCGCCTCCATCTTCATCCGCGAGTGCGCGCGCAGCATCCAGCGCGATCGTTGTCATGGTCTCTGCCAAAGCGGTGTCGACCTTGCCTGCCAGAGTGGTTCCGATGGTCGCACGAAGTTGGTCTTCGCTGGCCGTTCGTGAAATTTCGTCGAGTTGGCGTTGTGCTTCCTCGGCAGCGATTCGATAGCCGTTCATGATCAGGGTTGGATGGACGCCGATGCGGGAGAGTTCCAGTGCATTGCGGAGCAGTTCAGCGGTTAGTAGGACCGAAGTGGTGGTTCCGTCGCGAGCGATTCTGTCTTGGGCTGAACTCGTGGAAATCAACAAATTCGCCGTCGGGTGCTCAACCTTCGCCGTCTCCAAAACCGTCACACCATCGTTGGTCACGATGACTTCGCCGTTCTCATCAACCAGCATTTTGTCGGAGCCGCGCGGGCCCAGTGTTGAACGGACCGCGCCGGCGAGTGCGAGGGCCGCGTTGGTATTGTTGACGAGAGCCGAGCGGCCCTCGATTCGGTCGGTATCCTCCAGAGCGACATCCGGTTCGGACTCGACCATGAGCCGGCCGAACCACAGGCCCGATTTGAATGCGATGCCAAGCCTGTTCAGCTGCTTTTACGGCCGCCGCGCCATCACCTCTAGCGCAGCGTAACAAGTCCACAGCGCCCCATTTCACAGCGCCCGCACACGCGCCTGCACCCACGCGCAAGCGCCCCCAAGCACGCGCGCGCGAGTGTCCCTCATACCGTTCGATTCAAATATCCCCCATCGCTCGCACTATACAACCTCAAGTTGAGTAGTGATATCATGAGCACCGTGGACAGGGACGAATTCGAGGACAAACTCCTCGAGGAGATGGCCAAGATGTTCTCAGATATGGGGATGCCAATCGATGTCGAACTGCTGCAAAACATGATGCGACAAGTTCGCGAGCAGTTCGAACAAATGGGAATCGACCCGGACCAGATGGCTTCATCCGAAATCCGCATGGGAACCGATGTTGACCCCGAGGAATTCCGCAAGCAGATGGAATCCATGCTCGACGGTCCGGGCGGGATGGCAGAGATGTTCCGCAATATGGGAATCAAGGTTCAATTCGAAGGTGGCCCTTCCGTTGAGGAAGCACCAGAAATCGAGGTGGCCGAAGAGCCGGAATCGTCCGAGGATTCGCAGAATCAACTTCCTATCGAGGACATTTTCATCCACGAAGACCGCATGTGCATAACGGTCGATATCTCTCGATTCACCGAGCTCGAACCCTCTGAAGTCGAACTCAACCTAACCGGTGGCGGAGAAATTCTGCAACTGATGAAAACCACACAAATGCGCCCACTGAAGCGCTACACCCTTCCTCATTCTGCGGAAAATATCGTCGAATGGGGCCTCAATAATGGAATTCTCGATGTCAAATTCGACATCGACCCGGCGGCCATGGCTGCCGACGAAAGTGAATAAATCTGGATGGAGTGAATGAGATGAGTACACCCGTGATTGGAATAGATCTTGGAACAACGAATAGCTGTGTAGCGACCCTCGAGGGTGGTCAAGCAGTCGTCATACCGAATTCCGAAGGAAGTCGAACAACGCCATCTGTTGTCGCTTTCTCGAAAGATGGCGACCGCCTTGTTGGAATTACTGCAAAGCGACAGGCGGTCACCAATTCTGATCGCACGATTCTATCTGTGAAGCGTGAGATGGGAACCGATTGGAACAAGTCGATCGGCGAAGAAGAATACACGCCTCAGGAGGTCTCGGCCTTCATTCTGCAGAAGTTGAAGAGCGATGCTGAGGCATATCTCGGGCAGGAGGTCAAGCAGGCTGTAATCACCTGCCCGGCTTACTTTACCGATGCTCAGCGAAAGGCGACCCGCGATGCTGGACGCATCGCTGGTCTCGACGTCCTTCGCATCATCAACGAGCCGACCGCGGCTGCGCTCGCGTACGGCGTCGACAAGGAAGAAGACCAGACAATCCTAGTCTACGACTTGGGGGGAGGAACCTTCGATGTCTCAATTTTGGAGATTTATCTCGTCGATGACCAGCCTCAGATTGAGGTTAAGGCTACCAGCGGCGACAATCGCCTCGGTGGAGACGACTTCGACGAGGTCGTAATCGAGTGGATTACTTCCGAATTCAAGAAGTCGACAGGAATCGACCTCTCCAGCGATATGCAGGCGATGAGTCGCCTGCGAGAAGCCGCTGAGAAGGCGAAAATCGAGTTGTCCGGCACTGGAACAACTCAGATCAATCTTCCATTCATCACCATGCGTGACGGACAACCAGAGCACCTCGACCTTTCGCTCTCCCGAGCTAAGTTCGAGGAACTCATCGCTAAGTTGGTCGAGCGCACCATGGCTCCAACTCGCCGAGCGATGAAGGATGCAGGCGTCTCCAAGGGAGAGGTCGACAAGGTCATTCTCGTCGGCGGTTCAACCCGCGTTCCAGCGGTCCAGACCGCCATCGAGAAGGAGGTCGGCAAGGCTCCATTCAAGGGAGTCAATCCCGACGAGGCAGTCGCTGTTGGTGCTGCTCTACAAGCTGGAATTATCGTCGGCGACGAGGGCGTGACCGATGTACTGCTCCTCGATGTCACGCCACTAACTCTCGGAATTGAGACCCTCGGCGGCGTCACTACCATGATGATTGAGCGCAATACTACCATCCCAAGCCGCCGCTCAGAGGTCTTCTCGACCGCGTCCGACAATCAACCTGCGGTCGAGGTCCACGTCCTGCAAGGCGAGCGTGAGTTCTCAAAGGATAACACCACGCTCGGGCGCTTCCACTTGATGGGAATCCCAGCAGCGCCACGAGGAATCCCACAAATCGAAGTCACCTTCGATATCGACGCGAACGGAATCGTCAACGTCTCCGCCAAGGACCTTGGAACAGGAACTGAGCAATCGATCAAGATTGAGAGTCAGACCTCGCTAAGTGAGGACGAGATTCAGTCGAAGATTGCCGAGGCTGAGGAATTCGCAGAAGAGGACAAGCGCCGCAAGGCCCGCGTCGAACTTCGAAACCAAGCCGACAGCATTGTCTACCAAACACGCAAGATGCTCGAGGAATCCGGAGAGAAGCTCAACGATGAGGACACGGCTCCGGTCAACGAGAAGCTCGACGCACTCGAGTCTCTAATCATGAAGGACGACCAACCCATCGATTTCGATGACCTCGACGAGGCTGCAATCCAGGCTACCATGAGTGAATTGGAGCAGGCCATGCACGGCGTCTCCACCAAGCTCTACGAGGCAGCCGCCGCCGAGATGGCCGAGCAGCAAGCCGCGAACGATGCAGCCGAAGGCGATGCAGCTGATGACGACGGAGTCGTCGAGGCTGACTTCGAAGTCGTCGATGGTGACGAAGACAACGAGTGAATTCGTTGAATCGCCTCTCGCAGAGAGCGCAGCGTACGCCGAAAGCGAAGTTGCGGCGCGCTTCGCCGTCAGCGAAGTCCGTGGGAACTTCACTGTGAAGTGATCAGCCGGTGAAGCGTGCGAACGTGTACACCAGTTCCACCGTGTGCGACACAGGCATTCGTGTCTGCGCCCCAAGCGGTTCCAGCGATGTCCAGATGAGCCCACGGAATCTGTGATTTCTCACCGTTCTCATCCTCGCGGTCCTGAACGAATTGCTTCAGGAATGCGGCAGCGGTACAGGCTCCACCCCATCGTCCCTTGCCGCCATTCCTGACATCTGCAAACTTGGAACTGGTCATCTCCTTCTCGAAGGCGGGCATGAGTGGCATAGGCCAAGCGATCTCATCCTCAGCATTGCCCGCCTCGTGAATCTTGTCTGAAAGCGACTTGTCATTCGACCAAAGTCCCGAGGCCTCGTGTCCGAGAGCGACCACACAAGCCCCAGTTAGGGTAGCGAGGTCGACAATGTAAGATGGGTTGAGTTCAGCCGACTTCCAAAGACCATCGGAGAGAACATTTCGGCCTTCTGCGTCGGTGCTGAAAATCTCGATGGTCTTTCCAGAATAGGTGTCAATGACGTCACCGGGGCGATAAGCCTCTGCGCTCGGCATGTTTTCTGCCATGCAAGTAATGCCGTTGACGCGCCCTGAATATCCGGTCGCCCAAAGGGCTTGGAAGAGCCCGAAAACGGTTGCCGAACCGTGCATATCGTACTTCATATCCCACATCCCAGCACTCGGTTTGATGGAGATTCCACCGGTGTCGAAAGTGATTCCTTTGCCGACGATGCAGGGCACTCGCTCGCCAGTTTGAGCGTCTGGATTTAGGCGGAAAAATACCATGCACGGCTTGCGGATACTGCCTTTTCCGACAGCGATTACACCCTGCATATTCTCCTTGTGAAGGCGCTCATAATCCCACACTTCAACCTCGACATTCGACTTTCCCTCGGCCCATTCCAAAGCCCTGCGCCCGAACTCCTCTGGGTACAGGCGGTTTGCTGGTTCGTTTGCGAGGTCGCGAGCGAGGTGAACGCCGGTAGCGATTGAGGCTGACTTTTGGACGGCTGCAGCGAGCCCTTCGAGGTGGCGCTCGTGGGCTTGGCACTCGAGCGACCACTCGCCCTTGTTTGCATTATCATCGTCTTTTTGTTGGTATTTGTCGAAGGCATAATCGCGCAGGATCATGCCTTCGGCGAAGGCTGCCATATTGCTTGAATTCCAGCCTGATGTGAAGCGGATTACGATATTTGTGCCGAGGTCTTTGGAGAGTTTTGCGAGGCACTTTGCTCCTGCGTCCCGAGCACCCTTGTGAGTGAGTGTCTCCTTATCGCCAACGCCGACGAAGAATACCGTGCAACCCTTCGTCCAAACTTCGAGCATATTCCCCGGCTTTCCGGTCAAAGCATCGCCAGATGCCGCGGCCTTGACAGCGATACTCGCGCCGCGGCTCAACCCAACCGTAGTATTGTTCGGAGCTTTCTCCACGCCCGCGAAAACGGGTACGATCATTATGTCTCCAGTCGCCTCAAATTTGCCGGTCGTCACCTGCATGACCGTGCGATAAAGTTCGGATATACAAAGAATTTCTATTGAAATCCTTGATTTCAGACCGTTCTTATTAACGCCGCGAGCAGCATCTCAAGATTTGACTGCCATTTTCTCGCGGCGCGCAAATGCCGCGCCGAGCAGGGCAATAAGATGAATCAACAGTGAAGGCGCTGGCAAGAATCCACCAGAAGCGGAAGCAGTACTCACAATGCTCGCATCGATTGGCTCTTCCACCCATTGAGAAGAATCGATGACCCGCTTCTGATAGTGAATCGACCAGACGCCACCATCAACCAGCGTCAGATTAGAAGCATCGAGAACGACGCTCGTCTCATTCGTCGCATTGACTCCAAACAGAGTCGAATGCCAAAGCATTTCACCAGCCGAATCCGAATAATGCAAGGTGGCATTCGAAGTACTCGCGCGCCCCAAATTCCTCACATCCGCGCGAACCTCATCCCCATCAATCTCAACACTATCCACGACAAGCCGAGCCCGCCAGTACCAGACATTGGTGATCAGGTAGCGCATGACGTCCAGCTCTTCGCCCAGCCTGTCAGAGAGTGCCTCGACGGTGCCCAGCAGGAATTGTTCGTCATCGGTTTCGAAGGTAAAAGTTGGATATCCCATCACCCCGTAACCATAGTCGCGACTCGTCCCACAATTCGGGTAAAGCCCCTGGTTCGCATTGCGAATCGGGATGTCTGAAATGTTCTCATGAACCTCGTCGCGAATTCCGTGAAACAGCTCCCAGTCACTCGGTTGTTGCGGCCATTTGCCCCACGGATAGAGCATAATCCAAACGCCTGTGTGCATGGTGATGTAGAGGTCAGCGTGGGGTACAACTTCGTTCATGTATTGCGAATTTGCAGCGGTTTCTGACTCGCTGAAAGCACTACTTCCCGGTTGCGTCGTCGGGCAGGTATTCCAGTAGTGGTCGTAATTTCGGTTGAGGTCGACTTGGTTGATATTCCAACGCGTGTCGAAGTCGTTTCCGTCCGCGTTTAGCATGATGAGAATGTGCAATTCGGTCGTCGAAAGAACGTCGATAACCTCCTGTTCTCCGGCCGCCCATCCTTCAATGTAGAATTCAGCGACAAGGAAGGCCAACTCGGTGCCGAGATGTTCGTTTCCGTGGTGCCCGCCGTCGATGTAGACGACATCTTTGGCGGTTCCGTCGGGTTTGGTTTCTTGGCTCCAATCGGAGATTCTGAGCATCCACAGGTTTCTGCCCATCTCGGTTTGGCCTGCGACGATTAGGTCGACGATGTCGGGATGATCGTCGGCCCATTCGTTTACGTCGAGTGTTAGTGTAGCGTAGGAATGGTACCAGTGCTCTTGCACGATGTCCGGCTGACCTACTTGGGCAGCGGCCATCGGGGATGCTGACGCGAAGGCGAGTGCAGCGATTACTGCTAGTACTGCCGAGCGGCGCATAGCGCCGCTGTGGAGGTGATTTGATTCAAGGCTTGCCGCTTGGCGTGTGTGGAAGCAGAGAGCTGTGATGAGCGAGTTGTCAGAGGCGCGAGGCTATGTGCGCGGCGAGGATTTTTGTTGCGATGAGAGCCGCGTTGAATTGTGTCAATCTATCTTCTCCCGGTGCGATTTCATTGACGTCGGCGCCGAGGATGTTCGCCTCACTTGCGAATAGTCTCTCGATGATTTCGACTGCACCCCAGTGGGTCAGTCCGCCGGGTACTGGAGTTCCTGTATCGGGGACGAGAGCCCCGTCGAGCCCGTCGATATCGAAGGTCAGCCAGACGGGTCCGGACAAATTGTCGATGCGCGCGAGCAAGGCTTCCCAGCCAGCTTGACCATCACTCGGGCTGAATAGATCGCGCGCATAGAATGTCTCGACGCGGTCATCGGCCGCGGCGAATTCTGCTTCATCGCGGCACAGCGCGCGAATTCCAATCTGCACCAATCCACCAACACCAGCATCCAGCGCGCGCCGCGCAGCGGTGCCGTGACTGAAACGCTCACCATTCAGCGAATCACGCAGGTCGGCGTGGGCGTCGACCTGAACAATGGTCAGGCCAGAGAGGTCACCAGCGAGAGCGGGGTGACCGGAAAGAGCCTCGACCAATGGCGGCAGAAGTCCATGTTCTCCACCGAGAACGAGCGGAAATGCCGCCCCGTCGAACCACGGTTTGAGATACTCACGAATCGACTCCAATTGCCCGAGCAAAGTTCCGGCATCTGAGCCCCAAGCCTCAGCCGTGTGAAAGGCCAGACCGCAAGGCAATTCCTCATCCAAAATCGGATCGTATAATTCGACCTGCGAGCTAGCCTCGATCGCAGCCGCAGGTCCGTGTTCAGTGCCCTCACCCCAGCTCGTAGTCATCTCGTAGGGCACTGGCAAAACCACCACATCCCAAGGCCCATCATCAGACTCCTCGAGCCCGAGGAACGTGGATGGTCCGGCGAGGTCGTTACCAAGCCCTGACCCGGGTGTGGAGCCCGCATCGGAACCAGCCTCAGAACCACCGTCCATGGGGGTGTGGCAAGTTGGGTTTCGATTAACCGCTTCGGGGCAGGAGAGCGGAGCCAAGCTTGACAATTAGGCATCATAACGGCTCATCAGTCGGCACTTTTCGAGCCGAATCCGTAGGATTCGTGAATCAGTCGAGCGATTGTTGATATAGAACGGGCTGCTATATTCTTTCACGGGGGACGGATGCGATGGGTATGACGCTAGCAGAGTTGACGCAGGCCATTCGCCGCAAGGTCGACGTCGAGATGGAAGTCATCGTGGCCGAGTCGATCGCCGAGCACGCTCTCGGTTTCTTCGGCTTCTCCAACCGCATTATCGACAATGCCCTCGAACCTACCGACCGCAACCTGTTCTACCAACTCCAGGACTACGACCTGCTGACCACTGAGTCGGAAGAGACGACGCTTTGGGATGGACGCGAGTGGCGGATTCACTATTGGAAATTCAAGGCCGACGCTCGCGAATTTGCCCGCCGCGCTATGACCGAGGATGCAAAGGCGGCTGAGGACGAGGACCCATACGCGGGAATCTACGACGATGTGCCGACCTCTCTGTGGCGCGAGCGAATGACGGACGAGGACGAAGAGGACGATTGGGAAGAGCCCCTCTTCTGAATCCGAATTTGGACCACTTTCGAGGCTCTAATTCGACCTCGATTACGCTTCGACGGCTTTGCCGTCGGCAGTCAGGGCGGGGTAGTCTTCAAACCGGAGCGAGACAGGGTGAGCGCGTGAAAGGCCGATTCCAAGCCGCGCTCTTGCTGACTCTGATGCTGCTCGCTCCGATGAGCGGGCTGGCGGGTGCAGACGAGGGTGAGCCAGCCCGAAGCTGCGAAATTCTCGTTGATTTCGAAGCGGATTGGAATTGGGAAGACGGTTCTGAGACAGTCATTCACCGTTATCGAACAGTTTTCACTCCAGCCTTCGATAACGGATCCTCACCCAGCGCGGTGACCATCGATGTACAGCACACCCGCGACGGTGCGGTACTAGCGACAGAAGCCAATGCATCTTACGTGGTCGCCGGCGGAGAAATCGATGTCACCCTCGCCGATGCTCCACAATTCCTCGACGAGGTCTACATCGAGGTGAGAACGGCCGAGGCGACGTGTTCGCGAACATTGGACATGACGATGTGGAATCAACCAGCCGCCGACCACGAGATTACTCGAGAGACGACATGGAGCCTTGAGAACGACGCTACCGGCGGCTCAAGCCTCCACTTCGAGGGCCGCGGCTGGCAGAAGCGAATGGGCGAATCCCTCACCTCGAGCGAACTCGGCAATGGAACTCTCGTGCTCGATGCCGACACCGGCACCGACCATGTCTATCTCCATCTCGAACTCGACAGAATTTGGATGAACGAGACTTACGAAGGCACCGAGATTACGCGCCAGATATTCGAGATGGAAGGCTCTGGCGCCCTCATATACCAGCGAGGTGCAGATGGCGAGGACATTGACATCGAAGCGAATGTGCACCAAGCATACATCTTGCGCGACTGGGAAAATGGAGTCCTCACAGAACGATTAGTGCTGGAAGCAACAGGCTACCTATCTTACAACGGCGGCTCAAACAATAGCACTGAGGGAGCCTACGGCGAACTTTCCGTCTTCTATCTCGAGACCTGGGACGAAGACGGTGTTCGCCGCCTCTCAGACACTCAAATCGATGCGAACATGAGCATCAGAATGCAATCTCCACAGGAATCGTTCACTTTCGAACTCGACGAATTCCGTATGCGCGAGAAGTGGCTCAACGGAGTGCGCACCGAGCAATCGATGAAAATCAAAGGAGACGGCGAGTTCGGCTTCCTCGTCGACGAGGGCCAATGGCAAGTGCAGGTAAACGGCACCATCCCCGACCTGCACATCGAGCAACTCGGCGGTGAAGTAATCCAAGACCGAATTATCGTCGACGGCGAATACACCGGCGACGCCAGCGGCTCATTCGGTTTGGTCCGCTGGATCGAAGAATCAACAGTCCAAGAAAACGCAGACGGAGACAAATACGAAGTCGATGTCATGCGCAACGAATTCTGGCTCAACATCTCTGGAACTCCAATCGGACCAATCAGTCAAGAGATCGAAGCCGAACACAATCTGACTTTCGAGTACACGGTTCCCCAGACCGACTGGGAGAACCGAACCATACGCTATCTATACGTCGAAGACGATGGAAACACGACGAACGAGTACCCGGAGAGGTCCCCCATTCAGAAGCAACCAGAACGGCCAGAGTATGATGGTGACATGAATATCACAGGCTTCCGAGAAGTAGGAATCGTACCGGACAAATTGCGAGTCGGAGACACCTTCCCAACCTCGCGAGACGGATACGGCCCGCAGATAGAAATCACCGCGATTCGCCTAGGAATGGCAGACGGCCACGAGGTAGAATTGGCAGATTGGATCGATGCTGACGGCTACGAGAATTATGCCGCCTACGGGTCAGTAATCAACGAGGGGATTCTCGCGGGATTATTACACGAAGTTCACCGTGAAATCAACATCGGACTGCCTGAATTAGGTGAGAATAGTACTGGTAATGATTCGGTTACTGTGGTCGAACATCAAACGCTTGAGAGGGTTCTCTATCCCTCGGTAATTACGGCCGCGGGCAACACACCTCCTGCCTTGCTGAGCCTTGGCTTCCGAGAGGGTGCGCTGTTCACCGAGGGTGGGGTTGCGCACCTCGAGGCGAGCGTTGACGACGTCGACACGGATGTCGTCGGCGTCATGGTCGACCTGACTGAATTTGGGCTTGGAATCGTGACTTTGTCAGATGCTGGATTGAATGGTGATGAAGTGATTCACGATTCCATTTGGACGGCGAGGCTTGAGCATGATGGACTCGAATATGGCCTCGCCGATGTTCCTGTGAAGATGGATGATTTGTGGACTGATGTCGAGACTACTGCGGCGCTTGAGGTGACGAATGCTGCGCCGCGAATTACTTCGCGCGAGTACTCGCCCGACTTCGCTTATCGCGGCGATTTGGTCGATGCGAGTCTGCGCGTCGAAGATGGGCATGGGGTTGCTTTTGTTGCCATCAGTCTACTCAGCGCGGGTGGAGAATTGACTCAGCTCGCGCTCGATGAAGAGAGCGGGCGCTGGGTTGGGCAGTTCGTTCTGCCCGATTCTTTGGCGCCCGGACAGCGCACGATTCCCGTTCAGGTTGAGGATTCTGAGGGGGCTAGTGCGCTGATTGACGCCGGTGCCGTAATCGAGGTGCTGAACGAGGCACCGTCGGTGAGTAATGTCTCATTCCTCGACGAGGGAGAATGGTCGGAGTTCGTCGAGATTCCAGCTTCTGGAGAGAAAGCCTACACCATCGAAGTCAGCATCGACGACCCCGATGGTGTTTCCTCGGCGCAGGTCAAAATGGGCAGGCTTGCGCCGATCGGCAAATCGGAGACTTGGCTTCTGCTCAACGATGAGGGTGAGGATGGTGACCGAGTTGCCGGCGACGGAATTTTCACGATTCAGATTCAAGTCAGATCATCCCTCACAGAGGGTGAGATGAACTTCCTTGTGCGGGCGTCGGACATCTTCCAATCGATGACGCCCGAATCCGAGCAGATCCACAGTATCGAGCTAATCGATGAGCAAGATTCTGGCAGTAGCGGTGGCAGTTGGCTTGCAGATAATGCTACCTCACTCGTCCTCATTGGATTGCTCATTCTGCTCGCTCTGGCTGCAACCGCACTCGTTCTAACGCTGAGAAATGCCGACCTTGAATGACGATGCGCAAGCGCATCGTGACGGGCGAAGTTCCATAGCCCACGGCGGATGCTAGGACGGCGTGAACCGAACGAGTGTGCTCTTGATAGCGGCCCTCTCCCTGACCGCCTTGGCCAGTCCAATCATTGCGGCAGCACCCGCCGATGGGGATGAGACCGGTCAACCCCGAAGCATCAGCGTGGACTTATCATGGCCGCATGTCGACGGTGATTATTCTCAACTCGATGGCCAACAATGGTCAGAATATTTCGAAGAGGAACTCGAGAGCGGTGGCTTTTGGAATCGAGTCGTTATTCACTCTGTTCGCAGCGATATCGGCTTTTGGTATCAGGCGGATGAATCGTGCACTATCGGTGATTTCAGCGGACAGTGCCACGTGCGTCAATTCCGTCATGGAATGCACTTTACAGCTTATGCCGATGCCTACGGCATCTCAATCGAGAACGATTTCACTGAGGATATGACTCTACGCAGGGCTATCGGTGGCGATTGGCGAGACATGGGTTTTCGCTACTTTGAGGATTATTACATCGATTGGGGCGAATTTGGCGACGATGAGGCAGGGCGATTCTGGCGGAATACCACTTCGGAGTGGTGGGCCACCGGCGCTCCGAACTCCATGTCGGTTGGCACATTATTCACAGAGGCTTCTGAAAACTGGGAAGATTGGTCTTGGGTTGACCTCGCTGACAATGGCAGTAGGGAGGAAGACTCGGGCTCGGAACATTGGTTCGAGAATATCACATTCGAAGGAATTCAAGAATTATCCATGGAATTCGATGGTTATAATGCAGCCGAATCAGGTGCAAGCGGACCGACGACTTTGTCGGTTTTGCAAGTGGAGGTTCGCAATGTCACCGACTCGGGCCAGAACGATTTGTTAGCCCTACAACTTTACTCCGAATGGGGCGGAGTTGCTGGATTTTACTACGATCCTGAGAATGCTACCGACCTAGTTCCAATGACGATGTGGAGTTCGCAGAGTGGTGGGATTCCCGATGCCGATGGTGATGGTTGTCCCAATGAGGAGGACGAGTTCCCCAACGACGCCTCCGAGTGCAGCGATTTCGATGGCGACGGCATCGGTGATAATGCAGACCCGGACGATGATAATGATGGCTGGTCCGACGATGATGAGTGGACCTGTGTAACAGACCAATTCGATGCGAGTTCCTACCCTGCCGACCTTGACGGGGACGGCGAGTGTGATGGGCTTGACCAGGACGACGACGGAGATGGTTGGAACGATGTCATCGATGACTTCCCGCGCGATGCTAGCGAGTGGAATGACAATGACGAGGATGGCACAGGGGACAATGCTGACCTCGACGATGATAATGACGGCTTCTCAGATGTCTACGAACAGGACTGCGGCTCAGACCACATGAGCGGCTTCTCACAACCCCTCGATACCGACCGAGACTCGGACTGCGATGCACTGGATGATGATGACGATAATGATGGTTGGAACGATGATATCGATGCCTTCCCATTGGATGAGCAGGAGTGGATTGATTCCGATGGGGATGGCATCGGCAATAATGGCGACCCTGATGATGACGATGATGGATGGGTCGACCAAAAAGAAGGCGAGTGTGGCACAGATCCTTTGGATGCAGCGAGTCAGCCCGAGGACCTCGATGGTGACTCGCTGTGCGACGCTGTCGACACCGATGATGACGGAGATAAGTGGTCCGACAGCGTCGACGCCTTCCCTCGAGATTCATCCGAATGGTTCGATACCGATGGCGATGGAATCGGAAATAATGCTGACACCGATGATGATGGTGATGGATGGTCCGATTTAGCCGAGGAGACTTGTGACGGAGATGCGGATGATGCTTCGGTCACACCAACCGATTCCGATGGGGATGGGATTTGCGATGCGATGGACCCCGACCAAGATGGGGACGGGGTGTTGAATGAGGAGGATGCCTTCCCCGAGGACCCTAACGAATCTGCTGATACGGATGGGGATGGAATCGGTGATAATGCCGATGCCGACGATGATGGAGATGGTCTTAGCGACCTCGCAGAGATTGCTGCAGGCACGAATCCGCTCAAGCCCGACACCGATAACGATGGCTGGGCTGATGGCTTCGATGATTTCCCGATCGACCCCAATGAGTGGGCCGATACTGATGGCGATGGAGTCGGAGATAATGCCGATGCCTACCCGAGTTTTGGCCTCTGGCAAACCACGGGAGATATGCTGCTGAGCCTCTTCGTGGTCGTGTTAATCATCGGCTTACTTGGCGGCGGGGCGTTCGTCCTTTCACGAGGAAGGAAGTCGGCGGATTCTGAGCAATGGTCTCAGGATCATTCGCATCATTTCGACCCGCCCAGTCCAATTGCGATGTACACCGATGAGCAACTTCGCGAAGCCGGCTGGACCGAGGAACAAATCGCTCAGCAGCGCGGCCGCTGACATTAGTTTAATCTCGAGCGCCGGGATGTTCAGACTTGTTAGAATCGATGTGGACAGATGCACAGCATCAGCATGTCTGAACAGCCAGCGCTCGCACCATCTCAGATTGAATCTGATTGAAGAGATGGTGCGAGCGCCGGGATTTGAACCCGGGTTCAAGCGTTGGCAACGCTCGGTGATAACCGCTACACTACGCTCGCAGTGAGCCTCGCCAACCTCGCCGCCTTTTTCTAAGCGTCGGTCTGTTCAGCAGACAGTCTCTCGAGGTTGGCGATGATGGTATCCCGAGTCTTTCGGTAGACCTCAATCGGCCCACCGACAGGGTCGTCGAGCCCCCAATCCTCAGCGATGGGAAGAGCTGGGCAATGAACTCCACAGCCCATGCTGATGATCATGTCCCAACCGGTCGACTCAACATCATCGATGGATTTCGGAGTCAGTCCATCTGTGGCTACTCTAATCTCCTCCAAAACCGCCAGCGAATTCGAAGCAACAGCCGCTCCTGGATGCGTTCCTGCCGAGGCCGCCTCATGCCCGAGGTGGCGAGCCAAGGCCTCGGCCATCTGGCTGCGACAGGTATTCCCGACACAGACGAAGTAGAGTCGCATACTCACCGATGAGCGGCCAGCCTACTTGAACTGAGCACCATCAGAACACAGCCCAAAGGGCTGAGAAGCGTAAATATCTCTTCTCTCCCCCCTCGCGCAGGCTTGAAGTAGGCCTCACCGCGCCCCGCAAATCGATGTCAGACTCACCTATCTCCCACCACCCCGGCGGCGGCCTTCCGATGGCTGAGTCCCAAGGTGCACCGGCACAGGGTTCAGCAGAGGCTGCGGCATCACCAGAGCAGAAGGCGCAGATGGAGCAAGCCTACGCGCAAATGCGACGCAAAATGCGCATGACTCAACTCGATGAGGAAATCAAACACAAGGTCATGGTTCTCTCGGGCAAGGGTGGGGTTGGCAAGTCCACGGTCTCGGTAGGATTGGCCCTCTCACTCGCACGCCAAGGCAAGAAAGTCGGCCTGATGGACATCGATATCACAGGCCCGAATGTCCCTAAGATGCTCGGCATCGAAGATGCCGACCTGCACGTCGAAGACGGGCAAATTTTCCCCGCCATCGGACCTCATGGTCTCAAGGTCATCTCGATGGCTTTCCTCATCGAGGACCCCGATAAGCCGGTTATCTGGAGGGGTCCGATCAAACTCGGAGCAATCCAGCAATTCATCGGCGACGTCGCGTGGGGTGAACTCGACGCTCTAATCATCGATTTCCCACCGGGAACAAGCGACGAGCCGCTCACCGTCTCTCAAGCCCTTCCCGGCATCGACGGTGTGGTCATCGTAACCACTCCACAAGACGTAGCTCTACTCGATTCACGCAAGTCGATCAACTTCGCCAAGACCATCTCGCTTCCATGCCTTGGCGTCGTCGAAAACATGAGCGGATACACAATTCGAGGCTCAGCCGAACCCGACTCAACAATCAGCGTCATCGGCCCAACCGGAACGCCAATCGAAGCACAGACCGATTCCGATGGCGCATGGTCGCTGACCCTCGACGTCTTCAAGTCCGGCGGAGGCGCTGCCGCCGCCACCGAACTCGAAGTTCCATTCCTCGGCGCACTTCCCTTCGACCCAGGGATTGTGCGCGGCGGCGATGACGGCGTTCACCGAATCATCGCCGAACCTGACGGGCCGACCGCAGCCGCCTTCGACGCGGTTGTCACAAATGTCCTCGCTGAACTCGACGGCAGCAATCGCCCGAGCGTCCGAATCTCTTGAACGGCGACGAATTGCAAACTTCCGAATCTCTTGAGATTCGGACAATTCCGACCAGAGATTCGGCCGTATTCAATCCGAGATTCGGACGATTTCCCGCCCAAAGTCGACCCCCAATGACTCAGCATCACACCCAAAATCGGCGGGGTTGCCTTCTTGACGAACCCTTGACCCCGACCAAGCAGGGGAGCAGGGCACAGCATGGCAGTCGGCTCGGGCATCTACATCTCTTGGCTGATGGGAGCGATTCTGCTCTCGGTCGCCCTGATGCCACTGATGAAACCGCCATGGGCGAAAATTCGCATCCAAGCTTTCGTCGACATGTTCAGGCGTTACTGGGCTCACATGATCGTGGTTTTCTCGGTCTATCTCTGGAAGGATTTGCTCGATCAACTCGATCGCATTTTGATGGCGAATACGCAACTCGACATGACTCCGTACATCTACGCTGTCGAGGGTGATATCGTTCTCTGGATTCAAGACGCTTTCCAGAATGATTTGCTCTCAATCGGCTTGACTCACTTCTACGTCATGGGATTCATGACAGCCACGTTTGCCTCCTTCGTCTACCCCATCTACTTCGACGACCGTCACATGGCCGACAGAGTCTCGCTCTCGATGTTCTGGGTCTATGTTTTGGCGATTCCATTCTATCTCTTTTTCAATGTCCGCGTGACCGGCGATCACATTCCAGCGATGGAAACGATCGCTTACGATTTGACGCCGGTGATTCACAATTGGTTCACGCGGATTGACCCGTTTACGAACGGCATGCCGAGCTTGCATATCGGGCTGCCGTTCGCGGTCTGGTTGACCTACCTCAGATGGGACGAGGATGGTCGATGGGTACGGTTCAGGGTTGCTCTGGTTGGGTTCATTTGGTTGACTGGGTTTACGATTCTGTACCTTGGTATTCACTGGGTAGTGGATATCATTGGCGGGATTCTAGTTGCAACTCTCGCCGTTCATTTGTCGGAGCGGACACACGAGTCATTCTGGCGCTTCGCTGATGAGCGGTTGTTTACGCGCCGATTGGCTCGGATTCTGAATGATCCGAAGGCTTGGTTGAGGGCTGTTTTGAGTTCTTGGAAGAGGGCTGTGAAGCCGATTCAAGAGCCTTCGAGGACGCAGACCGGTGCCGCAATAATCGCAATACTGCTCGGCACCGGAGTGGTTCTCCTGTGGGATGCCACGCACCAAGATTTCCCTGTTGAGGGTGTCGAATGGCCAACAGATACAGCCGGTTCTGGTGAGTGGTTGGTGAGTATTCAGGAGAACCAAGATATGTCGTATGATGTAATCGCGACGAATTCTGTTACGCGCGAATCGGAGACGATTTCGACGATTATTCTCGGTGAAGGAGGATGGACTTCGACGCCGCGGATTACTGCTTCCGAGGGCGGCTTGGTGCTATTCGATTCGTACAAGATTCAATTCTGGACTTATCCCAGTGGAGATGTGAGCTTCGATTCACTTTGGACCAACGAGGCATTTGACCAAGATGACGCGGGAATCATCGATGTCTTCCTTGCTCAAGATGCCTCGGACGAGGCTGTGGTTGCGATCGTTTACGAAGATGGAATCGTCTACCGAGATAGTAGCGGCCACCTGATCGATGACTTGCCAACTCCGAGTGGTTCCTTCACCGCTGTGGCCGCGTCCGGCAATCTCATCGTCTCGGCGATGGAGTCTGCTGACGGCCCCGTCATCGATGTGATTTCGCTCTCGACCCAACTTAGTTTGAGTATCGAGGTCGAGGCGAATGAGGACGAACTGATTGACGAGCACCTCGAAGATGTCTTCGGAATCGAGGTGAATTACTCCACCTCGTCTGTGGTCGATTTGGATATGGATAGTCATTGGATTGTAGCAGTTGTCGATGTTGGACCGGTGAACCGCGTCATTCTCATCGATACGGCTAGCGGTTCGCAATTACTTCTCTCAGACCCTGTTTGGCCTGCTTCGGCACCTAGCATCTCAGACGGCCGAGTCGCATTCCTGCAAATCCCACGCTTCGACCCGACCGCTGAACCCGAAGACCAGTTGACTGCTCGCGATGTCTTCCTGCACGATATCGAGGAAAATCGAACGGTGCAATTGACCATCGATGAAGATGTGGACCAATCAAATCCACAGGTGCTGCACTCGACTGTGGCTTGGATCGAAAGCAACGAAGACGAGGAGGTCGAAATCAGAATGCACGCCCTCGAGGAGACCTTCGAACCCTATTCATCAGTCGTGCTGCAATCCGCCATCGTCCTGCTGATTCCGCTGATGATTCTCTATGCATTCCAAGGCGCGGCCGATGCTCGCGGTCCGATCCGCCGTGAGGTCGAGGATTGAGAAGCGAGCGAGTAGAAATTCGCCGGTGCGAACTCATTCAGCGAGCCTGAACATCTCGTCCAAGCTTCTCTGGGCTCGCTCGATTATCTCCGCGTCCAATTCGATAATCTGCTCTGGACGCGGCGCGCGCAGCGCCTGAAGAATATCCTCGAGTTGAGTCATTTTCATGTAACGGCACATCACACAAGTTCCAATCAAATTCAACTCGGAATCCGACTCTGCACGCACCCTATCAGCAGTTCCGCACTCAGTAATCAGCATGATGTCTGGCTTGCCTTCTTCACCCAATCGCAGAGCCTCTTCCATGAGTTTCTCACTACTACCGACGACATCGCTCTCAGCGATTACATCAGCATCGCACTCAGGGTGGCTCAGCACTGTCAATTCGATGCCCTGCGAGGCTGACCTCTCACGCCACGAGCGTATTTTTTCACCGGTGAAAGTGGCGTGGACATAGCATTCGCCATCGTAATTGATGACTTCTTTTCGACCGGCTAGATGTTCGGTTAGATGCTTCCCCATCAGCCGGTCAGGAACGAAAATCAAACGGTCGCCAGGCAACTTCTCACAGATTCTCAAGAAATTGCTACTCGTCACGCAAACATCGACCTCAGCCTTGACCTCGGCACTCGTATTGATGTAACAGGCGACCGGCACCCCCGGATAGCGCTCCTTCAATTCGCGCACATCCGCGGCAGTGATGCTGTCAGAGAGGGAACAGCCCGCTTCAGGAGATGGATGGAGCACGGTCTTGTGCGGGCTGACAATCTTCGCCGTTTCAGCCATGAATCTCACACTCGAGAAAAGTATGGTCTGTTGGGGAGCATCCCGGGCAGCTTTGGAGAGGGAGTAACTGTCCGAGACCTCGTCAGCGACCCCGTAAACGATGTCCGGCGTTTGGTAGGAATGAGCGATCAAAAAAATGTCATTTTCGCGCTTCAATTCGTTGATTTCAAGCGTCAGAGGAGCGATGGTTCGGCACGTCTCAAGGTCCCAAAGACTCGACTGACTGATCACCTTCTGCAACCGTTGTGCCTCCGCTTCAATCTCATCTGCTGAGAACTCCTTCGGAATCAGCGAGCCGCGAGGGAGCGGGGCGGATGGCATCTGCATCGTCATCTGTGCTCGCTGTCTCCTCAGGTGCAACCGCTTTCAAGGCATCTCATCTCGGGGGGTTATGGCTGAGGAGCGGATACCGATGTGGGTTCCGGATTCTGTCCTCCACATCGGGGCTGAAGCAACAGCCACGGCGGGTTCTTGGATGGGTCTTTCCGCCGTGCTGAAAAAGCGCGAACCGCGAGCCTATCGCCACCCTTCGCTTGACAGGAAATTGACGCGCCAGAGGTTGTCGGCTGAGGCGAGAATTCTGGCGCGTCTGCAGGGAATTGGATTTCCTTCGCCGGCTTTGCTGGATATCGATGCGGAGGGTGGCTGGATGCTGCTTTCTCGCATCGAGGGGCGGCCGCTCTACGAGGCCTTGATGGATCGAGCGGCCGGCTTGGAAGCGGTTCGGGCATTCGGCGCTTTGATTCGCCGATTGCACGAAGCCGATGTCGCCCATGGCGACTTGACAACTCACAATGTAATGATTGACGAGGCCGGAGAATTGACTCTGATTGACTTCGGCCTCGCGCGCATCGCGCCTGAAATCGAACAACTTGGACTTGATTTGCAAGTCCTGAATGAGTGTTTGACAGCCAGCCACTACACATTGGAAGGCGCGGTTGATATCATGCTCGAAGGATACCGCGCCGCAGATGCTGGCGCATCTCCAACGGCCGCAGAGGTCGTCGAGCGATTCGACGCCATCCGCGGCCGAGTCAGATATCATGCCTGAGGCGAGATGATGCGCATCCTCTTCGCCACAGGCAATGAGAACAAAATCACCGAGGCCCGAGCAGTGCTCGATCCTCTCGGACACTCGGTCGAGGGCCTCATCATCGACGGCCAACGCCCCGATTTCGACGAACCCAAACACCTCGGGCTGGCGGCCGTCGCCCAAGCAAAAATCGACCAAGCCCTCGCCTTAATTTCAGAAACAGAATACGAGGGCGCCGCAATCCTCGTCGAGGATTCGGGAATCTTCCTCGACGCCTTCCCAGAATGGCCAGGAGCAGAATCCGCAGACGTTGAGCGCCAGATTGGACTGACAGGAATCATCTCGCGCGTAAATCAAGCTGGCGACCGCGGCGCCGAATACCGCGCGGTCGCAATTCTGTCCGACGGAGCGCAGCAATGGCAGTCGGACGGCGTCTGCCGCGGCCAAATCGCCAACCAACCCCGCGGCAGCCACGGCTTCGGATACGATCCAATTTTCATCCCGGAACTGTCCGCCGAGGAATCTTCGACAAAAAGCACCACTGAAGGCCCTAACGAACTCACTTTTGGTGAACTCGGACCCGACGTGAAGAACGAAATTTCACACCGAACGAAGGCGATGAACGGCCTCGCACGCCTTCTCAGCGCCCCGTCAAGGTGAATAGAGACAAGCCGTTGTGCCGGCCGGAGGACTCCGCATGGTTTCGTACACGCGACTGCTTTTGCTGGCTCTTCTGGCGGTTGGTACGCCGCTTTTCCTCATCTTCCAGGGTGGGATGACAACGGGAATGCAAATCGCTTCCGGAACCGTACTTCTGGCCTTCCTCGCCATCTACGTTTTCTCTGGACGACAACCTCTGCCTTCGCCTCCGAAGGTACCGAGTGTTACGCTGGAAGAGGACGACGAGCCGGAGGAACTACTGCCCGCTCCGGTCGTCGAGATGGACAGCGTCAGCGACAAGCGCGATGAGAAAATCCGACGCAGCCGAGGGCGAGTCGCTGCCCCTGCAATGCCGGCGGCGCCGGCTGTACCTGCACCTCCACCGATGCCCGGCATGCCTCCGATGCCGGCGCGTGGAATGGCTGCGCCTGGTGTGCCTCCAATGCCACCTGCGCCCGGTATTCCTCCCGCGCCTCCCGATGGCCCATTGCCACCGCCTAGCGCACCTGCGCCTACGCCACCGAGTGTGGCTGGTGATGGGGAAAACGTTGCACAGCGCCTCGTGGTTTCGCAGGATGCTCAATCTCAGATGGAGTCTGAAATCGAGGCCTACGTTCAGGAGAGGCGCGTGAAGCGAGCTGAGATTCGAGGACGAATTGAACGCCGCCGCAGAATGGCTTTGGCCGAGCGGCGAGCGGCGAAGGTACGCATGTGGACTGAATTGGAGGACGGTGAAGACCTCGGGGCTCTGTTGAACCGACCCGATCACGGATTGACAGTGATTGATGAGCCGGAGAATCCCGATGATTCGGCTCCACTCGGTGTCTCCTATGTTCGAATTGATGAGTCGAGAATTCTCAAATTGAGGACGCCGCTCAACGTCCCTGAGAAAGTCGAGAAAGCTCCTGCTCCAGCTGCGCCTGCAATGCCGGCTCCACCAGGATTGCCACCGATGCCTATGCCCGGAGATATGCCACCTCCGCCTGGGATGCCGGGTATGCCTCCGCCGCCACCACCTTCGCTGTGATATGTTGAAGCGCGGGGCTGGGCTGGCCGGTGCATGAGCCAGGAAGTTCTACTGGTCGAGAATGTGCCTGTTGAGGGGTCGAGCCCGGCCGGTGGAGTGATTTCGGTTTGGACTTTGAACCGGCCGGAGAAGCTGAATGCTCTGAATTCGGCATCGCACGAAGCGCTGCGACAAGCCTGTGCTGATGCCGAGGCCGACGACGCGGTTCGCGTCGTCGTTATTCGGGGCGCTGCGCCACCGCCAGCGCCTGAGGGGAAGCGGCAGAAACCGGCGGCTTTTGCCGCTGGAGCGGACATCTCCGAATTTGCTGGAAAAAACTCGGACGATGTCCGACCTTTCTTCGAAAATAATGCCTGGGAGAGAGTTTGGAATTTGTCGAAGCCAACTATCGCGATGGTCGATGGCTTCGCTCTTGGAGGCGGGACCGAGCTGGCTCTTTCATGCGATTTACGAATCGCCAGCACGCGTGCAAAGTTCGGCACGCCTGAGATCAATCTGGGGCTAATTCCAGGAGGTGGAGGAACCCAGAGACTTGCTGGACTGCTCGGTTATGGCAAGGCCATGGAGATGGTGATGACTGGCGATATGGTCGGTGCGGATGAGGCACTGCGGCTCGGTTTGGCAAATGATGTGGTCGAGCCGGGGGAGTTGGAAGCACGCGCGATGAAGATGGCAGAGACAATCGCGCGAAAGTCGCCGTACACAATCAAGGTAGCAAAGCGTGCTGTTCGTGCCGCGCTCGATTTGCCGCTGACCGAAGGGATTCTTGCTGAGCGCTCGGAATTCGTTGCCCTCTTCGATACCGAGGACAAAGAAATCGGTGTTCAGGCATTCCTCGAGCGCAAGGATGCTGAATGGGTTGGTAACTGATTACAGCGCCGCCTCAATCTGACCAATCGGGTCGTCGGCGTCAGTAACATCGATGCTCATCCAGCCTGAATTTTCAGCTAGGCGCAGCATCTCGCCCTGAATCTCTCGAATCCTTTCGATATGGTCGAGATAGTGCCGAACCGGACGACCGTTATGCTTGCGCCGAGCGGCGATCATCCGAACGTGCTCCGCATCATCTTCGACATGCAAAACCACACCGCAAGCCGTCCCGCCAGCAGCGCGCCAAGCATCGATGAGCCCGAAGGATGGAGCAAAGTGAACGCCTTCGAGCAAGAGGTCACCGCCGCGTTTCATCTCGCGCGAGATAATGGCGTTGATTGCCTCGCGCAGCGGCTCGATAGTTGCCTTCCAATCATCGACCGCGCCCGACCCGCCCGGCTGAAATGAAGAACGATGGAGGGCGGGTGATTCCTCAGCAGAAATCGTTGTTCGAAGCGCCTCGCGAATCGAATCACTGGAGACAACCTTGCTGAATTCCAGCGAGGCAGCCACTCGAGCGGTCAGAGTCGACTTGCCAACTCCGCTCGCACCGGTGATGATCAGCAATCTGCCGACCATGCGCTCAACCTCCTCCGTACTCAGCGTTGAATCGCCTTGATTTCGAGGAATTCCTCGAGCCCGTGAACCCCGAGTTCGCGCCCGTTTCCTGAGAGCTTGTAGCCGCCGAATGGTGCGCTGATATTGAACGCGCCACCATTGATGCTGACCTGACCTGTTCGCAGAGCCCTCGCAACACGCAAAGCGCGTGCATCATCGCCCGACCAAACACCACCCGAAAGCCCGTATTCTGAGTCGTTTGCAAGGGCAATCGCCTCTTCTTCGCTCTCGTATGTTGTGATCGTCAGGACTGGGCCAAAGATTTCCTCGCGGAAGATTGTCATGTCTGAAGTGACGTCAGCAAAGACCGTCGGCTGAACGTAAAAACCGCTCTCCAAACCCTCTGGCATACCTTCTCCTCCGGCTACCAAAGTTGCTCCCTCGGACACTCCGGATGAGATGTAACCGGCGACCGATTCCTGCTGACGCGCCGAGACCATCGGCCCGCAGCGCATCGATTCATCGGTCGGGTCGCCGACCGAGTATCGCTCCATTGTTGCAGTGATGACTTCGACGACCTCGTCGCGAGCGGCAGCGGGCACGAGGAGTCGGCTCAGACTCGAACATTCTTGTCCAGAATTATTGAAACACGCGTAGACCGCCAGCTTGGCGGCCTTCGCGATATCCGCGTCGTCGAGAATGATGTTAGCGCTCTTCCCACCTAATTCGAGGGTGACGCGCTTCACGGTCGGTGCGGCTGCCTGCGATACGCTGACACCGGCACCGGTCGAACCGGTGAAACTCACCATATCGACTTCAGGATGGGCGGCGAGTGTCTCGCCGATTTCGCGACCGTGGCCTGAAACCAGATTGAACACGCCCGCGGGCACACCAATCTCATCGATGATATCAGCGAGTAGGAAGGCGTTGAGCGGGGCCTCTTTCGAGGGTTTGAGGACCATTGTGCAACCAGCAGCGAGGGCGGGTGCGACCTTGCCAATTATCTGGTGAAGCGGGAAATTCCACGGCGTAATCATCGCCACGACGCCGATTGGCTCCTTGACGACGAGCGAGTTGCGAACCTCAGATTCCCACTCGAATGATTCGAGCATTTTTGCGTACGAGCGAGAGACCACACGCGGCGTTCCGACCATCGCCATTCGGCTGTAATTGATTGGTGTTCCAACCTCAGCGGTGATGAGTTGAGCGATCTCCTCGCCGCGCTCTTTGATAGCCGCTGAAATCGCGTTGAGAACCTCGATTCTTTCCTCGATGCTACTATTCGACCAAGCTGGGAAAGCTGCGCGCGCTGCGGCGACTGCAGATTCGACATCCGCAGCGCTGCCAACCGGCACAGAACCGATGCACTGCTCGGTTGCTGGATTAACAACTTCAATGACTCCATCGCCACTTGCCTCGACCCATTTACCATCGATGTAGATGCTGTCTCGCGCTTGCATGGCTGGGGCAAAGCGGGGCGACTTATCACATTCATGCAGTTCAAAAGTAGAGTCTCTACTGGGCGGTTATGGGAATCGAAGTCTCACGCCATGACGGGGGCGTCGCTGTTGTCACACTCTCCGAAGAGGCTGCTCGAAATGCCTTCTCACGCTCCTCGATACACGAGATTTCAGATGTGATGGGTGGCTTATTGGACGACCCGTCTTGCTCTGCGATTGTGCTTACCGGGACGGGTCGATTCTTCTGTACTGGTGCTGATATCGACGAGTTCGCCGATTCGATTGATGATGGGTCTATCGCCGATCTCGTCGGGGAATTGACAGGTGTTTTGCATCCGCTTGAATTGCGGCTTCGCCGCTCTGAAACGGTATTCATTGCGGCGATGAACGGCGCGGCTGCAGGTGGTGGGCTTGGGCTCGCTCTGTGCGCGGATTATCGAGTGTGCGTGCCCAAGGCCCGTCTCGCCGCCGCCTTCTTCTCACTGGGCTTGTCTCCAGACGGCGGATCGACCTGGCTGCTCCCGCGCTTGGTTGGTAACCAGCACGCTCGCCGATTTTTCTTTGATAACGAGGTTTGGACAGGCGAGCAAGCTCTCGAATATGGGGCGGTTGACGAGATTGTTGAGGCTGAGGATTTGCTTGTGCGAGCCATCGAGGTTGCGGCCAAGTGGGGCTCGTGGGCCTCGGCGAGCCGGCAGGGAACCAAGCAATTGCTCGATGCATCTTCGACCACATTCATGGAGACTCAACTCGAATTCGAGAAGGCGCTCATCACCGCTGCCAGCCTAACGCCTGACTTTGCCGAGGGAGTCTCGGCTTTTCTTGAGAAGCGAGCGCCCGCATTCGGGCGCTCGGAAGAAGAGTGATTCACTCCAGAGTGATTCATTCCGCGCGGCGCAATCGAACGACGCCGACTATGATTGCCAAGATGCACGAGAGCGCCGCGATATTCGCCAGCGTCATCGCCACCGATTTGATGACCAGCCCATAGATCAACCAAAGGCTCAGTGAGGCGGAAACCAGTGCAAATGTCGGCAAGGAAATCCCCTCATGTTTTCCCTCGGACCACACCTTGCGAATTTGTGGAAACCAAGCGATGACACCAAGAAATCCTGCGCCGACTCCAATCGCTTCGACCCAGAGTGGAATCGACAAGCCGTCCCCTCCTCATTCACAGGGGCAAATCATCGCGCTCGGCCTTTTCACCAGCCGACCAATCGTAGATTCCACGCCCTGATTTCTTGCCCAAACTGCCCTCGGCGACAAGCGCCTCTAGCAAAGCATGAGGCCGATACGAATCATCATCAAAGGCCTCAGCCAAATTATTCAGAATATCACGGCGAACGTCCAAGCCGACCAAATCCGAAAGTTCCAACGGTCCCATCGGATGTCGGTATCCCAACCTCATCGCCGTGTCGATATCGGATGCACTGGCAACGCCATCAGCAAGCATCCGAATCGCTTCATTACCCAGAATTACACCGAGTCTGCTCGTCGCGAATCCAGGCACGTCGCGCACCAAAATCGTCTCCTTTCCCATCGCAGAACCGATGGACTGCGCGGCAGAAACCGTCTCATCCGAGCAGGCATCGTGCCGAACGATTTCTAGCAATTTCATAATCGGAACCGGATTGAAAAAGTGCATCCCAATCACCCGGTCTGCACACCCAGTAGCAGCAGCGATATCGCCAATCGGAAGCCCAGAAGTATTCGTCGCCAAAATAGCATGAGCGGGAGCCATTGACTCGAGGTCACGGAAAATATTCTGCTTCAAATCCATAATTTCAGGAACGGCTTCAATCACCAAGTCGACCCCCAACACAGCCTCAGCCAAGTCAGAGCAAGCAGTCAGATTGCCCGACCACTCAGCCTTCTGCTCAGCACTAGTCTTGCCCCGCGTAATCCCAGCATCCCAAAATGCATCGATTACGCCCATGCCCTTGGCCAGACCTTCGGGAAAGGCATCGAATAACCGAGTCTCCCAGCCGCTCTGAGCACAGACTTGAGCGATCCCAGCACCCATCGTCCCAGCGCCAATCACAGCCACTACACGAGGTTCCATCACACCTTGCCACCTGCCCACGCGCCATAGCCGTTCCCTCAGAATCGCTTCCGAAGGATTGAAGGCGAAACACCACCAATCGCCCACCATGAAGGAATTCAGGATAGAGATGAACGACCAGCCGGGCGCATTAGCCGACCATTGTGAGGCGATAGCAAAAGAGGGTGTGAACATCCTCGCAATCGTTGCAATCGGCGACGGCTCAGCATCGGCAGCAATTCTCACCGATAATCACACAGGAACCGTCGCCGCCCTAGAAGCAATCGGGGCGCAATACACCATTTCGGACCTCAAGAGTGCCAAATTGGACCACCGCCCCGGAGCCCTCGCGGGCTTCGCACGAGGGCTAGGAAATTCAGGTGTCAACCTCAAATCGCTCTACGTCATGTCCTCAAATGACGATTCAGCAACAATCGGCTACACCACCGATTAGTCATCCCAGAAAACGGTCGGGCTTCGGTAGCCCGTCAGCGCTCATTCGCGTCCATAGGCAGCAAGAGCAGCCTGGAATAACCGCTGCCGCGGAACATCATGCTCAAGGAAACAAGTGAACGGAGCCACATCCTTGAGCAATTCAATCGCCGAAACATAAGCGCCGTAAATGAACGGGTCAGCGACCTCGGTCGCTGGAATATCAATCCCTAACTTAGCCAATCCTTTGCGCGTATCCTCGTCCCATATCGCATAGGTGTGTTGGGTGAAGTGGAGGTAGGCGGAGAGTCTGACGATGTCGGAGCGAGCGTTCGGTGTGAAGGAGTCGAGCAGAAGCGTATCGGGGTAGCGAATCGCATACATTGCGAGTTTGACCTCGCGCGTAGTCTCCTCTCGCCAATCGCGCTTCTCCAATCCCATCCACTCGTCGACCATGTCGAGCATCAAGTTTGAGTATGGTCGGTGAACGCGGTAAAGCAATTCTTCGTAGCCTTCAGCATCCTGTTCTGCTGAATGGTGATGCTGGTGAAAAAGCTCTGTCAATCTGTCAAAAAATGGCTTGCAGCGTTCTTTGTCGAATGCCAAAAGTGCTAGGTGTTGCATCGAATCACCGCGGCTCAGTTGCCCTTCCACTCGCGGTATTGGATCCATTCTTGCTGCATGTATTCGTTCATCAGACGGTCTTCGTCCTCGTCGGTTGGTAGAACCTCGATGAGGTAAGCATCCCAATCTGCGTCGGACCCCTCAAACTGGTTGCCTTCAAGCGTGTAGCGCTTTCCAGCGTATTTTCCGATGCCGCGGTTGAACTTGTCAGATGGAATCGTCAACTCAGGTTCGCCTTCTTTGCGCGCCTTGGAGATGCGTACCATCTCGTCGCGCAATTCCTGGAAGTAGAGTTCGCGGCTGGCCTCGTTGAGGTGCTCGCGGTCAGCCGCTTCAGCTGCTTCTCGCTCGTCGTATCGACCCTTGACTCCGTAGACGTAAGCCCACTGGGCCGAGGTCGAATCGTCGGTGCCGAAGAGGTCGAGTCCCGTGCTGACCCACTTGTTGATGTATTTCTGGAGCAGAGCGCACGGGATGACGCCTTGCTTGACGATTCGGCGCAGTCCGTTTGCGCCGGTGCCGAGGTGGAAGGATTCCTCCTTGAGCATCGGGCCCATCGATGCCGCGAGTGGCTGGAAGGAAGATGTGCTGAGCATCTTCAGTTGGTACTTGCCGTCGCGGTCGATGAAGTGGGTGAAGCAGAAGAAATCGAGCCAGTGGTCGATTGGAGCGTTGAAGGAACCGAGGATTCGAGTTCCTTCCTGCGCGTTTCGCTCGAGCAGCTTTGCTGCCTCGCGGACTCCGTGCTCGCCGAAGTAAGTGCAGAGTAGGTAGGCCATTTGCCATCCGTGGCGCTGTTCTTCGCACATGATTCGCAGGGCTGACTTGCGGTCGTACTCGGTCGGTGCGGTCGCCAGCAGGTGGTTCTGCTGTTCGACGCTGGCGAACTCGGTGTCGCCCTGTACGCTGACCATCGAGATGATTGCGTCGCGGATGTTTTGTTGTGGGATTTGCATTCGGCGTTGCCACTTTGGCATGCCTTCAAAATCGCCGAATTCGATTTGGTTACCTGCGGTGTCCCAATCGAATTTGATGTCGAATCGGTAGTCACCCAGCCACGAAGGGTCGAAGCCGATTCGTGTCTGCCATTCGCTGAAGTCCTGAATCCACGCCTCGAAGTTCGGGGAGTAGTCCTGAACGATCTCTGTCTCTGCCATGTTATCACCGAATCAGTTCTGCTTATCAAAGGCTACTTCGTAGCCTGATGTTCAATCTCTAGGACTTTGCCTCCTCACCGAATCGGCAAACTCGTCGATAATATTCTTCTCAATTAGGTGAATCATTTCGCATAGAGTTGATTTTGAAACTCCAGCCTTTTCAGCTAATGCAGTGAGGGTGATTCGGCGCGGATTGTCGTAATATCCCTCTGACACGGCTAAATCGAAGACTTCGCGTTGCCGTACTGTGAGGAGTCTAGAAGTGGATTCCTTGGAGAGAGAATGAATTCTATGCGGGAGTTTAGATTCTTTCAATCCCTTCACCAAATTTTTCACATGGTCGTGGTCTGTGATAAACTCCCATTCAACCCACCCATCTCTAACTGTGAATGGAGTTTGAGGCGCCACTTCCGCTCTAATAAGTGGGCGTAGAAATCCACCTCCGTGGCGAGCGATAGTGACACTCATTTCGATATTGTCTCCATGTTCTTCGAAGAACGATGCACCTTCGATGCCATCATGATTTTCTAGGTCTGAGACGAAATGTTCCATCCCGTTCCCCGCAACGACAACTGTGCTCAAACCACGCCCTTCAGGAAGGGCCATGTGTTCATCCACTCGAATTGAAATTCCTGGATTTGACCTCGTTAAATCGCCTGCCCAATGCCCTTCAGGAAGGCGAATCGAGATCAGGAGGTGCTGCATGTCGACCTTTCTCCTGACCATGCTCTCGGCTCCTCCCATATTCATTCCTCGCCTTCCGAGTCTGTGCTTTTTTTGCGGTAAATTTCGACAGCACCTCCGCCATGTGGAAGGATGTTAACCACGATCGCAGCGAGGAGGAGACCTAGAATAATCGATTTCCAAACCGGGGGCGAATCTGTGCCAGTCCAGACTTCTTTGGGCCCTTGTGCACTTACCTCGAAGGAATTCCACCTATCATCAGAGTCAGCAGCGCCATCTCCGTCGACAGTATTGACGAAGGCGCTGAACCTGACGTTTGTGCTAGCCTTCGATGGCGCCGTCCAGGTGAATTGCCACGACCTCTGGGCGTTTCCCTCCTCAGTATGAGTCAATTCACCCTCACTGAGTTGTACGGACCCATCGATTGGTGATAGTTGGCCGGCAGTCGATCGTAGGTTGAATCCCGCTAGAGCAACGCCCTCGGTTGCAACTGCCGAGTTTACCCCGAGAGTGAGCTCATATGACACACTTGGCTCCCAAACCTCTGGTAATCCAGTGAGCCGAATCTCGACTGAGTCATCTGGAACTGCGTCGCCGTGGCACAGGCAACCGGAGTCAACTGATGAACCAGAAATTCCATTCGGCAAAGCAATTGTTGTGGGAGCCAGGGCGAGTAGGATCAGCAATGAAATGACAGACACCTTCGCCAAGAAGCCACCGAAAGGAGAAGTGAGTCTTGCTCGCATCTGACTCCCGAACATAGCAGGCTATGTTAGCACAATATCAATCGCCCCGAACATGTTCGGGTCAAAATTTCGGGCTATTTTTTGCTCTCAAAGGGCTTCGTGACCAATCAGTAATAGCACAACGACAGCGATCGATAACAACCTCTGCATATGCAGTAATCTCGCACCTTTTTTGACTTCTCGAGGTGGCCATTTCCAACGCATGAGTCCGCCTGATAAGGACAATACACCCATCAAAAGGAGGGCAATCCAAAGCAGAGGATTTGATTCTTCCATCATTAAACCATGAGCTATTCCGGTGAGTAGCGCTGCCAATCCAAGAATTGTGTGGATTGGAATAACCCGTTTATTCAATGAATTCAGCCGTTTGAGATAATCTCGTCTTCCAGCCGCTTTCAACTTCTTTCTAATCGGTGGAAGAATTCGCTTCCAGCCAAAGTAAAGAAGAGTGAAGCCGAGCAACCAGGCGGATATTTCACCGAAGAATTCTCCAGTATCTTCCAACCATTCTTCACTTTCTTCATTATCATCATCATCTTCATCGTGGTCATCTGCGACGACGTGTTGAGAAATTAAAATGAAAATTGTACAGAGAATTGTCAGAAGCCAAGTTCGTGACCCTCCTCGCATATTACTCACTTCAGGATGGGTTATTCAAAGCCTTTTTGCATCCTGAGCAACCATCGTTCGAACCACTTGCGCATCCACAATCATCACAGTCATGAGAGCACAACATGGTTGGTTTTTCATCCCAATTATGTGGCGGGGGAGGGGAAGTAGTAGCCCACTCGAAGGTATGACCTCCCCATGGGTCGTCTCCAGCTTCTTCTCCATGCTTCATGCTGCGGATGAAATTCCAGAAGAAAATCAATTGAGCGACGAATACCACAAGCGAGCCGATTGTTGCCAATAAGTGCTGATCGCCCCATCCTGCTTCTTCTTGATAGACGTAGATTCTACGAGGCATATCCCATAGTCCAAACAATGGGATGAATGTTAGATTGATTCCAAAGAATGTTAGCCAGAAATGCCACCATCCAAGCCGGTCATCTAGTAAACGACCAAACATCTTTGGGTACCAATAGTAGATTCCTCCGAGGGTCATTACAGCAACTGCCCCAAGCGTGTAGTGGAAGTGTGCGACGATGAAATATGTTCCACGCAATTGAACATCCATGGCGACACTCGAGAGATACACTCCAGTGATTCCTCCAACTAGGAAGATTCCTATTGCCCCCATGACGAACACCAATGGAAGTTTCGTGAAGTCTGGTTTCGACTTGTAGAATGTGGCGATTAGACTCAAATAAATTAGAGCGAATGGGACCGAGATTAGTTCGGTTCCAATAGTCTCTATTTTGCGGAATGTCGGGTCGATTCCAGTGATGAACATATGGTGAGCCCAAACGAGAACGCTTAGCACTGAAGCGATCATCAATGAGTAGATGATTGTCTTCCGGCCATACAGATGCTTTCGAACAAAAGTCGGTACTACCTCCATCGCCATGCCAAGTCCTGGAAGTAGAACGACGTACACCTCAGGGTGTCCAAAGAACCAGAAAATGTGTAGCCACCATGTTGTTCCATCGATGCTCGGGTCAAAGAATAGAGTGCCGAAGACACGGTCTCCAACGAGCATCAATACGGCTCCTAATAGAGCCGGGAAAACTGCGAGCATGAGTATGACTGTGAATAGGATATTCCAAGTGTACATCGGCATATCCCACATGCTCATGCTCGGAATACGATGATTTGCGATAGTCACTAGGAAATTCACCGTTGAAGCAGTGACCGAGATAATCAGTAGAACCAACCCCGCTCCTGCAAGAGACACTCCTGAGCCTGGGCTGTACTCAATGCTTGTAAGAGGCGAATAGAATGTCCAACCCACGTCTGCAGCACCACCGAAGAAGAATCCAGATGCTGCAACGAGACCTCCGAGGAGGAGCGTCCAGAATGACAAGGCATTCAGCCTTGGGAAGGCCATATCCCTAGCTCCTATTTGCAATGGGACAATGTAATTCGCGAAAGCGAAGGACATCGGTGAAATTGCGAAGAGTACCATCACCGCGCCATGCATCGTTACTGCTTGATTGAATAAATCACCAGTCATGAAGTCGTTATCTGGGACAACTAATTGTAACCTAACGAGAACAGATAATGCCAGTCCAATCATCGAGAAAAGAATAGTTGTCCAAAGATACAGCAATCCGATATCCTTGTGATTAGTCGTGGTCAACCAATGCATCAATTCCTTCTTGCCGAAGTTCTTCTTTCGGTACAGGACATATACGACAGAGAGAATTGTTCCGAGCAGAGCTCCTACGATAATCAACCATGCTGGATCTGCAATATCCATAATTGAACCAGACCCTGCATTCTGCCCTTGCACGGTTAGGTCCACTCTATTCCATTGATCTTCGCTGGTAGCATATCCATCTCCATTCACAGAATTAACCAGTAGAGTGAATGTTGCACTGACCTTGTCCGAAGAGGGTGCTGTCCATTCGACTTGCCAAGATCGCTGGTCATTTCCTGATTCGGTGTGAGTTGCTGAATCATCCGAAATTTGTACTGAATCATCGAGGGGGGTAAATGTGCCTCGTGAGGCTGCTAGATTGAACCCGCCAGAATTTTCGCCACCAACGACTGGCCCTCCCTCGAATGAGATATTGACGAGGTAAGTTTGTCCAGCGATGAATTCCTCAGGTAACCCCTCGAATGTGACAGATACCTCATCGCTGGAAACGGCGCCGTGGCAATTGCATCCCGCGCCAACTGAAGGCCCGGAGATTCCACCCGGCAGGGCGGCGAATTGTGGGGTCGCAGCGAGGAGTAAGGCGAACATCGCTAAGATCGTTAAACTCTTACTCAGATTCAATTTTCGAGAGAGATTGGTCTGGTTCTGTCCATTCCTCAAGCCGACACCTCCTCATACCAGGCATCGAAATCTTCCTCACTCATTACCTCGATTTCGCCGACCATGATAGCGTGCTCATCGCCGCATAATTCTGCGCAGCGAACGGGGAAGGTTCCTATGTCGTCCGCAAGAATCCAACCCTCATTCACCCGGCCTGGAATTGCATCAATTTTGATCCTATGGTCCGGTAGGGCGAATGAGTGGAATACGTCTCCAGCGGTGACTTCGAAGACAACTGGAACATCAACTGGAATCTTCAGTGGTTCACCGCTGGCACTGTTTATGCTCTTACCATTTGGATATTGATAATCCCAGTAATACTGGTAACCAGTCACTTCTATTGTGAATGAATCCTCGGTTGTATGATCCTCATGCTTCTCGAAGAAATCGATCGAATCGAAGGTCGTATCTGAGAGTACTAATAGGAATACGGTTATGATAACCGAGATGACTACTGCGCCTTTCTTGCTACCCCTGACCACTGGCATTTGACCGATTTTCATCGGTTCACCTGCGTCTTCTCCATGACTGGTCACTAATAGGTAGACGAAGTAGGCATAAACAGCGATTCCAATGACGCTACCTAATCCCCAGTAGAGGCTGAATAATTCGTCGTAAACATCGGCGTGAGCGCCAGTACCACCAAGTCCTTGGAACCAATTGAAGATAGAAGCAAAAGTCATCATCAAGATCGCGATTGAACCGACAATAATTACCAATTGTTTTTTGTTGAACTGCATTAGATCACCTCAAGATAGACGACAAAGAATAGTATAATCCAAACCACATCTACAAAGTGCCAGTAATTGGTAACCGCGCGATATCCATCGTATCTTGCCTGAGAAAACCGATTACTGCGCATTAGGAAGAATACGACCGTGAGCATTACGAGTCCGACGAGAACGTGCAATCCATGCAGTCCAGTGAGAGCAAAGAATGCGGTGCCATATGGATGATCACTCCAGAGGAATCCAGCATGAAGATACTCGTAGGCTTGAATGACTAAGAAGGCAGTTCCAAGTACTAGAGTCAACATGAGATAATTCATCGATTTATTCCTGTCATCTTCGAAATGTGACTCCAAAGCTCGATGCGCTGTAATTCCGGAAGTTAGTAGAATCAGAGTATTGAATCCAACAAGGAGCATATCGTGCTCAACTCCTGAAGCCGGCCAACTTCCGCCGACCGCCCCAGACGAATTGATCGTGTGCCAGCGAGTCCAGAACCAATAAGCGAAGAAGGCTGAGAACACTATCGATTCCGTGATGATAATCCAGAGCATTCCCCACGATGCGTCGCCCCATTCCTTGCCATTTGTTCTAGCCTCGCGCTGAGGCCAGAGTTCGACCTCTTCCATCACCCAAGTTCTGATTCCATAGACCAACATTGGTAGGCCCAGAATCGCCAATGGCCAAACGAGTAATGCGCCTAGGCAGAGTGTAATCCCGAGTGAGACGATCAATGGTGCTAGGCTATTGTGGACCTCTCCGTTGGATTGATGAGAGCTACCGGTCTGAAATTCAATCAAATCATCCATCAAAACCCGCGAATGTACCAAGCACCATTACCTGAGAGCCGAACACATTCGGTGTAATTCGCAACATCACTACGTTCGTTTGCCGAGTTGCCGAACATGTTCGGGCGAAATGTTGGGAATTGTATTCCTACGAACAGTAATTCATGGAGAACAATTTCCTCCTAGCTATCTCATGTCTAGCTTTGTCAGTCATTTTGGCAACATCACCACTGATTCTCCTCGGTGGAGGAAGCGAGGTGGTCGAGGTCACTTCGGCGGACCTTACCACTGAGCAAATCTCGAAATTGCAATCACTCGATCTCGCTCGCAATCCAGCAGATTCTCGCGAGGGTAAGACGACGATAAGCGATGTGAAATTGGTTGAAGGGACTATCGTCATAGCAGGAGTTTGGGAAGATGGGGCAATGGGATTTGAGAATCAGACGAATCGAGGAGGAAAGGATGGGTTCATCGCTTCGATAGACGCATCTGGTGAAATTGGTAATCTCACCGTGTTCGGGTCGGCTGGTGATGATTCAATACTCGTTTTAGAGGTCGAGGGGTCTTCTTTGATCGTTCGGGGATTCACCCCCGGAACGATAGATTACGAGGGTGGAGAACTCCAGGAAGGCTCTCGTACTGAAGCATTTGAAGGACGTCTCGACCAAGCAGGATGGATAGGTTTCTGGCATATCGATGCAGAACTACTCCGTTCTCTGGATGAGAGAATCTGGTGTGGGTTTTGAGAGGTAATCTAAAATCGTTCAAATTTGTTCGAATGTACCCTGCATTCCGAGAATTAAATTCAGAGTAGATTCTAAGCAGCCAGTCTGAGTTACTCGACCAATGATTTCACCCTCTGAGTTGATGACATAAAGGCGGCGGATTTCATCTGAGAGCAGCAAATTCAATGCCGAGCCGACCGGAAGGTTGCGATCGATTGTGACTAAGGGATAACTCATAATTTCTCGAAGCAAAACAAAATCTGGATTCTGCTTCGGTCGAAAGCACCGACGAAGTAAATCACGCTCTGTCACCACTCCTCGCGGTTCCCCATCTACAGTTACCACAACCGACCAGACTCCCGCTTCATGCATTCGTTCCATAGCGTGAGTTACACTTGTGTCGCCGCTCAATTTAACTACGTCAGAATCCATCATTTTTTCTACATTCAGTGGGATTCTCATTATTGTTCCTCCAATGGTTGGGCGCTGGGGGCGGGGGACCCCCAGCGCCGCATTTTATCAGACTCCGATCTCCTCAGCTCGGAGCCCGACTCCGAAGGTTCCAGTTGGGTTAGCGATACCTTCTATCTTCCCTAGAAGGTCAAATTGACCGTCGGCTCCAGGGGTAGATTCGTAGATTAGTAGGTAGCCATCTTCCGCCCAACAAGACACGTAGACCTTCGATCCATCATGGCTGAATTCAGGGTGAAGAGTCCTGCCATCACAGTCATCATCCTTGAGGGTCCAAACCGTTGCTGCGATTGACTCATCTGTTGCGCCCGGTGTGTAAAGCTCCCGTGCATCGAGGACATAGACCTCCTTGTTCTCCTCCATATCGGTTGACAGCACCGTATCCCACCAGATGTACGGATACTGCAGGTTAGCAGGGTCCTTCTCCCACTCCTCGGACGTAATCGGGTCACCAAATTCGTAGGTTCGTGTGAACAGAGCTGGCCCTCCAATCGGTAATTCGAACTCGTTTGTCCAAGTACGAGAATCAATGATGTTGAGTTTGCCCTCGCCGATGCTCGGTGTGAAGATGTAATCCGCCCAAACTGCACCTGGTCCAGGGTGAGGCTTCAGTCCGACCTCGACAAGAGCGACTTCTTCGAGATTTACCGCGTCTATTACAGCCATTTGATGGCTTGTCTGGCTTGCTAGGACGTAATATTGGCCATCAGGCGTGATGAAGGCATCGTGCAACATTCCGCCTTGATGATTGAAGACTTTCACGACTGGGAATGGGCTCTCACTCCATCGTGTCTCGTCCGCGTCAATTACCCAGATTTCTCCGAGGTCCTTCATCGCCACGAAGATGTAACCATTTGCTGTGTCGAGCGCGCTCGCTGCGCGAGAGAATTGCGGTTCTCCATCAACCCAAGGTACTGGAATCTGATACTCCATGGCGATGTCCATACTGTGCGCATTAACGATGACGAATGAGGATGGTTCGTAATTAGTAATCGCAATCCAATTTCCGTTGGACGAGAGGGCTGTGCCTCTGCTCGATTCACCGACCTTGATGTATGCTGGGACACTCAGGTCATCAAGGTCGATCTTCGAGAACCAACCACCTCGGCTAATGAGGTAACCGTATCGGGCCTCTTCATCGAATACAACTGTGTGAGGTTGGTATCCGAGCCCGTGAATCCGACCGACGATTTCGTCGGTCGATGTGTCGACTACAACGACGGCTTCCGCCTCTCGCTCGATAACAATCATCAGATCTCCGTTTTCCCAGCCGGGAGTTCCTCCAGGGGATGTGCTAGTATCGTAAATCTCGGTTCTGATGTCGAGCGCAGTAGTATTTCCTATCGTTGGAGCTGCCTCAACTACTTGGCCGCCAGCAGGATTTACGATTACCGTTCCCAACATGTCGTTGTGTAGGTCACCGCAGAAGACTGAACAATCATATCCGAATTCTCCAACTTGATCAGCGACAAATTCGACTGTGACAGATTCCCCTACAGGTAGGTCAACCGCGATATCATAGGCGTTTAATGAGAATGAGTGGAGCAAGTATTGGTCTTGTTCACTCATCGTCGAGGTGAATGTAATGCGCACGTGGTCGCCTTCATTCACTACAATCTCATCAGGAATAAATTCCCATTGTGCAGCTTCTACATCAAATTCCTTCCACTCACCTTGCCAGATAGGTTCAGAATCATCGGGCACACATTGGTCGCCCTCGCGCTCGGTTCCTTCGCCACAAGACAGGTCGCTACTACCGATGCACCCGCCCAACAGCGGAGCAGATATCATCAATATAGCGAGCAGCATTGCGGTCTGTGTTTTGTTTTCATTCCATGGGTTTAGGTTCATCCTTCCACCTCATTTTTGTCGAGGCTCAAGATTCCCATAGGCTGTCGCCCGAACATGAACGGCATTGCTGAGAGCATCGATTATTGGATTCGGAGATGTTCGGGACAATGATGAGATTCTATCCAAATTTACTCCACTCATGGAACTAGATCTCCACACTCTTAGGAACGCTAACCGCGATGCAGCCGCCAAATGGGCTCTAATGCAGCAGAAATGGCTATTCATTTGCGCCGATCATGAAACCGGCCATCCTTCTCAATTTGTAGCCGACCAACTTCAACAGCGAGGAGACTCTGTCAAATTCGTCTGTCCGATATGTTCTCGTGAAGACAAACGAATCAAGGGATCATCGGTTTGGAATTCGATTGAAGATGTCGACGCCGAAGTTTCAGTCATCGCTATGTTCGGCGTCGAAGATCTCTGGTCCTTCGTTCCTGCGCTTTCACAGCGTATGCAATGGTTCGGAGATGTGAAAGCAGTATGGTTGGAGAGGCATCAGTTCGATGAGCGTTGGAATTCAGAGTTGTACGACTATGGGATAGCGGTAGTCAATGGTGAGTCTCTAGGTGTAAGACTTCGCGACCCTGATTACAACTGAGAAAACAAATGACGATGGCCATCATCCTCGAAGAACTGAGACTCCAAGGTAGAAGATGATGATTGAAATTATCATCATCTTTCTCGCAAACCCTACGGCTCGTCTGCGAAGTCTAAGAGTTTCCTCAGACTGAGGGTCTAACCTGTAAGCGACAATCGCTTTCGGACCTACTCTAAAATCGTGGTAGGCAACGAGTAGGAGGAGAATGAATCCGAGCACCATTTTCCAGGCGATTGTACTAGCTGGGGGTACTGAGTGACCATACGCTGAAGTGAATGCTTCCCAACCTGAGATAATGTCGGCTAATTTAATCCCAGTAATCGTGATTATTGTCAAGGAAATCCATCCTAATCGACGGAATCGTAAGCCGATTTCGTTGAGGAATTCGATGTACTCCTCTTCATCAAAGCGAATCTTTGCATAGGGTGTAATCAGAAATGCATAGACCCCCATAGAACCAACCCATAGGGCTGCAGCACCCATGTGCAAGAAGGTGGTTAGAGTCCACTCACCCATTGGTCGACGGGAGAATCAACGAGTGTTGAATGACAGGCCGAACGGGTTCGGCCTGAGTAATCCAATGATTACTGCGCGATCAGATGAACTTCAGTTGCCTTCGAAGCGAGGGGTTCGGCGGTCGACGTAAGCGGCGATTCCTTCCTTCGCGTCAGCGCTGTTGAAGAGCGCCGCTTGCAACTCGCGCTCAAGCGCGAGGTGGTACTCGAATGGCATCTCAGGACCAGATTGGCATGAGCGCTTGATGTTTCCAACAGCCATGGTTGCCTTGTACGGCAGGCAGTACTGGCTTGCGTAGTCGAGGATGTCCTGGCGGAAGTCCTCGAGGGAGCCGTCCCAGACATCGTTGATTAGATCCATTTCCTTTGCCTTCTCGAATGCCATCAGTTCGCCACTGACCATGTATTCGAGGGCGCGAGCCTTGCCGATGAGGCGTGTAAGGCGAGCAGTTCCACCGGTTCCAGCGAGGACACCGAGGTTGATTTCTGGTAGTCCGCACTTGCCGCTATCCTTGCGTGCGATGCGGATATCACAAGCCATTGCGATTTCGAGGCCGCCGCCGACTGCGTGACCGTTGATTGCACAAATGACGAGCTTTGGAGTCTGCTCGAGGCGGCTCAGAGTCTCGTTTGCGTGAAGGCAGAAATTGTACTTGAATCCGGGTGTAACCGAGTTCAACATCTGAATCGAAGCACCGGCCGAGAAGAACTTGTGTCCGTGGCCGGTGATCAAAATCACGCTGACATCATCATTGAAGCGCGCCTTGACAACTGCTGTGTCGATGTCGCGCATCATTTCGTGAGTGTATGTGTTCGGGCCGACCTCGTCTCCTTCAAGCGGAGCGCCTGCTGAATTGGAGGCGAGTTCGATGATAGCGATTCCATTTTCAGTGACTCCGTAGTTCACTAGGCGGTTCGGCATTGGCTCAAGTTCAGGCCATGAGGTCATAGCGCGGCCACCGAGGGTCGGATTATGAATCACACGGGTGAGGTTGGACCGGCTGAGAGATGGGAAATCGGCTACTCATGCATCGGTTTCGGAGAAAGAAACGCCTCCTCCACCACGTTGGATTGACTTCCACTGCTGACCGATTTGTTCCGCTCGCTGACTTGGCTCCCAAACGTCTCGTGAGAGGGCTTTGCGGAAGGGCATTCGTGATACCATTCGGCCGTCTGAGAGTTGCTTGCGCCGGAGCATTCCGATGCGTACGATTGGCCAGAGTGCTCGGCGCAATATTCCGGGCTGGTAGACCCATTTCATGAAGGCCAGCCCGTCTCCTTTGCGCGCTTGGTCACGCATCCAATAGCGCGCGACCATCTTGAATCCGCGATCGCCAATTCGATTCATGAGGAATCGGTTAATCGCGCTGACTCGAACGAGTGGAATCAATCGGCTGCGGACTTGTTTTTGGTAATCGTTCGAGCCCATTATCGAGTGGGCGGCTAGCACACCGCTGGTGATTGCGTAGCGCATTCCGAAGCCCCACATGAAATCCTGCAGACCGCCCGCCTCGCCAACATAATGCCGACCTTCGTGGATGTAATGGTCAGGGAGTGAGAAGTCGCCCTTTCCGCCGACGCGCTTGATTGGTTGTCGGTTGAGTTCGTAGTGTTCCTCGTACCAGGCGATGGTCTCGTTGAGGTAGCGACTGGACTTCTTCTGTTGGCGCCAAAGGCAGGTGCAGATGAGCCCTATTCCGTCGATGATGATGAGGTATGAGTAAGCGCCGGGAGCGAGTTTGTCATTGAGCTGGAAGGCGACATGGTTCGGATGGTCTGTGTGGAAGATTTCTCCGAATGCGACGGCGCTGGATTCCTTCGGGCCGGCGGCGATGATATCGCATTCGCCCGGTTCCTTGCGAGTTTCGTAGTGGATATTTGCGCCGGCGGCGAGAGCCATTCGCTTGAATCCCTGATCGATGCAATGCTCATCGGTGCCGCGTTCGACGACTCGGAAGGCTACTCCTTCGGTCTTGGGATGGGTAATCTCGTCGTCGGGATGGACGAGGTCGATGATGCTGAATGCGTCCGATTTGAACTCGTCAGGGTCGAGGCCCCAGCCTCGCATTTCGTCGAAGAAATCGGTATCGCTCGTCCAATTCTCGATGCCTTGGAAATCTCCATCGAAGCGCGCGCCTGAATCCTTGCGAATTTCATGCACGTGTACATCGTATCCTTCGCGCGCGAGAATGGTCGCCGCGGAGAGCCCAGAGAGCCCTGCTCCGAGGATGTCGATTCGACGGTTCACGAGGCGGCGAGCCTTAGGTCCTGTTTGAAAGGTTGCGTCGAAAGTCATCGAGGCACAGCGAGGCATTGAAGCGCAGGCGGAGGATGGGCCTTCATGCCTCGAGTCGTCGTCCGCGTCGAGTCGGAAAGTCTCGACCCTGAGGCCTTGCGTGGCTTGGTTGACGCCGAGGGGTGTGGCAGCGTCGTCTCATTCGTCGGTTTGACGAGAGGCTCCGATGAGGGAGTTGAGGTCGAGCGATTGGAATTCGACGCTTGGGAAGAAAAATTGCCCAGCGTTCTGAACGGGCTCGCCTTGGACGCAGTAGAGCGATTTGGCGTAACATCGGTAATCATGGCTCACCGTACTGGCGTCGTGCTACCGGCTGAGCCAATCGTTTGCATTCACGTCGGCAGCCCGCATCGAGCCGAGGGCTTCGAAGCCTGTTCTTGGCTGATTACGGAGCTCAAGGCTCAGGCGCCGCTGTGGAAAAAAGAGGTGCGCAGCGATGGTGAGGTCTGGAAGGCTGGACTGGGCTGAGGGCCTGGATTGGGTAACTCAGCCAAGCATTGAATCGCTGACCTGACTCACGGCATGCGGCACATTCGAGGCGATTCCCTCTACCATCATCCAGCCGTGGCCTTTGACTCCATCACCGACACAGCGAATCCCTTCGATTCCAACGTCCATCGGCAATTCCGCTCCCTGCGGGGCTCGGTTACAAGGCCAATTGCGATGGTAAGTGTGAACGCACAATTCCTCTCCATGGTCGGCGAGCCAAGGAATTGCCTCGTAGAGGTCTTCGCGCCCTTTGTCGATCTCCGATTTGACCGCCGCATCGGGGACGAATTGGTGAGTGACCATCAGATGCTTGCCCTCGGGCGCGAGGCTCGGGTCGGAGAAGGTAGGAATTACGAAGCCTCCGACCCGCTCAAGACTGGGCAACATTGTCACCCCGCTACTTCTCACCGGAATGTCATCATCGAGCGCGAAGCAGAATCCGATGCCGCCAACAGCCTGAGTATCACGAACCTGCTCGCGCACGCCTTCGGCCACCTCGAAATCGTCTGAAAGCGCCTTCAACAAATTCGGGTGGCCGCCATTATGCACGATAGCATCGGCGCCGACCCAACTCGCTTCATCACGCCCACGTCGGCGCACACCGACGCAGAAGCGGTGCTCCTTCGTTGATTCCTCGGCCGAACCCGGCAGAATCTCGGTCACCTCATGACTCAATTTCACGCGCGCACCATTCTCACGAAGGTCCGCGCGCAACCCATCAATCACACCTTTACAACCACCCTTCGGAACGTGAGGTCTATCCGACCAGAATGAATTCTGCAACATACGAACAACCGTAGAAGCAGGCATCTGGTCGAAGCGTAAACTAACCGCGAAATTCGAAAATGCATCCAAGAAATCGATGAAATCGTCACTGAATCTCCGTTCAAGAAAAGTCCGTCCATCAACAGTCTCATCCCCCCACGGACGCTTAGCACCCTTCGCCAATAAGCTCGGCAGATTCAGCGCATCCTTAGCCGAAAACCAAGGCAGAATCCCGTAAGCTGATTTTGCAGTCTGATATTTTCCATCGCTCAAGCGACAAGCAAAATGTGAGGTCGGCAAGAAATCAACACCATGCCGACCAAGGTCCAACCCCCCCTTCGCCTTCGACCCCAAAATCAGGTCGGCAAACGGCCCCTTCTTGCCATGAGGAATCATGTGAACCGCGCCGGTGGGAATCTGATATCCATCGTGGTCATGCTGAGTAAATCTCCCACCGGCAAAGGACATCCGCTCGAAGACACTCACCTCAAATCCGCCTGACTGAGCCATCTTCGCAGCGGATGATAACCCACCGACTCCAGCCCCAATCACGATTGCCTTCGGCTTACCCATCCCTGCACCACCACTCAGGCATAGACCAGCGCACCAGTAGGGCACCAGAGGAGGCAACGGAGGCAGTCTGTGCAGTTCTTCTCGATGACTTCACACAATCCTTCGACAACCAAGGCATCGTCCTTGCAAGCCATCAGACAGTAAGAGCAACCGACGCAAAGCTCGCTGATTACCTGCAGTTTTTCGCCCTCAACCTTCGGTCTATCGTGGTCGACCCCAGACTCGAGTTGAGGTACGACTCCCGGAGTCGCCTTGTCGCGAAAAGCCTCGGCCACGCTGGTCAGTTTTTCATCGGGTATTTGAGCACAATGCTGGGTTTCACGTGCTTTTGCTCGTCCGCACCTCTGAATAGAGGGGAACACCTCCGTCCTCCCGGGGCAACCACATGGAGGATTCGTTTACTGGAATAATCGATGTTGGTTCGAAGCCGGTCGTCGCGCGCGAAGCGGTCGCGACGGGCTTGCTTCGTCTCTCTCCTGAGAGTCTCGATGTCGTCGTCAATGGACGCTCGCCGAAAGGTGATGTCCGTGAGGCTTCTACTGTCGCGGCGATTCAAGCGGTGAAAGAGACGCCGCGAATGCTTCCGCATTGCCATCCGATTCCCATCGAGGGATGCACCGTTGATTGGGCCGTCGAAGATGGGGATGAGGGGGGCGACGCTGGTTCGACTGGCGGTGTTCTGCGTTGTACGGTTAGCGTTCGGACGCACTGGACTACAGGTGTTGAGATGGAGGCTCTTTGTGGCGTGAACGCTGGACTGCTCTGCGCTTGGGATATGCTGAAATCGGTTGAGAAGGATTCTGAGGGGCAATATCCGGACGCGCGAATCGATGGGGTTCGAGTGCTTCGTAAGAGCAAGGGCGATGCTTGATTTATGTTGCTTGAAATTTACCACAGAGGCACAGAGACACAGAGATTCTCCAGTTAACTTGACTCCATGATATTCTCTGTGTAACTCTGGGTTCTCCGCGACTCTGTGGTTAGTCACAGAGTCCAATCAAAACCTACTCTCACCCCCCAAGATTGTAATTGATTGACCCGTATGATTGAATGCTGAACGCTATTCGCGGCGGTCATGGCAACCATCGATTTGGAGAGTCACTTCCTCGCCGCGACCGAAGCCGCTGCGATTGCAGCATCCGCTTGGCGTGGCAAGGGAGATGGGAAAGCGGCTGACGGCGCGGCTGTCGAAGCTATGCGCGCCGTCTTCGATGGAGTGCCTTTCGATGGACGAGTAGCGATTGGTGAAGGTGAGCGCGACGACGCTCCGATGCTTTGGATTGGAGAGCCTCTAGGCTCGATGCAAGGGGTTGAAGGAGCGCCGTCAATCGACATCGCGGTCGACCCTCTTGAGTGTACAAATCACGTTGCCAAGGATTTGCCGAACGCGATGGCTGTTCTGGCTGCTGCCCCGCGTGGAACTCTACTCCATGCCCCGGATTGCTACATGGACAAAATCGCGGGGCCAGCAGAATTGGATGGTATAGTCAGCCTCGACGCTTCAACCTCGTACAATGTCGAGGCTGCTGCCTCGGCTCTTGGAAAGAAGGAGTCAGAATTGAACATCGTCGTCATGAATAGACCGAGGCATGAGAAGTTGATTTCTGAACTCCGCGCGCACGATGTAAATGTGGTGCTGATCGGCGATGGAGATGTTTCGGCCGCGCTCAACGCGGCCGACCCATCCTCAGAAATCGACATGCTGATGGGAATCGGCGCAGCGCCTGAAGGAGTCATCACCGCCACAGCGCTTCGCGGCCTCGGAGCTCCATTTGAGGGGCGATTGGTGTTCAAGAATGAGGGTCATCGCGAGCGCGCGGAGAAGATGATCGATGGAGATATCGAGCGTCTTTGGGACCGGGATGAACTCTGCGCAAGCGATGATGCAGTATTCATCGGCACGGGCGTCTGCCCGGGCCGAACCTTCGGTGTCGAACAACTCTCAGACGGCAGATATTCGGTCCAGTCCGAAGTCATCGACGTGGCCAGCGGAGCGCACAGATTCGTTGACAATATCCGCTCCGCCTGACATCGAAATCACAATTCGTCGGCAAAGCCTTCATTTTCCGAACCCCGCACGTCGGCGCGGGGTTCTAAGATGGACACTGAACTACTCGAGCAAACTGCGCGTGAATTGGTATCTCCTGGGCGAGGAATTCTCGCCGCCGACGAAAGTAATGGAACGATGTCGAATAGGCTGCAAGCCGTCGGCGTCGAGCCATCTCCGGAGACTCGACGAGCCTATCGCTCCAACATCTTCGCAACCTCTGGCTACGAGTCGGCGATTAGCGGGGTCATCCTCTTCGATGAGACAATCCGTCAGAAAATGGACGATGGAACAACGATTCCTGAGTACCTCGCCAGTCGAGGCGTCCACCCCGGAATCAAGGTCGATACCGGAGCCAAGGAACTCGCGGGCCACGCTGGCGAGAAGATCACCGAGGGTTTGGATGGACTACGCGAGCGCTGTGGGGAATACTTCGCAATGGGCGCTCGCTTCGCAAAGTGGCGAGCAGTCATCCGAATCGGAGATGGGATGCCGAGCGAGGCGAATATCTCAACCAATGCACACGCACTCGCTCGATACGCAGCGATTTGCCAAGAACAAGGCCTGGTTCCAATCATCGAGCCTGAAGTTTTGATGGACGGCGACCACGATGCTCAGACCTGTTACGATGTCACCGCACGAATTCTCGATGCAACCTTCGCTGCTTGCGAAGTTCAAGGCGTTCACATTCCCGGAGCCTTGCTCAAGCCGAATATGATCCTCCCTGGAAAGGGCTGCTCCGACCAAGGTAGCAGAGAACAAGCAGCTCAGATGACAGTGGATTGCCTGACCAACCACGTCCCACACAACTTACCAGGGATCGTTTTCCTCTCCGGTGGTCAATCGGATGAGGATGCGACGGCCCATCTCAATTTGATGAACGGCATGGACGTCGACCACCCTTGGCAACTCTCCTATTCCTACGGCCGAGCCTTGCTCGCGCACGCACTACAGACTTGGGCCAGCGGTTCAAACGAGGAAAGCCAAGGCGCATTCGCTCACCGAGCGGCTATGAATAGCCTCGCTCGAACAGGCGATTGGTCGGTTGAACTCGAAGCATGATTTGGCGCCCGAGCAGCCGTTGGCAACCGAGCAGCCAGCTGGGTTAAGGAGTCGCACAAACTCAGTGCCCACTGTGCCTCTGTGGTTAGGTGCCTCAGGGAGGTTATCCACTGCTGAGGTTCATCGAACCAGAGAGTCGACGCCGAACTCACTGCTCGCCGTCGAGGACGCCCGGCCGTAGAGTCCAGACACAGATTTCGTAGCGGCCGGAGAGAGCGCCGCCACGCTTGGTCGTAGCGACCTTGAGTATGTCCTTGTCCTTGGAGAGCACATTGCCGAGTTGTTGTGGGGTTGTGCCGTGGCGCATTGTGGAGTTGACGTGTTCGAGGATCTCGGTGGTGTTAGCCTCTCCTCGCTCGTTCAGGAATTTCTTGATTTTCTGTCGTAGTCTTGTTGTGCGCATATTCAGCTCTCCTTTCTTTCGGACTGATTCCTCTCGTGATGCTTGACCCAATCGCTCGATGCCCACTCAGAGACCGGGGAATCCGAGCGCCTCATCCCGCTCTTGCGAACGGTTCCGATGCGCATAATCTGCTCATCGGATTCCAAGATGTTCGTGATGTCCGCCGGGCGGTTTTGTGGGTCGATCCGGCGTGATAGCCAGGTCGAGATCTCGATTGTGTTTCGCGGCCGCTCGGATAGGTAGTTTCGAATCAGTTCACGCAGGTTCTGCGAGTCCATTTCCGTCTCATCCTCCATCTCGACTAGGCCGCTTACCGAGTCCGTTACCGACAGGACGGCAGGCGTTGATATAACAGTTCTGCAACTCAATGCCTCTCTTAGTTACAAATAGTTGCACTTTTTGCTATAGATTCCATGAATAAAGTCGGTGCAGAAATGAAACTGTTATGTTTTCCATAGGAAATCTGTAAGGAAATGTAATGAAAACGATTAATTTAATTAGGACTATCTAACTAATTGAATCGGGAGGGGGTGCTTAGTGTCGGAAGACCCGCAGTTCGGCGCTTATTCGTCTGAATTTGGCGAACTGCGGCGAATTCGCAGCGGACATCGTCGTCGCCTTCTCGATCGGCTCACAGACGGAGGCGCGACGGTGAGCGCGCTCGCCCGCGATTCAGGATTACGAATTCCGCACGCGTCAGCAGAGCTGCGACGGATGAGAAACGATGGACTGGTCGCCAGTGACCAAGCCGCTGGAGCCCGCGGAGCGCGCCTTCATTTGACCCGCTCTGGATGGGAGGCGATTCGTTCCGACGAGTTGGCGAGGGCGATGGAGGCAGTACCTCTGCCCTCGCCCTCGCAAAATTGCTGCTTACTCGCCCGCGACGGAGCCAACCTTCTGATCGGACTTCTGGCTCCAATTGACAGCCCACTCGTCCTGATTCCCGACCGCCCGATTCATCCCTCCTCAGCCGAGGGCGGTTCCACCGGAAGAGAAGGGGTCTCATGGACGTGGGCTGTTCTGAGGGAGCGCTCGCCTCGTTGGTTCGATTTGCGCTCCCTCGAGATGCTCCCCGAACCTCCTTCAAGCCACGACCCGGAGAGCATCTCCTCATATGTTGGTGAGAATCACACAATCGGCATCGTCAGAGCACGATTAGTCGATGCCGATAGACCGGTGGCTCTAGCTCCAGGAATCTGGTTTGAAGCGCCGAGCCACCGACCGGACCCACCGCTCCCAGAAGCCAGCCACCACCGAGGCGGCTGGGTCCTCGGCAATTGCCACGATCAATCTCCAGACATCAGACCGAAGGAACCGGTATCGGCGATTATGGAGGAGAGATTGCCTCGCTCGATGCTGCTTCGAACTGCACGAGCCAACGCACTGGTCATCGCAGACCTCGGAGGTCTGGATGCAGTAGGTCACGATTATCCAATTTCTTGCCTCGACGCCTGGATTAAGAGAGCCCACCCTCGACTCATTCCATCCGAACGCAGGCGTCGCCTCAACAGTCTCAGAGAACGGCTGACAGCCACGCGTAGAGTGAGGACCGAGGAATCGACGTGGAGGCGTTTTCGAAAGGATTGGGGGGAGGCGAGTTTCTCGACCGAAGAGAAGACGATTCGCTTGCTCGATACCCGCGGACTCGGGCCCACTGCTGTGACTTCGCTAATCGAATGGGCGACATCTGATGAGGAGCGCCCACCCTTGGTTTTGGAGGTTGGTGAGACACTCCCTGACGACGTGTTGACAACGGTGATTTCACACCCCTCACTTCGCCTAACCCTCGCTTCTTCGGCCCGTTCTGCCCTCTCGATATTCGATGAGCTGACCGTTGACCCCTTGCGGCCTTTACCGTGGCTGCGTTTGCGGACTCGAGGCGGGCGGGATATGCCCGTTCGCCTCGTCGACCCTGTGCCGATGAGCCCTGAGATGGATGAGGACGGCTCGGCGGCGCCTTCGCCTTGGGCAGTCTTGGGGATTGCTGGGGATGGTGAAGACGACTCTGATGGGGGTAGCCTCGCCTCTGATGGAGTGGTTGCCGATGCCTCTTCGATGATCGGTTCGGCGCTTGCTCAATTTCCTGAGGGAAATGAAGACTGGTCGAATATGATGGAAGCGAGTTACCCACTTGCTGCATGGATTGCTTCGCCCGCGCGTACGCGTTGGCATCGTTGGCAGCGTTTGCGCGGGCGGCTTGACTCGGAATGGATTGCCTTGCTTGACTTGCAATACTTGCCTTTGGAGAGGTTGGCTGAGGTGGCTGATGAGGCTCCTCCGCGGGTGCTCGAGATTTTTGCTGAGAAATTTCAGGGGATGCTTCGGGCCGAGCCTGAGATTGCATTGCGGGCTCGGCCTGCAATCGACCCTTCACAGGCTGGTCGAGGGGCTTCATGGGTGGCCGCGCAATTGCTGAGCAATGCGGCTTGGTTGCCCGATGATATGCAAACCGACCTAGTTCGTTGGGCATTGGAGGCTTGGTTGGTTCATCCGCCTGCTGATTCGTTGGAAGCGTTGCAGGCGGTGGATTGGATTTTCAGGAGCGATGGGGCGAGCCTTGCTGAATATGGGCCGGTTCTGCAAGGCGTTTTACGCCGCTCGAGCCAATTTTCGCTCGACCATGATTTGCGAGTTTGGTCTCTGTTGGTCGAGCGCATTCGAGATGGAAAGCAATTGGAAATCGAGGGGGTGGAAGCGATTGTTGAGAATCTCCCACTCGATTGGTGGGCTTTACTCGCGCCCGAACTTCTGATGAATTTGCTCGCCGAAGAGGGCTCTGTCGAGTGGTTGTTTGAGAATCCGATTCCTTGGTCCGCGGCCGTTCTGCGGCCGCGGGGAGAGGCGAGCAGTGCTCCGGGATTACGCGATAGAGTACACCCGGGCTGCTCGCCTGAGATTCGAAATGCCCTCGCGCGACGCTTGCGCGCGCGTCACGAGAGAGGGACGCTGCCCGAGCAGGCAGCTCCCTTGCTCGATTTATTGGACGCATTAGACCGAGCCACCATCGGTGGCTCGCCGTCGACCGGCAGAACCCATCCATTGGTGGGATGGTTGGCCCAGCCGGTCGAGAGATGGCCGCCCGTAAGCGCCGAGATGGCGATGGAGGGCGACCCACACGTCGCACAGAGGCTAATTCTACGCTATTCCGGCTGGCATGAAGGCCTCGCGCGCGACCATAGATCATTTTGACCCAGACTCAAAACACGCACCGAAAACGCCGAATTTTCCACTTTCACTTTGCGTTTCGACCTCCCTCCCCCTCTCCGAGGGGTTCAAAGAGGGACCTTCCGACGAAGATTCGCCCGACCGGCAACACCGTGTCGACGAAAGCCCCACGCCGGAGTTAGTAGGATGAACCACGGTACCACGGAACGGGATTTGCCGTATGTCGAAGACCGGAGTGAGCCACTGCTGAGCTATGATCTCCGGAGCAACACATACGGTCGGATTGTGATGGGTCCCCGGACGACCGCAAACGGAAGAGAGCGGAATGACTTACGGGACAACCCCACAGTCCAACAGACGTCCCGGGGTGGGTCAGGTGCCCGAGCATTGCGATGAAGGTCACCGTTACGCCCCGGGGCACACTCCTTTTCCAAAGTCCTCAAGACTTCACACTCTGGCTGGTTGACGATGCACTCACTGGGCTTGGTTGGCGGAACTTTCGACCGCTTCCATGCTGGGCATCGCGCGCTGATTGATGCAGGATTAGCTGAATGCGCGCGGTTGGAAGTGTGGATTACGAGCGATCAGGTTGCGAATTCGAAGGATTCGCGAATCGAATCTTGGGCTAATCGCTCGGCAAATCTTCTCGCCGCGATGGGCGAGAAGGCTGACTTGGTCAGCGTCCATGTGCTGGAGGATGAAGATGGTCCAGCTCCGTGGCATCAGACGGCTGAGGCGATTTTGTGTACGCCGGAGACGCTTGCTGGATGTCGCCGAATCAATTCTTCGCGCGCGGAGAATGGATTGCCTGCGCTCGAGGTGATTGTAGTCGAGCATGTGCCGGCGCACGATGGTGCGCCGATTTCGAGTTCGCGCGTGCGTGCGGGCGAAATCGATTCTGATGGTGGGGCCTACTTGCCCGATTATGCTGGGCAGGCCTCGCTTGTGATGACGCGCGAGGTCGAGTCGAATTTGAAGGACCCATTTGGGCAACTTTTCGAGGGTCCTGAGGATGACCCGAGCGTTGCGATGCGGGCTGTGTTGGAGGAGATTTTCGGAAGCGACGGCCCGGTTATTGCGGTGGGCGATGTCACTGTCAAGGCTCTACAGGATTTGGGAAGTCCAGCCGACATCGCCCTCATCGATGGTCGAACGAAACGAGAAGAATGGGAGTTGGCTTCGACCATCGACCACTCATTATACGACGATTCGCGCAACTGCGAGAACCCCCCTGGTCAACTCAGTGCGGGCTTATTCCTCGCCTGCGAAGCGGCTATTCGCGCTTGGACTGAAGATGGTCGTTCCTCTCTCATCGATGTCGATGGCGAGGAAGACCTCGCCCCTCTTCTCCTGCACCCGCTAGCCCCTTTGGGCGCAGTAGTCCTCTACGGCCAACCAGGAAAGGGAGTGGTTCTGCGCTGGACTGGTGCGGATTCGAAGTCCCGCTGCCGCGACTTGCTTGCCGCTATGGACCGGGCTTGAAAATCCAACCAGAGGTTGGCAAAAGCGATGGTCTCTGGACTCAGCCTTGCGGGATTCAGGATTCAGCCGGCTCGAGTTCAGGCCTCAGCCTTGTCGAGCAGGTTCAGCCCGACGCCGAACGTGAAAGGAGCAACGCTAACAGCGAATACTCCAGGGTCGACCCAAGTATTGTTCTGAACCGACCAAGCCAGATAGAACATGGCGCCACCAACAATTAGCCAGTCTGCGAAGGTCTTGCGAATCCCATCGCCGGTGGAGAAGAGTCCCGATAGGCAGTTCGGGCAATCACGAATAGCTGAGATTGCACCGCCCTCGGCGGCCTTATCCAGTCCAAGGTATCCAAGGCCGGCAACAGCAAGACCAAGAATTCCAAAGACGATATCATCGATAACGATGGACACACCATCGTGAGCGACGTAGACATCACCGAGTGCACCATCGCTGAGGAATCCCAGCCAAAGTGCCTTGAATCCGGGCGAGTAAGCCCCGATTGCGATATTCACGATGGTGAGCAATAGCACCCATCCACCGAGCAGCAGCAGGGCAGTCGAAGCCGTGCGGCTCGGGCGGGTGAGGGCCGAGTACCAGTCATTGTCAGCGAGTGACATCGAGTGCGGCGACCTGTGGACTCGGTTTAACCGTTGAGGCCCTGAAGGGCCTCTCTGAAAGCGACGTACAAACCATGCAAGCGACTCAGAGATGGCTTTGCAATCGGTAGCGGCATCGAGCCGCCTCAGCGATGAGCGGGTCAGCATCGCTCATCGTCGTCACAGCGTCGACAGTCTTCGGAATCGCTGAGTTGACTTGCTTGCTGCGACCACCTCGACCCTTGCTCACGTTGCGAGCCATGATCATGCCGAGTGTGTCGAGTTCGTTGAGCAGGGTCGAGATACGGCGAGGTGTCAAAGGTTCGACATTGACGTTGAGACAAGCGTCGGAATAAGTTCGGTACACCTCGCCAGTCGAGATATTGCGCAATCCATTGTCCTCGTTGATGCGGATTGCGAAGAGCACGAGCTTCTGGTGCAGTGGTAGAGTTTGCAGAACCGGCGTAACCTGGTCGTGCTCCAATTGCGACTGCGCCAAGCGGACGTGTCTTGGGTCGACCTTCGTCTGTGAACGCTGCTCCGCCTTTTGCACAGAAATTCGCAGAAGGTCGAGGGCGCGGCGCGCATCGCCGTGCTCTTGAGCAGCCAGCGCCGCGCACAATTGGATGACTCCATTCTCTAGAACATCCTCACGCAATCCCGTACCCGCTCGCGCGGTGAGGATGTCTGTAATCTCGGTCGCACCGTATGGATGGAAGATGAGGTCTTCCTGACCGAGGCGACCGGAAACTCTCGGGTCGAGTAATTGAGTGAAATGCAAATCATTGCTAATTCCAATAATACAGCAACGCGAGCGCTGCAGGATGGTATTCAGACTCGTCAAATTGTAGAGTAGATTGTCACCTGCGCGCTCGACAAGGTTGTCGATCTCGTCCAGCACGATGATGTGGACTCCACCAGCCCTATCCATCCTCTCGACCAAATGCTCGAGGACTCGATCGGTCGGCCATCCGGTGAACGGAATCGGAACATCGCCCCGCTGAGCCAAGCGGCTCGCCAAAGTCTGAACCACGCGATAGCGCGTGTCGATTTGACGACAATTAATCTCGTACGTGCGCACGGACTTTCCGAGTTCCGCCCCCTTCTCACGAAGTTGGCCGAGGACGAATCTGGTAACCACCGTCTTGCCACTTCCGGGGACGCCGTAGAGTAGCATATTCGAGGGGATGTGCCCATTCAGAGCGTCGACCAAATTGCGAACTAGAGCCTCGACTTCGCGGTCGCGGTGAGGAAGAGTCGTCGGTTCGAAAGCGTGATCGAAGGCCTTTCTATCCAAGAAGAGGGAGTCTTGTCCCAGAATCTTCTCGAAAATATTTCCCTCCATTTCTTATCACACAACCGTTGCCCATTCCATGTTCACTACCTCAACGATGTCTCGATGTCATCGGCGGCGAACGCGGATTCTTTACGAAGGCGTTCAAGGTAATGAAAGTTCCCGGACTCATGTTGAAAGACTCGACATTTCACAAAGTTCGGTCATACATATTGATTGCTCTTTGTTAGGGTCGGAAACCGGAGGAAATAACAATTCAGCACAACGGTTTCCGAAAATTGAAATCGACGCGGTTTATTTTTTTCACCGGCCTCAACTCGGCTCGCCGCGAGGTGAGGCCGGGACGGGCGGATTGAACTCGTTCCAGGCGCCCGATCCTAGCATGATTCAGTGAATCTAGTTGGCATTGTTTGGTGCTCGTCGAACTCACCTTATTTATAGAAGTTATTTTCCAACTCTATTTTTTAACAAGAGAAAAGCCACCACTCTCGTCGATGTGAATCTCATCTCCATCCTCGAGTTGAACGATATTATCCCCAAGTTCTGGCTTTGGGAATCCACCTGTTCCGGCTTCGCCATCAGCAAAGTTGTGTGTGACCAGAACCAATGCATTTGGATGGCGTTCGGCGAGGGCAATTACTTGGTTTGGTGTGTGGTGATATGGGCTATTTACGAAATCGGGTATTCCCATTTCGACGAGGATCGCATCAGCGGAAGCGGCCCGAGACTCGATTGCTTCGCACGGTCCAGAGTCTCCACAATGCAGGAGTGTGAAGCCGCTCTCATAGGTCAGAAGATATCCATGTGGATCAGTTGCGGGGACGTGGCTGACTGGGAATCTCTCGAAGCTCCATCCCGTTCCTTCGAGAGAACCGGACTCGGATCCGTTCCAACCGACGTCACCCTCGATGAATTCTCCAAGACTTCCAGGGAATCCTGTTTCGCACAGGCCGGTCAAAATCTCGGTTCCTCCCGGCCTGCAATGAATCGAGAGAGGAGATTCAGGCTTGACGACGTATTTGCGTTCAAGCATCAAGAATGGGAAGCCGAACATATGGTCGGCGTGCCAATGTGTGAACAGTAGATGCTCGATGTCACCGGGATTGATGCCAGCGCGCCGCAACTGAGGCATCAATGTCGGCGGCGCGTCGACGAGGATCTTCTCATCGATACAAGCGAGCGCGTGCATCCGACCTGGAGGGGAATGAGCATTGCCCGTCCCGAGGAACTGCACGCGCGGCACGACCTGCGGATGAAGCCACCATGACTTGAGTCGTTCGGGTAAATCACTTTCACTTTCACGCCCGCTACGCGGGCGCACCCCCTCCCCCTTCTTTGATAAACGGGCTTCGGGTCGGCGGGTCGCTGGTGGCACGATGTCCGATTGGAGTGCGAAGAATCCGTACGCCTCGAAGCTGACCGAGAATTTCGTTCTCAACGGCGAAGGTTCGGGAAAAGAGACTCGCCACATCGTCTTCGACTTGGGTGATTCCGGACTGACCTACAAGGCTGGAGATGCCTTGGGCGTCATCCCACGCTGTCCTCCAGAACTCGTCGATGATTTGTTGGCGGCTGCCAACTTTTCGGGTGACGAGATCGTCGAGACTCACCTCGGCGCTGCCACGCTGAGGGAGGCGCTGACCAACCACCTCGAAATTCATCGAGTCTCCAAGAAGTGGATCGAGAACCTCGGCAACCGACTCTCCGGCGATTCGCCGGTCGAGATTCGGATTGCTCGCCGTCAGCGCGTCTCGACCGCTGACGGCGCACTACTCGTCGATTGGTCCGGCTCGGGTGAAGGCGAAGATGTCCCCGATGGATACGAGGAGATTGGAGCTGCTTGTGACCCTGCTCAGGCGCTGTGGAGCGATTTGACCGGCGATTCGGCTGCAATGGAAGATTACATGTGGTCGCGAGATTACATCGATGCTCTCGGTGATTTCGGCCACATCGGATTCACCGCTCAACAATTGGTCGATGGAATGGACCGGCTCAAGCCGCGACTCTACTCAATCGCCAGCAGTCCTGAGCATGAGCCGGGAACGGTTCACCTCACCGTGGGAATCGTTCGATATTCACACCACGGCCGTGACCGCACCGGTCTTTGCACAGGATTCCTCTCAGACCGCTGCGGAGTCAACGACACAGAGATTGGCGTTTTCATGTCGCCGACTCGCTCATTCATTCTGCCAGAGGACGGCGACACGGATTGCATCATGGTCGGTCCAGGCACCGGAATCGCGCCGTTCCGTGCCTTCCTTCAACAGCGAGATTTGAATGGCGACAAGGGTCGCAATTGGCTTTTCTTCGGTGACTGGACCGAGGCGGGCGAGTACTACTACCGCGAAGAGATGGACGATTGGAAGGAGCGTGGAGTCCTCGACCGCCACGACCTCGCTTGGAGCCGTGACGGAGCGGAGAAGGTCTACGTTCAGCACTTGATGCGCAAGAATGGTGAGGAGATTTGGAAGTGGCTCGACGGAGGAGGATACTTCTACGTCTGCGGTGACAAGTCCCGCATGGCAAAAGACGTGCACCAAACGCTAATCGACATCTGCGAAGAGCACGGCGGAATGAGCGCAGATGAAGCCAAAGAATTCGTTGAAGTTGGGATGATGAAGACCGACAAGCGATACCTACGAGACGTCTACTGATCGTATCGTTGGATGCTTCGACCGCCTACGGCGGTCGCCGAACTCTACATAGGATTCAGCCCTCAGGATATATTCGATGTTCAGGCGAGTGCTGATTGCCAATCGGGGCGAAATCGCCCTTCGAATCCTGCGCTCGCTGCGCAGCCTCGGCATCGAGGCTGTGATGATTCACGGGCGAGAAGACCGCTTGACTACGCCCGTTCGTCTCGCCGATGAAGCGGTATTCATCTCACGAGACGACCCACTCGCATCCTATCTCGACATCGAAGCGATTGTCGCTGCAGCCAAAGAGGTTGGAGCGGATGCGGTCCACCCTGGCTACGGCTTCCTAGCCGAGAACCCAATTTTCGCTGAGCGCTTGGCCGAGGAAGGCATCACTTTCATCGGCCCGAGCCCAGAAGTCCTACGGGTTCTCGGCGACAAAATCACCGCTCGTGAATCGATGTCAAGGGCCGGACTCCCCATCGCAAAAGGCTCGCCCGGCCCGATATCCGAGCCCGCCGAAGCCGCAGCAATCGCAGACGATATCGGCTTCCCAGTCATCATCAAGGCTGCAGCAGGCGGAGGCGGTATCGGAATGCAAGTCGTCGATTCAGCAGATGAATTTGAGTCGGCGCTCAAGCTCTGCCAAGGCCGCGCCCTCTCAGCCTTCGGAGACGACCGAGTCTTCCTCGAGAAATTCATCGAGGGCGCTCAACACATCGAATTCCAAGTCCTCGGCGACGGCACAGATGCAGTCCACTTCGGCGAGAGATTCTGCTCAATCCAGCGCCGTCACCAAAAAATCCTCGAAGAAGGGCCGTGGCTCAGCGAAGAAGTTCGCGCCGAGATCGGCGCCAAGGTTGTCGCCGGAGCAAAAGCGGTCGGATACAAAGGGCTAGCAACCTTCGAATTCCTCCGCGACGCTCACGGCGAGTTCTACTTCCTCGAAGTCAACCCTCGCGTCCAAGTCGAGCACACGGTCACCGAGATGATTACCGGCTACGACCTAGTATCGCTCGGCATCAAAGTCGCGGCAGGCGAGAGCCTGCCGGTGGCCCAGCCTGACATCGCCATCTCGGGCCACGCAATTCAGGCCCGTCTCAACGCGGAGGACCCACGAAGTCTCGAGCCATCACCGGGGAGGTTGTGGGAGTGTCATTGGCCTGCGGGACCGGGGGTTCGAGTCGATACGCACGCGCACACGGGTTACGATATGCCACCCTCATTCGACTCACTGCTAGCCAAATTGATCGTCTGGGGTCGCGACCGAGAGGAAGCGATTCGCCGCCTCGATGCGGCACTTGGGGAGACCATGATTCTCGGCGTCGAGACCTTGATACCACTTCACCGGGCAATCCTCACCGAGGAGGATTTCGGCAATCGAGATGTCACGATTCGCTATCTCGAGGAGCACCCGAATCTGTTGAAGTGAGTTGATAGAGTGGATTTGGTGATCGTCGGCTCGATTGGATACGACGATATTCAGACGCCGGCGGCGAGTGGTTCTGACCTGCTCGGAGGCGCTGCAGTCTACTCTGGGCTCGCCGCTTCTTTCCATCTTCGAACCATGGATGACGAACCGACAAGGGTTGGTTTGGTCGGAGTGGTTGGTGACGATTTTTCAGTTTACGACCAGATGGTTTTGGAGAAAGCTGGACTGAATCTGGCGGGTGTTGTTCGAGCGGAGGGCGATACCTTCCGCTGGTCGGGCAAGTACACGGGAGCGATGGAAAATGTTGAGACTCTCGCGACCGAGGTGAATGTCTTAGCCGACTTCAAACCTCAATTGCCCGATGTCTGGAATGACCCAGAGATTCTGTTTTGTGCGAGCACGCACCCTGCTACTCAGGTTGCCGTGCTCGACCAGTGTCCAGGGGCGCAGTTGACCGTTCTAGACACGTTCATGTTGTGGATTGAGACCGAGTTTGAGACTCTTAGTGAGGCTATGCGCAAGGTGGACATCGCCGTAATCAATGAGCAGGAAGCATGTGCAATCGCGGGTGACGAAATTCTTCCGCGCGCGATGAAATCGATAATGTCGGGCGCGGCCCTACACGGCGGTGAAGGTGCTGGTCCTGGGCCGCGCTGCTTGATTGTCAAGCGCGGAAGCGGTGGAGTTCTCGCGATGCTTCCGGGAGGTGCTCTCGCCTTGCCATCTTACCCGACTGACAAGATAGTCGATCCGACTGGTTGTGGGGATTCCTTCGCAGGTTCACTACTGGCATATCTCATTGGCCGCAAAGGTGTCCTCAATGATCTCGAGGCGATGCGAAATGCCCTCGTCCACGCTACGGTGACCTCCTCATTCACCCTTGGAGGGATAGGCGTCACAGGCATCGGTTCTCTCGAACGAGGGTCCTATCACGCACGCGTAGACAGATACCGTCGAATTGTTGGCTTGACCTGACTAGGTTAACCTGACCTGATTTGGCTCGTCCTGCTGTGTTCGTTCGAAGCCGTCCTCACACTCGAGAAGAGCGACCTGCTCAGTCGAGTTGACGAATTCCGGGTAGGCGACCATCTCCTTTCTGGGTCGTTGGTCGCAATTGAGCAAATCTCAGTTCATTCGACTCGGCGAGGATTCGCGGAGCGCGCTCCTCGCCGCGCGAGACGCGACTAACCACGGTGTCGAGCGCATCGCGAGCAGATGATGGTCCAGGTCTGTGGTTACCCTGCTGAACTTGGCCGACCATGTCCGCTTGGTGGTCCTGGTCGGAGCGAAGGCGGAGGTATTGGCTGGACCTGAATCGAGCCTCGCCAGAGTGAGCTGAACCATCAGCGTCTCCGTAAACTTCGGCATAATCCATCTGCCGTTCATTCTGTGCCGGACCGAGCAATGAAGACAGCCAGTTCTGCTTCTTGGGCCGGCCCACAGCACTACGGACACGTCCCTTATTCATGCTCGAAGCCATTCTTGAGACAGCAGGAAACTCGTCCTCGAATCGCTCAGAATCGGCCGCGGCCGCCTCGGTCGCGCGCGTTTGCAGCGCGCGAGTCTGGTGCTCAGCCTGCCACGCACCACGAGCCTTTGCAGTCTTGACCAGTCCAGGGCGGCACTCTTCTCGCACGGCGCTTTCGGTTGGTGTTGGCAATCCCCAGCCGCTATTTGCTGCCGGAGCTGGTGAGCCGTGGCGAGTTCGAGCCGACCGAATCATCTGCGAACTTGAGGGCGGTCGGCTCGGTGATTGAACAGCGGGAGTTGAACTCGGGGCAGAGTAAGAACTCGGAGGAGAGTAGGAGGTCGGCGCGCCGAAATCATCGTCGAAGAGTGAGAAATCAGCCATCATCTCGGATTCGTTGCGGGAGGTCGCTGCCTCTGTAGCAGTGCCGTAGGAATTGGTTGGGGGGGCCGCCCCGTAGGAATTGGTCGAAGGGCTTGGAGAATCGAAGATTCCACCGTCTGCGAATAGGTCGAGTGAGCCCATCGCGTCTGACATGGCCTCATCCATGCGGTTCTCTCCGGCAGCCAGACCGTCCTTCTCCTGATACCACGAAGGAGATTGCTCCCTACCCCACGCCCTCTCGTACGCTGAACGATTGTCGACGGGTTCTGCTGGCGCACGGGCCGGTGGTGGAGAATTGTAACTGGGAGGTTCGTGCGCTTCGAGGGCGGCGAACATGCCGCCCTCGCCAAAACCAGCCGCAGCGCTTGGCACCGAAGAAGAGGCAGGCGAAACAACTCGCGAAGCGGCCTCAGAAGCGATAAGCGCAGTAGCAGGACTCGCACTAATGCCAGATCCACTCGCAACCAAAGTCGATGCAGTCGAAGCGACAGGCTCGGCCTCGTAGACATCGAGTCCGTCAGTCGAGATAGAATCGGGCGCCCCGAGCAGAGCCTTTGGCTCGGCAGCAGACATCCGTCGCGCCCGTTCCTCCTCGAGCGCCTTCAATCCGGCTTTCGCCTCCTCGATGGAACTACCATGCATCACTCGGTCAACCATCATGCAAAGCCGCAGCAGCTCGGATTGAGAGCCGCTAATCAGATGCTTATCCCCCGCATTGGTTTCGATGGCCAGCACGGGAGTTTTGAGGGTCAAGTAGCCCAGAGCGGAGAGTGCCCCAGCCCCAGCGATGCCCCATCCAAGTGGTGGAGTAATGATCGAAGCACCGACCCAAACCCCGAGTGCCCCCAAGGTGAAGAAGCCGTTTGGCAGCCTTGCGAGGTTGATGTTTCGAAGGGTCGAGATATTTGAGAGATTGATGCGAATTCCGTGACCTTGCCAATTTTCGAATGTTAGCTGACGCTCGGATAGAACGCCGCAAAACATTCCACTGACGCCGACTAGATTTAGGTCATCGAATAGCTCCGACTCTCCTTCATCCAGTCGGGCCTTACGCCCGGCTGAGTACATCCCGCTTACCCGAGCGCGTCTTCCTCGCTATAACTGCTCGGGCAACCGAGCGGCTTCGCGTGCGGCTTGCGCGCGCGAGACAAAATCGCCGGAGCCTCCGTAGGAGGCGATTGGTGGAACTTGATTCCACGCTCAATTTGACTTCGCTCAGCCTTGGCTGATATTCGAAACACTACCCATAATTCTCATCGGCATTGCATCGAGTTGTGTGATGAGAATCGAGGGCGAACCCTCGGCTCGAATCCACAGTGGACTATCCCAAGCCACGCTGATCGAATCGCCCTCGACGGAGGTGGCGCGGCCGACGACGAATTGCAAATCCACGGCCGCGTGAATCACATCTTCCACCGCAATGCTGCGCTTCTGGAAAGGCGCTGACTTCAACTCGATAATCGACTTCTCATGCTTGACAAGCGCCTCGCTGCCCGGATGCACAATCATGCATCCACGGTGCAGGGCTTCTTCGCGCAGATTGCGAAGGGCGACACCGACGCGGTCTCCGGCCACGGCGGTGTCGACATCATCATCCATCACTTGCAGTGAACGCACGACACCGGTCTCATTCGCAGGAAGAATCAGAGCCTCGTCGTGCTTGTTCACGGCCCCGGCCTGAACATATCCAATTGCAACCAGGCCGACCCCCTTGACATTGAAATGCTGGTCAACCGGGAGCACGAGGCTCTGACCCTCGCCTCCCGACCCAGCAGCATCCATGTGAGAATACAATTCCTCACGCAAATCGAGGGCATCCGGCATCGACTCATGCAGAACCCACGAGCCCAGACCAGCTTGAGTCAGAATCATCTTCACTTGGTCTGGGTCAACCCAGCCACCTTCAACCGCATTGACAATCGCGATGCCGCGAGAAATTCCAGCCGCACCGAACGCGACCAACACCTCTCCAAGCGCGGCATCGACGGCGCCGACTTCGACGACGCCGACCTCAGCCACGTTCAGAACGGACAGCAACGGGCGCAGACGCTCAGGGTGACGAAGTGGGCGCAAAAGGGAGAGGACACAGGTTTCGCCATCGCGTTCTTCCTTGTAGACGTACGACTCGATATCGCGGACATCGTTCGATTTCGCCAGCGAACGCGCGAGTTCCTCACTCCCGACGAAGGCGATGTTCAGCACCGGCATGGACCGCGCGGGCGGCGAAGCACCCATCAATGCCACGGATAGAATCGCTGAGCGAAGCAATTGGTTCAAAGAAGGCGACTTCATCCAAGGTGTATGGACGAGAAGCCGCCAGTAATCCGATTGAATCAACCGGCACCGGACCGGAGTCTTGGTTCGGTATCACACATTCTCTCTGTTTTCGCGTGTGTACTGATTCCACCGCTGGGATGGTTGCCTGCTCTGATCATCTGGCTGGTGAAATCGGATACAGTCAGTAGTCAAGATCCTCTTCTGGCATCTCACTTGAAGGGGGCTCTGAATGCGTCGATTACCTTCACAATCGCGACGATAATCCATACGATTCTTGCCATCGTACTAATTGGTTGCTTGACTATGGTCGTACACTGGGTACTCTACCTGATTTGGGCTCTAAACGCCAACTCGGCTCTCAAGGCTGGTCAGGAATACAAGTATCCATTCACCTTTGATTTGATTTGAGCGCCGCGGGAAATCACGAGTCGCGAGCGGCGGGCAATCCGCGCGTCACGGCGCAGATAGGCGCGCGGTCAGCGCATCGCGTCTCGGGCGCGTTGGGCTGAGTCCCATTGTGCCTGCTCTTCCTCGCTCGAGGGGGTGAATTGTGGAACCTCGATCGGGCGCATCGAATCATCGACTGCGACCATGAAGAAATATCCTGAGCAGATCTCTTCCGGCTCCCAATCAGAGCGAGTCATTCTGCAAGAGCGGACCAGCACTCCGACCGTTCTTCGGCTGGTCCAAACGACGCGCGCTTTTGTGCGGATGATATCGCCTTGGTAAGCTGGCCGCTTGAATTTCAGCGCGTCGACAGAAACAGTTACGAATTCCTTGTGGGCAAATTGGCTTGCAGCCATGCCTGCGGCCGTGTCCATAATCGCCATCAGACGGCCGCCGAAGAGCGTATCGAGTGCATTCGTGTGACCTGGAAATACTTCGTTCAGGAGAACGACGGGTTCGGAGGAGCGCGGTTCAGCCATCTCTCTCGATTGCTCCCGCGCGCTCACCCTCCTTGAATCCAACCGCGAATAGATGAGTGGTGAATGTCGTTCGTGAACCCGCAGAAAGGGCTTGTCGGACCGCTGGAGTGAACTTGACGGACCGCTGGAGTGAACTTGTAGGACCGCTAGAGTGAACCTGTCGGACCGCTGGAGTGAAGCACTATTGCCGATTCGCGCGGTTCGTGAGTGAGGCTGAATTGGGTTGGTCGCCGATGATTCTCGAGGATCCAGATGGCGGCAGAATCGTTCTCTGGCCTCATCTTCCATGCGTGCGGATGCCTTCAGAACTTCGCACGCGCGAGCATTGGGACGGCTTGGCTCTGCTCGCTTCCCCCGAGGAGGTTGAGGGCTGGCCGGCTGAGGAGAAAGAAGACCAGGCCAGCCCCGGAATTCACGTCGCTGCAGCCATGGCATCTGGAACAGTGCTCGGCCGACTTCTCGATGACCTGACTATCTACGAGGTCGATGGGCCAAGCATTCCCGACCCCGAACCGATGAGGCTCTTGCACCACGCCCGCAACGCGCGAGGAGGAATGCCGGTCTACGCTCTCGAACCATCGATGGAGGACGAGGCTTGGGTCGATTGGATGACTCGTGCCGCCGATGAACAGGTGTCGATGTCGTCTCTTCTCTCGACAATCACGGTCGGGCGGCGATGGAAGAAATTGCGAGCCGCCGCCATCAGCCGCGTCGGCGCAGCAAAGGGAGTCGATTCAGAGCTCGGCGCCGCGGCTGCCTCAAGCGCAGCTTGGTGGACGGAGGAGAATAGAGGTCTGAGCGAGGTGTTGCACGGCGAGCGTTCCGAGCGTCTTGTGGCACGAATTCGGGGAGCGTTGGCAGACCTGCGAGAGGGCAGGGTTGATGACTCCGGGGCGCGAGGGCCTTCACTACTGGTGAGCGTTCACCAACCGCGACTGCACTCGCTCGTCGAGGCTTTCGAGGGCTGGCCGGACGCTGAATCGGTCACTACGCTGGACGCACAGGAGGGCTGAAGATGGACGAGGATGGAAGAATCCGCGTAAACGTGGAAACGCAGACTTTTCGGTTCATTCCTGGCGAGCCGGTCGACCATGATGATGCGGTTCGGCTCGCCAAGGGTGTCAAATCGGGTCCGTGGGTAGTCATTAGTCACAAGGAGCCGCGAGCGACCTTTGTTATCGAGGAGAGTGGAAGTGTTCTTGTTCACGGAATTTCGCGGCTTGAGGTCGCTCGATTGGTTATGCAGGAATTACTGTTGAGCCTCGGAATGTCCGAGGATGGACTTCGTTCCGAGGCTGGAGATATGTTGGTTTCATTCTCGTTCGGGCGCGCCGTGTTACTGGATTTGGCCGCGGCGCGCTTCGCGGACGCAAAGAAGGACGACCGCGTCGGTTGCGTCCGCATCGACGCCAAGCGACACAGTTGTGAGATTCTTGTCTTCAACAATGGACATGGCGTCGTCACCGGCCAATCATCCAAGCGCGTCGCCGAGATGGCAGTACGCCACTGGGCTGCGCAATTCGATGAGGAAGGCGCATTGGCATGAGCGCAATCGTCGACGGGCGCTGGAAAGGGCCGGTCGTCGACCAACACATACACCTCGACCGCTCGAATCGCTACTTCGCTGCGGTCGATGAATTCGTCCTCTGTGGTGGAACTGGCATGATGTTGGTTCACAAGCCGCGCTTCGGCGCGGGACTTCCTGACGACAAGGCTGGTTATCGCGCGGCTTATGCTGAGACGCTAGAAATGGCTGAAGAGGTGCGTGCGAAATTCGCAATCACAGTCGGTGTCGTGCTCGGACCTCACCCGGTCGCCTGGGAGCATCAAATTGCGGACTTGGGCATGAAGCGCGCGACCGAATTACATCTGGAGGCGGTCGATTTGGCTCTCGAACACATCGATGCCGGCGATGCTCAATGCTTGGGTGAGGTCGGCCGCCCGCACTATCCAGTCGCCGAAGAGACTTGGGCAGCCGCCAACGAAATGCTCGCCGAAATCATGGGACTGGCAGCCGGCGCCCACGCTCCAATTCAACTCCATGTCGAGGATAACGGTTCTCAAACCTACTCGGAATTGGCTCAAATCGCCGCCAGCGCCGGCCTGCCTCTCTCGAAAACAATTCGTCATTACGCGCCAGCCGATGTCTCAGCCGATTTCACCCATGGCCTCGCCTGCACGGTCAGTGTCGGGCGAGGCAGTGTCGAGGCTTTGCTAGCCAGCCACTCCCATGCCTCGTCCCCTTGGGGCATGGAGACAGATTACCTCGATGACCCGCGCCGTCCCGGCGCGGTCCTCGGCCCCAAGACGATCCCCAAACGAACCGACGAACTTTGCGCAGTACTGCTGGCAGAGCACGAGCAGGAGGAGGTTGAGGGGCTCCTCATGAACGTCCATTCGCACTGGCCCAGCGAGCTTTACGGCTTGGAGTTCTAAGGAGACTTTCGCAGGGGGAGGCGGAGCTTCGGAGTGAAAGTGAACATTCCACCAACGACGAAAAGCACGAGGAAGCCGAGGAATAGTTGCATATCGCCCCATGGCAACGGGTTGCCGGAGAATTCGAAGATCATCTTCCACATTGGGACATTGATCGGCAAGAAGACGAAAAGCATCGCAATACCGAGTCGCTGTCGCATCAGCACAAACCTGCGACTCGACACCAGTTTTTGAAATCCTGAGGCGCGCGAACCTCGACTTTCAGACCGAATCGGTCAAAGAGTAGTCTTCGGTCGGGCGGTTCGCGCGTTCATGGTGTAGGGGTTAGCACAAGAGGTTTCCAACCTCTTAGCCCGGGTTCAAATCCCGGTGAGCGCACCACCTTTCTTCTCATCGATTTCAGTCGGTGGGGCGCTCACCGATGTTCAGACATGCTATCGATTTACATCTGCCCAAAGCGCTTCAACCTAGTCCGAACATCCCGGTGAGCGCACCACCACTCTTTCAATCGACGTCAGTGGTGGGTGCGTCACTTATGTTCGGACATGCCATCGATTTCCATCTGTCCAAAGCGCATCAACCTAGTCAGAACATCCCGGTGAGCGCACCAAATCCTCGAGTCTGATTAGTCGCACATGCCTCGAGTCTGATTAGTCGCACTCTTGAGAGTGCGACAGCGCTCATCCAGAGTCGCTTCGCGACTGATTTAATTTGATCTCGCTTGGATTGTCGGTCAGACTCTCGGCTTCAGCGGTCTTCGCTTGAAATCTCCGTACGAAACTGTCTGAATACTCCGGCAGATTTTGCTTGGTCGGCTAATTGACGATTTTTCGCTTCGGATACCAGTTTGGAAGCAGACCTGACAAAAATGATTGGGATGAGTCATTTGTCAAGAGGGGTGTAAATTTCCGGAGAATGGAAATTCACCGCTATAATCAAGAAGAAATCTCCGGAATACGGAGAAATGACGCATAAATGACGCGGAAACCGGAAATTAATATACGTCATGAGTCCCAACCGTTCACCATGAGGTTCGCCACGACGATAATCATCACCGCCCTGCTGACGACTGCCTTTTTCTCCCCGGCGGCGATGGCTGACAAGCGTGGCGATGAGCAAGCTGATCCGCCCACCAACTTCACCCTCGCCTGGGCGCACAGTCCAGGAGATTACATTCTCAACGATATCGCAACTTGGGCCGGATTCATCATCGATGATATCGTCGAATCCGGCCTTTGGGACGAGGCCGACATAGACGGCCTCGATCTCTCAACAGGCGATCATATCCGCGATGACATCGCCTGTGAGACCAACGGCTACGAAGGTGACTGCCACGTCATGGAATCCACCTTCGGCTTGGAACTCACCCTGCGAAATACAACCGACGGTTCGGAGGCGATGGTCGCCATTACGGAGACCGTTGTGCACTTTTCTTCGGTGACCGGCAATTGGAACGTTCTCGAGATTCGCTACGATGAGGAGGGCTGCTACAACTTTGCTGGCCAGCCCAAGTATCTCGATCAATACTGGTGGAATGAGACGATTGAATATCAAGAATTCAATGTGCGCTCAACCATCTCTGTGGGAGACGTATACGAGGTCGATTCATGGAACCAAAACTCTTGGTCTGAGGTGAATATCGTCGACGGATATCGCTCTTCAAGCGCAGGTTCAGTTACCTACTGGGAGAACTTCACCTACGATGCGATTCAAGTTGCAAACGTGCGACTGCTAGGCTCTAACGAGGCAAACACTTCAACTTCTGGTCCTACGACGCTCCCGCTCATCGAGGTTCTGATTACAGATACGACAGACCCCTCTTCGCCAGAGGTCGTAGTTCGCCATTTGTACAGCGAATGGGGCGGGCTCTTCGGCTTCTTCCTCGAGCCCGAGACCTCCGAACAGCTGGTTCTCGCCACCTCTTGGTACCGCTCGGATGACCTGCCCGATCTCGATGGAGACGGTGTTCCCGATTGGCGCGATGCCTTCCCTGACGACGCGCGCGAATGGGCCGACACGGATGGGGATGGATTGGGTGACAATTCTGATGTCGATGATGACGGAGATGGTGTCCAGGATTCTGAGGATGCCTTCCCGCTAGATAGCTCGGAGTGGTCTGATATCGATTCTGATGGAATCGGTGATAACGAAGACCTCGACGATGATGGCGACACCTTCTCAGATGAGATGGAGATTGATTGTGGCAGCGATCCTGCTGAGTCCGCTTCGCAACCGCTCGATACGGATTCCGATGGGACCTGTGACGGGCGCGACCTAGACGACGACGGGGATGGTTACGGGGATTCGTTGGACGAATTCCCATTGGATGCCTCTGAATGGCAGGATTCTGACTTTGATGGCGTCGGCGATAATGCCGATGAAGACGATGATGGGGATGGATGGGCCGACGCCGCTGAGCTCGCGTGCGAGAGCGATCCTCTCGACGCGAGGTCACAGCCTACTGATTTCGACGGTGATGGTCTCTGTGATGAGGCCGATACCGACGACGATGGCGACCGCTGGGCCGACACCGTCGACGCCTTCCCATACAACGAGAGGGAATGGTTCGATACCGACGGAGATGGGTACGGCGATAATTCGGACCCCGACGACGATAATGATGGTTGGAACGATATTCTCGAGCATGCCTGCTTCACGGATGCTCGCGACGCCGCCGACTTCCCCAACGATGCTGATTGGGACCAGAAGTGCGACGCCATCGATACCGACGATGATAACGATGGAGTTCCCGATGATCTAGACGCCTTCCCGTACGACCCATTTGAATCGAAGGATACGGATGGTGACGGCATTGGAGACAACTCAGACTTCGACGACGACGGAGATGGAATCTTCGACCACGTCGAGAAGCAGATGGGCACAGACCCGAAATCCGCTGATAGCGACGGTGATTCCCACCCCGATAACCTCGATGCCTTCCCGACGGACCCTAATTCCTGGAAGGATAGCGACGCTGATGGAGTAGGTGATGAGAAGGACATATTGCCTTCTATCGAGCGCTATGATACAATTACCGATATCGCGCTCGACCTGACTTTAGTCATCGTCATGGTAGCACTCGCAGGTGTGGCTGGGAACAAGCTCGCCGACCGACGCATGAAGGTGATCCGCGACAAGAAGTCAAAGGCAGCCATCAGGCCTCAAACGAGCGCGGTCCCGCACACTCCTGCTGCTGCATACAGTGATGCGCAGCTGCGTGCGCGTGGCTGGAGCCAGTCGCAAATCGACTGGCTGCGAGGGCGTTGAGTGAGAAGGGGATGCCCGACCCCTCCCACTCTCCCTCACTCGCATTGCCTGCATCGTTGTGAAGGATTGAAAGGGCGCGGAGTGACGCAGTTGAACGATGACGCGTGCGATGGCCGCTGGAATCGCGAGAGATTCCTCTGACATGGAGGAAGAAGCGCAGATTGTCGGACGGCAGATATGGCGAATTGTGCCATATGTGACGCGATATTGGCAGCGCGCCCTTGGCGGTGTGGTTGCTAATTTCGGGGCGCGCGCCTTCGATCTAATTCCATTCATTGCGATTGGAATGGCTGCTGATTATTACAATCCCAATAACTCGAAATTTACCAATGCGACAATTGAGGGGGTCGTAACCGCTGATTGGCTGCCCTCGGTTGGGCCGGTAGGTTCTGTCGAGTTCGGCTTTGGTCTGTTGATTCTTCTATCGTTCAGCATGCTGGCGGTATTCCAAGGATTCTCGAACCAATTATGGCAATCCGTTGCTTACAAGGCTCAGCACGACATCAGGATGGATGCGACGATTTCTCTGATGGAGATGGAAGCCTCGTACTTCGAGACGAGGCAAACTGGGAACCTGATGTCGGTGCTGTCGGCGGATGTTGCTCAACTCGAGGATATCATCTCGGATTCGAGCACGAGCATCATCCGAATCATTACAACATTTGCTGTTGCATTCGGCATTCTATTCTGGATGTCGCCGACTCTCAGCCTCATTCTGATGGCGCCTCTTGTGCTGATCATTCCAATGGTGGTCTGGTTCTCGACGAGGGTCCAACGGCGCTACAAAAAACAACGCGAGAGCACAGGTGGCATCGTTGCGATTCTCGAAAATGTCTTGTCCGGAATAACTGTGGTTCAAGCCTACAATGCGACCTCGTTTGAGGGCTCACGAATCGCAAGAGAGAGCGGCGATTATCGCGACCAAGCCATCGATGCTGCCTTCCTTCGCAACCGCTTCATTCCCGGAATTTACGTGGTTGCCGGCCTCTCATTCGGCCTGCTCGTATCGGCCGGCGGCTGGGTCCTATCAACAGGCGAGATCAGCGTTGGACAATTTGTCACATTCCTGCTGGTCTCGACGAGGATGACCATGCCGATGTTCATCCTCGGCATGCTGCTGAATCAACTTCAGAGAGGCGAGGCCGCTGCTCGGCGAGTCTTCGCCATCATCGACCTCGAGCCGTCGATATCCGACTCACCCGACGCCATCCCTCTCGACGAACCGATTACCTCCGTCTCCTTCGACGGCGTAACATTCGCTTACCCTGGAACGAGCGTGAACGTTCTCAACGATGTTGCCTTCAACGTCGAGTCAGGGGGATTCCTTGGAATCATGGGTCACACAGGTGCTGGCAAATCCACAGTGCTCAAACTCGTCGAGAAATTCTACGAACCACAAGCAGGGTCAGTGCAAATCAACGGCCGCGACATCAGCGAATTTACCATTCACTCACTTCGCTCGCGCACGGGATTTGTCAGTCAGGACCCATTCCTCTTCTTCGGCACCGTGCGCGATAACGTCGCTTATGCGCGCGAGGCAACAGACGCCGAGGTTCGCCTCGCGCTACAAACCGCAGGCGCGTGGGAATTTGTCGAGCAGATGCCCGAAGGCATGGACACGATGGTCGGTGACCGAGGTGTACGTCTATCCGGTGGACAGCGAGCAAGAATCAGCCTCGCCCGAGCCCTTCTGATGGACCCCGACCTACTCATCCTAGACGAGGCGAGCGCAGCCCTCGATGCCGAGACAGAGAAGCGAATCCAGCAATCTCTCTTCGGTGGCGGCAACGGCTCGAACGGTAAGAAGCGAATCACCATCGCCGTCGCCCATCGGCTTGCAACAATCCGCAACGCCGACGAGATCATCTCGATGGTCGACGGCGCAATCGTCGAGCGTGGAACCCACGGACAATTGCTCGACAACGATAGCGTCTACGCCTCACAATGGGCAATCCAAACCGGCGAATTAGGCGCGGAAGCCTGAGCGTCGCGACACCTGATCCTTGGGGCCTCCGAGTGACAAGAGCCACGAGCGTCACGACCAATACGAACGGCTTGGTCGAGCAGGCGTGAGCGACCAAATCGAGTGGGTGAAAGTAGAACCGGGCCGAGCCGAAATCGGTTCGGACAACCGCTCAATCCTCTTCGGCAGCATCGGCCCGAAACACATGGTCGAAACCACATACGAATTCGTAATCTCACGTTACCCAGTTCCGGCGGCGCAGGCAACCGAACTCATCGAAGCCAAGTCAGCAGGACTGGCGAGCGAGTCCGAATGGGCGGTGGCGCAGGCACAGGGAGCAATCACGGGAACCGGCGAGCTCGAGAAACTCTCCGACCGCTGCAAGGGCACCTACTGGGGCAAGGCACTCGACGGCCGACCGCATTGGATGGACGATTGGCAATTCCGCATCGCAAAGCAATGGAAAGGCGGTACTGCGAGCACGAGGTTGGTTGCGCGCGAGGCGGAGCAACCCGAGTTCGCGCGCTTGATTCGAGTTGCAGAGATTACTGAATGCGACCCGAATCCACAGGCGTTACCTTCGGGTCGAGATACTGGTAAAATGCTCAAAGAAGAGATTGGAATTTCGCTGATTTTTGGAATCATTCCTTCCTTCGGATGGGCGTATTTCAACGCCAGCCCGGGCTATATCGAGAGCGGCTGGCCGGGCCTCGTTCTCGGTGGAATCGTACTCGGATTACTCACCGGAATCTTCTGGCGCCCGAGGACAACTTCCTACCGACTCGGGCGCAATTGCGGCAAAGTCAAACCGAACAAATGAAATCGAGTTCAAGCGTTCTTGGCCGCTATCAGAAATAATCTCGAATCGGGGTAGTCGCTGCAGTACTGGTATGCGTAGCTAAATCGATTCGTTCCAGTTGGGTCCAATAGGAATTCAGCCGTTGACATCCAAGAATCGTCGACGAGCGGTCGATCGATGGCTCGTCGAGCCTCGATGAACTTGAGACCGATTTCTTCCGAGTGACACCAAGTATCCTCGGGAGCATCGTACAGAACTTGCTCGATGGAGAAATGACCGAGACCAAATGCCTTGTAGGCGGCTAAATCGGGGTCGCAAAGGATTGGACACTCGATTTCGTACTTCTTGCGGTAGGCCGCGGCTCGAAGTGGCTCACCTTGACCGATGATTACCGGATTGATTCCAGCCTCAGCGTAGGCGGCGGACTCCTCTTTGAGTCGCTCGGCCCGCTCAAGACCACAACCACATCCGAAATGCCGCCAAAACATCACCAGTGCCGGACCGTCTTGCCAGAACTCAGACAATCGTCGCGAAGCCCCAGTGTGGTCAAGCAATTCCATATCTGGTGCGCTGGAACCAGCGCCGATGAGATTCGATTTCTCATCTCTGGGTCCTGCGGTCCAACCTTTGAGCCATCTTTCTTCTGCGGCGTCAACCAATTCATCGTACGAAGCCATGCGGGCTCGTCGCTTCATCGTGGAATTAAACTTCCTATTGGTGGCCGAATTAGTCCTACTCGGTCGTGTCAACGGAGATTCGATGCCGGGGTAATCTTCATCTACAAACAATACGATTCAGTATCATGGCAGGCGCAGGCAGCGTACTTACACTAACCCTTTTTTTCTTAGCCATTTTTATTGCGTTGATTTTGGGTATTTGGTATTTCGCCACCCCTCACGAGAAAGGCCTCAGGGATTGGCTGAAGAATAGTCCGGTGATTGTGAAATTATTGGCTGGAATTGAGGCTCTGGTGACTTTTATTGTGGGTTTGGATGCCATCTTCATTCTACTCGCAATTTTGTAACCTGATTAATTGAATCTTCGAAAGTCTTCAATCGCGTGAGCGATCATCGATTTGCAGACCTGGCCGACCGGTGAGAATTCGCCACTTTCCGCGCAGAACTCCCATGCCGTAATTCCAGTGCAGGGTGTAAGTCACAATCGATGAGAGGAAGATTGTCCAGCCGGTTTTATTCGGTGAGTTGCCTCTGGCCGAGCCGTACCACGCGAGCAGGTTGTACAGCAGAATCAGCGAGAGGAGCGTGTGGACCCCTGCTCGCGGCCAGCCCAATGGGACAGTCTCGAAACTCATGTCCCAAAACTCGGGCCAAGCTAGACCTCCATTCCCCAGTCCCCAGAAAAAGAAGGCGAATGCGGCGGTAACAATCGGTGGGAAGGCCGCCGTCATCGTGTGCGTGAAAGCGTGTAATTCGGGGTACTGATGGCTTGCGAGGGTGCGGACCATGCCATAATTTCCAATTTGCTTCTTGACGCGAGGCAAGTCACGCCTTCGGTGCCACATCACCGCGGTTCGGTCGGTCCACAATTTGTGTCCGGCCTCGAGGATGCGGTGGTCGAGCATGACATCCTCAGCCCCGATAGCACCCTCGTCGAAGCCGCCAACCTCGGCAAGGACAGAGCGGCGATATGCCGAGTTGACCCCTGGCAATTGGCTGACTTCCGAGAGGTCCGAGTCGCCGACCTTGCCATAATTCGTCCCTGCGGTATAGAGGGTCGAGCAGAAGGCGACATCGATGACTCTCTGCCAGAGAGTCGACTCCTCGGGCGGGGCGAAGTTTGGACCGCCGACACCTGCGACATCCTCGCGCTCGAACCAGCGCACCAACTTCGCCACCCAATCCTCAGGGACAATTACGTCGTCATCGGTGAATAGCACAAGTTCCGACTCGCTAGCCGCCAGCGCTACATTGCAGGCATCTGCACGCGTGCGCGAACCAGCATCGTCGACAAAGCGCACGCCAGCGGCCTCAGCCGCAGTCTTACCAGGATCATCACCCGGGCCAACGACGATGATTTCCAACGGCCCGCCATAGGTCTGCTCGCCCAAGCCAGCCAGCGCAATCGCCAACTCATCGGCGTTGCGCACGCTCGGAATAATCACGCAGACACTCGGCTCGGCCACGCTTCGCCGTGCTCGCGTCTGCTTTCAATCAAACTCACTTCGCGACACGGCGAAAGTAGAATGTCAGCGCGAAGCGACGATCAAGGGTCGTTGCTGACTCGCGGCGCTAGGAAGTATGTCCAGCTCGCGCCGCCTTCATTCGAGTTCCAAGTGAGACGAAGTGGGAATCGGTCTTGGAACTCGACAGAAATCTCCTCCGTCAATCCGCTGGCCAACTTTCGGGTCAGCGGGTCAAGGAATTGCAGAGAATAGGTCGACTGCGTCGGCTTCGGCGCAACCAATTCCGACATCTCACCAGCGTCGAAGCGAACATTCACTCCTTCACCAGCCTCGACAGTAACGGAGACAGTCATCTGATTCTTGTCGAGGCTCAAATCGACCAATTCACCGACAAACTTCGCGGCACGAAGCGCTCGCGAAAGCCGCTCCGAGCTCAAAGTCGCCTTACACTCGAAGTCGAGGTCCGGCTGGCGCGGCTCATTGATTGAACCAGTATCGAGGCCGCGCAGAATGCGGTGGACCTCGCCAACTCGGAAATTAATCGCTCCAGTCGCCCCATCATAATCCAACTCGACCAAATCATTCGGGCCGGCAAGGGTCAACAAATCGCGAAGCTTGCCGAGTTCGAGCCCGATTTCCACGGGCTCGACCTCGTACGTCTCGAAGCACTCATCGGCGACCGTCACCGACAATAGTGCAACATGGGAGCCGTCGACGACGGTCGTGCTCAAGCCATTCTCACCCCAACTGAGTTTTGCTTCCTCGGTCAGTACCGAGAGCAGATCGACGATCTCTCGCATGAGTTGCTGTTTGGCAGTCACTCGAAGCATCCCAACACCTACCTGCGCTCCCTCCAACGGGGGGTTCTTCATGCTTATGTAATGAGTCTCCAGACTATTTGAACAGAGTACGACCCACTATGTGGGTCGGCCATTCAATCATTGATATTCTCGGAATTTGTGACCGCAAGACTCGCAAGTGCAAATCTTGGTCTCGGGTTCATCGCTAGAGCGAGTCTGCATCAAGACCACAAATATCCGGTCAGCATCGCACTCAGGGCACAGATAATCGCCCACCCAGAGCGTGCCCTTCGCAACCTCTTCCTCAACGACTTCCGTCAAATGTTTGAGCGAGGCGGCCGAGGACTTTGCAGTGGTTTTGGAGAGGTCGATGGTTTCCCCAGTCATCGGGTCGGTGAACTCTGCGCCCTTTCCATCCGAGCCTGCAAGCGGGCCTTCGTAGCCGCATTTGTAGTCAGTACAGCGGATATTTCCATCGGGTTGCATGAATCCAAGTGTACCGCATTCTGGACAGAACATTCGCTAGCCTCCGATTGCTGTGTAGACACAGACCTTTCATCGCTGGTCGAAGCCGTACTTCAAGGTTCTCAACTGTGGAATCTGCTAAATTCAGGTGAAAATGGCTGATGTAACTCGCCGAATAGCCATGCTAATGCAACGCTCACGCCAGAGTTTCTGCTGCGATACGCCAACCTAACCGGGGCCTCTCACGCTAGAGTTTCTGCTGCGATACGCCAACCTAACCACGCTAGTGCAACGCTCCCAAGGATTGTCGTCGCTACCATGGTCGCCGTTGATGAGGGGCTTGATTCTGCAAGACGGATCGTATCGACGGCGAAGGCTGACATCGTGGTGAAAGCGCCGAGCACGCCCGTTCCGAAAAGCAGGATTGCTTCCTCGCTGACCGCTGCACCGGCTGCTGCTGCCCCGAGCAGAATTCCGAGAAGGAGTGAGCCTGCGAGGTTTGCAGTCATTGTTCCCCAAGGTAGGGTGTCTGCGGGCAACCACTGCTGGAGGGCGTACCTTCCCACCGCTCCGATTGCTCCACCGGCTGCTACGAGGGCTACCAGCTTGATGTCCATGAGACGGTGGGTTGCTTGCGGGTTCTTGGTCGCTTCCACGGGTTTACAGCCTCGTCGGCTTGGTTGGGGTGGGTAGCGCGGGATTCAAGCGGAATGGGCGTCCCGCGCTGAATGTGAAATTGCATTACGACTGGCGTTTGGCCCGCGTCGTCGATGACGAGGGTGTCGTTCACGACGAGGTGGTTTGGACGGGCAAGCGCTCAGCTGGCGCGGTTGCTGACCGGTTGTGGGATTTGCAACGCGGGCGTTTGAGCCCCGAGGCGAGGACGCTTGCTGAGCGATTTCCCGACGCGCAGGCCGATGCATTCGGAGCGATGTCCGATGCGGATTGGCCTGCGCTCGATGATGAAGAATCAAAATTATTCGAGGCGGCTGCCCCACTGCTCGCAAAGCGAGGGGTTGCAGATGCGGCAGGTGATACCGACCGCCGCCTCGACATGCTCGTGTCCGCCGCAGCAGAGTTGCGGGCGGCTTGGACGACGAGCGAGGCGCGTTGCGTAGAATGGACCGGACTATTCCTGTCCGAGGTCGATTTAGATGGGCAACGCGATGACATTCCTGCGGCGGTTGCTGGAGCCGATTCAATCGAGTCCGCCGCCACCGCTCTGGGTGTCAATCCGCCTGCACACTCGCCCTCGGAGGTCGAGTGGCAGGCACTTTGCGACCACGCCACCGGCGTGGTCGAACTAACAGAGAGACTAGCTGCTCACGAGGACGCAATCCGCGACCTCGCCAACCAACACGTTCCGAGCCTCGCAGCCCTCGTGGGCCCGCTCGGCGCCGCCCGACTAGTCACTCTCGCGGGCGGGCGGGAGCGCCTCGCCCGCATGCCATCCGGTTCACTGCAAGTTCTCGGTGCGCACGCCGCAATGGCGGCGCACCGCCGTGGCGCAGCACCGCCGAAGCACGGAGCCATCCTGTTCAGCATGCCACAGATTTCCCGCTCCCCGCGATGGGTCCGAGGAAAAATCGCTCGCTTCCTCGCGGGCAAGGCCTCCATCGCTGTTCGCTGCGACCATTTCGGCGGCGAGCCGTGGGGCGAGGAAAAGGTAGCAGAAATCCACAAGGAAACCGAGGCGATCAAGGCAAAATTCCCCAGACCTCCAAAGCGCAGGTGAGCGAATGGCAAAGCCCACAAAACTCGCTTGGGGCATCCTCAGAGAGGGCCGAAACCTTTGGTCACGCAACGCCGTCAAAGGAGTCTCAGTTCGTGGCGAGCGGCGCAAAAAAGACGGGCGGAATGAGTGGCGCCGCTGGGACCCAACCCGCTCAAAAGTGGCTGCGAGCCTGCTCAAAACCAAGGGCTCAGCAGCGGCGCTATTGCCCGATTCGGGTTCGACCTGCCTCTATCTTGGAGCATCCTCTGGTGGCACGGTCAGTCACATCCATGACAATGTCTGCGGGGCTGGAAACCATCACGGTGGGCAGGTCGTCGCCGTCGATATTTCTCCGAGGATGATGCGTGATTTGGTCAAACTTGCCGAGCGTCGCCCCGGCCTCGTTCCGGTGTTGGGCGACGCTCGAAATCCGCTCGCAATCGCTCCCTACTTACGCGGCAAAGCCGATTGGTTGCATCAAGACCTCAGCATCGGCGACCAAGCCGAGACTTTCGTCCGAATGACTGGCGCCTTCCTCGCTGAAGGCGGAACCGCTCTCCTCTCACTCAAAGCCGCCAGCGAGCGCTGGATGGAAGGCGGCGATGACGCCAGATTCCAACACACCAAAGGCGTCATCGAAGAGTGCGAACACCTCGAACTCATCGAGGTCATCGATATCTCGGTATTCGAGGAACAACACGCTGTCTTCCACTGCATCAAAAAATCAAGCCATCTCGCCTGAACTAATCAATAAGGCGAGCAAGCCGAAGTAGAGCACTAGAACGAGAAGCGCAATAATTCCCATAACGATACCAATCCAACCCACAACTTGCGCTGCTTTTGCCATTCCATGATCGGGGTGACCAGGGTATTGACTAGTAGTCTCAATAGCAGTATTTGCCATCATCAAGCCAGGAATCGCTGTGCACAGTCCACATCCAAATGCGATGGAGAGGATTGAGAGAACTAGGGCGACCGTCGCTTGGGTTTCGGGGAATTGACCAACCATACCTGGATTGCTAATCCCCTGAACATAGAGGACTTACTGCTGATTCGCGGCCCCTGCCTGTCCCTTGTCGTCTGATTCCATCCTTAGCGAGGATTCTAACTTTGGATAATTAGATTCCTATTCTGAATTATGCGAAAATCAGTAGGCATATGGGTCGGAAGCGAGAATTCCGATGAATACAACCATGAAGATTACAATCAGCGCTCCGATGATTAAACTGATGATATTGATGATGAAGGCTGCATTCACCATTCCTTTGTCTGGATGACTTGGATTAGCAGCCATTATCTTGCGGTCACCAACCCCCAAAACCACTCCCGGAATTGAAAGACAGATATTGCAACCTGGAAGAACCAAGAGCGAGAGAAGTGCCAAAATTCCGAGGACCAAACTTGCTATCGCATTGGTGGATTGCTGCATGCCCATCGCAACTTGTGGTCCGGCTTGATTGACGTAAATCGGTGCAGGTTCGCCGGAGAATGTTGCTGGTTCACCGGAGAGTTCCTTGTTTTCTGGTGGTGACTCTGTTGACTCGGTCATAGGTTTTGGTTGGAGGGGTCGACCTTGAATGCTTCTCCGGAATTGTGGTTGGATGGTTCTTCGGAATGCGGTTTGAATGCTTAAGCGAATTGTGGGAAATCGATGGATATGCTCATCGCCCTGTGGAACTTGGTCTTGCCATGCCCGAGATGCCGGAGGTTGAAACCGTGCGTCGTGGGCTCGTGCCACACTGGGTGGGCCGGCGGATTAGCTTCGTTGATTTACGCCGGCCCGACTTGCGTTTTCCTTTTCCCGATGGCTTCGAGGAGGGCTTGACCGGGGCTCGCGTGGAAGGCATCGGGCGAGCCTCGAAGTATCTGTTGATTCGGCTCGATAATGGCTTGACTTGGTTGAGTCATTTGGGGATGACTGGGGTTTGGACTATCGATGCTGCTGGGGATGGTAAACACGACCATGTCTATGTTGAGTTCGACGATGGTGCGCTGACTGCGACCTATACTGACCATCGTCGATTTGGGATTATGGATTTGTTCGAGACGGCGAGCGAGTTTGAACACAAATTGCTCGCTGGATTGGCCCCGGAACCGCTTACCGATGAGTTCACGCCCGAGTCACTGAAGGCAGGATTACACGGGCGGCGCAGCCCGATCAAGACCGTGCTGCTCGACCAGCGCGTGGTCGCTGGGCTCGGCAATATTTACGTCAGCGAAATCCTCCACCGCGCTGGTATTTCACCGCTCAAATCCGCGGCGGAAGTGTCGGGGAAGAGTGGGCGTATCGTGGGCGCAGTACAGCGAATGTTCGAGCAAACGAACGAGGTGATTTTCGAGGCGATCGAGGCTGGCGGTTCGACGATTTCTGATTTCCGCGGAGTCGATGGCTCGGGTGATTTGGGCTACTTTCCGCACCAATTTACCGTATTCAATCGTGAGGGCGAAGGATGCAAACGCGAGGGTTGTGGAGGGACTGTTCGACGGATTGTTCAGTCTGGGCGTTCCACCTTTTACTGCCCTCGTTGCCAGCGCTGAGTCGAAGCATTGGCTCAGGATAGAAGGCGTCCGACGACAGGGAGTTGCAACCTTACCGGAGTCATTCTGACGAGTAGCGGAAGACCCTTGTTCATCCAACCCGGAATGACCTCGCGCCGACCCCTCCGCATGGCTTTGACCGCTGCCTTTGCGACACTGCTAGCAGGAACTGCTCCGGCCATCTCGAGTTTGCCGAATTCGATACCGGCGACCTCTTGGAAGCCGGTGGCGACAAAGCCCGGGCATAGTGCGGTTACACTGACCTTTGAGCGCTTCAACTCGGCATGCAAAGCACGCGTGTACGAGAGAACGTACGCCTTGGTTGCGCAATAAACTGCCATATTTGGGCCGGGCTGGTATCCTGCTACGGATGCAACATTGAGGATTCGGCCCGAGCCGCGCGCCTTCATCACAGCACTGTAATGGCGCGCGAGGTGAGTGAGAGCACGGACATTGAGGTCGATCATATTCAATTGGCCGGCTTGGTCGAGATTTGCGTGTTGACCCATGAAGCCAAAGCCGGCATTATTGACGAGAATGTCGACCTCGTCAGACTCCTTGATGACATTCTCGACGCCGACCTCGTCGGTGAGGTCGGAGATAACCACTTTCACCTCGATTCCATGAGCGCTCGCGAGTTCCTCGGCGAGCGCTTCGAGCGGAGCTCGGCGGCGCGCAGTGATTACCAAATCACAGCCCTGCGCGCCCAAAACTCGCGCAATCTCACGACCAATTCCGCTCGACGCGCCGGTGACCAGCGCCCTCTCCCGCTGCTTCGATATCATGACATTGCCATGAGCACCGGGTAATTCAATTGATTCTACGAGGGGAGGGGGTGGTCAGAGTGAATATGAAAGTGAAATCGAAGCGAAAAAAACTGGCTCAAAAAACAACTCTTCAAATACCCTGAGATGCATGTAAGATATTACCGCCGAGCGAAAACCGCTGGCAGGGCATTCTGACTCCTCGAACACGGATGAACGAATGCCCAGTTCCAGCCCGATTCCTTCTCGGTTTCGAACATCTGGGGCTGAAAAAAATGGGTACTGACACAATAGGAAACCAAAGCTGGACACTGACCGTGGTTCGCGACTACAAGTCGGCGAACGATAACGACATCGCGGAAGCAAAGTTCGCCTACGGGCGAACCGCTTCCGAGCTGGAAGACGAGGACCGTTGCTCGGCTCTCCTTCCAACTGGACTAATGCATCTTCTCACTCGAGCCGAACTAACCCGCGAGGCTCTCGAATCTGGCTTCATCGCGGAAATGTCGGCTCGCCCTCAGCGCGGCGAGGAATGGGTTTGCTTCGAGCGAGCCGCGGTGTGCACCCACGAAATCCCCGGTCTCCACTTCGGTCCAACCGTGGCTTTCTACGCCCTTGAGGACGGCGAGGAGTTCTTCGAAATGGTCGAATTAGGTATGGCCAGAGAAGACACAACCCTGCCACTGCGAGTCTGGTTACGCGTTAGCGAAATGGACGGCGGAACGCTGGCATGGGTAATCGACTCCGAGCTTCTGAAAGGCGATGAAATGCACCAAACCTCCCTCGATGTGTGGTTCGACTTGGAAGAATTCACCTCAATGAAAGGTAAGGAACCGTGGAAGCGAAAGTCGCTTTCTTTGCCCGGCCCTCCTTCTCAGCCCTACGAATTCCGCTGAGCGCGCGCGAGAATGTTCATGGGCGTCCGGTTTTGGGCAGGATGTATGTCTGAGCATACTTTGCAACACAAGCTGATAGCCGAATTCATCGGGACCTTCTTTCTGGCGCTGACGATTTGTACCGCTGCCGTTCACGGTTCTGCGGGTGACTACGCTCCCTTCGCCATCGCCGCCACCCTCATGGTGATGATCTACGGACTTGGGCACGTCTCCGGGGCACACTTCAACCCAGCAGTTACTGTTGCAATTTGGTTGCGCGGCGCGTGTGAGAAGGATGAGGTCGCGCCGTACATCGCGGCACAGGTAATCGCTGGTGCTGCCGCGGCTCTGGTGTCTGCGAACGTTCTGTTCACAGAGGCTGATGTATCTGCTCTTGAGATGGAACTGGTTCCTGCAGTTGGGGCTGAATTCCTCTACACTTTCGCGCTCGTCTTCGTGATTCTGAATGTGGCGACGAGCGAGGCGACCGCCGGCAATGGATACTACGGTGCGGCGATCGCTTTCGTGGTTCTTGCTGGTGCTCTGACCGTCGGTGGAATTTCTGGTGGTTCGTTCAACCCTGCTGTGACCGGTGCGCTGTTCACCAGCGGAGTCATCGAGGCTGCTGACCTGTGGATGCATCTAGTCCCACAATTCGTGGCTGGTGTCCTCGCTGTGTACGCCTTCCGTGCAACTCAGTGAGTGTTTTTCCTCTCGCAGAGCACGCCGCGAGCGCAGCCACTGAGCACACGAGGCACACGGTCAGAATGTGCGCACTGGCCGCTGGGCGACCACTGAACCCTTCACTTCGTGACGATTGAACAAGCCTCTTTCTGATACATCAAGCGACAGAAATGCCGCTTCAGTCATCGTTTTTCACCACGTAGAATAGTGGCGTTTTCACAACCATTATACCCCCCCCCCCCTTCGGAAAGCCTGAGATGCCGATGAAAAATGGAATTGTGTTTCTAATGCTTATGTGCGCGATGTTAAGTGGTTGTACGGGAGAAGAAGGCCCCTCAGCATACGCTGATGAAATTCATGTGTTTGTGGACGGGACCCTGAGCGATGAAACCATATGTTCTGGTGCAGTTGTCATCAAGTCAGAATCGTATTATTCCTGCAGCTTTACATTGAATGAAGATGCATGGATCGGTATTGAACTTGTACTTGCAGACGGAAGCCCACTTGTTGATTTAATCACCTTCGATGATTTGAACTATCAAGCGTGGTTAGATGACGACGAGTATTACTACATGGTTGATGTTACAGATTTCGAAACGAGTGGTGGGACTTATTCGTCCGAAGGTAATTTGGATGCTGGCGAATGGGTTGTAATCGTGTACAACCCTTGAAATGATGCCCGAGTCATCCATTTTCAATCAGAGCGAGATTGAATGAAATCGGCGGCTCTGCCGCCCTCTTGTAGCGATGTCGCGGCCTCGGTCGGTCGGCTGCGAGCCTCCCACCGAATACATCTCTCGCTGAGCACGCTGCCCGCCCACCACCGAACATGCCTCACACGGAGCACACGGGGCACACGGTTAGACAGTGCGCACTGACCGCCTGGCGACCATTTTTCCCTTCACTTCGTGACCATTGAATCGGTCTCTTATGGATACATCAAGCGATAGAAATGCCGCCCGAGTCTTTCACTATCAATCCAAGCGAGGGCGAGTTCAATCGGCGACGAAGTCGCCCTCTTTGAGCGCTGTCGGCGCCGAGTGGCGCCGACGGATGAAAGACTCGGGCGGTTACATGTTTCTTCTGAATTTGCCACCGGTTTCGAATAGTGCTTGAGTCACTTGCCCAACCGAGCAATATTCGACGATATCCATCATTACTTCGAACAGATTTCCACCATCTCTTGCGACCTGCTTGAGCCGAGCAAGCCCTTCCTCAGCCTTTGCCGCGTGCTCGGCTCGGAATGCCTCATTGCGCTCGATGACCATCATTCGTTCAGCTTCATCCGAGCGCGTAACATCAACATCGAAAGCATCGGCTTCATCAGCCGATAGGCTCGCAGCATCCGGATTGATGAAGGTGTTAACACCGACGATCGGCAACTCCCCAGAGTGCTTTCGATGCTCGTAAACCATCGATTCATCCTGAATGCGGTTGCGTTGGTAATTCACTTCCAATGAGCCTAGCACACCGCCGCGTCGATGCATCTCCTCGAAGATGCGCAGAATTTCCTCCTCGACTTGGTCGGTCAACCAAGTCGAGAGATGCGAGCCTTGCATCGGATTCTCATTGGCGAGCAATCCGTATTCCTTTGAGAGAATCATCTGGATCGCCATCGAATCGCGCACCGTCTCCTCGGTAGGAGTCCCAAACGCCTCATCGCGCGAATTCGTATGCAATGAGTTGGCATTGTCAGCCAGCGCGTAGAGAGCCTGTAAAGTCGTCCTGTAATCGTTGAAAGTGAACTCCTGAGCGTGCAGACTTCGCCCACTCGATTGAATGTGATATTTCAGCTGTTGACCGCGATGCCCAACCCCGTAGATATCCCGCATCGCGATCGCCCAAATCCTGCGCGCGACACGACCAATCACAGCGTATTCAGGGTCCATTCCATTGGAGAAAAACCAACTGAAATTGCGCAGGAATTTGTCAGGGTCGAGCCCACGGGCTCGGAACAATTCGACATAAGTCAGGCCGTTGCTCAGCGTCAGCGCAGCCTGCGTAATCGGGTTCGCACCGGCCTCTGCAATATGGTAGCCCGAGATCGAGACGAAGTAGTGGTTGCGGACGTTGTTTTGGACGTAGAATTCAGCGACATCACCCATCATTCTGAGGGCCGTGTCGAGGTTGAAAACCAGTGTGTTTTGCCCCATCGATTCCTTGAGTTGGTCTGCCTGAACCGTACCGCGTACCGTGCTCAACGCCGTCGCCTTCAACTCCGCCTTCTCCGCATCGTTCGGGGGCCGTCCGTTCTGCTGCTCAAATTGTCGAATCTGCTGGCGGATTGCGACGTTGAAGAATGCCGCCAGGTGCCACCAATAATTTCCATTGATGGTTTTCGAGGTGGACGTGTTCGGGGCGCACAAGTCGAACCCTTCGAAGAGCAGGTCCATCTCGTCTACCGTGCTAATCGATACGCCGGATTCGCAGACTTTTCCGAAGATATCGAGTCGGGTTTGGGGGTCTCTACCGTAGAGGGATGGTGAATCGAAGGCCGTGCTGAGTCGGTTGAATGGCTGGCCTTCGGAGAGGAAGTGAAATCGCTTGTTGGTGCGCTCGGCGCTGCCTTCTCCAGCGAACATTCTGATTGGGATTTCATCCTCGCGCTTGAAGGGGAAGACTCCTGCCGTGAAGGGGAATGCGCCGGGGACATTTTCGGCGCGAATCCACGCCATTTTCTCTCCCCAGTCTTGGGTGTCGGGGAGTGCCACTCTGGGCATGTCGAGGCCGCTGAGCGTCTCGGTTGTGGTTTCTACCGGGATGTCCTTGCCTCGAACCGTGTAGGATGCCTGTCCTGAGCGGTAGGCTGCTGCGCGCTCGTCGAACTCTTTGAGCATCTCCCAGGCACTTGCCGGGACTCGCTTGCGGACTTCTTCGGCTTCTGCTGTGAGGTCTGCTGCCGAGGTGAGTCGGTTGGACTTGCGCATTTGCTGGGCTGCGGCTTCGAGTTGCTGGACGAGGCGCACGTTGCGGGATGCTTCTTGCGTGCGCGCGTGGTAATCTCTTACTGACGCTGCAACTTCTGCGAGGTAGCCTTGGCGCTCGGGCGGGATGGGTGCCGAGCGGTGTGGGAGACCGTCGGGGCCGAGTCGTGCTTCTGCTGCTTCGAATGCTTGGCCGTGTTGTTCGTTTAGCTGGGTTGCGAGCTTTTGCCAGAGTTGGTCGACTCCGGCGTCTGCGAATTGGCTCGCTATCGTCGGGATGACTGGCAGGTCCTCGTTCTTGGCGTCCCACATCTCGCGGTTGCGCTTGAATTGCTTGCGGATTTCTGTGAGTGCGTCCTCGGCTCCGGGGCGGTCGAATTTGTTGAGGACGACGATGTCTGCGAAGTCGAGGGCGGCTAACTTCTCGAGTTGGCTTGGTGCTCCGTATTCCCTTGTCGTGACGTACATCGATAGGTCGGCTACCTCGGTTATCGCGTCGTTGCCTTGGCCTATTCCGCTGGTTTCTACGAGGATGAGGTCGAAGCCTACCGCTTGGCAGGCTTCGATTGCGCGGTCGATGCAATCGGCTATCTCTCGACCGCTTGCTCGGCTTGCGAATGAGCGCATGAATAGGTTATCGTCGGCGAGGCTATTCATGCGGATTCTGTCGCCGAGCAGGGCCCCACCGGTTCGCTTTCTGGTTGGGTCAGTGGCGAGCAGTGCTACCTTTGCTCCTGGATTGTCGCGCTGGATTCTGAGCATTAGCTCGTCAGTGAGGCTGGATTTTCCTGCGCCTCCGGTGCCGGTTAGGCCGACGACTGGGCTGGCTTTGCTTTGCTCGACTGAGCGCACTCGCTTGAGGACGGTTCGGAAATGCTCGTCGTCGGCATTTTCGGCAAGGGTCAGCAACTTTGCAACCGCTCCGTGTTGGTCGGCTGAAACTGGTCCTGAAAGTGAATTGAAGCGAGCGGAGGCGAGCAGGTCTGTTCCGCTCGCTTCGGCGATGGCATCGCCAACCATCCCGGTCAAGCCCATCTCTCGCCCGTCATCGGGCGAGTAGATTCGGGCGATTCCATCGTCGCGTAACTTCTTGATTTCCCACGGCAGGATTGTCCCGCCACCGCCTCCGCAAAGGAATACGTGGTCGAATCCTGCCTCATCGAGGAGTTCCTTGGTGTGGGTGAACATCTCGACCGCGCCGCCTTGGTAGGATGTGATTGCAATCGCATGAGCATCCTCCTGAATCGCTGCCCGCGCCACCTCATCGGCGCCGCGGTCGTGGCCGAGGTGGATGACTTCGCAACCCATCGATTGGAAGATTCGCCGGAAGATTCCGATTGCAGCATCATGTCCGTCGAAGATCGCCGCTGCGGTCACAACCCGCAGCGGCGTGCTCGGCTCAGCCTCCGCCTTCTCTGAAGGCGAATCTGGGGCCTGAGCCTCGCTCACCATGCAACTGCGACCTCCAAATCACAAATGAATGAACCGACGAGGATTCAATCGGTCCGTAGGACCGATTCCTCGTCGTATTTCTCGAGGAATGCGTCTGAAAGCAAATTTAGCCGATTCTCCAAAGCAGCATCTTTGTAACCCGATTCAGCCAACACATCCTCGGCATCCTTAATCTCTCGAAGATGATCCATTTGACTCCCCACTTTTTGGACGGTTTCAGACCAGCGGCCGTATAGTTCGGTATTCTCGTAGACCGTGGCGAAGAAAGCATCGAGAGTTTTTTTCTCTGCCAATTCAGAACTTGTTTTTACTTCAAAACAATTCAATTCTTCATTAATTCCGATATGAGAACCAAAAGTCCCAATCGCGTTCCGATCATTTAGCCGTTCCAAGGCTTGAGTCATCAATGGAGTATCCTCGTTCTCGATAGTCCACCGGGATCTCGAACTTACTAGAAAATCAGATTTATCATGAAATTTAACTTCCATTTCCCATTTTTCAAAATCATTTTCAAAGGGCGTAATAAACGCTTGATTTCTATTATCTACAAGAATATCCCAATTTCTTTTTCGTAATTGAGTAGCCAATGATTTGAACCCCCGAATCTCCCCAGATGCACCTGATTGAACCATTGTACCGCTAAGAAATTCAAACTCCTCTCTTTTGGGTCTTTCCAAGACCCGTATCTCTTTTCACTTTCATTTTGAGTGGTTATAAAGACACAACAAGGGGGTTTCTGAGAGGGTCGAGAATTCGCAAATTCCTGTCACGACGGGCCGACGAGGGGCACAGACAGGGCGAAAACTCGTTCCTTCATATACACTGGAAGTAGATGATAGGTTATGCTGCAGAGCACAGAGACGAAAACACACGCGTCGATTGGGATGCACGCATCGGTTGAAGACAAGGAGGTAGTTTGGTGAGCGAAGTCACAACAGACGTGATGATCGCCGACCGTACGGGCCATACCACCCTCCAACTCACCCAGCAGGAGACCCTTGACAGGGTCGCTGGGATGGAGGGTGCCTGGGTCTTCGCAGGAGACAGGATGGTGCAGCCAGCTGAGCTGGCGAACACCGACTGGGGTACTGTGGGGACTGTCAGGGTGGTGCCTGGACTAGTCGGTGGTAACTGACGGTCTTCAACCGATCCGGCGACTCTGTCGCCGCAGATCCACGTAAGGCGCCGCACAGTTGGAGCAATCCGACTGTGCGGTTGCCGCGAAAACATAGGAGAGTGAATTGAATGAGGTCATATGAACAGAATGCTTGGACAAAGGGTGAGATTGTAATTACGGTAATTGGAGCCGGTGGAATTGGCTCAAATCTTGTGCCGCACCTCGCGCGCGCGTTGCGTTGTGGTGAGTTGATCGGCAAGGTCGGTCCGGTGAGATTGCGAGTTATCGATGGTGATTATGTTGAGGAACGCAATCTTCAGCATCAGAATTTCACATCGGAAAATGTCGATTCTTACAAGACCGAATCAATCGTCAGACCTCTTTGGAATTGTCATCATACCTTATTCACAATCGAATCGATTCCCGAAAATGTTCGAACTCCAACTTTCATCGCGACTTCTGACCTCGTCCTCGTCGCTGTAGATTCGATGGAAGTTCGTCGTCTGGTTCATCGGTACGCAGACACTTGGTTGGACTTGCGCTGCCAAGGCGATGGTTACATCGCTCTTGACCACAGAGTTGACCCTGTAATCGTCTCAAAGCTCACGCCGCTGAATGGGGAGTCGACCTCTTGCCAATTGCCAGGGGCTCTCAAGTCTGGCAACATTCAGTTCGGCCATCTTCTCGCGGGGGCTCATGGTGCGCAGTGGGTACTGCAGTATCTCCGCTACTTCGCTGGTGAGGTGAACGCTCAACCTCCTGCGCCGCAGACTGCGAACATTACCTTCGGAACGCTCGGTCGCTTCGAACTACACTCTCCAAACCTCGAACCTCGCACAGACGTTGAACCGCAGATTCACAGCGATGATTTGTTGGAGATATTTGTCGAATCGGAGGAGCATGATTCCGTACCGATTCGGGAGACTCTTACGGCTCACGCAGTGAGCCGCGATTACCAGAGTCTGTGGAACCTCGCGGACCGTCTGGGCCGCGAGGTCAGCATCCTCTTCGATGCTGACGACAAGGTGTGGGTTGATGTTGGTACAGCCGGACAAGTCCGGCTAGCTCCTCCAGAGGGTGCGCGGATTCCGTTCAAGTTGTGGATTCACACGCATCCGCGCGATGCATATTGGAGCGCCACAGACCAAGATTCATTGCTCAGATTCAGCGGAATCCTGCAAGAGGCTCTGGTCCTCGGCCATGACCATCTGAAGAGGGCGGTCCATCTTGCCGAGCCGACAGATGAGTGCATCGAGAAAGGCTCGGCACTCGAATTCTGGACTGACGAGGAAATCACACTCTACAGTGAGATGGAGGTAGTCGCAGATGGATCCTGAGATCTCCGCAGCCATGCTCCGAGTCCAGCGAGCGCTGGACGCTCGAGAGCCGAATCAAGTCGGCTTGAAAATTCCAGCTTTGGTCAATGCGATCATCGATGAGGAAGCAGATGAGGAACTCATCGATCTTGTCCGGTCAGCCATGAGTTCAAAAGAGACGCCTGTCACTATGCCTGAGGTGATTGAAGGGGTCCTTGGTCTGGTCCGCTGGCGTCAGTCCGCGGCCTAAGGCCGCGACGCGTGAGAGGCCCGGAAACGGGCCGAAAACCACCTGATGTGATGGGCAATACTGCCTACCATTATAGGCTAGTAGGGGGCCGGTGATAATCCGGCTCGGGGCAGGAACCTCTCGGAGCAGTTATTTTTACCCCAATAATAAGACAAATCCGATATTTCCTGCAATTAGCCAACAAAAGAAATTAGAGGTCATTTACATGCCAAATTGCTATATTTGTAACAGTATTGAAGTAAGAATCGAGAATGATTTGTTCATTTGTTCAGCCTGTGGGTTTGAACAGAATTTGAACTCAACAGAATCTGACTGGGAAAGCGGTCAACGAATACCGAACATCAATCAGTTGACCGCGGTAAATCCCAATCAACTTGGGGGGGCGAGAATCGATGCCAACCACCCCGACGCTCGGCGTAATAGAGTTCTTCGCCGCCTAATCAGAGCAGAACGAATTGCAGGCGATGGTCAATCCAAACGATTCCTCTCCGAGATACTCGATGAGGTGACTAAACTCGACCTTTCAATCGAGATTAAGCAGCGAATCGTCAGGATGTTGCACGAGATAATCAGGTTGCATGGGAAAGGTCTGGGTTGGATTCGTCACCGACCACAGGGAGTGATGACCAAGGAGGAGTACGAATTGATGACGCGACGTGCATTCATATTGATAGCAATGCAGAAGCTAAACGAAATCGAAGTACCAATAAACGTGCTTCAATACGAGCAAGAATGGCAGGTCGAGCCAATCTTCTTCAATCGTGTGAAGAAGGTTCTGGATAAGGCATTGAAATTGGCCGGGAACGGTGGCGCGGCACCCGAAAAGTGTGGAATTCGCGAAGCCAATGAGAGGCGACGTCAACAACTCTTGAATCATTTGAACTCCTTGAGAGACTTGGTAGCAAAGCATCTCGGCCATTCGACCGCCAGCAGGGTTTACACTCAGTCCATTTCCTTACTCAAACAACTCGGCGAACCGATGGATGGTTCTGATTTTGAGAACCTCGGCGAGACTTGCAATATGAAGCCGACCAAGCTTATTCCCCAAGTCATTGATGCAGCAATGTACATCCTCAACATTCCTTCCCATGACATTCGTCAGGTACGCCGCGAACTCAATCTCCCGAACCGTCGAGTTCCAGATGCGATGAAGTGGCTGACATCTGCCGATGTAGAAGAAGAGTGAACCTCCTCTTCACGCCCTCGCGTTCTCGTAGACTCGCCGACCGGCCACTAGCCGCGTTCGTGGTTCATTCGTCTAGAGGCCGGTTTAGGATCTCACCCAATTGTCCAACTCCTGGGTCCATGCGCTCAAAGTTGGCCCAAGCAGGACCGGGCATCAGGCGCATCCTCTGTCTGATGGTAATCAGCGGTTCGAGTAACTCGCCGAATTGATGTACAAATTCACCTAAATCTCTCTGCGGGAATCTAACTCGAGTGAACATGTCTCTCCTAGGTCGGCGTACGCCGTGTTCATTGACGTCCTCCACTCTCTCCCAACCAGCTGCTCGAAGCATAGTTTCACTGAGTTCATGCTCCAATACGTTTCTAATCCTCAAGGTTGTGTCACATTCGGCAAATTCGATTCGGTACATATCATCACCCCTGCCATCAGCGAAAGCTAGTCTTGAGTTGAGAGGAAGGCGCAGAAGAACACTCCAAAATCGTGGGAAAATCACTGTAGCTCGAACTGCCATTCGTTCTGCCTGATTACGAGCTCGTATCTCTTCATCCAGCTCTTGGTCGTCCACTCTCGCTCGGTCCCGGTCTCTCCTCGCTCTATTCTCCACACGTTGGAAATTTTCATTCATAATCTGTCGAAGAACAGGCTGCAGAGTATCGATGTGAGCAGCGGAGCCGATATCATCGAGAAGACTGAGGATGACCGTACCAATCGCATCACCGAGGACTAAGGCTCGTAATTCATCAGTCTCTACTACGCAGAGGTGTTCTCGTGGGTGACTCGTTCGAGCGGAATGGCCATTGATTTCCCGTGGGCGAACTCTGAACCTACTCCCATGCGGGCCAGGACCTGGTGTAACGCTCCAGAGAACACCGGAAATGCCGCGTACCATGAATTGATTATTCTCTGAGTCAATTCGTACTTTCTCATTGTCGGTAATCGCACGAAGGAATTCGACGCCTCTCCGGTTCTCCTCATCCAAATGTAAGTCTGGAGGCGTCAGGAGACCATACTGCAAACATCGTAGGAATTGATGTTCGGGATGTGCGACCGGTGAGAGTGCCCAGTTTAGTATCCTGGCGATCAGAATTGGGTCTGCAGGAAGTCTGCGAGTCATCCATTTCATTCCATTGCGCATTTTCAGCAATAAGCGTCCCTTCTTGATTGAGAAGCTGAGGCAAACAAGAGGCCTCCTTTCACCATAATTAGCATGTGAAATTGTCCCATCCCATCGTTTGAACCACTCGAGATTCTCAATAAGGGAGCGGGGAATGCCGATTTCCATTCCTCGATTCATGCGGTTTAGGTAGGCTCTGTTAGGTTCTGTTCCCTCATCGAAGCGTGAAGGTTTGAGATAGAAGGTAACCGGATGATAAGAAATCTCTCTACCGTATTCCCCCTGCCTTCCTCTGAATTGTCGCAAACGCATCTGATTCGGAGAAAAACGCGAGGAAGCCACATTCATTGATACTAACAACGCCTTCCAATTGATTTGGTCAGCATCGTGGCGCTCTAGCATTTTCTCAAGTGTTAGGTATGGGACTGAGAGTGGAACTCCATCGAGCCAAAATTGATCATCGGCCCAAGTCAAGTAACTTCCATCTGGAAGAATGCCGCCACGTTGTAATCTCCTTCGCGCCGAAAAATCATCCGAGAATATCCGTCCGCGCTCGATTTCAGCCTTCATCTCATCATCGAGCGCCCAAGGTTGAGGTGGATCGATTATCCAATGAGAGTCAGCAAGCTTCTGCGGATTGAGAACCCACCAGATATCGGTGCCTTCAGAGGAGTCGAGGGCAGACCAGAATTCACCCCTGTGGCCGCGCTCAAGTCGGATGCTAGCCGCGGCCTCATCCATCGAATTTTCATCGGGCATCAATTCCATCGAGCGCCCATGAAGGGCGGGAATGAGGATATGGCAAATATCACAGAAGGTATCTCCCGAGTCTACTCCACAGCCTTTACACGAACTCATCTTGCTTCCTCCAAGGCTTGGAGGTCGCCTCCGAATCTCTCGAATAATCGCTCGATTGCCTGCCGGAGATGTTCTTCGCTTTCATCCAATTCGCGTAGGTTTTCTTCCAACACATTTCGAGTAATTTCACGATTGTGTTCAACCACCTCTTCTCTCTCAAAATCGATATTATCCCAATCATAATCTTCCTCGTAATACTCATCTTCTTCGATCTCATCTTCATCCATCAAGAGCTCTTCATCGTCGGGGACTCCGTGGACATAATCGTCGACCAAATGGTCCCACCAACACGGCGCTTCGACCCTCCTCTTCTGCCACCCCTTGTGCTTGCTCAGCAAATCCAGGAGGTGATGGAGAGTGATGATTCCCGTCTGACTCTCGAGGTCGTTATGCAATGCCAAGAGATAGCTGGCGGCGACATCGCCGGTGGGGATGTCGTGTCCCGCTTGACTATCGATACAGATTTGCACGCCACGTTCTATAGCATCTTCAAACATCGATTCGTGGGGAATCGCGTTGACGAGGAATTTCTTCGGGTCTGCTGTGGCAAGCAGAACATAGTGCAGACCGCTAGCCCCTTTGACTCGCAATCCGAGTTTGGTAGAGTCGACGCGCACTGGTTCCATCGAAGAGTGTTCACCGAGAGTCTCAACCGTCTTCTTGAGGAAGAGAACGGAATTCCGCTGACTCGAGGTTGGGACCCAGAATTCATCTTCTGAGTTCCAGCACCAAAACAAGTCATTCAACTTCTCAGAATGTTCTGTTCCTGGGGGCTCGAAGGTCCAAGCCATCAGCAAGCGCCAAACTCGAGGTTCGACCATCACAGGAATCGGGGTAGGCTTACCATCGACGAGCGCAAGTAGGCAAAAGCGCTCGTTGACAACGACGAGTTTGGGAGTGATGAAATGCCCAAGCAGGGTCACGATGGCGGCTTGACGGTCTTCTAGAATCTCCAGCCATGTTTCAGCAGCTCTGCCGCCTTGTTCCTCGATCAATTCGATATTTCCGTCAATCAATTCTCTGAGTGGTGCATCCCCACCGAGTTTATCTCTCTCGAGCAAGGTCAAAAATCGTAGGAATGGATGCATCAAATGTCTGACAGAGAAGTTGTCAGAGATTCCCATCATATGAGGCTCGACACCATGCCATGCATTGTGTCGGTACCACTCAGCCCAATTGTCGATTGTCTCTGGATGGCAATCACGTAGGCAGCAAGACATCGCGAAGAGGAAATGTTTCCAATTTACAACCGACCCAACCCGAGCGGGATTTGACATCCATAGAGCGATGTCTCGCATCGGTAGTGGGCCCGGGAGTGTGATATCGTCAATCGAGATTTTGGAGTCGGCGCCAACTTTGAGAATGCTTCCTCCCGGCAGCGGCAGTCCGCCGTTACTGGTAATTCCGTGAAGGTTGAGAATCCGTCCGTACTGCCGCCACTGCTCAGCCGCTGCCTCGCTGAAATAAGGCGGTTGACCACGCCGAGAGCGGAGAGCGCGAGGTAATTCGGAATCGATGGTCTCCGCCTCGGCGAGCATCATCAATCTCTGTTCATGAGTCAGCCCGCGGCCGGGTCTGAGAATCGCTTTCATTTCGGCTAAGTCGCCGGTCTGAGGGATATTTTGTTGGGACAATCCAGTGATTCCACGGGCAGTTAGGGAGCAGACCGCGCAGTCGTGAATGAAGTTAGAAGTAGCATGTCCACACCAGCAGAGATTAGGCATAATCAGATATCAACGTCGAGAGTATTTGAACTCGGAATTGGCGAACCCCTTTCCACACCTCGCACAGCGGGAATTCTCCACCCGCGCCGGGTGAGTATTGAAGGTAGGAGGCACATTCGATAGTCGATGGCCGATCCGACTGAGGCACACATCTGCCCGCGCGATGGCTCCCCCCTCGTGCCTCCAGCAGAGTCGGATCGCTCGGCTTACATCCGCCACGGAATCCACCACTGCGACACGTGCGCGGGCATGCTTCTCAATGCCGAGGCCGCCGAGGACGCCATCTGTGCAACCAAGCTCGAAGAGATGCACGAAGGCTTCACTGAAGAGGGAACGCCAGTCGACATCGATTGCCCATTCTGCGATGCGCAGATGCGAGTCCGCAATTTTGCTTTCCAGCGCATCGATGGCAGCCTCACCGAGCCGATTGAAATCGACGGCTGCCCAAATTGCACATCGTTTTGGTTAGACGCGGGCGAACTCCACAGATTGTCACCGCCCGCGAACGGCGATCGCACAGCTCGCGTCGAGGCCAACGCGCTCGCCGTCGTCCTCGAAATTCTCTTCCAATTGCCAATCGTCCTACTCTGATGCGAAGTGCATAATCACGCACCGACCGACCAATCGTTCTGCTCTGACCGGCACGCGCACAGGACCGACCAGTCTTTCGGAGAAGTCCCTCAGAGAATTCCCGTCGCAAGAAGCGCAGCGAAGAAGAACATCAGCACACCCATCGCGCCATCAATCAAGTGAGCCCGCGCACGCAATTTGTCCACAGCCCCAGAATCCGAGAGCACGGTCGCAACACCGACATACCAAGTCCCATCGATTGCCAGCCCAAGAGCACCCATCCCAACAAGGGTCTGAAAACTCGCCCCCGGCTCAATGAAAGGAGCATAAATCGCCATCATCCAAGCCAAAATCTTCGGATTGAACAGCGCGATCAAGAATCCTTGAACAAAACCCGCCCGTTCAGCATGACCATGGCTCTCAGCAGACAATTCCGCCGGCGGACCAGCCCGCGCATGCCTCAGAAAAACAAACCCGAGATAGATCAGAAGAAGCATCCCGCCCCAGCGAAGCACCTCCTCGGTGGCGGGATGAGCGGCAAGAGCAATCGACAGCCCAGCCGCAGTCGAGAAGGCGTAAATCCCGAAACCAATCCCATGACCAATCCCAGTAGCAACACCCATCCGCTTACCGCCAGCCATGGTATTTCGAATCACCACAGCAACCGAAGGACCAGGAGACATCGCTCCCAGAATTAGGACCGCAGCAAGCCCAAGCCAAGCCTCAGGAGTCAGCTCGAAGCCCCCAATTTACAGGCCGAAATGCAGGCAGGCAACGCCAGCCCAAGACCTCAAGCATCAGCGTACATGCTGTCGATGACATCAGCCCAATTCTCGCGAATTTGCTTCCGGCGAATCTTCAGAGTCGGAGTCAATTCACCATCATCGACGGTCAAGTCGCGAGGCAAAATTGCGAACTTCTTCAATTGCTCAGGATTGCTGAACTGACCATTCAACTCGTCAACGGCAGCTTGAATCTCAGCTCGAACTTCAGCACTGCCGGTGAAATCAGACAGCGAGGAACCCAAGGATTCCAACATAGCCAATTGTTCAGCAGGGTCCTTCGGGATATCGTTCGGGTCTTGGCCGAACTTGTCGCGAATAATCGCCCCAGCATCGAGAGTAAACAACGCACTGCAGTACTTTCGTCCGTCCCCAACGAGGAAACATTGGGAGATAATTGGAATCGATTTCATCGTCTCCTCGATGACGAGCGGTGCGATATTCTTGCCTCCGCTCGAGACATAAATCTCCTTCTTGCGACCGGTGATGAAAACGAAGCCATCATCATCGATTCGGCCGACATCACCAGAATGCAACCAACCGTCCGAATCAATCGTCTCAGCGGTCGCCTCCGGATTGTTGTAGTAACCCTTCATCACGTGGTCACCGCGCATCAGAATCTCACCGTCGCCAGCGATCATCATCTCGGTGCCCGGGAAGGCCTTTCCAACCGAGCCGATGCGCATTGCGCCCGGCGCGTTCAACGTTGCACCAGCAGTATCCTCAGTCATCCCGTAACCCTCGAAAATCGGAATGTCAAGAGAGTGGAATAAGCGCAGAATATCGTGATTAATCGGCGCCGCGCCAGTAATCGCAAAGCGGCAATTAGCAAAGCCGATTTTCGCCTTCAACTTCCCCTTAATCTTGCCATTGATTCCTGGAATCTTCAGCAGAATTCTAAGAATAGCCTTAGCATCTAACGCCGCCTTCACATTCGAGTAAATCTTCTCGTAGATTCGTGGAACACCGATGAATAGGTGAGGCTGAACCTCCTTCGCATAATCCACAACGTGAATCGGCGAATCAACAACGTGCATGTGCATCGCCTGTCGAACGCAATAGCCGCAGTCGACCAATTGCCCGAAAACGTGCGCCAGCGGCAACCAAGAGACGTATTTTTCGCCCTGCTCATACGTGAAAATTTGCGCAACAGCGTCCAATTCGAACTCCATATTGCGGTGCGTCAACATGACTCCCTTCGGATTCCCAGTCGTCCCGCTCGTGTAAATCAGAGAAGCCACATCGTCTCCCTGAATCGCGTCCGCTCGCTCCGTAACCACCGAATCAGCAAGCGAATTGCCCTTCGAGTAAAATTCGGACCAACTCATCATCTTTGGATGGTCCAAAACCTCGACCCCGTCGAACACAATAACATGCTCGACCGAATCCAAGTTCGCCAGCGCCTCGTGGAGTCGATGGACTGGCATCTTCGAAGTATCGCCCCCGTCCATCGGGTTGTCACCAACAAAGACAATCCTCGACTCCGAGTTGCCGACAACCCACTCAACCTCTTCCGGAGAACAGGTGTGGTAGACCCCGACGACCGCCCCTCCGGCCATTTGACCAGCAGCGTAGCAGGTGTACCACTCCGAGCGATTGTAGGAGTAAATCGAGAGATTTTCGCGAGCCTCGTAGCCTAAAGCGATGAGCGACTTTGCGATATTCATTGCATTTGCATTGTACTCACCCCAGCTCATCGTCTCCCAATCGCCAGCATCATTCTTCCAAGAAATCGCGGGCTCGTTCTCGTATTCTGCTGCATTCTTCATCAGATGTTGCGGTATGAACATGGAATCAACCAAAGGTTGTATGACGATGATTCACTTAAGGAGATTCTCTATGGTGATAAATTGCCGCTGATTCATGCGTTTCAAGGCAATACTGCTCTGACATTTGCGCGCCAATCGGCCCCGCCGTTGCGGTTGGCGAGGGGAGAGGCGGGGCTTGGATGCCAGCAGGTTGTGACCTCGACATCGGTGTTGGATAGGGCTGCAGCAGCACGTTTTTCGGAGTAGCGGCCTACTCCGATTACGCGCTCGATGTCGAGTATATCGACCACCTCGCGGAGGTGGTCGTCGCACCTCTCGAGCAGGGCGCGAGCGGTGGGACCAGCGATTTTGTCGGGCGTGATATTGGTTGCTCTCTCGCCCGCGAATAGCATCAGCGGGCAATGATTGACGATGAAAACCCGCTGAAAAATTGACGCGGCATCGCCATAATGGTCAGCCAAAAGGCCCCAAAGGCGAGTGCCGCTGACTTCCTCTTTTGGCCAATCGAGCCCGCTCACGGCTCGCTTGGGGTGCGGATTCCGCGGCTGGTCAACTGGGAGATCGCGGATTCCGAGCAAGTCCCGCACGACGCTGGTTGCGGCGAATGGAATCCCCATTTGCCCCATCCCGTGCGGGCCTGGATTCATTCCAAGAAGCAGTGTTTTCGCACCGCCGCCAGCCGCCATTTCGACAAAGGCCCGGTGCGGCTCCCACGCGTAAGAGAGGGGATTGTACACAGCATCGACCGAACCCTCTGCCACCAGTGCGTCGGCAAAGGGTTCGACCTCGTCGCGCAGTCGAGTGGAAGCGGCGACCATCCGCGCGACGATATCACCCGTCTCCGACATCGGCTCACCTACTGCTTGACATCGCCGACTGTCGCGCCCGAGATGCTCTGCAACTCGGCCGGAGAAATCGGAAATACGGTCTTGGCCGAGCCACCAGCTCCCCAGACCGTCTCGTAGAGAAATAGGTCCTCATCCATCAGAACGGTGCAGGGTTTGGTGTGACCAAATGGAGGCACACCACCGGGTGCATAACCGGTATTTTCGAGGATGTATTCAGCATCGGTCATGCTCGGTTTGTAGCCGAGCAATCGCTTGATTTTCCGCTTTCGATTCACCCGATTCGCACCGCTGGTGATAACCACAACCGCACCCTCCTCGCCCGCGAAAACAATCGATTTAGCGATGTGAGCTACATCGCAGCCGAGTTGGTTAGCCGCATCCTCGCTCGTGCGCGTACCATCTTCGTAGAGGTGAGTGTCCGGCTCGTAACCGATTTGCGCGCACTGGGCAAGCCACAACTCATGCCCATCCATGCCTCCCGATAGTGGCAGCCCGACTTCATCATTGGGGCATCGCATTGAAGCGACGAACCCCGAGGCCGAAGCGTGGACAGACTGCTCGAACCGCTGATGATTCGGCGCGTCGGCGTCGCGATGGCGACTGTTTGGGCGGCGACGCTCGCAACCGTCTACGCGATATGGTTAAGCGACGGTTGCCAAGCATTCATGCCATTCATTTCGGACACGGATGTCTATCCGGGAACCGACCTCGCCTTCACCATCGGACTCACCCTCGCCGGCGCCTTGATGCTGCTCAGCTCATGGCAAATCGGAACCTACAGAGGTCATTGGCTCGAAGCCTCAGGCGTCGAGCCAAAATGGGTCACAGTCAATCGATTTGGAATGATGGCCGGAATGGCCGCCGCCATCTGCGTTATCTGGATAGCCGACACTCCGTGGAATGAGAATCTCTACCTCCACATTGCCCAAGCCTTCGTCATCTTCGGCGGTGGACTCACCTTCATCTTCTGCCAAACTCTCCTAACAGATCCGATGGCTCAAATCGAGCCGCGATTCGAGTCACTGAAGAAGCCGCGGCTCACCTTCCTCATCCTGACGATAGCGAGCATCTGTCTAATCTTCCTCAACTTCCTCAAGATGTCAGCAGCGACAGACGACATCTCATTCACGGGCATCCGCTCGATAATGGACGCACATTTCACCGAGGTCGAAACCTGCACCACACTCACCCACCAAGCCCTCTCCGAGGCCGCTTTCTTCGAATGGACGATGACCGCCGGCCTCGGCCTCTCACTCCTAACAGTCCTGCCAGAAATCTCCATCCTGACATCATCCACCTCCGACGATTCAGAGGAGTGACGACACCCAAAGGGTGTCGGCCCCAAAGCACCGTTGAGTTCATCACCAAAGCGCCGACCAGCGCGCCCCATGCAGTGGCCCATCGGCCCGTACGGAACGGCGATGTTCGCTCTCCTCGCGCTCACCATACCAGTCCAGCGCTTCCTCTCTCGCGACGAGCCCCACATGCGCGTTCGCCTCGCAGAAATCCCCCGCGAAATCCGCGAGAAGGGCTACTGGTGGCACATCGCCTTGTACGCTGCAATGTTCATCTTCAAGGCCTGGATTGACCACCATAACGAGCCGATGAAAGCCCGCGTTGGGGGTTATACACATTGGATTCACGACATTGAAGGGGCGTGGACAGCGACCGTGCAGGAGGCGTTTTTGAACGACCTTTTGACCGATGTTTTGAGCGCACATTACCTCTTCATGTACCTCTTTATGATCTGGTTTTCGCCGATGTATTACATCCTCACGAAGGACGAAATCATGGCCGACAAAGCCGCTCTCAACTACTTCGTAATCTACCTCCTCGCCGTGCCTCTTTACCTCTTCATGAACGTCGAGGTGACCAGCAGTTATCTGCCCGGAGTCGATGCACTGCTCTACCATGACGCGTTCACGTTGGAGTTTTTCACAGCCAATGACCCGATGGATAATTCCGTGCCCAGCCTCCACATTGGGCTACCGATTTCCCTCCTGATTCTCAACAGACTACACTGCCGTTCTCAAGGGATTTCTATCAAGGAATGGCGGCACCGAGAATTCGACATTTTTGTGATGGCGAATGTGGCGATTTACGCATTCTCAATTCAGTATCTCGGCATCCACTGGGTTGTGGATATCTTGCCGGGATTGTTGATGGCGGTGATTTGTGCCGCATTCTGCCACGCGGTGCAGCCGGTGGTTCGAGCGCGAGGGGAAAATGGCTGGTCCAGTCTTCTTCCAGATAAGCGCCAGACGGCTGTCGCGCTCGTCTCGATGTTATTGTTCAGCGGTTGGTTGGTCGTCGGCGCGGTCGATGGACCGGGCGCCGACGAAGACCTGCCGAACTATCGGTTCGGGCAGGGCGATGTGAATTTGGATACCATCGAGGTCCACTCATTGTGGGATCCGGTTGATGTCGATGTGGTGAATGTTGGCGAGTGGACCGTCGAAGTGATGTTGGTGAAATTGGATGTGGTCGAGCCTCATGCGAGTCGAGGCCACATCGATTGGGATGCTTTCGCCAGCTATGGTGAAGTGCATGCTCTGAAGGCTGGCGAAGCTGTGGAATTCGAGGTATTGACCGAGAGCCTGCGCGATATCTCATACGTTCTGATGCGGCTCTCACCCGCCGACCCAGCAACACCTACAGATGGGGTCGGCGAATTACGAATCACACCGCACTACGTCGATGACGAACTCATCTGGAGTGCGGTGCTCGCAAGTTGGCCGGCCTTCATCATCTTCGGAATTTCTGTCGAAGGCCTCATCTTCCGAGAGGTAGAGGAAGCGGATGCTTCTACTCTGTGAATTAACCACAGAGGCACAGAGAACGCAGAGTGTAATCGACATACTCGTCGGCGAGCAATGTCACGCTGTGTGCCTTGTGTGCTCCGTGTGATGCTTGCTCGGTGGTGGGTGGGCAGCGAGCACAGCGGCTGCGTCCGCCGCGTTCTCAGCGAGAGGTCACGGACAGCGCCTGGAGATCGACGCAGTTTCACAGGTAGATGTGCGACAGGATGCCTCCGATGAAGAGGCCTGAGACCGTTCCGAGTCCAATCCATAAACCCACTCGGAACGGTGGATAATTCCGCTGCCAAATGACAGTGCTCTGATGAATCCAAAGCAGAATCATCGGGATGAACCAAACGAAGAAAATCAACTGCGGCAAGAAAGCAAAGAGCGCTCCAACATACATCCCGCCGATCAACTCAGCCTTGCGCCCGTCGCCAGCCTGAGGGTAGAAGGCAAATTGCAGCACCAATATCATAGTCAGCAGAAAGGGCGCAAGCAAGGAACCCTCGGTGAAGAAGGAATGCTCAACAAGATACGGAAGGGCCGCAGCGACCATTCCAAGAAGCAAGGGACCGAAGACCAACGTGCGCGGAAGAGAGTCCCACTTCATGGCGCTGGGGCCTCCTCAACACCAATGAACACTGCGAATCCAACCCCAGAACGCCAACTCGATTCATCCGAAAGGTATTCTTTAGATTTCCAGACCTCACAGGTTCATGGCGGACGGTCAGAAGGGTCAGATTGTAGCGGGTTGCCTTGCTCCTCACCCCCCTCATCTCGTATACGCGGACAACCCCCCCGAGAACGAGGCCTACTCCGAAGGTGGTTGGGAAACCCTGCGCTGGGGCTATCAACGCCTGGCTCGTAAATTGAAGAATATCGATTACGACGCTATCGTCATTTTCACGCCGCATTGGCAGACCTATATCGGGACTCATTTCCTAGGTCTGCCCCAATTCAAATCAAAGTCCGTCGACCCGGTTTTTCCCAATCTATTCCGCTACAATTACGATCTGACGGTCGACGTCGAATTAGCCCAAGCGATGCACGATGAGGCAGCCGCGCAGGGCATCATCACCAAGATGATGAAAAATCCAGATTTCAGAGTCGATTACGGCACCATAACCAGTTGCCATCTGCTAAACCCAGAATGGGACAAGCCAATCGTGACGATTTCCAGTAATCGCAACACCCACTATTACTCGCCTGAAGTCATGGTCGAGCAGGCGACCGCGCTTGGCCGAGCTTGTGCAAAAGCCATCGAGGAGAGCGGCAAGCGCGTCGTGCTCGTAGCCAGCCACTCACTTTCCCACAGGCACTTTGTGGAGGAAGCACCACTGCCCGAGGACATGAGTCGGGAGCATATCTACAACCATAGCCAGTACGTTTGGGACATGAAAATAATCGAAATGATGCGCGAGGGCAAGAGCCGCGAAGTCATCGATATCATGCCAGAATTTACCGAGCAAACAATCGCAGAAACCGAGGGCGGCGGCCTCATTTGGATGCTCGGAGCGATGGGTTATCCAGAATTCCCCGCCGAGATTTACGGCTACCAATCGGTCATCGGAACAGGCAATGTCGTCGCTTGCTGGGACCCGAATGACGAGACGCGGGAGTACGTCCTGTAGGTGATTGAATGAGCGAATCAAACGAACCTGAGATCCTCTTCGGCATCTACTGCCCACCTCATCCTCAACCGCTTCTTTCTCCCGACGCCAGCGCCGGATATGGCAAGTTGCGAGCGGCATTCGATGAGTGCCGTCGGCGGATTGAGGAGAGCGAGGCGGACATCATCCTAGTTTATTCGACGACTTGGGCGAGCATCATTGGGCATCAAATTCAGGCGCTCGAGAAGGCGGTTTGGACCCACGTCGACGATGATTTCCATTATCTGGGCAGCATGCCGTACGAATTTGCGATGGATACTGAGTTTGCCCACGCGATGAAGGCGAATTGTGAGAAGCGTGGGCTGGAAGCGCGAACCGTCGAATACGAAGGATTCCCAATCGATACGGGTTCGGTAGTTGCTTTGCAATTGCTGAATCCTGAGAATCGGATTCCTGCTTGCATTCTTTCGAGCAATATGTATGCGAATCGAGCCGAGACGATTGTTCTCGGAAAGGCGGCTCGCGATACCTTGGCGGCTCAAGGCAAGAAGGCGGTCGTCGTCGTTGTCTCGAGTCTCTCGAATCGTATGTTTACCGAGCATATCGATCCTGCAGAGGACCGCATTCACTCGCAGAAAGATGATGATTGGAATCGCAAGATTCTCGAGTTCTTCGGAGATGGACGATTGGAGGATTTGAGTCAATTGAGTCGAGATATTCACGGTCAGATTCGTGTTCAGAAAGTCGTCGCCTACAAGCCAGCTTGGTGGATGGCGGCGACGATGGGCCAGCACAATAACTACGATGGAGAAGTGCTGGCTTACGAAGCGCTTCACGGCAGCGGCGGAGCGGTCATCACCCTCACGCCGGCGAGCGGTTCGGTCGGCGACAAGGAATTCGATGAGGACGATGTCGAGTTTTATCGTGGCGACCGAAACGTGCTCGATAAGGGGATGTTGGAATGAGCGAGGATGCACAGACAGAGCCGGAGGATGAAGGCTCGACTTTCATGCATCGTCTGGAGATGATTCTCGACCTCATCGAAGCACCCGATGAGGTCATCGATGCGATTTACGAAAATTATGGCAAATCGATGGTTAGCGCCGCTGGCGGCGCCGTCGGCGCAGCGGCTGGAGTCGCTGTCGCCGGTCCAGTCGGTGGAATGTTAGGCGGAGTCGTCGGAAAGCGAACGGCTGGCAAATTAACCAATGAGGACGGCCCAATCATGTCGGAAAATGCTCCCCAGGCCGTCGGTGCATATCCGCACGCTTTCCGCGTTGGAAATCTGATTTTTGTTAGCGGAATCGGACCGCGCCAGCCCGAGACCGATGAGATTCCTGGCGGGCCGATTCGCGACGCGGATGGTAATCCACTCGATTACGACATCCGTGCCCAAACCAAGGCTGTCATCGAGAATATCAAGACGATTCTCGAAGATGCTGGCTCATCCCTCGACAAGGTGGTTGATTGCCACTCATTCCTTGTCGATATGGACCGCGATTTCGCTGGATACAACGAGGTCTACGCTGAGTATTTCTCAGATATCAGATGCGCTCGCACGACCGTTGCCGTGCGAGCCCTCCCGACCCCAATCGCGGTCGAACTCAAGGTCATCGCCAAGGCCTAATTTGGGCGATTTCAGGCCTAATTTCGGCGATCTCAAATCGCACTTCAAGAATCGGCGAAGACCTTGTAATCCTCACTCAAGGGAGTTGCTCCCGTCTCGGTTAGAATGACTTGTCCATCCTTGAATCGGTGAAAACTCAGAACCGCTTCTGATGTGGAGCCATTGGCAAAATGCACAATCGAATGTTCGACGCCGACATCATCATTCTCAAACAGGATTCGGTAATTTTCTACCTTTATCCCTCCGCTACCTGCGAAACCAATCATATCTGATTTTGTAATCTCAGTGCCGGAGGCATGGGAAATGAATCGATAATCGTCGTGGAAAAGTTGCTTCATAATTTCAATATCGAGGTTTTCAAACGCCTCGCGCATCATCTCTAATTTACTCATTGAATCGGAGAGATGTCCAACGCGTATCATGGTTTCGTAGCGAATTTGGCCCAGCCAAAATCCTTCAATTCCCGTCGCCAATTCGTTCCACAGTACATCCGGCCGGTGCACTCACAGGATTGCAAGCCACCGGCCCATTCGGCACCTCGACCCAGTAATCGATGCCATCGACCGGTGCCGGATAATCGGTAGAAACCGAGTGCGCGCCAACCGCAAAGGCAGCATCGCGCCTCGCCGTATCATTATCATCAGCCTCACCATCTTCGGCATTATCCGCACGCGAGCGAACGATGTAACCCTCCTCGACCAAGCGAGTGATCTCTTCGCCCATCCCCAAAGGGTTAGTCTCAGAATAAATCGCAGCGGTATCGCTCGCCTCATCATTCATCGTAAACATCAGCGAGCCATTCAACCCGGGATACGCAGAAACGTAAGCATCCCGCACATCCCCATCAGCGAGCAGAATGAACATCGCCTTCCCGCGAGAATCATCCAACAAAGGCCAACCAACCTCGGTCACAGCCTCGCGCAAAGTCGCAGACTCTCCCCTAACATCTTCGGGAGTAATCGTTTTCTCACGAGGCCAAAATTCTGCGATTTCGGCCTCGATTTTCTCGAGCATCTCCTGTAATTCAAGCACAACCGTCTCGTCGGTGCTCGACCTCACCCATTCCTTCGGCTCAACCCATATCATCAGAGGGACATGAGAGGGGTTGTCGTTCGACCAAGAAAGCAGGGTGCCAAGGCATTCTTCGAAGGTTGCGCAATTGCTGCGGAAATCGTATTGATTATGGTAGACATACAACTGCCCACGCGGGTCCCACCAAACGTCCAACTCAAACTGCCTAACGTGGTACTCCTCCGCTTGCACGTCCAATGGTTCGTGTGAATAATCGTAAGCGCGAATGGTCGGCCCGAACGGCTTCAAGTGGTAGGAATTGTGCGTGCCGAGAACCTGAATGTGATTGATTCTGAGTGGCTCGGGGGCGTCTGAGGCGGCGCCGCCGGGGCTGAAAATGTCGATGCAACCGGCGGCGGGTGCGCTGAGCATCAGCAAACACAGGGCGAGCGCGGTGGACCTCATTCTCGATTGAGCGAGATTGGCTCGACGGGATGAAAGGTTCGTTGATTAACAACGAGTCGAGGTTGCGACGATGAGTGGCTCCCGGAGGATGAATCGTTCCCAGGGGATGGATCGTTCGCAGGGGAAGAATCGTTCGCAGAGTTAGCACCGGATTCGCTGGATGAGCGAATCAGTGGTGGTGGCCGCCAGGGCCGTGGACGTGACCGTGGGAAAGCTCCTCGGCCTCGGCTGCGCGGACATCGACTACCTCGACGCTGAATCGCAGCGTCTTGCCAGCCATCTGGTGGTTGAAGTCGACGGTGACGATGTCGTCTTCGACCGCGGTGATTGTGAATGGTAGCGGACCTTGGTCGGTCTGAGCTGCCATCATGACGCCAATCTCGATTGGCATCTCAGGAGGGAATTGGTCGCGAGGAACTTGCTGGATTGCTCCATCGTCGCGCTCGCCGTATGCACGGTCTGGGGTGAGTGTGAACTCACGCTTCTCGCCGACTGCGGCTCCCATCATTTCTTCCTCAAATCCAGGAATCATCTGGTTGTGGCCAACCAGATAGTGAAGGGGCTGGCGCCCCTCGCTGCTGTCGAATACTTCTCCATCGGGGAATGTACCTGTGTAGTGTACTGCCGCGACCATGTCCTTCTCGATGACTGCTGTCATGGCTCGGTCGCGGCGCGCACCCCTTCTAACTCTGATGGTTGGGAGAAATACGAATTTTCTAGTCAGCACAGCGTTATTCGTCGAATTCAGAGGTACGCTGGAACGAAGTAACGTTCAACACAGTCGGTTTGTTGGCGCGACCATGCCCAATCGAAGTCCCAAGGACTTGGTCGGAATTGTTCTGCAGCCATTGGAGATGGTCACGGAGACCTTCGAGAGGCGCTTGGGCTTGTTCGCGGTAGTCATCATCTCGCTGCCTGTCGGCTCTGGATTGTTCATCTTGCCTTCCTTGGCGATGAAGGAGATGGGCGGAGGGGTGCCGATCGGTGGTGTTTGGTTGGCTTATCTCATATCCGCCCTCGTCGTCCTTCCCGGAGCCCTTTCGAAGGCTGAGTTGGCTGCTTCGATGCCGACTTCGGGTGGCTCGTATGTGTATATTCAACGAACCTATGGTCCATTACTTGGAACGATTTCTGGTCTTGGATTATGGGCTAGTTTCATGCTGAAGTCGGCATTCGCTCTGATTGGATTCAAGGCTTATCTTTGGGTGATGGAGGACCTTGTTGGGGTTTCCATCAATATCGAATACGCAGCCTTGGTTTTACTTCTGTTAATCGTCTGGATTAACATTCTCGGGGTCAAGAAAATCAAGACGGTTCAGACCCCGATTATTCTGCTATCGATGGGTTTCTTGCTAGCGATTTGTTTCTGGGCGATGGCAACCATGCCGATGAATTGGGATAATGTGTTCAGTCGTGAGGCATTTGGAACGGATTGGAATGCCATCGCCAAAACTTCGGCCTTCGTTCTCGTCGCATATGCCGGTGTGACAAAGGTCGCCGCCGTCGGTGGAGAGATCAAGAAACCAGGTAAGAATCTGCCATACGGGATTTTGCTATCTCTGCTCTTCTCCGCCGCCCTCTACATCTTCGTCACCATGGTGATGGCGGCGACATTGGAGCCATCCGCCTACATGGCGGCAGATGGCCACCACGCACGCGAGGACCCAGTCTACATCTTTGCGCAAGCCGTAGGAGGCGATTTGGTGGGAGAAGCCGCCGCAATTCTCGCAATCGCAACGGTGACCTCGATGGCGCTTGCAGGAATCATGGCCTCCTCACGATTCCCATTCGCCATGGCGCGTGACCAACTCCTTCCTCAGATTCTTGAAGACGTCCACGCGCGCTACGAAACTCCTCACTGGGCAATCCTTCTGACCGGGGGCTCAATGGCTGCTGCGATCACTTTCCTGCCGGTGCACGATGTCGCAGAACTCGCCTCAGGATTCCAGATCATGATATTCGTCGCAATCAATGCCTGCGTCATCGTTCTGCGACGCTCATTGAAGTCTCATAATTGGTACAAACCAGAGTGGAAATCCCCGCTATACCCCGCAGTTCAGTTCTTCGGCATCATCTCTGGTACCTTCCTTTTCGTGATGATGGGAGAGAAGGCTTTCATCGGCGGAGCAGCGGCTGTAATCCTCGGATTCATCATCTTCAAGACCTACGGAGAGAGACATTTCTCGACTGAAATCACCCCTTGGGAGACTTTCCGATTGATGTTCAGAGACCCTGACGAGGCCGAACACCGCCGCCGTCTCGCAGCATTCCACGCCGCCGACCGAGGCCGAAACAACCACCTAACGCTCTACGAATTCATCGGCGCGATGGAAGCCTTGGAGTGCTGCGATGAAGGACCAGACGCTCTGCGCGAATATTTCCATGCGGCTGACGAGGATGAGGACGGAGTAATCGATATCGAGACCTTCCTCAATAGTGTGGAAATCCACGGCTCATCAGAGTAAGACGACCCCATCATCAGCCAATCAATCGCCCTCAGCCCACGAAATCCACCGTCGGTTGATTGAAGGCGAGCACCACGCTCGCAAACTCCCCGAGGTGCTCCCAAGATGGCAATCGCGAGCCGCGCCAAGAAGGTCACAACCCACACCCTTCAGGAAATGAAGGAGGCGGGCGAGAAGATCACCATGCTGACCTCGTACGACTACTCGCTAGCCCGCCTAGTCGACGCCGCCGGCATCGATGTAATCCTCGTCGGCGACTCAGCATCAAACGTCATGGCGGGCAATGAAACCACAGTCCCAATCACCCTCGACCACATGATTTACCACGCTCAGTGCGTCGTCAACGGAGTCGACCGAGCCCTAGTCGTAGTCGACATGCCATTCGGCAGTTACCAAGGCGATTCCAAGACGGCGCTAGACTCAGCAATCCGCATCATGAAGGAATCCGGCGGCCACGCCGTCAAACTCGAAGGAGGCGCAGAAGTCGCAGAATCCATCGAACGAATAGTCAGCGCAGGCATCCCAGTCCAAGGTCACCTCGGACTCACACCCCAATCAATCTACAAGTTCGGCACCTACACAGTCCGTGCCAAGGAGGAGGCGGAAGCCGCTAAACTCCTCGAGGACGCGAAGGCGATTGAGGCCGCAGGATGCTTCTCAATCGTCTTCGAAAAAATTCCCGCCAACCTCGCAGCCGAGGTCAGCGCTCAGCTAAATATCCCCACAATCGGCATAGGAGCTGGCCCGGATTGTGACGGACAGGTTTTGGTTTTGCACGATATGTTAGGCATCACTAAGGATTTCAGTCCACGATTCCTTCGTCGATACGCAGATCTCGGTGAGTCAATCGACGGCGCAGTCAAGCAATACATCGCAGACGTTCGCAGCAAAGATTTCCCAAGCGCGGATGAGTCCTATTGAAGCCCGCTCGCGCGTCGTAGGCAACCTTCAAGGACACTCGATTCCCGATGCTGAGGGACGACCATGAGCGAGATGTGGGTTGAGCGACATCGCCCGCGGACAGTGGCCGACATCAAAGGTCAGAGAGCGGTGGTCGACCGGCTCAAGGCATACGCTGAGAAACGCACCTTTCCTCACCTTCTATTCGCTGGACCTCCTGGTACTGGAAAGACGACTGCAGCGCTTGCACTCACTCGCGATGTCTTCGGTGAAAGTTACCGAATGAACCTCTTGGAAATGAACGCGAGTGACGAGCGCAAGCTCGAATCGATTCGAACCAAAGTCAAGGGATTCGCCAAGACGGCCCCGGTTCCGGGGACGTCTTTCAAAGTGATTTTTCTCGACGAAGCCGACGCCTTGACACCGGACGCCCAAGGCGCGCTTCGTCGAATAATGGAGCAACATTCGCAGACTTGCCGATTCATTCTCTCTTGCAATTATTCATCGAAAATCATCGAAGCGATTCAATCACGCTGCGCGGTTTTCAGATTTCGCCCACTTGCCGAAGACCAAGTGGGCGAGATGATTAGCAGCGTGGCGGCCGCCGAAGATATCACGCTCGAACAAGAGGCGGCCGATGCAATCGTCCACGTTAGCCTCGGCGACCTACGCAAAGCCATCACCGCTTTGCAGGTCGCCGCCTCGCTGTCGTCAACGGTAACTCGCGACCTCATCTACGAGACGACAGCGACCGCCCCGCCAGAGGAACTTCACGGCTACTTGCTCGCCTGCCGAGAAGATGGATTCCAACCGGCTCGGCGCAGGCTCAAGGGCCTTCTCGACAAGTATGGATTGGCGGGCACGGATATGGTCAACCAACTTCATCGAGGGCTCGGTGATGTCACATTCCTCGATGAAAAGCAAAAACTCGCCGTCACCGAAGCGATGGCCGAGACAGACTTCCGCATGGTCGAAGGTGGCGGCGAAGCCCTGCAACTCGATGCAATGACAGCAACGATTTGCTCACTTCTCAGAAATTGAGCCTCGACCGCCAATCCGATCCCCCGACCGCTAAATCAGCCGGTCGCATCAAGAGGTCGCAACTTGAACGATGACAATCGTGTAAGTCCGCTCCCAGACATTCTCTTCCCAAGGATCGCCAACCTCGGACAATCGAATCTTGATTTGGTGCTCACCCGGACCCATCGTACCGAGGTCCCAAGCCAGCCCGATGTCCAAATCATGTGTCGCAACCAGAGAATTTCCACTCTTAGAAACACGTTCCCAAGCCTCGACAGAATCGAACGCAGCCCGATCATCAACCAAATTAGAAGCCGTATCATTAGCCAATTCGTCGACCATGGCCCCATGATACCAATGACTCACAACTACCGTCGCAACCTCTGCATCGACATTGTCACGAATAGCCATCCCCAGAGTTACATCAACCGTATTCTGGTCCAATTTGATGGTGTAAGTTCCACCATTCCAAGTGGTATCCACAACACCCTCGGTCTCGGCGATGTCAATCCCACCCGCCAGCGTCGGCGGAGCAATATCAGCGAGCGGCGGGTTCACCAAAAGGAAAGAGATCGCGAGCCAAGTGAAGACGTAGAGAAAACTGGCTCGAAACCAATTACCTTTGTCATAACGGTCCGACCATTTGTTCGGAATAACCGCCCGGTGAAGCGTAGGTAGAATGACCACGAGGGAGAGCGGGAGGACCCAGAGAATCTTCTCGGGTTGCGTCAAAGTTGGCATGAAAACATAGCGCATCAATAGCCCAATCGACAGTCCCAAAATGATGACTAACCACATCGAAAAGGCGTCGGCCTTCTCCTTCTCAAATGCCTCAACGGGGTCGAAAGGCTCGATTTTTCGGCTCTTTTTATCCTCCGCCTTGTCAGCCTGACCCTTCGGTCTCTTCTTGCCTGAATAGGCGCTTGCGCGCAGGGCGGAGTCGACGTCGACCACGCCACGGCGACGTGCCGGTGTTCATCAAGGGTATGGGCGGGGTCGAGTCGCGGAATCCTTTGGATTCCGAGAAATGGTTATGCGATTCGGGGGGTTGGTTCGGCTGTGGAGAAGCGAAGTTCCCTGTTCTCGCCTGTACTGATTACGGGTTGTGTGATACTTCTGATCGGCTTTGCCATCCGCGCTTCCTTCGGAGTTTTCCAGATTCCGATTCAGGATGATTACGGCTGGGCGCGGACAGAGTTCAGTCTTGCGATTGCGATTCAGAATCTTGCTTGGGGCTTCGGAGCGCCGTTTTTTGGAGCGATGGCCGAGAAGATGGGAGACCGCAAGGCGATAATTCTCGGCGCGATTTTGTATTCGCTCGGACTGGTTTTGTCGACTGGCGCGACCAGTGCTTGGCAGATTCAAGCGCTTGAGGTGATGGTCGGATTCGGAATCGCTGGAACTGGTTTTGGGGTGATTTTGGCGATTGTTGGGCGAGCGAGTGCTCCCGAGCACCGCTCGATGAGTATGGCGATTGCCACCGCGGCCGGCTCGGCGGGTCAAGTCGTCGGGCCGATAGCCGCGGTTTGGTTGCTCGAAATTATGGTCTGGCAATCGGTATTCTTGGTCTTCGCCGCATCGATTCTCGCAGTCCTACTGATGTTACCATTCCTGCGAGCACCCGACGTCGCTGGCAAGGAAGACCTCGAAGAGAGCCTTTCAGACGTCCTCAAGTTGGCTTTCAAGGACCCATCTTACTCGATGATATTCGTCGGCTTCTTCTCGTGCGGTTACCAACTCGCATTCATCACCGCACACTTCCCCGCTCTTGTCACCGAGATGAGCGCACCGATAGACCCGCTCAGTTGGTGCGGCGACCTCGGCATCGAATCCACCGCAGTGCTCGGTGGATTCGCAATTTCAGTAATCGGATTAGCAAATATTCTCGGAACATTAGCATCTGGCTGGGCCGGTAAAAGGTACAGCCGCAAATGGTTGCTTTCAGGCATTTATGCAGGCCGCGCTATCGCCGCGGCCTGGTTCATCATGACCCCAATCACCGCCAATACGATCCTCGTCTTCTCATTCGCGATGGGCTTCCTGTGGCTGGCGACCGTGCCGCTCACCAGCGGTCTCATCGCCCACATCTACGGCTTGCGTTACATGGCGACGCTGTACGGAATCGTGTTCTTTTCGCACCAGATGGGCAGCTTCGTGGGGGTCTACCTCGGGGGTGTGCTCTACGACATGACCGGGAGTTACACGACGGTTTGGTGGCTCGGTATCGCAGTGGGGGTTTTCTCCGCGCTGGTGCACATTCCGATCCGCGAGGAGTCCAGATTCTCAGTTCCTCAAGTAGCTCCAGCTTGACCCGCTCCCGCTACGCATCTCACCTCTCAAATTGCCCTTGCTCGACTGCAACGCTCAAATGGGGGTCGTCGGTGGCGCGGCATAGCCGGGGTGGCGTAGTTGGTAGCGCGTCGGACTCATAGGGTACAGTTGACGGGATTTTTCCTGTCGACGCGATCGATGAGCGCACAAGCCTAGCCGAGAATGTCTGAGACATCCGAAGGTCGCGGGTTCGAGTCCCGCTCCCGGCACCACACACTCAATCGATTCCAGTGGTGCCGGTCGCGGTTCGGGCTCTGACGGCGAGTCGGGCTGGCCAAGCCAGCCGACTCGCCTCGCTAATCCTAAGATTCACTTCTTCTATTGATATCGTAATCCTTAGAAGGAGTTTTAGAAATCTCAATCACTCCACGTTTACTACCGGAATCAGTTGGTAGTAAATCACATATCGATACAAGTAGTCTTCATCCATGTCTATATGGTGATGGCCTGCTATTGTGATGATAGTCTCCTCACTTCCCCCTACCATTCCGTGTCCGCAATAATAGTAGTCTCCGTAGGCAAACTTTGTCGTTTGATCGTTATACCAACTGAAGGTATCCCAGTATCCAGTTCCGGGGCGGAAGCTACTATTTCCAGATCCACCGCTATTCCATCGATATAACGACTCAGAGGCATAACTTCCGCCACCGCCGTAATTCCTGTATAGACAGGCAAATGCATAGCCCTCAGGTACTGTGATTTCAGCAAGGATTAGATCGCTGGTTCCCGAAGTGTCCTGAAGAAAATTCTCGTCGCAGACAACTCTAACGTGGTAATCATAGTCAGGCGCCGGATAGTAGTCGTAGGCTGCTTCCTGGAGCATGTTGGCAATAGTTTGGTTATACTGATCGACCCAAGCATTCCAGTAGTTACTACTATCCTCCCAGTATGACACTTCAAAACTGCTGTTTGATGATTGGCTCCCAACCAGATAGTAGTCACTACACTGGATGTTGAAAATATCAGTTCTCTCAGAGTTTGTAAGATAATCATAATACTCATACTCATAATCAATTGAACTGTTCCTGTAGTCCGGATCGGGCTCCGGTTGAGGTAGAACATCAGCAACAGTAAATGTGATATCAATCATGTAGATGATGCCACCGGTACTTCCATTGACACCTACAACAGAGCCTCCAAGTGAGTAGTTGGAGGATGAATAGTCATATTCTTCGTAGTAATTGTGTACCTCACCACCATCTAGGTTTGTGGTATTATTGTAGTGATTACTAGTGATATCTTGGTACGTGCTATCATCGATTACGTACGTCGTATTATTGTGATAGTGAATCTCTTGATTCACAGTTACAGTCGTGTTATTGATGAAGTCTTGGAGGTTGTCTTCGATCATCTGATTCAGCGTATCAGTATCAATTCCAATTCCCCCATCTCCATCGGGGTCGCCGGAAGTACATCCGGCAAGACTGGCGGTCAGCATCAGTAGAACCATGGGCAGCGCGATTGCTCTCATTGACCGCCGAACCACGGAGGGTGCCATAAATTTGAGGCCGGCGCAGATTCAATCATTGGCTGCGCTCTCTCGAGCACGCTCGACTTTCTTCCACGAACCGCCATTGTAGGCTTCTACCCCAGCACTTTGCAACATCTTTGCCGCATTACCAGACCTTCCACCAGTTGCACAGCAGGTGATGATGACCTTGTTTTGTTTCTTCAACCCATTAATTTTGGATTGGAAATTTTGCACCGGAATATTCCTCGAGTCCTTGCCATGACCGCGACTATACTCATTTTGACTTCGAACGTCGATTATTACCGCACCATTCCGAATCAACTCTGCCAAATCGGGACCACCGCCCCCAAGAATCTTGTTTAGAAAACTCATGAAAATCACTCCTCTGCTACCTTGCCGCCAAGACCTCAACGGCATGGCTCGGTATTCTGTGTGAGGTTCACCTCGTCCAAAACTATGCCGATTTGACCGAAGGCGTCCCGGGAAAATGTCAATCGTCGTTATCCGAGTGAAGAACGCATTTGTTCCCTTCACTATCGAGAATAATTCCGCGGAAACCATGCTCGCCGATTTGGTGCACCGGCTCGACGATGAGTCCTCCTAATTCTTCGACCAAACCCATCGCTTCGGCGAGCCGACCATTGCAATTATGGTAGATGAGCGGACCTTTTTGTGTAATCAAATCCGCATGAGGAATCAAAGTTCCACCGTTGCCATCATGATGGTCGAGAACGGTGAAAGAGAAATTCTCCATCTCGATCACATGACACTCGATATCGAGCACGCCACCGTAGAATCTGTTCGCGCGCTCGAGGTCAACAACAGGAATATCGACCCAAACAATCCTATTCTTCTCGGAGTTGAAGCCTGGCATGAAGCCGCCTCAACTCCGTCTTTCAAAGAAGTGCCGACGCACCGGTCAGCCCCAACTATTCTTCTGGTTCGACGTCCTTTGAGTATTGACTGATGAAATCCCAAACGATGTAACTAGACTGAACCAAACCTTGGGTTCCGATGAAGACATTTCCGAAGAGGGTCCCATCGTCGAAGTCATTCGCGTAAGGATTGTGCTGGCCAGCATAAATTGTCATCAAGCGAACCGAGGTGCCATTATCACAGTCATCAAAACCCTGAATGGAATACAGTCCATTTAACTCGAAAGTCTCCAACGAACCCGAACAGCCATTGTGACTTCCCCATTCATACATATTCTCAATTGCACCGGTGTCATACGATTCAGGATTTGTCCACATTTCTCGATTAAACGGAACACTTTCCGCACTGGTTTCGTAAAGTACGACTTGATCTAGAAATCCGTGAACTTCCATAATCGGAATAGGAGAGTACGAATCCACAGGTTCGGTCAGAAGGTAAAATGCCATACATCCGACAGCGGCGAAGATATGGCTCGATTCCATTGCCAATCTCTGCGCCATCGAACAACCATTCGACCAGCCTGATGCGTAGATTCGGTTTTCGTCAATATTGTGAATTTCAAGTGAGACGTTGACGAGTTGCTCGATGAAGCCGACGTCGTCTACATCGTCGCGAGCCGAGTGTGCGCAACACCAACCCGAGTTCCAAGCTTGATTTTGCTCAAGATCCCACTCGCCGTTATTCCCCACTGCTCCATCTGGATAAATCACGATTGCACCTTCCTCGTCGGCGATGTCGTCGAAGGAAGAGAGCCCCATCTGTTCAGAAGAAGTCGAGGCATAGCCGTGCAGGTCGATAATGAGGGGTACGGGTTCGTTTGGGTCAAGATTGTCAGGGATATGTGTCAGCCAGCACCTTGTCAGATTATCGTGTTCAATGCAGGTGAAATCTCCGTCCTGAAAGTAGGGTAATGGCTCTTCAGGCTCATCATTTGCATCTGAAGAATCGCCATCGCCTACAGTACATCCTGCGAGGCTGGTGGTCAGCAGGAGCAGAACCGTGGCTGGGACGAAAGCCTTCACTGGTTGCCCAGCCTCGAAGCAACGCAATAAATCCTGTCACTGCGCAGTGTTAGCAATCGCCCTCAGGCCTCAACCTGCCGCTGAGCACTGCGCTCTGAGAGAACCAACCAGCCCACCGAAGCGGCAGCTAGCAGCAAACCTGGCGTCATAGCATACTGCACGTATTCCCAACCCCACTCGTGCAGAATCACGCCAGAAGCCAGAGAGGCCGCCGCGACCAAGCCTGCGACGAGGGTGTCATTCACACCCTGCATCTTCGCTCGTTCCTCTTCGGTATGAGCGGTAGTGAGCAGACTTGTCGAGCCGATGAAAGCGAAATTCCAACCGAGGCCGAGCGCAATCAATCCTGCATAAAAGAACTCGAGTTCCACACCGTAAGATGCGATAGCGGCCGAGGCTGCAAGAATCAGCAAACCGCTAGAAATTACTTTGACATGGCCGAATCTATTGATGAGAGAGCCGGTGAAGAAACTCGGAGCAAACATCGCTACGATGTGCCATCGAACCACATCAGCAGCCATTGCCGTGGTGAAGCCATGAGTTGACATTGCGAGACTGGTCGAGGTCATCACTAGAGTCATGGAAGCGTAGGAAATCATCCCGCAGAGCACTGCCACAAATGCCGTTGGTTGCCTCAGAATTTGCCGCACAGGACGACCGACCTGCACCCCCTTTGGCTTAGGTTCTGAGGTAGGGATATCGAGGAAAAATAGACCGAACGAGCCGACGACATTGATCACCATGACAGCCAGAAATGCGCCTGCATACTGAGTCGAGCCGATCGCATCGGCCGTTTGGCGGACGATTTCTGGGCCGATGATTGCACTGACTAATCCTCCTGCTAAAACTAGTGAAATCGCCTTCGGTTTGAACTCTTCAGAAGCCATATCGGCGGCGGCGAATCTGAAGTATCCCGCCGTCGATCTGAAGATACCAATGAAGGCGGAACCAATGAGTAGCACCTCGAATCTACCTATGTATAGACCGAGGGCACAGAATCCGCCGCCGAGGAATCCTGCGGCTGCGCCGAGGAGGAATCCGTTTCGCCTGCCGAATCGCCCCATAAAGAGGGAAATTGGGCTGGCGAAAATCATTGAAGTCAGCAAAGTAACCGAGATTGGGAGTGTTGCAAGAGCCTTTGCGCCGGCTAGAGCGTAGCCGGCGAGGCCGCCAAGAATCATGTTGATTGAGCCTTGGCTGCCAAGAATCGCTTGAGTGTAGAAAAGGACCGCAACATTCCGTTTGGCGATGCGCTCATCACTCATCGAATGGAGAGCGTGCGCCGAACCTCCATCAATGTGCTTCTCAATATCTCCAAATTTCAGGAGAGCCGGCGGCTCGGGTCAATGGTTATGTTCGTCCGAGCCGACCGAATCGTCATCTTCGCTTTCAGAGCCGTCGCCTGAGGAATCTTCGCCAGAGTCACCGTGCCCATCGTGTCCACCCGAGTCATCGGAGCCGCCGTCGGAGCCGTTGTCAGAGCCATCGTCTGAGGAATCTTCGCCAGAGTCTCCGTGCCCATCGTGGCCAGCGTGCCCTCCATCCTCGGGCCCGTGCATCGCATCCATCCAGCACTGCTCAGCCTCGTCGTGGATGGGGCCGTCCTCGCTCAGGCATGGATGGTGGTTGGCGAATACGTCGTATTGCTGTAGCCAAGGTTCGAGAATCCACGCATGCACCATCCAGAAATCGCCGAGAATCACATTCGTGCCTTGACGTTGGTCGCAGGTTTCGTCGTCGATATCCTCACCCATCGTTAGGAAAGAGGCGTTGTTGAAGCAGAGGCTCTCGTGTCGGTGCCACCAGTCGTTATCGCCCGCGAAGCCGTAGGGGGGGTTTTGGGGGTCTGACTTGACGTACCAGGCGAAGCCCACGAGTTCGGAGTCAGGGTCGGTGCCTGCATACATCAGGAATTCCGGTTTGTCGTACTCAAAAACGCGGTCCATTCTGGTTCCCGGGAACTCTGGGTCCTCCCGGTCAAAGTCTTGGTTTCCGTCCATCCAGAAGTCATTGAGGCGCACATGGTGGGTTCCCATTCCTTCGACGTAATCCACCGCCATGTGCCAGCCGTCTGCTTCGGCGGCGCTGATGTTGGGCCACTGCATGGCCCATTCGAGTGCCGCCGCGAATTGCAAAGTTACGATTGAGCAGTCGGTCTGCGAGAATTCGCCTTTCGTCGAATTCTCGTAGACCGGGTCGATGTGGTGCCCTCCGGTGCCGCTCGAGTTGCAGAACCACGGTGGAGTGAATTCGGGTTCTGGTTCTTCTTCGTCTTCGCTATCGGGGGCGAGGCAGCCGGCCGTTGGAGCGAGCAGCATTAGGCCGGCTAGAAGCAGAACCAGGCTTTTCATCGATAAAGCGAGCCGTGTGTTTCGATAATAACGCGATTGGCTCGTCGCATTTGTCAGGATTGATTGGAATCGGCGGAAATCAGTTGTCAGCCAAAGAATTTTCAGTCGTCATTATCCGAGTGAAGAACACATTTATTCCCTTCACTATCCAAGATTATTCCACGAAAACCATGCTCGTCGATTTGGTGCACCGGCTCGACGATGAGGCCACCTAAATCTTCGACTAAGCCCATCGCTTCGGCGAGCCGACCATTGCAATTGTGATAGACGAGCGGTCCCTTTTGTGTAATCAAATCGGCATGAGGAATCAGAGTTCCACCGTTGCCATCGTGATGGTCGAGCACGGTGAAAGAGAAATTTTCCATCTCAATTACATGGCATTCGATACCGAGCACGCCACCGTAGAAACGGTTCGCGCGCTCGAGGTCAACAACAGGAATATCGACCCCAACAATCCTATTCTTCTCGGAGTTGAAGCCAGTCATGCGTCCGCCTCAACTCCGTCTTTCAAAGAAGTGCCGACGCACCATCCACCACCATCCAGCATCATCCTGCAACCCCACTCAACCCCATTCATCTGCCCCTTCTTCGCGGCCATCCGGTGCGTCGCATTCATGGAGTGAATCTCCTCCTCACGCTTCATGGGAGACTGGCCCAGCCCGGGGACGCCGGTGAAGGTGGTCGTCAAGACGTGGTCGGGGAAGGTCGAGCACGAGGGTTTGGCTCTGCCGCCGGCGGGTCCGAATTTGGTGACGCTGAAGTTGGCAAATGGCTACAATGTGAGCTATCCAGAGGCTTACGTCGAATCGGTCGAGGTCCTCGATGAGGTGGAAATGGCCGAGGAAGAGGCCCCCACCCCAATCGAACAGGACGACTCTCTCCCCCTCGTTCACCTAATCCACACAGGCGGGACCATCGCTAGCAAGGTGGACTATGCAACGGGTGCGGTTGTCGCGAGGTTCGAGCCGCATGAGCTGCTGGAATCGGTGCCGGAATTGCGCTCGGTGGCTCGTCTTCGGGTTGTCAAGTTGGGCAATATGTGGTCTGATGATATTCGGCCTCGGCATTGGAATCGGATGCTTCGGGCGACTGAGGAAGCATTTGCCGAGGGCGCTGTTGGTGTTGTGATTACTCATGGTACGGATACGCTTCATCTGAGTGCGGCGGCCATGGCCTATGGTTGGGCTGGAAATGGTGGCCGTCCGCCGGGGCGGATTGTGGTTACTGGGTCGCAACGCTCGCCGGACCGCGGTTCGAGCGATGCTGCTGAGAATTTGGTTGCGGCAGTTCATTGGGCCGCGCACGGTCCTGAGCCGAGCGGTTATCGGGATTCGAGCGTGGTGATTTTGCATGCTGATTCTTCGGATGGGCGCTGTGCTGTCTTGCCCGGTGTTGCTTGCCGCAAGTACCACTCTTCGAGGCGTGATGCCTTCAAGCCGATCAATCAGGGTCCGCTGGCTTGGGTGCTGAATGATGGTAGTGGGCCGAGCATCGAGATGGCCGAACACGAGCCTGCCGATGCTCGGGTCGAGGCGATTGCGCCGATGCTGTTTGATGAGGATGTGCGAATCGCCCAATTCATCGCTGATTCTCACTTGCAACCTGAATTAGTCAAGGCTGGAATCGAGGGTGATTTCGATGCACTGCTCTTCCATGGGACGGGGCTCGGGCATCTGCCGATAGCCGACCCGCAGGAGGATTCGCAGGAGAATACGATTCTGCGTTTGATGCTGGAGGATTACTGCGCCAATGATGGTGTGGTGGTTGTGGTGGCGCAGACGATTCACGGCCCGATGAACATGAATGTGTACGCGAAGGGCCGTGAACAACAAGCGATGGGAATCATCGGTCATGGCTCGCTTTGCCCGCCGAGTTCGGCTTTGGTTAAGCTGCACCATTTGTTGAGCCGAGGCGGTGGGCGCGAGACGGTCGCCGCAGGTTGGCTCGACGACCTCTGCGGCGAGAATCCAAACGATTCGATGGAGTGAATCGGAGGCTTGGGATGACCGAGCCTGAGCGGACTTTGGTCGGGTGTTGAGAGATGGCTGGACCGAGTGATTCCTTCCGTTTTCCGCGCACGGGCCACGAGGTGCCGAATCGTGCGGTCGTGGCGGCGATGACCAACAAACAAAGCCACGAGGATGGGAGGCTTTCAGATGCTGAGATCGAGTGGCTGCGCCGTCGTGCCGAGGGTGGCTTTGGTATCGTCACAACTGCGGCTTCGCACGTTGTTCGCGAGGGTCAAGGATGGGAGGGCGAAATGGGCGTCTGGGGCGACCATCAATTGCCCGGGCTCGAGCGGATGGCTGCTGGAATACAGGCTCACGGTGCTCTCGCTTTGGCGCAGATTTTCCACGGCGGGATGCGCTGTCCTCAGCGCTTGACTGGGGTTCAGCCGGTTTCTGCCAGCGTCAATGAGACGAGCGATTCGGATTCGGGGGCGACTCGCGCGTTGGAGGGTTCGGAGGTTGAAGCGCTCGTCGAGGCCTTCGCGGACGCGGCTGTGCGATGCGAGAAGGCCGGCTTCGATGGAGTCGAAATTCACGGTGCCCACGGATATCTCATCTGCCAATTCCTCGGCACCGGAACGAACCGGCGTAGCGACGGCTGGGGCGGTTCGTTGGAGAATCGCGCGCGCTTCCTGCTGGAGATTATATCGCGCGTGCGAGAAAAGACGGGCGAGAATTTCCTCGTCGGAGTTCGCATCTCGCCCGAGTACAGAAAAATCGGCGTAACTCTGGAGGATTCGCTCGACCTCGTCGACCTCATCGTCGATGCAGGAGTCGACTACTTGCACATCTCCTGCTGGGATTGCTTCGCTCCGCCAGCCCACGCCGATGATTCGCGAATGTTGACCGAGATTTTCGCTGAGCGACTGGCTTCTCGGCTTCCCTTGATTTCATCGGGCGCCATCTGGTCGACGGCGCAGGCCCAAGAGGTGATGGAACAGGGTGCGGACTTGCTGGCGGTGGCGCGCTCAGCAATCGGTCATGCGGATTGGGCGAGCCATTTGGGTGAGGCCGACTACGAACCAACTCGACCGCCCTTTACTGCTGAACATCTCGAATCCCAAGGGCTCAGTCCGGTCTTCGTAGAGTACATGCGCGCCTGGCGGGGCTTCGTCGAGTGAACGCAGGTTCGTCGAGTGAACCTCACAGACAGCCAAACACCTCCAATGCCGGGGTCATCTTTATGGTCGCGAACTAGGTTTTCGAGTCAATGGAAGTACACGGTGGCCCCGAATACGTAGGAAGACCTGCACAGATGATTGGATTCCCTGATGCGGTAAAGAAAGCAGTTTTGGAGAATTATGTCAATTTCAGTGGCAGGGCATCGCGCTCCGAATACTGGTGGTTCCAACTGGCAGTATTCATCTTGGGAATCATCACTGCAGTTCTCGACGGCATAATTTTCGGCTTCGAATTTGATGATCCAACCGTTCTCTCATGGATTGCTCAAATTGGTTTGTTTTTGCCCTCGCTCGCTCTTGTTGTTCGGAGACTGCATGACTTAGGCCGAAGTGGCTGGTGGTTCTTGATTGCCTTTGTTCCCTGTATTGGAATCATCGTCTTGTTCGTCTTCTTGGTCCAGGACGGACAACCTCACCACAATGAATACGGCGAAGTTCCCACGAACACTCTGTGAGTCCCAGCCCCCGCTTCTATGAATAACCGCGAGCGGCTTCGAGTATGTCATGGCGGGCGCATCGCACTCCGATGACTTGGACGCGATGCGCCGCGACGCGGTGAATGCTGCCGACCGGATTAGCATGGAAGAACTGCGTAAATCCGGTCGCCAAACCGCCCGAGAACGCATCTCAATGCTCCTCGATGCTGACTCATTCGTCGAAGTCGACGCCTTCGTCCAGCATCGCTCGGGTGACTTCAACATGCATCTCCACCGACCATTAGGCGACGGCGTCGTAGCCGGCCACGGCAAGATCGACGGTCGCCGCGTAGTCTGCTTCGCGCAGGATTACGCCGTCTTCGACGGCACAATGGGAGAGATGCACGCGCGAAAAATCGCCAAAGTCGCCGAGTTCGCCGAGAAAGCCCAACTCCCACTAATCGGCATCTGGGACGGCGATGGCCAACGCGTCCAAGACGGCGTCCCAGCACTCGGCGCCACAGGCGAACTCCTCGACATCCTCGTCGCCTGCTCCGGCCGCATCCCGACATTCTCCATCATCCTCGGAACAGTCGCAGGTGTCAGTGCGCTCGCGGCCGGCCTCTCTGACTTCGTCATCCTCTCCGACGACCACGGCCAGATGTTCATGCGCTCGCCGCATTTCATCCCCGAAATCGCCAGCGGCGAATTAGACCAACAAAGCCTCGGCGGAGCCGACGCCCACGCCTCGCGCTCGGGCGTCGCCTGCATGGTAGCAGAAGACGAAGAGGATGCGATTCTAACCGCCTGCGAAATCCTCGCATATCTGCCGGACCACACGCTCGCCGAAGCGAATCTCCTACCGAGCCCTGACCCGGCAAACCGAGTCTGCGACAACCTCATCGACATCGTTCCAGCAGACTCGAACCGACCATACGACATCAGAAAAGTCGTCGAAGAAATAGTCGATGAAGGGCGATTCCTCGAACTCTTCGCAACCTACGCTGAGAACATAATAATTGGATTCGCCCGACTCGACGGCCAATCGGTTGGAATCGTCGCGAATCAACCGAAAGTGCTCGCGGGCTGCCTCGACATCGACGCCTCAATCAAGGCAGCCCGATTCATCCGAACCTGTGATATTTTCAACATACCAGTTGTGACCTTTGTCGACGTGCCCGGTTTCTTGCCAGGGACCGTTCAGGAGTGGGGAGGCATCATTCGGCATGGGGCAAAACTGCTGTACGCGTACGCTGAGGCAACGGTTCCGAAGCTAACGGTGGTAACGCGCAAGGCATACGGTGGGGCCTACCTCGCAATGTCCTGCAAACACCTCCGCTCCGACTACAACATCGCCTGGCCGACAGGGGAATTGGCAGTCATGGGGGCTGAAGGTGCTGTGAATATCATTCATCGACGCGAATTGGCCGAGGCCGCTGACCCGGCCTCGACTCACGTTGAATTGGTGGATGAATATCGCCGCAAGTTTGGTGATCCATACGTCGCTGCTCGCAACGGCTGGCTGGATGATGTCATCGAGCCGGGCGAGACGCGACGCAAATTGATTCAGGCGCTTCGCCCGCTACGCAGCAAGCGCGAATGGGTGCCGCCGAAGAAGCACGGTAACATTCCACTTTGATCATAATTCTGAGAGGATTTGACCCAGACTTGGGAGTTCGTCAGCGATGCTTGGGGCGTAGAGTCGCTTCCAAGCCTCGAGATGCTGAGCCGCGACCATGATTACTGCGAAGTCTTCACTGGTCGCGTCCTCTCCGTAGGAAATCGAGACCTGCCGCTTTGCCGGCAGGTCGACTGAATCGCCGCCGCCAGCGGCGGCGTCTAAATCGATGGCGAGGTCGGCTTCGAGACCTTCGCCATCGGCAATAATCGCTTCATCCCAAGGGCCGCTGAGCAATGCTCGCCGGCCTTCAACAGGGATGATTCGGCCGCCCTCAGCGGCCCACGCGGCGGCAATCGCTCGCGCTGCAGAACCTCCGCCGCGCATCCGCAATATACTGCCATTCGGCTCAACACCGATGTGGCGACAAGCAGCAACAAAGCCAACCCCATCGGTGCTCGTCCCAGACCAAACACCATCAATCCGCTTCAACTGATTAACCGCATTCACGCCCTCTGGCCCAGAAACCCCGAGCCGCGCTTGAGGAGAGTGTTTCAGCGGCGCGGTACAACTCAGCCAGAGGTCGCCGTCGAGCCGCTCGATATTCCCCTCAAACTCAGCCATCGAGCCCGCCTCGACGAAAACACACTGAGCATCAAGCCCAACTTCCCCGCCCACGAGTGTGAACAGACGAGGGGTCAACGAGTGTGCGATGGGGTAGCCAGCGATTCCCCAGTAAGCCGGAGCAGACACTATGCGGCGCTCCGAATTCTCCGCAATGAAGGTTTCAAGTCGGTTGGGACGGCGCCAAAGACGATGGACAGCGACCTCGATATCGCTCGACGAGCCACGATTCGCCCTATTGAAGAGGTGGCGGACACGCTCGGACTTGCTCGCAGTGACTTGATTTTGCAAGGGCCTGCAATCGCGAAAGTTTCGTGGGATCGATTGAAGGAAGCTGGAAATGAAGAGCAAGGTTTCCTGATTTTGGTTACAAGCGTCAACCCGACACCATTCGGCGAAGGAAAGACGGTGACGACAATCGGATTGAATCAGGGTTTGAATCGACGCGGGCACAATGCGACCTGTGTGATTCGTGAGCCGTCGATGGGGCCGGTTTTCGGAATCAAGGGGGGTGCTGCGGGGGGAGGCTTCTCGCAGGTGCTGCCGATGGAGGAAATCAACCTCCACTTCACCGGTGACCTACACGCTGTTACGATGGCGCACAACCTTTGCTCGGCCATGCTCGATAATCACCTCCACAGGGGTAACACGCTAGATTTGGATTTGAATCGGATTTTGTGGCCGCGGGTGATTGACATGAACGATCGGAGCCTTCGCGAGGTGACGATTGGACTTGGCGGGAAGGCGAACGGAATTGTTCGGACTGATCGCTTCGATATTACCGCGGCCAGCGAGGTCATGGCGATTCTCGTTTTGTCGAAGGATTACGCCGATTTGCGGGCGAGGCTGGGCCGGATTGCGATTGGGGTTTCACGTTCTGGTGGACTTGTGACCGCCGATGACCTCGGCTGTGCTGGTGCCATGGCTTTGCTTCTGCGCAATGCTTTGTTGCCTAATTTGGTTCAGACTCTGGAGGGTGACCCTGCCTTCATTCATGGTGGGCCATTTGCTAATATCGCGCACGGGAATTCTTCAATTATTGCTGATTCGCTTGCGCTTTCGTGCGCGGATTATGTGGTTACTGAGGCTGGATTCGGTGCCGATATGGGTGCTGAGAAGGCTTTGCAGATTAAGGCTGAAGCGGCTGGAAAGGTGCCTGATTGTGTGGTCATCAATGTCACCGTTCGTTCGATGAAATTGCATGGTGATGGCTTCTCGACCGGTGGTGGAAAGCGGCCGCCGGTTGAGGAATTGGAGGCTGAGAATGTCGATGCTACTCGTGCCGGTGCTGCTAGCAATTTGAGGCGGCACGTTCGCAATTTGTCTGATACTGGGATTCCGGTTATCGTCTCGATTAATCGCTTTGCTAGTGATACCGATGCTGAGATTGCGGCGATTCGCGAGGAGGCTGTTGCCGCTGGAGCTCGCGATGTGGTTCTGTTCGAAGGTCACGCCAAAGGCGGGACGGGTGCTGGTGAGCTGGCCGATGCGGTTGTTGCTGCATGTGCTGCGCATGATGGGGCGGGCCGTCCTTACTCGCCGATTGTCGAGCCGGGACTGCCCGCCGACCAGACGATTTTGCGTGTAGCGACCAATGTTTACGGGGCACACACGGTTGACTTCTCACCGCAGGCTCACAAGACTCTGGAGTCGTTGCGCGAGTGGGGGCTTGACACGCTTCCGGTTTGCATGGCCAAGACTCAATATTCGTTTAGCCACGAGCCCACCGCGCTCGGTTCTCCTACTGGATTTACAATGCCGATTCGTGAATTGCGGCTCAATTCTGGGGCTGGGTTCATCGTTGCGATTTGTGGTTCGATGATGACTATGCCTGGTTTGCCGATTCGGCCAGCCGCCATGGATATGGATATGGACGAGGATGGCCGCCTGACCGGCGTCTTTAGTTGATGGAAGTGAGGAATTGCGCCAACTGAAAGCCTCCGAAGAGGGTGTCCGGCTGCGCATCGACGATGCTGATGACCTCTGGACTCTGGCGCAGATTTGTCGGGCCGGAGCAAATCTTGGGATGCTTTCTCATCGACGTGATTCTACTACAGGAACACAGGAAGGCGGCCGAGCGAAGTCGGCCGAGCGCAAGCCAATGTGGATTGAAATCGAAGTTGTCGAGTGCGCCTTTCAGCCATTCAGCGACAATCTTCGCGTACACGGAGTGATTTCAGAGGCGAAGATAGACACCGGATCGCACCACACTCACTTGGTATCACCAGGTGACGAGGTCGAGGTATCTTTCGAGGGAGGTCTTCCAGAGGTTGACCGCGCGTTGATTCGAACCGCTCTGGCTGCGGGGGCTCAACCAAAGTCGGGGCTTGTGGTGGTCGAGAACGATGAGGTGCTAATCTTCGAGGTATCGGCTCACGGAATCCGCGACGTGTCATCATTTTCCATGCGCGGGGGCGGCAAGCGCGCTGACGATTCTACAGGGGTTCGGCGCGGATTTTTCGAGCGTGTTGCTCGTGAGACTAAACTCGTGTTTCCGGACCGAATTCCATTGGTCATCTGCGGTCCGGGGATGGCGCGCGAGCAGTTTGAAGGGATGCTTCGCGCGCTCGGTGCGCAGAATCAGATTCTCAATGCTGCGACTTCAATCGGTGGTCGCGCAGCTGCGAATGAGGTGCTCGCCGGAGGGGCTGCTGATGCGGTTCTTGGCGAGCACGAATTGGTTCGTCAGGTTCGCGCTATCGAGGATGGATTGACGCGGATTTCTATCAGCGGTGCAGTGTCCTACGGTGCTGCTGCCATCGCTGATGCTGCCGAACAAGGTGCTGTTGAGACCTTGGTGATCGATGCCTCGCTTTTGCGCTCGGAGGATAGGTCGCTTCGTGCGCATTGGGAAGGCGTTACTTCTGCTGTTGCGACCAATCGCGGTGAGGTAATTCAGGCCTCGGTCGACCACGATGCTGGGCAACAGCTCATCGGAATGGGCGGTGCTATCGCCTTGCTTCGCTGGAAGGTCGATTGAATGGAAACCGCCGTTCGGTGCGTCGGTTTTGGGGCCGGTTCGGTTCCTGATGTTCTCGCTTCTGCCGAATCTGCTTCGGTTGATTTTGTCGTGGTTGCTGACCTGTCTGATTTCAGTCATGGTGAGATTGATTGGCGAGGCCGACTGGAGCATGCGCATTGGTTGGTTTTGTCGGCCTCGACTGTGCTCGCGGGAGATAATGCCCGTAGCGCGCAAGGCGCGGGCATGACCTTCGCTGAATTCGAAGGCCCGCGCGTTGTGATGATTGTTGATGAGCCCGAAGACCCAACTCGGCTGGCCGAGGCTTGGGGCTTCGTCATCGAGCGCATCCGCCAGATTCACATTTTGTTTCTGAGCGAGGATGCGCTACCGCTCATCGCCGCTCTCGAAGAGATGGACGAAGACCAACTTCTTCGAGAGATTCGACTCCGCGGAATGGTGCCTCAAGTCATCGCTTGTGAGCCGGCCAACAACGCCGTCCGAATCGAACATTCCCTCGGCGCTCATGCCGGCTCGACCGCGGCCGATTCAACCGCTGGATGGCTCGGCCGCTACCTCTGCGAATTGCCGCGGCAAGGCCCGGGAGCAGACGGTATCGCCGCCGCCGCAAATCGCTGCTAATCAGCGAATTTTTCCACCCGAATCCTTTGGATTCGCTTCACTTTTACTTTCACTTCTCCACACCTCTCCCGAATACCCCTTTAGTAGGGACACCCCTTCGGCCCGACCCGCGAGGAGCGAAGCCTATGCCACTCAGACTCGGACCAGCCGGTGTTCCGCTCTCTTGCAAGGGCCGAACTATCGTTGAAGGAATGGACGATATCACGGTTCTCGGACTTGAAACTATGGAGATTCAAACCGTCCGTCAGGTTCAGCCGCATCACTTCGATCAGTATTGGCAGGCTGGCATTCTCAGCCACAAAGCCGAGTTCGAAATGAACGTGCACGGGCCGTACTATGGGGAACTCTTGGGGAGCATGCGGGAGCGCAATCGAACGCTGTCGAAGATGGAGTCGAGCATGCAGGTCGGGAAGATTGTGAATGCTCGGCACATGGTGTGTCATGTTGGGCCATACGGCGAATACGACCCCGGTACCGAGGCCAACGAACAGGTTGCCAATGTCTTCGCAGGTGTTGTTGACCGCGTCCGCTCGATCTGGGGTAACGAAGAGGAAGAGGAGGAATACTCCGCCTTCCCTTGGGTTCACGAGGCGGAGCCGACCCTCGTGGGCATCGAGACGTCGGGTCAGCAGGAACTCTGGGGCACAGTCGAAGAGGTCCTCGAGGTCGTCAACCACGTCGAAGGAACCGTTCCAGTCCTGAACATGGCTCACATCCACGCTCGTGGTCACGGTCGCCTGAAGACGTCCGAAGATTATGCTGAGTTATTCGACCAAGTTCGCGAGACCATCGGCGGCAAGAAATTCTACTGCCACTTTGCCGGGGTTGAGCACCGAATGGGTAATGCTCAGCACTATACTCAAATCAAGAAATCTGACCTCAAATTCGAGCCGTTTGCTGAATATTTGGCCGAAGAGGGCGATTGGATGGATATCACAATCATTTCTGATTCGCCATTGCTCGAGCACGATGCGATGTACATGGCTCAGCACTACGAAAAGGCGCGCCAGCGCCTGCTTGAGATTCGTGCTCGCGATGAGCGCCGATTGAAGCTCGCGGCCGAGGCTGGAATCGATGTCGAGGAATTGGCTCGGCGCGAGAAGGAGCAGGCTGAGGCGCGAAAGAAATCGCTTGAATCCGAGAAGGATAAGAAGGTCGCCGCTCAAGAGAAGAAGGAAGCAATCGCTGCCAAGGTGGCTGAGAAGAAAGCGGCCGACGAGAAGGCTGCAAAGAAGCCGGCCACCAAGAAGGACGATGGCAAGATGATGTCAATCGATGGCGATGATGACGAAGATTTCGACGACTTATTCTAATCCGACTTGTTCTGATTGGGTCGGCTCCCTAGAGCCGACCATCGCTCGATGGTGTCGTCGCCCGAGGGCGGTCGACTCCGATTGAATTCGAACTCGCTCTGATTTCTGGTCAGAACAAGTCGGGCAATTCATTCGATCTTACTGAGTGAGAGGATATGCCGTTGTCGGATATGGTTTGTTTTCGACTGCCATCGGGGTTCACGACATTCCTCACCGTGTGTGGGAGTGAATGGTGGTGGGACTGGCCGGACTTGAACCAGCGGCCTCCGCATCTTCAGTGCGGCGCTCTCCCAGCTGAGCTACAGTCCCCGTAGCGCTCTCGCCACTCCGCCTTCCACTTCAATTCTTCCGAGGCGGAGTCGTCTCATTCGACGCCGTCGAGGACGCTGGTTTGCATTTTGTTGAGGGTGGCGACGCCCGCTGTTGCTGCCTCGAGAAGGGCGTCGAGTTCCTCGCGGGTGTAGGTGAATTCTTCGCCTGTTCCTTGGACCTCGACGAACTTTCCGTCGGCGGTCATGACCACGTTCATGTCGACGTCGGCATTGCTATCGAGGATGTAGTCGAGGTCTGTGTAAACCTCGCCTTCGATTAGACCGACGCTGATTGCGGCGAGGTCGTGCGGCAGGACTGCATTTTCGTGCGCTGCCGCCTCTTCTGCTGAGAGGGTAGGTGCTTCGACTCCAGCCTTGACTTGGTCATGGGTTAGTCGCTTGTCTGCTGGTAGGCATCGGCCTGCGGCGATTAGCCGGCGAATGCAAAGGCGCAGGGCGATATTTGCGGCTGTGATTGAAGCGCAGCGTGTTCCGCCATCTGCGTTGAGTACATCGCAATCTACGGTTATGGCGATTGGGCCGAGCGCCTCGAGGTCGATGGCTCCGCGAAGGCTGCGAGCGACGAGGCGCTCGATCTCCTGCGTTCGACCCTTTGCTCCATTGCGCTCTCGGCGGAAGCGAGAATCGGTCGAACCGGGCAGGAGGGAATACTCCGCGTGAACCCAGCCACGGTCGGCATCACGAGGGAACCATCGTGGAAGGGATGCTGCGACGGTTGCGCAGGCGAGCACCATTGTGTCGCCCTGTCGGTAGAGCACCGATGCATCGGCGTTCGGAGTAAAATCGAGGCTGACGTCGATATCTCTGATTTCGTCCGCCGCTCTATCCGATGCGATCTCGCCCGACTTCATCTTGGCCATGGCTCGTCGGCCTGAGTCGCCCGTTAATATGTAACGCGGGATTAATCCCCGCCCGCACGCGAGGCAAATCGGCGCTCAACGACGAGCGTGCGGGGGGCGAAATGCGTCGATGACGGATGCATCGGTGGTGATGTACGGGCCGCCGATGAGGTCGATGCAGTAGGGAACGGCGGCGAATATTTCGTCGAGAATTTCTCTAATTGACCGAGGCGAGCCGGGCAGATTGAGAATTAGGCTCGAGCCTCGAATTCCTGCTGTCTGGCGAGAGAGAACTGCCGTTGGGACATGCTTGAGAGAAATTGCTCGCATCTGCTCACCGAATCCTGGCAACATACGCTCGCAAACGGCTTCAGTCGCCTCCGGAGTCACGTCCCGTGGTGCTGGGCCTGTGCCTCCGGTGGTGATAATCAGCGAGCAGCCCTCCTCGCAGAGGTCGATTAGGGCCTGCTCGATGGATTGTTGTTCATCTTCGACGAGGCGGCGTGAGACGCGCCAAGGTGAGGTCAGCGCCTCGTCGAGAAAGGCTTCAATCGCCGGCCCGCTGAGATCTTCATACTCGCCGGCGCTAGCCCTGTCGGAGGCCGTCAGAACGCCAATTCGACAGGGCTCACCAGCGCTCATCGCTCCGCCACAACAGCGCTGGGATGAAAACCCAGTCGGTCCGAAATCCTCGCCTCGGGATGGCTATCTTCAAAGACCTCCGAGACTGGAAGTGTGTCCCCGGAGGCGATGTGGTGTCGAGCCTACCCCAACCCACACTGAGCAGCATCGCGCTCACGGACGTTTCGCAATCACGCGATTCGGCTGGAACCTTGGTTCAAGTAGGCTCGATACATTGCCTCTGAACGATAGGTGAGCCGATGAGTGAAGATGGAAGATATGCAGCACAGATTGCTGTTGTGAAACAGGAGTGCGAAGGCGCGGATGAAGCGGAGATAATCAAGGAGTTTAGACGGTACGAGGAGGAGTTCCTGATTCCCCCGGAAGATGCTCTACGCTCGGTGGTTCGCAAGTTCCAAATCGCTGCGGGAAAGGATGTCTCGCAAATTTCCACCCAACGCAGGGCTGCGCCGGCTGAGAAGAAGGCTACTCGGTTCTCCGAGTTAGGAGAGGAAGACAAGAATGTCACCATCGAAGTAGCCGTTGTCTCCTATATTCCGAAAATCCAGACCGTGCGTGGCGAAGAACGCCAAATCGCCTACGGCTGGATTGAGGACAGTCCGTGGGAGGGCGAGCGCGAGCGCTGGGACTTCACGGACTGGGGTGACCATGCAGAGAATTTGACGCCCGGCTCAGTTGTTCGACTCGAGGGCGTATCAGTCAATTTCTGGAATGACCGCCGCTCGATCAACATCAATCGTCCGAGCCGGGTTACGGTTCTGAAAGAAGGCGGTCAGCCGGTAACCAAGATTTCCGACGAACCAGTCCCGATTGCCGATGCTGGGAAGGCGGAAGGAATCGTCAGCATCGTCGCTCGTATTCTCTCAAAGAAGGACGACCAGATTGTCAAGAAGGACGGTAGCGGAACACTCGACATCGTCCGCGGTCGCCTCGCCGACCCCTCGGGAACGATTGGATTCATCTCGTGGCGCGAGTTCAATCACGAGGTCGGCTCATTGGTCAAGATTGACCGCGCGCAGGTTCGCCGATTCCGCGATACGCCGGAAATCAACATCGGCGACCTTACCAAAATTGAGCCATTCCATGACAATGCATTCGCGAGTATGGATGACCTCAAATCGGCCACTCGCTCAAAGATTGCGGACCTGCGCGACGGAGCTCGAGATATCGAAATCACCGTCCAAGTCGAGAATTGGCAGGCTCGTACCTTCACCAATGCCAATGGGGAGGAGAGGACTGTTCGCAGCGGCGATGTGATGGATCCAACCGGCCGCTGCCGTCTGACTTCATGGGGTGAATTGAATCCCGAGCCTGGCTCATTCCTACACCTAACTGGGGCTCGAGTTCAATTTTGGCAGGGCTCGCCCGACCTTGTCATCGACTCGGCAGAGCAGGTCATCGACCTCGCCGACCCACCTTGGGAGAAAATCGACCCCGCGGACCATTGGGTCGAGGTCGACCTTACTACTCTGCTCAATGGAGGCTCGCGACGAGGAATCAGAACCTCTGGAACCATCGTCGCAATCGGCAATAATTCGGGAATCATCGAGCGTTGCCCAGAGTGCCGAAGAGTTCTGCGCGACGGGGCTTGTGCCGACCACGGGCCGCAGCGCGGAACCGAGGATGTTCGGCTGCGCTTCGTTCTCGACGACGGCGTCTCAAACTCCTCGCTCCTCATCGGAAAAGAGGCAACTGAGGCATTCACAGGAATGGACCAAGATCAGATCAAGGACGCGATTAATGCCAATACGCACGCGGGATATATCTCGACTCTCCGCGAGCGATTCCTCGCCCGCAAACTGAATGTCAACGGGCGAGCGATGGTCGACGGACAAGGAGCCATCCTGATGGCTGATTCCGTCGAACTGGACACGACGACTGCCGAAGAAGCAGCCAGAGACGTCATGTCTCGCTGGGGGGTGATTTTGTGATGTCCCAACCAGCACGCCGCAGTCGCCAGACCGCTATCCGCCTCTTCGCGCAGGAATACATGGATGCGAATCTGCCCGAGGAAGGAGCCGGCGAATACGACCCCTCCTTCGTAATCACCAAACTAGGAGCCAAGGTCAACCGCGCTCTGGTTGGTGGAGTCATCGACCGAGTGGAGCGCCGCGAGGCGGACTCGGGCTCATTCTACACCGCTCACCTGCGCGACCCGACTGGAACCCATCGCTTCGAGGTCGCATCATTCCAGCCGGAATTGCACGCAGATATCGAGGAGATTCTCAACCGCTTCGAGGCGGGCGACCGCTTCCTAATGCTCATCGTCGGTCGCGCCCGATGGTTCGAGACCGAGGACGGCGGAGTCTACACCTCATTCCGCGCCGAGGAATTCACCATCGTCGACAAGGAACGCTACACCCATTGGTTGGTCGAGACGGCCGAAGCCACCCTTCGCCGTCTCGATGCTTTCGAGGCCTCGATGGAATCCGACCTGACTCCAGCTGCCCTCGAGGCCTCGGGAGTCCCCGCAGATTTGACCGACGGAATGATTCTTGCACGAGGTCATTACGGAGAATTTGACACTGAAAATTACCGAGTCGGAGTCTTGCAGGGTCTGTCTATGGCGACCGGTTCAGACATCGTTATCGAAGCTCCACCGGCCACCCAACCAACTCTTGCCGAGACACCTTCCGACTCCGCCGAATCCGGCGAATCTGCTCCAGCCGCCGCAGCACCAACAGGAGATGTGGGCGAAATCCTCCTTGAGACGATTCGAGCCAAGGATTCGGGTGACGGCGTGGATTACGATTCACTGGTCCACGCTGCAGTAATGGCTGGCCACAGCCGCGAAGCGGCCGAAGATGCAATCGATAATCTGCGAGACATCGAGGGTTCAATCATCGAGCCAAGATTCAGTTTCTTCCGCCTAACGCCTGAGTAATCAGCGCAGGCCAGTAATCAATTGCTCAGCCTCGGTCATCTTGGCTCGAATGCGAGAAATAGCATCCGAATCCGCGACAGAGGTTCGAGGTGCACTTACCGGCGTCGCCCCGACCTGTTGGAAGACGACATCGCGAGCCCCCTTTGCTTCGGCTAAGCGAGCAGCGACGAGTAGCAGACGAGTTTGAACAACCTCATCATCAATTGGCCAGCCACGCCTAGCTGAAATGCGCAAGAACAAATCCTCTTCAGGCGCAGACCATCGACCCCCGTGGCTGTTCAGAATAGTACCAATCATCCGCTCGATATCCCCTATCATCCCAGCCAGAATCTGCAATGCCGAGGAGTCGCCCTTCCCCTCAGATTTCGAGAGCATATCTGTTGCATCCTCCAGCAAATGTGCAGGCACAGGCGCAAGGAAATCAACCGGCTCATCAGGAACCTCGATTACAATCACATCATCATCATCAATATCTTGCTCAACCACAGGCGAATGAACCGCCACAGGAGAATCACCCTTCACATCGGGCAAACCATTTCGTCGCAGAGAGCGCTTGATTTGCCCCCAACCGCGGCCTTGACTAGCCAAAACTCCGGCAACTCGCCCCATCAGAACGGTGCGGGTTCCAGTCAATTGCAACTCCAATTTCCGACAAAGGGAATGCAATTTCTCTCGCTCCATCTCGGCGAGATTCTCAACAGTCAAACGCCGAGAGTCATGATTGAGATGCAACCACAGGCGCTGCCGACGCTCTTTGTGAGAGCCTGACGACTTGATCCCGAAAATCTTCAATGTCTCACCAAGTTCCTGATGCGACATCGCTTGAATCCCATCCCAACTCAAATCGTAATCTCCCATAACTTGAGTTCGAATCAATCGAGCGCGTACGACTTCGACGGAGCCATTCTTTGGCAATCCTGCAGATTCAGCGCGCTCGCGCAACTCGACCAAGCGAGCCCGATACAATTGGTCGAGCAATACCCGGTCAACAGACATCAGAACCACCGATTCAACCCAAGCCGCAACTCAGCCGTATTATCGCTTGCCCATCGGAATCGCACGACGAGCGCGATTCTGAACCACTCAATCATCCGCCGAATCAACGGCCAACATCCGCCGAATCAGCAGGCAACTTCCCCCGAATCAGCGGCCAACAACCGCCGTCAGCGGCAGCATCAATCATTTTTCGAGGTCAATCCAAGCAGAAGTAGCCGGTCCCTCGCGCGGATGAGCTGGCAAATCAGAGCCAACACTCTCGATCATTTTGTCCCAATCGTGCGAAAGCGAGACGGTCGCACTCTCAACATTCGCAAGCGCAACCACGCGCTCAGCAGAAAGCGTGTGCCAACCGTTGTCTGAAATCAATTCTATTCGAATCTCGACGTGAACATCTGAGAAAACCATATCTCCCTCAGGGTCATGGAATGTAGATTCCATCGCCAAATCGAAATTTTCCTCGGCCTGACGCATCAATGCACCGACTTGGCGATGACGAACCAACAAAGCGACCCTGTCGAGTAAAGCGGCACTCAGACCACCAATCAGATTGTCGTGCACCCACCAAACAGTTTCACCCTCGACCTCCGACAAGCGGTCCACTAGGGTTCGTGGGTAACCCGTCCGAGCAATCAACACAATCAGGTCAGCATAAGGAACTGGAAGGTATCGGTCACCCTCACGCTCAGCAGGGTCAACCCCCAAAACGTGGCGTCGAGCACTGCTCCGAATGGAATCGTAAACCTCTCGCGAAGTCACGAACCCGTCTATCTCGCCACGCCTCCGTAAGTCCTCCATCCAACGCGCAACCCCAAGGGAATCCTCAGGCAAATCATCCATCGAATGAATTCCAGCGAAGGCAGTAGGCGAAAGCACCCTCAAGCCTCGACGAGACCGCCGAAGCTGACGACGAATAATTCGCTCAGCACACAGAATGATTCCACCCTTCGGCTGATACCAAACCTTGTCCTCGCTCACCAAAACGCGAGCAAGCCGGTGTGGAGTCCGAGCACCAACAACCTGACACCCAGCAGAAAGCACGTCAATTTGACGACCGTGAATCAGCGCAGCAGGAACCGCAAGAAGGTCGACTTCACCCTCTCCAAGAATTGCCAAACCCTCCTCCAAAGAGGACACGGCGGCCAATTCTAACTCGAGTTCGGCCGCCGCCTCACTCGCTGAAAAATCTTCCAGACGCCTCGATGTGATGCAGTGCGGGTGGTCCAGAGTAGCGACATTGAGTCGGTTTTCCACAGCGTCCACCTCAGGGGGGGAGCACGCAACGTGCCCAGCCGCGGGGCCGCACACCCGTTGATATAGGCAACCCCTCACGACGAAACGCCATGGTCTCACTTCGAAACGCTCGCCGCAGCCTAGAGCAGCGTCGCGACCGAGTAGAGGAAGCACTGGAGAATCTAGTGCAAGAGCGCTTGACCAAGAGCGACGCGCCTGCGATGAGCCTTGCTCGCGATATTCTGCTGGCGGGAGGCAAGAGGATTCGGCCGGTATTGGCTTTGGTAGCATACGAGGCCGCCGGCGGCGATGACGTTGATTCGGTGATGGATTTGGCACTCGCCGCCGAGTTAATTCACACAGCAACTTTGGTTCACGACGATATTTACGACCAGTCGAAGACACGCAGGGGAGTTCCTACTCTGCACTCTTCTCATGGGATTTCGCATGGGATAATCGCAGGAGACTACCTTTTCGTGCTTGGTTTTTCATTGGGTGGCAGGTGTGAGGAGAGAATCGTAAATCGTATGGGGGAATCCGCTGCGAACATCGCTACTGGAGAGCTATTGCAACACAAGCACATTGGCGACCTCGGGACGACTCCAGAGGATTACTATGCGATTATCGATGGCAAAACCGCAGGGCCATTCGCGAGTGCCTGTGCTTGCGCGGCGATGTTCGCCGAGGCTTCTGAGGGCGTCGTTGAAACTCTCAGCGAGTTTGGTTGGGAGGTCGGCAGGGCCTTCCAATTGGTCGACGATTTGTTGGATTTGACCGGCGACCCTTCGATGGGCAAGCCGCGTGGGACTGATGTTCACGATGGCAAGATGACCCTGCCGATTATTCACGCTCTGACGATGCTTCATGGTGTTGAGCGTGAGCAACTCGCCGATGTATTGCAGAATTTCAGTGATGACCGCTGGGGCGAGTTGACCGAATTATTGGAGAGTGCTGGTTCATTCGATTATACTCGACAATTGATTCAAAATCACATCGAAAGAGCGCACGCCTCGCTTGATATTTTGCCAGATTCCGAGGCGAAATCACTGATGATTGAACTCGCTAAGCGATCTCAGCGTCGCCGAATCTGAGGTGTCAGGCTGGCGAGCGCCGAAATTGGTGGGCGAGAAAATGGTTGAGCGAGGCGAGTCGACGCAAGGCGAGTCTGAGCGAACCGACTGGGATGTCATCGTGATAGGCGGTGGGCCTGCCGGTTCGACGGCCGCCCGTTACGTGGCCGAGGGAGGGCGCGACGTTCTGGTCATCGATGGGCGTGAATCCATCGGCTCGCCTCTGCAATGTGGCGAATTGGTGCCGACCAATGATGAGATGCGTCGGCTTTGCCCCGATGTTCCTGACCTCGATGATTTACTGCAAACTCCCGAGCGGGCGATATCGCTACGCATGAGCGAAATGCACCTTGTTCCTCCTTCGGGCAAGCCACTTCGTTACCCCTTCGAGGGACTGATGCTCAACCGTGTCGCTCACGACGAATGGTTGGTCGAGCTGGCGAAATCGAAGGGGGCAGAATATCTGACGAGCGCACGCGTAGAGTCGGTTGAAGGCGAGCGCGTCGTACTGCGCGATGGACGTGAGTTTAGCGCGCGAGTCATCGTCGGCGCAGGCGGGCATAATGACCCACTGCGCCGCAGTCATTGGAATGAATCAAGCCTCAAAATCCCCGTAAAATTCGTCTTGATGAACGGCGATTTTGGCGATGCAGTCGAACTCCATTTCGGAGGCATGGCTCCGGGAGGTTACGCGTGGATGTTCCCCAAATCAGGTGGTGCGAATATTGGCGTAGGTATCCAGAATAAGTTTGCTAAGGGGCGTTCATTGAATCTCTTCACAGAGGATTTCGTCGGGCGCTATTCGGGTGAAATCACGTTCACCGGTGCGGGTTCTCTCCCAATGTCGGGAACCATCGATTCCTTCGTCAAGGGAAACCACCTACTCGTTGGCGACGCCGCGGGAATGGTCCTGCCCTCAAACGGGGCTGGGATAACCATCGCCATGATCGGTGGGCGAATCGCTGGCAAAGCGATAGTCGCCCACCTCGATTCCGGCGCATCACTTCACGAATACGAGGCTGAGTGGAAGCGACAGATGGGTGCCGTGATGCGCAATTCGAAGCGCTCATTCCGAATTGGCAGCTGGATTATGCGACTTCCGGATTGGGTGCTAAACCTCGCCTTCAATCCGCTGACCAAGCCATTCGTCTGGCGCTTCGTCACCTGCCGAAAACCATTCTTCATCTACTAATTAGATAGGATGCACTCATCTGGAACTGTAATGCTGCTCATTAGCGATTTCCATCATCCCTGACATTAGTGCAGCAATATATTCCATCTCTGGCTCATAAACCACCCCAAGTCCACCGATTGGTAAAATAAATTCATCATCTATTACTACAGCAAGGGAGTTTGTCCCCATTGGGCCATCCATAGTGCAAACTCCTGTCATACTGGAATCGCCAATTCTCCAAGGAAGACCTCCATATTGCCAATGTCCTCTCCAAAAAACCCCTAAATTGGTAATCATTAGTCCATTTTTAGGAGCGAAAATAGCCGTTTTTTCATCTAATATAGCGAATACATCTGTTTCCTTAAACATACCATTTACGCGGAATCGGTCATTGGAAATCCCATTATTGAGTTTCTTTGCAGGAATATTAGGTGCTAGATATAGATTGCAATTCTTTACCGGCCTCTGTCCCATAAGGCTGACTTTAGGAAAATCTGGAGCAGTTGATAGCACAGTATTTACTGAATCATCAAAGACTAATTCTTGAATATCTTCCTGCAAGAATAATTGATGATCAATGTCTTCACCATCTGGAGTAAGGAAAAATGTCCATTCTGAATATTTTGACAACATATGTTGACCTAATTCATCTGGATCTTCGAATGGGTCTTGGAAATCTGCAACGGGACCTAATTCGAAAACAGCTTGGCATTGAGGACCTTGCATCACGTTAATGTAATGATAGATTTGGTAGCTGAGTTTCATTAATTCTTCTTCACTTGGTTCATCCTCGCTCGGTGAATCCTCAGCAGCGACCATACCATGTGTTACTCATGGATAGAAATAAGGATGTTGCCGGCATCTAATTCTGATTGACATTTCAGACAATCACAATATAATCAATTATCAGACAAATCAATGGGTTTGCAGCCCGCCGTTTCACAGGGTACCCTTTAGATCGAGATAAATCGATGATAAATCAGAGGGTTTCTGGCAACATATTCCAAACCTATTGCATTGTATTGTAAGTAATTTTGGAGATTATGATATGGTATTGCAACTGATGACTCCGCATGGAATCAGTCATTAGAGGTGCTCGGAATGTCAAAAGAAAACCAGTTAGAAGCATCGGAGTAATCATAATCATCGGATTTTCACTCGCGATTTTCCTGACATCGAGCATCGTTGCATCAAGCATTGAGGCACAAGCAGCAGCTCTGGAAGATAGCCTCGGTAGGAAGGTAATTATCACCAGTTCGGACGCGAGTTTCGACAGTTCTGCTTCAATTGACGAAGATATTCTCAGCCTTACCAATAACATAAGTGCGATTGAATCCGTTCAAACATTTGTAACGGATATCGATAGGTCCGGAATTAATGATCTTCTTGCTCAAGGAGGTCCTCCTAATCCAGAGGCCCTACGAGCAGCGGTTAGGTTCATTTCTGGCCAGAACCTAAGTTCGGAGTTGGAAGGATTTGTTTCTGAAGAGTTGGTTTTAGTAAATGGCAGAATGCTCAATGATTCTGATGCCGGTTTGAACAACGTATTGTTAGGAGTAGATAGCGCTCTCGCAAATGGGATTTTAGTAGGCGACTCTATTCAACTGAATGGTATTTCTCTAAATGTAGTCGGCTTAGTTTCTGGAGATGTTTTTCAGACAAACGCTACAATTTTGATGAGTGTCGAAATGGCACAAATAATTACAGAAACATCAGGATTTGACAAGGTCGTTGTGACAATTGAATCAATAGAATTGGTCGATGATGTGATGAATATTTTGCAATCTGAATATGGTGATGAGTTGACAATTCAGACTGCATCGGAACAGGAGGGAGATGATATCGCTCAATCAATTGATACGATTGGTGGAAACGCAGATTTAGGCGCGATGGCTGCCCTTTTTGCCTCTATGTTAGTTGTAGGTTTCATAATGGTAATCATTACCAAAGAAAGGGTAAATGAAATTGGTGTTCTGAAAGCCATTGGCCTACCTAATACTAAAATTGTGACACAGTTTTTGAGTGAGTCAATTTTCATGGCCTCATTAGGATTTTTAGTTTGTATTGTAATAACTTTAGTGGCAGGTCCAATGATGCAAACGATGCTAATTGAATCTAGTTCTGATAATTCATCATCAAGTGAACAGGGATCAAGTCCGCAGTTCTCACCTGGTCAAATCCTCAACCCAACACCTGAATCATCATCAATGGATTCAATCACTTCGTTGGAGTTCTCTGTGGATGCCAAGAGTATCGCAACTAGCCTAGGTTTGACTATACTGATTGGAGTAATTGGCGCCCTTTACCCCATCATGGGGGCGTTGAAAATGCAACCTGCACAAGCATTGAGATATGAGTGAGGTGAGAGTAATGAACGAAGGTAAAAAATCGAAAAAGCAGATTGAATCGACCCTAGAAGAAAGGGGTTCTCCAGGTTATGACACTGATTCTCTGGAGAATATACCATCTATTGAACAATTGAAGAAAAGAGTCTCTGACCAATTCGGAGAAGAAGCACGTTTAATTTTAGATTCGATTGATGAGGTCGAAGGCATAATTCTCCGTCGTGAAGCGAGGGAAAAAGGTGAATTTGATGATTCAAAAGCAATAATTCACCTATCAGGATTATCAAAAAAATATCAATCCACTGGAATGAGTCCTGTAGATGCTCTGAAGGAGGTTGATTTGTCTATCGTTGAAGGGGAAATGGTCGCGGTAATTGGACCCTCAGGATCTGGTAAATCCACACTACTTCAGATGATGGGTGCCTTGGATATTCCAACCAGTGGTGCTGTCAGAATAAACTTCCAAGAATTGTCTGAAATGAATTCAAAGCAATTGACAGAATTCCGAAGTCAAACTGTAGGATTTGTATTCCAAAAATTCAATTTAATTCCAAATTTAACTGCATTGGAAAACGTTTCTATTGCGATGGAATCGACTAAAATGAATAGGCAGGAAAGGAGATCTAGGGCTGCAGAGTTGCTAAAGCAAGTAGGATTGAATGAACGAATGAGTCATCTTCCTGGACAACTTTCAGGCGGTGAGCAACAACGAGTTTCTATTGCAAGAGCTTTAGCTAATCATCCAAAAATAATCTATGCAGATGAACCAACGGGTTCGCTTGACTCAAGAACTAGCAAAAGAATAATTTCACTTTTTGATAAGATTCGAAGGGACTTTGGTACAACAATTATTGTTGTTACTCACAATAATTTAATCGCAAAAAAATGCGATAGAACACTAAAAATCAAAGATGGCAGAATTATCTGATTGATGATATGCGTGGGAAGGGACATCACATGGGCAAGAAGAAAGGTATTCTGAAGAGAATCATGGATGACAGAGACAAGAATGAGGAGCGTTGAATTATATGAACAGAGATTTTGTGTGGTTGATTATCGTAATTATCTTAGGCGGGAACACATTAGTTATGCATAATTCAGAAAAGGCAATTGACCCAAACCTAATTGATATTGAAGAATTGACTTGTTCACTTGGTGAAATACTGGTCAGTAATGTATCACTCGGCGAAGGATATGAATGTACAGAGTTCGACCCGCATAGCATTACCCACGCACATCCTGCTCCGGTGTTGTCGGTGAGCAAGGTGATCGACGACGGTTCCACCATCGCCATTCTTGGTGATATTGACCATCGCCACCCCGATGAAATTAGCGTCAGGTTGAGTCTTGACGAGGACGGCACAATCTCCACACAACCCAACATGGACGGAGTATGGTCGCTCACTGTGAATAGCAGTGCTGAACAGTTTTATCTCAACATCACGGCTCACCACGATTTGGAGGAAACAACCTCAAACACCACCTTCATCGAAATCAACCGAACAGCTTCTGCAGGAGAGAACGGCGAAACGGGACAATCGCAGAATTTCTCTATCCTGTCCGCATATCACGGTCTCGACGAACTCCCGCTAGCCGCGAGCCTCCTGTGTGGGTTTAATGTGGCTGGCGATGACGGGATGCCGGTCGTGTTCTCGACGCAGTTGCAAGTCGATAGCGTCGTCCCGGAATCCTTCTTGGTGGTACGCTCCGACGGCGAGAGCGTGGTGCCTAACTGCGCCACTCTCCACCCCGCCGATGAGCCTCTCGAGCTGCGCACCGTCCTGCTTACCGGCGACTTCGGCACATTCGGAGAAACGCCCTTGCGGGTAGAGGTTGCTGGCCCTGTGCTCACTGTTGACGGCGAGTCCCTTCTCGGTTTGAGCACCGAAGACATCACCCCGCTTGAAGACGGCCCTAGAGTCGTTCTCGCCGAACGCTTCGCACCAGATACCAACGGCCTCGCTGGAGAGTGTCCCGATGGCACCGTCCAGGTCGTTCAGCTAACCTGGGAAGGAGGCGTAACAGGTCCCGACAACGCCGCCCTAGGTGAGGACCAACGCCTCGGGACTCTGGTGCTGCTCGAGGATGGGTCTACGGTGAACCCTCTCGCACTCGTCGACGACGATCCCGACAACCACGTGCTGGCGTGCCTCGCCGAGGACAGCCCCGCACAGTGGGTTGTGGTCAACACAGGCCTGTTTCACGACCCGGGCGACATTGCCAACCCGGCCACTCATGCCGAAGTCATTGACGGGTAAGCTCTC
>JAERST010000002.1 GCA_016845365.1 Methanobacteriota archaeon
CGTCCATATTGTGTAGAAGTACCATCGGGTTCGGTGACTGTCACCATGACCTCGGATCCCCATGACCTAGTATCTAGTTCAATGTCAAGCATATCTCCAGTAGTCAGAGTGACATCACAAGAATCAGTTCCTGAACCAAATGATTCCAATGAACATTCAAGGTCTCTAGCCAAAGTTCCTGGCATGAATAAACCACTCAGGTTGCTGGATACAGCCTGTAGAGTAGCATCATCCTTTGTGGCAGACATGACTGAACGTAGTGACGAGCCGTCGTTGACTGTCATTGAGAAGTCTAGGCCCTCAAAGAGTTCATCATCAGAGTCATCCCATTCAAGAGTAGCGAACACTCCTTGACCGGATGGAACGTAGACTTGGTAGTAATCTTCGTCATCATAGTCTTGACAGATTGTACCTGTGATTTGGCCACCAGTGACTACAATTGTAGATTCTGTGCTTGTCAGTGGACCTGAATCTGGTGCATCTAGGCCTGAGCCTCCGTCGTTAGAAGTAGCGCATGGAGCGTTAGCGGCTGGAGTGTATTCAACCGACACTGTGTAGGTGTATCCTGAAGCCTGAGAATAAATCCAGCTTGGGGAAGGAGCTCTAAATTGTAGATCGAAAGTATCTGCGGCTGAACCTGCAATAATGAAAGTCTTGGAATCATACGTAGGACCTGTGTATCCATACATTGGAAGATCTAGGATAAACATACCAGTATTTCCGAATCCAGATGCGCCGTTCATTAGAGTACCTGTGTTGGTAGATTGATAGCTTCCATCACCATCTGTATACAGATAGACGTACTGGAAGTAGTATGCGTCACAGTTGGAGTAACAATCAATTGTTAGGCTGACTGTAGCGTCGTGGTTTGCTGGGATATCGATAGTGTATGAATCGAATGCATTTGCTCCACCCTCATCGTAACCTGTGACGAATCCAGTGAAGTTAGTGTGGAACTCATCAATTAGATTCGGTTGTTCGAGGCACTCAGTTGCAGTAGCAGATGGGTGATCGCAGGAATAAAGAGTCGGATCAGGAGTTGTGGTGCTCGAAGTTGAAGAACCGTAATCTCCCTCTCCACCATCGGAAGGAGTAACTCGGATTGTCAGATCATATTCAGTAATCTGAGGGTTGGAGTACCAACCGCAATCCCAGCAGTAAATTTGGATGAAGATGTCTTGCCCACCGACATCTGTTCCAATTGTTGATGCTGAATCTCCGGACATTGTCGGGGTACCACCCCAAGAACTTCCGTAGTTATCGTCGACACCACAATCTGAAGTAAATGATGAGATACCTCCGTAAAGCCCAAGGTCGAAGGTGTCACATGTGTAGATTCCAGTGATGTAGATCAAATCCTGAACCGATGTACCGGATCCAGGAGTGTCTTCCCAAGTGGTTATTGCCTCAACGGAATATCCCCAAGGGACGCTGAGCATGTAAATGTCATTTCCAGTTGCCCCCCAACCATAACTTGGCAGACTTGCCGAGAATGTGGTATCTGTTCCTGTTGCAGAAGGCGTGAATGTGACACCAGGTGTTAGGTCGATTATATCGGCCATTGTAATACCGGCATCTACTCCGGTACATGCATCATCGCCGAGACATCCCGAAGCTGGGACAGAAACGACAGATGCTATCATCACCTTATCATCCAACTTCTCCCGGACGTCTGTGTCCAGCATGGCAATTTGTGTTGATACTATCATCAGTAGGGCAATCGATATTGTTCGAACAAGTTTGGTGTTCATGGGCGTCACTGTAAGTGACCACACTATGTGACTGATATAATCATACCGCTCCGTGTATCAAAATCGTCAGTTATTGAAGTAAAACGAAATAAAACTCTAAATCACATAATTTTGGACCTAATGCGGAAAATAACTCATTGAAAGGGGAATCATTCTGATCAGGAGTAATTGTAGAACCCTTCACCCGATTTACGACCTAATTTACCTTCTGAAACCATATTTTTCAATAGATCAGAAGGAGCGTATTTTGGATTACCCTCGAATCCTTCATGAAGCACGTTCATAATATGCAAAATCGTGTCTAAACCGATCAAATCAGCAAGAGCTAGTGGGCCAATTGGATGATTCATTCCAAGTTTCATGATTCCATCTATCGCTTCGGGTTCTGCAACCCCTTCTTCTAAGGCGAGAATCGCCTCGTTAATCATAGGGCAAAGTATCCTGTTTGAGATGAAACCTGGTGAATCATTGCAAGCTAATGGCACCTTACCCATTCGTTCGCTTGCTTCAACTACTAGTTCAGTAACTTCCGAAGATGTTTCTTGTCCGTTGATGATTTCTACTAACTTCATCACAGGAACGGGATTCATGAAATGCATACCAATTACCCTATCTGGACGATTTGTAGCGTCGGCAATTGCATTAATGGAAATACTCGAAGTATTGCTCGCAAGTATTGCTTCTGGTTTGCAAATTAAATCTAATTCTCCAAAGGTTGAGAATTTTAATTCCGGGATTTCAGGAATCGCTTCCACGACTAAATCAGCATCTGCTGCTGATGTTTTTTCAGTCGATGTAGAAATTAGAGAAATTGCCTTATCGGCATCTTGTTGGATCATCCTTTCTTTCTTGACTACTCTTGAGAGCGAATTTTCTATCGCTGCTAGACCATTATCCAAGTAATCTTGCTTGATATCTATCATTACTACCTCATATCCGGCACATGCTGCTACTTGTGCGATGCCGTTTCCCATTTGACCAGCCCCGAGTACGGCTATTCTCTCAATGCCCATACTCAGTCGCGGGGTTAGGTTGTCCATGAAGGCTCGCTTGCAAGCAATTCTCACTCGAGCTCAAGAATATCCTCGTCTGGGATTCTATCTTGCCAATCTTGGACTTCTCTTTCCCCTCTTGCCCAAGCACGTAATTCCTCCTCTTCTGGTAAAGGTTCAGGAGGCAATTCCGGCTCAGGAGGCGCCGTTTCCTCAACTATCTCATCAATCCAATCCGATGCAGTGTCTAGAGTGTTTTCGGATTCGCGGTTTTTTGCCTTCTTTCGGCCAACTAGGACTATAGTCAGTCCAATTACAGCGATTAGTGCGATAAGAACCCCTATTCCATAATACAAAATTGGACCTCCAGCCTCTGCGTCGTCGATAGCCCAATCTAGCCATTCTTGATAGAGAACTTCTATGCTAGTCGCGTTTGTATTGCCGCCAAGGTCAACAGTAGTAACCTCTACTTTGTGCCAAGAGGCATTAGCTGGTATTCCCAATTGTAAACTGAAGTTACCCTCAATTCCACAAACGAACGATGTTGCGGAAACTTCTGTCCAAACCGTTACACTGGCTCTTGGCTCGCAAATTCCCTTAATTATGCGTACAGATTCAAGATTGCTAGTTCGGTTTGTGATTTCATACAATTCAATTACAGGGGTAATTGTATCTCTCTCTACCCAGAGCCAATATGTCTGAACATGGTCTAATGCATAGATTTCGAGATAGAATTCATTTACACCCTCATCTAACTGTAACTCAACATCGATGAAATTTGCTCCTGGTTCAAAACTGTAGGTCGGTTGTAAATCACCAACATCGCCGCCGATAGGCACATGAGTCACATTAGCCCATTGATCAGGCCCGCGTTGGAATGCTAAATCTACCACCTCTGTTCCAACAACTGTGCCATCCCAATTGGCCCAAATTGCTGAAGCGTATAGAGATGGTTCTAGCATGAATGTTCTACAATCAGAAATGCGATTTTCGTTTAACTGCCCCTTTGTTGAGTCCCAAGCCAGTATACAAAATTCATGTTTGCCAGTTATATTCAATTCAAAGAAATGGCCGCCATAACTCGCATTCCATTCAGAAATCATTTCACCATTATGTAGGAATTCAAGTTCAATGTTTTCAGAACTAGTCCAAGAAAGCCCCAATCGGTGATCAGATAGAGTCCCGTCGCTGGAAGGACTAATGTCCCAATCAACTTCAGGTAAAGTACGGTCGAGAATTAGTGGGTAAGTGTATTGATTAGTGTTATTTGCCCAATCGACTAATTCGACCTCAAGGTGATATCCACCGTCACTTATGTTGTATAGGTCTAGTAAGAACGGCGTGTGAAAATCAGTATTGGAAGGAATACCCAAATGTTGTTGAGTAACAAGAAGGGTTGAGTCAACTTGACAGTTTTCAATGACAAATTCATTTGTGTTAGAGATTAAGTCTATGCAAATTGACTGAATATCCGGTGTTACTTCAAACCATAATGAAGAATTTGTAACATTAAGGGTTGGACCTGACCAAGACCAATTTTCGAAAAGATGCATGGAGTTTTCAGATGAGAAAACGGATGAGAAAATTTCGGGTTTGGTCGAATCTAATACTACCTCAAACGACCTACTGAATTGATTACCTGCTGGATCTAAGACGCTGAATGAAAATGTGTTGTTGCCATTCACCAGGTAACCACTTTTCGGTATCATAGAAGGATTGTTCCAATTCAATTCCTGTGACTCATCAAGATTGATAATTAAGTTAGACTCCCCATTTGAATTGGTTTCAAGAATCTGACCATTGTACAATAATTCAGCATCCCATTCCGTCTGTATTGAAATCTCAAGCAGTGATTCGCTTGTGATGACTGGAATATCTGAGACGAGTAAAATTGGAGCGGTTGTGTCGTACTTTACAGATAGCCAATCCAATGCTTGGCGGCCAGATATATCAGTAATACTTGCGACATAATCATGCCATTGCTCAGCAGCTGGCAGAGTCGCATTAATCCAAATTTCTCTGAATGTCAAATTTGGAGTATGATTTCGCGAGTTCCAAATCGATGTAATGTCGATCGATGATAGATTCGACAAAGTGGCTTCGACAGTGGTTGCGTTCGGCACACTAGTGTTGTTATCCAAGCCAGTCCATGTCAAATCAGACAAATTGAATCCGCTACCAATATCCTTTGCGTAGAGCGAAATTGGCAATACAACATTAGTTTGAGTTAGGTTTTCGGGCGTAACAAATTCTAATTCCGGATCTAAATCTACCAATTCATAAATGAATGGCATCCTAATTGGAATTCCGCCTTCTAACGTTACTTCTATGTGACCTTCCCAGAAGCCTTCGGAAGGTGGGCTTTGATATTCTAATTCTAATTCCAATGCGTCCACAGGTAATCCACCAGCGAGTGCCTCAGAACCATTGGGCCATTGTGAAATAATCTCGCTTTGATTGAGCGTTGTTGCATTTAGTACCGTTAATGCGGTTCCTGCAATTATCTCGACGTCTATCCAGAATTGTACACTTTCACTAACCGACCAACCGTGTACCGCAATGGAGTAATTTCCATCTTCAGGATTGTCTATTTCTATACTTTCAGAACTGGTGCCACTCCAAGAACGATCTAATTCTTCATTAGACTCAAACACCCCATCCTCATCGTCATCCCTGAACAAATATAGATCCAAATCTGCTTCTTCATATGCATCCATCGTTATGCTCAATTCTGTGGCGTTTTGAATCGAGAAATTATGCCACCATGAAGAACTCATCTTATCTCCAGAATCATCTTGGTATGCTGTTTCGTTATCGAAATTGATAGGTTGAGTCCAACCATAGGATTCGATACTCTGCAGTGGTATTGGAACGGTAGAAACCAGATGAATATCTTCAGTGCCACTAGATTCCGACCAATCGGTAACGACTTTGTGGAACGCAGAACGTTCCGCTGCTACATAGCCAACGGAAATGTTCAGTGGGTTATCATTAGTGGTAACACCATGATGAGCTGTGTGCAAAGCCATCTGATGGATTCCAGGGGAAACAGGAACAGCAAACACCTCTCTAGATTCTCCAGTATAAGTCCCCCAATCATGACGTCCTGAGCCTCGATGATTGTTAATCGAGCGTTCTTCGATGTAGAAAGTCGAGTTTCCGTAAGCGATTGGGTCATCTTCGAAATAACCATGAGGAGTTTGAGACATCCACAATACATCGATATCTGTGTATGGATTATCGTCCCAATCTACGTCTATTATTGCGGTTCCGCCTGTGTCTAGATCCTCTGGCCAATCAACCGTCATTATTCGCCAGTCACCAGATTCAGCTCTCCAACTCCATCTTTGTGCACCCGAAATCCATGATTCGGAATACAAGGTCTGATTCGATACATTTCCGTCCAATGGGCGAGCTATTATGTCAACAGGTGCTGTATAGGGTACGTTGGTGACAACTGGCAGAGTCCACTGATGTAAGGGTGATGACCACATACCGTGTCCAAAGCTTCTGATTAGCAATCCGTGCTGATAAAGTCCCGATTCAGCATCTAAAGGTACATTTACTGTGAAATTATAGGTTGTAGTTGAGTTGGGTAATATTGTCCAAAAAGGAGGAGGAGAACCCTCTCCTGTTGGACGGGGGCTAATCCAATTGTCACTTACTGGACCGAAGGCTGTCCAATCCCATTCTATGCTGACATTTTCCAAACCTGAGGAAGATGAGTCCTTTCTTGAAACCCCTAAGAATAAGCCATCTTCCATGTCTTCGAATGGTAATCCTACTCGGAATTCTGCTTGAGGGCCATGATGATACCATGTACCATAGGCATCGAATTCAGAGGATTCGGTCCAATCCACCTCATCAACCATTGAATCATTATCTTCGTCCCCAACCCAAATTCCATCCCCATCATCGTCACTCCAACGATATAGTGTAAGTTCGATACGTTCGTTTGATGAACGATCTAAATCACCGTCAAAAGCTGCGTATTCAATAACTGCTCTTCCTCTTACAAGATTAGTTTGAGCAGGCAATTGATAGCTCGTATTATTGACGTGTATTGGAATAAGTAAGTCCGGTCTATTTCCTTGATACCCGTCCCAAGTGTTGTTTTCCCCCCCGCTACTACCGTCACCAATACTCAGCCACTGACCTACTTCGTGGGCCAGTGCTTCGTGTTTAACTGGAGAAATCACAAAATCAAGCGGACTATCGCCGTGATTTGTTAATTCAAGCGGTACTGTCTGAGATTCTCCCGGATAAATCACGTTGATATTTGCATCTCGATGTTCACCTTGAAAGGTACCTGTCATCCATTGGCTCGGAGTTACTGACCAAGTTCCATTTTCCCCATCCAAGGCTGCGGTTGCCCTACTTGCATTGAACCAACCACCTCCTTGAACAAATGGATCGTAACCCCTATCGTCGGCGGTTGCTAAAACAAAGTCCCTAAATTCCTGGGATTTGGGTAAATCACCGTGATTCGTGAGCCAAGCCTCCTCAACCACTGCCATCAGACCCGCAGCGATTGGAGTAGCGAGACTTGTTCCACCCCAAGTAGTAGTTGCTGAATTACCATTATTGCGTGTATTGAGGGGTATATCGCCGGTTGCAGACCAACCCACAGCAACGATATCTGGATCCATCCTACCAACGATATTGGGGCCACGATTATTCCATGGAGCACTTTGCCCCCATAGCATGTTTGAACGGCTTGAAAATGCTCCAACCGAGAATATCCCTTGTGCAGCCCCTGGAACTTTCACAGTACCATAGCCGTGTCCTCCATTTCCAATCGCAACTGCGTAATGTGTCTGATTATTGTAAATTCGAGTTAACCAATCAAGGTATAGAGAATATGAATCTGCACCTGAGTCATCAATACTAGAATAACCAAATGAAAACGAACCGATGTGAGGTTGGTCATCCCAAGTGCTGGGGTCTCCATCGTTTCCTTCCGCTATCCACCTCCAACCGTCCAGAGAATGACCTCCGGAGTAATGATTACCAATACTAGCGATTGTAGCATTGGGAGCCATTCCTAGAACAGCCCCATTGTTTACTTGAGCCTGAGCCGCTACTGCTGAGGCGCATAGCGTCCCATGATTGCCAGAATCAAGCATGAACAATGTGAGGTTACCTGCACCAGCAATGCGGTCGGAATAACCATGCCTTGCAGAGTATACCTCACCATAGGGTACGCCATTTACTCCATCAGATATCCAATATAACAAACCAGCAGATACATCCCTAATTCCATCTCCATCTTCATCCAAGCCTGCGGTTTCATTCCCCTTAACCATCCATTCATCATCGCTGAAATTACCATTCCGATTGATGTCTGGGATAACAATATCATATGTTCCGTTACTAACAGAATCGATGACTAAAATTGGCACATCTCCTCCCATCTGACTTCTCAAAGTTGAATCTGGGTGTTCACCCAAGTGATAAACGCCTGAAGTTGAATTAGGGAGGCCAGTAATGATGTGGCCTGAGTTATCCAATATTCCATCGGAATCATTGTCGTAATCGAGTGTCGATGTATCTGCATACCAGGTGTTTCGTTCTGGATATGCTTCACCATTAACTAGCCAGTAATACATCGAATTATGATCGAACATCATTGGCCAACCATCGTGTTGGTTGCCATCTAGAATTCTAGCCTGAGTACCATCCAAATCAGGATGAGCGAAGTCAATTCCAGTATCTGCCACTGCGACGATTATGCCTTCGCCAGAATAGCCTCTATCCCATGCATCGGTTGCCCCATGTATTTCTCCTGATCTAACAGAAGTTGGTTGGTTTTCTCCATCACTTAGTGGATTTGTGCCGTATGGTTCTGGTGAGTTTTCAGCGTCCAAGATACCTATTATCCCTACAACCCCAGATAATTTGTGAAACATATCTGAATCTAGCCAAAATGTTCGATGGTCGATTACGCCATCCGGTGAGTCGGTCACAACTAATTGTTGCCCATCGAATGCAGCCGTTTGAGTTTCAATTTGTCCGTGTTTATGTTGCCATGCATTTAGTTCTCTTAACGAATGACTGATTACTGTCACACGAATTTCCTCTTGCCCTACATAAACTCGGTCCCAGAGGCTAGGTTCTATCCATGGATTTGGATTGACAAAAACATCCCTTGAATCTTGAATGAATTCACTTGTTTCTGAGTTCAAGTTGGAATAATACTCAGCCCAATCGTTCTGATTAACGACTATGCCATATGACATCATAGATGTCAACATCAACATAACCAACGACATCGCAAGGCGCTGACGCATGTTCCCTTTGGTAGCACGAACTCTATTGTAGTCTGCGGTTTCACGGCCCGTCAAGTCCAAAGCGGTCACACTCGACCGCGGGGTCATAGTCCCGTAGTGTAGCGGTCCATCATCTCAGGTTTTGGTCCTGGGGACCCTGGTTCAAATCCGGGCGGGACTACCATTAATGAAGACAGTTCATTCTTCGATTTTTTCCGGCATTCGAGCCAAATCTCGGGTGATATTTTTCTGGTGAGATTCTAAAGTCCCGCCACCGATTTCAAGGAGCTTAGCATCTCTCCAAAGTCTCTCAACAGTGTATTCACCAACATAGCCGTAACCGCCCATGACTTGGATTGCCCTGTCTGCGATATTTTTCGCAGCAGTGGTGCCAAATAATTTCACACCGTCTGTGTCTAACCTGTTTCCTGACTTTGAGAGATCTGTATTTCTAGCAGTTTCATAGATGTAAGCACGCATTGCTCGATACTCGCCCCACGACTCACCGATATGGCGCTGAATTTGCCCAAAATTTCTGATTTCTTGACCAAATGCTTCTCGCTCACTAGCATATTGATTCATAGCCGCTAGTGATCTTCGGGCAATCCCTAATCCCATTGCTGCAAGTCCTATTCTCTCCAACTCTAGATTGCGCATCATATGGATCATCGATTCACCGGGTGAGCCTACGATATTTTCAGCCGGAACAATACAATCGTCGAATACCAATTCTGCGGTATTCGACGCCCGCATGCCTGATTTATCATAGATTTTCTGACCTACGCTGAACCCTGGCATGTCCTTTTCCACCAGGAAGGTAGTAACTTCAGCTCGACCTTTAGCATCTGTTCCGGTCCTTGCATACAACCAACACACATCGGCAGGAGTACCTTCCTCGTCAATCGAGCCATTAGTAATCCACATTTTCCGGCCGTTAATGACCCAGTCTCCGTTTGCATTCTGTTGAGCAGTAGTCTGCATTCCTAGAACATCAGTTCCGTATCCCGGCTCGCTCATCGCCATGCAACCGACCCATTCTCCGCTGCAGACCTTTGGCAGAATCCTCGCCTTCTGTTCCTCTGTTCCATTGAAGGCAAGATTATTCACCATCAATTGTGAATGGGCTAGGTATGCAAGACAAAATGCAGGGTCAGAGTAACTTAGTTCCTCATTTATGATCGCGACTGAAGTGGCATCCATTCCCGAGCCGCCATACTCTGCGGGAACAGAAATCCCTAGTAATCCATACTCGCCTAATTTACGAAATAAATCAAGGTTGAATTTCTCTTCTCGGTCGTATTCTAATGCTTGCGGTTCAACCTCTTCACGAACAAAATCTCGGACCATCTCACGAAGCATTCTGTGCTCCTCGGTAGGGTTTGCAAGATCGATAGTCTCCCACTCGGCCATACCTCTGCGAGCAAGACCTGTGGTATGAGTGTTAGCAAATTCCCTTACGACACCGAAGGTGTCGATTATGGCGTTACTCGACGACTATCTCGAGGGAATGGAATAACTTCACGAATGTGATCAGCACCTGTCAGCCATGCGCATACACGGTCGACCCCTAGTCCGAAGCCACCGTGTGGAACCCCCCCGTAACGACGAATGTCGATGTAGAATTCATATGCCTCTCTGTCGGTGCCTTCTTCATCGATTCTATCAAGAATCTCTGGCTCTGACCAAGTTCGCTCCCCTCCACCAATAATTTCGCCATATCCTTCTGGTGCCAATAAATCATGACACAGGACATATTTGGGGTCCTCGGGATCTGGGCGATGATAGAATGGCTTGGCAATTCTGGGGTAATGAGTGAGGAAGTGAGGGACTTCGAAATCTTCGGTCAAGACCTTTTCCTTAGAGTAGTCTAGATCTTGTCCCCATTCAATATCCACTCCCATTCCTTGAAGCGTTTCAACAGCTTCGTCGTAACGCATTCTTGGGTATGGATTGTCTGCATATCTGGAAATTAAATCCAAATCTCTACCAATGTTTGCCAAATCATCTGAATGCTCATCTAACAATGTACGTGCTATGTTACGAACCACGCCTTCACCATGAACCATCACATCGTCATTTGAACCCCAAGCGATTTCCATCTCAGCATGCCAGAATTCAGTCAAGTGGCGGCGTGTTCTGGACTTCTCAGCCCGGAATGATGGCGCCATTGTGTAGAGGCGTTCTAATGCAGGCATTGCAGCCTCGGCATATAGTTGCCAAGATTGAGTCAAGTAGGCCTTTCGTCCAAAGTATGGAACCTCGAATAAGGTGCTTCCCCCTTCTACGGCGCCAGCAACGAAATTAGGTGCTTGATATTCCGTGAAGTCTCGATCTCGGAAATAGGAATGAATGGCGCCAAAAACTGTGGAACGCATCTTCAGCATAGTTGTCATTCGACTAGTTCTAAGGTAGAGGTGTCGGTTGTCAAGTAAGAACTCAGTTTCACCCCCGTCTGCTTGTTCCATAGCGGATTCTGTTATCGGAAATGGGTTATCTGGATTGACTGGCCCAACAACCTGTAAATCTGAAACCTGAATCTCGTGACCATGTTCTCTGTCAGTTGCTTCGACGCTTCCATGAATAATTAGGCTGGATTCGATAAGTGCATCCTTTACCGCATCAAAGGCTTCGTCTCCAACAACGTCCCTTTTGACAACGCATTGAACAGTTCCTGTAGAGTCCCGAAGGACAACGAATCGAATCTTGTTAGAACCTCTGGAACGGTGAACCCATCCCTTCAATTCTACCTTCGAACCGTCATGATTTCCGGCTCGAACATCTCCTATCCAAGTCTCTTTGGTCATACTAACCCCGCCCCTTGGGCGGGGCATCCCCATATCAAACGAAGCCTTCAGGCAGATTAGATTTGGCGGGTCTGACGGGGTTCGAACCCGCGACCGCCCGGTTAAGAGCCGGGTGCTCTACCTGACTAAGCTACAGACCCAGCCAGCCGACTTGGCCCCCCTCTTTAATCGGAACGGTCCGGAAGGATATCAGGCTAATCTGCCGTCTTGCTTGACAAGAGTCACTACTCCACCGCTCGCGGCCATTACAACCGCATCACAGATAGCCACAAATAAGCCAACTTCGACAACTCCAGCAATATCCAATAAAGCGGATTCCAATTCACTTGGATTAGTAATCGTTGAGCCGAATGAACAGTCTAGGATGTAACCTCCATTATCGCTAATGAATGGCTCATCTCCCCCTCTTCTGACCACAGGTCCGGGGCAAATCTCGGCAACCCTATCTGCGGTTCGCTTCCATTCAAAGGGTAATACTTCGATAGGTAGGTCAAAATCACCAAGGATTTCAACTTGTTTCCTATCGTCAGCAACCACCACCATAGCATTACTAGACTGTGCGACTATCTTTTCGCGAGTCAATGCACCACCTCCGCCTTTGATTAGAGCGAAATCGGAATCAAACTCATCTGCGCCATCAATTATCAAATCTAAAACTCCGGCCTCCGCCAAGGGCACTAGAGGGATGCTTAGGCCCTCTGCCAATTCTCTAGTTGCTTCGCTGGTTGGAACCCCGACTACAGAGAGGCCTTCTTCTTGCATTCTGCGACCCAATTCTAGTACCGTGTAACGAACGGTCGAGCCGGTTCCAAGACCTATTTTCATACCGTCTTTGACAAAATCGCAAGCCGCGATTCCGGCTTGCTGCTTTAGCGCCTCAACGTCGCTCACATGGGGAGGCAGATGAAAGACGGCCATGATGGTTACCCCTCTAAGAAGACAATAAATTAGGTCAAAATTACCAACAATTGCAAACCGTTGGGTTCATTCGTCGATGCCATACCGATAGGATGAGGGAGCAGGAGGGTCGCTGACAGTGCCAGACACTGAGGAAAGTCCCCTCTCCAAGATGCAAGCGGTCCGGTGCAAGCCGGAGGCCCGGGAGGGTCGGCTCTGCAACAGAAACGTCCCGCGCCAGGCGCACGATGATCCCGAAAGGGTGAGGTTTCCTGACCGCGGCTGGAACGAGCAACCCCGCTGGAGCAAATCCAAGCAGGCCCGTAGTGCATCGACAGGGCCGGGTAGGATGCATAGTTGAATGCGACCAGCCGAAAGGTGAACAGAAAGGGGCTTACTCCCTGCACCCTCACTAAACAATACTGAGTGTGAACGAGGTCATTCGAGTGTGGCCTCGAGCACAGCCGAGGCCTCCAAGGCCCCTGAATCCTCATAATCCAGCCAGGGGCCTCTGCCGAGCAATCTCGAGCGTAACTCATGCCAGGCGACGATTAGGCTCGGCAGCAATATGCTTGAAGTCAGAAGTGCGAGGATGAGAAGCGACATCATCAGCACGAAGAAATTCTGCAGGCCTGGAATCGCTACGAAGAGGCCTGCGGCGAGACCAGCGCAAGTTGTTGCGGTGGTCTCGAAGATAGTTTGACCAGTGCGAGCCACCGACTTGACGATACCTGCCGGTGTCTCGCCCTCGTCTTTGATGCGGTCAACAATATGTATCGAATCATCGACCCCAATTCCAAAGACGAGAGTACCAATCATCGCCGTGAAGAAGTTGACATTCACCGAACCTTGTCGCATCAAGAGCGGTTGCCAAAGCACCACTACCGCAACCGCCGCCATGGTGAATGTCGCAAGCCTCGGCGAACGGAATAGAATCATCATGGTAAATAGCAAAATCACCATCGTTGCGATTGTAGTCTCACTCTGGGCTTTTTGGATTCCAGCATTGATGTCGATGCTGACCGGCAGCCCGCCGGTCAGCTTCGAATTACTGACGCCCTCAATCCCCAACGCATAGCAGGTGAGGGCGTCATCACAATCCCCATTCCCATCCAGATGGTCATCGATAGCGTCGCGCAAAGGTGTCGCGTCGTGGAGGTTGATGTAGGGTTGAGTGACGTAGACGAGGGTCTTGGTTTCGCACGGGGATGCGCGGTCGCAGACGTCTTGGTCGGCGTTCATCAGCATACTGCGAATCTCGGGACTCAACGTGTCCAATGCGATATTCACCATGTCCTCCCTACTGCTCGCTGCATAGGCCCAACACTCTGGGCGCAAGGGGTTGGTCGATTCATCCCAACACTCGTCATGCAGGAGTTCCCAGAGGCTTCTATCGTAGACCTCCAGACCGGAAATATTGACGTCGACGTGCACCGCTTTCAGGATATTTACGACGCTGATGCTGGAGGTCTGGGGGACATTGTTGATTTTCTTCTCCTGCATATGTTCGATCGCGTCGAGGATTGGTAAATCTCTGATCGGCGCGGTCGAGTTCTGCGGCCCTCTAATTTCTGCATCGACGATGAACATGTTAGTTTGGCCGCCCTGGAAAATGAAGCTGTACTCGCGTAGAGCATCGTAGCTTGCGAGGCCGGGTGGGACCTCATCCGATGAGCCGGAAAGCGGCTTGCCCATCTCCTCCTCGAGGATGACGACTCCGCCTGCTGTCGTTACCATGGCAACGAGCAGGACGACAAGCGTGGTCTTGACTGGGAGTTCGCCGATTTTCAGCCAGAAATCCGATTGGATGGCGAGTAGAAGTGTGCCGCCGATGAAGGCGCCGAAGAAGATGGCGTTTCCAGTCGACGTCGTGTCATAGGTGATGAGGACTGCAGCGGCGGCAGCGCCAATGACGAATGCGAATAGTAGAGTCTGAAGTGGCGGCATATCCAGCCCGTGGTCGGTCTTTCTGTAGCGCAGAAGATGGACGAGGGCTGGCACCATTATCATCGATAGGAAGAATGTCGTTGCGATTCCCAAAAGTAGGGTGATTCCTACGGTTCGCATCGGATGAATCGGAACGAGTGAATCCCAAGTCAGGACGCTAAATCCGATGATTGTGGTGATGGCTGAAAGGAAGATTGCATGGCCGGTAGTCAAGGATGCTCGAACCGTTGCCGTTAGGCTTAGCACCGGGTCCCATGGGTCGAGTTCACCGGTGTTGAATCCGTCTCTTTGCCTTCTCCAAGAATCCTCGAGACGTTCCTCAAGTAATTCCTGTCTATTTTCCTCTATGCGATTCGTCAGATGTAAGGCATAATCGACGCCTAATCCGACGAGAATCGGTCCGGCGGAGATGATCATCGGAGTGAGCGTAATGTCCGCGACAACCGTGGTTCCGAAAGTAATCGCTAGACTCATCGAAATCGGTAGACCGCAGATGATGATTACTTTCGGATTTCGATGCAGAATCAACATGGTGATGGCGACCAATAATCCTGCGATTGGAAGCATCGTCTCGACGAGCTCATCGTAAATCGCGTCTGAGACATCGTGTACCACCGGCGTCAGTCCGGTCACCGTAATCGCTTGTCGATTTGGTCGCTCATCAGCGATTTGCTTGGCTTGATTGATGAGTTCTTGATTTACTCCAATGCACTTGCTGCGAGGCTGGTCTTCGTTCTGTTTGGTACACAATGCATGAATTTCTGTGCTGATTGAGGATGACATTAACTCGTCGTATTGACGGTAGCATAATTCGCAATTGTCTGGCGCAGTTTGTTCGAAAATCAGAGTCTTAGCATAGGCGATGAATGCCTTATGGTCCTGAATTTGACCGTCGGGATTCTCCTCGCTGATTCCCTTCGGGTCATCTCGGGAGATGTACTGGCTGGTTCCCTCCATGTCGAATTTTAGTCCGAGGATGATGACGCCAGTATCCCAGATTCCATCGCCATCATCATCGTAGATTCCATTGCCATTCTCGTCGAGTAGAGGATGGTCTTGGGAATCCATGACGAATGAAGAAAGCAATCCTTCGGTTTGGTCGACGAGGTTGTCGATTCTATCTTGGTCGTCGGGAATGGAGTATCCGTGATAGGGATTGAATTGGGCTGCCGTGCATTCCTCACGCTGACCGGTGGGCAGCCCATATTTTTCGAAGGCGCAGGTGAATCTTGAGCTGGAAGAATTTGCTTCCTTGATCACCTGAGAGGGCGACAGAACCCAGATGACTCCATCGATGTCGCCCCGGTCATCCTTGTGTTCATCGAGGCCGGCTTGATAGCCTCCGAGGCCTCGATTATTATCGTCGCTCTCAAGCCAAGACATCTGCTGGAGAATCTCCAGACTGGTGATATTCTCTGTCCCTCGACAATTCGGTGGAGATTCTCCCGGATCACAGGTCCTCTCGATCGCATTATCCGTTTGGAAATACAGAATCATGATGTCTGTGGCCCATTGACTCCGGACCTGTTTGAGCAGGTCTGTCGATTCGGCATTGTCTGGAAGATAAATCTCTACGTCGCCATCAATTTGATGCTCAAAATCCTTAGCGTAATTGAACGCGACCGCTGAGATGATGAGAAGAAAAGCGACGATGATTCCTGGACTGCGAAGAATCGCTGCATACCAGAATTCAGCCAAGCGCTGGCCAACCGCATGTCCGCGCTTGGCACCGGCGGTTAGCATCTGGTCAACATAATCGACAGCATCGCCCACGGGCGAAGAATCGACAGTGCCCAGAACCTTCTCTCCAGCCTTCCTCAAAGGCTGTAATCGCTCGAAGAAGCGCTCCCAGAAGATCGCCTCATCGTCGCGCTCATCATCAGGCACGATGCGTGTGCCCCCACCGAGACCCCATGAAGCAATCGCTGGGGCGCTCGGTGGGAGGCGGGTTCAGCATCAGTTCTCAGCGAACTGGCTGACGGTGGTGACGCTCTGCTGTCCGTCGATGACGCGGCGCAGAGCTGCCATACTGATCACCAGAGGCACGTAAGCCGTGCCGTCGGCGGTCGTATAGGTGTGGCAATTGCCGATCGCCTCTTGGTGCAAACTGATCTTCAGCGCACCTCCGGCACGGCTTTGCCTTGCCCACCCAACGAGGGTGGTGTTCTGTTCGTTCTCGGGCTGTTCATTCTTGCTTGATGTCTTTGGCATATTTGTTACCTCCAAGTTCAACGGCGAGATGACTGCTCAGATATCAAGCCCGAACCAGAGGGGTTGACGCAAAGTGAAACTGAAGCCTCGCGCGCGCATCAGCCAAAGGCCGCGCGCGCGGAATCGGCCGCCGAGAACCTGAAAGTGAAAGAGAAAGTCGGCAGGCCGATTCAGATGGCACGTAGGCGCGCGCGAATTGAACCACAAGGCAAGGATGAGGATGTCAGATTGATGGCCGGGATGATTACCGCCGGCGTCGTCACTATCGTTCTCATCGCTTCTATGTTGATTGCTCCCCCTGCCGACGTCGGCCCCGAGGAAGGCTCGCTAGCGCCCGATTTCGTGGCGGACGCCTACACAGGTAGCACCTGGGAAGAAGTCCGCCTGAGCGAGTTGTACGATGGTCGTCTCATCTACATCAACTTCCTCGACACAGACTGCCCATACTGCTGGGAAGAGGGTGAGGAACTATCACAAATGCATGAGGCCTTCAAGGACGATGTCAGATTCATCAATGTCATGGTCTCGCTCGAGATTAGCGGCCACGACAGCTCTCGCGCAGAAGTAGAAGCATTCCGCGACAAAACCTCATTCGGAGATAACGAGAATAATGGCGATGGTTGTTATTCGGGTAGAAAGAATTGTGCTGAGAGACCCGGGGACCCTCATACTTGGACATACGTCGACGACCTCTCAAACTCCATCGCCAAGGATTGGGACCTACCCGGCACACCGTTCAGCGTCATTCTCGACAGCAGCGGAACGGTCATTTGGAATCAAGCGCAACCTGAAAACCACCCCTCGGGAGAGGATGTTGGAAATGCGCTTGCGCGATTTTTAGGAGGTAATTGAATGGCTAATCCTCTTGCCGACCCCGTCCTTCTTTTCTTCATCGCAGGACTACTCGCTTCGGGCTATCTCTTGGCCAGCAGTCGTTCCAAGGACGGCGTCGATGGCACAAATCGAATGCTCGAAGGCACCCTTGCATTCTCCATCACCGGCCTTCTCTCATCCGCTTGGACTTGGGTCATCTACAACGATATGGTCCGCAACCCATTGGGGGGCGAATTTTGTGCAACCGAAGGGCTTGTGCAGTGCGGTTCAGTGATTGGCGACCCGCGTTACAATAACCTGTTCGGAATGTCCTGGGGCTCTCTGGGAATGGCTGCGTTCACCGCGCTCTTCTTCGTCGTGCTCTGCATACGCATGGACATCCACGCAAAGTGGGCTCCGAAATACCTCGACTACGCTTGGTGGTTGGGATTGGCTGGGGTTCCCTTCCTGCTATTGTTGATCGGGATCGAGGTGCTCGTGGTGCAGCATATCTGTCCATTTTGCACCGCTGCGCACCTCGCGTTGATTGGTTATCTCGCGGCTGTAATCATGCTGCGACAGCGCCGCGAGGCTAATGCTTGGCATTGAGTCAAATTGGTAGAGTAATCCAATCTCGACGGTCGAATTTGGTCGAATCGTCTGATGTCATTCGGGCGAATGGCTCAAAGAAGGGTCTTCGGTGGCGCGACCATGGAACTCGTCACCGGTGGTGCTGGATTCATTGGATCTCATTTGGTCGATGCATTGGTCGCACAAGGCAAGCGCGTGCGCGTGCTTGACAACTTCTCTAGCGGTCGCGACGAATTCCTCGCGCACCACAATGGCTCATCTGGAGTCGAGGTCGTTCGAGCAGATTTACTCGACCTCGACGCCGTCAAATCAGCGATGGAAGGCATCGAAACCGTCCACCATTTGGCAGCAAACCCGGACATCAGGCTCGGGACTGAAGTCACCGATACCGACCTGCGGCAGGGCACCGTTGCAACTTACAATGTGCTAGAAGCAATGCGCTGCGCGGGGGTCGAGCGCATCTCGTTTTCCTCGTCGAGCGCGATTTACGGTGAGGCGAGCGTTATGCCCACACCCGAAACCTACGGGCCGGTCAAACCCATCTCACTTTACGGCGCCAGCAAATTGGCCTCCGAAGCCCTGATTACCGCCTGGTGCGGCACTTTTGGGGCAAAGTCTTGGGTGCATCGTTTTGCTAATATCGTTGGACCGCGCGGGACTCATGGAGTGATTTTTGATTTCATTCACAAGCTCAAGCGCGACCCGAGCAGGCTGGAAGTTCTTGGCAACGGCCTGCAAGAAAAGTCGTATATGTCGGCCGAGGATTGTGTCCGCGCGATGGTTCATCTTGTGGATAATACCGACGAGGCCGTCAATCTGTACAATCTGGGAACCGGCGATACTTGCTCGGTGAGGCGGATTGCTGAGATCGTCGTTGAGGAATCCGGCCTCGAGGGAGTTTCAATCGAATACACTGGTGGAGACCGAGGCTGGGCTGGGGATGTGCCAAAGACCAGCCTCGACGTCGAGTACCTATTCTCGACTGGATTCGTCCCTCAAATGCAGTCTGAAACAGCGATTCGCCACACTGCGCGTGCGCTCATCGAAGAAATTGGACTGTGAGACTCATCCCCGAACCGGGGTGATTGTACCGCATTGGCCGGCTCGGATTCATAACGAGGGGGCATGACGAGCGGGCATGAGCAAGCGCTGGTATCAGGAGAATCGGCGCGACCCGTGGCGGCGTCAAGCCAAATCGAAGGGGTATCGAGCCCGCTCGGCCTACAAACTCAAACAGATTCAGGAGAAATTCGAGGTCATCCGTGAGGGTGATGCGGTTCTCGATGTCGGATGTCACCCTGGCGGATGGACACAGGTCTCGGTCGAAGAGGCAGGTGTAGAGGGACAAATCATCGGCGTGGACCTCAAATCGACCTCGCCTGTTGAGGGCGCGAGCGTGATTCAAGGAGATATCACACACGCGGAAACCATCGAGAGAATCGAGGCGCTGCTCGATGGGCGAGAACTCAACGTAGTGCTTTCGGACATCTCACCAAAGCTCACTGGTCGATACGATACCGACCAAGCCATCTCACTCGAACTCTCGACCATGACCCTCGATGTGGCGTGTGATATGCTGGCCCCTGGTGGCGCCTTCGTCACGAAAATCTTCCAAGGCGTCGGAATCGAGGGCTTGATCAAGGCGGCTAAGGATAGATTCAGCGTAGTTCAGCGATACGCTCCGATGGCCAGCAGGAATGCCTCATCGGAGACCTATTTGGTTTGCAAGAATCGCTTGCCTCAGCCGCGTAAACCAGCCCGCGGCTTGAGTGCTTACGAGCAAGTTCAACGGCATCTGACCGAGCTCGGTGTCAATGTAGAGAAGGCTGAGGCTGAGGCAGACGAGGATATCGCCGTTGGATTCCGTCGAGTGTCCAAGAAAGACTGATTCTTGGATTGGCACGGCTCGATTCGATTTCTGTTCACTTTCAGAATTCCCGTAGGGGCACTTTCACTTTCACTCAGGTCTCCCCTCGAGTCTTGATAGGCGATGACGGCGAGGTTGATTGATTCACATGGCCAGCCTGAAGCAGATAGAGAAGCAGATACTGAACGATTCGAAAGCCGAGACAAATAGACTCTCGCCGGGGCGTAGGCCACGGCGGAGAGTCAAAGTAAATCGATTGAAGGAAGACCGCCCGGTCTCCGACATTGAAATCTTAGTTCTACGCCGTTATCCTCCGCGACTCGTCTCGAGTCGAAAGTGGACTGGACGAGTCGCTGCTGCCTGCGGTCGCGACGAATCTGGAGTCGTAGGTCTCGTCCTCTGGGATGATCAAATCGACGAGGTCGCGACCGGCGATATCGTGCGCATACGCAATGGTTGGTGCAAGCGCCGCCTCGGCGAGCGCGTGGTGTCGACCGGGCGAAGTGGAAAACTCAGCGTGGTCGGTTGACCCGCGCTGTAAGCCCGCAATCTCACTCAGAGTCTCGGTCGTAGGGAACGATATTCTGCCATTCCGAGGCATCGGAGCGAGCGACGATTGCCTCGACCCAGTCTGTATCTGAGCAATTGAATACCTCGTGAGGAAGCCCGGGTTCGATGTAGAACATATCTCCCGCGCTGTGAACAACAGATTCCCTGCAACCTGGCCCAAATTCGTGGCGCACCGCCCCTTTGAGTAGGAATACCATCACATCGAAATCGACGTGGATATGAGCTGCTGCGACGCCGCCGGGAGGAATGAATGCCTTATTCATCGACAATTTTGTCGCGGGAGTATTCTTTCCAGATAGACCCGCGCCGTACTCGATATTATTCCATCCACGAACCTTGTCAATATCTCTCAATCCGTGGATACCACCAGCATCTTCGACAAACTTGGTCAGGTCGACCTGTTCACCGGTCAAATTCAATTCAGTCTCACCCATGTGACTCGCCTGACCCCACTCAAATGCCTATTGATTTCAACCCATTCCATGCCGGCATTCCGCTCACTGAGCATCGAAGTGACTCGCCTACCCGTCGGTCAACGCTAAAAGGGGGAGGCGAGTCGCCCGCCTCGCTGAGGGTCTTCGTATGACTGCTAGAGCTGACATCTGTACCTCGTCCGGTCTTCCTCTCGTAGAGAGCAAGAGCACTGCTTTCCCATGCCCAGAGTGTGGAGAAGCAATCGGTCGTAGCGAGCGCTGCCGAGTTCAAGGCGTCAAGTACGTCTGCCCTTCATGCACATTCGAAGGGCCCTGAGCCTCACGGAGTTGTTCTACATGGGACATGTCGTTGTCAAGTATAAGGTCACTATCGACCAGCCAGAGGATGGATCTCCAGATTACGAGGGGATTGCAGACACTATCTCCTCGATGGAGGAAGTTCAAGCCTGTGAGATTAAGCCCCTCGCTTTCGGAATGATGTTCATCGAAGTCCAAGCAGTACTTGGCGAGGGTGAAGGAATCGTTGACGGCTTTGAGACAAAGGTTCGAGCCATCAACGATCACGTCGGCCAAATCGAAGCCCTCGAAATGGGCCGTCTGTGAATCAGACACCATCCATTGGCTGAGATTTTCATCTCGTCATTTTCGCCATTGGCAGTGGCCAACTTCGTTTGTGAATCGGACAATCGATTCTCAGTAGTGATCTAGGGGCGAGCGCATGAATTCGCGCATCAATACCGTCGCATAGGTTCCCGGTGGCAAGGTGAACCGTAGTCTCAAATCTGCACCCTCTGGATTCCAGCGCTCGCCTTCGAGTGGGCCCTCATCCCAACGCGGCGAGGAGGATTCTTCGGGAAGTGAGGCCGCCTCTTCGACGCTAAAGTCGCGGAATGTAACGCTCAATGGGCGCCGAGTCCCACTCGTCGTCAAATTGGGGATTCTCTTCACTCGCCATTCAATATCGGCGAGGTTTGTGATATCCAAAGCAGCAGCCTCGACGATTCCCGGCTCGCCCTCAGCAAATTTGGCCTCTTGCCCAGGCAGTGGTCCAGTCACAGCTAATCGGCCGAGCCGACAATTTCTGCGGCATCGGTCAAGATTGGTCTCAGTAACCAAGGACATCTTCGATACATCGATTCGTCCGCTCGCTTGAACCGGTGCGACCAAGTCTCCCAATTCAGGCTCGAGCAAATCCAATCCCGCCTCCAACCGTCCGGCCAACGAGTGATTGAATGCCAGTGATTGTAGTGAGTGAATCATCAGTAATTGCAGTGATGGAGGTAGAGCGCGGAAGGCCTTGACGTGGTCTTCTGAATTCTTGATGAGCGCCTCTAAGATGCTCTTTTCGTAACCCAAATGCTTCGGTGCAGCCTCCAAACATGCCTCTGCATCCTTGGTCTCCACCCACATTTTGCGGAAGTTTGCGACCTCCTCGGTCATCTTCGACCCCGGCATCCCGAGATAGAGGTCGACAGCCCTCTCAAAATCACCCTCAACTACAGCACGTCCAACCTCTGGGGTAACCGGTCGAGTCGCCCCAAAACGCTGGGGTCCAATCCAATTCGGGAAGGCATCATCACCCAAGCGCTGAGCCATCCCGTCGCGAATCTCTAGAACTCGCCGCATGGCTTCTTTGGCTTCGAGCGGCGAACCATCCTCATCGCAACAACCGCGCACCGTGATGGTGAAGCGGTTGCCATCGTGATCACCCATCCCCACCTTCTGGTGGGTGCGGCCGAGGATTTCGAGTTCAGTATCTGGAATATCGACAGCCTCGACCTTTTTTCGCGGTGCATCGATAACCAACAATTGTGTCGTCACCGCGCGCTTATCTTTCAATCCAGAACAGAAAATTCGATTCCGGTTGATTCCACAAGCTCCAGCCAACCTTCGAAGAAATCGATTCGTCTCCCAATTATGCAGGGTCGCTCTAACCACAGTAAAGCGACCCTTATTGTCGAGTGCAGGAGTCCTTGCGACCTCCTCCACTCGGAAATCCTCGATGCGAACTTTGAGCAGTCCACCGATTCCAGAGCCTTCGAAAGCCCAGCCGTGAAGACCTAGGTGTTGTTCGATTTGCCGCGAGTCGCGTGAGTCGAAGCTGGCTTCAGCCAAATTGTCACCGCCTCAGTTTGAGAGGTCGGCGAACTCCTTCGCGATAGCCGAGCACAAATCCTTGACGATCTTGTCAGCCTTGGCTCCCTTCTTGACGCGAACGAATAGTTCTGGCTCGTCTAGGTCAGGGTGTCCGGTGAAGTAATTCGCATACTCTACCTTGTCATTGTCATTCAGGCGGGACCTGAACATCTGTAGGGTAGCATGGTCCTCCCCTATGAGGCGCAATCGGATCTCAGACCCCTCGTTCTTGAGCACCTTTACTGGCATGGACGAGCGCGCGACCGGCCTCCCCCTTTTGAGGGCTTTCATTCGTTTGCTGGACCCTAAGGGTCCAATACACTGTTTGAATTATGTAGCGGTTGGTGATGGGAGCGCCGATGCTCGACGCTGCTCCGCTCGAGAATCGCATCGCTGCCGCCTTCGAAAAGGCGGCGCTGGGAATCGTTGTTGCGAGCCTTTTGCTGACTGTTGCTACCGGCCTCGCTCTCAGTCCGCTTCCTGAATTTCAGACGGACCTCTCAGCCTTTGCTCCTGAGACCGAGGCCGACGGTGCGATCGAGAGGATGGAACAGGTAATGCCTCCCTCGCCGCACCGAATCTATGTTCATATTCAACCGACTCAAGAAGGTGCAAATGTTCTCGAAATCGGCGCTATACAGCAATTGGCCGCCGATTTGACCGCCGTTGATGAATTGTCTTCTGCCAACGGGGATTTCGTAACCGCTCATATCAACGCGGCTCGGATTCTGCAAGTATCCCTCGATGAGCGCGACAGCGAGAGCCGCGACATCTCAGAATTCAACAATTGGGAGGAATTACTCAATGCAATCATCACCGATGAAGAATGCACCGATGCGATTGGTGACGATCGAGCGATTGCAACTGCCTCCTTTGCTCGCTTGGTGATGCTTCACGAGGATTTTGACCACGAGCCAATCTGCGCTTGGCTCGAGAATGGACACACAGGCGATCCGACTCCAACAGCGTCGAGCACGATGTGGGTAATCGAAATCAGCGGGGACCTCGAAGCTGACGACCGCTTGCAGAAGGCAGTTCAACTCCGTGGACTACTCGAAAAGCGCGCCTCTGCCGACGGCTCCGCGCTCTCCTACGGAGTTGTCTCGGACGACCTTGTGAGCAATGACATCAACGAATCGACCCTCGACAATCTGGTCTGGCTCCTGCTACTCTCGATTCTCGTCGTTGTCCTCGTCCTCGCCGTCGCCTTCCGTTCAGCGATGATGGTCGCCGCACCATTGCTAGGACTTTCGGCGGCCTTAGTCTGGACCTACGGAACGATGGCACTCATCGGCTCCGAATTTTCAATTCTCGAAGTCGCTGTAGCCCCCGTGGTGTTGGGCCTCGGAATTGATTACTCGATTCACTTGCAACGCGCCTACGAGAGAGCGAGAGATAATTCTGCTACTCCGGCGCTGGCTTGGGTGCGCTCTTTCTCGATTCTCAGGCTCGCACTGACCCTTTCTGTGGTCACCACCGCCTTCGCTTTCCTTGCCAACTTCCTCTCACCACTACCCCCGCTCAAGGCCTTTGGAGTGACCCTCGCCCTCGGGGTCGTTTCGGCCTTCGTGGCGAGCACAGTGACGGTGGGCGCTCTGCACGTCGTGGTCGAGAAGACCACCGGAAAGGGTGGCCGGCGTTCGCTGCAATTGGATCGCTTCGCGAACCGGGCCACCGAATTCCAGCGCCGCCACACGGCGATTGTGCTGTTGGCTGTGGCGGGGCTGACTCTTTCTTCAGTCGTGATTTCTGTCGGCCAACTCGATACCAAGTTCGAGTTGACCGATTTCCTAGGAGAGGAAATGGAGGTCATCGATGTCAGAAATTCAATGTATGAATCATATGAGGTCGAGGCTCTCAAATCGGTTGACATCATCATCGAGCCCTCGTCGGGCATGGACGCTTTGACAGGCGAGCGCGACCTTCTGAAAGAACTCGAACGACTCGATAATCGGCTCGCCTGGACTACAAATGTCGTCACGCCCGAAGGAACTGATACTGCGAGACCGTCCTACGATGGAATCTATCCGATTTTACGAGATGCAATCGAAGCGGACGAGACCTTCGGAGAGACCTACCACATTGGCGTCTTTGACGGGGCGGTCGGCATTACCGATGGATTTGCGGAGGGTGACCTTGCACGGGCCGTGGACGATCTACTCGCAAACGATACCATCGGAGAACCGATTCGTGGCCAAACCTGGGGCGAGCGTACGGCTATGCACGTGGCTCTGACCGAGGATGGGAATGCGCTGCGATTCCTTCGTATGCGCGTGGACGTGACCGCTCAGAATAGCGAAGAGACGGCTGGTTTGGCTGAACAATTCCAAGAGTTCGAGCGCGACCTCGAATCTGCAACCGGCGCTCGCGTTCACCTGAGTGGTGACCTGATTCTGGTCCACAATGTACTGTCCGGATTGGTTCTTTCACAGATCGAATCGACTGCATTTTCCCTCGGCGTGTCGCTGGTGGTCTTGGTCGCACTGACACGCCGCCTCGGGCCTTCGCTGGTGGTCATTCTGCCCGTTGGTTTGGCGGGAACTTGGGTGGTCGGAGCGATGGCTGTGCTGGACATAAATTGGAATGTTCTGACGGTGATGATTACCGCTTTGACCATCGGATTGGGTATCGATTATTCGATTCACGTTTGGCGTCGATTTGAGGCGAATCGAGATTCTGGAATGGGTACTTGGGCAGCTATGCACAATATGTATGCGACAACGGGAGCATCGCTGATTATGTCTGCAGGAACTACAATTTGTGGATTCATGGTTCTGCTTCTCTCACCTGTTCCTGTCATCAAGGACTTCGGCTTGGTCAGTTCGATTTCGGTAGCCTTCTCTTTGGTGCTCGCATTACTCGTTCTACCGGGATTGCTCGCAGCCGAAGTTCGCACTACGAACGGCAATTGAGTCGGCGAGTTGGTTGCTGAATCGACTCATTGAGCCGCGTCTTCGATTGCACTAGAGACTCGATGCATGTCCAATCCTTGTTCGCGCGCGACCAGAGCCAGTGCCATCCACAGAGTGACTGGACCGAGGGCGCGACGCTTTCGCTGAGCGCGGCGAACCACCTCCTTATTCTGCAATCCAGATTCCCGCGCGATCAAATCGATGAGAACTGGAATACTACCTTCGGCGCGGTCCACAGGATGGGCTTGTCTGGGAGTGTGGGCCGCGCCGGTTTCGGCGGCGCGGGGTGTGACGATTGGTCGTGTGAAACTACTCGCGTCTTTTGCTTCGGCAGCCGCTTTTGGCTGCCGCTGACCCACCTGAGGCTGAGAAAAAGAAGTAGAACTCTGGGCGATGCTCGCCTCTTTTGGGCTCGCATCGCAAGCCGGTGGGTCCAGCATTCGTCGAGTAATCGGTCGCCAGCCGAGGCCAGGAATCACTAATTCGACGCCAGGGGCGAGGCTGAGGCGACCGCCCTCTTGAGAAAACCAACCCTTTTCGCCGAGGGCGTCGACAATTTGCTCGGCTTCTTGGGGAGAAAACCATTGCATTTCCAGTGACCACAGTCGGACGACATCGGCCCGAACGATTCCTTGTGAGGGCGCCCCCTCGAAGACTGTGTAGAGCAAACGGGCGATGTCGCTTTGTTCGCTCATGTCTGCTCCCTCCGGTCGGCGCTTGGCCCGTTCTCATTGCGAACCGCGTAGGGCTTGAGGCTTACCCGCTGAGTCTGATGATTTCGCGGTGGAGTCTGCGCCCTTGGACTCTGCTCTGAATTGGCGATTTGGTGGAAAGTGAGAACGCGAAGACATTTGGTTGAAGAAGCACCGCTCACTCCGGCCCGACCGAAATGGCCCGAGACTACATCGCTCGCGACCCCAAAACAGGGCGTCCGATTAACCAGCAACGTCAGGTGAAACAGGTTGACATTCGCTCGATGTTACCTGCCGACGGGGTCTGGCAACGCATCCCGCGCAGGGACATCGTACCCCTAGCTTCAGGCTCGGTAAAGATGGTTGAAATCCCTCTCTCCGAAGGTGGAGGATTGGCGCGTCGGATCGACGGGATTTTGGCTTTGAATCGGGTATTGCCATCGAGCGTTCCGGCAGCGCACGAAGCGCTGTGCGAGGCGCTCGATGATGACGAGGGCGTGATTAGAATCGCCGCATTGCAAGCCATGCCCTCGTTCGCAATCAAGAAGCATGATGATCTGTTCATCTTCCTTTCAGACCGACTGCTCGAAGATGACCAATACGTGCGCGAAGCAGCACGAGAATGCCTGCGCAAACTCGCACCCGTCTTCCCGTCTGGCTGCGAGGAAATTCTTCGCCGTGAATTGCGCGACCCTCGTAAGCCGCACCGTAACGACGCCTTTGCAACCCTCAAAGCCACGGCTCAGAATTGGACAGAAACCGGTTGCCTCCACATTGACGAATTGATTCGCGAGGAGGAGGTCGACTTGCGACGACGCGCCGCCCGCATTCTACGAACCATCACGGTCAAGGGCGGCGCAACCGGCTGGGACCTAATCTCGTGGTCACTACAAGACGAGGATGCTCAGGTTCGACGCGCGGCGTCAAACTGTCTTCCAACTCTGGCAAATGTCGAATCGCGCGTCGCGACAATCCTCGTCGAAGCCGCAATGTTCGACGAGGACACAGGCGTGCGGAAGAATGTCATTCGGACTCTCAAAACCCTCGATATGCAAAATCCGCGCGTTGCTCAACTCATTCAAGATGGAGCGCGCGATAGAGACAAAGCCTTGCGCAAGGCTTGCATCGACCAATTATCCATCATTCTCAGCGGTGAAAAATTGCGAGAGGAAGCGGCCGAACTTCTACGTCAAGAAACGCAGCCTGACCTGCGCAAGAGACTCGAGAGGCTTGCGCGCGATGTTGATTGGGAAGGCACGGAAGCCGAGAAGAATCGCGCCCTCGCACCTCTCGACAAAGTTCAGGGTGAAGAGCAAGAGATTGACCTCCCCCTCAAAGCAGACCCCCGAAAACTTGCCGAGGCGAAGGAAGCGCAGAGTGGAGTCAGCTCACCAGAGGCGGCGCCAGCGAAGGACCAGCCTACCGAGAAAACCGCGAAGACGACCGAGAAATCCAAAATCGTCCCGGAAAACGCATTCGACCAATACGAATCCCTCGGATATTCTGAAGATGATTTCGACGACGAAATCGACGACGAATTATACTAGATTGCAAAAAATTCGCCCTCGAAAAATCCCCCGATTCCACCTTCCCCAAACACTTCACACCACGTAGTGGTGAGGCGAAGCCCATCCGTGAAGGTCATAAACGGGTGTCAGGTCGGCGGGCCGCGAGGAATGAAGATGAGCGAGACTTTTGACGAGAAGCTCGAGCAATTCGAGCGGCTCTGGGACGGCGTTACGCCGAAGGGGATCAACCGTACAAAATCCCTGAAGTTCCGCCAGTACATGCGCCAGCACGTGCTCCAGAAGTACCACAAGAGGCGTAAGGAACAATTCTCGAGTGCTGACAAGGGACACTACAACCACAGCTTCTCGAGCAAGGATCAGTATCTCACTAAGGAGAACTGCCGAAAGTACTGGATGGGCGAGTTGCAGAAGGAAATCAGCGATTCTGAATCCTTCTGAGGCGATTGAATGAGCCCTGCCGCCAAGGCATTCACAGATTGGGACTTAGACGAAGCCATCGCGTCAGCCTTGGCTGGCAAAGGCTGGACGACTCCAACCGAGATTCAAGTCGAGGCCATTCCCGTCGCTCGCCAAGGTCGAGACGTCGTCGGACAGGCTCGCACGGGTAGCGGAAAGACCGCTGCATTTGGAATTCCAATTATCGAGAAGTGCCAGCCTACTGGTACTCCTCAAGCGATTGTGCTTTGTCCGACTCGCGAATTGGCCGTTCAAGTGGCCGAAGAGATTAGCTGGGTTCAGGGCGAGTCGGGTCTTGCAATTCAGACTGTATACGGCGGTACCGACATCGAGAAGCAAGCCAAGGAGCTTGATTCTGGTGCGGACATCATCGTCGGTACCCCTGGCCGTGTAATCGACATGTCGAAGCGCGGACACCTAAAGTTGGCCGAAATCTCTCACTTCTGCTTGGATGAGGCCGACCGAATGCTCGACATGGGATTCTTCCCAGACGTTCTGTGGATCTTCGAGAAGATGCCCGCGCGCGAGCAGACTTTGCTATTCAGCGCGACCTTCCCACAGGAAGTTCTCGACGCGGCTGAGGAATTCATGGACGAGCCAGTCTTCGTAATGAGCGATGATTTGGAGGTCGAAGTTCCTGAGATTGATCAATTCGCGGTTCGCATCGGCCGAGCCAACAAACTCTGGGTACTCGGCCGCCTCATTGCTAACATGAGCGAAGATGACCAGATGCTCATCTTCACCAATACCAAGCGCATGGTAGAATTGCTCGAGGAGCGCTTGAGCAAATTCGGCATGAAGGCAACTGGAATGCACGGCGACAAGGCTCAGAACCGACGCGAGAAAATTCTCGATTCACTACGCGATGGTACAACGAAGATTGTTGTCGCAACCGATGTCGCCGCTCGCGGAATCGATGTCGACGGAATCACTTACGTAGTCAATTACGACCTTCCTGACGATACAGAATCCTACGTCCACCGCATCGGTCGAACCGGTCGCATGGGTCGCTCTGGACAAGCATGGTCCCTCGTCTCAAAGGAAGACATCGGCGCACTCGACAAGATTTCCAACACCTGGAATCTCGACATTCCCTACGTCGAAGCACCTGAGCTACCCGAAGGTATGACCCGCGACCCTGTCCGCAAGCGAGACGATTGGTCCGAGGTCACCGACCCATTCGGAATGGTCAACGTCGCAGTAGCAATCGGTAGCGCGACGGTGACCAAGCGCGCGCTTGCCGACTGGATTGTCAGCGAAGCGCGCATCCCAGAAATCGCACTCGGCGAAATCGCCATGGAGGACTCATCCTCAACCGTACAGATTCACGTCGAGAAGGCATCCTATGTCATCGACGTCATCAAGAAGCGCGATTTCGGCGGAACCTCGTTGAATCCCACCATCATCGGGGCATGAGGTGCTCGGACATGGCGGTCATCAACCGCTCAACTTTGACATGCCCCGAGTGTGGGCACGATGAATCGCTTGAGATGCCCGATGACCAATGCATATTCTTCCACGAATGCGCCAATTGCAAGGTTACCCTCCGTCCCAACGAAGGCCATTGCTGCGTCTTCTGCTCATTTGGCGACGTCGCCTGCCCACCGATTCAACAAGACGGCGACTGCTGCGCAACAGACACGGTTGACGAGGCGCCGCCTGAAGCCCCCACTCGGCGCCTCGACCTACTCGGATTCTTCTGTCCAGTACCAGTCCACGAAACCCGCAAAGCCCTGCGCGAAATGACCGCCGGAGAAATCATCGAAGTTACCGGAGATGACCCTGAGACATTGCACGATATGCCAGCTTTGTGCGATCGCGTCGGAGTCGAACTACTCTCAGTCACCGAGGATGCGGGAGAGTACACATTCCGCATTCGCCGCTGAATTCTCCTATCAGTTGGGTTCATGACCGCTGAGCAGCCCCATCAGACCGATGACGGTCCCAAACCGACCCATCGACCTCACAGAAAAGTTGGATGTTCCAGCGGATGCTCGACTTCCAACCGCCTTCGGCGAATTCCGCATCCGCGTCTTCCACGAGGACTCGACCGGCCTCGACCACGTCGCCCTTACTCTCGGTGATATGCAAGGCCCGGACCCTGTCCTTGTCCGAGTTCATTCCGAGTGTCTCACAGGAGATGCCTTTGGCAGCCTGCGCTGCGATTGTGGACCCCAACTCGACACTGCATTGCAACGAATCCAAGAGGTCGGTTGGGGTTGCCTCGTTTACCTGCGTCAAGAAGGAAGAGGAATCGGATTACACGCAAAGATCCAAGCTTACAATCTGCAAGACCAAGGCGCAGACACACTCGATGCAAATCTCATGCTCGGGCATCCTGCGGATGCCCGCGATTACCGCATCGCTGCCCAAATGCTTGGTGAGGTTGGAATCGACCGCGTCTGTTTGCTGACAAATAATCCAGACAAGGTCATCCAATTGCAAAACCTCGGCATCCAAGTCGAGGAACGCATGCCGCTGGTCGCCGGAGTCAGCGATGACAATCGTGAATACTTGGTAACAAAGGCCGAGCGAATGGGTCACTCAATCCCTAACGAAGATCTCGATTGACCCGAACACAACAACCTCGAAACCCGATTACTCAGTTAGGATTCATCGGCCCGAAGGCCGAAGAATCCGACATATCTGAACCGGACACGGCCCCACTTCTTACAATCAATAGTAATCAGAAGTGGGGCCGTGGCCGGGACTTGAACCCGGGCCGGCGGGACCACAACCCACCGTGCTAACCGCTACACTACCACAGCCGTGTGCAAGCGGCCCACCGACAGACTGTATTTCAAGCGTTCCGCGCGGCGAGGCGCAGACGCCGCTGACCAACGGATTGAAGCGCTGCTCTCCACCGTTGTCACCCAATGAGCCGAGCCGTCGCTACCAGCATGAGTCTGGTTCTCCTCGCGACGCTCGCGATTCTCGCTCCTCTGGCGAGTGCTGACACCGTCATCGAATCCGAGAGAATCGAATTGCTGGAAGCCGGTGCATTCAATGATGCGAGTGATTGGGAAATTTCCTCGAAGCGAGGTTTCTCCGATGACCCAGCAGAGCATAGCGTAGGCATGGTTGCGGATGGGGAGCTGTCCTTCACCCACGAGCGGCCAGACAATTTCCAGACCCACACGGCTTGGGCGAGCTATAGCCCGACAAACTCGAACTCATCTGTTGGCGAACCCGATGGTTACTACACCTGGTCAAAGGGCCCCGACATTTCCCTCTCCGGTTATGCCTTCGACGGACTACAAACGCGTGAAATTGCTAATGTTTCGATGGTCCTGCACATCTCTGTTCCTGATGCTTTGCCGAGCGATGAGATTCGGATTACGATTGAAGCGAATGGGCCGGAGCGGCTTGTGCGGACCATCGCTCGGACCTTTGGTCCGGTAAATCGAATGACCACTCCGATGGTTGAGAATATCGATAATTTGCAGGCGTGGACGTGGAGCGACCTCGCCGATTCGACCATTGTTGTCGATTACGTCTCAGACGGCGCTCCCGATGATTCGGAAGTACGTGTGGACGCTGTGGGCATTCGTGTGAAATATCACCAACCTTGGTACTCTTTTGAGACTGTCAAAGCGATTCACGAAATCTCAGGCCAAGACATGCCTGTGCTCGATTTCGGCCCTTACGATGGTGAGACGAGTGGGCTCGTTGCGGTAGATTGCGGCCTGACTCCTGAGGAGGGTACGCAAGGAGTTTGGACCTTCGATGTGGGGGTTCCGTACGACCAAGAATTAGGGCGGATTCATCTCTTTGGCACTGGGAATCACACCATCGAGACGCGCGTTCAGAGTGACGATACATCCGAGATGTACGACGAATATGTCTCGGGCGCTTTACTGAATTCGCGTGATTCTGCGCATAATGTTCGGATCACGATTCTCGATGGTTGTGTCGAGATGGTGCGAATCGATGTCAATGACCCACAATTGCTTGTTGTTGGTTCTGTTGCCGGTGCTGTTGATGGATTGACGACCGGGTACAGCACCGTGCGCTTCGCGATTGGGAATTATTTGGTTAGCGAAGTCGATATTGCCTTGGGTGAATTTGCTTTCACGGTACCGATCGGCCACGCCTTGCCGATGGCTGAGGATTCTCTAATCGTGGGCGTGGCCGCTCGCTTCCAGTGGTCTTCTGACGGAGTTGCAGAGACCACTGTTGTTCACATCGATTCGATGTCAATCGAGGGTGGATATCATCTCGAATGGGATTTGGATGTGACTTGTTCGCCGCCGTCGAATCTCGAATTGGTCGAAGACGGCGGCGGTCACCTGTTAGCCATGGCTAGCCGGTGCGAGGATGACCGAACCGATTGGCAAGACCTTCAGGTCAGAGCTTGGACCAATTCAACGGACATCCTCGAAGTATCCGCTCAGGGCGGAGATGTCAGGATTCAACCGATCGCCGACGCGAGCGGCGAGGCTCGGGTCGGCGTAGAGGTAATCGATGCTGCTGGGAACACTTGGCAGGGTTCATTCAACGTGAATATCGCAAATGTCCAAGACCCACCAAGCATCGAAGGATTGCCGGTGTCGACATACATCAATCTCGGTCAAACTCGGGTAATCGACCTAGATATCAGCGACCCCGATTCAACCGACCTAGCAATCTCAACATCTCGGTCTTGGGCGACAATTGACCAAGCCGGCGACCTCATTCTAACCCCGGTCGAACCGGGCACACACACAGTAGAAATCACCGTCGCCGATGCAAATTATTCTGTCAGTCAAAGTATCGAGGTTATCGTCACCGCTCAGCCCGACCTGACGGTGGAGAATATCGAAGTCTGGAAGGGAGGCACCTCGATAGATTCAGTCGACGAAGGAGATGTTGTCCAATTACAAGTCTACGTTCGCAACCAAGGACGCGGCGTCGCAGACGCAGTAGATGTGCGATGCTGGGTCGATGGGCTACTCGTCGGTTCGACCATCATCGAAAGCATCGCACCGGGCGGACTAGCAGTAGGAACTTGCCACTCACAGATAGCAACGAGCGGAACGGTAACCATCCGGGCCATGGTGGATGGCACCAACAATATCGAAGAGTCGGATGAAGAAAATAATGTCATGAGTATCGGGGTCGACTCCGAGCCTCGAGAACGAGGAGGCGGCGGTTCGAGCGGAGTCGACCGTGGACCAGCAATCATTGTTGCATCGGTCGGAGTAATCGCAATCTCAATCGCTGCCTTACAATTCAGCCCGGGCCGTGTACGCAAGCCCTACCGCAAGAAGTGAATGTTGAGCGCACGCTCTGGTTCCACAGCAGAAATGCACAGGCCTCCGTAGAGTTGTGGAAAAACCACCCACAAAACCCGCGTTCGGCTGATAAACGTCAGAAATCGGGGAATGGTTATACCCGAAACAAACCCCAAACCGGCCTACCGCGCTCGCGTGTCGGGCCGGTGGTGTGTGTTTGCGATGATGAAGCTGAAGGTCCGTATTGAGACTGATGAGTGGATCTACGAAGAGCATGAGATGCAGTGATCTCAGTCCTTCGACCAGGTCTGCGGATAGATTCCAGCCTGCATCAAAACTACCTTGGGACGAGCGACTTCGCCGTGTTCCATCGAGGCGATTTTTGACGCTGCTGAGTTGGTTTCTGCAAGTGCTACGGCTTCCCCTTTGAGGCTCTCCAAGACCACAAGCTCACCTCGCTCAATGCCCTCGTCAAGGCTAACTACGCCTGGCCGGGCTAGTGCTGCCCCGTGTGAAATCGCTGCTACTGCGCCGTCTTTGACGACGATTCGAGGTAGGTGGGTGAGGATTGCTTCTACCGGGGCGATTAGACGGCGCAGGGCGCGGTCGTCTTCGTGCTCTCGCCAAAGGAAGATCGCGTCGGTCAATTGTTGCATCGTGCAAGCGTGTGATTGGTCGAACGAACCTGTTTGGTCGCGGTGAAGTTCGAGGAGTTCGCAAGTGGTGTCGAGGATTAGTCCGATGTCGCGGGCGAGGGTTCGGATGTAGGTGCCCGCGTTGCAGGTGATGGTTATGGCTGCTAGGCGGCTCTCGCTCTCGGTCTCGAGTAGTGGCATCTCGCGGATTTCTCTGGTGCGGACTCTGACTTTGACTGCCGATTCTAGCGGCGGGACATTGTATATCTCGCCGGTTAGATTTTCGAGGACTTCGTTCAGTTCTTCTTCGCTTACGTCGCGGCCGAATCGTAGGAGTGCGAGGTAGCGCTTGTCGCCTGTTAGGACCATCTCGGTGAGTCGGGTTGCCTTGCCGCACATCATGGTGAGCAGTCCTGTTGCGAATGGGTCGAGGGTGCCTCCGTGTCCGAGACGTTGGATGCCTAGCATCTCCCTTGCCCACGCGGTTAATTGGTGGCTGGTTGGACCCCGCGGTTTGTCGACGAGGATTACACCCGCGTCGAGTAGGCTCTCGATGCTTCGGTCGGCTGGGTCGCCACCGTATTTGGCGTCGGTACTTGCTGACTCGTCGAGGATTAGCATAGATTCAGTCTCCATTGAGGGCGCCGTGTACGATTGCGAAAACTTCCTCGGCGCTCAAGTCATTTGCGTCGACTACGAGATTGTACGGCGTCATATCGTCGAGGTCGATATCGTAGAGCATTCTGTAGCGTTCTTTGTCGGCGCTCTGGCGAGCGCTGGACTCTGCGAGGCGCTGGGCGAACTCTCCGCCTTCTCGAGCCTGAACTCTGCGGGCGCGTTCCTCGTCTGAGGTGTGAATCCAGACTCGAAGGCAATCGAGTTCGAGTTGGTGTGCCCACCATCCAGAAAGTCGGCTTTCGAGGATTTCTGGGCCGTTTTCTCGGGTCATCGCATCGCGGAGTAGGTCGTCGAGTGAACGGTCGACATCGAGGTCGGTTTTGCACAGTTCGCTGAATTCTACGACGCTTAGGCCGCGGCGAGCAGCTTCTGCTCGGAAGACCTCGCCGCCATTGAGAGATTGCCAGCCGGTCGCATCTTGGAGCTTGCCGACCAGAGTCGAAGTCCCACTTCCTGGCGCCCCGCTGATCGTGATGCGGACCACTCGCTCACCTCCACTCATTTCGGCAGACCGTGCATCGCAAGCGGCCTGAACTGGTTCGCATCACCATTGTCGAGGTGCAATCTGGGCACGCCGTCCCAGCCTTTGGTGGGGCGGCGTGGACATTTCCTCCGCCTCGCTTGGCCTCACCTGACTCTTGATTCTGAGCCCGCTTGCGTGGGCCATCGCGGCTCCTTCGCTGGCCGCGGCGAGTCGCTGCGGAGGTCTTTTTCTTCTCATCTTGCAATAGGTGCAAGAGTGGTTCAGGGATAGACTCGCCACTCAAAATCAACGGATGGCGCCCCATTCGAAAAATCTTGATGTGGCGGTCGATGATTCGCCCCAAAGGTGCGCTCATCGCAATGTAGGTTACAATCCAAGCCGGGAAAATCCACATCACTCGGTCCATCATTCCCCACATTGGAGCCCAAGGCAGGCTAACGTAATCGACTCGGAAACCGTAAGCAGATTGCTCCATCCAGCTAAATATTGCGATGATGAACACAATCGTGAACATCATCGGCTTCATCATCGCCGATTGCATCGCCATCGTATCCGGCATCATCTCCATCTGCAATCGGCGCATCTTGTCGGCACGAGCGGTGTCCCGCTCGATTTGAGCGTCCTGCAATTGCTTGCGAATTTGCTTATTTCGGTGGTTGAGATGGAATTGGGTCAGCGGGTCCATGAATGCTCCACGAATGATGGTATTGACCACCATAATCGACGAACCGAGAATTGCCACCGCTGGAATGAACCAGACATCGTGGAACGGAATCGTCGGCTCGATGATGGTTGAAGCAACTGTTGCCAACCCAGGTCGAAGCCCAGGAATTAGGTACATGGCGAACATTAGACCCATCATCACAAGCATCGGCATCATCATGCCGGCCATGGCTTGGGCCTGAGCATCGTTCTGCCCAGCAGGTGCTGCCATGGTGCTCTCGCTCCATCGGCCTCAATTGAAGCATTCGGCTCGGCTCACATGTAATGTGAGCCGTAATCGACCGCTCAAGTAGCGTCGACTGCTGCCCTCAAAGTCTTATCCAATCGGCTTCAATTCGACTCCAATTGGGCGTGAATTTGAGCCTCAACTGAATTGGAAGCTGCAGGTCTCGCAAGATGAGGAGCCAACAGCGGCCTCGGTGCCGCAAACTGGACAGACGTCAGGAGTAGGTGGGCCGGACTCGGCCTCCTCTTCCTCGGCCTCATGAGCCTCCTCATCGGATTGGGCAGAATCCTCATCAGACTGCTCTTCCCAATCGGAGTCGATGGCTTGTACCTGAGGTTTGGATAGGTCAATCGCTTCTGTCTCAGCCTCTGCTTCCTCGGCCTCGGCCGATTCCTCTGCCAACTCAGGCTCATCAGAAGCCTCCTCGCTGTCTTGCTCAGCTTCCGGTTCTGACTCGCGGATTGGCGGCTCGGGCAAAGAGCGTGTAGCCTCATCAACCCAATCGGGCAGATTCGGTTCCTCGTCGACCTCGTCACCGAATGTCGCGCCGTGGTAATCTTGCGCATCAGCGACCTTGTATTCGCTCTCAGAATCGCCTTGAATCTCGAAAACTACCTCAATTCTCTCGTTCTGATCGATGCGGCCAATCGGCCAGCTAACGTGAGTGCCTTCTCTGGCCGATTCCTTGCTAAAATCGACGGCTCGCTCGCCTGAAAGGCTGGAGCGCACCGTCGACTTCTCGATGTTGAAAGTACCAGGAACCACATCGTGTAATGATAGGTCTTCGAGGGCGCTATCCGAATCGTTCTGGAACATAAGAAGAATCTCGTAGCGCCCTGGACCGGCAGCTGGGAAAACTTCCTTGCCGGTCGAAAACCGCCTGCGGCGGTGGACGACTCGAATCAGCGGAGAGCGGTTGCAATATCGAGTCGCCACCGGGCCGAACCTTTCCATGCTGAAATCGGCCCGAATCGGGGCCCCCAACCTATCGTTTAGGGGCGAAGGGTCTTCGGCGTGCAGCGGGTAGCTAATCGTCAGAGACTTACCCGGCTGCAAGCCGAGTGGAGCCGAGGTACCGACGGTGATTCGCAGTGCGTGGCCTTGGGAATCTGGTGAAACCAATTGTTCCTCCAATTGGGTCCCGTCGACCACCTCGATGCGGTATTGGTCTTGATTCAGGTCCGTCCCTTCGATTTCAATCCGGACCTGTTCAGCAGTTGGCGTATTGAAGATTCCAGGGATGTCGTCGAGCAGGCGCATGACGTTTATCGGGGCCGAGCCGGTATTTTCCACGACGGTGATGCACTCGAGGTCGGAGGGAACGTAGGAGCGGATGCGCGAGATGCTGTACTGCTTGTTGACATCGGCGTCAAGCACCTTGATGCTGCGTTCTTTCAACTCCAAAACGCCCGTCGATTCGACGTTCGCTCGCGGCAGAATCGAGTAATTGATTTCATGAGTGAAATTGGGTTTGTCAATCGCTTCAATGCGCTTTTCGAGAGAGTCCCAAAGACCCTCTGGCGGAATGTCTTCTCGAATGTCCTCCATCTCCAAAAACGGGTCACTGCGGCCTGCTAACCACACTGTGGCGCCGGCCAAACTAACGACGAAAGACGAGCGATTTTCGACGACGAGTTTGCAATGGAAAACATCGGGTCGGTCGTCTTCTTTTGGTGAGACATAGCCGAATTGGCGAGCCCTCGAAGTCACCGCATCGAATTGGGCTCGAGAGACTGTCGCTTCGCATGAATATGCAGCGCTGACGGTGCCCGTTGCGAAGCGCTGAATGCTTCGTGTAGTGACTCTGGGTTCTATCTCTAATGTCACACTCTCGCCGACTGAAAGGCGGCCAATTCTCCAGACTAATTCCTTCTCTTTGATATCGTATTCAGGACCGTCGGACAGTTCGAAATTGTCTGGTAATGCTCTTCGCACCACTACATCGGTTAGGGCGACTGGTGCGATGTTTTCGACGCTGAGCCGGATGAGAATCTCCTGAGAGTGCTCGGAGAAGACCATCGAAAGGCTGGATTCCTGAGGTCGCTCCGGCTCTGTGTCGATGTGTTCTCGTAGAATCATCATTCTTGGTCCGGAGGCGGTGTAAGGCAGATTGGTGGTTTGAGTTGCATCGAGTTCTCGGACGGTAATCGCCCCGCCTCCGATATCGGTGGCACCAGTATTCTGTAGCAGGACCTCGATGTCCCAAGCTCGGTCCTTGCGACTCGAGTTGCGCAAAATCAACTCTCCATCGATGGATTGTTGTCGGACGGTGCCGTCCGGATTCAGAACAGACTCTTCTTTTTCTCGAAGCGTCACGTAGAGTTTGTCTCCGGGGATCGTGTCGACTTCGGCAGCCGGCCGGAGATTGCTTGAGAGTGCAGGGGCCGGCTCTGGTGGCGTGAGTTCAGTCGCGGGTTCAGCCTCCTCGAAAGCTGCTGCGAATGGGTCGGCGGCGGGTGGTGCGCCGAATGGATCGTCAAATGCATCGGCAGCGGATGTCGCCGTCGCACTGCTACTATCGGCCGCGAAAGCAGCGTCCAAAGCCGCATTCAAATCGCCCAAATCCGCGGCCTCTTCACCATCCGCCTCATGCTCATCGACGACCTCATCAAGCGCTGCCAGCGAGTCGTCGAAAGATTGGATATCCAATTCTTCAACATCCCAATCTTCCTCAACCTCAGCAGGCGCATCAAATCCAGGCGGAGCCGGCGGCACCGCATCAAATCCAGCCGGCGGCGGTGGCGGAGTATCGAATCCCGCAGGCGCAGGCGGAGGCACATCGAAGCCGGGTGGAGCGGGCGGTGGTGGAATCTCCAACCCAGGTGGTGCAGGAGGAGGCGGAATATCCAACCCAGGCGGCGCTGGAGGCGCTGGCGCATCAAACCCTGGCGGAGCAGGAGGTGCAGCAGGCGCAGGC
>JAERST010000003.1 GCA_016845365.1 Methanobacteriota archaeon
ACTTCACCCCCCAAACCCAACCAAATCCCAATTTTGAGTCCTCAAAGAGGACTCGCAAGGGTTCATGTCAGACGCATCGGTCGGCGGGCCGATGAGCGAGGGTGAGGGCAAGCCCCCTGTGGTCGTGGTCAGTGAGGAGACCAGTGTAACCAGTGGGACGGCGGTTCAGGAGAAATTGATCGCCGCGGCCCGCGTTTTCTCAAACCTTCTCAAGCCAACTTACGGTCCTCGCGGGCTCGACAAAATGCTCTACAAAACCAACGGTTCGACTGCGGTGACGAACGATGGGGCAAAAATCGTGGCTGAGCTGATGGTCAAGCATCCGGCTGCGAAGATGATGGTAGCGATGGGCAATACCCAGGAAGAAGCATGCGGCGACGGTGTCACAACGACGATGATTCTCTGCGGCGCACTGCTCGAAGAGGCCAACAATTTACTCGCAAAGGGACTCCACCCGCTCACCCTGGTTGACGGCTACCGGACTGCTTTGGAGGTCGCTGCAGAACAGATGGACTGCGACGCTGTTGAGGTCGATGATGAGCGTCTTTTGGGGGTTGCTGAGACTGCCTTGACAGGTAAGGGAGCCGAGGCTGCAATCGATGTTTTCGCACCGATGGTGCGCGACGCTTTGACTGCGATTGAAGGTGGCGTCGAGAGGCCTGGAGCCGAGCATGTGGCGATGTTCAAACTCGGCTCCGGGGGACTTCGTGATAGCCATTTGATTCGTGGTGTTGCTATTCGGCGGCGTGTCTTGTTGGATACTTTGCCGAATGATTTGGTCAATGCTCCAACGGTGGTTGTCAGTGGCGATATCAAGATTCGAAAGATGACTAGGAATGCCGAGATTCAGATTACTTCTGCTGAGCAATTGGATGGGTTCGTCGAGGCTGAGACTGAGCGTAAGAGGCAATTGGCTCGGGCACTGATTGAGTCTGGTGCGAGTCTGATTTTGGCTGGTGGCGAAATCGACAGGGATGTTCTACACGATTTGGCCGATGCTGGTATTCTTGCTGTGCCAGAATTGGATGAGTCGGAATTGCAGAATGCTGCTGCTGCTACCGGCGCTACGCTGATTGATTCTGTTCTCGATATTGACGCGGGTGACTTGGGTGTTGCTGGCACTGTTCACTGGGAGAGGCGGCAGGCTACTGACCAAGTCGAGGATGTCATCCGGCTCGACGATTGTGAGTCGCCCGGAGCGGTCACTCTGGCGATTGGCGGTGCTGGAGAGACCGCGACTGAGGAGATAATTCGCGGGCTGCACGATGCGCTTCGTGCTACCAGTTTAGCCCTCGAAAACGGGCAACTACTGCCTGGTGGGGGCGCTTCACACGCTCGGATTGCTCAGGCTGTTCGCAGTGCCAGTGAGAGCGAATCGGGGCGCGCGCGCTTGGCGATGGATGCCTTCGCGCGCGCGTTGGAGACGGTAACTGCGACCTTGGCGGACAATGCTGGAAAGGATTCGCTGGATGCGGTGCTCGAGATGCGAGCTGCCGCTCGTGCTGATGGCGCGCCGGTTGGAATTCGGGCAGATGGGGAAATTGCAGAGGTGCCTGGAGTATGGCACCCACGCTCGGTGATTGAGGAAGGGCTCGAGTCGGCGGTTGAGACTGCGATGAGCATGCTGCGAATCGACCAAGTGATTAGCGCGCGCGGCGATTGAGTTTGACCGGCGCGATATGCCGAAATTGCTCTCCGCGAACACTTCAAACCGGATGCGGCTACGCCGTGGCATGACAGCGCCGCGCGCTCTGCTCAGCGTCTTCCACAAAGATGGAATTGTGGAAGTGGGACAGGCTCTTCACGACCTCGGTTGGGAATTACTCTCGACGGGCGGAACTTCGCGAGTTTTGCGTGAGGCAGGCTTGCCAGTCATCGATGTTAGCGATGCGACAGGTCATCCCGAATGCTTCGACGGGCGGGTCAAAACGCTTCACCCTGCGGTGCATGGTGGCATTTTGGTTAGGCGTGACCGTGCCGATGACATGGAGATGCTTGGCGAGTTGGGTTACCGCACGGTCGACCTTGTCTGCGTGAATTTGTATCCGTTCGAGGCTGTTGCTGCGAGGGATCCGCCGGCCCCTGATGCTGAGTTGATCGAGATGATCGATATCGGCGGGCCGACGATGATTCGCTCGGCGGCGAAAAATCACAAGGATTGCCTCGTGTTGACTTCGCCGGAACAATATGCTGGAGTTTTGGATGCGCTCGAGGCCTCTGGCGGCGCGCCATCCGGGGTCAGCCGAGAGGCGCGGGCACAATTGGCGCTCGAGGCCTTCCAGCGAACCGCCGCATACGATGCGGCGGTGAGTGGCGAGTTAGAGAATCGCTTCAACTCGCCAGATATTCCTAGCCGCATCCACGTGGCTAGCGAGGTCGGAACAGAGTTGCGCTACGGAGAGAATCCTCACCAACCAGCCGCATTCTATCCAGCTGCCAGTGCGGCTGGCCCAATCGGGCTTGCTGCAGCCGTTCAGCACGGTGGTAAGGCGCTCTCGTTCAACAATTATCTCGACCTCGATGGGGCGCTTCGAATCGCACGCGGATTGCTCCGCGACGTCGACGAAGCGCGCCCACACGGATGCGTTGTCATCAAGCACACGAACCCTTGCGGAGCGGCGATTGACGCCACGCAAGTCGGTGCTTGGCAAAGCGCTCTTGCAAGCGATCCCGAATCTGCATTCGGCTGCGTAATCGCTTTCACGAGCGAGGTAGAAAAGGCGACCGCCGAGGCAATCGGTGGTCATTTCCTCGAGTGCATCATAGCACCAGGATACTCAGACGGTGCACTCGCAATTCTCTCGGAAAAGAAGAATCGAAGGATGCTCACCCTCGAGAATTTCACACCGCGCGAAGACGAGGTGAGAGTCCGCCAACTCGATGGTGGTTGGGTAGCCCAAGTCCAAGGCCCACCCTCGGTTGACTGGTCGGCAGTACGCTGCGTGACCAAGGCACCAGCAGACGACGACCTCGTTGCGCTCGCACGATTCGGCTCAACAGTCCTATCCGATGTAAAATCCAACTCGATCGTGCTCGTGGCCCAAACCGAGACTGGCTTCGCAACGGTCGGTGTAGGCCCAGGCCAGACCAGCAGGGTCGAGGCAGTGCGAATCGCAGCGCGAAGGGCGGGCGAGCGAGCCAGCGGTTCGATGATGGTATCAGATGCCTTCTTCCCATTCCGCGACGGCATCGACACCGCACACGAAATCGGCGTCACGACTGTCGTCCAGCCGGGCGGTTCGATGCGCGACCAAGAGTGCATTGACGCGGCAGATGAGCACGGCATGGCGATGATTTTCACCGGCCAACGCCTCTTCCTCCATTGAGTTGAACCCATCAACCAACCCACGCACACGAGATTACACTCGCCCGCGCAGTAGGGAGCACACTCACTCACGCGAGCGAATCATTCAATTGCACCGAGCCAAACCAAGGTGCATGCGAGAGGCGGCTCTACTCGTCGTACTCATCCTCACAGCCGGGCTCTCAGGCTGCCTCGCAAGCCCAGAAACCGAACCAGAACCCAAGGACTGCGCCACTGCTGACGCAGTACAAAAGGTCGGCTGCGTCTTCCCAGAATTCAGTCTTCCAGCGGAAGATGAAACCATTTACAATAACTCTCAATTGGACGCAGACGGCCGTTGGGTAGCATATTTCTCGGCCGTCTGGTGCACACACTGCAAGCCAACAATCGACGCACTAGACAGCGGTTTGCCCGAGGGCCGAATGATCGTTTTCAATAAGCACGCGGGAGCCGGTTTTGACAATATGAGCGAGTGGAAAGAAGACATGGTCGAGGAGCTCGAGCGAAACATTTCACGCCCCTTCATTCACGCCCCCGGACTCGCCCAAAACCTCTCAGTCGCCGCAATTCCACACGTCGTCCTAGTCGAAAACAGCACAGTTCTCGCCGTCCGATACGGGCTCTGGAACGATGCAAATTCAATCGCTGAATGGTTCGAATCCGATGCACCTTCAAGCGGGGCTTCGCAAGAAATCGAGATGCAAATGGAGATGTGAGCACAAGCTTGCGCCCAGGCGGAACCTACTCACTCTCGAGAGGGAATTTTCCGAGCCAACCACCAGACGCCGATCGCCCAAACAATGGCGATGAATGCCTGTCCATATCCCGGGTCACCAGCGATTGTTGTGATGTAAATCGAGACAGCCGACATCACGGTGATGAAAGCGATGATTCCGTACTTTGCGTGTCGCGGCAGAGTCTTGCCCGTTGCGTAGTACTCGAAGACCTTCTCTCCGACGATTCGATTTGTCAAAGTCCAGCGGAAGAATCGCTCGTCGGAGATTGAGAAAAGATAGGCGGCTGGCACCATCCAGGAGACGGTTGGCCAGCCGGGAACAAAGATTCCAATGAATGCACAACCGACGAACAGAGAGCCTATTGCGACGTAGATTCGCCTGCGCAAAGGCGTAGTTTCCCTCGCGTATTTGGCAATCACCTCGTCGACGGTTGCGAGGCGCTCCATATTCCGGTCCCGCCGACTCCTGAACATAAAGTGAGAGGCGAACGGGGGCGGGTCAAATTTTGGGGTCAATGGCTAGTTGGAACGCCCCAATTCTCAAGCGGATGGTTCTCGACGCGCGGGCATGGAAGGGGGCTATGTGCTACCGCGCGTCGCCTCTTCTGACGAACCACTTCGACTGGCTGTGTTGATCTCCGGAGGCGGCTCTGGATTGACTGCTCTCTTGCGATATCAGGAGGCTGAGCCGCGCGCCCATCAGACTGTCTTGGTCCTCGCTGATTCTACCGATGCTGGTGGGCTTGACCATGGGCTCGAGCGCGGAATTCAGAGTGCAGGGATTCCACTTCCTGATATTGCCGACAGAGTTGAGCGGCGGCTCGCTCACGAAGAATTGGTGCATGGCGCTTTGCTCGCCGCCGAGGTCGAACTCGTAGTGCTCTCAGGATACATGCGAATCCTGACCCCGAATTTTGTTCGACGCTGGAAGGGGCGCTTGGTCAACATCCATCCGTCATTACTGCCGAAATACCCGGGTGCTCATGCTCACCGCGACGCTTTGGCAGATGGCGCCACCGTCTCAGGTTGCACCATTCATCTTGTCGACGAGGGTGTCGACAGCGGCTTGATTCTGGCTCAAAGCGAGGTCGAAGTGAAGCCGAATGATTCTGTTTCTGATTTGCAGGAACGCATCAAAAAGGTCGAGCATGTCCTCTATCCTGAGGTTCTGGACAGGCTCGCAGTCGGCGGATTTTCAGTCTGAATCAGACAAATCCGCCGGAGTATTCACATTGCGTAGTATTCGAGAATCGGCGAGTAGAGTAGAATGCTCCAACTCGCCGAATTGAATGTGTAACGGCCGGCGGTCCTCGCCGATTGCAGAAGCCACCGCCGGCCGAACTCGAGCGAGCAAAGGATGGGTCCTTTGAGGGTCGGCGGGAAGGGCCAACAAATCTTGCGAGCCGAGAGTTTTCTCAAGCTCGATGAAGAATTCAGAAGTAATCCAAGGAACATCAACTGGAGCGAGTTGAACCGAATCCGTATCCGCGACCAAAGGGTCGCTCAATGCCTCAACCAGGGCTTCGATCGGGCCAGCGTGCGGTAGCGCATCCAAGACCCACTCAACAACTGCTCCAGCTGGCAGGGCCGCACCATATCTCTCGACATCTTCGGGCCGCGCCACAGCGATACGAATCGGTTCGCAACCCGCCTCGACCAAGGCAGAAACCACTCGAGAAATACAGGCGATCCCATCGACTTCGAGCAGAGCCTTATCTCGGCCCATCCGTCTGCTGCGCCCTCCAGCGAATAATAGCGAGCGCATGGCATCACCGTAGGTCGTCGAGCCTCTGCATTGCGTAGCGAATCTCTTCCATCAATTCCGAGGCTCGCGCCAGCAGCGTCAGCCTTTCTTTGCGCCCATCGCTGCGCTCAATCCAGCGCATCAATTGTCGAATGTCAGCAGAGTCGCGCTGGATTGTCCATTCAAGCACCTGTTCAGCGACCGGGTCATCAGAAGGCAATAACCGCTCGCTCATGACCAGCGGCTGGCCCAATAGCGCTTGAACTTGGCTCAGCCGCTAACGATTCGCGCCTTAATTCGCGCAAGTAGCGAATCGCCCGCAGGCACTGAAACATTCTGCACCGCCTGCGCCACCTCAGAACTCACTCTTTCACCTCGAACAGAGCCTGCGTGAATCGCGAGTATGGCGAGGTGGCCATCGATTGCACGCCCGCCACACCACTCGAGCAGAACCTCATCCGAAGGGAGTTGGCGGCCCGCCCTCAAGACTTCTTCAATCGTCAATAACAGGGCATCAGCAGGTTCTTTTCGCGAGATATTCGAGGCCAGAATCGCCCAAGGGTCACTCCCCAATCGGCGATGGTCGAGGTTTGCCAGCAGCAAAGCAGCGAGCGCAACATCCTCTCGTCCGTGCCTCTTCCACAGGCGAGGCACCAATTTCAGCAGAGCCTGTTGTTTCCCCCCAGCTTCGGTAAGCAACCAAGAGGCGATTCGACGCAAATTCTCGTCAGGAGTGCCGAGATGAAACGAGTATCCAGCTGCCTCGCCATAACGGTCGGTACTGGATTTCATGATTAGTGCGGGAACGCCAATCGGATATGCCGCACGAACGACCTTGGCCAATTTCCGAGCAGATGAATGAACTCGGGCAGACGTCGAATCGAAGAATTCGTCGAGCGGATCTTTCGCCATACAATCCTCGCCTCAATTCTTGACGATGAGGTCGTCAAAAATAGCTCCAATCCGCTCGATTGAATCGTCCAATCTCATCCTGAAATCCTCCGCCACCGTCCGGTGAACAACCTGTTCGAGGTGGCGGTCCATGCTGCGAATAATCGCTCTATGTTCGGCATCATCTATGTTGAACGCGTGGCGTAGGTAGGCGACGAGAATTACCTCGTCTTCGGAGCGGTCGGTGTGGAGTAGGAAGGCCTCGAGAACCTGTTCGTAGACCCGACGAGTCTCCTCAAGTCCCAACTCTTCCCCCTCGGCAAAACCCTCTCCTTCACCCTGCGCTTCGCCGGACACAACCGCGTCATAGACAGCCTTGGGTTGTTCCTCATCAAGACGCAGCGCGTGGGCCATTTTGACGAGCAATCTCTTCTCGCCATTCGATAGCAGCCCATCGCGCAGAGCGAGGCTCACGGCTCCTCTGAAAACAGCGAGACGACCTACCTTCACGTGAGCCACGACCATGCTTGGAACTCACCCCCTAAATCACTTATCCGAGCGGTGAGTTCCTCATCTCGGAATTCGATTGGGAGTTTTCTAGGACAGGCGACATTCGCGTTCCGATAATCAAAGTGCAAGAGAGTCGGAGCGTTCAAAGGTGGGTGCAGGGTCGGACGAAACGCAGGAATCCTGTCACACTCGCGGGTGCTGAGCACCCATTTACTGACCGCCAATTGGCGAAAACAGCGCGAGGCCCCCGAGTGGGGCCGGCTGACTGCAGGAGAGAAAGCAACATGGCAAATGAAGGAAAATACGTGATTCACGCGACCATCAAGGCGGACGGCACAGTCGCCCGCAAGGATGTCGTCGGAGCCATCTTCGGGCAGACTGAGGGTCTGCTCGGAGAGGATCTACAGCTGCGCAAATTGCAGCGTACCGGACGCATCGGACACGTCGATGTGAATCTGAACAACAACAAGGGACGAGTCAAGGGTGAAATCACCATGACCTCGTCCATCGACCAGGTCAGCACCGCAGTAATCGGCGCTGCACTTGAGACAATTGACAGGATTGGCCCTTGTAAGGCAGTGATCCGAGTACAGCGAATCGAGAATGTCCACTCTGCCAAGAGGGACACCGTCATCGATAGGGCCAAGTCTCTATTGATGGAAATGATCGAGACCGGTGCTGACGAGTCGAAGAATATCCTCGACGAGGTTCGCGCGGTCCTGACACTGGACACCGAAGTGGAATTCCACGGAATGACCGCTGGACCGAATGTGAATAATTCCGAGGCGATAATCATCGTCGAGGGACGCAACGATGTTCGCAACCTACTGAAGTTCGGAATCAAGAACGCGGTTGCGACGATGGGTTCTGGCCTCAAGCCGGAACTCATCGAGTTGGCTGGCAAGAAGAAGAGCGTCACCGCCTTCCTCGATGGGGACCGCGGTGGCCGACTTCTGTTGATGGAAATCAGTGGCAGCCTCGGCAAGTCTCTGACTCACGTCGCAATGGCACCACAAAGCCGCGAGGTCGAGCACCTCGAGGGTAAGGTTGTCACCAAGTGTCTGAACCAGAAAGAGGCTGCCAATAAGGTGGTCTCGCGAGTTCAAGCCGAACTCGCGAAGGAAGACGACAAGTCTGTTGGGCGCGGCTCTGCCGCGCTCGAAGCCCCTGATGATGTCAAGGGCTGGGCTGAGAAGATGGATGGCTTGAAGCGAAATCAAGCGATCATCATTCTCGAGGACGGCTCTGGCAGCGAACCTGTCGGTGCAGCCGGTCTCGAATCGGCTCTCGCAGATGCTGCTGGAGCTCAAGGGCTCGTCTTCGCTGGTAAGGTCAATGACCGAATCTTCGAACTTGCCTCGGGCGCCGGAATCGGCAATGTCCTCGGCAAGACCGTTGGCGATGTCACCCTGAAGGGCGGCGTCCAAGCCTTCGGATTGAACGACCTGTGATCGTGACGACGGCGTAAAGCCCGAATTACCCCTCGCCGCTGGAGCCGACTAGTCGGCTTCGGCGGGACTACGTCCCGCCTGTAATCGGCGCTCAGCAAGCCTTTGGCAGACGAAGCCATCAAAAGGGCCACAGGTCCGCTGAGAACGATGGAGCAGTCCACCTTGGGCATCCTCTCGCTCTACGCACTGCTGGGTATGGCCATCGCCATCCTCTGGTTACGGCACCAGCAAGTTCTGCGTCAGAGGGATTCAATCGCTGACCGCGTGGGTTCGTTGGAGGGCGATTTGAACGCGACGACGGCGCGCTTGGATTTGCTCTCACGCGGCGTCGACACAGTATTCGGAGAGACGCCGGAACTGCACGGATTGCTTGGTGTTCACCGCTCGCTCGAGACAGCGGAATCTCTGTTGTTTGAGCAGGCCGTTGGAGTCAGCTCCTCTGAGTCCTGTGCGATTGCCACCCACGCTGCCCGAGCGGTTTTGGATGGGCAAGAGAATACCGACGAGAATGACGCTCTTGCAATTCCGGCTGGTTTGGCTCCGCTCGTCGAGAGGCTCGGGGCGATGCTCGATGCTGGCGAGATGCACGCCGAGGATCTCGAATTGACTGGACCGGAGCAGCGACGGCTGGGAGAATTATTCCACGCCGTCGAGCGAACGGACCGAGCGGCGCAGTGCTATCGCCGAGCCCATGAATTGGGTTCAGAGGATGCTGTTGCACTGCGCTCGCTAGCTGCTATTCAGCGCGAGGAGGGAGATGTTGAGGCACTCGACCGCAGCCTCGAGAGACTCCTCGCAATCGACCCTGATGACGTCGAAGTTCTGCAGGAACAAACCCTACTTCTATCCGGAACAGATACCGACAGAGTTGTCCGCAATAAGCGTCGACTTGAGGCACTGGGAATCGATGCTAATCCATCGGCGGCGGAGAATACCATCGCCGATCTTGCAGGCCGAGCGCACGAGACGAGGATGGAGGTTGATCCGATCTCAAGCGAGCCGACAACCGCTGCTGGATGGACCGAGCGGGCTGCAAAATTGATGCTTGTCGGCGAGGTTCAGACCGCCTTAGAATCGGTTGAGAATGCACTCGAATTAGACCAATCCAATCCCGACGCATGGCTGCTTCACGCTCGCCTACTCTCCGCTATGGAAGGCCAAACATCCGAGGCGATACAAAGCGTCCGACGTGCGGTCGCATTGGGAGAATACGGCATTCTTCTCGAGGCGGAGATTCTCGATAATGACGGCCGCCTCGAAGCCGCGCGCGAGGTCTTGCAGAAGCATTTGGAGAAAGATCCAGGCGATGCAGAAGCGCGCGGAAGACTAGCACTAATCCTTCTCAGGGCAGGCTCTCCAGAGTGGGCGCGCACAGTCCTGAACGAGGCCTCTGAACTCTCTTGGGAGAGCGCTTCCCTGCACGTCATGGACGGTCGACTACACCTCGAAGAAGCCGAGCAGCACCTCGATTCCACCGGCGTCCACGACGAGATGATTCTACTCCAAGCCCTAACCGCATTCGATGAGGCAATTGAGCGGGACCGAGAGGCAGGTCTTGCATGGCTTGGCCGTTCACGCACCCTGCGCTACCAAGGATTCCACGATGAGGCAGAGATCGCAATTGTCCGAGCGCGACGCCTGATTCCCGAACACCCCTCAATCCCACTTGAGAGCGCTCGCTTATTCACAGAGATGGGCCGATATGACCAGGCCAATACAATGCTAGCAGAGGCCGCGACCAATCTCCACGACCACGCATCGATTCCCTACGTACGCGGCCTCATCGCAGCCCGCCAAGGAAGAATGGCAGAGGCCCAGAGCATGTTCACAAAGGTTCTCGAGCGAGACCCCGAACACTCACGCGCTCGCCTCAATCGCTGTTCCTCAGCCCTACTTCGTGAGGACTTGACGACCGCTCTAGACGACGCGAACCTCCTCGTTGAGCAACGCCCAGACCTGGACATGGCTCGCCAGCGTAGGGCAGAGATTCTGATGAATCTCGCAGATTGGACAGAGGCTGAAGCCGAACTTCGCCGCCTCTCCGAGCGCAACCCTCAGCACGTGATGGCGCTCGTCCACCTCGGCACTTGCCTGAATGCGATGGACCGTGCCGAGCAAGCAGAAATCCCACTCAACCGAGCCTTGCAAATCAACCCTAATCACTCGGATGCATGGTATCAACGCGGCCTCCTCTACCTTGATTTCGGCCGCCTCGAAGAAGCATTCTCCGACTTCAAGAGCGCAGCAGCAGTCGACCCACGACACCTCGATGCCCGCCTTCGAATCGCCGCAATTCTCCACGATGCGGGCGACCCAGCCAAGGCGATTGCCGCATGGCGCGATGTCCTCGATGTCGACCCAGAGCACAGACTCGCGCGAAGAAGACTCGAGGAATCGCGCGAAAGAGTCGAGTCAACAGCACCCCGCCTAGAAACGCAGGATTGAATCACCCGTCCTCAAACACAGGATTGATTCGTCCCTCCGTAGGATTGAATCGGAGATGCCACCTCGTCCCAGCATGCCTGGACCACGAGGAATCGAACCCGGAGACGCAGCGCCTGACTTCACACTACCAAATGCCAACCGTTCAGCCGGCGCTGAAACCCTCAGTCTCTCCGACGCTTCCGGCACCGCCGGAACCGTCGTCATGTTCACCTGCAACCACTGCCCATATGTGGTGGGGTCAGAGGAGCGAATAGAGGCGATGGCGAGCAAGGCAAGGGACCTTGGAATGGGTTTTGTGGGAATCAATTCGAATGACCCAATCGTCTACGAATCGGACAACTGGGACGCTATGGTCAAGCGCGCGGACAAGGGCATGAGCTACGCCTACCTCCACGACGAAACCCAAGAAACCGCACACGCTTACGGGGCCGAACGCACACCCGAATTCTACCTGTTAGAGGGAGGCGGCGCGGTGGTTTACCGTGGCCGCCTCGACGACTCGCCGCGCAATCCAATGGATGCGACGACGGCTGAACTTGTGGAAGCGATGGACGCACTAGCGGCTGGCGAGTCGATTGCTAATTCTCGCACCGATTCCATCGGTTGCTCGGTCAAATGGAAGCAGTAGGCTCTCAAAGTTCACTTCTGACACTGCAAATTTTCTACACAGTAAGATCGTAAGATTTGGGTGACGAGGGTCGACTAAAAGCAAAGCGAGATTGATGGAAATCGGCCGCGAAGCGGACCTCAAATGAACGCTGTCGGTCGCAAGAGCGACCGACTCTATCGACCAGAGGAACAACAACTAGTATTGTTCCAAGACTAACTCAGTTTGAGTCGATGTGATGTCACCGGGAGCGGTGAGCCACATTCGGTCGAGAAGATCGCGAAGCGCGACCGTATCATCGACGTGAACGATTCCAATCAAGTCGGCGTCGCCAGAAATCTCGTAGACGCACTCGACGCCGGTCCATCCAGCGAACTCTCCAGCGAGGCTACCAATCTCAGTTCCAGGTCCAACCTTGATGCGAACAAGAGCGGTCAAACCGATGCCAGCCTCGCGAATTGTATACCCGCGCACAACGCCTTCTTCCTCCATGCGCTTCATGCGTGTGCGCACGGTTCGCTCGGTAACCCCGACCTGTTTTGCAATCTCTACGAAGGGGGCTCTGGCGGACTCGCGGAGTACGGCGAGGATCGATCGGTCAAGGGAGTCTACGGCAACCATGCGGCCTTCCGATTTTGGAACCCTATTTGTATGTTAGGTGCTAATTGTCACAAATTTGCATCAATATTTTTTCCGGATTTCGGATAATTTCTTTGTTAAATGTCGAAGTTGCATTCAAATGGGACGCCGTTCCGTTCGTATCGATGGGCGCGGATGAGGGGTACACTCAGCTGAAGGTCCAGCAGTATCTGGATGACGTCTCTAGGCTCGACATTTCCGCCGATCAAACCCAATGGTACAACGTCGACGTGGCGAACGTGCTCTCTGGAACTCGAATACTCGGTCACGAGGTCGACGAGCACTCGGGCTCGTCGCTTCTTTTTCTTGAGCGGAGCGTGATGCTTTGCTGTCCCGAGTCCGGTAGGATGCATCATTTTCCGAAGCATTTGTTGCATTGTTTTGTAGATGATAATCGAACGAAATGCGACGCGCCGGATGGCGTATTGGTGCGCGCAGAGTTGTTCTCGATTACGCCGAACGGCGAGCAACTCGCATGGGAGCGCTGTTGCCGGTCTGAGATGGAAGTGCCCGGCGTTCAGAATGCGGTTGCTCGCTGGCTATCTTGGTTGAATGCCTGAAGCGGTGCCTCGATTGGACGGGAGACTGCACTTCGGCGGCTGCGCGGCGGTATCTTGAGAAGGCGCCCGCCGGTCGCCGGTTCAATGGGTACTCGCATCTCGCGCGTGCACGGTCGGATGGTTCTCGATTCGCGAGGTAATCCGACCGTAGAGGTCGATTGTCTGACTGAGGGCGGTGTGCTTGGACGGGCGATGGTCCCCTCCGGCGCTAGTACTGGAAGACACGAAGCGGTCGAGCTTCGTGATGGTGGTGAGCGCTGGGTCGGAAAGGGAGTCGATGGTGCGGTCGCCAATGTGAATGGGGCGATTGCAGAGGCTCTGATTGGCATGGATTCGGCCAACCAAGGCGCTGTTGACGCTGCTATGTTGGCGCTTGATTCCACCGCGAATAAGGGTGAAATTGGTGCAAATGCGATGCTCGGTGTATCGATGGCTTGCTTGCGGGCGAGTGTTGGCGGCGGCGAGATTTGGCGACATTTGGCAGCGGGCGGTGATGGCTCAACGAGTCTGCCGGTGCCGCTGATGAACATCCTCAATGGTGGAGCGCACGCAAACTCGAATGTCGATGTGCAGGAATTCATGGTGGTTCCTCACGGCTTCGATTCTTTCCCGGAGGCGCTTCGCGCGGGTGTGGAAATCTACCACTCGCTACGAGCCGTGCTGAAGGAGGCCGGTCTGCTTGGTGGGGTTGGAGACGAGGGAGGATTCGCTCCGAACTTGCCACGAAATGAGGAGGGTCTTCGCTTCGTGGTCGATGCGATTACCGGTGCGGGGTATGCGCCTGGTGAGCAAGTTTCGATTGCACTCGATGTTGCGAGCCAGGAATTTCTCCACGAGGATGGTTACCATATCGACGGGGGCGTGTTGAGTGGTTCCGAGTTGGGGCGATTGTACTCCTCGTGGTTGGATGATTACCCGATTGTGTCGATCGAGGACCCATTCGGCGAGGATGATTGGGACTCTTGGATTGAGTTTACTCAGCGAGAGGGGCACCGAGTGCAAGTCGTTGGGGATGACCTCTATGTGACCAACCCCGAGCGCTTGGCGAAGGGAATTGAGATTGGCGCATCGAATGCGATTCTAATCAAACTCAATCAGATTGGAACGGTCACCGAGACTCTCGAGGTCATTGCAATGGCCAAGGCTGCTGGCTTTGGTACAATCATCTCTCACCGCTCGGGAGAGACGGCTGATTCGATCATCTCCGACATCGCTGTTGGAACTGACGCGGGACAAATCAAGACGGGCGCACCAGCCCGCTCAGACCGCACGGCCAAGTACAATCAACTTCTCAGAATAGCCGAGCAGTGCAGCGATTACGCGCAAATATTCTGAGTTGGACAAACCTTAGCAGGCTTAACTCTCTAGGCTTGCGAGAAGCAAGGGAAGAACGATTGTTGCATCGGACTCGATGACGAATCGAGGTGTATCGAGTCCGAGTTTTCCCCAACTAATTTTCTCATTTGGCGGCGCGCCCGAGTAACCTCCGTACGACGGGCGCGACTCAGAAATCTGAGCAAACCAAGCCCACAACGGAACTTCTTCTCCGACATCTTGGCGCAGCATCGGAACGACACAAATCGCGAAGTCGCCAGCGATGCCGCCGCCAACCTGCAGAATGCCGGTTGGTGAATCATCCTCGCGATACCAATCAGCAAGGGCCTGCATCGCATGCAGTCCGCCCTTGACAATGTCCGCGCTCTGAATCGTACAATCAATTACGCGCGAGACCAAGATATTGCCCAGAGTCGAGTCCTCCCAGCCTGGGACAAAGATTGGCAGGTTAGCATCAGCGGCAGCCAACAACCAGGAATCGTTTGAGTCCGAATCGAATTCAAGCTCCCCGTGAAGCAATAGATCGTAGAGATATTCGTGTGGATAGCGCTTGTCACCGGCCGCCTCAGCATCCTTCCACAGTTGCAGTAAAGGCTTCTCGATGTAGCGAATTGCCTCCTCTTCTGGTATTGCAACATCTGTCACTCGATTCATCCCGCGCTCGGCCAAATCAGCATCAGCCTGAGCGCTCCAGTCACGCCAATCATCAACCCGCTCATACGAGGAATCCGCCACCAATCGGAACAAATCCTCCTCCAAATTCGCCCCAGTACAACAAATCGCATGCACTTTCTGAGCACGTATCGCCGGCGCCAAAGAGCGACCGATACCGGCAGTCGACATGGCCCCTGCCAAGGTCACGATTAGACGTCCGTCACCACCGAGGAAACCGTTCAGGGACTCTGCACAATCGGCCAACGCACCTGCATTGAAGTGATGGTAATGGCGCTGAATAAATTCACGAATCGCCATGATTCAAGCCTCCTCTCTGCCCTCGAGATCACGGTGAAGGAACCTCTCGACAACCTCGCGGCGCATCTGAATCAAACCATCCATCGCGCCGCGCAGAGCCTCATCCAAAGCATCTGAAACAATCTCAGGGTCGCTCCCGCCACAGGTGAAGGAATCGATGGCCAGCCAGCCATTATCGTAGTAGCAATGAGCGCTGATGTGGCTCTCATCAAGAAGCACGACGGCAGCAAATCCAGTCGGCGAAACGCTGCCGTCGAATTCCTCGACATGCGAATGCACAATCCGCACACCAGCAGCATTCGCAGCCTCGACCATTCGCTCGAGCATCCAGCCCCCGTCGTGCACACCGTTGCGGTGGTAACCGGTGTAGTCGACGTAGACGTGCTTGCCGTGAGAGCGAGTCATCAAACAACCTCGAACGAGTCTGCTCGGTGCTAGTCCCGATTTCAATGATTCTCAGGCCACGCGCAAGGGCGCTCGCCAAAAATCAAGCCCGCAGCGCGCTGATTTCAGCAAAGCCAAGCCTTCAGTCGACGCAATCCCTCGTGGATTACTTCTTCATCGGCGGCGTACGAAATCCGCACGAATCCCTCGCCGCCAGCAATCAAACTCGCTGGAATCAATTGCACTCCAGCCGCCAGCGCTCCATCGGCAAATTCGACATCGGTCATGCCGGTTCCCGTGACGTCGACAAAGGCGTAGAATGCCCCCTCAGACTCGCCAACGCGCAAACCGGGAATCTCGGACAAACCCTCCAAGACAATCTCGCGTCGCTTCTGGTACTCTGCGTTGAATCGATCGACTGCGTCGTCGCACGATAGGGCGACGCGCGCGGCTTCCATGAGGAAAGTCGGGATGTGGGAAGCCGAGTTTGCTTGAGATTTGATTGCAGCTTTCATCGCATCGGGCGGTCCTGCGAGGAAGCCGATGCGCATACCGGTCATCGCCCATGATTTCGACCAGCCGTTGACGATGAGCGTTCGTTCGGCGCCGCCGGGAATGGTTGCAGGAGAGACGTGAGGGTAGTCCATCCAATTCAGGCGGGCGTAGATTTCGTCTGAGACAATCCACAGGTCGTGTTCGACCGCGATTTCGACAATTTCACGAATCTCTTCGGGAGTGTAAACCGCGCCTGTCGGGTTGCAGGGGGAGTTGAGTAGTATCATCCGGGTCTTGTCGGTGATCGCGGCGCGGATGGCATCCAAATCAGGATGGAAATTGTCCCGGCGAACGGGCACGTTCACCGGCACCGCTCCGATGAGATTGAGCATCGGTTCGTAACTCGCCCACGATGGTGCGAGAAGAATCGCCTCATCGCCTGGCATCGTGGTTACCATGAATGAGTAGAGCAATGCTTGCTTTGCTCCAGGTGTAATCACCACATCCTCGGCGCTCACCTCAACATCGTGATGTCGAGCCAAATACTCGGCCACGGCTTGACACAAATCCATCGCGCCCGGGCCGCGCGTATACTTCGTATTCCCAGCCTCAAGACCGGCAACTGCAGCATCGATTACCTCGCGCGGCGTATCAAATCCAGGTTCACCCACAGTCCAGCGAACGACCTCAGGACCAGGGGGTTGCAGGTATGGTGCGAAGCCCACACCCAGCCCATCGTAGCGCGAAGCGATGCGTGGCACGGCGGGGAGCGGATGACGACCGGCCTTGAACGTATGCGGGCGTGAGGGTGAGGGAGCCTGAGCTGGTTATGCGAGCAGGAGGATGCACAGCCGTGAACTGGTTAGGTCCACGAGCGGAGGAACTCGGCTCAACTGCACTCCGAACATTCTTCAAGTGGGGGTCGGGGGTCGCCAATCCACAGCACGAGTGGCAGAGCAGCTATGCAACGGACTGCAGATCCGTGGACCCGGGTGCAAATCCCGGCTTGTGCTCCAATTTTACTGCGAATCAGCGGTAGCGTTCGGGCTCCTAAATGGGAAATGCTTCCTCGTCGATATTTCCTCCTGAGAGGATTAGTCCGACGCTACCGATGCCGCTCAGTGCGCTGAATTCCGGTTGCAGCACGGCGGCCAGAACAGTTGCTGATGATGGTTCTACGACGATGTCGAGGTGCTCTTTGATGAGCGACATCGCGGCGAGGACATCTTCGTCCGAGACGGTGATGATGTCCTCGAGATGCTCGGACAGAATTCCAAATGTCAAGTCCGAGAGGGATGTTAGCAGACCATCGCAGATGGTGTCTGGGCCGGTCTGCGGAATCAATTTGCCCGCGGCGAGCGAGCGCGCCGCGTCGTCCGCGCCCTTCGGCTCAGCCCCGAAGATACGGGCCTGTGGAAGCAGGGCGCGAGTTGTGATACTGCTTCCTGAGAGAAGGCCACCGCCGCCGATTGGGGCGATGATTGCATCGAGCGGCCCCGCTGCATCGATCAATTCGAGGGCCGCGGTGCCTTGTCCTGCGACGACGTGAGGGTTGTCGAACGGGTGCACAAATGTCGCCCCGGTTCTCTCCATTACCGCCGCCGCGGCTCTCTCCCGAGCCTCCAAGGTCGGCTCGCAAAAAGTGATCTCAGCCCCATGGCTACGTACACCTTCGACTTTGACGCGCGGCGCAGTCTCAGGCATCACGATGTAGGCTGGAACGCCGCGCTGCTTGGCTGCGAGGGCGATGGCTTGGGCATGATTTCCGCTTGAATGAGTACAGATTCCGCGCTCGGCCAGCACGCCCAAGAGCGCCACAGCATTGCTTGCCCCGCGAAATTTGAAGGCGCCGACATGCTGCAGATTTTCGCATTTGAAGAATAAGCGCCGGCCTGCCAATGAATCGAGAGCCAGCGAGGTCAGGACAGGAGTTCGGGCAACTAGGCCCTCGATCCGAGCCGCGGCCGCACGGACATTCTCAAATTCGACGGCCGCCATCTTCCCTCATCCCGTCGAAGGAGCCACAGGGCATCACTTCTGCGGCGACATCAACCATCGTGCGGCGGCGTGTTCAAGCCGGATGCGCGCCTCGACAAACCGATGACGGAATCCTATCCCGACTTCACAGTCCATGCCGTCATCGGTTCAATCCTCATCCTCGATGCGGTAATTCTCGGCTTTGCCCCAGCCGGCCCGTGGGATTCTCCTTCGTTCACCCTTGGAATAATCGGCATGGCCGGCTTAGGTTTCTGGTACGTGGCTTGGTATCGATTCACCTTCAGCCGAAAGGGGCTCATCCCGTGGATAGACCGATGGCAAGACCCTCATGGCTCCTCGCGAAAAGTCCTCGCAGCAGGTGTCGGAACCCTCGCGCTATCATGGGTCGCAGGAAATCCCGCCCAACCTCATTTACCAGACCCAACCGGACTAGTTCTGATGCTAATCGGCCTACTGATTTCTCTCTCCGGAATCTACGCAATGCTCGCAAGCGGCCCCCTCGCAGATTCTCCCGAAGAAGCCGAGTGAAGCGGCTGAAATGACCGAGTAAAGCAGCTGAAGAACGAAGCTGACCAACCAGAAACAGCCTATCTGTTGCCCGGTTTCCAAAATTGCAAGGGCAAAGGATCCTCGCCCGACATCGCCCTGAAAGCCAGATGGTCCGCCCTCTCATTCCAGCGATGACCTCGGTGTGCACGAACGTGCTCACCGACCAATTCGCAGACTCCAGCAACCTCGCGCCAAAGTGACTGAACCCGCTCAGCCAAGGCGCGATTCTTCTTCGCCCGCCATTCACCAGAAGCAATATTCAGCGCGTATTGAGAATCGGCGCGAATCACAACTTTGCCCTCGCGCGCCGTCTCAAGCACCCACCGCAGAGCATGCGCAATAGCACTCAGCTCTGCGGTATTATTCGAGCCGACCTCAGCCCCAATGAATCCGGCTCGCCCCGAGTCGGTAACCACAGGACCACTCGACTCGTGGACCACATCACCCCGTCCTCGTCCAAGCCCAGTATCCCCGACCACGACAGCGAAGCCCCACCCAGCAGGGGTTGCGGAGGTGACGTTTCGGTTCTCTTCACACGAGCCATCCACGTAGATGTGGACCGCCGACAAATCACTCACCGATTAGGGCAGAATAAGCAGCGGCGTCCAACAAACCGTCCAACTGCGAAGCATCCCCAACCGACATCTTCCAAATCCATCCCTCACCGTAAGGGTCCTGATTGATCTGCTCGGGAGCGTCTTCCAGAGCCTCGTTGACCTCGGTAATTTCTCCGGCGATCGGAGCGTAAATCTCGCTCACCGATTTTACTGACTCAACGCTTCCACACGATTCCGTCTCAGCGACTGCAGCTCCTTCTTCGGGAAGTTCGACCCAAACCACGTCCGTCAGGGCATCCTGTGCGAAATCCGTGACTCCAATGGTCGCTGAATCTCCTTCGATTCGAACCCATTCGTGTTCTGCCGTGTATCGTAGGTCAGAGGGCACCTCGCTCATGTTATCGAGACTGCGAGGGTCGGGAGAGGGGTCAAGTTTTCGATGCAAGTTTTAGGCCAAAAGGCAGGAGAAATGCCTCACTCCTCTTCGCTGAGACGGCTCACCCTTCTTCGCTAGGACTGCTCACTCTTCTTCGCCGTAACGTTGCTCCAAGTCCTTCTTCTCGAGTTGCGCCCAACGCGAACTTAGACCTTCATCTCCTGATTCGAAGCGCTCTTCTTCGAGCCGGGCTCGCATAACTGGTTCCGGCTCGCGACTAAACCACCTATCGAGGCGCGCCTCGCCGTATTCCTTCGATTTCGCGAGGCGCAGAATTAGCAGGCCGAGAAGTGAGAGGATTACGATTGCAGGTAGGGCGAGCGCGTACTGGCTGGTGCTAGCACAAGCGCTTCCCGTGCAACCGATCAATTCGATGCGCCCTTCAGCGAGCGCGAGAGCTGTGAGGAAAGTTGCGGGGAGCGCGATGCCGATTAGCACGCGCTCGAGGCGGGCCGCGGGTGATTCCATCAAGCGGCGTGAGCGGCCCCGAGTGGATGAATGCCTCGCATCCTCAATTCGTGTTGGAGAAGTTCCAACAAGGCTGGCCAGAGGGCTCAGCCTCAGTAGGTTTCACGAACCAATTTGTGAATCTTGTAAGGGAGCAGTGCCCTGTTTACTGGGGTTACTTCGAGGATGCGAGCATCATCGCGTCGGCGAATATCTTGCAGCAATGGATGCCGACTCTTCTTGTGTAGAGTCAATATCGTCGGCATGTCTTTTTCCAGAGCTTCGCGAACGATCTCGACGAAGGCTTCACTCTCCACAGAGTATTTTCCAATCTCGTCGACGACGAGAATCTCGCACTCATCCATCGTTCTCTGAATCGCAGCGACCCCGATTTCATCCAATGCGGTGGGGTCGATGCCATAGCCGAGGATTCTCGTTCGCGAATCGATATCTCGATGTGCCATTACTGCAGACTCTTCTGTCACAATGTCCACACACTCGAATCCAACGCGTTGACCATCCTCGAGAATTGTTCGAGTTTTCATCCCGCCAACAATCGGCCGTCCTGCGGTTTCTTCATTGCGAGAACGCATCTCTTGACGCCTCTCATCGATCAGCATACTGACGACTTTTTCGAGAACGGCGGACTTGCCCGAACGGGGCAGGCCGGTTATGCCGATTTTCGGATGAATTCCCAAGATTATCACCTCAGACCCGTATGCTAAACGCGAAGGTACGCCTTGCTTACGTACTGTAGCCGTAATAATCAATTTGGTCGAAACGCATCAAACGCTCCGTTCGACGGAAATTCATTTCCGGAGTACATACTCCTCTTTTCCGGTTCTCTGCCTCAATCCGAAAATCGAACGACATGAGTGACAACCCCTCACAATTTGGAGAAAAATGCAAGTTACACGACCACGAGGTCTCTGGGACTAAGTCGGAACAGACGTGACATCGAGGTTCGAAATCAATTCTGCAGGCGAATGGTTGCCAAATTGGCCGGAGGTGGGAATGGTAGGTTCTCGATTTCGTAATTGTTGACGTTGTTATTCGCCGCCCAAGCTCTCGACCAAAGGTCGAGGGTATCCGAATTGAGATGCTCTGCCAACCAAAGGAGGCCATCGTCGAGGGTTCCGTACTGTTCTGCCAAACTGTCGAGGACTGCCTCGGGCAATTCTAGGAAGTTGACAGAGTTGCCCAATACGCAGTCTGGTGGTACAACGACCCAGCGCAAGCGACGGTTCTGCTGGGCGTTGACGATTGCTTGGCAAGCGATTCTGCTAACTCCGCGCGGCTCGATAGGCCCCTTCCACAGAGCCTGCGCGCGCTCGAGAGAATCTTTTGGAATCTGAGGATTATATCCAGGGTGTCGGATCGATACCTTGCCATTTTCCAAGTTGAAGTGGATTCCACGAATGAACGGGGTGCCGCGAGAGCGAGGATTCCAGGCACGGATATCGGATGACCAAGTTGTTTGGTCAATCTCTCCGACACGAACGCGGATTGGGTCGCCGCTCGGGTTGAGCCAATTGTGTTCCTCGGAAAGTCGAGGCAAGTCTGCGAGCTGCGAGATTGCGGAGAGGACTGAGCGGCGCTCGTGTTCTGCGCGTGGCATGCGCGGTACTGCCCAATTTGTATCGGTCCATACAGCCCACGCGCCGCGGTCGAGTACCATCTTCGGCGACTTCGGGTCAAGTCCGGATGAAGGCAAGATATCGCTGCTCTCGAGAGGCCCCCAACTGGTTAGTTCCGAGGTTTCTCCGCCAACGGTGATGCCGATGACAAGAACGCCTTGGGATACTCCCGGGAAAACTCTCTGACTCTCAGGGAAGGACCAAGCCGAATCCCAATCATTGCGCTCGACGATAAGTTTGCGAAGAGGGATACTGCTCTTCTCGCGCAATAGCGAGTCGGGGACAATCATTCGAACTCGACCTCCCTCGCGGACGAGTTGCATCGAGCGCTCGAGGAAGAGGCGGTAGAGATTCACATTGCCGAGCAATGTGCTGAATCGTAGCCGACCATCATCTTCGGTGATACTGCGGAGTTCGCGTGAAAGTTCCTTGCGAAGGCGGCTGCCTTCTGGGTGGCCGCGGAATCTGTCTTTGATTCGTAGCCAAGGTGGATTGCAGATTAGTAGGCGAGGCGCCTCATCCCACGGCCAGATACCTCGCAAGGCGTCCCCGTGCTGAACGCTGATCTCGAGCAGTTGCTCTGCGACTGCTCGTCCAATTCTCGCCTCATCTCCCTCTCCATCCAAATCGACCAATTCCGATTTGGCGAGAACCAAGAGAAGGCGTCGGCGAGTGCAGCGAACCGCGACTTCAGAGATATCGAGTAATTGCATGTTAGAGAGGAGTCTGATTGTATCCTCCTTGCGGTCGGAATCCGACATTCCATCGATTCGCTCTGAGTGGACCTTTAGCACCCGCTCAGGGAATAATCCTGCTCCAACAGCGGGGTCTGCGAAGGGAAGTGGAATGCCCGAGGCGGTCTTTTCTCCAGCCACTACCGCCTCGTCTAATTCATCATCATCTTGCTGAGAATTGGCTTCGTTCATCTGCGCAGCGAAGGCACGGAAGCCAGGTGGTAAAGCTGCCAGCGAGATGTTGGTAGGCATCTGTGCGGTTTCACCAGCGCCGCGAGCACCTAACTCGTCAGAGAGCATGGCATCCGCGAATCGAGCAGGAGTCGCATAGGCGCCGCGAGGCGAGCGACCATCGATTTCAGCATCGTAGCGAGCGAGCATATGGTCGAGAACAGCGCTCGGATTGGAAAGAAGTCCAGCGGGCAGTGTTGGCCAATCGCTTGGCATGGTAGCAGCGATTGGAATATTGTGGCGAATCGATTCCTCCCAGGCATCTAGCCACGAGTCGAGTTGTTCGATTCTATTCTCGCACGACCTGTCCAGTCGCGCGTACCATCCCGAAGCGTCGCTGACCATGGTACCGACGCGACTGCCGACATGGGTCTCTTCTTTGAAGGGAACGGTTACTTCCAACCTCAGATTTTGAGGGAAAATTAGGAATTCAAGCCGAATATATCCTGTTCCAATTCAATGATTAGACGGTGTTGCAATAGATGCGCAATCGCTTCATCGACCTCATCGAGGGAGATGCCCATTGGGTTCAGTGCCTCGATGAGGTCGTCAAAGTGGACTGGTGAGGAGTCCTCGAGTGAGGAAACTTCGATGGTGCCGAGAATATGTTCGGCGACGATTGCAAGAAGCGGGTCGTCCTCAATTCCGAGGATGCCGCCGGAGACAACTGGCTCGTCGGCTTCGTCTACTTCCAGAGACTCCGTTCGCGAGGGCTCCGGCCCTTCGAAGACATCGAAGAGATTCTTCTGCATCGGGTCATTCAGAAGGTTCTGGTCGACAACCTCGCGCTGTCGCTTCAAGCGCTTGACAAGAGTCTCGATTCGATGCAAGCGCTGTTCGAGGCGCATTTTCTCTCGACCAAGATGCGCCTCGACGAGTTCCAACTCCTCCTCGGCCCTCTCATCCAACCAGCGCGCCAAATCCCAAGATGGGTCGAGACGCAACATCGTCTCCCAAAGGCGCGCGACCGAATCCGGCAAGGACTTCACGTCGATGCGAGGAAATTCGTTGCCGTCCTCCCCCGAGCGGTCCATGAGTCTCTTGTTCGCGGTGGCCGTCTATCAAATATCGCCTGCGAAGGAATCGCTTCTTGCCCTCGATCAACAAACAATCTGCTCTCTCAGGCCGAAGGAATGGATGGGTCGGATTGATGAATGATGAGCAGGTGCCGCGACTCGATGACAGCGTATCGACTCGCGGTGTTGCCCGGCGATGGAACCGGCCCAGAGGTCATCGCGGAGGCCTTGCGAGTTCTCGCAGTCTTCGAGGAAAACGCTCCAGTATCCTTCGATATCACAGAAATTCCATGCGGCGGCCAATATTACCTCGAAACTGGTGAGGAGTGGCCAGCCGGCTCCTTCGAGCACTGCCGAGATAATTCAGACGCAATCCTCCTCGGCGCCATAGGCTGGCCCGACGCCCGCCTTCCAAATGGAGACCTCGCGGGCGGCCAAACAATCCTTGGACTACGCAGCGGACTCAAGCTATTCGCTAACGTCCGCCCGGTCAAACTCTACCCTGGTGTGCAGCACAAGGTGCACGGAGTTCACCAACAAGTCTGGCAACCAGACCTAGTTGACATGGTGATGATTCGTGAGAACACAGAGGGTCTCTATCACTCCCTTCTTCGCAGGATGGAACAGAAGGCGAAGGGAGACAAGGACGAGCCCATCGTCATCGACGAATTCCCTGGGCTCGATGGCGAGGTCGCTTGGGATCCGCGCCCGATTTCACGCAAGGGAAGCGAGCGGGTAATCAAGTTCGCATTCGACCTCGCCCGCCATCGCCAGCGAAAGTTGGGCGTTCCGCAGACGGTGACTTGTGTGGATAAGTCGAACGTGACGCGGGGGTGCAGATTGTTCCGCAGCATCTTCCAAGAAATCGCTGAAGAGAACCCGGGAATCGACACACACGAAGCCTATATCGACGCTTTCACAATGTGGTTGATGAGGGACCCAGAAGACCTCGATGTCGTCGTTCTACCGAATATGTTCGGTGATATCGCGACCGACCTGGCCAGCGTCCTACAGGGCGGAATGGGGATGGCTGCAAGCGCAAACCTCGGTCCGAATCACATGCTTTTCGAGCCGGTCCACGGCTCGTCTCCAAAGTATGCTGGATTGAATGTGGTGAATCCGATCGCTACTTTGCAATCGGTTCAGATGATGTTCGAGGCCCTTGCTTACCGCCGTGAAGACGAGGACCTCGATATGTGTGCTGATATTCTTCAGACTGCGATTCAGCAGCACTTCGAAGAGGGTGGAATTGTGACTTACGACCTCGGTGGAAGTGCTAGTACGAGCGAGGTCGGGCAAGCTATCGCTGACCGATGCGAGAAGTTGCTTCGCGAGCAATTCGCGACTGCCTAATCGTCTGGGCACTTCGGCTTGTTCGCTTCGTCGCGAATCAGATTCGGTTCGACGCTTCAGCCATGATGTCGAGTGCATCGCGTAGAGTTGCATCGTTGTCCCACTGAGTTGGACTTGGATTGTCGAGGAGGGCTTTGCAGAGTTTCTTCATCGCTCGGCTGACCTCGTCGACGATTGTCACATTGGCCATCCTCGCGGTTCTTGAGAGTGGATTAAGGTCGACGACGAGGACTTGCTTTCCAAGGGCGATGAGCGCCTCGCATCTATCGCCGTCCTCGAGTGGGACTAGCACGGCGTCAGCGGCTTCGATGCCACGCGAACTGCATTGGGAGCGAGGCCCTTCGAGGCCTGCGATACGGCCGTCGGCATCTGCTCCAAGGATCTCGACGGCCATCACAGCATCGGGCCACTGCGAGCCAGTCCATGCGTCTGGAGCAGGCTCGCTGGAAACCTCGTCGCGCATCTCGGTCAATGTCGAAATCAACTTACTCATTCTCTCGGAAGTTCGATAGTAGATATTGACTTCAACCGGGCATCCGAGTATTGCCGCAGCCCGAATCGCATCTTTTCCTGCGAGCACGGTGGTATTGCCGTTCAAGGAAATCACCGGGCGCTCCGCAGCGAGCAGGCGAGCAGCACTTTCGTGAATCGCCGCGAGTGCCGAATCGCTCGTCATCTCACCGAGGAGATAGTCGAAGGCCTCACCTCGGCCATGGGCAATCATTGCAGATTCGGCGAGCAAGCCCTCAGCGGCAGCTTCAGTCAGCCTCGCTCGCGCCAGCAGCGAGGGCTTCCGAGGGTGTGAGTCAGGAATCTCTCCCAATCACTCACCACCCTCAATTCTCATCGATAAATCGAGCGGGGCAACCCCTCTATTCAGAGCGCTAGTCGAGACCAAATCAACCCCGCTCGCCACCCAATTCTCAAGGTCGGCACGGCTGACCCCGCCCGACCCTTCGAGGATACACCAGGCTCGCAGTCCATCGACTACGAGCCGTTCATGGGCCGCAGCACAAGCCTGCGGCCCCATATTATCGAGCAGCAACACCAGCCTCTCAGAACCGCCGCGCTCGACTTGAGCCTCAGCCCAAACACCAGCAGCAGCAAGCGCCTGAGCAGAATCGCGAACCTCCACCACTGTGAAGGTTGCATGAACGTCCATGTCGACACCAGCAACAGCCAGCGCGACTGCGCTCGCCTCATCCTCAGCTTCAGGCGCGAGCGCTGCCAAATCATTCTCCTTAATCATCAAAGCATCAGCCCGCGAAAGCCGATGCGTCAAACCTCCGCCAATGTGCACAGCCCATTTGTCGAGCAGGCCCCACTCAGTCTTGCGAGTGCAGGCCACACCCATCGAGCCAGCAGAGCCTACCCAGTCCGCGGTGTAGGTTGCAATCCCGGACATCCGCCCGAGTAAATTGAGCAGAATACGCTCGCATCGCAAAACCTGACCAGCAGGTCCGGATAGAGCCAAAACCGCATCACCAGAAGCCACTTGCCCTCCTTCGGAAGCCTTCCAATCAATCTCACAATCAGCAAAATGACGCTCGACGAGACGGTCGCAAACAGCACAACCGGCAATCAAACCGGCAGCCTTGGCGCGCACTCGCCCGCGAACGAATTCGGATTCCGCGCGCCCCCCGGCAACACCAGAGCCGCCACCGTGCTCGCCAACAGCATCAGCACCGCCGCCCTGCTCGTCGGCAACCATCGCATCCACCCAACGGTCGATCGAATCGAGAAACAACTCACTCGCCCCGCCGCCATCAGACGCCGATTCGTCGCCCTCCCGGAGGAGGTGAGACCGGTCGTGGGGTAGAGTTCTCACGTTTTGGTCGGGTTATCGCTCAGCCTTGAATGGTCCGAAACGCAGGCCCGGAGAAGAAACCTCATGCGCCATCCGCCGAAACGCCCTCAGGTGCGAGTCGCGGTCATCGGGGGTGGAATCGCTGGGTTGTCAGCGGCCGTTCAATTGGCTACGGATGGGGCCGCTGTCACCTTGTTTGAGTCGGGGGAGACTCTTGGGGGTCGAGTTCGTTTGCAAGATTCTGGGGATTGGGTACTCGACCCTGGATTGCATTTGATGCGCCGGCGCGGTCCGTTTCAGCAGTTATTGCGCCGGCTTGGCGCGCCGCGGGTTTTGGGGAAGCGCTGGGACGCGGCGCGCCTTTTTCCAATCGGTACAGACTCTACGCGCGCGCGAGAAGTAATCTCCAGCATGCGCCTTTCTGGGGACGGCGAAGAGAGGTCAATTCTGCCTGCTGGAGGTTGGTCGAGTATCGTGGACCGATTGATTCTGGGCGCGCGTGAACTCGGTGTGGAGGTGGTCGTTGGACGAGATGTTGAAGCTGTTCTTCTGAATGGTGAGAATAGGGTACGTGCAGTGAGTGTAGAAGGCGAGGAGTTCGCTTGTGACGCTGTGGTTCTCGCCGTTCCACCAAAGGTGGCGACGTCTCTTCTAGCGAGAACCAATCTGACGACAGTGGCCCTCGATGGCTGTACCGAGCACCGAGTCTCTGCCATCGATGCGGCCCTCATCGGCAAACCGATGGGGCCGTATTCTGGATATTGGGACGAGGACTCAGGAGTCCTCGTCATCGATGCGACGCAGCCCGATCGATTGGGCGAGCGGGGCAGCGTCGAGGATTGTACAATTCTGCATGCAGTCTGCTTGAAAACCGATGGCGAGGAAGGCTTGAATTCGATCAAGACCTTCCTCGATTCGCGCTGCTCAGGATGGAGAAATATGGTCGCAGCGCGCCGTTCTTCAGCCTCGATAATGCTGCACCCTTGCCGCGAGGAAGAACGCGTTGACGGCGAGCTCTACCTACAGAATCGCATAGCGCTCGCCGGAACTCATGTAGCGAATTCGCACCAACTTTCAGATGCCGCCGTGGATAGTGGACGCAAGGCGGCAAAGGCCCTCATGCGTGACTGACCGAATCGTACTCAGCCTCAGCCGCGCCCAATCGCGCCAACAAACCATCAACGATGGCGCGAACCTCTCTCAGATCATCTCCAGCGACGAGAATCCGCAATCCAGCCTCACCCTCGTCGCAGCCGATTACCAATTCGATTTCGGCCGAGTCTTCACCCTCAATCGCGGCCAGCAGAGCCTCGGCCTTGGCGAGGTCTCCAACCCAAACCATCTCGGTCTCGACCTCGGTCATGTCTTGCGCACCCCCTATCGAATCATGAGCGCTACGGTCGGCTCAGGACGAGCGCCGAGCCCGCGACGGCGGTTCAGCACTGAGCGCGCAGCGGCGGTTCAGCCCCGAGCACGCAACAACGGCGTGGCCACTCAGACGCCCGAGAGCATCTGCATTCGGTTGTACCACGGGAAGGCAGAAGGGTGAGATTCGAGAATATCGAAGCCATCGAGGCCTTGCATTGAGCGAAGAATTCCGAAATTGGCGAAGTCAGCACCGTTTGGGCTCTCGCCGCCGAAGAATTCGCCATTGAAGCCGGTGCTGAGAGTATCGAGCTGAGTCTTGAGATTTTCACGAGGCGGCTCGTCGAACATTTTCGCTCGAGAACGCCCGACCATTTTCATGACGAAGCCGCCGAGATACTTGTTCACGAGTTTGTCCTTGCGCGAGAAATTTTCGATGCCGTTGACGTATTCGAGCGCCCGGAATGAGCTGCCGAAGGTGCGGTAGACGACGGCGACAATCGACTTGCCCAAAACCTCGTTGCTGAAGTTCATCCAACGGTCCTGCTCCGCATCCTCTCCCTCGCGCGGGAAAAGGCTCCCATGCTGCGAATCGATGTAATGCAGAATATCGTTCGACTCGTTCATCGCGCTTCCATCCGAGTCGACAAATACGGGCACTGCGCTCCATTCTGACCAGTCGAGTTCGGCCTTTTTCATCGGCTCGACCTCGACGTCAGCGTATGGAATTCCACGGCTGCCAAGCAGTGCGCGAATCTTGAAGCAGAAAGGGCACGACTGGAATGAATAGATGGTCGGCAAACCATCGACGACCTGTTCTGGGTAGAGGCGTGTTCCGTTTGCTTCAGCCTCGACTACAGCCGAGATTTCGTCGGCTGGGGCGGCTTTGCTTGGGCAGCAGGATTCTCCTGCGCAGCATGCCTTGTCTTCACCCTCGGCGAGAATCGTCATATTCCGCCGAAAAGGCTCCCTTTCTCAATGCTACGCTGCTTTTGGGCTGCCGGAGATTGGCTGGATTTTGCCAATGAATATTCTATGGGTTTCCTGCGGTACGCGCGAGCGTGGGTGAGGAAATCGAGGGCGGCGATGCCCAGAATGAGGCCCCTGACCGGGCGGCCTCGCAGAAGGAGCCCACCAACGAAAAAGCACCACCCGAGACCCAATTGAAGATGCTAGCACTACTCCTCATCGCCGCTTACATACTCAGCGATGGCGAGGTCCTCAACCAGTTTGGGTTGACAAGCGACCCGCCAGCACCCGACCCCCAACCCGAACACTGGCCAGCAGAGTGGGCAGGGACCCAAGTCGTCTGCGTGCATTGGCCAGCAGCGGTATGGCCAACCGATGAGGTACCGTTACCCGAAATCCACCGCACGATCGGCACCGCAGGCGAGCCACCAAACCAGATTCCCACCACAGAACCTGGGACGGCCATCGAGTGCGTTGGTGGGATCACCAATGCCAGCACAGTCGAAGAGGCGACGCGCCAGGCCGCCGCGAGCGCCGGCTGGAGCGTCGAATCACACGACGAATACCTTGGAATCATCATCGACGACATCCGAGCGCACGGAATGGGCGCTTTGGAACCGGGAGAAACCAGGGAGTGGGAGTTTTGGCAGGGCGAGACCATCGGGGCGCAGTCCGTCGATCAAGCGAGGATGGCGAGCGAATCTTGGGTGGTTTGGAGAATCGTGAGCAACTGAGCCGAGAGTAGCAATTTCGAGGAACAGCGGAGATATTCAGATCGCCGAAAACCCATATACGGCAGGACGACCGGCTGAAACATGACTGCACTCTTCACCTCAGAATCGGTGAGCGCAGGACACCCCGACAAGGTCTGCGATGCGATCTCAGATTCTATTGTCGACGCGTGTCTTTCGGTCGATTCCAACGCACGCGTCGCGGTCGAAACTCTGGTCAAAGGATTGGGTGATTCCTCGGTTATTGTGCTCGCTGGTGAAGTCAGTCTGAATGGTGAGACGCCCGATTACGAGGAGATTGCACGGGCGACTGCAGCGAGGATCGGATACACCGACCATTCGATTGGAATGGATGCAACCTCGAGCGAGCGCTGTGAGGTGCAAGTCCACATTACAACTCAGGCTGCCAACATCGCCCAAGGAGTCGATGGAGATTCACTGGATGATGTCGGTGCAGGCGACCAAGGCATGATGTTCGGCTACGCCTGCACCGAGACCGAGGCTGAAGGGGAATTGCAAGGGCGCTTCTTTCCGCTTCCCGCCGCCCTTGCTCAACGAATTTGTCGCCGCCTCGACATGATTGTCGCGAGCGGCGAAATCGATTGGATTCGACCTGATGGAAAGAGTCAGGTTACGGTCGAATATGATGATGCTGGAAATCCACTGCGAGTTCACACCGTTGTCGTCGCAGTGCAACACGATGACACCTTGAAGGAGCGATTTGGAGGCGATATCGAGGCCGAGCAAGCCCACATCCGCGAGGTCGTCAAGAGCGAAGTCGTCGAACACGCGATTCCAGAGCACTGGCTCGCGGATGGCTACATTTTGCACGTCAATGGGACGGGTCGCTTCGCCGACCCAGGCGGCCCGTACGCAGATGCAGGAATCACGGGCCGCAAAATCGTCGTCGATACTTACGGCGGCATGGCCCGCCACGGCGGAGGGGCATTTTCTGGAAAAGACCCGACCAAGGTTGACCGCTCCGCCACCTACTACGCGCGCTGGGCTGCAAAGCACGTCGTCGCGGCAGGCCTTGCCAGCCGCTGCGAAATCCAAGTTGCCTACGTCATCGGTGTGGCAGCACCGGTTAGCCTTCGCGTCGAGACCTTTGGAACCGGTGAAACCAGCGAGGATGAACTCACCAAGAGAGTAGCCGATGTATTCGACTTCCGCCCCGCAGCCATCGCGAGTGATTTGCAACTTCACCGCCCGCTATATTCAGCAACCGCCGCGGGCGGTCATTTCGGACGCCCACCAACCGATGAAGGCCACTTCGAGTGGGAGCGCCTCGACGATGCTCGCATCGTCGCCTTGCAGTCTTGAGCGAGAATCAGCGGCTCGCTGAGCGACCGATGAACACATCAACGGGCGGCAAGCCGCCCGACCATGGCACGCGAGCTCATCCGCATCGAGGATGTGCACCGCGCCTTCGGTGCAGTCAAGGTTCTCGACAGCATCAATCTGCGAATCGACGAAGGCGACCGAATCGGCGTGGTCGGCCATAACGGCGCGGGTAAAACCACGCTACTGCGGACCATTTCTAACCAAGACCAAGACATTGGCGACATCGTCTTCGCCCCCGGATTGCGCCTCGCATTCCTAACTCAAATTCGCGATATCGACGAGGGGGCGACCCTCGAAGAAGAACTCAATCGACGAGGTCGCCAATTCCAAGAACTCGAGGACGAAATCGCCGCCCTCGAAGCAAAAATGGCTGACCCATCATTCTACGAGGGCGACTGGCAACCAGACATCGACCGCTACCAAGAATTACAATCGATGATGGCGCGCAGCGGCGGCACAAATGTCGCCAGCCATGCCCAAGAAATTCTGCGCGCCCTCGACCTCGCTCACCACCCGCTCAATATGCCACTCGCAGACCTCTCGGGAGGCGAGCGCGCAAAGGTAGCTCTGGCTCGCCAACTCGTCGGCCTCTCAGAAATCGACGTCTTCTTCCTCGACGAGCCGACCAACCACCTTGACCTCGCGACCCTCGATTGGCTCGAAACCTTCCTCAATACCTTCGAGGGAGCGCTTCTACTCGTCAGCCACGACCGCTATTTCCTCGACCGGGTTTGTAACGGGATTGTCGAAATTCAGGACACGCGGGCGAAGGGTTACCACGGTAATTACAGCTCGTACCTGCAGCAAAAGGAACTCTTCCTGCAAACCCTCGCCGACCGCATCAAAAAAACCGAAGCTGAGGTAAAACGCCTCACTGGGGCACTGCAGTCGATGAAGCGCGCCAATAAATACGACAAATCGATTTCCCAAAAGCGATTTTTGTTGGCGCGCGCGCAAGGTGAATTGCGCTGGCTGAAAGCGCTGAAACCGCGCCAGCGCCGAGGACTGAATTTCAGGTTGGAATCGACCGAGAAGAGCAGTCTAGAAGTCCTCGACTTCCACAATGCAACCCTGACCTTTGAGGGGCTGAATAGACCGATCATCAAAGGTCTGGAACTCGGTGTCTCTCGGGCCCAGAAGATAGGCATTGTCGGACCCAACGGCGCAGGTAAAACCACGCTACTGCGCCTCATCCAAGGCGAACTCGAACTTGATTCGGGAAGCATCGATGTCAAGCCAGGAGTGCAAATCGGCTACTTCCATCAAGACCACCGATCACTCAATTTCGACTTGACGCCCGTCGAGCAGGTACGCGCCCTCAAGCCGCGCATGGATTACGGAGATGTCCGCGCCCTGCTCGGCCGCTTCCAATTCACCAGCGAAATGGTCGAGACAAAACTCTCCAAATTGAGCGGGGGCGAGCGAGCACGAATCGCCATGCTCAAGCTCCTGCTCGAAGACAATAATCTGCTCCTCCTCGACGAGCCGACAAACCATCTCGACACCGATGCCAAGGAGGCTCTCGAAGAAGCCCTCGAAGAATACGAAGGAAGCATCATCACAGTCAGTCACGACAGATGGTTCCTCGACAGAATTTGCGATACCATCTGGGAATTGCCCGGTGACGGAAGCGTATGGATTTGGCCTGGCAATTACTCTGATTACATCCGCCGCAAGCGCAAGCAAGAAGACGCGTAGCGATTTTTCCGAAATCGGTAAATTTCGTCCGATTTTCCACCGATTTCGGACCTGTCCGGTCAACGGTCTATGGCAGAGTAAGCCCCTCGACCAGCATGGTCGGAAGCCGAACCCCCACATTGACCGCCCCAAACGCTGTAATTCACAAGAGGAAAATGAACAGAATAGAAGTCGAGCGAGCCCAACTCGCCTCAGCCCTAGTTCTGCTCATGTTAGCCTCGCTCGCAGCCCCATCGCTGATGGCTACCTCTACCGCTTCCGAGGAGTTAGCACAGGAGCCGACGAGGTTCCCGACAGCCAACGGAACGGTTGACGAAACCGATGCCCAAACCCTGCTCAGCAATCTCAACGCCAACAATCCAATCGACGTCATGGGTGTGATGGACGATTCCAACCGCATCCACCTAGTTTGGATCGAAAATGCAAGCACTCCGCTGCTGCGATACGCTCTCATCCAAGTCTCGAGCGGCATCGACACAGTCCTGATTTCTACCACTCAGGTCGGCGATGCAAACGCTACTTCTCTCTCCGCGCCGGCGATGGTTATCGATTCCACCGGCCGCGCTCACATCGTATGGGAAATCACCGATACGGAAATTCTCTACACGCTACTCGACCCATCCGAGGATGACCTCGACGGCTCAGCTGGCGACATTCAGAACATGACAATCGCCTCACACACCGTCGCCGACGGCAGCGGTACGCGATCTTCTCCAGACATCGCCGTCGACTCCTACGACGCCGTTCACATCGTCTGGGTCGATACCTACGACCCTCAGGGCATTTACTTCGGTAGCCCGCTGATCTACTACTGCATGCTCTCCGAAGACTCGACGAATGGCTTCCAAGTTCTCATCAACGCAACTCTGGTTACTCCCGCACTAGGTCACCGAGGCAACCCAGCGGTGAGTATCGGCGCGAACAATACCGTCGTCATCGTCTGGGAAGATACCCGCGGCTCGATAGTCGAGTACGTCGGCTTGATCGATTCATCTGGCTCGATGACGTCGGAGTGGGCTGATATGTGCGCCGTCTTCTACGGTGGCACTCTGAGTACTGGTGAGAATTTCGCCGGCGTCAAGCCGATGCTCGAGGCGGCGAATATCACCGTCTTGGAGACGCTTTACACGATTAGTGGCAATATGTATCATGCCAATTCGCACGCGAATTGTGCGAGCGCGGTCTCGACTGGCAACGATGGCTCGAACGGCCCGCGCTCGACTTATCTGGGCCAGAATGCGACCGATACCTCGGGCGGAATCCGCCCACTAACCGAGGTCGTCTACAATGGTTCAGCGATGACCATCTATTCCGATTGGGGATATTGGTCTGAGATGTGGGGCCCAGGTTCGACATGGGCCTGCCAATCGTGGCGCGATGCCTCGGGCAGCGCGCCAGGAAACCCTCCAACCGCTGTTGACCACGTTTGGAATCCGAACGCGACGAAGCTGGTGATTCCGGTCTCTGACGAGGGACCTTTCGGAGGCTCACCAGCGCTGAACGCGGATGATTACCAAGCGATAAACGAGTCACACGACGCCTGTTTGCAAGCCGGTGTGACTCCTGTTCCAGTCGCTGGAACCCTCGCTTATGGGGCTAGCACAATCTGGTACAATGATACTCACGTGCGTCACCACATGACGAGTTTAGCGCACTGCCCAGACATGAATCAGGTCGGCATTCACGCCCGCACCTGCAATGGCACAACTGTGCAGAATACCGATGCGGGCGGCGAGATGTTCTACTACCCAACAGAAGAATTGACCCAATTCGACGGCGACTTCGAGAATGGCTACATCACAAGTGGATGGAGTCAATCCGGAGCCGCGAATTGGTTCGTACAGAGCAATCGAGTGCTCGGTGGCAATTACAGCGCTCAATCGGGTTCAATCGGAGATAGCTCGCACTCGACAATCGAGTATGCTGGCGCGATGAATGCAGGAACTCTATCGTTCAATTACTCGATTTCCAGCGAGGCGAATTACGATTATCTACTCTTCTGTGTCGACACCGCAACTTGCACGACATCCACTTTCACCGCAGCATGGTCCGGCGAGGCCAATGGAAGCTACACTGCGGCGGTGACCCCGGGTTACCACACCTACACCTGGAAGTACGTCAAGGACGTCTCGGTCTCGGGCGGCGACGATAGCGCTTGGATAGACAATGTGCAGATTCCAATCGCTTCTTACACCGATGAGATGAATCAGATGGTCAGCGCGATTCTCAACATCAGTACAGGAAGTGGGGCCACCAACACCTTCCTCAGCGTCCTCAACCCCTACTCTATTCTCTCGAACCCACGCTCGACCTGGTCGGTCGGTGACCCCGGTCACACGATCGACGAAGAGACGGGCCAATATCAGGAGGATATCGGCCCGGACACCGATTGGTACTGGCGAGAGGACGGCGGTGGTTGGGACACCGTCGGACACCTCGTCCTGGTCAATGATACTCAGCTTTCGAAGGGTCACGGCTGGGCCGTGAACCCCGATGTCAATGTTGACGACGATGGTAATGTACACGTTGTCTGGATCGATGGAAGAAGCGTCTTCCCATCGAAGGAAGGCCCGAGCCAATTGCACTACATGCAGCTCGACCCAGACCGGCAAGGCGCTCTCGATGGAGCGCCTTGGGGACTTGATTTGGATGAGGTGACAACGGTCAAGGATACCGCTGTGCTTCACTCGAATCTGATTTGGGGCGCTAATCCTCGCGTCGACTTCGACCGCGATGATTCGATTCACATTACTTGGTTCGAGACGCAGGAATCCAAGTCCGAAAAAGCAGGAGTAGTCGAACTGCGCTGGACTCGAATCCAGTCGCCGGTGATGAACGGATTCGAGGAATTGCCTCTGAACCGCTACCTCACGCAGGCGTATACGGTTGTCAACACGCGAACGATTACTAGCAGCACTCAGAATTTGATGGGTGTATTCGGTAGCGAGTTCGATTCGAGCGCTCAGCCGATCGTTCGCTTTGCATGGCCTGAGCGCACGATTGCTTGGACTGCTAACGATTGTACGAATGAGGAGAGCCAGGCGAATAAGTGGGATGTTTGCAAGTGGAGCGAGGATATGTTCGACATGGCTCTCGACCTCGACCCGACAGAGACGGGACACGTTACGATGCAACCTGGACAATCGGTCGAGGTGGCAATGAATCTGCGTGGTATTCAGGTGCCCGGCTCGGTAGATCCGGTCACCATCGAAGCCGACGGAGCTCCTGCGGACTGGGAGATTTCAGTCGGCTTCGGAGAGAATTACCAGCCGAGCAGTACCGTGACTGAAGGCGGCGAAGAGGATGTATTCCTGCTGATTAGCGCACCTGATATTCGGCTGGTGAATGAGAATCAACGATTCCACATCGTCGTGACCGTTCAATCCACGACCGACGAATACGCATCTGCGACCCAGTCGGTGCTCGTCGACCTAGTGAACGAGAATGATTGGAACGACGATGACCAAGACGGAGTCCCCGATGAGGACGACCAATGTCAGTACGGCGAATCCGATTGGTATTCAGGAGCGATGACAGACCATGATGGAGATGGTTGTCGCGACGCCACCGAGGATTTGGATGACGATAACGACGGTGTCGAAGACCTCGTCGATGAGTGCCCAACCGGCGCGATGAACCCGGATAGGGTCGATGCGGACGGCGATGGTTGTGACGATGTTCTCGAGGATACGGACAATGATGGAGACGGAGTGCCGAACCATCTGGACCAATGTCCTGAGGGCGCGCAATATTGGAACTCATTCTCGACCGACCACGATGGTGACGGATGCCGCGATCCAGACGAGGATGACAACGATGACAACGACCCTTACCTCGATGTCGACGATGACTGTCCTAGCGGCGTCATCGGATGGAGTGGAGCGGCTTACGACCACGATTCCGACGGCTGTCAGGATTACGAGGAAGACCTCGACGACGATAATGACGGAGTCTTGGACCGCGATGATTCATGCCCATACGGAATGCTCGATTGGATTTCGAATGAAATCAGCGATCACGACCGAGATGGCTGCAATGATGCCTACGAGGACGCGGATGTCGACGATGACGGCGTCCTCGACGTAGATGACCTATGCACAACTGGAATGTTCGGCTGGGATTCGAGCCCACTGAACGATTGGGATGGCGATGGCTGTCACGATGCTGAAGAGGACGAGGATGATGATGGCGATGGATTCCTCGACGCAGACGATTCCTGCCCTCGCAGCCAGACTCCACACATCGTTGATGCCGATAACGACGGCTGCGACGACCGCAGCGAGGACGATGACCTCGATAACGATGGAATCGTAACCTCCGAGGATAATTGCGAGACCAATCCAACACCAGGATGGGTCTCAGCCCTCAATTCTGACCGCGACCGAGACGGATGTGCTGACGCAACCGAGGACGATGATGACGATGGCGATGGAGTCCTCGACATAGTCGATGCCTGCCCGCTCAGCAACCGCCTAACATCCGACCACGATAGCGATGGTTGCATGGACGAATTCGACCTCGATGACGATGGCGATGGAATCCCTGACTCTCGCGACCAGTGCGCGCGCGGTGCGCTCGGCTGGACCTCTTCGAAGTCAACAGATGTCGATGGGGATGGATGTGCCGACGCCAGCGAGGACCTCTCGCTGCCGCGCGGAATCATTGGCACGATTACCGACTCGCCAATTCTGATGGCAGCGATCGGCGCCTTGGTAGTCGTTGGACTGCTTGGCGCCGCTCTGCAATCTCGACCTCGCGGCCGCGGATCAAGAACTGAGGCCCGCGACGATACTCGCGAGGTCGCCGAATCGATGCGCGAAGAGGCTCTTTGGGAAGTAAAGACCGAGCCGATTAGCACTCCTCGGGCTGTCGAGAGCGAAGGTGATGACCAGTACCAGAAGTTGGTTGAGACCGGCTATTCACCTGAGGTTGCCCGCGCGATTGTATCCTCTGAGGATGCCCTACGCAAGAGAAACGGAGAGTGAATCCGCATGAAGGGGGGAATGGGTGGCGATTCGCCACCCACGACCTCCCGACCGCGGGCGAGCACCTTGAAAGCCACTCGGGGTGACTGAAAGGTGCGAGGCAATCACATGAGAGCGGTCCGGGTCGAGTGCGCTTACGCTGCTCTTGAGCACGATAATCGCGCACTCGCAGCCTTGCAGTGCATCTCTTGGGACTTCAGGTCGATGCTCGGAATGGTCGACGGAAATCTCAGGATAATGGTCGAGTGTATCACCATCGATGGTAATTGCCCGCCTCCCGGAACCTATGTCGATGGAATTCGCATCGTCGAGATTCTCGAAGAGTGGCAGTCAGACATTCTGACTCACCACCTGATAGTGATGGAATTCGCCGCCGATTTCGTCGGCCACTATTTCCACGGCGGCGACTTAGCGATCCTCGCCGGCTCGAACTTCACGGCCAGCGGATTAGTTCTGCAAATCGCTGGCCGCCACGATGCCATGGTCAAGTTCCTCTCGGATGTTAGGTCCAAGGTGCCGGTTGAGCGCGTCACCTCGGCAAAGGGCTCGGAAGGCTTGGTGCAGAAGGGGCCGACTCTGCAACAGCACCGTGTCGTTCGCATGGCCCACGAGTGTGGCTGGTATGAGGTGCCGAAGCGAACCTCGATTCGAGAATTGGCCGACAAGCTGGGCTTGTCGAAATCGACGGTTGCAGAGCAATTGGTCAAGGCCGAGGGTGAAATCGTTGCAAGTTTCCTCGACACCTCACTTGGAAATGAGTGATTTTTCCGGCTGGCAGGGATGGTCGCCACCAATCGGTTGGCGCTCGGGGTCAGAAGGAATCTAGCCGGGTTTGTCGGATTCTTTGAGCGAACCATGAGTTGCGCAGGTCTTCGGGTGCTGAGATGCGTGGGGCGACGTGGTCGATGGCTTCCTTGAGCGAGTCGAAGCGCTTCGGAGTCTGTTTCATCGCCTCTCGAACCGTCTCTCGAATCAGCCAGACTCCGACCGGAGCCCAGTATCCTTCACCGATATCGCGCCATATCAAGCAGGCTCCGGAACGACCGATTGAGGTCATGTGTTCGAGCACACCCAAGCGTGCTGCGTAGTATGCGCCGGTAACTCGGTCGGCGTATTTTGTTCGAGGTTTCATCTCTTCCCAATCGCCCAAAACGCGGCCTGAATCGGTCCACAGCGAGCCGCGAGTCCATGCCTCGAGCATCTGGAATGCCCAGAGGCCGGGGGTCAGAATGATGTGGAAGCGGTTGTCGAGATAGGTGGCTTCGTAGACCAGCACTTTGTCAATCGAGGGCAAATCCCTCACCCTGCGCCACAGTCGCTTACCAAGCGTGTCATCTGTCGCTGTTATGCTCCAGCGCGTCGGGACTAGCCGACGCGCTGACTCCCGCCCAAGGATTCCAGATGAGAGCAGGCGGGAGATATGCGCCTCGCCGATGGACGAGGCGCTCAATTCATCCATTGCGACAGTTGCCAGCAAGTCGGTCTCACCTGATATTGAGTCGACCTTTCGAGGGATGCTTGGGTGGCCGACGACCTCGGCGCGAAGCACCTCGCCCGTCGGTCCGAGAGGGGTACTCATCGAGTCGAAGGTCGGCGAGCGGCCGATGCGAATCGGGTTTGCGAAATCGAGTTCGACATCGACTGAGCGAGCGGCCATGGCAATCTCTTGAGTAGTCTCGAGCATTTGCCCCGGCCGCTGAGCCTCTTGCACTTTCATTCGCTGCCCGCCGGTAATCAAATTCGCATGACGGGCAGCCACTTCTTCGAGCGGGCGACCGAATAAATCGGCAGGATCTCCGGTCGCGCTCGGGGCAAATCCAGAATCATTCTCGAGCATCTCAGCTCCACTACCGAGTAGCTCCGCGCCACTATCTGGCAACCAACTGGCGCTCGGCCCAGCCCGCACATCAGGGTAGCCGTAGCGCCCCACGAAGAGTTGCGGCGGGCTCGGCCCAACCATCTCACCGATAGAGGTCGGTTGAACCACGGGCAATCTGCTACGAACCTCGGCCAGCAGTGGACATGGGTCGATTCCGCACAATCCCCGAATCCCTCGACACTCAAGACACTCGGGGAACATACACCACGAAAGCTGAATCGAACGCTCTTAGCGATACCCTTTGCACGAAGCCGAGAATGCGGGCATTCAAAGGGGTGGAATCCCACGCGTTATCCGAAGTAGCCGAGAGGCGAGCGCAATCCAAACAGGAGGTTGGAATATGAGCAGGATACCAGCGGTCAAATTGCAGCAACTGATGGGGCTGGACGATTATGAATTGACTCTAGCAATCGACCGAGTGGCGACCGAGTTGGGAATGACTCCAGCCCAAGTTCAAGCCGAATTGGATAGCATCGAGGCTGGTTCTGCCAGCGGAAAAATCGACTCTGCAATCGCACCGGAAGTCGCCAAGCGTACCTCGATTTTCCGCACCGAAGTCGAGGACCATGGCGAGGGTGCTCCAACCTACGTCACAGACACCTCGAAGTTCAGAGTCTCATATGACCCGAGCCATGAAGGCAAGAAGCGGCAAGAGCAGGTCTCGCAAGCAATCGTCTGCTCAAATTGCTCGGCCCCGCTCGGCATCCCTGACATCCGACCAATCAGAGTAGTTTGTCCATCGTGTCAGATGGAGATGACTTACGAGCGCTGATCGCCGAATCGCCGCCAAAGCGGCGATTCAGCCTCTCTGCGCTCGCTACTCCTATCCGACCTCAGTTCCGGGTAACCGGGCAGTAGTTGATCATAGGTCACGATTTGAAGGAGGAGAGTGATGGAGTCGAAGTGATCTCGTCTGTTAGTGGCGAGCGCTGTGGTATGCCGAATCTGCTGAATATTACTACGAATCAAATGCCCCAATATCGGTTGCCGCCATCATCCTCAGCCTCAGCAGTAACCGATTCGATAGCAGTCCTCAGAAGATAGTAGAGGATGATGGCGAAAATAGGGAATACCCACGTCTGGTAGACATTCCCGGCATCCAATTGGAAGTCTCCACCACCAAGCTCGGCCAAAGTCACCTCAATCACCGCCTTCGACACGGCGTAAATCACCGCCCCCAATCCAATCAACAACATCGATTGGCCGGTGAAAGAGCCTTCCTTCCAGCGTAGCACGCCCAGTGAGAGAATGAAGGAGAAAGTAGCGACCAAAATCCACGTCAAAGCCTGGTCAATTGCGATAACCCAAACAGCAATATTTCGATTGACTGAGTCGATGTCAAATGTGTCAATTCGATTGAAAGCATCGAGAACATAAGTGTTCAATTCGGCAGTCGTTCCGTAGAAAACCGAATAGAAAGTCAGTATCGAAAACAGCACCGAAACAATCGACAATCCCCACAATAACGAGGACCAAATTCCTCCCGTCGCGCTCTCCCGCATGTCGATCATCAGACGCTCGAGCTGCTGCTCCCAACCGAGTCCTTTTGCAAGAATCCAGATTCCAATAATCAACGGCATAGCACCGATTAGAACAGCGCCGTTGGGAAGAATCAATCCAAGCCCGAAGATGATTAGAAACAGCGCCACAGGAACGAGCAATTTTGCTCGCCAACGCGGGTCTTCGATGGCTTTGGCGATGTAATAGTAAGTGCTCTCGATACCTTTCGATTGCCGGACGATGATTTTCTCGACGTGGTCGACTCGGACTCGCGAGGTGATGATTGGAAGCGAGGCCTCGTCATCAGCACCGTCGGTGACGAGAACCGCTGTATCCGGTTGGAATTCCTGAATCACTTCGTCGAGTTGACTGGCGATGGCGCGGTCTGAGCGGGGGCCGACGCGAACATCGCCTGTCAGAATTGCAATCTCGACCTCGTCATCTCCCTCGGTGCGCTCGGCGATTCTATCGTGATGGTGAAGCGCACCGAGAACCGCGTTCGTATCGGATTCTTCTGGGTCGGCGATACCGAGTCTGAGAGCCGCCGTCAATGTGGCTTTGCGGCCGATGACAGGACCTCGAATTCCCGCCTTGACGCCGAGGTCATTGTCTCGGTCGACGGTAAGAACGAGTGTACGCACCATGTTCGCTTCCCCTGCTGCGGGGCGCAATGGGGTCTACTCCATTATGAAGAATCGGCCTTATCGCTCGCTTCTGACGCACCTTCGGTGCGTTCGGCCGATTCGTCGGCGGCTTGTGCGAGACTCTCGTCTTGGTAGCGCCGCCGTTGTTTTGCTCTGAGATATTTCAGAGGATGAGTCATCCATTCCTGGTCACAAAGACGGTCGTCGCCATGGCTTACTGGGCAGCGAGCGCCGGTTTTCAGAGCCGAGCAGCCGTGTGGTGTGTATTGGCGCTCGTAGATATGGGCGACTTGGTAGGAGGTAGTTTCGGCGTTGTAATCGGGGGCGTTTTCGAAGAATGAGGCGGTGAGTTCTGGCGTGTGACCCATGGCTCTGGACATCGCTGCGAGGAAAACCCTCCCCGTGTGGTTCACGTTGATTCCTTGGGCCAGTTCTGCAACGGCTGATTCGAAGCACGGAGGCCAGTCCTCGCGGACGGCCGCCGACATCGGCATCTCGGCCGTGACGCGTTCTGAGAGCAGGCCGAGGATGCGGTCGACCGGATCGGCGAAGAGTCCTGCAAAAGCATCGTCCATCTTCGCCATCCGGTCGGCACATTCGGTTGTCAGCGATTGGCGGACGCGCTCCTTGAGCAGGCGCGCAGTCCGCTGTTGGCTGGTCTCGCCGCTGGCTGGATCCATGCGGACCCAGCCAGCTTCGACCGGGCGGTTGACGAGTCTCCAATATTTGCCCGTTATTTTTGGGCAGAGTTCGAGGAAATCGACCATCGGCACGTGGTAGACAATCTCGGTCGTGCCGGGCATCGCCTCGCTGCGAATATCGGAGAGATAAGTGCGGGCGATGGTGTCAAAATTCGGGCTGTCGATGCCGAATAATTGGTCAGCCCGACTGGCTTCTCCTTCGACCCAGCGGTTGAGCAAGCGGTCTTCGAAGGAGGCGCAGACGACGAGCATCGCGTGTAGGAAGGATAGCGCCTCGGTCATTCGACCGACGTCTGAGGAGATATCGACCGTGGTCGCCGAATCGACGCCTTCGCTGTGAACTACCGATTCGACCAAACGCAGACTGCCCCGTCGGCGGATGTCTTCCATCCAAGGTTCTTCGATGAGTCCTTCGACGGTGATTCCGTTATCGCTGAGTTGGGCGCGAATGTAGTCGCGACTCTGCGGTAAGAAGGGGTAACGAGCCAGTACCGACTCATCTTCGATGACCGGCGGAGTGAGCGGCATCGGCATAGTGAGTGACAATGTGTCGAGAGGGTATTTCAAGACTCACCGAATCCTTCCACTGGAGAGGTCTCGCATGAACGGCAAACCCACCGACCTCACCGCGGTCGATGAGCGCTTGCTGGATTTGCAAGATGAGGTGCGGGCACACTTCGGTTGGGGGCTTTCTGCTGATGTCGAAAGTGCTCGCGATTTGATAGTGGCCGTCGAGGAAAGCGAGGTCGAATCGTGGTCGCGTGCGCGGCGAGCCCAAACCCTCGCTTCGCTGCACCGAAGGCTTGTTTTGCGCGAGTCTGAGGTGGCGGTTCTGGGGGCGGCGATAACCTCAGCCGAGGTCGAAAAAGCACTCTCGCGCAATGCCCGAATCATCGCCGCAGATGGTTCGTGCGGGGTGCTCGATACCCTACCCGACTCGATGTCCGAGCGCGCTTGGTCGCGCTTGGTCTGTGTTGTGAGTGATGCTGACGGCGGCGTGGGCACCGTCGCCGCCGTAAAGCGCGGGATTCCAATTATCCTCCACGCGCACGGTGACAATACCGATGCTTGGGGCGAGCTGCTCGCACTTGCCAGCGCTCGCCGCACCCCACCACCACTAGTCTTGACTCATCAGACGCCCGAGCCAATCGATGGCATGCATAATCCCGGCGGGTTCACCGATGGGGATCGGGCGGTCTGCTTCGCTCGCGCTCTCGGAGTTCCGCGCGAGCGCATCAAACTCCTCGGTACGCGCACCGATGCAGTCGGAGAATGGTCGGGCGCGACCGACCCCGAGCGCAAGCTCGTCAAATTGCAGTGGATGGCAAAGGTGCTCCAACACCTTGGCTTCCTTGTGTGACGGCGCATTCAAGTCCAATAATCAAGCCTCTGAATGACACTGTCTCGGCTTCGATAAACAAGCGACTGCGCCGCTATTCAATCAAAATCAAAGAAAGTCGCTCAGCGTCATGACGACGACGGTATCGTCGTTGAATAGAGAATCGACGCTGTCAGAAAGCCAGTCGACCCGTTGTTGAGTATAGAGGTCGACCCCGTAGTTTTCGATGACGTGGCGGGTGACTTGGATGTATTTTCGGACGGAGCCTTCGGAGACCGTGAGAACGACGTTGCCCCCGCACATGCTGGACGTATCATCGCGCCCATTCGAAAGGCCTCCCTCGTTCTGCTTGCGCTGAATGCACCGCCCTGCCAATGGCATGCGGCGATAGGACTCGCCGCAGCGAACACAGCGAACTTTCTGCCGAGTGAAGGCGACGAGGTTGCCACGCAGGTCAGGCAGGAAGTGAGATTCGATGACCTGACTGGCAACCCTCGAGACATCGACGGCGCGCAGGCGGCTACCCAATGCTAACTGCGCGCTCATCTTGTCTACCATCGTCTCCAATGTCTTGTAGGAAGAGTTGGCCGGCCCGGCGTCGAGTGGACCGGAATCGTGTGTCCAACCATAGCCGCGCAGGTCGCCGATTGTGCCCAAGCGGTGTTCGACAATTTCGATGTCCGACTTGAGGTGAGCCGGGTGTGGCTGCTCGAGCGTGGCCTCGTAGAAGGCTCGCGGATATTGCCATGAGCAGTCGACGTTGAGAGCTTCTTTGTCGATTTCAGACGGGTTGAGTTGGGTGGTCAAAACCAGTGGTGCATCCATTCTCCCTCCGCGGTTGGCTGGCAGGATCGAGCGTGAGAAATTGAGGAGTCCATCCATGAGCATCATGATGCTGTCTTCGTCACCGTCACAGTTGCGACGTTTTGCTGCATGGAATAGCGGATGGGCGTAGCCGGCGGAGGCGTCGGTCCAACCTACGATGCGGCAGAGCACTCCGCCGGAGGTGTGTGGTGCGAGTCCGATTGCGAGGTGGCCGACGAGGTCGTTGGCGGTTTGGATATTGTAGAATGGTTCCATGCCGTAGAATCGAGTTAGCAATTCGTCGACATAATCGCAGGTGCCTTTGAGGTGGTCGATCGCGAGGGTTGAGGGGATGAAATCCTGAGGGTATAATTCGAGGATTTGCTCATCGTTGGCGAGAGGATTTCCGTCGACATCGTGGCTGTATCCTAGCTCTGCGAGGGTCTGCCACGGGGTGTTGATTTCCGAGGGTCTGAAATGGGTTACCGGCACGTCGATCATATCGTATCTGGCGGTTCCGTCTCTGAATACTGAGATTTCGTGACGGGCTCGCAGTATGCCTTTTTCGAGCGGTTCTGGGGTTTGATTATAGGACATCAACCCCTTCACTGCCTTGATTCTTTCAGGGAGTCGGTCGAGCCCGAGTGAGCGTCGCTTGACCTCCATCAGGGCGGCCACGGGGATGCTGGTTCTTTGGCCGAGTCTGCGCGGTGTTCTATTGCCTCGGGGTGGGCGTGGGCGAGTCTTGCCGCCGCACTCCTCGGCTACTGCTGGGTCGGGTCGGTTATGGCAGCGCAGCATTGGTGATTCCATGCCACATTTTGCGCAGATTCGCGGTCCGGTATCGACTCTGACTCTGCCGCGGGAAGCTGCGTGGCCGAGCAGGCGCTGAGGTCCACCGTGGTCGCCGATTGGGAATAGTGAGTGGACGAGTGGCTTCATCTCGCGCCTGCTGGCTTTCTCTGGTCGGCCCATCCTCGAGCCGATTCTGCATGAGACCGCATCTTCCCATCGCAACTCGGAGAGGCGTCGAACGAGCCACAGGTTTCGGTCGACTTCGTGGTCGTCGAGGATGTGGCGGGCCGCCATCAATTCCTTGTAATTCGGCGGTCCAGGGTCTTCGATTTTTAAGGCGGCTTCATCACCAGCCGCTTCGGTCTCAGCGATGCTCATTCCGCGCTGGCGGGCGGCGGTTTGGGCGCGGACACGCTCGACATTGCGCGCCGCCTCAATCTCTGACAGGCGCGAATCCTCTGCACGAATCGTATCGGTGGCGGTTCGAATGCGCGCAACTCTGTCGGCAACATGTGGTCCGGCATCGACTTTCATTCGCAATTTTGAACCGTCGAGTTCGAGGCCGAGGCCATCGATTAGCGGCTCCCAATGGCTCGGTATGATGATGTCGCCGCGCTTGTGATGGTGTTGAATTCCGAGAACCAGAAGCGAGGATTTGACCACGCCGTGGCGCTGTACTTCGGTCCAGCGTGGCCAATCTCCAGTCGATGGAGTGTCCAGGCCAACATCCTCGAGATGTTGGTCGGGAGACCAATTCTTGACGACTGAAGGAATTCTCAATCCTCGACTTTCGACCTTGGCGGTCAACAAGGCTTCAATCAATTGAGGAGTGAATGAGAGTGGTAGATCGGACCACCACGGATTGAATGGAGGCGGTGGGGCGGTCCCGAAGGACAGGCAGATTGCTCGAACCTGTTCCCAATTTAGGTCGAGGTTGCGCAGAAACCGATTCCAATCGCGCCGTCGGCGTGTGCGTTCAATTGCAGGTTCCCCGCCTCTACTTACCGCCCCATTGAACGGTAGGCCGGGCGGTAAGTGCTCGCGCGCAATACCCAATATTTGCGCGAGCGCCTCGACTTTAGCCGGCAGGTCGAGCGATTCGGCGAGGTCAGCCGCCCACCAATCTCGATTGTAGGGCGAGGGAACGAGATTCTTGTTATTCTCAAGGAATTCGCCGAATCCAACGAGCATTTCGCCGCTATCCCACAGTGAGATGACACGGTCGCTGACATCTCGCCATTCCTCGACCGTATCGATTCGGTGGAAGCCACCATCATCGAGCAAAACACTCGGCCCTTCGATATCCACCGAGGGCGTAACCGCGGCCGCCTTCCCCGGCCGCTCGGTCTTCATTTGCGTTCCAATCGCCAAGAATGATCCCATCGCTTCCATCGAAACGGGATTGATTCCAGCAGCAGCCAATCCCGAGGCTCGGCTGCGTCCGTAGCGCAGCCGGAAAGCGCCCGGTTCACACGGCTCACCAAAGACCGGGCGCCCAGCGATGACATCGTCGAGAAAACGGTCATCGCGCTTGATAATCCGACGTTTGAACGTGGAATCGGCGTCCTTTGACTTGCCTTTTGAGGCGAAGTGAGCGATGAATTCCCAGCCTGGAATTTGCAATCTTTCGGTGTGTTTTTGGATTTTCGGAGCCTTCAGACAAAGCCCCTCTCCAATGACCAACATCACGCCACCGCGGACTCGCGCTCCCTCGATATTCCGCACTTCTTTGTAGCCCGAGCACTCGATTTGCTCGGTCGCCTCGCCGTTGATCATCACAGGGCAGGCGCGGACGATGATCTCGATTTCCTCGGGCGGCGGCTTGTACTGCAGACCGGCTCGATACAAGCCGAACTCCTCCTTGACGCGCTCTACTTCGGGCGTCGTTGGAATGTAGCGATTTAGCCCGAGCTCTCGGCGGACCATATCTCCGATGAGCACGCCGAGAGCCTGTGCGGTCCCTCCCGCTGCACGGATTGGACCGCAGAATTCGATTGAAAGGAATTCACTCCCATCCTCATTATTGAGAATCTTCACGTCGCCAATGCCTTCGAGAGGTGCGACGAGAACGGCCTCGGTTAGGACAGCCAATCCTACTCGCAGACCGGTATCGATTGAACGTCGCACGTCCGCAGTCAACGCATGCATACGTTTGGCGACCTCGACCGCGCTCTGAATTGAGGCAGTCTCGCGGTCGACGCGTTTCAGCAATTTTCGCAAATCATCTTCGATTCGAATTGGCTCTTGATCAGGTTCTGGACGAAGGTATTCTTCGAGCAATTTTTCGGTTCGGCTCGCAAGGTCAGCCGCTCGTGGAATCTCCACTGTATCGGCAAAATCCAGACCCTTCGAGCGAGCCTCACCCGCTATCTGGTAAGCATGCTCGGTGCGCTCTTCGAGCCAGCGGCTGTAAGACTCCATTTCGCTGGTGAGACGAGTCTCATCGACCACCACCTCAGGACTGTCTCCTCCGACCATATCTCATACGCTCCGCCGTGCGACATCCGACCACCGCACGCGGCCGTCCAAGAACATTCACTGTGTTCTCGCTGCCGACCCTGCTTCCGCGTGCGAACCTTCATCCGGTTCCCGCCGAGCCGAAATGGATGGGAAGAGACATGTCGACCACGGTTGCCCAAGCCAAGCAACGCCTCATCGAGTGTGTGCGCGAACTCGCCTACCTCCACTCCCCTGACGAACTCTTCACACTCGCCAGCGGACGGCAAAGTCCCCATTTCTTCGATATGAAGCCGGTGATGATGAATCCCGAGTGCGCCCACTTAATCGGTGTACTGCTCCATGCTGAGGTCGATGCACTCGGCGGTATCGATGCCGTCGGCGGACTCGAACTTGGTGCGGTCCCGCTCGCCGGCATCGCCATCGCGAAGGCCGGCAAAGGCTCGACGCTTCGCGGCTTCATGGTCCGCAAAGAAGCCAAAGGCCGCGGCGGGCGCAAGACCGGGAATCCACCAGGAGTAGAGGGTTCGACCTTGAGGGCGGGCGACCGAGTCGTTCTGCTAGAGGATGTGACGACCACCGGCGGCTCGGCTCTGAAAGCGGCTACGCGACTGACCGATATGGGCTGCGAAGTAGTCGCTTGCATCACCATCCTCGACCGCGAAGAGGGTGGGCAGGAAGCATTTGCCGAGGCGGGGGTCAAACTTCTGCCGTTGATTGTCCGCTCGGACGTGACCGGTGAGTGAGAGCGAAGTTTTGGGTGAGTGAATGAGCTCGCACGTCATCGATTCGAGCGAACCTTATCACCCTGAAAAACTCGAAGAAAAGGAGTACGTCGGCGCTGCAGCTTACTTCGAACTCGATCTTCGAACCGGCGTTATTCTGCGCGTAGAGGAATTTCCGGAGATGCGCAAGCCCTCGTACAAAATTGAGGTAGATTTCGGCCCGGTGATCGGGCGAAAGTGGAGCTCTGCTCAGATTACGAATTATGCGCGCGCCGATTTGGTGGGGCGGACTGTTGTCGGCGCGCTGAATCTGGGCGACAAGACTCTCCCGACAGGTTTTGTGAGCCAATTTCTGGTTCTCGGAGCACTTGACCCGGATGGTACGGTGCGTTTGCTAGAATTGCCGGATGGCGTGCTGCCGGGTTCAGCTGTTGCCTGAAGAAATGGGCTGGCGATTCTCGAGTCGCGGACCATCATGCTCTTGAGCCGAAGGCGCTGGGCAAGTCTCATGCCGACCGAAGTGAAGATGACAACGAGTGCAGGCGAGATTACGATTGCATTGTACACGGAGGACTGTCCCGAGACCACGGGGAATTTCCTCAAATTGGTGGATGATGGATTCTACAACGGACTACACTTCCACCGCGTTATCAAGGATTTCATGATCCAGGGCGGCTGCCCGCGAAGCAGAGATCCGAAGAGCAGGGCAGCCGGCACTGGCGGGCCGGGATGGAAGATTCGCTGTGAACCTTCAGCCCTCGCTAAGAAGCACGACCGGCCCGGCCTATTTTCGATGGCAAATGCCGGCCCAAATACCGGTGGTTCGCAATTCTTCCTGACGACGGTTCCAACTCCATGGCTAGATGGCAATCATGCCGTCTTCGGAGAGGTAACCGAGGGCATGGAACACGTCTATCGCATCGAGAATTGCGATACGATGGCGGGCGACCGGCCTTACGATCCTCAGCAGATTATTAAGATCGAGCGCATTTGAGCGGTAACCGCAGCCCTCGAAAAAGTCGCTTTCCGGATAAACGCAGTGCTGCGACGGGAAAGCGAATCTTTATTATTAACCAATTAACGCACTCGAAACATGGCGAAACACCGCGCGGGCGACCGTCGCATCATCAGTATAAGCATCCCAGAGGACCTTGCCAAGAAGCTCGATAGGCGAGTCGGCAAGGGCCGAAACAAGGGAAGGTCAGCAACGATCGCAAAAATGATCCAAAATAGCTTGGAAGTCGAGCAAACAGCACCGATTAGCGAGCGCGCGAGCGAGCCCAGAGCGGCTTCGGGTGCTGCAGGTGAGATTCGAGTCGAGAAGGACACGATGGGCGAGCTAGAAGTTCCAGCAGACCGCTATTTCGGAGCCCAAACCGCTCGCTCACTAATCAATTTCGATATCGGAACCGACACCATGGACCCCTCGGTCATCCGCGCCTTCGGAATCCTCAAGCAGGCGGCGGCAGAGACCAATGTCGAACTGGCACAACTCGATCCACAGATTGGCGCCCTCATCTCAGCCGCCTGCGACGAGGTCATCTCAGGAGCGATGGACGAACACTTCCCGCTCCGAGTCTGGCAAACTGGCTCGGGCACTCAAACCAACATGAATTCAAACGAGGTAATCGCCAACCGAGCCATCGAGATGGCCGGCGGCGAATTAGGAAGCAAATCCCCAGTCCACCCCAATGACCACGTCAACCGCGGTCAATCCAGCAATGACACATTCCCGACCGCAATGCACATCGCCGCCGCAGAAGAAATCCACCATCGACTTCTGCCAGCGGTCCGCCACTTGCACAATGCGCTGGCAGCCAAAGCCGCCGAATTCGAGAACATCGTCAAAATCGGCCGCACCCATCTAATGGACGCCGTCCCGCTAACCCTCGGCCAGGAATTCGGCGGCTACGCCTCGATGCTCTCAGCAGACATCCGCCGCATCGAGGCAGCCTGGGACGACCTCCTCGAACTCGCGCTCGGAGGAACAGCGGTCGGCACCGGACTAAACACTCACATCGAGTTCGCAGACAAGGTGGCCGACCGAATCGCAGAGAAGACCGGCCTACCCTTCGTCTCAGCCGAAAACAAATTCGCACAACTCGCAGCACACGATGCAATAGTAGCCGCATCAGGCTCACTAAACACGCTTGCTGCGAGCCTGATGAAGATCGCCAATGACATCCGCTGGATGGGATCTGGACCCCGCTGTGGATTCGGAGAACTGGCCCTTCCGGCCAACGAACCAGGGTCGAGTATCATGCCAGGAAAGGTCAACCCAACCCAAGCCGAAGCGATGACGATGGTCTGTTGTCAGGTAATCGGCAACCACACCGCAATCAGCGTCGGGGGCAGCCAAGGCAACTTCGAACTCAACGTCTACAAGCCGATGATGATCCACAATTTGCTCCACAGCACACGCCTTCTCGCCGACACCTGCAGGGCCTTCACCGACAGATGCGTGGTCGGGCTCGAGGCCAACGAGGGTGCGATTGCATCGCACCTCGAGAATAGTCTGATGTTGGTTACAGCGCTGAACAATCACATCGGATACGACAGCGCCGCCAAGATTGCAAAGCACGCGCATGCAAATGGAAGCACCTTGCGCGAGGCAGCTGTCGATTTGGGCCTAGTCACGAATGACCAATTCGATCAATGGGTTAGGCCCAAGGAAATGATCGGACCGAAGCAGTGAGTGCGGTAGTGAGTGCGGCATTGGTCCGCAAAGCCCGCGTCCGCGCTAGCCGTCAGAAACCGAAGGCAGCGGAGCGAGATGCTCCGCAATGATTGATAACAAGAAGTAAGGGGGCCGCGACCGTACTGAATGGTACAAGGTGGGAGCAGCAGGGGGTTCTGCACATGGGGGAGCATCCCCCCCTGCTGACTCCGCAGGGTCCGGTTCTTTTTTCCCGCCCGAAGGCGGTTCTTTTTCCCCGGGTAGATGACTTGAGTACTCCGAAGAGCCCTTTCGTCGTTTCCCGCTTCTTCGGAGATCTCTCTCCGTTTCTGCGTTTCCAATTCCCGCCCCGGCTCTCACCGGTTTGTTTCTTGGAATGAGTGCCGGTCCTCCACGCGTCTCCGCGCTCTTGTTCCCGCCACGTTTCTCTCAGGTTTCGCGTTCCCTTCCTTGCGTCCGGTTCTCGTCCACCTTTGTTCCCCGTGGATTCGTCTCAAGCCTTCCCCATCTCTGGTTCTCTTGCCCTTCACGAATGCACTCGCGGTCTGGTTGGCTGGCACGGTCATGTTTTCCCTGCCGAAGCAGTACGGTTGTGTTTTCCCCAGCTTCCCCCGTGGCTTCATTCCCCCTTCTTTCGTCCGGTTCTTTCCACCTCGGTTCGACCGCATCTCCCCTGACCCAAGTGCCAGGTTCGATCATCCCCGGATTCCTTGCGGTTTCCGGTTCTACCACCCCGAGTTCGGGGTTCGGTTCTGTGGCCCGCGGTTTGCGCCGGAGCGCGCCCCACACCACTCCCCCGGAGCGGCATCTTAGGTCTGTGCGGCGGAGGCGCATAAATCTTTCGGCGAATGAGGTACTGTGGACCGGAAATAGGGGTCTAAGGATGTTAATTTCCGGTGCGACGCGAGATGCGAAATCACCTATTTCTTAACATCCTTAGACGTGCTCTCAACTCCGAATTCCGGAAGTTTTCAGGAGATGACTCTTCTTCGTCTGATAATCTACGGGTGACGACCTCTGATTCGACGATGAACACTTTTCCGAGGTCGTCACCGAGCGCCAGGACTTCATTCATCGAGTGCATCTGGCGCAGGCGGGAATCGTGGGCGATATTTGTTACCGATTCGGTGAGAATTGTGAGGCTGGATTTTGTGCCAGTCCAGGAGGATGCCCAGGCATCCGAACCTAAGCTTGCAACGGCATCGATAGCGCCTTCGACCTGGTGCGAAGCGGCCAGACTGCCAATCGTCCCATCATCATGGCCGGAGATCCAACCGATGGGTCCTGCTGTGATTGCGGTCACCAAGGAGTCACAGAGATTGTCCGTCGTCTCGGTCGAACCGGTGGTGCTGATGGTCCCGTCGGCATGACCGAGGAGGAATCGGTCCTCTGAGCCACAGACTCCGCAAGTTACTGGGCTCGCGCTGCCCAATTCGAAATGTTCTGCTTGTTCGCCCTGCCGAATTCGCAAATATCCGCAGCGAGGCCGGCCGAGTCCGAGCAGAATTCCGCCGTCCTCGTGCAGGCCGAGATGCCATGGGCGCTCGGCCATCACCCAGCGTTCCTGTTCTTTTCCACCTTCATCGAATCGCCATATGGTTGATTCGACAAAATCGGCGACCTCTAATTCGTACACCGAAGAGGTCGCCCAAACAACTCCATTCCAAGCCTGAACGTAATCACTTGCTCCCTCCAGCTCGCGGCTCCAGAGCAATTCTCCGCTCGCCGCGTCGACCGCGTGCAGCGAAGCGGAGGCGGTCGCATAGACCCGACCTCCATCGAGCGCTAAGTCAGAAATCGGCCCTTCGACCTCCACTCGCCAGCGCTCGTCACCATCCACAGCACCCCAACAAAGCAGGAGACCCTCGTGCGAACCGGCAAGAAGCAAATCTCCAGACAGCCGAATGACCGAACAAGCGCTACCAAGGTCTCGCACAAAGGACGCGAGGCTCTCCAAGGTGCGCTCAACCATGGCCTCGCTCCCGCACTCGCCGCTATCGACGTTCCGCGTTCAAGCACTTACGCCGTAGAGCCGTTCGACCTTGTCGCGAAGGTACGCGACGAAAGCATCTGGAGAAGGAGGCGAACCGGTGGCTTCCTCGACCAAATCCGCCGGCTCGAGGATGCTCCCCCTCGCGTGCACGCGCGCGCGCATCCAATCCAGAAGAGGTCCAAATTCGCCCCGGCGCATCTGCTCATCATGCTCTGGCAAATCCTCTCGAGCAGCCGCCAGCAGCTGCGCCGAATACAGATTTCCAAGCGTATAAGTCGGGAAGTAACCGAAGGCGCCGAAGGACCAGTGAATGTCTTGGAGAACGCCCAAAGTGCGGTTCGGTGCCCTGATTCCGAGGAATTCTTCGTACATATCATCCCAAACATCGGGCAGGTCATCGACCTCAATATCGCCCGCGATCAAGCGCTTCTCAATCTCGTATCGAATCATGATGTGAAGGTTGTAAGTCGCCTCGTCAGACTCGGTTCGAATGAGGCTCGGCTCGACCAAATTCACCGCTCGCCAGAGGTCATCCGCGCTGACTTCCGCCATCTGCTCCGGGAAGTTCTCCTGCCACAAAGGCAAGGCCCACTCGCAAAACTCTCGGCTGCGTCCGACCTGGTTCTCCCAAAGCCGACTCTGGCTCTCGTGGACGCCGAGTCCGGCTGCCTTTCCTGCGGGTTGGAAGTCGAGGTTTCGGGGCCGGCCCTGCTCGTAGGTGCCGTGCCCCGTCTCGTGCATTGAGCCGAATAGCGAGCCGAATGGATCGTCCACTGAGTATCGGGTCGTCCAGCGAACATCGTCTGGGTTGGGGCCTCCGCAGAATGGGTGGGTGGATGCGTCGCGGCGGCCTGCGTCGAAGTCGAAGCCGATGGCTTCGGAGACGGTTTGGCTGAGTTTTTCTTGGCCCGACTGTGGCCAATTATTGTCGGTCACGAAGGCCAAGTTCGGGCGCTTTCCTGATTCGACGACCGCTTTGATTAGCGGGGCGACATTGTCGCGCAGCCCCACGAAAAGCGGGTCGAGTCGGGCGACGCTCAGACCGGATTCGTAGAGGTCGAGCAGAGCGTCGTAACGCAATTCATCATAGCCGAGATAGTCCGCCTTTTGGCGGCACATCTCGATCATCTTCGCGAGGTCATCGCGGAAGATGGAGAAATCATCCTTGGCTCGCGCTTCAGTCCAGGAGATTTGGCACTTGGACTGAAGCTTAGCCATCTCGCCGACGAACTCCGTCGGGAGTTTCGTCGCCTTGTCATAACTATCGCGCGCGAGGCGGACGTTTGCCGCTTCTACCTCGTCGAGGTCCTCGCGCGCTTCCAACTCGGCTAGCAACTCGCCGATTCTCGGGTCGGTCATCTTCTCATGACCGGTTTTGGAAATCCACGAGAGTTGCTCGCCGCGCAGAGCGGCGGCTTTTGGCGGCATCATGACTTCTTGGTCCCAACTGACCAAGCCGCCGATCTGGCTTATCAGATCCATATCTTTCATTCGAGCGAGGAGTTCCTCGTAGGCATCCATGGCACTCCTATTACATCGACTTTGAAGAACCTCATGTAACACACTCCTCGGTTCTATTTTTCTCACATCAGTATGATTGAGTGCCAGGTAACGAAAATCAATCCAATTATTGAGAGAACCAGATGACCTTTTCTAAATGAGAGCCATGGTATATATTTCTTCGAAAGTTTAGGGTACAATCCTGAATATCCAGCGACAGAAATCAACAATATCCCTATGATTCCCAACCATATTTCAAAAGATATTGGAGGCATCGTATCAGATACACCAAACCCGATTATGTGTATAGCCGTGAAAGCCATTATCCCTCCGAGTAAGGAAAAATGTAACCACCACCAGTAGGATGCTCTTTCTGCAGGCATTTCAGCATCCCAAGTGGTTCCTGTCGTTCTAGCTTCCTTGTATCGCTCTTTGTAGAGTCTATCGAGTGCACGTTTTGAAAAACCTTGAACCATAATTAATCCTAGAGCACCTAATCCAAGCCAGCCGTACAATATAGCAACTTTACCTGAGATTGGAGGTTCGGGCAAGGATGCTTGTTTTGGTTCAGGAATTACTGCCAAAGCAGCCTCAACGATTGTTCCTGATTCAGTCTCGGCAGTAAAGGAGATATGAGTGCCATTTGAGGCAGGTGCGGGTCCAATATATTCTACAACAACACTCCAGCCCGCTTGAAGAGAGCCGTCGAATTGAACCTCAGTCAAGCTTCCATTCGCGTCGAAAACATCTGTGAATCTGACAGCTCCCCTTTGAGTGGTTGAATTAATTTTTGTAAGATTCGCAGATCCAATATTGATTAATTTTGTACTAGATTCATTACCTTCGCCAAGTACAATCAAAGAAGGACTCGCAGTAAATACTCTGAAATGTACTTGGATATTCAACTCCAAAGGGATTGATTCAGTTTGACGGTCAGGTCTCTTGGACGATGAGTGGTCATAAAATGCCACAGCATTGAGAGTAACACTAACACTCAATTGATCCACTCCAGCTGAAGGAGTAACATTGACCCAGCCAGACGTCGACGAACCTGCTGCTAATTCTCCCTCCCAAGGGGTGAATGCTGGAGAATCAGTCGACCCCCCAATAACATCGATAATCATCTCTGGTTCAATCCAAACATTCCGCCAAGGAGCTGAAGCAGTCCATCGAATGGCATTATCCACTCCTGCATTCATTGGTTGAGATGCGTAAAGTGAAAGTCCAATTTCACGATAGGAGGAATGGCAACTATTGCATGATCTCGATTGAGCACTTGCATCCTCAAAAAGTGGTGGATCAACATTGCCTCCAAGCAGAAGAATTACGAGAAAAGAAAGGGCCAAAGACCGATGGAGTTGTTTAATCAAAAAATCACCTCTCTTCGATGTTAAATGACGAGGATTCAATCTTCATCGTCCTCGTCTTCATCTTCCTCATCCAGGTCATCTTCATCTTCTTCTGTAGACGAATCATCAGAGTCAGAGTCCTGCTCATCAGTTTCATCTTCATCTATCACTTCAGACGTATTATCGTCCGAGGAATCACTCGTATTTTCATCATCAATTTCGCCCTCGGATGTTGAATCCGATGAATCATTTTCAGAGGTTTCTGCATCATCCTCAACTGAGCCACTTCCGTCTTGAGGATTCATTGAATCGTCTGCTCCTGAATCCTCATGAGATTCATCATCTACTTCGCCATCGGAGTCAGAGGCCCCCTCACTGTTTTCTTCATCTTCGAAGTCATCCACTTCGTCTTCCCCTTCTTCATTGTCAATGTGACCTCCATCTTCGTCGACTTCGTCCTCATCCTCGTCCCGGTCGTCCCAATCATCGTCTTCATCGTCCTCCTCATCCCAATCGTCGTAGTCGTCGTCATCATCCCAATTATCATCATCATGCTCGGTCATTACGTTGTCGAAGATCTGTTGATCACTCGTAGATGACACGGCTGAACTTGAGCTAGCAGTTGTTGTTGAATCAATTGCAGAAGGTGAATCAGTTGTCAATGAACCTTGGTTCTGACCTAGTGAAGATGAGTCTGTGTTGATTCCATCTTCGGTTACCAATCCATCTGATGGGATGAACACAGCGGTTAACCCACCGAGTACTAGTAAGCCAATTGTCAAAACAGCTGTCGCGAATTGTTGTCGTTTCATCGTTATCGAACCTTGGCATAGAGCTAGGGTACATAGGACGGTTGGCACAATGGTCGACAATGTCGAAAATTGTGCCAAGAAGTATGAATAATGATGGAATTAACCGGAGAACAATGTCTCTTGACTATGAAATACTTGAATTTGGATTGGCCGCAGCTGCTGGGCTCCTAGCTCTCATTCCATCTGGTTTGACCTTCGCTGCATGGAGGAGAACTCGAAGTCCACGGATATTTTTTGCAATGTTGGCATTTTTCTCCTTCACTATTCGAGGATTAATTCTGGGTATTCTCTTCATTAGAGGCTCTCCTGAAATATATCACGAAATTGCTGAATTTGGAGGAGATATTGTAATCATCACTCTGTTTGTTATCGCCTTCATATCACCATCAAGTGGTAGTGTGCTAGAAGAAGAGGAATGAATTACAGAAGAGTTGAGATTGATGGGTAAGAAAGGTCGCCGATTGACTCGAAGAGTCAATGAGCGTAAGCGTATGCTCCTCGAAGTAATTGCTCGAAATCCAGGAATTCATCTTCGTGCCCTTGAAAGACAATCTGGAATTGCGTTAGGCGCTTTGAGGAATCTACTGGATTCACTCATCAATTCGGATTTAATCCTAGAATCTCAAATCGATGGCCGTAGAGTATTCTTCTCATCTCGAGGCATCGAACCTGATGATCAGCGAATCGTCGCACTACTCAGAAAGAGTCAACTTCGCCAAATTGTTGAATCTCTTCTACATCATGGTAGCCGGAGTAGGAAGGAGCTTCGTGAAGAACTCAACATCCCCAGAACCACACTTCGAGGCCATTTGGACCGCATGGCTGCAGCTGGATTATTGGAGCTAGGGAAACAAATATCCCTAACCGACCCAATCCGGATACAACGAATATTACTTCTCACTCGGGAGAGTTTGATTGAGAGAATGGTTAACTCTGTGATTGAGATTTTTGATGAAAACCATTCGATGTGAATCAATATTCGATAAGCAAGGACTGGCTATTCCAATTTCATCAGATTTCGATGCCAAACCATCCACGTAACGCGATACCAATTCCGAATGAAATCGCGCTGACCACAACCAAAATTCCAGCCATTTCAGTAAAGCGCTTTCCAAATGATTCATCCTGTGCCACCGCTACATAGCCGTTGAAAGCGGCAACGATGCCCAAACCAATCCCTAGCGTGCAAACAAGAGCCTGCATGTGTGGTTCTAAGCCGAGGCGCAGAGGATCTTCGCCACTTAGCAAAAGATAGGGCATGACTAACAGCATGACTGTCGCGATGTAAGCGATTCCAGTGAACGCAGCTGCCTTCAGCGGGGAGCGACCATCGTTCTCTTCTTTAGTTGCCAAATACTCTGAAGCCGCCATCGAAAAAGATGCTGCTATTCCTGTAACAAGGCCAGCTAAAGCAACAAGATTTAGCGATTGAAAAGCGAAGGTCAATCCGGCTAAAGCGCCGGTTAATTCGACGAGGGCATCAGAAAGTCCAAGAATTACAGAACCGAGATATTGCAAGCCTTCTTCTTCCAAGAGGCCGACTAATTCTGCCTCGTGTGCTTCTTCCTCTTCCGCAATTTCATCGAGGCCTAATTCACGATATTCAGAAGCCATTTTCTTCTCGCTATTTTCCATCATTTTGACAGTAAAAGTGAGACCAAAAAATCTCGCTAACAAAATCTGCCAAATCACCATTAATCGATTGATTTTGACAACTTCTCCTGTCCGCTCAGCAATCACCGCTTCATGCCGCTCTTCTTCGCGTGCAATACGTTCGAGAACCTCACGATTCGCCTCATCTTTCTGGGCTCTTGCAAGTCGTCGGTAGACCTCCGCCTCGGTCGCTTCCATTCGTTGGAGGCGGAGCAGTCGGCGGCGGGTGGATTCTTCCATGCAATTTGTTTCCGCCGCCGTACCTCATGAACTCATCTGATTGATTCCGTCAGGTTCACGCAATTTCTGAGATGTTGTTGCGCACTAGGCGTCAGAACTCTCTTGAGTGTGCCAAGACGCGCGAAGCGCGTGTCCCGTACCATTACGAGTCTATTTCTGGTGCTGCTTTTTGCGGCACCGATGCTTTCAGGATGCTTCGGTAGTGATGGCATCGGTAGCGACTCAGGTAACTCTGATCATTGGCTTCCGCCGGTCGAGGAACGAGCCCATTTGACCTATGAGAACGGCGATGTTTTCAGCCGAGTCTCAAATAATGGAAGCCACGGAATCGATGCAGTGCGCTCCGTTTATGTCTCTGTTCCAGCGATTACAGCTTCTGATGGCGGAGCTGGTGTAACCGGCGGGGCAGAAGTTCATCTTGGACTCTGGCTGCCACAAATCGAAGGCTGTGATTACGATGCAGCAGAACTACCAGAAGAATGCAAAGTTCCCGTCATCGCCGAAATTGGCCCATATTACGACGACGGCGATGTCGACGCGCTGACACCGGCAAACCGACTCGGTCGATTCCTCATCGAAAACTACGTCCCGCACGGATACGGAGTCGCTCAAGTCAGCGTCTTCGGTACCGGCGAATCCAACCACTGCATGGACCTCATGGGACTCGACGAGCAGGAGGGAATCCACGCAGCAGTCGAGTATCTTGGAACTGCTCCATTCTCAAACGGAGCCGTCGGCATCATCGGAAAATCCTACGACGGCTCTACACCTTGGGAGGCGGCAGCGATGGGCTCTGAATATCTCAAGACCATCGTGCCGATGTCCGGACTAATCGGGGTACAGGACCTCATGTGGCGCAATGGCAGCATGGAGGCACGCGGCGCCATCATGCACAACGGGGTGTACGGAAGCTTCGGTCTAGACGGCGATTCGGGAGATATCGAGAATGCCTGTGAGGGTTATGTCGAGGGCTATTACGCAGGACCGCTAGCCTATGTGACCGGCGACAACCTCGCCTGGATGGGCTCGGATTATTGGCAGGAACGCCACTTCCTCACGCGCGCGATGGAGAACTACGCCGGCTCGGTCTACATCATCCACGGACTACAGGACTGGAATGTCGACCCGCACATGGCCTTCCCCGTTCACCGCATGATGCAGGACGCTGGATTCGATGTCAAGGGACTCTACGGTCAGTGGGGCCACGATTACCCCGACCGGATGAGCGGCCATCAGGGGCTTTCGAGTGGGCGGGGCGGCGAGGCTTTCCCATTTACTCTGCGCTGGGACTGGGCTGACGATATGCTCGAGTGGTTCGATTTCTACCTCAAGGGCGAAGGGCCACAGCCTCGTTTAATCGCTGAAGTTCAGGATAATATGGGCGGCTGGCGAGTCGAATCGACCTATCCGCCAGCCGAGCAAGAATGGCTGCGAATGGGTATGGATGAGTGTACCATTATTGGCGGTGGAGAGACGATTACTTCCTCTTCCAATCTTCGCATCGAGTGCCCATTCTTCGATGAGGCAACCCGAATCGTTGGCACTCCTACCTTCCACGTCGATGCGACGGTGTCTGCCTTCTCGACCAGTGGACACCTCTTCGTTGAGATGGTTCAGGCGAGCACCGGAATGCATCTTGGCCACGCGGTGATGGACCTTCGATTCCACGCGGGTGGCAAGAATGGTGAGGTGCTCGGACCGGGCGAGACTGTGAACGCGAAGATGGAATTCTTCGGCATGGATGTGCTAATTCCTGCCGGTGATGGAATCCACTTGATTATCTCTCAAACCGGCGAAGATTACATCCCGAGCCCGGTCTCAATGCAACCGGTTACGGTTGGAGTTGGGGCGACCAGCATCCTTTCTCTTTCTACCGTCCTTCGCGGCTGTGACGACCTCTTCATGCCGCCGATGATGGCCGACCCTTACCCTCAGTGTGTAGCGGAGGAGTAAGCCGATGTCGCGCCCTGAGAGCAAGGTGAATATCGCCGTTGCTGACCGCATTTTGCTGCATCTTTGGGAGCAGGACCATCAGGCTGACCACTACCTTGTGAGCCGTGAGGTCACTCGCCCGGGAATCGCAGAAATTTGCGCTCTTCACCCGCCTAACGTCTCACGCGCGATGCGCGATCTCGCATTCGATGGAATGGTCTCAGAGCACACTCGGGTGGTTCGCGGGGACGAGCGCCGGCAGAAGACTTGGCAGCTGACCGAGGAGGGTCGCGAACAAGTTGGTCGCAGGTTACCCGAACTTCGACAGACCAAGGTTTTGCTACGCGAGCGCGGTGGAAATTTGTTGGAAGTCCGCGCTGATGAGGCCGGGGCTCGGCTTGAAACCGGTCTGACCTTGCTACAAGTTTTAATGCACGCCCAACACGAAGGTGTGCTGAACTTTGGAGACATTCGATTCGGCGCAATCGTTCGGGCTGAGAAGGAGGAGGCAGCCGCGCCAGGTTCGCTCAAATTACTCGCTGGCGCGCACTCAACATACCACACGCGCCCTCCGGAGACTCGCACGGTTCATGGGCGCGAATCTGAGGTTCAGACGCTTGATGATTGGTTTGAGGGCGATGCCTCGATGGTGGTCATTTCTGGCATCGCCGGATGTGGAAAAACCACTCTGACTAGCCATTGGCTTGAGCACGCCCTCGAATCGAATCCCAGCCTAGAGGTGATGTATTATCCATGCCAACCTTGGGATTCCACCCTCGGAATCGCCACCAGTCTACTTCACAGGTTGGGAATTAGTTCTGAGAACGAGGGCGAGGACCCCTACGAAGTCCTCGAAGCGCTACCGTTGAAACCGGGAGCGCGCCTCGATCTCGACCTCTACCGCCGCCGTCTGATCGCACACTTGCTCGATGAGGAAGGACGTCGAGGTGAGGCGGCGGATTCGCATCTTGTCATCCTTGATGACGTACACAATATCGGCGCTGATGGAGCGAATTTCTTCGGAGCACTCCTCCAAGTCGCTGAGTCGACCAGCATGCGTCTGCTGCTGGTCTCCAGAACCAATCTCGCATTTTACGACCGACGCGACGTGCACACGCGCGGTCGCGTCGTCGAGTTACGATTGACCGGCCTCTCACTTGAAGAAGTTGCAGAATGGATTGACTCAATCGAGCTTCCCTCGGACGCTCCGGCGGAGGAAATCCATCGCGGCACCGGCGGCCATCCACTCGCGGTTGAATTGCTGGAACTTTACGGCAAAACTCTGCACGATGATTGGTTGCGATTCCTCGATGAGGAAATTCTCGACGTTCTTCCAGACGACCATCGAGAATTGCTGGCCTTGCTCGCGGTTGCCGACCGCCCAATTCCTTGGGAAAATTTGGCGGCGGCTGCCGGATACGATGGAACGCCGCCAGAAGCGCTCGTCACTCGCGGCTTGATGCTCGAACTCGAGAGTGGAATGTGGCTGCATGAAGCCCTGCGCTCGCGATTATTGCGCGAGGTCGGCCAACCTCTGGAAGAGCGCGCTCGCAAATTGCGAGAATCTCTGTGAATTTTCCTCTCGCTGCGAGCGCGGAGGGCGCGGTGGTTCCAAAGACCAATGAGTCGGCTCGGCGTTCCCGCGTAAAGCGGCGAGAATTGTCGCGCTCTCACGCCATGTGGCGGTTCAACCACTGGTCGAACATAGGCTTCGGCATTGCCCCACCCTGCTGGTCAACGAGTTGTCCATTGTGGAATAGAAGGAGGGCGGGAATGCCGCGGATTCCGAATTTACCGGCCGAAAGAGGGTTGACATCGGTGTTGACCTTTGCAACGGTCACCTCACGCTCGCCAGCGACTTGCTCAAGCACAGGAGCAATCATCTTGCATGGGCCACACCAAGGTGCCCAGAAGTCCACGATAACCCACTCATCGCTCTTGGTTACTGCATCGAAGTCCGCGTCGCCTGCGTCAATCACTCTACCCATTCAATCGCCTCGGGATTCCTTCGCTGCATCGGCGTCCTATGAATCCTATTGCGAACGAATGAGTCCGAACTGTTGAGAACCGAAGGCGATTCCCACGGTGCGAGGGGAGCCATCGTGGAGGTCGCACCGAGCATCTTGACAGCCGACTTCGCACGGCTCGGCGAGACCCTCGAAGAGGCTGTCGAAGCCGGCATCAATTGGATGCACTTGGACGTGATGGACGGCAATTGGGTGGTCAACAAAACCATCACATTCGGGCCGGCACTAATCCGCTCAATCCGCAATCGATTGGGCCCGGATGCCTTCATCGATTGTCATTTGATGATTACCAACGCCGAGGAAACTTGGTCGCAGTACGTCGATGCGGGGGTTGACCTGGTCATCGCACACATCGAGGCGGTGGACGATGCGGCCGCGCTAATCGCCAACCTCCACGCGGCCGACTGTCAAGCCGGCCTCGTCCTAAATCCCGACACACCAGCCGAAGCAATCCTACCCTACCTTCCCGAACTAGACCTCGTACTGGTGATGTCGGTAGTTCCCGGAAAGGGAGGACAATCCTTCATGCCGGAAGTCGAGGACAAAGTCCGCGCCTTCCGCGCCGCCATCGATAGCCAAATCGCAGACGGCGGCCGCCCAACCAAATTGATGATCGACGGCGGCATCAAAGACCACAATTCTGCCCAAGTCGCAGATTGGGGAATCGATGTCGCGGTCGTCGGCAGCGGCCTCATCAACGACCGCGGAACCATCGCCGAAAACCTCGCAGCAATCAATCGCGCCCTCGCCCAATAATCCACCCGCGCCAGCCCAATGAGCCAACTCTTCGCTGCTCCAACCCTTCCCACGAGCGCGCGAGCATTCAAATCACACCAGCCCGGGCAACCATCCAATGGTCTCCGAGGAATGGATGGTCGCTGAAGTCCTCAAGGTCGTCCCCGACGCTACCGTCGAGGCCAAGGACTTGCACGGTAGCGGCGACCATTGGCACGTTCGCGTGATTTCAGCAAGCTACGAAGGGGTGCGGCCGTTGCAGCGACAACGGCCGATTTTGCGCCACTTCAAGCCGCATATCGCGCAGAACTCTGTCCACGCGCTTGACCTCAAGTGCATGACGCCCGAGCAGGCCGCGCAGGCTGGGGACACGTCTTTCGACCCTCACGGCGGGGGGGAGATGGAATTCTTCGGAGTACACATCCGCCGACCCGAAAAGGAGTGAGAAAATGACCTTCAATTGGACACCCGCAGAACTCGACGCCCTCGTCAACGAACACCGAATCGTCCTCTTCATGAAGGGCACACCGCAGGAGCCGCGCTGTGGATTTAGCAACCGCGCGGCGATGGTTTTGAGCCAAATTGGCGAGCCATTTACCAGCGTCAATGTGCTGATGGATCGCCGGGCCATTCCATTGGTTTGTGAGTGGGCCGACTTCCCTACAATGCCTCAGATTTACATTCACGGTGAGCTCATCGGAGGCTCCGATATCGCCCTCGAAATGTATCAATCAGGCGAGTTGCAACAAATGATCGCCGATGGCGACGAAGCCTCTGAGTGAGGGGATTTCGTGGCGACGGCTGAGGACCGTCGCACGATGTTGATAGCACTTGCAGGTGCGACGATAATCTCCTTCGCTCCGCTTCTCTACATTCGCTCTGACACCGCTCCGCTGACCGGAGCTTTCTACCGAATGTTGTACGCTTTGCCGCTGCTTGCGATTCTGGTTTGGATGGGTAAGCGCGAGGATGGGCGTGACTCCCGTTCGCGCTGGCTTGCCTTCGGTGCCGGCGTATTATTGGCGATCGATTTCGCCGGCTATCACACCGCGATTGATTACGTTGGAAGCGGTATCGCCACAATGACCGGAAATACGCAAGTCATCATTGTGACTTTGGTAAGTTGGTGGTTATTCGGCGAGCGACCCAATCGCTTCATTCTGCTCGCTTTGCCGATGGTGATGTTTGGCTTGGTGCTGATTTCAGGAATCTGGGATGACGCGGCTTACGGCAAGGACCCTGTGAAAGGCGTCATGGGAGGAGTTGTCGCTGCAGTCTTCTATTCCTCATTCTTGATTCTCTATCGTCAATCGAATCGCATCGGTGCTCCAGCGGTCAATGCGCAATTTGATGCAACCGCTGGCGCAACACTCGGCTTACTCTTCCTCGGCTCGATCCCGCTCACAGGCATCGGCATCGAGCCGATCAACCACGGATTCACTTGGCCAGGCCACGGCTGGCTAATCGCTCTGGCAATCTCCTGCCAAGTCATCGGCTGGATTGCAATCACCTACGCCCTGCCCCGATTGCCAGCCGCTCACACCTCGTTCGCAGTCCTATTGCAACCGGTGCTCACAATCGTCTGGGGAGTTCTGCTCCTCGGCGAATCACCCTCCATGATGCAATCCAGCGGTATGGTTCTGATATTCGCCGCAATCATCGCCGTCACACTCTTCGGCGCGGCCGATAGCAGCGCTGACTCCGCGCCGAATCCTGCCGAATGAATTGCGGCCGCGCTCGGGCAAATCGAGCCTCGCGGCCGCTTCCGATAGGTGTACAGGGCGAGAGACACAAGCGAGGGGATGGGATGCACTCAGCGAGAACCTCAACGGCCCCGTACGAGCCAGCCTTAGAGCCCGCGATTGATAATCGTTGTGCGAATCACGCTTCTTAGACCCGCAAACGCTGCACTGAGCGCCTATTCATCCTGAGCATCCACAACTGGCACACAATAAAATCGCGGCACCGCGCCAATAATTTCACTCGACGCTAAGCACTTCTGGACCACCCTCAGTAATCCAAACCGTGTGCTCGAACTGACCAATCATTCCACGATCTTCACAGCGCAGGGCAGCATAAGTCTCGAGGAAACGAATCGAAATCAGCTTCTTCGTCAACGCATTCCACTTCTTTCGCAGCGTCTCCTGCTCCTCGCCAGGGAATGGCTTCTCGAGGAGCGGGTATGCCCAGCGCTCGGCGAAAGGCAGAGTGTGATAACGCTCCTCGATATAGCGAGCCATCGTTGCACCGAGCGGCTTTAGCTTGCCCTTCGACATCGCCTTTCGAATGGTGATATCACCGGTGACGCGGAAGATATTGCTCGAATGAGCGGGAGGGATATTCTCGATCATCCCGCTCTTACCAGTGGTGTTGAACGGCTCGACCGCGTACACCGAACCAAGTTCGACTCCACCCTTGAAGCCCATGCTGTCAGCACCGCACGCGTATGATGGAATCGAGGTTCCAGCGTGCAGATTCCAGCGCTTCAATTCGTGTCCGCACAAATTGCGAATCGGCTCGAACCCAGCATCGGTGTGAACCTGTTCGGCCGCAGCACCGACCTCATGCCAAGGCGTTCCCGGATGCATCTTCTCAATCGATGCATCCCTCGCTTCTCGCGCCGCCGTGATTTGCTCGGTGTGATTTCCACCATTTCCAACTTCGATTGTCATCGCGTTGTCGGCGAGAGCCCCAGCGATATGCACGCCGACATCGAGTTTGACGAGGTCACCCTTCTGGAAAACCATCTCCCCCTCGAAGCCATCAGGAGGCGTCAAACGAGAATCCGCTGTGTAATGAGCGGCTATATCGTTGACCGAGATGGTGACCGGGAATGCAGGTGTCCCACCATGTCGACGGATGAAGCGTTCAGCTGAGTCAATCACTTCGTCCCAAGCTTTGCCAGCGACGATTTCGCCATTAATTCCTTCAAGCGTACGTCGGGCTACATGTCCGGCGTCTCGCCATTGTTTGAGATCTGATTCTTCCACCATGTCAGAACCTCATTTTTGGCAATCAATCCCTCTCTCAGCACCTCTATGCTCGCGCGTTCGGGTACATCACAGACCGAATGCCACGCTATCAACGTACTGGGTGCCCCTCCGGGGGTCTCTCCTGCTACCAAACCCACTTCGTGACCTGCTTCGCGCAGAGTTTCGGCGGCTGCTTCGCAGGTGGCTGCGGGGGCGGTTCCGCTGATGTTGGCGGAGGTTGCTGTCAGCGGTCCGGTGGCCCGCAGCAGGGCTTTTGCGGTTGGGTGAGCGACGACTCGGATGGCGATTTTATCTGTGCCGAGTCGCGCGTCGAGGGCTTCCTTTGCGGGTAGGATGAGGGTTAGGGAGCCCTCGGGAAAATCTGAGAGGATTTTGGGGATGTCTGGTGTGAGTTCGACAAGCGTTGCCGCTTGTTCGAGGTCCGCCACGCCGATGCTTACGGGCATGTGGGCTGGGCGGTTTTTGATGGCGTAGAGTTGGTCGAGGGCGGCTGGGGTTGGGAGGCAACCGAGGGCTGGTTGGGTTGTTGTTGGGTAGACGATGCACTCGCCGTTTCGGGCGAGATTGAGGGCATCGTCTGGGATGGAGTCCGCCATGCTTCTGCCTCAACGGATGTGCTTGCGGTTGGCTGGGGGTAGAGAATTCGCGTGCGCTACGATTGAGCCAACGTGGAGGTCGATGTTAGATTGGTGTGTGTGGCGCTTGGCTATTCTGTTGAGCTCGCGGATTCCTTGGATGATATTGAGAACTGGGATTAGGAAAACGAGTTTTCGGGCGGCTCGCTCGTCCCACATTTGGCTGGTCATCGCCGAGCCGTCCTCTGCGAGGACTGCGAGGCCGAACATGCGCTGACCGAGGGAGCGAGAGAAGCGCAGTCCTGTGAGTCGCCAGTAGAGCCAATGGGAAATGAGTAGAATCGCGGCCATGGCGAGGGCGTAGTGGAAGTCTGGCGAGGACCAAAGTGTGAGGTTCCAGGCATTCATGATTTGCCAGCGTGTTGCGACCATTAGGATGGTTGTTACGATGACAATATCGACGCTCAGTGCAGCGGTTCTGCGAACTCCTGAGGCGAGGATTGTGCCTTCGGGAACCGGCCAGTGGCCACCCTCTTCGGCGCTGAGAATCTGCTTTGCGAGAGTGCCGCCGCCCTGCAGGGAGATGGGTGAGTCGTGGTCAGCCATGTGCTTCCTCAAGCCATCCCGAGAATGTGCCACGCCTCAAGGTTGCGACTGCGGATATGTGCCAACCACGCTGCCCAAATCTCGTCATTGCGCAGCGTGTCGGGGTCGCCGATTACGATGAGGCCGCGGCGCGCTCTGGTGAGTGCGACGTTGAGGCGACGAGGGTCGGCGAGGAATCCGATGTTTCCGTCAGGGTTGGAGCGCACGCATGAGAAGATGATGACCTCCTTTTCGCGGCCTTGGTAACCGTCTACGGTTCTGACCTCAACCGCCTCGTTGCGTTCGGGGATTGCGTCGCGGATGGCTCTTACTTGTCCCGCGTAGGGGGTGATGATTCCGATGTCTGATTGGTCGAGGTCGCCCGCTTCGAGTAAGCCGTCTAGGATGCGGGCGACCCAGCCGGCTTCGGCTGGGTTTTCTTTCGATGCGCCGTCGGGTGAGAGTAATTCGTCGCCGTTGACTGGTAGGAATGCGATCGGTACTTCCCAATCATTCCACAGTAGGCCTGCTGGATTGGGTCGTTCAGCTGCTGAAACTCCGTCGATGAGGCGGCCATCGTAGAATGTCTGATTTGGAAATTCGGAGATTGCTGGGTGCATTCTGTATTGGGTGTCGAGAAGGATTGGTTCTATTCCCATAGCGACTAATCTCTCGAATAGAGAGCGGCGCAGTCCGCCGTTTTCGGCGCGCCGGCTGATGACTGTTGGAGGGAGTTGACGATGGTCGCCGACGAGGACAACTTGGCGGGCGCCGCGGACTAGAGGAACGAGGCTCGCGGGTTCGGTTGCTTGTGTCGCCTCGTCGAGGAGGACACGCGAGAATCTACGGCCATCGAGAAGGTCGTGGCCGACTCCGATACAGGTGCAGCAGAGGACTTGAGCGCGCTCGAGAATATCGTCGCGCATCTGTCTCTCGATTCGGCGCACCTCCTTCCAACCACGATTCAGATCACGGTGCGCCAATCCCTTCTCCTTGCCCTTCATTCCGGGGATTCGGCGGGCTAATTTTTCGTTCAGTTCGAGGTGTTCTTCGAGGTCTCGCCGTAATGGGTGAATTTCCATTTGGGCATCGACGGTGGCCTCGCGCAAATTCTCTCGAACTTTGACCGGTTGACCGAGGCGAACGGCGCGAACGCCGAGAGAGAGAAGCCCCTCGAGCAAATTGTCGACTGCGACGTTTGAATCAGCGACGGCGAGAATGGTTCCAGTGTCTTGGCTGGACCATGATTGTAGGATGCGGACCGCCGTGTGAGTTTTGCCTGTCCCCGGCGGTCCTTGAATCAAGGTAAGACGCTGATTAATCGCCGCCTCACAAGCCTTCGATTGAGACTCGTTCAACCCCTCCGGCCGGCTCGCAGGGCGTCGATTTGCCCCTCCGAGTTCCGGCCCAAGTCCAGCCGTACCAACGGGGTCGTGAACGGTGCCGAGCAAGAGGTCGCGAAGCGGGGCTCCGCCCTCCTCTTCGAAGAGTGAATTTAGGGCGTCGCGCATGCGGTCGAAGGCGACTTTATTCGCTGCCCTATCGATACGCCAATGACCGCTGCGAACACCGCTCGGCAATTCTGGTAAAACGATGCGAATCCGATTGCGCGAGCGGTCCGAGACAATCGCTTCAATCGGCCTCTCGCCGATTGGATCGCCCCGACTCAGCATCACAATATCGCCTTGGCGAAAGCGATGCGAGCCCAAATCAGCGCGTCCATCGAGCTGCAATTTGACGATGCGCTGACCGAATAACCAACCATCAGGACGCGCCCTCAAATCGAATAGAGCAAGGCCGTGAGCTGCAAGTTTTGCTCGCGACCAATTCCGCAACCGCTCCTCGGTCGCGTCCAATTCATCATCCAATTCCCATCGAATCAGCCGCATGTAGGCTTCGTGATGATCCTGGCTGCGAGTGAACCTCGCTGGGAGTCCACCATCTGAGTCCGAAGACCTGCCATGCGAGTCCACGAACGCTCTCCGGAGAACCCCGCTCATCACGTTTCGCCAGCCCAAGTTCACCCCTGTGGCAACCCCAAGTTCCCCCCCTCGTCAAACAGGTGTGAGTATGCTGCGTGAAGTCCGCCGTTTACAACGGCGGGTGAGGGTTATACGCAGAACACGGCCGAACGGGCCCGTCTGTGGAGGCTGGGCCATGGTATTTGACAAGTTCAAAAATTGGCGGAAGGGGGCGGTCGGACCGACCGTTGAGTGTCCACTTTGTCACACCCCAAACCCGGAGGATGCCAGCGAATGTTCGCAGTGCATGTACCAATTAGGCAAGGCTGCCTTTGAGCAGGTCGCCGCGGTTGACGATGAGGAAGCGGGCAGCCTATTCGACGAACTGCTCGCCGATTTCGATGATGATGAAGAGGAGGAAGTCATCGATTGGTCGAAGGGAACTTTCACCATGGACGATGTTACAATCGACGTCGAACAATACGGCGACGGGGACGGAATCAAGCTCAGCGCGAACCCAACTTTTGCGATGACCGTCGACCATCCAGACCCCGTCGAAGAGGACGAGGGAGACTACGAACTCACTGCGGCGGATGCGCCTGAGTTCGTGACTAAATTTGAGATGCCCGAGACCGAGGAAGAGCCTCTTGAGGAAGTTCAGCCTCAGCAGATTGAATTGGTTCAACCGACCGCTGAGGCTGCGGAAAATGTTGAGGTCGTAGCGGCGGATGCAATTCCTGACCGTAACGGCTCGAGGTCGGCATCCAAGCCAGCGCCGAAGGCCAAGCCAGAGCCGAAGCAGGCAGAGGAGCCTGCGGTCGAGGCAGCCGCTGAGCCGGTGGCTGAGCCCGAGCTTGAGACCGAGCCGGAGACAACCGTCGAGGCCGAACCCGAAGCGGAGGCGGAGGAAGATCCTGAATCAGCCGGAGAGCCGGCAGAAATCACAGAAGAATCTCTACTCTCTCTGAAGAAGGTCGAATTGGTCGAAATGGCCGAGGAAGCCGGCCTTTCCACCTCGGGGACCAAGGCAGAACTCGCCGAGAGAATCATCGCTGGTCCTCAGGAAGAGGAAGCGCCGGCTGAGCCCGAACCAGAGGTTGAGGCCGAAGCAGAAGTCGAGGAAGTGGCTGAACCTGAGCCTGAGTCGGAGCCGGAGTCAGAACCCGAGACCGAACCCGAACCTATGCCGGCGCCTCCAATCGTCGTCCCTGCCGCACCGGCTGGAATGCCACCACCACCTCCAGTCGCAGCCCGCGCCGTCGACCCGATGGACGCAGCATTCGACGGCAAGCAAGAGATTCCTCTGGCCAAAGCAAATGCGGTCATGGATCGGCCGACCCCGCCGCGAATCCCGAAGATTCCCAAGATGCCACATATCGCCGAAGCAAATGCGGCTCTCAATACTGCAGAGAACAATGGCTACTGGCCTTGGCCACAACAGGACGAGTGGTCAAATCGCGATGTTGCGATGAAGATCAAGGAGGCCATGGAGGCTGCGAAGCGACGCGACGTGGCCCAAGTTACTGTGCTTCTTGACGAGGTTGGGCCACACTTGGGAGAGCGCACCAAATTGCTCTATCCAATCGGTGCGCTCTTGCAAAGAATCGGCCGCGCATCAGCCGTCGACAAAATGATTGCAGCAGCGGTCAAAGCTCAGCCCGATGACCAACAAGTCAAGACGGCGAAGGCAAAATTGCGTCCGTGAAATCATAGAATATCGCTCAATTACTCTCCCGCAATCATCCGCAGTCGTAATGCGGGAGCGCGCCAGCCGATTGGATATGCAGCGGCGCGCGACGACGACCATCATGGTCGACGAGGAGTTAGTGATGCGCCCAGCGAATGCCACGCACACACGCACCTTACTCGAGGCATTCGAAGAGACTTGGCCCGAGGTTAGTCGAGCCATGCCGTGGATACTTCCAGAGCATGAAATAGAGCCACAAATTGCTGAATTTCTCGACGAAACCGAGCGTACGGGCCGGGTAGGAAGAATGCATCACTGGGTGCTGATTCGACCGTGGGATGAAGCGGTTCTGGGCCTACTCGGATTCGATCGGGTTACTCGCTCAGCCGAAGCCGAGTGGAACCTTGGTTATTGGGTCAGATCTTCTGAGCAGCGCAGAGGCATCGCCGGTCGTGCAATCGAAGCCTCCCTGCGCTGGCTCGGCGACCTTGAGCCGGTCGATGTTGAACTCAAGGTCGACCCGAAAAATGCTGCAGGAAAGCGAACCGTCGAGCGCACCGTGCGCCAATGGGGGGGAAGTCGGTGCGTCTCGGGAGATTCGGCAATTACAGTCGCCGGAGTCCGAACCCCCCACGAATGCCATCTCATCTCAATCGGTCCCGATACTGGACCAAGATGACCGCCTCATACAGACGCGACCATTCAAAACACCCAATCGAGTCCGATGACCTGCCCAAAGGGCAGGTGTCAGCGATGTCGGTCAATCACAGACAGCGTCTTCCCGACATCGACCCCGAAGAGACCGACGAGTGGTTGGAGGCTCTGCGAAACGTCGTCGATGCACAAGGAATCGAGCGAGCTCGCATCTTGCTCCACGAACTACTCGCCGAGTCGCAAGACCTCGATATCGCAATTAGGTCAGCCAGCCAAACCCCCTACGTCAACACCATTCCGTGGGACCAACAAGCCCCCTATCCGGGCGACCTCGACCTTGAGCGAGAAGTCCAGAATGCAATCCTCTGGAACTCGGCCCTAATGGTCTCAGATGCCAACCGCCGCCTCGATGGAATCGGTGGACACATCTCCACCTACGCCTCCTCCTCAACAATCTACGAGGTCGGCTTCAACCACGTCTTCCGTGGCAAGGATAGCAACGGAATCGGCGATGCGCTCTACATCCAAGGCCACGGCAGCCCCGGGATTTACGCCCGAGCCTTCCTCGAGGGGCGACTCACCAGAGAACAACTCGCTAACTTCCGCCAGGAAGCCTTTGCAGACGGGCTCTCATCCTACCCGCATCCCCGTCTGATGTCCGAATTCTGGGAGTATCCAACGGTCTCGATGGGGCTCGGACCACTCTCGGCAGTCATGCACGCGCGCTTCTGGAAATACCTCCACAATCGCGGCCTCGCAGACACCTCCGAATCCACCGTCTTCACCTTCCAAGGCGATGGCGAGATGGACGAGCCCGAGGCGATCGCCGCAATCGCAGTCGCGGGTCGCGAGCGCCTCGACAATCTCATCACAATCGTCATCTGCAATCTGCAAAGACTCGACGGACCAGTCAGAGGAAACGCAAGCATCGTGCAAGAACTCGAAGGCCTCTACCGAGGAGCCGGCTGGGACGTCTTCAAGGTCCTGTGGGACTCGAATTGGGACCGGCTCTTCGCCGCAGACCACTCAGGCGCACTCCTCACTCGCCTCGAATCCATCACCGACGGCGATTACCAGCGCATGAGCATCCTCGAGCCGGCCGAATTCCGCACAGAATTCTTCAGCGGAAACCCCGAATTAGAAGCCCTCGGAGCAAGCCTATCAGACTCCGAAATCGGCCAACTGCGCCGCGGCGGCCACGACCCAATCAAGGTCTGGGCCGCCTACCACGCAGCAAAACAATCCGATAAGCCAGCCGTCATCTTAGCCCACACCGTCAAAGGCTGGGGAATCGACTCCTTCGAGGCTAGAAACACAACCCACCAAAAGAAGAAAATGAGCCTCGAAGACATCACCCAATACCGAGACTACCTCGGCATCCCAATCCCCGACGAGAACCTCCAAGACGACCCATTCTACGAGTTCGAGGAGGACTCCGACGCCCTCGCATACATGCACGCGCGTCGAACAGCACTAGGCGGCTACCTCCCATCACGCAGAGCCCCGCCGATCGCCCAACCCCTGCCAAATAGCGAGACTTACTCCGCCTTCAACGAAGGCACGCCCGAGGGCCAATCGGTCTCCACAACCATGGCCTTCGTGCGACTTCTGCGAAATCTTCTGAAATCAGAAATTGGAGAGCGAGTGGTACCAATCATCCCTGACGAGGGGCGCACTTTCGGAATGGACCCGTTGTTCAGCGAGTTCGGAATTTACTCGAGTTTCGGGCAGCAGTACACGCCTGTTGACCACAAAATGCTGATGAAATACAAGGAATCGACGAGCGGACAAATCCTCGAAGAAGGAATTTCAGAGGCCAACTCCATCGCTTCCTGGATAGCCAGTGCAACCTCATATTCCCACGCCGGAACGCCAACGCTTCCGTTCTACATCTTCTACTCGATGTTTGGATTTCAGCGGGTTAACGACCAGATTTGGCAGGCTGCAGATGCTCGCTCACGCGGCTTCTTGATGGGCGCCACAGCTGGTCGCACCACCCTCAATGGTGAGGGATTACAACATCAAGATGGACACTCTTTACTTCACGCGAGTACGGTGCCATCCTGCAGAGCCTGGGATCCCGCTTATGCTTACGAATTGGCGACGATAATCGAGCATGGAATCGATGAGATGTGGGGGCAGAATCAGGATGTTTTCCATTATGTTATGCTGTATAATCAGAATGAGCAGCAGCCGGCGAAGCCGGCTGGAATCGATGCGGATTTGATTCGCGGCGCCTACCTCTACAGCAAGGCTGGCGCCGGAGACGGCCCGCTTGTGCGATTGCTCGGTTCAGGGCCGATTCTCTCGCACGTTGTCGAGGCAGCTGAAATGCTTGGTGAGCGCGGTGTGCGAGCCGAAGTTTGGTCGGTTCCTTCCTATGGCGAGTTGCGCCGAGCAGGACTTGCTACTGAGCGCGCAACGCGCCTCGACCCACAGAATCCACAGAGTGCATTCGTCAGCGAGTGCTTTGGCGATTCGACAACGACTGTTGCCGCTTCAGATTACATCGCTGCGGTACCTGAAATGATTCAGCGCTGGGTTGGCGGTCGGTACGTTGTTCTCGGCACCGATGGCTACGGTCGCTCGGACACGCGAGATTCCTTGCGCCGCTTCTTTGAGGTCGATACTGCGAGCATCGTAGTCGCGGCGCTCTCAGCCCTCGAGCAGGATGGCGAATTGGATGCGGGAACGACTACTGCAGCGGCCAAAGAACTCGGCCTAGATGCCGAGCGCTTCGATAAGACGATGTGAGAAAATGGGGAAGATCATCGACACTTTCAGAATGGCTTGGAAGTTCTTCGCCGGCATCGCCATGATCGCTGGATTCGTGCGGCGGTTGACTGGGCGAAAGTGAGCTCTGGTGCCGTTTTCCTCTCGCAGAGGGCGCTGCGGACGCAGTCGCTGAGCACGCTGCCCGCCCGCCACCGACCTTGAGAACTACCAATCCAGTCGCGTCCATTCACAGCGAAGTCAGAGCGTAATTGTAGGCGAGCGCCTGACCAATCCTAACCCAATCAGGCGTCGAGCCATCGACCCAATCATAGCGATGCCCAGGAATCAACCTCCATTCAGGGTCGAGCCCACTAAGCAAGCCCCGCGCATACAGCAAAGAAGCGGTCTGAGCCGCGGGGCTAGAGCCGGGCAGGTCAACCCTGCCCGAACCAGCAGTAAACAGCAAATCACCCGCATGGTAGACCCCATGACCGTGGAATGTGCAGTGACCGGGAGCGTGACCGGGGGAGTGTGTGACGGTGAGTGAAATGGCGCCGGCGGACCATTCGATAGACGAGTTTGGTTGGTGAGTCCACTCACTTGTGAGAGCAACCCTTCCGAAGACGACACGCCCGAGCAGTGACTCGTTTATTGCCTCAGAGTGCCCCCAAACCTCCACCTCCGGGACGAGTTCGAGCATCCGCGCGAATCCTGCAGTATGGTCGCGGTGCGTGTGCGTGTAGAGTAGGTGGGTCGGGCGCAGGCCTTGTTGTTCGAGCGCCTTGACCCACCGGTCGGAATCGAATGGATCGGTGATGGCGACGATTCCGGCTTCTCTGTCAATCCAAGCTGTATTCATGTTCATGTAAGCGCCCATCTGGGTGACCCAGACTTCGATGCCAGCCTCGTCGGTGCGAATGTCGAACTCTCCGTCTGCCAGCATCGAGGCTGGCGAAGGGCTTCTCTCGCATAGCGATGGCGATTGGATTTAGGTCAGACAATCTCTCGTTGTTTTCGTTCAACGGGTTAATAAGTTGCCGAATGAGGGCAGATTCGATGAGCGATAAATGGGGCAAGTGGGTGGCCAGCAAGTGCACACGATATTTCGATTCGAGCGAGGAGGCAGTGACCTATCTGCGCGAGCGGAATTTCACTGGTAAGGTGCTCGAGACACCTGAGGGAATCATGGCTGTTTGCTGTGCTTATCCCGATGGATTCTACGATGATGCGACCACGCTCATCGATATCTGCGACGAGGACGGGATTGACCCGACCTCTCCGGGGGCTCACGACCAAGACTCCTACGAGATTCCGAGCAATTCCTCTCATTCCTGCTGCGAGCCGGAGAAGTCTGTGGCCGAGCAGCCTGCGCCTCAACAAAGTGAGTCTCAGGATTCATCCTGCTGTGGGCCAACTTCCTGCTGTTGAATCGAGCGAGCGGCCCGCGTGCGCGGGGGTGCATTGAAAGCGAGACGGCTCGACGCGCGCGCATGGCGCGAATGCCTGCTTCACCAACCTTCGCGGCGGGCTACTCGCTCGGCCTGCTGCTTAGCTTGGGGGCCTGAGAGGGCTCCCTTTCGAATGGGGTGAAAATGATGGCATACGATTCACAGGATATCGAGACGCGCTGGCAGGCTCGTTGGGCTGATGCGCGGGTTTTCGAAGCCGAAGTCGATGATTCACGGCCGAAGTTCTACTGCCTCGAGATGTTCCCCTATCCTTCCGGCTACATGCACATGGGCCACGTCCGCAACTACTCGATTGGCGATGCAATGGCTCGCTTCCAACGCTTGATGGGAAAGAATGTCCTCTATCCGATGGGCTACGATTCCTTCGGGATGCCCGCCGAAAATGCGGCGAAGAAGGAAGGCGGGCACCCGCACTCCGTGACGGAGCGTAACATCGCGATGATCCGCGCTGACCAAGAGAGGATGGGATATTCCTACGATTGGAGGCGGATGTTCGCGACGTCAACGCCCGAGTATTATCGCTGGAATCAGGAGCTTTTCCTCAAGTTCAACGAGGCTGGGCTGGTCGAGCGACGCTTTGCTCCGGTGAATTGGTGTTATGATTGTGATACCGTTTTGGCCAATGAGCAGGTGAAGAATAACCGCTGCTGGCGATGTGGTCTGGAGGTTGTGCAGAAGGACATGGCTCAGTGGTTCCTGCGCATGACCGAGTATGCCGACGAGCTGCTCGATGAATTGGACCACATCGAATTCCCTGAGAACGTAAAGGCGATGCAACGCAATTGGATTGGGCGATCGCATGGGGCGCATATCGAATTCGCTGTTGCTGGTGATGTGGCTGGTGCTGGGGCTGATGGGGCGGCCGGTGCTGCCAGTATCGGGGCTTTCACGACTCGCCCGGACACGATTTTTGGTGTGACTTTCGTTACTCTCTCGCCCGAGCATCCGCTGTGTGAGCCGCTGGTTGCGGGGACTGAATTTGAGGCTGGCTGGCGTGAGTTGGCGGATGAGTGCGCCAAACTTTCAGAGTTTGAGCGAATCAATATGCTGAAGGAGAAAAAGGGCGTACCGCTCGGTCGTTTTGCGATTAATCCGCTGACCGGAGAGGAGGTACCTATCTACGCTGGCAACTTTGTTGTCGCCAGTTACGGAACCGGCGCTGTGATGGCTGTTCCTGGCCACGACCAACGCGATTACGACTTTGCCAAGAAATACGGGATTCCGGTGAAGCCTGTATTGTCTCGACGCGAGGGTGGCGAGGCAGTTGAGGAGAATCCCGTTTTCGATGGACTTGGCTGGATGGTTAATTCGACGCGGCCTGAGTTTGATGGGCTATTTGGCAATGAGGCGAAGGCCGCGGTGATTTCTGCGCTGGAGGCTGAGGGGTCCGGACACGGCACGGTTCAGTACCGGCTCAAGGATTGGTTGCTGAGCCGCCAGCGCTTCTGGGGCACGCCGATTCCGATGCTTCACTGTGAGGCGTGCGGAGTTGTGCCAGTGCCGTACGAACAACTCCCTGTCGAATTGCCGCTCGATGTCACTTTCAGCTGGGATGAGAGCGGCAATCCGCTTGCGGCGAGCGAATCTTTCCTTGCCGCAACTTGTCCGCAGTGCAACGGTTCCGCGCGCCGCGAGACCGATACAATGGACACTTTCTACGATTCATCTTGGTATTTCCTGCGCTTCGCAGATTCTGCAAATGATGCGCAGGCCTTCGACCGCGAGGCGGTCGATTACTGGCTTGACGGCGGCGTCGATCTCTACATCGGTGGAATTGAGCACGCCGTCATGCATCTCCTGTATGCCCGCTTCTTCACCAAGGCGACGCGCGATTTGGGAATGAATTCGGTCGGCGAGCCGTTCGGGCGCTTGGTCTGCCAAGGTATGCTCAACGCGCCCGCTCCGTTCTGTGCTGACTGCAATACGGAGTATCATATCGAGAATTTTGGCGGCGATTGCCCGACGTGCGGAGCAGGTTTGGGTTCGCGTTCGGCGAAGATGAGCAAGAGTCTGGGGAATACGGTTAGTCCGGGCGAGATGGTCGAAAAATTCGGGGCCGATACGGTGCGTTTGTTCATTCTCTTCGGGGCGAATCCTGAGGCTGGGATGGACTGGTCTGACAATGCAGTTTTGGCCAATTACAAACAGGTTTGCGCGATAATTGACGCCTTCAATGCCGGTAATTCCTTGGGCGATGCACCAGGTCCTATGGATGAGTGGTTGCTGGCTCGCCTGCGGGTGAATCAGGCGCGCTGGCGCGAGTGCATGGATGCTGTGAGTCTGCGCGAGGGCGTGATGGCGAGCCATTTCGAGATGCTTGCTGATTGGCAATGGTATTTGCGACGCGGAGGGGCTGACCGGGCCACTGCGCGTCGATACTTGGCCGGCTGGGCGCCTATGTTGGCCCCGGCCACACCTCACATTGCTGAGGAATTCTGGGCTGAGCTCGGTGGCGGGGATGCTGCTTCTGGTCAGATGCTTGCTGTGCACGATATGGAGTTCGATGCTGGTGGTACGGGTGATTCTGGTGTGCTTGCGCGCGAGGCTTACTTGCGTGGGGTGATTGATTCTGCTCGGAATATTCGTGGGCTGGCCGAGCGGCATTCAGATGCGCCGATTACTGGTGTTGTGATTCAGACGGCGGCCGCTTGGAAGGGCGAGTTGGCTCGTGAGGCTATTTCATTGGCGGCCGCTGATTTTGATTTCAAGCGGGAGGGGCAGGGCCATCTGAAGGGATTGCCAATCTTTGCTGAGGAGTCACTGCGCGGGGAGATTTTCCAAACTTGGATGGCCCTGACGATGGGTTCGAAGAAGAAGCGAGGTCGCATTCACACGTGGTCGGATGGTGAGAAGGAATTGATTCTGAGCGGCCTCGACGAAGCCGGGATTATCAGTGAGAACTCTGCTTTCATCGCCCAATTACTCGGTGTCGAATCGCTCTCTGTCTATCCTGCTGGAGAGGGCGAGGATGTCGCTGGAAAGGCTCGTTTTGCTTCTCCACTCGAGCCGGGAATTGCCTTCATCTGAGATGTGCGGAGGCTGATTGAGTGGCTGTACAATCCAACTCAACCGGCTCGCAGTCAATCGTTCTCATCGATGGGCACTGCCCTGTTTGCACTGGATGGGCTGCCTTCATCGGTAAGCGCGACAAGGCTGGTCGAATCTCCATCGTCGCGCAAGAAACTCCCGAGGGGGAGGCTTTGCTTACTCATCGCCCGTCGGCGATGGCCGACCTGGATTCGGTCTTTCTCATCGACGAGGACCGCCGTTGGTTCGCACGCTCTTCAGCAGCCATCCGCATTCTTCTTCGACTCTCACTTCCATACCAGTTGGGCGCTATCATTTGGTTGGTGCCGCGCCCAATCCGCGACATCGCATACGACTTCTACGCCTCGCGACGTCGCCGCAACATCTGAGCCGGCGACCCCAATCACCTACTCAGCCTACGAGGGTTCATGGGCGGCCGGCATCTCGACGGTTCGTTGAGTGAGAAAAAGGAAGGCGGCGGCCGCCGCAGAAGGCGCCGGCCGCGCAAAAAGCCGACCGATGGTTCGGGACCAAAGCCCCAACCTTGGTCGACTGGAGATCCCGAAGCGGTCGAGCGTGCGCTCGCCCGCTTTTCGCAGTCCCCTCCTCCGATGGGACTGCCAGCCAATATCGATCCTGCTCCAGAGGAGAAGCAACTCCGCTGGCGCACCAATGCGGTGCCAAAAGAGATCCAGAAAAAGGTCGGCGAAATCGTTTGCCGACCCGGCGAATTCGGCTTCCTTCCAGAGGAGCGGGTCGACGAAATTCGGGCAGAAATCGACAAGTTCCCAATCACCACCGAGCAGGCTCTATCGCTTCGCGGTGCCTTGAATCAGGAGAAATCGGTGCACTCTCACGGCCGGCTCATGCGCAATGCAAACCAACTTCGCCGGCGCTACGATAATGGCGAGGGGGTCCTGACTTTGGCCAAGCGCTTCGATGCTCCTCCCGTCAACACTTTTCGAGCGATTTTGACCGGTCGCGGCTGGTCGAAAAACCGCATCAAGGAGACTCTGAAAAATCCCTCACGGATGAGCGAGCGCGACCGAGAAGAGTTTGGAAAAGCCGAGGAAGCTGACAAGGTTAGTTCGGTAAATCAGAGCGAAACTCAGACGGCGGCCGAGGTTTTTGAGGACATTTTGTGTGCGCATTTTGACTTCCTTGACATTCGATTTAGGCGGCAGGAGGACCTTCTGGCTGAGCAGAAAGCGGCTGAGGGCCGGGCTGTTGTGACCCCTGATTTGCTACTGCTCGACGACCTGCGAATCAACGGCGTACCCTGCGCGTGGATAGACGCGAAACACTTCTTTGGAGCTGATTTGAGGTTCCCTCGGAAGAAGACTCAGAAACAGGTCGATCGCTATGTCAACGAGTATGGTCAGGGCGCGATCGTCTATCGCCACGGATTTACAGAATCGCTGAAATTACGTGGCGCGATTTTGCTTGATGCGAGTCCGCTGGATTTGACTCCGCTCGATGAATTCCACGAGAAGCGTGCTGGTGGAAGTCACTCCTGAACGAGGAGCGTTGCTCCGGCGCGAGCCGCTCATGAGAGTTGACCGACGCTGCTGAGGGTCGATTCGAGACCCTCTTTGGCGAGTTCGTCGATTAGAGAATCGAGCGACTGCGAGGCTGTTGCATCGTTTGGTACGATTACGATGCTCTCGCCGAGCATGCACAGAAGTACCGTTGTTTCTGTTGCGAGGCCGGCGCGTTCACAGGCGTTTTGGCCGGCCTCGATGAGGGTTGAACGCGAGGCATCATCGATTAGACGAGAATCTGTTGCGAAGGCTTCGGCCGCCTCGAGCAACTCGCCCCAGCGCGAGGCGTCCCATTCACCGCTGGCCAGAGCATCCATCTGAGTTTGCCCCGCCTCGGAAATCAATCGCTTCCAATCTGGGTGGTCGATGTATTCGGAAGTGTGCCGGCCGGGGCTGGCCCTCCAAGCCAAGACCACCGGAGTGCCTTCGCTCCAACCTTCTGCCTTGCCCGGGCCGGAGGTCAATCCGCTGCCAGAGTAAGGCGCACCGGGAGCCAATCGGCGCTCGACTCCACCAGCCGCAAGCGCCGTAACATCGCCTAATCCAGTCGAATTTGCTCGCTCAACCCTGTGAGCAATCGCAAATGAGCGGCGCATACTTTCCTCATGCGGCAGGCCAATCGCTCGCTGGAATGCTCCAGCAGCCGCAACCGCGCCTGCCGCCGACATGCCGAATCCTTGTGAGGATGGAAGGTGATTGCGAATTGCAATCTCCCAACTCATCTCGCCGAATTCGGCGATTTCATCCTTCAGCGGGTCGAGGACCTGCTGAAACATCCGCGTGTCGCCAGCCCCATCAAGAAATCGAACGCTCAGAGAATAATCACCAGGCTGGCCACGCGCCACAGCCTCGGCGCCATCAGCCAAACACAAGCCAGCCCCGAGGCTGCCCTGTCGAATCGGATCATCATCCAAATCTTCGACAGTGAATAACAACGTCACATGACCGCCGCAAGTCCCGCGACCAAGCACGGCGGTCATGTTACCTCATCCCGAGGGCAATCCAAGAATCCTGCGTCGGATTCAAAGAGCGGCTACGAGGTCCTCTTCCAGCGAGCCAAAGCTCGTGGAAAGAGCAGCAGAAGCCATCTTCAGCGCTGTTTGAGGTGCCATCGAACCATCGGTCTCGAAGCTGAAGATGAACTCTCCAGGAACTTCTTCGACGGTAATTGCATCATTGAAATCGACCTTTACTTCGGTACCGTCGCCAACGTGGTGCAACTCACGAACGAGTGTTTCGACCTTGGCGATGTCCTCGAGGCGTCCGTCCTTGTCGAAGTCCTTTGCAGTGATTTCGAGGTTGAGGTCCCAGAGCATCTTTGCGCGTGTCTTGACATTCAGAATTCCGACTTGGCGAGGCACGAAAGTAACTCCACAAACAGGCGACCACTTGGCGTGTTGACTGCCGCGGCCCATGACTGCCGTAGCGTAGAACTCGAGCATTTGTCCCTTGTACAACTTGGTGATTGGGATGGCTCGGTAGTGCTCAGGAATCTCCAGACTTTGGTCGCCGAGGTAAATCATGTCACCAGCGGTTACGGTTGTTCCCTCTTCGCTTCCGAAGGCCTTGCACGTGTAGATCATATTGCAGGCTGGGCAACCGCGGTCTTCATGAACCAAGTCCTTGCAGTTAGGGCAGGTTTCCTCGTAGTGGAATTGCTCGTGGTTGGTTGGAATTGGCACCATTGCGAGGCGCTGAGCAATCATCTCGTCGGGTAGAGCGCCGTTGGTCTCCCAGACGTTGTAATCGACTCCTTCCTTCTCGAGTTTCTTGCCACAATTGTCGCAGCCGCTTCCACCGGACGAATCGCGAGCCACAGCGGCTGGATTCAGGTGACTGCAAGATAGACAGAGGTCGAATGAACCCATTTGGAATCGAACGGTTTCGATAGCCATCTTGGGGGTGTTTGACATGAGTGAGCGGCGTAGAGCATTTGCGAACGCGCGGTCGGTTTCCTTGAACAGGATCTTGATTTTCTCAGCGCTTTCTTCGATGATTTCCATCTTTACCATTCTAACCACCTCAGACTCTACGGCCCCTTCGTCCGCCCTTCTTCTTGGTCCCATCAGTTGGGATAGGAGTGACGTCCTCGATGCGAGTGATTTGAACCCCTGCACGAGTCAGAGCACGAATTGCTGCGGTAGCGCCAGGTGCGCTGTGTGAGCGGTTTCCACCAGCACCGCGATACTTCACGATGACTTGGTCGAATTCCTTCTCAGCGAGCATCTCAGCGATGCGCTCGGCGGCGCGGGTTGCTGCGAATTGGCCGCCGGCATCGCTGCCCTTCTTGGTGACCATTCCACCGGAGACCTTTGCCAGAGTTTCAGCTCCGGTGAGGTCGGTAGCGGTGATTAGCACGTTATTGTAAGTGCTGAAAATGTGTAGAATCGCTTTGTGACCCATCACTCATCGCCTCCTTCTGGAACGGTGTCCTCGACGGTAGGGGCTTCTGCCGCTTCCGCCTTGATTTGCTGGACGAATTCGTCGTTATCGGTCGTGGCGCGGACACCGCCGACCTCTTCGATTTCTTCCTCCTCAGCCTGTCGAGTCATGCGGAGTTGCTCCATCTCGACACGGAATGGGTGGTTCTCATCGCGGTAAGGAGAGGTCGCGCTGTATTGCAGAATCTCTTCTTCCTCGCGTAGAATCTTGTATCCAGGCACGGTCATGCGCTGGTCGCCGATTGAAATGTGACCGTGAACGATCATGTTTCGAGCGGCTCGCATCGAAGGTGCGAGGCCGCGGAAGTAGACGACTGATTGAAGGCGGCGAGCGAGCATGTGCTCGACGGTAATCTGTAGGATATCGTCGATGCTTGAACCGTCAGCGAGCAAGCCCTTGCGGATCATTGCGTTGACGAGGTCAGTCTTCTCGCGAGCGAAGTGTCCCTCGGATGAGTCGACTCTTCCGATGAGCTTCATCGCTTGGTTTCGGTGGCGGCGAAGAGCGGATTTCTCTCGCCAGATTTCGCGCATGCCACCGACGCGCTTCAAGCCGAATTGCTCCTTGAGGGCGTGTTCTTCCTCAATGCGAGCAGCCTTCCAAGGGTGAGTTGGTGTCTGGGTCTTAGGTCGTGCAAACTTTGGATGGCCCATTCAATCACCTCACTTCTTCCTCTGCACACCAAGTGTGCTGCCGCTGCGACCATTGCTGCGTAGGCGCTGACCGCGGACCTTGTGGCCGCTGCGGTGGCGCATTCCGCGGTAGGTCTTGATCGCAGCCAAGCGTGCGACATCGTCGTTGCGGGTCAACTTGACCTCGGTTCCGATGATGTGCGCGTCCTCGTTAGACTGCAAATCTCGCTGTCGGTTGACGAGCCACCAAGGCACGCTCAACGCGTATTCATCTATTGTGCTTCGAATCCTGTCTTGCTCCTCGTCGGACAGATGTCCGCCGAGTTTGCTGCCATCGATATCTGCCATGCGGCAGATTTGGCCTGCGGATCGCTGGCCGACTCCTGGGATGGAAGTCAATCCTTGCGCGATCGGGCGCAGACCGTCGATGTCAGAGTCAGCTAGTCTCAGGATGTAGGAGAAATCCTCTCCTAATTCTGCTTCATTCACTTTTGCCATAGTACGGTTCCCCCGTGTTCATCGGTTGCCCGATGGCCCTGTTAGGGCATCCCGCCGACCTGCCCCCCATATTTGAAGGAGACGGCCGCCCCTACGGGGCGTAGCAGAGGCCTGATTTTTTGTGGGTGCAGAAAACCGTGTGACTGCGGGGCAGAATCGGTTTTGATCTGGCTGCTCAGGACATTTTGCAGGCTGCTCAGGCCCTTTTACAGGCGGCTCAGGCCTCTTTGCAGACGATGTAGAGCGAGTGGCTTCCACTTCCGCGCTCAAGTTCGAGGTCGACCATGAATCCGCGCGAACCTTCGAATTCCTTCATCGCCTTGTCGAGGCGGCGCTGGAGGGTGGGGTGAATTTCTGGGTCGAGGCTGCAGCGTAGGGTGATTTTGCCTACTCCGTTGCGCGCCGCCGCCGCCGCCGTCTGTTCGATGGTGTGGAGTTCAGGCGGCGTCAGTCGGTGTTGGACGATTTCGCCGGTCGCAATGACGAAGGCGTCGGTCTCATCATCGCTGACAAGAGGGTCGGTGCTGATGAGGAGTGGTCTACGCCCTTCGAGGCGTAGCCACGAATGTCCCGCGCCTTCGGGAAGGGCCTGCTCGAGCCAAGCCTCCTGTAGGCCCGATTGGACGAGGGCTGGGTCGAGAATACTGAGATATGCTCCGAAGGGTGGCGGTTTGCTCATGCTCGCGAGTTCTGATTCCGCGACCTTCCCTTCGATTGAGGCCATGATCTTCTTGCGGCCCATGCGTACACACCGAGATGGTTGCTTAGACGATAGTGAGCCTATCCAGACCGAGAGTCGGTCGATTCTTCCTCCACCCTGACTGAGGTATTCCCAAGTCCGCGGGATGCCCGGGAAAGTGATCTCGATTACCGCGTCGACGAGTGAGCGTTGGTCATCGTTGAGTCTGGGGGATAGGTCGAGCAGGACCGCGGGTCCGCGCGGGCCTGTCTCGAGGTGCTTGGACCATGCTTTCAGTAGCGGCCCTATGGCTGGTTGCATCTCATCGATTTCGTGCCGCTGCGCGTCTCGAGGGCGCGCTGGGTCAAGGTGCAGCATCCCGATTGGTGGGTGCGCCCTCGTACCTGCTTCTCGTAGGCTATTCCAATAGGCGACGATGGCGTTTTCCGCATCGGTTCCGTCGCCGACCAGCACTCGATCCATCGAGCGCTGAAGGTCATCGGCCTCGCCTGCAGAGTGCATATTCGCTGCACACAACAAACCGATATTCGGGTCGAGTTCGATAGCCAATCCCGGCCGCTTGAGCCCAGCGGTCAGTGCTATCAATTGCACACCGCTGCCCGCAGCTGCATCCAGAATCACGCCTGCGGGCAAATCTGCCGCGGCGATTTGAGTCGCCCGCGCCTGTGAAACACTCCACGGAGTTGAGAGCCGGCGCATATCATCGGTCATGTGAAAGGCCGGCTCACCCTTGCGCGCTGAATTGGCTTTCACAACCTTGGAAGCGCGCTTGGCAACATCCGCCGAGGGCCGGATTGCGAAGTGCGTCGGCTCCTCGTTCATGTCCGCCGCTCCCGAGTCGAGGTCAAGTCCTTTTCGCGCGCACACAGTCTCAGATAGTCGCTCTATCGACCTTCAATTCGAAGCGCAGCCATGCGTCTTGGAGTTCGTGCCCCTCGCTATTTCCGTAGGCGATTGGAGGCGGTAAAAGAGTCGTGTGCGTCGTTCCAGTATCGATTCCGGGAATCAATCCGCGGTCCTCATCGATATCGAGCCCAATCGCCGACCATCCGAATCCCTTGATGTAATTCGAATCGTCTCCAGCGGTAACCGGCAAGTCACCCTCATCGAGCAATTCATTGGTGTCAGCATTCCAAACCTTGTAGTGAACCTCAAGCCGGTCTCCATTGCTCGTGTGAATATCGCGAGATTCGCTCCCTTCAAACACATGAACATCGAGCAAAACCTCCGCCTCAGGCACACGAAGGTGAGATGCCTCGACGGTGAAATCGTGCTCGGTAACATCGCCCTCAAGCTCGATTTCCACAATTGCTGTTCCACCAGCCTCAATCGGGTCGAGAATCAGGTCTGAATCACCCTCTGAGGCGAAGACGACCTCGCCACCAGCAATCTCCAGTACGAGGTCGAGCGTCTGATTCCCTCGATTGTAAACCACGACGCTAGCGCGGTCCCCCGCGCCCTGATGCTCCCAGTCACAGCGTAGTTCGCCTGGGTAGAGGAATAGATCGTCTTGGTCGGCGAGTACTTCGGGCCAGTCCCAGTCACCGAGCCGAGAGTCGCAGGTGTCGAAGAGTAGGTCAACCTCCCAATACCAGCGCTCATTCTCGTCCTTCAACAGGTCCTTATCGGTCACCGAAAACGCGTCCCCGTTCTCCTTCGCGAAGACATATACGCTGTATCCGACGACAATCGTGGAGCAGATTAGGAGCGCCGCGGTGGCGAGGGAGAGCAGGATAGCGGCGCGTGGAATTGCCATCTCATTGATGCCGAGTGGCACCGTGGGATGCTCCACCTCATCGGGCGTGTCCGATATCCAGCTTCCTGACACGATTCGTTTGCTGCGACCGCCCGTCATCAAGGTTGGTATGAGACGTTATACGCGCGCAGAGCGGGAAAACGCTGTGCTGCGCGCCTGTTTCGCGTCTGCTTAATCTTGCAAGAGGGCTTCCTCGTTGCGCTGGCCGAGGTAGGTCACGAGGGCTAATTGGGCGCCGACGACGGCGAGGAGAATGAATAGGCCGCCGGCGTTGACGCTGCCTGTCGCTCCCATCATCAGAAGGGTGGCGCCGACTCCGATGACTAGGTCTAGCAAGCCCCAGACTCTGAGGATTCGGCGCAATTGTAGGATGCCGACGACCCAGATGGTCGTCGAGACAGTGAAAATTGCAATCGGATAGAGTATCGCGTTATTGACGGCGAGCAGTCCGGCAAAGAGTAGGATGTGGCTTGAGATAGCCGCCATCATCGTCCAATGACCATTCTTCATCGGCACGCTCGCGGCGACTAGTACGAGCATCGCTGTGCCGCCGAGGAGAATCAATTCGGGGATTATTTCGGATACTTCTGGAACGAGATTTCTGAGTGAGATTAGGGTTAGCGGGGCGCAGAGAATTGCGATTCCAACACCTTCGACTTGACGGTGCCTGCGCCCCTGCTCGATGGCGCTGGCTACGGCGAGGACTGCGGCAGGACCCCATGAGAGCATGACGTAAGCCAAGACTCGCATGCCTCGGCCCGTACTCGATTGGGCGGCTTTGCGCTCTACCTTTGTGCGCCTTGCATCGATCATCCAATCGGTGAGCAAGGCCAGGATTAGCAAGGATTCGAGGAGCATCCACGGTAGCTGCCATTGGATGAGGTCGCCATCGAGGGGGTTCACGGTAAGTGGGGCAGGAAGCGATTCGACCATGACCGTGCCAAGCATTCGGCCGAGGACCAATGGCAGGACAAACCAATCGATGGCAATAGGAATTCTATCGAGCAGGTTGTCTTGTTTGAAGAGCGAGATGATTACCAATTCGAGGATTAGAATTGTGACTACGGCCATATCGAGTAATTCCGTCTTACTTCCACCCGGCCCGATATGGCCGGCGACGAGCGCGACAACGAATCCCGCGATTGCGACGGAAATCGGCATTTCGATTCCCATCACGCTCGGTAAATCCAACTCGAGTTGCTTGGTTCGCAAGCGGGCGATAAAGACGAGAATTGTTGCAAAGATTCCGCTTGCGAGGAGCACGAATGGGGAGGAAGCGAATATCATTCCCCAGACGATATTTGCGCCTAGAATCAATACGAGGATGAGCAGAACAATTGTCGGTCGGTGCGAGACATCGGTTGTGTAGAGGTCATCATCATCCTCAGCCGCACCGAGGTCGCGTCGCTTGCGACGCGTTGCTTCTAATTCGGCTCGGCGCGGGTCATATCCACCAATCTCACCCGCGCCCAAACTAACTTCAGTCGTCTTGTCGCGACCGGCGATTTCCAATCTCTCGTCGCGCTGTGCAATCGAGCGCAACTCAGCGCGAATCTCCCCGCGCGCGACAAGCCAAAGCGCGGTAATGGCAAAGACAGCCAATCCCGCCATTACCGCGGTCGAATCATCGGCTTGGATTGCCAAGCCGATGGTAATTACCAGCAACCACAGCGCCGCAGCGGTCGGCTTGAGCAATTTCTCCATGCGCTCGGCGCGAGGCAAGTAGAATCCCATCACCACCCCGGTGCAAAGCACCGCTGCCAAGGGCAGTTCAAGCTCCGGAATAGAATCCGTCCCCTCGAGAATCAAGGCCGGTTCCTTGGTCGAGATGGCGATAATGAGTGGCAATGACATCAGAGCCATCCCGTTGGTAAATCGCGGCTCATCTTCGGGCTCGCCGCGATAGAGAATCGACGCGGTCGCCACCAGCATCAGTACAACCCAGATCTCGTCTAGCCCATGTCGCCATCCAAGAGTTCCCACACCAACCGCAATCAAGGCCAACATGGCGACCGGACCACCCAATCGCCGCCCAACGAATTCAGCACCAAGATGGGCGGCCACAACAGAGGCGACCACGATGAGCAAGGTGAGGGCGGTGAAGCCACCAGCGTGAGCCATCACGAGAATAGTTACGAGGGGCAACCACAGCCCAATCGACCATAATTGCAAGGCGCCGGAATCACGAATCGAAGCGGAAATCTCGGTGATTCCGAGGAAGCCAGAAGCAAGGTTGACCCCAGTCTCCCCCATCTGCAAATTCACCACCAACATCAGGACGACAGCGAACACCAGATAGACGGCGAATGGAGTCGGGGCAAGATCGATGATATTGCCAGGGTCGGTCCAGCCATTCGCCAACATCACCGTGCGAACACCCTCGATAAGGACCTCCTGAACTAATACCCAAGCCCACGGAAGCAGAACGGTCGCTCCCGCCAAAGAGGCTGCTTTTCGCATCACTGCGAGCACGGCAGTTCCGATGTGCAAACCGGTCAAGAGGAGGAGCAGGACCACTCCGCCATCCCCTCCAGCAGCCTCGGACTCAGCAGGAATCAGAATTACAAGAAGCACCAAAACTCCGACCGAACCAACCCAAAGAACGCGGTCAGTAACGCGATGTTGGTCGCGCAGCATGACGAATCCGGTGAGGGCTGCAGCGAGGATTGCAAAGGTGCCGTAGCGGTCGAAGGGCGAGATGGATTCGGTGAGGTCGCCCAGAAGCAGAAGCAGGGAAAATACCCCCGCACCCGCCAATAACGGAATGGCCACCCTGAGCCGCTCAACCCCTCGTACAACGAGGTAAGAACCGCCGAATGCTGCGCCGAGGAATGTGACCATTCCGAGGGCGTAACCGGCGTCCTCACGGCTGGAAGCGACGGCCATGAGGGCGCCGACCATCCCGAGTGAAATCGATACGCCCCAGAGTCCCGGCTGGCCGAGGCCAGCCGCCTTGAATCCCTTCGAAAACCAATTCTCTTCGCGTGCGAAGCGCGCGGCCATAGCAGCGTTAATCCCGGAGATTACCATCAGTAGCAGGAATAGAATGAGTGGGGTGTCGAGCGGTTCAATCACCAAAGAACCAGCCGTGAACCCCTCGGTGACGGCGTGCATTCCAATCCACAGATTCGAGGCCGCAACACCGAGCGCAGCCAAGTTGCCAGAACCTCGGTGCAAGGCGAGCCCGTGAAGCAGTAGAGTCGCCACCAGAATCATCACAGCGACTCCGACCTCGCCACCGACAGAGCCCGCCGTCGAGCCTATTGCCAACAGAACCAGCGTGGCTTGGGCAGCTATCGCGTCGTGGTTGTGGCGGTAGGCGACGAAGACGTTGAGAGCGACTAGAGCGAGTAACAGAACTCCAAGAACCTCCACCGAAATCGGAAAAATTCCCCCCAATTCCCAGCGATTCAACTCGATTGCAAGCCCATACAACACCTTCATCGAAATGATGACCCACGAGACTCCAAGCAAATGCAGAGTCGGGTTTGGCACCCAGAGCTCGCCGAGGGTGAAGCCGATTGCGGCGAGCGCCAATAACAGAACCAGAGAGACGATTGGAGTGAAAGCGGTTCCAGCGACTACGCTGAGTGCGCTGAAAACGAAAATCATCGCGACCATTAGGCCCCAATTGACACGACGCTCACCCTCTTTTGCCATCGTCGTGACTATGTCATCCTCGGGAGCGGTGATGACTGAACCGTCGCCTTGAACCGCTCCCGCTTCGATTCCAGTCGAGGCGGCGAATGGATCGAAGACATCGCCGAGAGCCTCGTCTACTTCGGGTGAAGGAGTGGGTGAATCTGCAGGTTTTTTGTCGCCCGACTCAGCGAGATTATCGAGGCCTAAATCGCTGATGTCGATGTTTCCGCCCATTTTGAATCGACGCGCGCGGATGACAGGATCATCCGAGTCCTCTTCGCTCACGCGCGCGACAGGCACGGCACTCGGCGATAATCGCATCCCCGTCCCGAATGCTGAGACAAGCCAATGCTGATGGAAGGGGAAAAGGCCAGATATTCTACTGCAGAACACTCGGCGCTCAGCCGTAATGGTTGAAAGCGAATTGTCGGCGTCGGCGGGCATGGAGAGCACCTCGCGCTCGTCCACCCCGGCCTCCTTCGCGACCCCGCTGGCCTCTCACGGCCTCGACCCCAGCGGCGCAGTACATTGGAATCTTGGCGCGAGCGCGCTTCACGAGCGCGCCGTCGAGCGCGGTGAAGCCCAGTTGACGGCGCACGGAGTTCTGCTAGCGACTACCGGCGAGCGCACTGGGCGCTCGCCGAACGACCGATTCATCGTCGACGAACCAGGATTCGCCGACCACGTCTGGTGGGGCAAAGTGAACAAGCCCACCAGCCGAACCGTCTTCGAGGGATTATTGGAGAAGGTCCAAGCCCACCTGAATGCAGCTGACGAACTCTTCGTCAAGGATGCTCATTGTGGGGCTGACTCAAATTATGCCATGCCGGTGAGATTGGTCACCGAGAAGGCATGGCATGCCGCTTTCTATCACAATATGTTCGTACGAAGCGACCCAGCCGACTTGACTGAGCACGTCCCGGAATACACGATTTTACACGCTCCGGAATTGCTTGCGGACTCAAAAATCGACGGAGTAAATTCGGGAGTTTTCGTGATTTTGGCGCTCGACCGAGGTCTGGTGATCATCGGAGGAAGCCATTATGCTGGCGAGATTAAGAAGGCGATTTTCACCATTATGAATCACATTTTGCCGGCGAGGGGAATCATGCCGATGCACTGTTCTGCGAATACGGACGGCAAGGACGCAGCCCTCTTCTTTGGACTCTCAGGGACGGGGAAAACCACCCTCTCGGCTGACCCGCACAGGGCTTTGGTTGGGGACGATGAACATGGATGGTCCGATGATGGTGTGTTCAATTTTGAGGGAGGATGCTATGCTAAGCTCATCGGACTTTCCGAGGAGGATGAGCCGGAGATTTTCGCGACGACGAGGATGCCGGGGACGATTCTCGAGAATGTCATTTTGGATGCCGAGGGAGTCCCCGACTTCGATAATGGAACTCTTACTCAGAATACGCGCGGTTCGTACCCGATTGAGGCGATTGAGAACCGCACTGAGGATTCGACCGCAGGTCATCCCAAGAATGTGGTTTTCTTGACCTGCGATGCATTTGGTGTATTGCCGCCGCTTTCCCGTTTGACGCCGGAGCAGGCTGCATACCACTTCATGTCTGGATATACGGCGAAGGTCGCTGGAACTGAGATTGGTGTTACAGAACCTCAAGCGACCTTCTCGACTTGTTTTGGCGCGCCATTCATGCCGCGCCACCCCAGCGTTTACGCTGACTTGCTTTCGAAGAAAATAAGCGAGCAGAATGCCAATTGCTGGTTGATCAATACCGGCTGGGTTGCTGGTGGATACGGCGAGTCCAGCCGAATCAAAATCCGCTGGACTCGCGCCCTTCTAAACGCTGCACTGCGAGGCGATTTGGATGATGTTATCTTCGTTGAGGATGAGCGTTTTGGCTTCGCTGTTCCGGTCGAGTGTGAGGGGGTGCCGAGCGAGATTTTGCAGCCGCGCGAGACTTGGTCTGACAAGACTCGATACGACAATGTGGCTAATTTGCTGGCGCAGATGTTCATTGAGAACTTCGAGCAGTACGAGGCTGGGTGTTCCAATGAGGTTCTCGCGGCTGCGCCGCGCGTACTCGAGTGAGTCGCGCCTGTGCAGTGCTCCGGGTGATTTACCGCGTTCACCCGACTTGGTCGAGCGCGAGCACCTGACTTGGTCCGGCCGTTATGAGACTCAACTCCTCGTCGGAGAAGTGTCTATCAACGTCGGCCGGTGGATTTGCTTTGATGGTTGAGGGGGCAGCAGGGCAGTCAACCGGCGAGTCTGGTGATCTACACGTCGTTTCTGGGGCTTTCGGTTACACTGGACGCTGGATTGCCCACCAATTGCTAGCCGAGGGTAAGCGGGTTCGAACATTGACGAATGCCGTCGGTCGCGACGACCCCTTCGATGGGGCCGTCGAGGTGCATCCGCTCGATTTCGACGATCGCAAGGCGCTCGTCGAGTCGCTTCGTGGAGCGGATGTTCTGTACAATACATACTGGGTCCGCTACAATGACGAAGGGCGCAAATTCGACCATGATGTGGCGGTGCGCAATTGTGCCAAGATTTTCGAGGCAGCGGCCGAGGCAGGGGTTCGCCGCATTGTACATTTCAGCGTTGCACACCCCGACCAAGCCCCGGGTTGGTCGTACTTTCGAGGCAAGGTGGAGAGCGAGAGAATCTTGCGAGAATCGGGACACTCCTACGCTATCGTGAGGCCTACTGTGCTGTTTGGCGGCGGGCGAAATGTGCTGGTGAATAACATCGCTTGGATGCTCAGATACTTGCCTGTGTTCGGCCTATTCGGCTTCGGGCGCTATCCGATTCAACCCGTTCATGTGCGCGATGTTGCTCGCATCGCAATCGACCTCGGAGCCGGTGACGAGAACCTTACTCGCGATGCGACCGGGCCGGAAACCTACCCATATCGCGACTTTGTTCGACTCATCGCGAAGAGCATGGGAGTTCGTCGGCTGATACTACCGATGCCACCACTTCTTGCATGGATGGCGGGGCAGGTCATGGGCTTGTTCCTGCGCGATATGGTCATCACCCGCGCGGAAATCAAAGGGCTGATGCGCGGGCTTGTCGCTTCTGAGGAGGAGCCGCTCGGGACGATCGCCTTCAGCGAGTGGGTCGAGCGGCGCGGTCCAGAGTTAGGGCGGACTTACCACAACGACCTGAAAGAACGGGTCTACCGAGAATGACCTTGGGCTCAAAGTCGCTGTTGGGGAATCACAGTCGCTGTTGGGCGTGTCGTTGAGCGTCAACGGCGGTGATCGCAGCCATGTGGACGACTTGGCGCACCGAATCTCCACGCTGAAGCACGTGCGCCGGCTTGGCTAATCCTTCGAGAATAGGTCCAGTCATCTCGGCTCCAGCGATTCGCTGGAGCAATTTGTAAGCGATATTTGCCGAGGCGAGGTTCGGGCAGACCAAGACATTGGCCGAGCCCTCGAATTCCATGAAGGGGAATTCCTTCTGCCGGTCGGGAACAAGCGCGGTATCGGCTTGCATGGGCCCATCGATGATGAGGTCCGAATCCATCTCACGCGCCATTCCAATCGCTTCCTCGATACGGTCGGTTCGCAACTCGCTGGAAGTTCCGAAGTTGGAGAATGAGAGCATCGCCACCTTCGGCTTGACGCCGAAGCGGCGGGCTACACGCGCGGTTTGAACAGCGATTTCAGCGAGCGTGCGTGAATCTGGATAGATGTTGATTGTCGCATCGGCAATGAACATCAATTGTCCATTGACGGTCATCATGTAGAGTCCGACGATGCGATGTGCAGACGGGTCTGGACCGATGGTTTGCAAGCACGGCTTGACGATGTCAGGATAGTGATGAGCGATTCCACCAAGATATCCATCGGCATCGCCGCAATGAACCATCATCGGACCGAAGTAATTCGGAGACTTCAGCAGGTTGACCGCGTCTCTGCGAGTAACACCCTTGCGTCCGCGCAGTCGGTGGAATTCGTCTGCATAATCACCACGCCTGCGCGGGTCGTATCGCACATCGATGGTCTCGCAATCGAAGTTGAGTCCATGCTCTTCCTTCACCGCCTCGATTCGCTCGGGATGACCGAGCAGAATCGGGTCGCAGATGCCCTCAGCAATACACTGAGCTGCAGCCTTGATGATAGTCGGCTCCTCGCCCTCTGAGAACACGATACGCTTGCGGTTGCGCTTTGCTCGATTGATGACGTGTCGCATAATCGAGCGAGTCAATCCGAGGCGAGCCTCCAACTTCTCGCGATACTTCTCCGCATCGAACTCATCAGCTCCAACACGAGCAACGCCCTCAGCAACCGCAGCCTCAGCCACAGAGCTCGCCTCCCAAATCAGCACACGAGCATCGAATGGCTTTGGAATCAGATATTCAGGTCCGAATTGCATCTGCTCGCCACCATAGGCAGCAGCCACGTCATCGGGCACTGGCTCCTTGGCCAAATTGGCCAACGCCACGGTTGCGGCCATCTTCATGCCCTCAGTTATCTCTGTTGCTCGAACATCGAGAGCGCCGCGGAAGATGTATGGGAATCCGAGAACATTGTTGATTTGATTCGGGAAATCGGAGCGACCGGTAGCGATAATCGCATCATCGCGGACCTCCTGAACCTCAGAAGGTAGAATCTCAGGGTCTGGATTTGCCAGTGCGAAAATCAACGGTCGCTCAGCCATGGTAGCAACCATCTCGCCGCTAACCAATCCACCGCGCGACAGTCCGAGGAAAACATCAGCCCCAACCATCGCCTCGGCCAAACCACCATCAGCAATATCGCGCGCGAATGTAGCCTTGTACCGATTTAGCTCACCAGCAGCCTCGCGCGCCTTCGTCAAAATCCCCTTCGAATCGCACATCAGAAGATTATCAGGCGACACACCCAGATTCAGATAGTGTGTCGCACAAGAAATAGCACTCGCACCAGCCCCAGAAATTACCACTTTGACAGTCGAGATATCCTTCTCGACAATCTCCAGCGCGTTAAGCAAAGCAGCACCAGAAATTATCGCAGTACCGTGCTGATCGTCGTGCATCACCGGAATATCCAGCTCGGCAACCAACCTGCGTTCAATCTCAAAACATTCTGGAGCCTTGATGTCCTCGAGGTTGATTCCCCCAAAGGTCGGAGCAATCGCTTTCACAGCCTCGACAAATTCATCGATATCGGTCCTATCAACCTCGATATCAAACACATCGATATCAGCGAATGCCTTGAACAACAATCCCTTTCCTTCCATCACAGGCTTGCCAGCAAGGGCACCGATATCCCCCAAACCGAGAACAGCGGTGCCATTGCTGATGACGGCAACCAAATTCCCCTTCGATGTATACTTGTACGCGTCATCGGGATTAGCCGCAATCTCCTCGCAAGGATAAGCGACGCCCGGAGAGTAAGCCAAGGACAATTCACGAGCGGTACTGTGGGGTTTTGTGGGTACGACACGAATCTTTCCAGCGGGTTTAGCCGCATGGTATTCGAGAGCCTCCTTGCGCAGACGGTCATCAGTCATGGACTGCCCTCCGAGTCTCTGCGGGCTACCACATCACCTTTGATGCTATCTAACAGCGAACCGGAGGGTTATCAGCCCTCACTGCAGCGATTGAAATTGTTGGACCTCTCTCATAAGAGGGAGATGCGTGACCCAATCACCAACCCATGCCTTTCATAATGGGAAGAAGCAGGCCGATGGTTCGTGCCCATGTCGTTTCGTCGGGAAGAGTCGAGAAAGCGGAGGTCTGCTCTGCTTCTTGCAATCCTGATGGTTTTGCTTCCTTGGGCGGCCTCTTCGGGGGTGGACGAACTGGCAAATTTGCCGGTAGAGCGTTCGTCTCCGCAAACCGCTTGGGGGGCTTCGGGGAGTAATGATACGGGTTGGATCGATCTTGTTGCGACGGGAGCGGACCCGGCAAATGGGACCTATGCTTACAGCGATTTGTTTTTGCCGTTCGCTCCCGGAGCCGAGATTTCGAATTTGAGTTTCGAAATCTCGGTAAACGGCTCGGCTGGGTATTGGGCAACCGAGCCGCAGTTGACATTGATGGATACTCAGACGCCGATCCTCGATTGGCGAGGATACGGCGATTTGGGTCGGCAGGACGAGATGCAGAATAATCCGCCGACCGTGTTGAATGGGACTTTGGATACTCATTTGCGTCCAAATTCGATTTCGGATGCGTCGTGGGAAATGCCGGCCGGTGTGACTCTGACGGATATGGTGATTGAGGCTTTGCGGCCGGCTGACCCGAAGATTTCCTTCTCGGCGCTTGATGTTGAGATTCATGATAGCGCCGTCAATCCTCTCGATGGCCGATTGTACGTATTGTTGGATGATGATTTGCTTCACCTAGATGCTCAGGCTCAGAAGCCGATTATCGATATTGAGGTCGGAGTGATGGGTCGTTCGCTGGGCATCGATGAGGATGGTGGAATGTTGCTTGTTGGCACCGAGGATGGTTCGGTGCTGGCGCGTCACTTGTCGGATTCTGCTTCGGTGCCTGATTTGCTGGTTGGCGATGGCTCTGAGGGTGCTACCATCTCCGCCATCGCCGTCGATGATTACGGTACTGTTTGGGCTGCGGCGGATTGCACGGTTCATTACAAGCCGATGGATACCACTTCTTGGACCTCATACGATTATTGTCTGACTCAGAATTCAGAGACACCCTCAGACATTCTGATTATTGGCGATAGGGTTCACATCGGCACTTCTACGAATGGTGTCCACCTCATCGATTACACGACGAGTTCGGCCTCAGGAAGTATCTCGATTACGGTCGACGCTCACAGTGTTTGGAATACTCAGAATCACCTCGCCTCTGATTGGATTACCGACCTTGCCTTGGTCGGCAACCACCTGATGATTGCAACCTATGATGCGGGCATCAATCGCCGAGACCTCGTCTCCCAATCTTGGATGGCGACTTGGTCGACGGGCAATTGGCTCGCATCGAACCAGATTCACGGCTTGGCCGTCACCGACGGCTGGCTGCACATCCTCGCGGGTACGACCGTGCACGCTTACGATACCAACTCGCTAATCTTCCGCTCGCAAGACCAAATCTCCGATATGGGTCTGTTTAGCAATGGCGCTACAGCGATTGCTTGGCCGGCTCACGCAGGTCGTGGGCCGTCATCGGGAACCGCCCTGTTCAGCGACGGTTCGGGCACTCTGGCCCTGCAAGTCGGGACGAATCCGGGCGGTACTCTGACGCTGGTTAGTAGCCCATCGACTGAGGGAATGTCGGTTGTCTCCCATATCGAAGATGGTGAGATGGGCGAGGTTTGGATTGCTGGCAACCGAATCATCGACCGCTTCGATGAGAATGACCAAGTTTGGAAGACTCCAATCGATATCTCAGATTTTGTTAGTAATCCGGGTCAAATTGTCGCCATCGAGCAGGACGGCAATGACAAGGTGTGGATTGGAACATCGAATGCGGGAGTACTGCGCTTGGAGAATGGCGACGGCTCGTATATCGGTACAGTCTCTGGTCTGAGCTCGACCCACGTATCCTCTCTTTCGTACGATGAAACGACCGGATATTTGGTGGTCGGGCATAGCGAGTCCGGAATATCTCTCATCGATACAAATCAGATGACGCTAATCGATACTCTGACGACCTCTGACGGACTCGATTCAGATTTCGTTTCCTCGGTCGCGACACGCTTCGGAATCGCCTACATCGCAACACCTGATGCTGGCGTAATGCGCGTCGAACTCGCGACCTCGACTATCATCGGCTCTTGGCAATCTCTGGGCGCCGATGACCTCGACGCCACCCCGGTGGCGGTCGATGGTGAGATCGTTTACATCGGACTGAACGGCTTCGGAATTCTCGTCGTCGACAGGCTTACCGGAGACATCTCCGAGCATTGGAATCAAGATGCAAATACCCTGCCCGACGACGACATATTATCGCTCGAGATGGATGATTACGGCGGCTTGCTGGTAGGAACTACCGGCGCCTTCTCTCGCTACGATGGAAACACATGGACTACCATGACCAGCAGCGGAGGTTGGTGGAACCGACCGACCGTATTCTACGATGTTACCAGCGATGGCGACGGGCTGTACGCGGGAACCAATAGAGGTGTCTGCAAGTGGAATTGGCAATATCAATTCCAAGATTGCGTCAGCAGTCAAGATGGACTTGAGAGCCGCTTTGTCTACACGGTCGAGATGATCGGTCAGGACCGCGCCTATACCGGGGGTAATTCTGGCGCGGGAATTGTCAATATGGACAATTTCTCGGTCATCGAGACTTGGACTGCGGGCGATGATACCCAGCGTTCGCGAACGGTGAAAATCGACGACATTCTCTATCTCGGCTTCGAGAATACCGGAATCGCCCGTTACGATTTGACCAACCAAGAATGGTTGACCAGTTGGGATGGAACTCAGGGATATCTCGATGATGACGATGTCACGGCTCTGATTCCGGGAACCGAATACGGAACCATGTGGGCAGGCGGAGACTTCGGCCTCACACTAATCGATGTCATCAACGATGCAGTGCTGATTGCATGGGACCGCGGCGCAAATAGCGGCGGGCCGACCCTATCTAACACGCCGCCCGCCGACATCGAAATTTACGATGGAGTCCTACATTATTCCCTGCAAAGGGCACAGTCATGGTGGTCCCAAAGCGATGAAATCATCAGAATCGACCTCGCAACAAATTCCAGTCTGAGCACCATCGACGCCGGAGCTCAAGCGGGTTGGAGCGGCGTCGTCAACGGCATCGGAACCGTGGGAGACCAACTCTGGATCGGAGTTCGCCCAACACAATACTGGAACAATGGTGACGGCACAATCGTTCGCTGGAATATGACCAATGAGAGTTGGGAAGAGGACTTGGAAACGATTGGCAATGTTCGCCGAGTCAACGCCCGCTTCCTCGGCGAGTGTTTCCCACTCAACGCTTCATCGTGCGAATTGTGGATCTCTTACGGCGACCATATCATCCGCCGCTTCAATGCCGATACGATGACTCTGCTCAACGAGTGGACGGACATCGAGGGCCCAATCCGAGGTATGGAGGAATTCGAGGGCGAGTACCTCTTCGCTAGCATGAATGGCATTCTCCGCTGGGACCCAGTCAACTCGACTTGGCTCGACTCCTGGACACCCGGTGATGGTTTGCCATCGAGCACCGAGGAGGAATTCTACTCGATGGCCATCATCGATGACGACCTCTGGCTTGGAAATATGGAGTCGAGTGGATGGAATTCCAATTCCCAGATTCTGCGAAAGAACGGCACCAGCGGGGTCTGGTCATCTTGGGACCTTGGGAGCGGAGACATTCCGGATGGATACCCCGCTGACATCAAACTCTGCGATGATATCGTTCACGTCGCAGTCGGAGCTCGCTTCTGGTGGGGCAATCAAGGCGGCATCGCGCGTTATGATTTGGCCGACCATGACAATGACCAACTCACAAATGAGTGGATTAGCGCGATGACCTCAGGCACCTCAGGCCTCTCGAATAACGACCCGCGCGCCCTCGCCTGCGACGAATCAAATCGCATCGTATACATCGGCTTTGACACCGAAGGAATCGGCTTGGATCGCTATAGTTACAATACGAAGACATACCTCTCAACCCTCACCTCAGCCGACGGAATCGGCGAGGACAGAATCTTCCCTGGAGGCATGGTTCACGAGAATAACGTACTCCTCGCCGCCCACCAATACGATGGTGAGGGCGGTATCTCTCGCCTCGTAACATCAGGAACCGCCACCGCCAATGGGCAGGTGCTCGACCCGGGAATGGACGGATGCTCGATCGAGCGAGCACCATCGAACTCCGGCCAGATCGTCTACGCAATCGGGCGCTCGGGACAAACCACCGGAATGAACCGAGTCGACCGCCTCGATAACTCAGGGCTAATCGCCAGCGGCTTCGATGAATTGGCCGGCCTTTCGAGCGGCAGGGTGCTGGAAATCATCTCCAACGAAACTCACGTTTGGGTCACCTCTGCCCTCGATGTCAATTCCTATTACGGTTCATCAGTCCTGCAAGGAGAGATGTTAGCAAACGGCTCCGTCCGTTGGGAATTCGGCTACAATTTCCAGCAAGACGTCGTCAATGAAATCATGCTCGACGGCGAATGGCTTTGGGTCACAACCGCCGGTCGAGGCCTGAAAGAAATCGACCTGCAACAGCGCCGAATCATCTCCACTCCACCCGCACTTCACACCCAGATGGACGGAATGATTCTCGAAAACGGAACGATGTACGTCGGACTGATGGGCAATGAAGGCTCAGCAGCCGGATTCCAGACCTTCAATACCGCCAACAATCAATGGGGTCATGGCAGCCTCCTAGCAGGTCTGCCGAGCAATCTCGTGCGTGACTTCCTCGAATATGGCGACCATATTCTCATCGCCACGCACGGCGGAATCGGAATGTACAATACCACGCGCGACGATTGGGATGACCCGATCACCACCATCGATGGACTACCGTCACCAATCATCTCACACCTCCACGCCCTCAACACAACAATCCAGGGCGGTGGAAGCGTCCTCGCTGGCGGCGCTGCGGGTTTGACGGTCCTGCACCAGACGAATCTCTCAGTGCTAAACACGCTCAACTTCAATGACGGATTGATGGGACACACCGTCAGCGGAATCACCGATGCAGGACCGATTTCTCGCGTCGTGCAGAACCCAGACGGCAGCAATACAACCCTCTACCACGACGCGTCGATTTTCATCTCACACAATGGACAAGGACCTACGCGGCCCGGTGTCGCGGCTTGGGATTTGGCCACGGATAAGGCGAATGGAACGTACAATATCGACATGATTCCAAGCAATGATGTTCGCGCGATTACGGCTGATGATTGGGGAGTCCACATCGCTACCGACGTCGCTCCTCTGGTTCACTGGAACGGCACCATGATGGAAATGGAAACCGGGGTTGGACAGAACGCTCTGCTCTCATGGCCTCCCTTCCAAATGCATAGTGATGGTCAGCATCTCGTCGTGATGAGTCCGCGTGGGCTCGACGTCGTTGAAGTCGATGGAATGCACGACGTCGTCACCAGTAGAATCGCTACTGGATTGCAGGGTGGCTACGTGGATTACAGCGGATTCTATGCGGTTGGAAACGACGGACTGCACGTCTACAAGCCCGTCGTCAGCTTGCAAGAGCAATCTCGTGAGAGTCAACGGCGAGCCGACCCTCTGACAGTTCTGTATGGCGGGCGCACGTGGGATATCACCGATACCACCCATCCGGGGATGTCGACTGTACTCGTGACTCCGGATAATCCGATTGAGATTCCAGAGATTTCCGATATCGCTGCGCCCGGCAGATTGCCGATGCATGTTGGCTCGATGACGATGACCGCGCCGCAAGGTGGGTCTTGGGTCTGGGCGCGGTCATCGACCCTCAATTACACTGGAACTTGGGATATGGCCGCCTCAAACGGCGGCATCCAACAGGCCTTCCAATCGGCGATTTCAGCCGTCGGTCCGGGTTCATCTTCGGCGATTCTACACGTTCAATTACAAACGCCGTACGACGGCGCGATTCAGGTCCGATTGACCTACGATTGGGAGCGAGTTGAGGTTCCAACGGTAATGACTAGCCTCGAGGACCGACCGAATGATGGTGGCGGGGTCATCGAGGCATCTTGGTTGCCGGCCGAGGATGCCGCTTGGCACGCTTATCGCCTCTACGTTTGGGATTCCACGGCCGACCCTGATTGGGAGCCGACAGAGGAAGACTTGGATTCATTCTCGACCTATATTCGTTCTAATTTCTGGTCGCACACGAATGCGACGGTCACGCAGGCGGATAACGACGGAGTGACCGAGGCGCTGCGAGATGATCGGCAATACCGCGCAGCGATTGCAATCGAGTATTCAGATGGCTCTCTCGGCGTGCCGATGACCTATCCTCTGAATGTCACGCCGACCGATGAGGTGCCAGCCGCCCCAGCATGGCTCAATGCTCAACCAGTCTCTGGTGGAGCTGCCGGAACCGTAGTACTAGAATGGGCGGCTTGCACCGAACTCGACCCAGATAGAACGCGCATTTGGGCCGTGCAACAAGAGATTACTAGCGCGGTCGGTCTTACAGACCCATTCGACTTCCATTGGAGCACAGGTAACACGACCGCGCTACAACTTGAGGGCGGAGTGCCCTATTGGTTCGCCGCGGTTTGTGTCGATGAGGCTGGGCAATCCGCCATTACTAATGCCACAATCATCGGACCGATTGTTACAGCGGGCGGGCTGGATGATGGTATCGCGCCCGCCCCAATCACCGGAACCGCTGCAATTGATGTTCCAGACGATGAGGGTGGCAGGCTGAATGTTACTTGGGATGCCAATACTGAGGAGGATTGCACCTACTACGCAGTCTACGCGCTACCGGCTTCAGGTTGGCAACCACCCTCGACCGTCGATGGCTGGCCGGTTGCCGGATACACCGATGATTGTGAGACCACCTCGCTAATCATCGATTCACTCGGCGAGAGTGGTCTAGTCGACGGCACCGTCTACTGGATCGGTGTCGTCGCATTCGACGATTGGGGCAATGGTGACGTCGACAATGTGCTAGTTGTCGACGCGACGCCTGAAGCAAATCTCGACGGAGCCGGCGTCGCTCCCGACCGCGTCACAGGTCTCGATGCTTGGGACCATCCTTACGACGATGGAACAGCGGTCGACATCCGCTGGAATCGCTCAGCAGCCGAGGACTTCGATTTCTACACAATTTGGGTCTCAGAGTACCCACTCGCAGATGTCACAGATCTCTGGGAATCTTGCGAGGATAACCCATACGCGTGCGGTCTTATCACAATCGACCAGCGGCAATTTGGAGCGAATTTCCAACTCGAATATACCGCTGACAGAGCGCTTTACGGCAATTCGCTGGAGTCCCTCGAAGTCGCAGAAATCGAGCCAATGATTCCACTTTACGTCACAATCACAATCCACGATATTAGAGGCAATGTGCATCTCACGGACCTCTCGGACCACATGGTCTTGGTCACCCCAATCGACAACCGTGGGGACATCTCACCCCCCGACCGATTGCAAGCTCCGGTCCTCAGCGATAGGCCCGGCGATGAGGGTAATGCGATGTTCGTCGAGTTCATCGAGAGCGACGCATCCGACATCGCCGAATACTGGATTTACGCAGTAATCGATACACCAGTTCTGCTCGAGCGCATCGAGAATCTTCAGCCAAGCCTCGTTGTCGACAGAGAGCAACACCTACCTGTGATGTTGACTGAATTTTCAGCTCACGGCGACGATGAAGCAACTCCACTCGTTCCGAATCGTAGAATCTACGTCGCCGTCGTCGCCGTCGATTCCTCCGGCAACGCTTGGATGGACAACCTCGCAAGCGCTTGGATTGAGTTGTCCGATGAATTGTCTGCAGACCCGTGCCCGGAGTGCCCAGATGTCAGTGGAATGAGGGCGAGTTGGAACGCAGCGGGGTCATTGATCGAAGTGAATTGGGACAACGCGGAAGACCCGATGTACAGCACCTACTACGCCTACGTCAGCACCGAACCCTTCGACGACACACGCAACGCAACCCTGGTCAAGGCAGGCATGCGCGACACCATCCTCATCCTCAACGAATTTGATGGGGAACCGGTGGACCGCGAGGCTACTTACTGGATTGAAATCGTTACTTGGAATGGTCAGGTCCACACCTTCCACGCGGACCCGACCGAGGTGCCACCGTGGGAGGAATCCTCGTTCGGGACGCGACAACCCACGGATGATTCGGCGGGTGATTCGTGGGTTGAGAGGATACTTGCAGGCGAGATGAATTTCATTATCGCAGCGCTCTCGGTTGCGATGTTGTTGGTTGGAGCGCTGCTCTTCATCAAGCCACGAGAGGATTCAGCTCCAGCTCCGTGGGAGATGGGCGCGCTCGAGGTCGAATTGGAGGAGCAATTAGAGCGCGAGGCAGCGGGATTGACCGATGACGAGGACTTTGGCGCCGATGATCTGGAAATCGACCGTGGCTTGGTCGCTGGCGCAAGGCGGCAGGCTGGTGCAAGTGCATCTTCCGGCGGTGAGGGCGGCTCGAGCGCTGGTGATTACACCTCGAGTGTGGCTGGCGCAGGTTCGGCTGTTGAGGAGGATTTGGGTCCTGCACCAGCGCCAGATACCGGAGTGGTCGACGAATTGCTTGGTGGAGATGAAGCCGACCTCGATGACTTGGGTGATTTAGCCGATGATTTGGATGATTTAGCCGGCCTCGACGACCTCGCTGATGGTTTGGATGATGGCGATGACCTCGACACATCCTTCCTCGATGATATGCTCTGAGCAGACGGGCGCTCGTCCCACCTGTGAATGGCTCGACTCTGGTGATTTGGCCATCATCGAATTGAAGCCCCCTTCGTTAATCGAGGTCCATGACGGGCGACCCAGCCTCATCGGTCTTCACGACCACCGGCTGGGACGGCGGGGAGCGATTGATGGCCGCCGACCTTCACTTTGCTCGGTTGAGGCGGCACGCGATTCGACTCGGAATATCACTGCCTGAGGAAATCGAATCGCGAGTATACGATGCGCTCGCTGAAGCAGAGGTTCCCGGCGAGTCGCAAGTGGCTTCGGACCAAGCCCCATTCCTTGTGATGATCAGCGTCTCGCCGGCTGGCGAGGTTCAGATTATTCCTCGCTTGAACACGGCTTGGCCAGCGAGGATGTCTGCGATTAGTATGGCCGCGCCGATATGGTCGCCTGAAGTTCGAGGAACCAAACACGGCGACTGGCAGCCCTACATCGAGGCCAGAGAAGCTGCTGCGGCGCACGAGGCGGACATTTCACTGCTATTCGACGATGATGCATTGGTCGACGGCGACCGCTGTATGCCGGTATTGCTGGATGCGGACGGCGTCGCATATCACCCGAAGCCGAGTCAAGGCGCTCTGGATTCGGTCACCCTCGAGCAGATTCGTGCGGGTGTCGAGGCTTCGGGGATTCCAATCCGAGAGGCGAGGCTGACTTTGTCGATGATTCTACGCGCCTCGGAGATGATTGTTCTCGGGAGCGGAATGGGGGTTCAAGCCCTCGCTTCGATAGATGGAAGAGCAATTGGCGAGGCCCGCGGACGATTGTTTGAGGCGGCACGAGCGGCTTGGGTTGAGCGGGTTGAGAATGCTTGGTTGAGCCGCGAGGAGGTGGGCGCTTGAGGGTGGTGCGGCGAGTTTTTGATTGTGCAGAAACCGACCCACTGCTCGGCATTGTTTCGGCAGGTTCACGCTCCGGCGACGAACTCTTACTCCACTCCGGTGGGCCTGTCACCGACCTCTCCGGGTACTCGATGCTACCGGCTCTCGATAGTATTCGATTCTTGTTTTTCGAGCCGTGGGGGGCTGATTCTTGCGACGGCTCGGCTCTTGCCGGCGAGGTCAATTTGGGCAGTTCTCCGCCCCTGGTTTTGGTTCGCCAGCGCTTACTCGGCGGTCGCTGGGTAAGTGAGGCAGAGGCGCGACCTGCCAGCCTTGAGGAGGCGATGGAAATCATTGCTGAATTCGAGGTGGATGTTGGATCTGAGAGTGGCTCGACCCTTCCCGTGACGCCGGGTGGATTCGCTGGACTACTCGGCTATGACCTCGGTCGCTGGTCAAATTCAGTTAGGCTGGCTCACACGCCAGAACCGGGTACGCTACTCGGGATTCTGTGGCGCTGTGATGCATGGTGGGTGCACGAGCGCGGGGCTGGAGAATTGACTCTTCTCGCGCTCAAAGGGCATGAATGGCTGGATGCTGGCTTGCCCGAGATGGTTGATGTTGAGATTCCGGGCAAGCCCGAGTCGCGAGTTCCTGAGAGCGAGAGTGATTCTGCTCACGCTCGCAAGGTTGAGAGAATTCGCGACTCGATTCGCGGTGGCCATCTCTATCAGGTGAATTACGGCCGCCGCTGGCAAGGTTCGATGGATGGTCAGCCGTGGGATACTTTCCTGCGGATGACGCAAACAAATCCCGCACCCTTCGCATCCTGGATGCAGGTGGCCGACCACGGCTGGGCGGTCGCGTCGGCTTCCCCTGAGAGACTCATGCGACTTCACTCGGGAATCGTATCGACGCGACCAATCAAGGGCACACGCGCGCGAGGGGCGAGCGACGAAGCAGACCTCGCGCTACGAACCGAACTCGCCTCCTCCACCAAAGAAATGGCCGAGCATCTGATGCTCGTCGACCTCGAGAGGCACGACCTCGCGAGGGTTTGCGAGGCGGGTTCGGTTCATTGGTCCGATTGCCGAATTGAAGCGCTGGCAAATGTCCAGCACCTCGTATCGGGCGTAGAGGGCAGCCTTGGAGCAGAATCATCCGCCGGCCAAGCCCTCGCCGCCCTATTCCCCGGCGGTTCGATCACCGGCTGCCCAAAGGTAGTCACGATGGCAGCGATAGACGAGCTCGAACAAGCGCCAAGAAGCGCTTGGACGGGCTCGATTGGCCATATCAATCAAAGTGCGGGCCAAGCCGATTGGAATATCCTAATCCGCACGATGGAGGCTCACAGTGGCCCGAATTCATGGTATGCGACGGTGCAAGCGGGAGGCGGAGTAGTCATCGATTCTTCACCTGCAGCAGAGGTCGAAGAAGCGCGTTGGAAGGCAGCGGCAGTAACCGAAGCAACGTGGGGATTCCGCACCGGATTCAGCAGTGAAGAATTGCCCGAGCGGGAAGTAGGAATCCTTCCCCTACCAGAAATCGAAGGAGCCCTCGGTAAAATTCGGCCAGGATCCGAGGGGACCGACGAGGTGGAACTCAGCGAGGCCCATGTCCTCCTCGTCGACAATCTCGATTCATTCACCAATAATATCGCCGAGTCGCTCCACCGACTCGGCGCCAAAGTAACAATCGTCGAGGGCAGACCAGCAGAGGAGACCGACCCAGAAGCAAGCGTCGACGATTGGCTAACCCAGAACAAACCAACTCACATCATCCTCGGTCCAGGGCCATCCAGACCAGAAGCATCACCCCGCAGCATGGAGATCGCACACCGAGCCCTCGACAACCGACTCGCCAACCAACAGGGGCCAATCCCACTGCTCGGCTGGTGCCTCGGCAACCAAGCGATTGGCCTCGCAGCCGGTTTGTCACTCATCGAATCTCCCCTCGGAGCCGTCCATGGAGTTCCCTCGAGCATTCACCACGACGGCTCCGCAATCTACCAAAATTCACCAATAGACACAGTCCTCATGCGTTACAATTCCCTAGTCCTGCAACCCAAAACAGCCGACTCATCGGCACCTAAATCCAAACTGAAAGTGAACGCATGGGACGAAACAAAAACTCTCGTCATGGGCATCACCCACCAATCTCTACCGATCGACGGAGTGCAATTTCACCCAGAATCGGTGGGCAGCCCAGACGGCCAAGCAATCCTCGAATCCTTCCTCAAAACCCCCAGCATCAAACGAAGCCTCGAAGGTAGCCGCCAACCGCGACAACCGTAGCGTTGAAGGAGCAATGAGCGGTGGGGCGAACGAAGGACCATGCCTGTCTGTCGCATGTGCACCCAGAACTACCCGAACTCCCAGTTCGTCAGTGGCAACGGCCCGCGCTACCAAGTCTGCGTTCGCTGTGCTACCGAGAACGATATGCTCGCTGAGGGTGAGACGACCACTCTCTACTCCGATGAACTCGCAAAGTCCCGCTCCGCTCTCTTCGCCCGCCGTTACAGGCCGTGGGCTTTCCTCGGCGCCGGATGGCTGCTGTTCTTTTCTTTCGGCGCCGGAATTGAATTGTGGTCGAATATTCTGCTCGGCGCGCTCGTGCTCGGAACGCTGGCAACTCCAGTGCTTCACTTCTTGACTTCAACAAAGTTCCAGGCCGAGCTCGCCGCCCTCACCCCCTGAATCGGATTGAATCCGGGATTCACCTCAACTCGCAGCGTTCAAGGCGCTCGGGAATAATCGAGGGAATATCGACGGGATATCGAGGGCGCTAGAGGTAATTCATGCCCCGAACAGTCTTCGGAACTGTTGAAATAGACCGGGGATGGCTCAGAATTCAGAGGGAACGGTGGGTTCCCTGTGAAAGCCCGTGAGATTGGATGCGTAAAAGAGGAGGAGCAGACGAAGTAATACAGGAGATCCACAGAACCGCAACAAAGGCGCAGTACAGCGTTTGTATCGGTCGTGGAGAGTATAGTCAGTCCGCTCCCAATCAGCATCCGTCACTCCCGGACGAATCGGTTTGCGCGAGGATGAGCGCAAGCATTCGCTGGAAAGAGAGAACGGCGGGTTCTCTGAACTGATTTTTGGAAGTGAATAAAAAATGCAGAAAACAAAGAATACGAGCATGCTGATAGCACTGCTCCTTGTGTTGATGGCTGGATCAGTCGGTGTACAAGCCGACGGTTCCGACCCACTCGACCCCTCCGACGGAGGCGCCGATTGGGACGGAGATGGTCTGACCAATGCCGAGGAACAGGCTGCAGGCACAGACATGAACAACGCTGACACCGACAACGACGGATTGCCAGACGGTTGGGAAGTTGGATACGGACTGAATCCGAACTCCGCCAGTGACGCTAACGCGGACCCTGACGGCGACGGACTAACGAACTCTCAGGAGTACGCAGCTGGAACCAACCCTAACGCGGCTGACACCGACGGTGACGGTCAGAACGACGCCAGCGATCCGTTCCCGAACGACCCGAACAATGGTTCGATGTCGGACGAGGACGGAGACGGTATCCCAGATGCGTATGATCCAGATTATGGTGACAACGGAGAGGGATCCGGCGATGGCGGGTCCAATGGCGGAGGAGACTCCGAGCAGGACGGCGAAGGTCAAGGCCAAGGTCAAGGCCAAGGTCAAGGCCAAGGTCAGGGCCAAGGTCAGGGCCAGGGTCAGGGCCAATCTGGCAACCAAGGTCAAGGTCAGCAAGGCCAGGGCCAAGGACAAAATGGTCAACAAGGCCAAGGTCAGAACCAAGGTTCCCAATCCGGTCAAGACGGTCAACAGGGCAGCGGTCAGCAGCAAGGTGGAGATCAATCCAACCAGCAAGACAACGGTCAAGGCCAGCAGCAAGGTGGAGAACAATCCGGCCAGCAAGGTAACCAAGAAGGCGAAGACCAGAATGGTAACAACCAGAGCGGCCAGAACCAGCAGCAGCCAGGCCAGACCCAAGACAACAGTCAGGGTCAGCAGGGCCAGCAGTCCGACCAGCAGCAAAGTCAGCAGCTCGACAACCAAGACCAGAACGG
>JAERST010000004.1 GCA_016845365.1 Methanobacteriota archaeon
CAAGCTGAAGATATACTTCGTAGAAGGGAACCATGCCGGAGATTCAGGCATTCCCTCCATGACGGGCAGGCAAAGGGAGATGCGCAGGGCCATCAATCGTGGATGGGTGGAGGTCAGGCTATGCCATCTGATATTGCATTCCGATGGTAGTCATGAATGGGATATCATCGGTGGTTGAATTCGGAAATCAGTGGGTAGTGACTGTCCTAATTTAGTCCCCAATTATTGTCATGACTAAGTGCGAACAAAACATCCTTCGGAATCAAGAGATTTACTGGTTGTTCTGGTAATTTTCTGGAAATAATCACCCTTAGTCCAGCCCAAGGAATTTCATTTTCCGTTTCTGATTTTCTCAGGATTCGTATACACTCCTCGAGAGATAATTCTGATTTGACGGCCATCTTCCTAACCCAATTCCTAAGAACTCTAGTCTCGATTAGCATTACTTCTGCAGAAACTATGTCTTTGACGGTGTGTATCTGTCCGCCCGAGGTTCTCGGCCAAATGCAAAGCCAGTGTGTCGTGCGCGATTTCTCCCTGCTTGAAAGGAACCAACCTTCAATCTCTGATTGGCCCAGAAGGAAACTCAGTTCGAACGCAAACGTGGAGATTTCCCTGTTTGCCCATGAGGTTGCTGCCTTCTCATCGACAAACATCTCGTCCTTGACTTCGGGAAGTTTGCAAATCACATCTACTCCGGATAGTTGCATTTCTCGATCTGAGACTCTACACCAACTTTCGAAGAAATTTGGATACAGTTTTCCATCTAGAAATTTGGCAACAGAAGCCTCTCTGTTTGAGTCCCGAATGAATTGAGGCCTCTCCCGGTCATTCGCTACCATCGATGCTCGTTGATCGGTATCTTGAATAACCCTGATGGTTACAACGGTACTATGCGGGTCGTGGAGCTTTTTGCTGGGGTAGGCGGGTTCAGGATAGGCTTCGAGGGTCCGCCCGAGAGTTCGAGTCGCGACGGAGCACGCGTCGTCTGGGCCAATCAGTGGGAACCATCCACAAAGGTACAGCACGCCGCCCAGGTCTACGTCACCAAGTGGGGGCTGGAGCAGACGGACGATTCGGACGTGTACACGGGCGGGAAAGACGACGTCTTCGTGAACAAGGATATCTCTACCATCGACGCGGAGTCCATACCTGACCACGACCTGATTTGCGGGGGGTTTCCGTGCCAGGACTACTCTGTTGCGAAGACACTGCCTACTGCTCACGGAATAGCGGGTAAGAAAGGAGTCCTGTGGTGGGAAATCCACAGGATAATCGAGGGCAAGAGGCCTAGGTTTGCACTGTTGGAGAACGTCGACAGGCTGCTCAAGTCTCCCCGGAGCCAGAGGGGTCGGGACTTCGCTGTGATGCTGGCGTCTCTGAGCGACCTGGGGTACGCTGTTGAGTGGCGCGTGGTCGACTCATCGGACTACGGGTTCCCTCAGAGGAGAAAGAGGGTCTTCATCCTGGCAGAGCGGACCGATGACTGGGAGAGGACCACCGATTGGATCGAGTCGGGCGGGTACATGGCCAAGGCGCTGCCGATCCATCCCGTCGATTCGGTGCGGTCGTTCAGCCTCAGCGATGGCGAGCTGTCCGAGATATCCGAGGCCTTCAACTCTGACGAGGGAGACACTCCAACTCCCTTCGGCAACTGTGGAGTCATGGTCGGAAGGGAGGTGCTGACCGCTAAGTGCAAGTCCGACTTCACAGGTGAGAAGGCGACACTTGCGAGCGTCCTCCAATCTCCCGGGAAGGTCCCAGACCCATACATATTGGAGCCTGAGTCCTTGGTTAGGGAGAAGGGTTGGATATACCTCAAGGGGTCAAAGAGAGAGCTGAGGGAGGGGACTGACGGCTTCACATACAGGTACTCGGAGGGTCCAGTGACATTCCCGGACGCGCTTGATCGCGCCTCCAGGACGATAGTCACCGGAGAAGGGGGGACTTCGCCCTCGAGATTCAAGCACGTAGTGAAATTCAAACCTACCAAGACCCAGAAGGATAGGTTGGGGTTGACCAGTCCACAAAGCGACGAGGTGAGGAGTAGGCTGGAGTTGAGCAAGTCATTCTGGCTCAGGAGACTCACTCCGATAGAGCTGGAGAGGCTGAACGGATTTCCAGACGACCATACGGAATTGGCAACTGACGGCAAAAGAGCTTTCTTCATGGGAAATGCTCTGGTTTGTGGAGTGGTAGACAGGATTGCAAGAATCCTCATAAAGAATAATTGATTAAATTCGATGCCTAGGGTATCTCATGAAATGTATGGAGTATGCAATCAATCAGGCCGACTACATCGTGCACAACCTCTCTGACATTGATATCCTCAAGGAAGAGATTTCTAGATTGAAGATGCCTGTCACTAAGGGCTATGTCGCCGAAAAGTATCCAATAAATCAGAAAATATTGAACGCGATGATTAGAAATCGCCTGCAGAACAATGGTTGGAAAGTCAAAGGCGTCAAACTTGCCCCTAAGGAACACGGTCTCCAAATTCGACAGAACGGGGATTTCAGTAAAACGCTAGAAAATGGCTTGAGGATTTTTGGAGAGGTCGAATTCGGCAATATAGCATCAATTTTCAGAGATTTCTTCAAAATTAGTTTTGTTCGAGATATTGATACATACGACCTGGGAATTTTGGTAGTCCCATCAAATAATGCTGCAAAGGAGATTGAGGGGTGCTACTCGTTTCAAGATGTGAAGAGGATTCTGGAGCATACAAGAGGTTCTATCCAAACTCCTTTGTTAGTGTTAGGTATTCATTCCAACCGTGAAGAAGACATTGATTGCTACAAGCTTGAGCCCGATTGGGATAAAAAAGAGTGGAAGAGCCAATCCGAGCCTAAATGGGATGAATTCGTAATCAAACATCAAGATCAGTTATTTCGGTAAGTCAAGATTGTCAGCAGTGTATTTACAGTGTCGTGAAACGAAGACTGTTTCTGATGCTAAATTGTATCCCAGTAAACCGGCTTCCAAACCGTATCCGCATCGGTCACTCCCTCTTTCCCGCACTTACAGCATCGAACCTTGATCTGGATGAACTGTGGGTTCAGGTCCACCAGATCTCTGAAACTGTCTATGTCTTGGCTATCGTCCCATTCATGCTCACATTCTTTCTCTGTCATAGCATTGCATTTCGAAATAGATAGTTATTGAAATCATCTCTGAAATCGGAAACGGCTCCGACAACATTGTCGTTTGAAGCAGTAGGTGATTGTGACTACACCCTGCATCATTGCCGGAACAATAACCTTTCAAACGGCGTGTTCGCTTCTTGCATTCTATGAAAGAGATAGAACCGCATACCACAGCCAGCCAAGACGAATACCCATACTGGGTTCCAGATGGGATGGACCAGGGTGAGCCCTCAATCTACGACAATGTGATGATTTGGCTGAGGAGCCCGAGGAGGTGGAAGGACAGGAATCTGAAGCGATTCAAGAACATCAGGATATCCGCTAGGAAGTTCAGGCATACCCTGGGTAGCTTCACTCCCGACGACCTGAGGGACGACCTGCGGTACAGCGAGTTCATCGAGTCACTACAGCGCGAAATCGAGAGTTCCGAACTGGCGCAATCGACGCTGGACGGCTACCTCGGATACCTGACTGGCAAGGTGTTGACTTACGGAGAGGTCAATCCCCGGATTGTTGAGGAAGTCAAAACCCAACTCACCATTATCAAGAAGGGGATGAGGAAGAGGAAAGCGATACACAGGGGTATCGAGGAGGACGAGATTGTCGAGTTGATTAGGTCCCTGGACGAGATGTGCGAAAACCCAGAGAGGGCACCGAACCTCTCGAGAATCGCGAACGAGAACTCCTCGAACGCGATTTCCGAGCGCACGAGTCCACACCTCCTGCTGGCTCTCAGGGCGTACGTATGGCTGACGCTCGTGAGCGCCGGGAGAGCCGACTCTATCAGGCGAATCAGGATATCAGATGTGAGCGAGGACCACTTCATCAGGGAGATAAGCAAGATGAGGACTTACTCGGAGGAGGTTCGCACCAGCATGCCCGAGTGGGCGTTTGAGAGGGTCGAGCCCTACCTAGAATACTGCAGGGAAAACCACCCGAATGCCGTATTCCTGTTCAGCGAAGACGAGAACAAAAGGGGGAGGGGGACGATCAACCCGAAGACCCTCCAAGAAATAAAGAAGGGCGCGATGAAGAATATCGGGATGGAGCCGACGAGCGCTGGCGGATACTACAGGCTCCACGACCTGAGAACGGTTTGGTGCGAGTGGATGGACAAGGGTGGCGCCTCAGTGGAGCAGATGTCCGTATTCCTAGGCCACTCCTCCCCCAAAGTGACCACAAAGTACTACTTCGCTGAGGGCCACAAGAGGAGGTTACGACAAGAGGCATGGGAAGCCGGCATTGGCCAGATTGAGGCCCTAGTCCAAGAGCGTGAGAACATAGACCATAGAATCGACGAATTGTACAATCAACTGCATGAAATTGGTTTCTTCTCGGATGGGAAGGGAGGGGGCGTCTACCCAGCCTGTTGGGACGAGGATGATGACATGTTGGTCCGCGCTCCCGGACTTGAACCGGGGACCCCCTGATGGCTGCCTACAACCATGTGTTTCCAGTCTACAGTCAGGTGCTCTAGCCAACTGAGCTAAGCGCGGTACGGACTGCTCGACCAACCTTTCGTATTTGTCGCTTTCCGGACGGCTCTCGGCCGAACACCCACACTCCGATAATCGCCTTCGCGCCCCTCTCCCCCCCCTCAACGGTTAAGAAGGCTGGAAACGGCACTTCGCGGACGTAAGGCGTACTGCCAAGGGATGCACGGAGGACATAGGATGGGGGATGGGTCGTCTACAGGGTTGAGCGGAGGTTCTGCAAGCACGGCGTCGGGACGTATTCCGACGGCTTTGACCGACCGTGAACTCGAGTCCTTTGGACCGCCCGATCCGCGCATTCTGGTTTGTGGTTGCGGCGGCTCGGGCAATAACACGATGAATCGTATTACGCACATCGGTGTTGAGGGTGCAATTACCGTTGCAATCAACACCGATAAGCAGCATCTCGACCATACGCGTGCGCAACAGAAACTCCTGGTTGGTCGCCACATCACTCGTGGATTGGGTGCTGGTGGCGACCCGATTACCGGCCGCCGCTGTGCGGAGGCCGGGCGCGATGTAATCACCCGGATTGTCTCGGGGGCTGATTTGGTATTCGTGACCGCCGGATTGGGCGGTGGAACGGGAACAGGCATCGCGCCTATTGTAGCTGAGGAGGCGAAGCGATCTGGTGCGCTCGTCGTCGCTATCGTTACGACTCCGTTTTCTGTTGAGCGCCGCATGCGAATGCAGCGCGCTCTCGAGGGCCTCGAATTGCTGCGAAAGGCAGCGGACGCGGTCCTCGTTTTGGATAATAATCGACTTTTGCATTATGTGCCGAATTTGCCTCTCGACGAGGCCTTTTCGATTATGGATCAGCTCATCGCTGAAATCGTCAAAGGTATCGTCGAAACCATCACGCTTCCAAGCCTCATCAATCTCGATTTCGCCGATGTACGTGCAATCATGAAGGGCGGAGGGGTGACCATGATGTTGTACGGTGAGAGCGACCAAGGCCCAGAGGAAGTGGTCCACGAATCCCTCAACCACCCCCTACTCGACATCGAAATCGATGGGGCGACGGGCGCACTAATCCACGTAACTGGAGGTCCGTACATGACTCTCGAACAGGCGAATCAAGTCTGTGACCTGATGACTGCGCGCCTATCGCCGGATGCAAATGTCATCTTCGGCGCGCGTCAAGATCCAGCATTTGGTGATACGATCAAGGTGATGTCAATCATTACTGGCGTCGCCTCTGAGCGACTCGACCGTGAAATGATGAGCGCCGATATGCTCGGCGACGCACTCAATATCGCCCGCCACGGAAAGCATCGCGAAGGTGGCAATCTACAGCGATTCGACTAAGCATCATGCCCCGAATCTCCTCGCGCGCGCGGGCTGTCAAATCGTGCAAAGCCTCAAACCGGATTCACATCGAGAGCGGCTCATGCAGGGCAGTCGCAGGATGCAGGCTCTCGGTCTCGTGCTCATCTTGGCATGTGGTACTCTGGCAGCGCCGGCCAGTGCCCAAGCGGACGACCCAAAGCAACCCTCGGTCGATAACCCGCACATGCATTTCTGGGGGACTGAACAGTTAGACCAGTGCTGGACTCACTTCGATGGAAACGATAGTGCTGGTTCTTCGGCATCGGGATATGGAGAGAAGGAATTCACAGGAAATGGTGAGCAAGTCGATGTTGACTTTACCTGTCGAATTCAAGAGAACTTCAAGCAAAATATGCTCCTTAACGGGAATGGATCTATTGTAATCGACTTGGAATTACAAATTGAACATTCTAGTTGCTCTGACACACAAGAATGTCAGGACCTGACTCTTACTTTGTTCAAAGGAACAACAGCAGTTGCATCCGAGTCCTTCCCTCAGATTGGTGGTTCCGATGCAGATGAACATCTACGATGGGAAATTCAGACTGCTTCTAACATGACCCGTTGGAACAAATCTTCAGAAGAACCATCGCTACGATTTGAATTTTCAAAACCGGGTTATTCCTCAATTTTTGGTTGTAGTTTCTTCCTATGCGGAGGCTGGTTTAGATTGTATTATTCAAACAATGACAATAACGCCACCGTTGAGGCAAACTTCCCAATTGTGAACTTATCAGAGCCAGGTGGCGGAGGCGGCGGCGGAGGCTTCGGTGGAGCGGTAGATGATGCTCTACCAGGATTCGGACTCGCCGCCGGACTAGGCGCGCTTGCTATGGCCGCCGTCGGTGCAAGCCGCTTCGCGCGCGAAGAGTGAGCCGATGTTCGATTGGATCTCGGCAATTTTTGCCTCAATCTTCGGAGCGAACGAGGCTCTCGAAGAGATTCTCGAGGACGAGTAAATCCATCAGCCAGATTGGCAGCAAATCTGGTTTACAGATCTTCGATAGGAACTGCCGATTCTTCGCCAGTTCCCAAGTCCTTGATGCGAACCTTACCCTCAGCCCACTCGTCAGGCATCACCATCACCAGTCGGGCCGCACCACAGCGTTCAGCGTGCTTGAAGACCCACTTCATGCGCTTATCTTCGAGCACCAAATCCACACTGCGCCCGCCAGAGCGCAATCGGCCCGCAACCTGCATCGCAGCCCCACGCAATTCAGCACCCATACCGAAGACCACGTCTTCGACCCCCGAAGCCAAATCGGGGAGCAGACCCTTCTCGGCAAGGAGTTCCATCACTACCATGTCTCCGAAGCCGAATCCGGTGGCAGGCAAATCCTTGCCACCGAGGGTTCCAATCAACTTGTCATAACGCCCGCCACCGCAAATCGCGCGCAGCGCGCCGGCCCGATCATGAGCCTCGAAGACAGGGCCGGTATAGTAAGCCAAACCGCGAACCACAGAAGCATCGAAGGCAAGCCAATCCGAGATGCCGTAAGCATCGCACAGAGCAAAGAGCGCACCCAGTTCGGCCACTGCCGCGCTCCCCTCACCAAGAGCCGAGCTGAGAGCATCCAAATCGGTTAATCCAAGCACGGCACGAATTCTCGAAATCGCATCTGCACCGAGGCCCAAATCGGCCAACTGCGCCTCGACAACATCGGCGGGAAGCTTATCCATTTTATCGACGATAACACAAGTAGCGGCAAATGTCTCGCCCTCAATTCCCAACGAACCAAGAACCTCTTCGAGCACCTTGCGGCTGCTAATTCGTATCACCAAATCACCCGAGCCCAGCCCAACCGATTCGAAGAAGTGGACGAGCACGGAGAGGAGTTCTGCATCAGCCGCAACCCCATCCATCCCCCAAATGTCAACATTCCACTGGTAATGCTCACGACCGCGTCCACGTTGGGTCCTCTCGTAACGCCAACATTGTGGAATCGAATACCACTTGATTGGCAGCGCTAATGCTCCCGCCCTCGCCATGACCATTCGCGCCAGCGAGGGCGTCATCTCGGGCCGTAGCGCAACTCGGCGCCCGCCCTTATCTTCGAAGTTGTACAACTGGCCAACGATCTCCTCGCCCGCCTTGCGCGTGTACAATTCTTCACTCTCGAGAACAGGAGCATCATACTCCTCGAATCCGTGCGCGCGAGCGGCCGAGTGAAACCTCTCAAACAACCAGTTGCGCACGCGCATATCATCAGGATAGAAGTCGCGCGTGCCACGAACTCCCTGAGCCATCGTGCCTAAGGGAGAACCGACCGTTCTTCAAGCCCTACGCCTTTCACGGTACTCTTCAAGCCGTTCCGAGCGTGTTACTCGACCGTCGGCCAGCGGGAAGGCGAAGAAGCGAAGGCACAGGAAGGTCAGGAAACCAAAGGCGGTGGTATTGCCCGCCCAGACTAGCCAGTGGTTGTACCCCTGAGTGTCCGCGAAGTAAGCCTGCGAAGCGGTTGAGATTGCTAGGAAAAGTGAGTAAATTGCGAGCATAACCACGAGGCTGCGACGATAATCAGAACCTGATTCAAAGGTCAACCAGCGATGCAAAAAATGCGATTGCCAAGTGCTGATGAAATAGGCGATTGCCCAGGCCGAACCGGCGCGATAAGTCGCGTGCAAATCCGCCGAATAAAGCAGAAAATACAGGCCGAAGAAAATCACTACATTGATGCAACCAACGGCGATGTAGATGAGATACTCCCAGAGCAGCTTGGACCAAGGGTAGTCCTCGCTAACCAGCACCGTTGTCCCTCAAGCCAATTCCGCTTCGACACTCGCACCAGAATGCGATCTCGTCTCGCCATATTCATCGACAAAAGTCTCAGGCAGTGCCTCTCCAACGCTGACAACGAAGGGGTCGTCCCCGCCCGGAAGCGTATCGATGGGTACGTGAGCGCCCTCGGGAACATTTCGGTAGAGAGGGCGCGGCTCAAGCGTGTAATTGCCAGATAGAACAGCGAGTATCCAAGGGTCGTCCGTAGTCGGGACCATTCGGTTGACGAGCATTGTGCGGTTGAAGGTGATGAAGAGCCCAGCGGTGATTCCCCAGAATAGCAGAATAATCGAAATTCCGTTGGCATTTGTTGGGTCCCACGGGTTCTCGACATTGACCAGCATATCCATGAAATACGACAGAATCAGCACGCTAAACATCAGCGGGAATCCGAGATACATGATGTAATCCCACCACTTTCCAATCCACCAATCATTGTCGCCAGTATTGATGAAATCGTCGCGGAAAGACGACACTCCGTTGTCGAGGTAATCGCGGAAATTGAAGCCCTCGATGTCATTCGCTTCTTGCCAAACGCGGTAGCGCTTCCAGCCGTATTTCCAAATCGAGTAGGCGATAAATAGCCCGCTGAACATCAGTCCATAGCCCCAGATGTGGTCCTGAACTTCCAAGAATTGCGGGAATGCCACACCGGTAGAACCGTCCACCAAAATCCACGTCGCTGCGCTCGGCAGGCCGAAGAGGAAGATGGCGATTGAGGTGAAGCCGACCGCCTGTGGGCGGTCGATTCCGTGGTCGACGAAGTTTCGCACGCACAACTCGACGGTGGAGATCATCGAGGTTAGGGCGGCGAATGAGAGGGCGAGGAAGAACATCGTAACCATCGCCAATTGGATTACTGGGCCGCCCGGTGCTTGGGCGAAAACTTCGGGGAGCACGAGGAAAGTGATGGCGCTCGAGCCGCCGCTGACCGCTGCTAATGGGTCGTCGACGACGGCGAAGACCGCCATCATCACGGTTAGTCCGGCGATGATGGAGATGGAATTGTTGGCAAGACACATCGTCGCCGCGTTGAGGGTAGTATCCTCATCCTTGCGCATGTAGACAGAGTAGGTGATTGCCATACCCATTCCGGCCGAACATGACCATGCTGACTGCGAGAGGCCGTTGATCCAAGTCTCTGGCTGCATGAGGTATTCTGGTTGAATGCTGAACATGTAGACGAAGCCGTCGAGGCTACCGTCGTCAAGGTCCATGACGAAGGCGAGGAAGAGGGCTGCAAAGAGCAGCACGAATAGTGAAATCATCAGACCGACATTGACCTTCTCGATTGCCTTGGCGCCCTTCCAGATTGCTAGCATAGTGATTGCAACTGCGATGGCTTGGAAGAAAATGACCTCGCCGGGATTTTGCAAAAATGAATTCCACACCTCGACGGTATCGACCTCTGAGCCGAGGCCACCACGGATAGCGGTCTGGAAGTAATTGATACACCAGCCTGTTACGACCGCGTAATAGAATCCAATCGCGGTCGAAATCCAGGCTGTCCAAAGTCCCATCCAAGCGAAGCGCTTGCCTGCGAAGATACGGAATGTTCCGACAGTTCCAGTGCGGCTTCGCTTACCGAGTGCGAACTCAGCGATGATTAGCGGCACCGACCAAAGGAAGAGGAAAATCAGCCACGGGACGAGGAAAGAACCGCCGCCATTAGCACCGACCATGCGCGGGAATCGCCAGATATTGCCGGTTCCGATTGCCGCGCCGATGGTCGCGAAAATCAGGCCGAGGCGCCCGCTAAACTGGTCTGAGCCACCCTCGGACATCAGGAGCCCTCCTCATCTACGAGGTGGCTCATATCCTCGGGTAAACCGAGCACTCCGCCCTCATCATCGAACATAGCGCGGAGTGTGAAACCGAGTCCGCCCCAGACCATCGTAGCGATGAAGGCGAACATCAGGAGTGCCATGATTCCCGAGCCGAAAGCGGCACGGTAAGGAATCGATAATTCGTAGTAATTACCACCCTCTTCAGCGGTTGGATAAGTGAATGGGAAGGCGCCATTCGTAGTACCGAGCATCGCCTTGTACTGTATCTTCCCAACTGATGTATCAGGAAGCGGTATTTGACCTTCCAACAGGGTGCCATTCGTTCCATCCAACAAGACACACTGCTCGCCGAGTTCAACGAGTGGTGACATGCTCCAAGCCACTTCAATCCATTCTGTTGGACCGTAGTCATTCTGCTGCCGATTCGGTTCTACAAATCTCCACATCAGATGTGTTCGATTGATGTCAGGAGTGAACGGGAATGTCTTATCCAGACACATTCCAATTGGTATATCTCCCTTTGAAGGAACTTTCACATCAGCTGGATCCTCCAACCATTGAGTCGAAGTGGTATTCTCGATACCGACTATCGCTCGATATCGAGGGTCGTCGGCGATTTCCACCATGTAGAATGGCACACCTAGATTTCTGACCGCAATGTGAGCGATATCGTCAGGGTGCTCATGAAAGGCATTGCCGATCTCAATGGTGTAGCAATAGGAGTTATGGACACCGTAATGCCAATCGCAGAAGTCACCCGTTGTTGGGTAAAGCGAAGAAGATTGCATTGGTGCATACTCGGTCATTTCTCCCATCACGTTTCCATGGTACTCAAGGAACTCCTGGTCAGGATTATCGCAATCGGTACAATGCCCCCACGGCCAGAGCACGAGTTCGGAGAATGAGTGCCATGTCAATGTGGATTTGAAGTCCGAGGCACCATCACCGTCATCGTCATTCATCTCGGTTAGGTCTTGAATAAACTTGGTCTCTGGTTCACTGTTTCCTCCGAGCCAATCCTCGTCTACCTGGCCGTCGGCATCGTCATCCTTGCCATCGACGTGGTCTTCGTTGATGAGGCCGTCTCCATCATTATCTTCGTAATTCACCGGCCCATTGTAGACGTCATTATTTCCACCGCCCATCGGATTGTAGCACATTCCTGGGAATAGTGGACCAGTGGCTCCGAGTGGTGCTCCCCACTCGAATTGGTAATTGCGGTTGAGGTCAACTCCGTCACAGGAGGGGTCGACCTCTTCATCGATATCTGGAAGCGGTGTGACACCGGTTACCGTATTGTCTCGCAGATTCTTTCTCCAACCGCTGGTGCGACAATTTTCCCACGCGGTCTCGCCGCAGTATTCCTCGCGGTCGTAGCGGTTGCCGTCGACGTTGAGCATAGGAATTAGATAGATTTCTCGAGTGTTTACCATGTCTGTGATGAATTGCTCAGAGAAATCCTCGTCGACGCCGAGGTCGCCTGGTCCGCAAGCGATTCCATCTCCATTGTAGTCCTGAGCCGAAGCGTTGAGCATCAGGCAGTCGCCGTCGTTATCGACGCCGTCCCAACCATCTTCGTCGACCAATCCGTCTCCATCGTTGTCGATGCCCGCTTTACCGTAGTAGAAAGCGACCGTCTCAAGGAAGAGCATCGGAACCTCGTAAGACATCCACTCACGCGCATGGTGGTTACCAACCAACATTACATCGGGACGATCTGCGTAATTGCCGTCATCGTCGTTGAATTCGTTATACTCACCACCCTGGACATCACCGGTGATCTTCATCCACGGACTTGCGTGGTTGTAGTACCAGCCTTCGTAGTCATCGGAGGTCATCTCATCACCGCGAGCGTTGACACCCCCCATGAGTCCCTCATGATATTGCAAGAAATTGGGGTAGTACGCAGCCAGTGTCTGCATCCTCTGTTTCATTGAGAAATAGTCGTGGTAGGAACGGAATTGTAGTTGGTCGAAATCTCCGTGTGGCCCCCACGGGAAGATTTGGTTGGCGTAATCCGATGACCAAATGTCCTCAGGAGTAAGGTCCGACTCGGCGTCTTGAGCGGCGACGGGAGTGAACATTGCGACCGGAGCCGCGACCGAGAGAAGCAGTGGCATTAGCAGGGCGATGGCCGGAATGCGACGTGCTCTCGCAACATCGTCCGAGTCTGAATGTGTCTTGCTACTCGCCATGGGAACATTTGGTCGAATCGAGAGGCGGTCTTGAATCCCTCGCCATCTCGGTCCGTAGGACCGGCGCGGGGTTTATCGCATGGTCGTCGTCGGCCGAATCATGCAAGATGGGTCTGAGGCCGGCACTTCTGAGGCTGGTTTTCCGGAAGGAATGCTGAACGATTTGATGGACGGAAGTGAGGTACTGCTCGGCTTTTCGAGCGGCACACTGATGGTGGTTTTGGCACTCGTCGGTCTCTCGATTGGAATTGGTGTCGCCGCTCGCCGATTCGTATTCCCACGGCTGCTTGACTTGCTATCGAAGTCGGAGCGAATCGATGGTGGCTCGCTGCTGGCGCCGAAGTCGCTTGGTTGGATGATGGGATTCCTTGCGTTTTCAGAATTGATGACTTGGATTGACGAGGTCGCGGAGCCTGTTTGGGATGCCTCGCTCGCACAGAGTATGATCGATTGGTCGTTCACTCTATTCGTCCTCGGACTACTCCTCGCTCTGTACCGTCTTGTGGATTATCTCGACGCTTTCATCGTCGTTGAAGGTGAGGAGAATATTGCTAGTCGACGCTCGCTTGCGAGCGTCGCAGAATCCGTCGGCCACCTCGCCGTGGTCGTGGTGGCCGCCTTCGTAATGGCGGGTATGTTTGGATTGGATCTAAACGGGCTAATCGCCGGTCTGGGAATTACCGGTTTGGCCTTGGCGTTGGCTGCGCGTGATACGGTTGCAAATATTTTCGGAGCGATTTCGATTATTGTGGATCAGCCGTTCAATGTCGGCGATTGGATTCTCGTTGATGGAATCGAGGGAGAGGTCGTGCAAATTGGTCTACGAACGACGATTATTCGCTCGAGCGCTGACACTTTGATTACCGTTCCAAATTCGAATTTGGTTAACTCGCCGGTTGAGAATTTCAGCCAGCGCCGATTCCGCAGGATTCAGCCGACTTTCGAGTTCGAGGCTGACTCTGACCCAGATGCTCTGAAGACCTTCTGCGAGAATCTTCTCGCCAAGGTAAAGGAGGATGCACGCGCGGTCAAGGAAGACGATTCTTGGGTGCGCGTGAATGCATTCGGTCCTTCGATGGTAACCGTCTCTTGCAATTTCTACTCGGTACAATCGGCCGCCTCGCAGCGTGAGATGACCGAGGATATTTTGCTGCTCGCAAAAGGTGTCGCTGCTGAGTGCGGCCTAACCTTCCACGAGCCTCGCCTGCGCCGACAGAACTGAGGAGCGAGTGCATCCGAGACTCAATGGAGGGGCGGCGAATGGTGACGATGGTTCTGATTCGCCACGGTCAATCCGTCTGGAATGCGGCCAACCGCTTCACCGGTTGGACGGATGTTGAACTGTCTGAGAAAGGCGAGGCTGAGGCGGCGGCAGCCGGCGAAGAATTGGCCGATGTGCGCTTTGATGTGGTTCACACCAGCGCACTGATTCGAGCTCAACGGACTGCTGAGATCGTGATGAGTCATAATCGCGCGTCGGGCGAGCAAGGTTCGGTACCGACGCGCTACGATAAGCGCCTCAACGAGCGCCATTACGGCGACCTGCAAGGCCTCAACAAGGCCGAAACCGCAGAGTTGCACGGCGCTGAGCAAGTTCACATTTGGAGGCGCTCATTCGATGTTCCACCGCCCGGCGGAGAGAGCCTTGAGATGACCGTCGAGCGAACAATCCCCTACTTTGTCGAGGAGATCATTCCCGACCTTGAGTCGGGCAAGAATGTCCTCGTCGCAGCTCACGGAAATTCGCTGCGTTCAATCGTGATGCATATCGAGGGAATCTCGCCCGAAGACATCACCAGTCTCGAGATTCCCACCGGAGTCCCGATGCACTACGAATTCGCTGATGGCGAAATCTCGCGCATCGAGTGAAATCCCCCGCCTAACCCGTCCAGACGAACGGGCAGTCCGGACCCCGCAGAAACGCCCTCAATCATCCCGATGAAACGGCAATTCGGGCGGCGGAGCGGCCGCATGATATCGTCTGCGAAGGACCCAGCAAGCGGTGAAGAGAATCAGGGGCATGGAGGGGAAGAGAACGTTACCCGCGAGGGCGAGCATGAGCCAATTTGAGGCACCGATAAAACCCAAAATTCCCATCAACCAAGAGGCTGACGAGAGCAGTCGCGAGTTGAATAATGACTTCTGAAGAGTCGGAACCCTCTCGACCAAAGAGACCGCCGGTTCGGGGCGCCCAGACTGATGCGAAACCGCTTCCACAACGTCCAACAAGGCCTGCTCATACTCCCAAATCACAACCCCTCCTGTGTGTGCGCTAAATGCCCGGGCGGAGCACCAAGATGGGGGCGCGGTGCTGCCCCATCCCTCGATTAGCACCGCGCGCAATGGGGTGAGTCCGAGGGTGGTTTTTGCTTCGAGATGAACTCTTGAAAGGTCCATCAGAAGAGAGGCGAAATCGCGGATTGCTGGGAGATCGAATTTGGTCTCGATTAGGCCGAAAGCTGGACGTGATGGACCGATTCTGATTCCCATTTCACCCGAATTTGACTCGGCGAACATCGAGAGGCGGACATCGCCGAGGTCGAGGGTCGCAGGTGCGCCCCTCGTGAACGGAGCCCGCCAGAGTGAGGCTGTTTTGAGGCGGGTCTCCAATTCTGCGAACCTCTCATTCCAGCGCTTCTGGTCTGGGGGGTTCGTCCATTCTGCTTCGGCTGCGGCGTGATAACGACCGAGGGCTGCGCCGCAGCGGTGGAGAAGTGCTTGGGCTGAGTCGAGGTCGTCACGCTGTAGGTGGTCGAGTAAGACCGAGTGTGCGTCCGCAGACGAGGTAGGGTCGGCGCGTCGGACGAGAATCAAATCCGCGCCCTCGTGAAGATAACCTCCAGAGGGAACGCAGGCTGACTCAGGCGCGATTCTCGCGCGTGGACGGATATTCGCACTACCCCACGGTAGTACCTCGGCTGTCCACTGGCCGTCGGCTGCTTCGAGAGTGTAGACTGGACCGCGCTCGTCAGCTTCAACAGAGACAGCCTGAACACCTTCGGGAACCTCACCCCAAGCCTCCAATTCATCGGTGGCTTCGACCCAACCCTCAGGTGTACTGAGCGACTCCTCAGGCTCGAGTAGCTCGAGGCGAAGTCGCATGCCGCGCATCAGGTGGGAGGTGAAGCCGAGAGGCGGCTCGCGCTCGCAATCTACCTCGACCATCGCCGTGGGACGCCATGCGCTGTTGAGCGCTGAATCGGGCTGCGACACGGCTCGCCGAGAACCGATGAGGGCTTCATGGAATCGGTTGAGGCGCTTCTGAGAACCCCGAAGCCTTGAATCGGGATTGGCTCGACGAATGACCATGATGGAGGCGCCTGTCGAGATGCCCCTGGCCGTCGATATGGACGGCACACTGATTCTCACCGACATGAGTGTGTTGAGCGCAAAGCGAGTTTTTTTGCGCAAGCCTTGGACCATCTTTTCGACGATTTTTCTTGAGCTGACTGGCAAGCGCGCGAAGTGGAAGAAGAATCTCGCGCGCGCATTGCGCTTCGACCCCGCAGAACTTCAGTACCACGAGGCATTCGTTGATTGGTTGACAGGGGAGAGTGCGCGGGGTCGCAAATTGATTCTTGCAACCGCATCCGACCGTGCGGTGGCTGAGGTAATCGCTGCGCACGTCGGATTATTTGACGATGTAATGGGGTCGGATGGAGTAATCAATTTGCGCGACCACAAAAAGGCAGAGGCGCTGATTGCCCGCTACGGCGAGAAGGGATTCGGATATTGTGGGAATAGCGTTCACGATATTCCGGTTTGGGACCACGCCGGGCAAGTCGTCGTTGTCAACCCGGAGCGAGGTCTGCTCGACAAAGTCGGGGATGCAGCCGACCTCGTCTTTGAGTGAGTACACCGATACTTCGTTACTCATCGCCTAGAATATCGACCCTGTTCCGCCGACGACCTTTAGCGCGGCGAAGAGTTGGTGAGAGCCATGAGCCGCGCGCGCAGTGCCGCAGGTCGTCGATTAGACGCTCTCGCGCATTGGCTGCTACGCTTCCGAATCATTTCCGCCCCTGCGCGATGGATAGCGAATTCGAGCATCGCGTGGAGCATCATCTCGCGCACCGATAGAATTCGTCGCAACCGGCTGCGCGACCGAGTCAAAGCTGCTGGACCCAAGATGATGCCAAAGCACATCTCGATGATTATGGATGGAAATCGGCGATTTGCATGGAATCGCTCGCTTGAGACCGATGCTGGGCACGCGGCTGGGAAGCAGAAATTGAAGGACGTGATGCGTTGGGTTCTCGACCTTGAGATTCCGTATCTGACCGTCTACGCCCTCTCGACTGAAAACCTCACCTCACGCGAAACTGCCGAACTCGACACCCTGTTCGACCTCTACGTGGCAGGGCTTGACGAGATTACCGAAGACCCGCTGATTCATGACAACCGAGTGCGCGTGCAAGTGGTTGGGCGCACAGAATTGCTTCCCGAGCGCGTTCGCGATGCGATCGCGCGAGCCGAGGCAGCGACCTCGCAGTACAGCAATTTCCTGTTTACGGTCTGCCTCGCCTACGGGGGCCGCGAGGAGATTGTCGACGCTGTTCGGACCATCGCGGCCGACCATGCCTCCGGCACTCTCGAACTCAACTCGATTGACCCGGAGGCGATTTCAAGTCGTCTTTACACCGCTGATTTGCCTGACCCGGACCTGGTGATTCGCACATCTGGTGAGGAGCGCGTGTCGAATTTCTTATTGTGGCAAATCGCCTATTCTGAATTGTATTTCACAGACGTTCACTGGCCTTCTTTCCGCCGCCGCGACCTCTACGCTGCGATCGAGGATTACCAATTGCGGAGGCGGCGATATGGGCAATGAGAGCGCTGGCGGGAATGAAATCGGCGATGGTGCCGATGAGACCCACGGCGGTAGCGCCACCAGCCAATGCCCTAAATGCGGCCGAGATGGATACCGAAGCCCATCTGTCACGGTCGATGCAGTCGCCGCACGCGAGACGAGCGCCGGACTCGAATTACTGATGATCGAACGCGGCCCAAACCCGCCGGTCTGGGCCGGAATGTGGGCCTTCCCCGGCGGCTTCGTCGATTATGGCGAAGACCCCGAGGACGCAGTATTACGAGAGATGCACGAGGAGACCGGAGTCACAGGAGACAACCCACGAATCATCCACGTCCTCGGCGCTCCCGGACGCGACCCTCGCAAGCATTGTGTCGGCCTCTTCTACCTCGTCGATGCCGACCTCGAGGCCGAACCTCGCGGAGCCGACGACGCGGTCTCCGCGGCTTGGGTACCAATCACTGAACTGAACGAGCATAACGTTGCAGCGGACCATCTTGTTGTGGTCGATATGTTGCGCGAATGAGCAAGTGATTTCGCCCGCGATTTTGCTCTGGCTGGCTCGAATAATCCTAAGTCCCGCCTCGCTCTGCTGGGCCCATGAGCAAGAAGCAACCAATCTACGCCGGCGTCAAACCAATGTTCCCATACAACCCATGCATGGTAGTTGGTGAGGACATCTGGGTGGCAGGTCAAATCGGCATCGATGGGGGCGATTCTATGGCCGAGCAGGCGACTTCTGCATTGGCAAAAATCGAGGCACTGCTCGGCGAAGCTGGTGCGGATAAGGGCGATTTGGTGATGGTGATGGTACTCCTTGAAGACATGGCAGAATTCGGCGAATTCAACGAGGTTTATGCCGCTTGGTTAGAGGGTACAATTTTGCCTGCTCGGGCAGCTTATGGAGTCAAGGAATTGCCCGCTGGCGCGAAGGTCGAAGTCGTTGCGCGGGCTGTTCGTGGCTCCGGCTCCCAGTGAGTCAAGGATGTTCCAATCTCGCGCCAGCGCCACGATGGGATGATGTAGGCTGGGCGCTCCGACTCGGGCATGAGCGTGTTCAAGGCCTACGATATTCGTGGCCTTGCCGGTAGCCAATTGGATGCGGCATTCGCCCGACGGCTGGGTGCTGCTTTGGCTACCCATTTGGATGCCAATTCGGTTGCTGTCGCGCGCGATATCCGCGAATCAGGACCTGAACTTCATGCCGCCTTCCTCGATGGGCTCACCTCGGCCGGAGCCGATGTTTTGGACCTCGGAATCACCACGACTGGTGTACTTTACCGCGCCACCGTCGACTTAGATGTCGATGCGGCGGTGGCGATTACAGCGAGCCACAATCCTCCTGAATACAACGGTTTCAAGATTTGTCGCGGCTCGCTGCCGATGGCTGGTGAAGAATTGCAGGAACTCAAGGCGACCTTCGATGCGGGTGAGTTCCGTTCGGGCTCAGGATCTGTCACCGAGATGCCTGAATTCGAGGAGCAAGTCCTCGACACCATCGTGGAAAATGCTGGCAAACCTCAGCGCCCAATCCGCATAGCCATCGATTGTGGCAACGCTGTTCCTGGACCTCTGACCGAGCGTCTGATGCAGCGATTGGGCGTCGAATTAGTACCAGTTCACTGCGGGTGGGACAATACTTTCCCGAATCACCCACCCGACCCAACTCGTCAGAAGAATATGCTCGATCTCGCAGCAGCGGTCGTCGATAACGGTTGCGAGTTCGGAATCGGCATGGATGGAGATGGCGACCGCATTGGAGTCGTCGATGAGCGCGGTCGCTTCATCCATCCTGACCGCCTGATGGCACTCATCGCGGCAGATGTCCTCGTTGACCGCCGCGAAGGAACCGAAGCAGAACGCACCGTCTTCTTCGATGTCAAGTGCAGCATGGCCCTCGAAGAAGCAATCATCGCCAGCGGCGGAGTACCCCGAATGGTGCGCACCGGCCACTCATTCATGAAGCGTGAACTGCGAGCCAATCCAGACGCTGTGATGGCTGGCGAAATGTCCGGCCACTTCTTCCTCCACGATCGCTGGCCGGGCTTCGATTGTTCACTCTACAACACGGCCCGCCTGCTAGAAATCATCGGCCGCGACCATGCCCCAAGTGCAGGCGGACCAACCTTCTCAGCCCGCTTCGCCAACCTGCCAAATTACCCCTCGACAGACGAAACAAAAGTCCCACTCACCGGCGAGAGAGAACCAACCATGGCAGCCGTCGAACATGCCTTTGCTGACCTTGAGAAGTCAACCGTCGACGGAATCAGAGTGCGCTACGCCGACGGTTGGTACCTCTGCAGACCATCAAACACAGAACCAATTCTAGTCATGCGAGCCGAAGGGCGAGACCAAACAGCCCTCGATGCCATCCTTGAGGACGTGCGCAACCGAATCGGCCACTTGCTCGACCTGAGTTCATTGCAGTGAGCCAGCAATGAGCCTAACTCACTCCATTCCGCCATCAGAAAGCATCAGCGGAATTGCAACGATAACTCCGCAGACCCCGACTCCGATTAGTCCGCAAATTCCAGATGCACCGACATTCACCAATTCCATCCCTTCCCCTTGGGCGTCACCCATCAGTAGTGAACTAATGATATTGCCAATGTATCCCAAGGCCAATCCACCGAATACGATCCAAATTCCTCGCTTCTCGTAGAGCGTCATTCTGTAACCTCCAAAAGCGAATAATCCTGCAGCCATCAATGAAAATAGGACTACTGAAACCTTGTACGAAAGTGGAGTTGAAATTGGATTACCCTCCCAATCAGTCATGCCAAAATCGGTCGCCCCCAAAAGACCGCCAAGAATCTGTAGAATCCCGTAAACCACAACAAACCAACCAATTACTTGGGCTGCCGCATTCTTCTGAACCGGTAAAACTGGCCCGGTATTGACGAAAACCGTCTCGTGAGGTGAAGCATGGGTCACAGGTGTTCCGCTGAGTGTATTCGAGTTCGAATCGTCTTCCATCAACTCGCCCTGTCCTTCGAGCACCAAGAGCATTACTCCGGCACCGATTGTCTTATCCCAAACTCTCAGGTGGGCGCGTCGCTGCCATTGTAGCTTAGCTGGTAGAGCACTTGATTCGTAATCAAGAGGCCGGGAGTTCGAATCTCCCCAATGGCTCCAGTACGCCTTGAATCCGAGCTGTCGCGCTCTCTGGAGCGCGACGGCGCTTGAATGAGGTCGCACGTTATTCGTGCGACCGATTTAATCCGCTCCCGCTTAGATTCCAAATCGGATTCTGCGGCGGGCATTGTATTGCTTGATGTCTCAATGAGAGACAGGTCCGATTCTCACGACGTGAAGGGTGCTCGGATGTTTGGTGAGCGCCAATACTTCTGGCTGGCTGTGTGCTCTGTGTGCTCTGTGTGAGGCAATATACTGACTCAAGCGAATTTTTTGGCGCTGTGTTGTAGCGCTTCGATCACCGGCATGCGGTCGCCACAAAGCATCTGCAAACAAGCACCGCCGCCGGTGCTATTGTGAGTGACTTTGTCACCAACGCCGCGAGAGTTGACAAGCGCGCTGGTGTGGCCGCCTCCGACGATTGTCATCGCGGCCGTTTCGGTGCACATATTGAGGATTTCAATCGTACCGAAAGCGAATGCTGGCTTCTCGAAATAGCTTGCTGGTCCGTTCCAGAGGATGCATTTTGCGTCCATCATGATTGGTCGCAGGCGCATGAGAGTCTCGAGGCCGATATCGTAGATTGGATGGGGTACTGGGAGCTCGTCGACCCTCTTCGCAACACGTTCCTCTCCTACCTCAACCGCAACATCGCTGGGCACGAAGAGCAAGTCTGAATGGTTGGCTACGAGTTCTTCCGCCATCGACCAGGCGGTGTCGAAATCATCTGCGAGGGTGCTGCGAATGAATTCCTTATTTCCCTCGCCGATGTCAATTCCTTGTACCCAGAGAACCATGTTTCCGACGACACCGACGAAGGCGATGGTGTCGACGACTCCTCGCTCGATGAGGTTCTTTGCGACGCGGAAGGAGTCGTCGGCTTTTGCCCCGCCGAGTATCGCAACATAGGGGCGGGGCGGGCTTTCAACCGCTGTTTGCAGGGCGCTAATTTCACCCTCCATCAAGCGCCCAGCAATACAAGGCAAATCATCTGCAAATCCTGTCAATGTTGGTGAATTTCGGTGTGCAGCGGCGAAGGCATCGGTCACGTAGGCATCGAATTCGGGGGCGAGTTCGCTGACTATCTGAGACAGCCTCAGCTCCTCGAGCCCGGCCTTTTTCAGAGCAATTTCCTCGCTGTGCATTCGGACATTGTCCAAACAGAGAATCTCGCCATTGTTCATTTCGCTAATCGCATCGATTGCCACTTTTCCACAAACGTCGGGGATGAATCGAATCGGACGCCCGAGGATTCGCTCCAATCTATCGGCGTGCCCGGACAAGTCCGTGAAGTCTGACCGGCCGGGCCGTGATTGATGCCCAATAATCACCACCTTTGCATCGGAGAGGTCCGATAGTGTGGGGATAATTGCACGCAGTCTACCGTCGTCGAGGAAGGCTCCGGTTTCCGGGTGAAGAGGTGAATTGATGTCCACGCGATACAGCACACGCTTACCGCTCAGGCGAATGTCGTCCAGCGACAGAACGCCGTTCACAATCAACGCCACCGGCCGGCGTCTTTTGATGATGGCGGATGGAGGTCGAGGTCAAACCGCTCCCTTCCCCCTCCCCCAATGCAGAGTTCTACGCTCCCCCAATGCCTTTGTGTCCGGGCCTTAGTGGCTCGTTCATGGCATGGGATGCGGAGCGGCTGACCGGCCCTGACGGCGAGGATTGGCGGGTGCCGGTCAGCGAGTTGGAGGGGCGACGGGGGCGGCTTGCTGCGGCGCTGGCTGAAGCTGGCTTGGAGAGTGCTCTCATCGATGACCCCGTCGAGTTGTATTGGTTGACTGGTGGTCGGCAAAACGGGATGATGCTCGTTGGTGCAGATGGCTCTGGTATTTCCAATGTTCATTGGGTTCGCAAATCGCTTGAGCGGGCGCGTTTCGAGTCTGGTGGCTCGGATGCTCCTGATCCAGTTGAGGCTCAACCTCGGATGAGTGGTTTGGTGAGTGCTCTGCGCTCTGCCGGTGCTACTCGTGCTCCTGCGATGCTGGCTGGCAAGATTCCTCACGACCGTTGGGAATTCTTTGCCTCGCGCTTGGCTGAACTTGGGCGGTCGGAGGATTGCACTGCGCTGATGTTTGAATTGCGCGAGACAAAATCTGCTTGGGAGATTGAGATGCATCGCGAGAGCGGTCGAATCAACCATCAGATGTTTAAGGCGATTCGCGATGTCGGTGGTGTTGGCCGCTCTGAGTTAGAGATGGCTGCGGCGGCTGACGAAGTTAGTCGAGCCGCCGGATTTGGCGGTCGCATCAGAATGCGGCGCTGGCCGATGGATTGCGACCGCGTGGTGATTGCTGCTGGTCGCTCCGGCGCGATTCCATCCTACTTCGATTCGGCGATTGGAGGCACCGGAGCGAGTCCAATTTCTTCCCTTGGGGCTGGACATTCGAAAGTGGTGGCTGGCGAGCCGGTCATCGTCGATATGGTGCACCTTCACCGCGGATACGTCTCGGATTGTACCCGCATGTTCTGCGCGGGTGCGATGGATGCAGAGTCGGTGACTCGGCTCGAAGATATGTCTGAGATTCGTGATTCGGTTGTTGCAAGCCTCGGTCGCGGCGATGATTGCTCCGAGGCTTGGCGAATCGGCAGCGGCAAGGCTGCCGAGATGGGATATGCTGAGCATTTGATGGGAATGAAGCCTGCTCAGGCTGTATTCCTCGGCCACTCGGTTGGATTGGAACTCGATGAGACTCCCGTCGTGGCCGACCGCTTCGACCGTGAGTTGCCTGTCGGCGGTACGATGGCTATCGAGCCGAAGGTGCTGTACGATACTGGTGCAATTGGCACCGAGGACACATTTGCTAGAACCTCTGAGGGCATGGAATGCCTGACGATGGGTGATGCTTGGGGCCTACTCACCGAGTGGGATTCGTGAGTGATTCCGCTCGTCGCAGATCGACTATTGCCGCAGAGGATTGGTTGGCGACGAGCCTCGTCACTTGAGCGCCATCACTAAGCGACTGAGCCACCACGAGGCCGATGTGTCGCGTACCAAGGCGAGTGTTCAACGCCGCTTGGCAAGATTATTGCGCGGCCGCAAGGAACCGCACGGACTCGATTTGACCGACGATACCGTGCTCAAAGGAGTCGAGGTCGACGATGCCGGCATCGTGCAATTATGGCTTCATCCTACTCGAGCGCACTGCCCATGTTGCATCAATGACCTGTTGGAATTGCGCTCGGACATCAAGCATCTGAAAGGTGTCCTCGCCTGCCATATCGAGGTCGTCGGAGTGCCACAAGCCGACCGCTGGACCGCTGCTATCAACGAATTATAGCGGGCCCACTCCGAAGTGGTGTCGAGTCAAATCCATTCGTCATTGGGTGCGGTCAAGTCACTATCTGCCTCGCCGGTATTCACTACACCGCGAGGCTCTACGAGCATCACTTTACACTCAGAATCCGCTACTGGTTTGTGTCGAACTCCCTTCGGTACGACGAGCATCTCACCCTCAGAGAGTTCGATGGTTTGGTCCTCGAATTCGATTCGCATATTGCCTTCGAGGACGATGAAAACCTCGTCTGTATCAGGATGGTCATGCCAGACGAATTCTCCCTGAATCTTGACGAGTTTGAATTGGTAATCATTCATCTCTGCGATTACCTTGGGAGTCCAATGATCATCGAATAGAGTTAGTTTCTCGCGTAGGTCAATCTTCTCCATTCAATTCACTCCTCCTCTGTGACGGCCGCCTCATCGGGCTTCCAACGTCGAGCCTTGCGCTCCTCGACCTCTGCGAGTTTGGAGCGCAAGCGCGTCCAAAGGAACCAGACTGCAATGCTGATTCCGAGAATGTCAATGAAAATGATGAGAGCGAGTTGCTGGTCCATTCTCTCACCTCAAAGCGGGGGTATCACATCAATGTCGCAAGGGGTTTCAGCCGACATTGAGCAAGCGAGGACTCCCGAGTCCTCGATCAGGAATTCGTCCAAACCTGGAGGAAGAGGGTCGGGATATTCCATGCTCCCCTCTTTCAAGCGAACAAGGCAAGTGCCACAATTGCCCGATGTGCAATTGGTTGGAATATCGACTCCAGCCCGCTCAGCAGTCTCGACCAGTGGCTCGTCTGGCTCGGATTCGGCGACCCCCAGAAGCAGAGCCCCACGAAAGAACCTGACAATCGCCATGCCATGCCCACCCGACACCATACCTTCAATCCATCAGAGGTCGGGACGTACAAGGGAATTCAATCTTGAAAGCGATTGATGCCGGTCAGATGATTGACTTTCAAGCCGAGCGGGAGCGATGGAAATCGGCGACGAAGTCGCCCTCTTGGAGCGAACTCGCGGTGAAGACACCGCGAAGAATCAATCATCTGACCAACGCGTCCACTGGCCTGTCTGCTTATTGAAGCGCAGTCCAGCCTTCTTCATCCACTTGTTGAACTTGGTAGCACCAGCTCCAGTTGCCAGAATGAAGTCCTCGCGGTGCTCTTGAGCTTGGATGTAACCCTTGGCGGCGAGCGTCTGGTCAATCCACTCGTCAATGCTCATCAAGCCACCTGTCAAGTCGCTCGCCTCGACCGCCGCTGCCATTTCTTCAGCAGATGCGCCGGTCGCCTCGAGATCCTTGATCATCAGATCCTTAATCGTCTCAGCAGACTTCTTCTTTGGTGGTCGTACGACCTTATTTCGTGGCTTTTTCTTGGGGTCGATGACGATGCGTGAGCCGTTGTTGAGTTGTTCAGCGACGTAGTTTGCCATCGGTGCGTGGAATTCCTCTTCGCACTCCCAGCAGACGAATGAGAAGTCCTTCGGGTCCTCGATTACGTTGCCTCCACGTGGGTCCATTTCCTCCCCACACTCTGGGCAGGCGTACATGCACAATACTGGCGCGAGCTTGCGGCGGAAGTCGACGATGTCTTGTGGAGTGCCGACCAATTCGAGCATTTCGTGGTCGCGGGCGGCTTCCAGTCCGCGGGTTTCGAGTTGGTCGCGGAGTTTTGTTCGCTGCTCGCGCTTTGATTCATCATCGAATGAATTTTCGAGTTTGACGATGAGTTCGATAGTTTTGCCGAGGCGGTTCATGACGAGTTTCTTGGAGCGGAACGCCTCGACCTTGGCGAGTCGCAGCTCCTCTTTCTTCTCGTGCAGCTCAGCGATGATATCCTTCTGCTCACGCTTGAATCGCTGCTCCTCGATTTTGTCGACCTTCTTCTTCTGTTGGTCTTTGGAAAGAACGTCGGCGAGGTATCGCTGTTTTGAGGCGGCTCGAGGGCCGGATTTTACCGCCTCAAGAACCGACTTTGCGATTTCCTTCTTGAGGCCGTAATTATTGCGGAGTTTGTCCTCATCGAGTTTCTTGAGGTCGCCCACCTTGAGTCCGGAATCGGCAAGGACCTGGGCGGTCGTCTCGTCGATACCTCTGCGAAGAAGCGCCAGATAGGTGTCTTTCTTGGCCATTGAACCAACTCCAGTCTCGGATGCGCCCCCACACGCTCCGCTGAGTCGGCCGAACCAGCGGGGGGCTTTGAAGGCGTGGTTCTCGCGTCCTCTCCTCTGCTACTTCGCCACCCGCTTTTTGGGGCTTCGCAGCCGAGTTCAATCTCTCAAATGGCTGGGTGACTGACTCAGTCTCGGCTGATTTGCGAGATTAGGTTCGCCCACTCCTCAGAGCTGAGGTTCTCCGGTCGCAAATCTAGAGTTTCGGCTGGTAAGCGCGAAATTGCCTCTGTCCAGCGAGCGCGATGCCAGCCGGACACCCTGCTCAGACGCTTTGGAGGTCGCTTGAGCAGGGTGCGTAATTTTCGTCGGCGATTGGCGAAGCATTCGGCGATAATCATGCGGAATAATCGACGGTCGAATGCTTCGATTGACTCGCGCTTCACTGGAACGAGATTGGTCAAGCGCGAGTGCACCCTTGGTGCTGGAGAGAAACTGTGTGGTGGCACTCGCGAGTCAAGTTCCACCTCGAAATCGAGCCATAGCGAGTGCCCGAGCGGGCCACGACTGGCGTGGCCCGCACTCATCGCCATGCGCTCAGCAAATTCATCCTGCACAAGCAAGGCGGTGCCATTCAAATGGTACTGCGCGTGATGAGTCTGTATTCTTTCTAATATAGGGCTAGAAATCTGATACGGCAAATTCGCAACGATATGCGTCACATCGACAGGCCACTCCACCTGCAATGCATCGCCCTCGATCACTGCAAGCCGCCCATCGGCCTCACCAAAGACTCGCCCAAGATGGGCGACAGCCTCCGAATCAACCTCCACTGCGCTAACCCGAGCACCGGTCCGGAGCAATTCGAGGGTAAGCGAACCTGGGCCCGGACCAATCTCCAAAACATGGCTATCCGAGTCGATTGGCACATCACGCGAAGCGAGTTCGACAGCGCGAGAAATCACCTCTTCGTCGAGCAAAAAATGCTGCCCGAGCGAGCGGTCCGGAGAAATACGGTCACGCAATAAATCGACCAGTAATCGAACATCGAGGTCATCCAAACCATCAGTGTTTGACTCCGCAACCCCATCAGCGTTGGATTCACCCACGCGCCCACCTCAGCCAGCCTCGCGCCATTCGTCAGGCGCTGGTCCTCACGAGCAAGTCGAGCAAGCTCGGGACCTCGGATGGGTCTTCCATTTCCTTGACATAGCGCTCGGCGAGCAACTCAACCGCATCGACGCCGAGCTTCTCACCAACCTCAGCCAAATCGACCCAGCCGTTGGCCCCACGAATCTGCACCCATGATTGGGCGGTTGAACTGCCGACCCCGGGTAGAAGTTGGAAGGCGTGCATCTTGAGCGAGATGTTGTTGGCACGGTTGAAAAAGCCCAAATGAGCGTCGGGATTCTGCAAAATCGAAGCCTTCACAGCATCCAAAAGCTCCGCACCCGCATCCCCCGAAAGGTCACGAAAACGAAGAAACGACAGCGGACCGGTCTTGCCTGATTCGAGAGAAATATGGTCGCCTGCATCGCAGTTTGAGCCATCTTGCAGGCGCGCGCGAACAGTGTGCAAACTCGGTTCTGAGAGCGCGTGAACCTCTTTGCCGACAGGGCGGCGTTCGAGTACGTCGAGGACTCTAATGTGCGTCTCAGCAGCTAGCGGCCCGTCGGCAGCCTCCCCATTGTTGTAGCCGTTCGGCTGCATCGTTCTCGTCCCTCGGAGGTCGGTCACCCTTCATCAAAGGATTCGTTTCGCAAAATCAGTTGGAAATCGTCGGATTAAGCGCAGTGAGGGGAATTTTCAGCGCGCGCGGGGCGAGTTGAGGATTAATCCGCGCGCGAATCAACAATTGATGCGCGGGAGGCAAAGGCCGAGGCGATGACCGAAGTGATGGCCGAAGCGAAGCACTTCAGAGAACGTGCTGACGGACTTCGGTGATGATCTCTTCAATCTCACCGGTATCCATGGCGATTCTCTTCGAAGCGATGATGACTCGAACGTCTTCAACCTTCATCGGCATAAGTTCTGCAATCTTTGCGCAAACCTCTGGGTGTTGGTTGAGTTTCTCATTTTCAGCAAGGGCTGTGAAGAGGCTTGTGAATACTTCAGGACTGGTCTTGATGCCGCCGCGATTCTCGCTAGCAGCCCACTCAGCGTGGAATAGAGCAACCTTCTGCTCGTAGGATAGTTCTCCGCGACGCTCACGAGCGTCGAGAAGGAGGTCGCGAACGGTGGAAAAATCAACGAATTCTCGGCCACTCATCAAAATCACTCCAGAGGACGAAGGTGCTCAGGGCGAGCGACGACGGTCTTGGCCATGTTCTTGTCGTGCAAAGCGACGACCCAAGCGCGGCCCTGCTTGGCCTCGATGATGCCGGTGGCGCCTTGGAAGCGGCGGTGTGGCATACCCTTCTGCTGGGAGCCATCGAGGACGACTGCGACGCGGTCGCCAATCTCGTATTGGTGCATTACGCGAGCGATGTTGAGGCGACCGCGCTGCTCCTTCGAGCGGCGAAGGATACTGCGAGTTCCCTGACGAGTTCCGTGACTTCGGCGCATGTGTTTCACCCATCGACCGTAGGTCGTGCGAGCGGGCGACCTGCCTCGCATTCTTAAGGCCATCTGAGCGATTCAGGGAGCCCGTCGAGCCGCAGAGTTGCGGTTTGGAAGAAAATCGAAGAAATTCGAGGTTCAATCGGCGTGGATATCCTCGACGTCGAGCCAGATGACTTCGCAAGGCGAATCCAGAACGCTGGCGACTGAGGGGGCGGTGCGCCCCTCGTCCGAATGCACGAGCTCTTTGACGTAGGTTCCAGCCTCGCAGCGGACCGAAAATTGGACTTCTGAGCCGTCGACGAGAATGTTGTCGATTGAGACGACCTTCCGCTTGCGCTTTTTGTCGGCGCGGCGGTGGGAGACGCGCTTGGGAGTTTGTTGTTCGAGGGTGACTCCCGAAAGGCCTGAGATCGCTTCCAGGATTGTTGCTTCCTCGGGCAATTCCTCGACGCTGAAGCGGATGGTGTAGGACTTCTCTGCACGGGTTTCCTTGACCCTGCTGACCTCGCTGCGGTTGGTCCAGCGCAGGTCGCTGATTTCGAGTTTGTCGGCGGCGTTCGCGTTGACTGCGTGCATGAGCTCTTCGAGGTCGGTGCGGCGAATGCGCGGACGCTTGACTTCGAGGACGAAAGGACGGCCCCTGCCGAGGCAGCGGACGTCGATGTCCTCGCGCCCCATACCATGGAATGATGTGTCATCGGCGGAAAGTGCCAAGCGGAATGGTTCGCCGATGAGATCCTGCACGGAATCAGGGTACTGCAAGCCTGTTCCCTCGCAGGACTCGCAACCTTCGGCGCGGCCGCGACAGGCGCGGCATGGCCAGCGAGTTTGTGGGATGCCGCGGTCCAATTTTCGATAGCGGCCGTAAATGAAAACAGGACGAATATCGACATCGACGCGAAGTGTCAAGCAATCGATGAGAATCATCAGGTCAGGGCGTTCCTTAACGAAAGTGACCACAGGCATTCGAGTGGCAACGCCCGCCTGAACAGCGTCGGAAAATGCCGCCTTCAATGGGCGAGAACCAGGGGCGGCATGGCGAGTGCGAAGGCGGTCTTCCTCGGCGATGAGGTCCTTGGGTACGTGGACGCCGACTTGAAGTGAGCCGTGGTCGAGCTCGCCAGTTTGGTCGACGATGCGAGTGACGATATTCTCCACATCGTCGAAGAGATTCTCGCAGAGTGGACAAAGGTCGGGCGCCTCGAATTCAGACAATTCGCGGTCGCGAGAGTGAGCTTCGGCACGAAGAATCGCACCGCCAGCCGCGCCGCGCTCCTCGGTGCGGCGCCCACCGACTCGGTGCAGACAGTGATCACAAGTCCCGAGTCGAATCATGTGGGCAATTCCAAGCGGAGCAGGACAAGGAGGCGAATCCCAATCGACGGTTTGACCGTTCGATTCGAAATCATCGCCGTCGAACCATTCCTCATCCGCCGAGTCTTCCTCTTCAACCGGAACGAGGTCATCCCAGGGATCCTCGGCGGCAGCGTAGCCGGCGGTGGCGTAGAGCTGCCACTCATCCTCCTCGTCCGGCGCGGTGGCCTTAGCCTCAGGTTCGTCTCGGGTCATTGAATCACCCACCGCGACGAGGGAGGGCATCCCTCGTTGCGATGAAACGCCCACCGGCGAGTCACCTTTGAGCGCTTCGCTGCCGAGTGAACCCTCTCCCGCACCCCCCAAAGGGCATTCTTCATGGGCTCTCACACAGGCTCTCTGCACGCTGATTAATACCCCAAATTGAATCTAGTGAGGGGAGGGGTAAATGGGGGTCGTGGGTTAATCAAGACCGCGTTGGGGG
>JAERST010000005.1 GCA_016845365.1 Methanobacteriota archaeon
CGCCAGCCAAGAACTGTCCTCGCGCGCACGGTGATTCCTCCGGCCGCGGGCGGCCGCCTACCCTTCTTGAATCCAACGCTCATGACGCGCGGGTAGAGTCAACGGAAGTGCTTGGAATCACCCCGATTCTGACCGCGCGAATCGTTCATATACGGTCGGTATGGGCCATCTCTAATGGCGAGCGACACCATACCCGAGGCCCTGACCTTCGACGACGTCCTTCTGTTGCCCGCTGAGTCGGCTGTTCTCCCAGCCGAAGTCGAACTCTCGACACGACTCACGAGCAGTATTTCGCTCAACATTCCAATCATGTCTGCGGCGATGGACACGGTGACTGAATCACGCATGGCCATCGCTATGGCACAAGCGGGTGGAATCGGTGTGATTCACCGCAATATGGGCATCGAGGCACAGGCAGGCAAGGTCAACGCGGTAAAGCGCTTCGAATCGGGGCTCGTCCTCGACCCAGTGATGGTCGCTCCGGACACGACAATCGGGGAACTGCGCGCGCTCAAGGACCGCTACGGCTTCTCGGGACTGCCAGTTGTGGACGCGGAAGAAAACCTCGTCGGCATCATCACCAACCGCGATATTCGCTTCGTCGCAGACGACTCAATCCTAGTCTCAGACATGATGACAACTGACCTTGTCACCGTCCCCGAACACGTCGACCCCGAAGTCGCAAAGAAACTCCTCCACCAACACCGCATCGAGAAACTCCTCGTCGTCGACAAAACCGGCAAGTGTACCGGCATGATGACCGTGCGGGATATCCAAGCCAGCCGAGACAATCCGAACTCGGCCAAGGATGAGCACGGCCGCCTGCGCGTAGCCGCGGCGACAGGAACCGGCGAGAAGGGCGTCGAGCGAGCGATGGCACTCTTCGGAGCCGGCGCGGATGTAGTCGTAGTCGACACCGCCCACGGACACTCACACGGAGTCCTCCACACCGTCGCACAAATCCGCGAACTCGCAGGCCCAGACGCACAAATCATCGCCGGAAACGTAGCGACAGGAGCGGCAGCAGAGGCATTGATTTCAGCCGGTGCCAACGCAATCAAGGTCGGAATCGGCCCCGGCTCAATCTGCACAACTCGAATCGTATCGGGAGTAGGAGTTCCACAACTCACCGCAGTGCAATCGGTGGTAACCGCCTGCAAGAAAGCTGGCATCCCAGTCATCGCAGACGGCGGCATCAAGTTTAGCGGCGACATCGCCAAGGCGATCGCCGCCGGCGCGGACTGCGTAATGGTCGGAAGCGTCCTCGCCGGAACAGACGAAGCGCCCGGAGAAGTCATTCTCTACCAAGGGCGCTCATACAAGGTGTACCGTGGCATGGGAAGCGTAGGCGCCATGAGCAAGGGTGCACATGACAGGTATTTCCAGTCCGAGCAGGGTGACACACGCAAGTACGTCCCAGAAGGCATCGAGGGGCGAGTCCCAGCCCGCGGCCCGGTCGAACACGTCCTGCACCAACTCATCGGAGGCCTGCGCTCGTCGATGGGCTACACCGGCAACGGTGACATCGCAGCAATGCGCGAGAATTGTCAATTCGTGAAAATTACCAACGCGGGGCTCTCTGAATCGCACGTTCACGATGTCGAGATTACCCGCGAAGCGCCGAATTATCGGCGCTGAGCTATTCACCTATTGGCACAATCCCTATCCTGGATAGCGGGTTGCTCGCAAACCAACTTAGAGTGTTTAGTAACGCATTTCTTGAGAATCTTGAAAATTTTTGTGTTTATCTTCTAACATTTTTTTGTAATCTCCGTGTAATCAATTTGGACGGATTCATCAGATTTCTAATTGAAACGTGTACAATATTTCTAAATTAGATAAAATAATCGGAATGAACGATGAGAACTCGTCCGGAGGAATCCAATAGACCGATACTCCTTGTCATATTATTGTTAATATCTTCTTTAGTACCATTTTTTTACACATCAGAAGTAGGAGACGCTCTGACCAATAATCATAATCAATTCTTTTCAAGCATGAACCAATCATCTAATCCTTATGTCCTTCCGCTAGGTGTATTATCTCCATGGCACAATGAGACTCCACATATTATTGAAATCGAGTATAATGGGACATCACAGATACCAATTAATTACTCTTCATTTTCAAAAAGTTTTCAGGAATTTCATATTATCCGACTTCGTCTTCCCATGAATAACAATCAAGTTATCGATCTATATATTGAAGAATCACCGAATCAGGATAAATGTCGAACGCATAATGGAATGTATTCTAATTTTATCAATATGTATCTTTTGAGGACGGATGGTAGCAATTTAGTAAGTGAGGCGAATGGATACTTGATTGAGTATTTTAATCCACTTGGATCAAATTGGTTATTAGAAGGACAAATCTATGGAGAGTGGATGAACTCAACTAATACAAATTCATGGAGGTTGGATATATTCGGAAACTCAAGCAATAATACATTATCCATCAAAGACCTCGGTATCACGAATAATCGAGGTGTGAATCAATCTGTCAACAATTCAATTCCCAGTAATATTGGGCATCATAATGGAATCGAGAATTTGCATCAATTACAATATCGATTGGTAAGAATGACTCTAATGTACGAACGGGCGAAGGTCGAGGATATTTGCCGTTCAATTTTGCAAGCTGAAAACATACTTCGAAATAATTTTGGAATTCAACTTTATCTCGAGAGATATTATGATTTAACAACTCATAATGGATTTTCAGATCCAGATGATTTAGCCTGTAATTCGGACCCTCTACTTGCTGATATTGGCCAACACCGCGAGAATTGGAGTCAATATTGGAGGGATTCTCAATCACCATTTGGATTACGGGGAAATGCGAGTAGCCCCCATTTTGATTCGATTGATACAGTTTTTTACTATGGTTCATTGAATGACCACAATATAAATTATTCAGGAATATTCGATAATGAAGGCAGACTAACTAAATTGGGCTGCTCAACCAGTTCATTTGATGAGTATGGTAATTTCATTGGATTTGGTGTCGGATGGGCGCTAATGGATTTTCATCATTCCGACCAATGGAATAGCGTGCATTTATTCACACAATTGATATCCAAAGCGATTGGGGGTGATTATTCAAACTCTCACTCGGGGATGAGTGGATTAGTCGGTGGGAAGCCTTGTCGAAGTGATGTAGAATCCAATAACCAATTCAACTCTGTGATGGTTCAATCTGTTTCCTACAATCACAATAATAATTCTAAAAATAATGGCGAAATTATCAACGAAGAATGCTACGGAATTATACCATATTTCAGTTCAGAAAATTCTAATTCTATTTTCGATTCAACTAGCAGTGTTCCATTCATCCACGTACAACCTGATTGGGCTGAACACTGGCGGTATCGATGGTCATTTTTTGGAGATCTCCGTCTTCGCCAGTGGTACATTCAGTCATTCAATGCAATTGAAAATGATTCAGTTTACGGTATCAATGGAGACCCTTCAATCCTTAATCGTTCAACAATCGCAGGTCCCGATCCAATCTGGCGTATTAGATGGACAATGGAAAGGACAATCTGGGTGATTCCAATTTGGAACCAAACAAGTTACTGGCAAAATGACATCTGGTTTTACTGGTGGCAAACTGGAGTTCGGGCCTATGCAAATGGAAATGGAGTGAATTTAAACGGAGTTTGGTTGGATAAGTGTGCACAACCAATGGTGGCTCAGAATCTATCTTTAGGTCAATTACTTGGATATGCAGACGGTTGGTCACAAAACACAAGCAATCTATTCGGACCTATTAATCAGCATATTTACGGCACTGCAGGATGGGGTGTGATTTCGTGTCATGATGGGTCAATATATCTGCAAGATTTAACCGAATTCCATATTCCAAATCCAAATTTATTTATTCAAAATGATCAGGTTCATTGGATTGTTTTCCCGAGCATTCAATATGTAACGATACCTTGGCTCAATTCGATGGGAATTCGAAATGTACATTTTGACCATATAGCATTAATGTGGGTCCAATCGAGTTGAGGCGGAGCAAATGAAAAAGAAGTCTTCCGTTTCAATAATATTGGTTACAATACTGATTTTGTCATCAATTTTAGCGGCATATCATGAACCTGATTCGTCTTCAAAAAAATATCTTCCTGTTCACAACCAAACTAGAATGAGTGACGCTACAACAAATTTTGTCAACCTCACATCGGTTGAAGTTTTACCTAATTTGAGGTCAGGAACCTCTCTTATTCGAAATGTCATTTCTGAGCCCGGAGAGTTTGAAATTATCTGTGGTCAAGTAAATGGTGAGGGTTCCCTTGGTGAGACAGAGTTCCAAACGAATGGGTCCATTTTTGTTAGATATCGTTCTGATGGACTAAATCTAGATCTCGTCTCAATGCCGATTGAAAATTATTACGAGGATGATAGAGAAGTTATTTTTCCGTATTCCGAGGATCCTTTTCCAATGGAATTCATACAATTGAATTCGTGTAATTATGCAGCTGGCACATTGGTACTACTCGGTTTAGTCTCTGGTCATCATGAGTTCCATCAATCAAATATCACCACTCAATATAAATCATTGAATCAGGTATATAATGTGAATAATTTCATGAAATTCGTTTGGATTTTTGACATATACAACAATACCTCGACTACGTCATATTTTGCTTCTTCACCCCAAAAAACACATGTTTCTGATGACGGCGAAATCTTAATTTTGACAAAAATTCCAACATCTGGAACCTCAAACCATCGGCCTTATACTCGAATAGGTACATTAGATCAAAACTACACCTTAGAAATTGATGATCCCTATTATTATGCATTAATGGAAGTAAGTCGCGGAGGAGAATTGATTTCATACGACAATATCTCTGCTCAAATGTTCATTTCCGAAGATCCTTGTTACTTTCGATGGATAGAAATTGAGTTCGATGATTTTCGGAACAATATCCACTTCCTATCATCAGATTGGTCATTTATTTGTGAGATGGAAATGGGTGGCGAGATTATCAGTAGAGAGTCCTATTTACCTCAAAATGGTCTGCTACACTTCTTATCCTATTCTTGGGAATTCAAAACATGGATGAGTCCTATAATGAATATTAGCAGGATACATGATTCTAACGATGGTTCTTTGCCCCAGATGGGAGAAATCGAATCAACTGAAAGCGGAGTTACGATCGCTTTGAACAGATATCACGATTCGCAAATCATCTTAGGTGAAGAATTCAATAATCAGGATGATGGGGAATTATTTGTTCTTCGCTTTGACTCAAACTTGAACCACATAAATACCACACTCAGTGGCACTGGGGGGAATATTCTTCCATCCAGTATAATTAATATCGACGGATTCGAAATACTCGGCGGCTCATATTGTTGGGAGGCCGGTTCAAATGAGAATTGTACATTGACAATGAACTCTCAATTAATTGAGAGGGCAGATGGTTGGGATGCATTTATCGCCATACGAAATCACAATAATTCTTTGAGTCACTTGAGTGGTTATGGTGCTGGTAATTTTTCTTATTATAATTTCCCGATTCCAATTCCTAATGTGAAAGGGACTCATGAATTTCCAAATATTATCGAGGCCACGGGAGATTTCGGATTTCTAACTGTGATTAGATTTCACGAGGATATTCAATATGCAGATACATCAATTCCTGCTAAGCAATCTGCGGTATTTAGATTTCATTTTGACCGAGACTTAGACGGCGTCCGAGATGAAATCGACAATTGTAAGGGTATGGAGAATTCAGAACAAGAAGACCATGACAATGATGAAATTGGGGATTTATGTGATTCTGACATCGACGGCGATTCACTTACTAACAATCTCGATAACTGCCCGATTGGAATGACGGATTGGTTGACCAGTTCCACTTTGGATATTGATGGAGATGGTTGCAGAGACATAGATGAGGATGAGGATGACGATGGTGACACAATCTTTGACCTCATAGACAACTGTGCGATGACACCAAATTTTAACCAATCAGATTTAGATGAAGATGTAGTAGGCGATGTTTGTGATTTCGATATTGATGGAGACACTATTTCAAACCTGCTAGATGAATGTCCTCAAGGCGAATTCGGATGGGTTTCCGGATTAGAATTCGATTATGATGGAGATGGTTGCAAGGATGCGACAGAGGATATGGATGACGATAATGATGGAACTCCTGACCTGCACGATTCTTGCCCACTAGGGGAGTTGGGCTGGATTCAAAGTCCTCTCCTAGATCTCGACGGAGATGGATGTCTGGATAGTTCAGAAGATTCTGATGATGATGGTGATGGTGTTCCTGATGTTTTCGACAACTATCCAATGAATCCGAATCGTTGGTTTGGTCTGCAGTATATTTCGCTCGTATTCCTTCTCGTCCTCCTCGTTGCAGGATATATTAGCAAGAAGAATGCTATCAGAACCAGGCCTCCATCTGATGAAAATGACACTCAGTGATTCTCTTTACTCCTCATTTTACCTTGGCAAATATCATCTACACTCGAAGCCGAGTAATCAATTGCAAAATGCATTGTTTTGCGTAAGGAGTTTCCGAGGTTCTCTGGGTATTATATGTCCACCGAAGTCTGCTCAGTGAGAGTCCAAACTGAGAGATTGGTTGGTCAAATTCAGTTGAATTCGGCGAGGTCGCCGACATCCTCGAAGAGGCTCGGCCCCGAGCTGAGGAAATACACCGAGCCGAGACGGTCTCGCGAATCCTCGCTCGTCGAATTATTACCCTCGGCGCACGCGCCAGTACAGCCGTCCGCGAAGGCCACGTAGACGCGCCCCTCGCGGTCGATGTGCAGATCATTGAAATCCAGCAGATTGCGGTTCGAGCCACCGAAATCACGGCAATCACCGCTATTCAAGCAAATCGAACCCATCTGCACAGGGTCATCGGTGACACGCATTGTATGGAACACCGGCTCCTCATCAAGCGCGTTGAGGGAGTAGGTGATGTAGAGGTGGTAGGAGGTATTGTGTGGGGCGTAGTGGGCGTTGCCATTCCACGGGTTTCCATCGATATCCGAGCCGTTGAGCAGTTGTGCATCCTCGCTCCCGAGATACGTAATCGCAATCCTTCCTGGGTCGCCTGCATCGATGTGAGGGAAGACTGACGAAATCACTCCAGCAGGGCTGATGCGGATACTGTTCTCTTCCCAAGAGTTGCCAGAGTCGGTGCTTCGCGACATGTAGACGCCTTGGTCAGCCCCGGTCCAGATGTGGTAGGCATTCGATTCACTATCGGTTCCAACCTCCGAGTTCTTGCGCGGGTTAGGAGTTCCCACGTCCAAACCCATGGTTCGCTCGCTCCACGTTAGTCCGTTGTCTTTGGAGAGGATTATCGTTGGTGTTTCGACGCGCGGCGGGACGTAGACGGTGCCGTCCGGTGCGCTTGAGATTGCACCGTGGAGTCCTCCGTTTGTTGTTGCCATTCCGTAGATTTGGCCGCCGACTTCGAAGGATGCGCCGCCATCGAATGATGTGTAGCAGAAGATGCCGGCGATTTTGTTGTAGCAGAAGTAAGTCGCCGTTTCCCACGCCGCAGGATTGCCATTTGCTACCGCTCCGTAGCCATCGCTTGTCCACGGTCCGGTCGCCAATTTGATGTGGTCATTTAGGGGAACCGGTCCTGAGTCGTGGGGGTTTCCTAACCACGATTCTCCGTCGTCGTCTGACCAAGCTATCCAAGTTGTGAGTAGGCCGACCATCTGCACATTGTAGACGCGGTCGGTGATTGGGTCGACCCATCCGTATGGGTCGGAGGTCGAGGGATGCGACGCGATATCATCGACGATTTCCCAACTGCCGCCGTGGTCGCATGAACGCATGACCTTCTCGAAGGCGATGAAGAACATGCAGCCGCTCGAGGTGATTCCGATGCTCGGCTCTGCACCCTGTTCGCCCACATTCGAGAAGGTGAAATTGAGCGGGAGTGGGGGTGCATCGATGGGCTGACCGTCTGGTCCTGTGACCCAGAATCGAATCTCTCCTTCGGGTTCAGGTTCGGGTTCGGGAGCTGGTTCGCTACCGAAGATGCAGCCGGAGAGTGATGCCCCTATCATGAGGAGGACTAGCAGGCCAGCCTTGGTGCGCATGGGCGGTCGGCCGCTCGTCCTAGCAATTATCTTACCCGCTGGTCGATGAATGGGTGATGCCGGGTGAATCTTTATCGTAACTCGACTGAATGGCAAACCATGAGCAGCTCGTTGATGCGTCTACTCCAGCCAAAAAATGAACAATTTAGCGAATGGTGGCAAAATTCCACGGGGGCCGAGAAAATTCTCTTTGGAATTTGGGGATGTATCGAGGTGGCAGTTCTATTATTCACGATTCTTTCTCTATTGGATTGGCTCGGAATCATTAGTTGACCGAACAGAGTTCTGATATTGGACCTCTCATTGCGTTGTTTCGATGACTGAGCAAATTGTTCTCGGCGGCGGTTGCTTTTGGTGCGTCGAAGGCGCCATTCTGGGCCTTCGAGGGGTTAGCGAAGTCATCCCGGGTTATTCGGGTGGCCAAGTCGAGAATCCGACCTACGAGCAGATCTGCACGAAGACCACAGGCCACGCCGAGGTCGTGCGCGTGACATTCGATCCCGAGGTCATTCCACGCCGCATTCTTCTCGAGGTATTTTTCACCGTGCACGACCCCACGCAGTTGAACCGACAAGGCAACGATATCGGGCCGCAATACCGCAGTTGTGTGTTCTATTCGAGTCCGGAGCAGAAGCGGGATGTCGAGCATGTGATTGGGTATTTGCAGCAGAATTTTGTCGATGATATCGTCACCGAAATCAGCCCACTGAGCAACTTCTTTGAGGCTGAGGATTACCACCACAATTACTTCGCCAATAATCCGCAGAATCCCTACTGCCAAGCGGTCGTTTCGCCGAAACTCGCAAAGGTTCGCGCCAAACACGCGCAATTGTATGAGTGAGACGGCGCTCGCCGGTCAGGCTTCTGAACAGGCAATCGCGCCCGAGCCGTGGGCAGTGCATTTGCTCGGGCTCGTCAATCCTTCAATTGTCATCGCCGGCAATTTGCTTGGTGGAGCGTACACGGCGATGGGTGTGTTGTTTGTTTGGGGACTCGCCCCGATTCTTGACATCTTGATGGGCGAGTCGAAGCAGGCCCGTCCACCGCGAGCATCCGGCATGCCATTCGAGACTCTCCTGTGGGTGCATGGAATCGTGCACTTCCTCGTGCTCGCCTCTTTCTTCCGCTTCGCTTACCTCGAGGCGAGCCTCAGCATCTGGTTGGTTGCGGCAGCACTCTCAACCGGACTTTCCGCTGCCGCCTCAGCAATCGTCACAGCCCACGAACTCGGCCACAAGCCGCCGAAAAGCGCGGGCTGGCGATTAGCCCGATTGCTGCTATTCAGCATCCATTATCCTCATTTCACCACAGAGCATAATCACAACCACCACAAGTGGGTGGCGACCGAGAAATGCCCTGCCAGCGCCCGTGAAGAAGAGGGGCTCTGGGTTTTCTGGGCCAAGACAATTCCAGGTCAATTCGCATCTTCAGTTCGTGTCCACAATCGCAAGGGTCGAACAGGACTTCGCAATCCCTCATTGCAAGGACTCGCCCTGCAAATCCTCGCCCTCGTCGCCCTTTCTCAAGCTCCAAACGGAAGCGTACTCATCGTCGGTTGGCTCATCGTCTCCGGCATCGCGATTCTAACCCTTGAGTATGTGAATTACATCCGTCATTGGGGGCTTCGGAGAGCCCTCGACGAGCGTCAGACTGAGATGCAATCTTGGAATACCGAGGCTCGCTGGTCGCGTTGGACTTTACTCGAACTCACTCGCCACTCAGACCACCATCTGCGCGCCAGCGTACCCTTCTGGCAGCTCCGGCCTCACTCCGACGCACCAGAACTCCCGGCCGGCTACTACGCCTGCTGGTGGCCATGCCTTGTACCACCGATTTGGAAGCGTTGGGTAAGCCCGCGCATCCCGAAGAACGCGGCTTGAGTGCGTCGGCTTTGGGGCAATTCTCAAGAAGAGCACGAAGCGGATGCCGGCGATGGTCCCCGATCCGGTGGAAGTGAGCAGCGTCTCAACGACCTCCGCCCTGATTCACACCGGTCTGCTGAGTGTGGGTCTGAGCAATCTCTTTTGGAAAGGTGGCGAATTAGTTTCGGATGAGCCTGAAACGATTCTTCTTCTTGCGCTGGGACTGTTTTGCATCGCAATTCCGTTTCAGGGACTTTACATTCTGCTGAGTCGGATGATTCGTGAATATCCTTCACACGTCCTAGTTCCTTCGACGATTTTGGTTCTTGCCTCGCGTTGCGAATTGGTTAGCTACGCTTGCGGGATAACCGGATTTTGCTTGATGTTGGTTCGTACTTCGACGGTGCTTGCTGCGACTTTGATTTTCTCGACATTGATGGTGATTCTGATGGCTCGGTCGGCGATGATGGCCTCGGCTCGTTGAGTTGCTGGCCGCCTGCTCGTCGATTTCCGAACGTCCGCGCGGCGGATACTGAATTTTTGTCGACGGGCGCTAGGAAGCGCTGTTGGGTCGCGCCCGTCGGAGTGAAGTTGATGGGTGCTGGGGTTGCGAGGAGTCTGCATGGAGGAGGTCTTCACGCTGCCATCTTGGCCGCCGGCCTCGCCTTGGGAGGCTTACATCATCGCTCTGGCGATTCCTCTTGTGCTGCGACTCTGGTTACTTCGTCGCCCCCTGCTCGACTTGGTTGAGGCATACGCTCCTGCGGGTGAGCGGAAGCGCCACCTCAATTGGGTGCGGAAGAATCTCGATAGGTTGCCCATCGAAGGTTTCGGGGGTTTGCTGCGGCAGGAGGTTTTGGCGTTCGTGTTGCCGACGATAGCCGCGGTAATCGCCCGTTACTGGATTGGAGATATTGGTTGGCAGACTTGGGATGATGTGCCTGAACTTGGCATGAAGACGCTGATGATTGCCCTTTTTGCTTGGGTTTTGTGGGATTTTTCGCGGGTGATGCGCACGCGCCGAAGTCTGAAGAAATTGGCGCGACTGAATCTTGAGCGATTGAAGCGCGGCATTGAGCGTGCGCTGAAGAGTCACGAAATTTTGCGCGGGTTCGAGGGATTCAGGATGCCTCGCCCGTGGCATCGTATCGTCGATGTTGACCACGAGGTTGACGGCGAGGCGGTTGCGGCGCCTGAACCGAATGTGGTTTTGCGACTGGTGTTCGGTCTGCTTGACCGCGGCGCCGATGCGGTCGATGCTGGTCTCGGCGTCGCGAAGATGCCTGCGGTTGGAATTGCTGATGCGATTGAGAGCCGAATGCAGGCGGTATTTGATGGCCATATGCGGAACACACGCGATGCGATGTTCCGCAATGTGATGTTCTCGATTTTCCCACTCGCCGTGCTGAAATTTCTGCCCGACATTATCGTTTGATTAGCAGGTCAGCAACAGAGTTGGCCAACTCAGCGCCAGCCCGTCTCAGGCAGTAGGTGGATTGTCTCTCGCCCAGTGCTTCTCGGCGGGTAGAGCGAGCGCTGCCCAAAGTAGACCTGCGCACACTTGCATCGCCGCGGTGAGGATGATGGTCTGGCGCAGATCGAGCACTTCGTACTCGAGGATTAACGCGGCGAGCAAGGCGCTCAGGCCGGAGGTCAGTGCCATCATCAGGAAGTCAGCTCCTGCCGCGCGCCCGCGCCAATCATCGTCTGAGCGCTCCTGAATCAACGTCGTCGAGAAGACCCAATTCGCCCCACTGGTCGCGTGCGAGATGAAGATCAGCACGACGATTAGGCGCGTCCATTCGAGCGTGCCAACAAGAATGTAGAAGATACCGCTCGAGATAACCATCGCAGGTAGAACCGATGGCCAAACACGGCGGTCAGGGAATATCCAGCGAGCGACCGCCGGCCCAAGGCCCGAGCCCCAGCCTCGAGCCATGTAGAGAACACCAATGCCGGTGGCGACAGCACCGAAGCCAGCCTCGGCACCGATGAGAATCAACAGGAAAATTTGCGCCCCACCGCCAATCGACCACATCCCCTTTGCAAGCAAAATCCGAGAAATCTCAGGCTTGGCCAGAATAATCTTCCAACCCTCGAGAATCCCACCAACAACAGCCCTCGGCCCACGCCCGATATCCTTCGCCTCAGTGGGCCCACCCTCGGGCAAAGTCCACAAAATCAGAATCGACATCACGAAGGTCGCGGCGTCGATAATCAACGATGTCTCGACGCCGTAAGCAGCGATTGTAAACCCACCAAGCGATGCACCGAAACCAAGCGCGGCAGACCAACCCAAGGAACCGAGGGCATTGGCGGTGAGCAACTCTTCGCGTGTGGTGATATTCGGCACGTAGGCGTAGCGCGCGGGGTCGTAAATCGCCCGACAAAACATCATCGCAAAGGCCATCACATAGACCATCGATAGGCTGTTCAGCAGCTGAAATTGGACGAATGCGAGCAGAATTCCCAATGACAGAGCATTCGAGAGAATCATCAATTTTCTACGCGAATAACGGTCGGCAAGCAGCCCAGTAAATGGCTCAACAATCGCCATCCCAAGCATTCGGAAAATGATTACTGCGGCGATGGCGAGCGGTGAATTATCCGACTGCTCGCCAGAGAGAATAAACAGCGCAATGACCGAAAACCAATCGCCGAGATTGGACACCCAATTGGCGACGAATAGACGACGAAAGTCGCTATTGCCTCGCATCAATTCGAGGTAAGTAACGTTACGCACGCAGTCTGCGCGCGGCCTGACGCTCTTGATTCTGACCTATCTTGGAACCGGGAGCACTCGTGCAACGGGCAATCGCTATGACTCGCGGCCGTCGGGGATTGTCATGGTCGAGGACAGGCTGGTCTGGATTGACTTGGAGATGACCGGCCTCTATCCAGAGGAGAATACGATCATTGAGATTGCGACAATTGTCACCGAGTCGGACCTAAGCGTGGTTGCAGAGGGTCCGAGCCTTGCAATCGATGTTGGTGAAGCGGAATTGGCTAAGATGGATGATTGGAATGTCGAGCATCACACCGAGAATGGATTGCTCGCGCGAATTGAATCGGATGGAGTCTCGATGGCTGAGGCTGAGCAGGCAACCCTGGCTTTTCTTCGTCAGCACTGTGCGTCTGGTGCCTCCCCTCTCTGCGGGAATACGATTGGTCAAGACCGTCGCTTCCTTCGCCGTTACATGCCTGAATTGTACGAATTTTTCCACTATCGCTCGGTTGATGTGACCAGTGTGAAAATCCTCGCGCGCGCGTGGTATCCAGATGTGCCGAAGTGGCGCAAGAACTCTGGGCACCGAGCCCTCGATGATATTCGTGGAAGCATCGAGGAGCTCGACTACTATCGTCAGCATTTGTTTCGCGGCGAGTGAGCCGGCGCTGCGCCGAGTCACTCGATCGCGTTGCCGCGGGCATCGGTGATGACGAGGTTGACTCCGAGGCCCGTGCGGTGGAAGCAGATTAGGTCGAGCCCGTGAATGAGATGGCCGGTTCGGGCTCGGCCGAGTGCGCCTGAACCATCGAGTTCGGTTAGTGGTCGGCGCACTCCATCGACACCGTCGAACCATGGGAGATGGCCCTCAGGGGTGAATCGGACGCCGAGAATCATGTCTGTGCCTTCGGTCCACTGCGCGGCATCTGCATCCGCTCCGCTGGGAATTGCTGGTGCGTTTGGATGGGTGTGAAGCCAATGGGTGAATCGACTGCCGCGCGAGCCACGGTCGACGGAGAATAATCCGTCCATCCATTCCTCAGGTACGTGGTGCACCTCGAATGAATTACCGCGATTTACGAGGTGCGGTTCGCCGAGCAGGTAGCCCTGCCCGGCGAATAGGCCGTCATTCCGGTCAGCACTGGCATAATTTTCCTCGACTTCGCGAGGATTTGCCCTCTCGTGGTTGACGTCCATTCCAACCAGGATTTCGTCGGGCAAGGATTGGAAGGTCCAGTCGAGGATGGTCGCGAGGTTCTGAATCGGCATCAACAACACCGCAGCGTAAGCATCGCGGTTAGCCAACGAGTGAGCATTGTACTCACGCGCAGCATCGTGCAGCCATTGTGGAATCATACTCATTCCTCCGCTGGCCCAAGAAGTCGCTCGACGATGACGACATCTCGCCAAACACCGTCGAGCATAGCGTGTTTGCGGTAAATTCCAACTTCACGGAAGCCATGCTTGGCGAGCAAGGCGCGCGAGGATGTATTCTCAACAAAGACTCGCGAGAGAACTTTCCACTTTCCCCTCGCAACCAACTCAGTGAGGAAATCAGCCATCAGAGCGTCCCCCATGCCCAATCCTCTAGCCGAATTATCGACGTAGACTGAGAATTGTGCCACGCCCACGTAACATGGTCTTGTGCGATATGGGAATGAGCGAACAAATCCCAGAACTCCCGTCTCATTTTCTGCTACCAGAACGAGTTCGGTTTCGTTCCAAGTCGATACCGATTCGACATTGGTGTGTTCAGTATTGAATGTTGCAACACTCTCATCAATAATCTGATTGTAAATCACCGCGAGTGCTTCGCAGTCGCGCGATTCCATGGCTCGAATCAGAACACTCATCGGCTCCACACCTCGTGTTCAGCAAGTCTGAATTTGACTATCGAGCCATCCGCTCCAGCGTACTCAAATCCCTCATTTGCCTCGCTGGAGCTACTAATCCCAAGTATCAATCTCGGCCGGTCAATCTGACCGGCCGCAACCAATTCGAGCAAGCCACGAAGCACCTCATCCCCCTTCACCGGAGGGATGTAGTGGTCGAGTAAGAGCACATCCGGTACGAATTCGCGGATACGCTCGAAACAATCCATCGTATTCCAGTGCTGGCGTAACTCAACCGAGGTCAAATCCACACCCCCCTCACGAAGCAGCGCCTCGATATCATACGAGTCCTCGAAAGCCAGCACACGCATGCTCACATCTCCTGATGTTCCCACCACGGCGGCACATCGAACCACGCCTCTGAATCGCCGCCGCGATCAATAATCGGAACGGTCAATTCGAAATCCTTGATCTCCAACCCAGTCGAAGAACAAGGAGATGGCAAGTAATCCAGCCCAGTCTCAGTAAATGTCAGAGAAATCCCTCCAGAAGGCACGATAACATCCATCGGATTGAATTCCATCAGCATGCGATAATCAGAGAAAGAAGCCGTCGGCTTTGCCTCATATCCACCATCGCGATATCGAACATCCATCGTAGCATGGCCAAGCCGCAAACCACTCTCAGCATCACTCATCGTAATGAATAATTGACCACCATTGCAAACACCAGTCGCCACATCGACATGGAAAGTCGGCAAGCCAGAGATGTGCTCAGGCCCATCGCCGAGAGTCAGTGAAACCGTGAATTCATCATTCCATCCAGTGACCCACTGGCCGCTGAAACCGCCTCCAACCTGAACCATCTCAACATCCTCGGGCGGCCAAGTTTCCTCCAAATGCCACCGCCCGTCATTTCGCTGCATCTGAACATAGGAAGCCGGCTCCTCGCCAACCCCCTTCAGATAATATTCGAACCACGGAAACAGCTCGACAGCCCAATCAAATCGCGTCATATTCGGGTAGGCTTCGGCCCCGAAACCACTCGTTACCTCCGAGTGTCTATCCGGTTGATCGGGGTAGTTGTGCGCCCACTGACCCGCTATGGTGCGGACGTTGATGCCGGCGTTTTGGAGGAGTTGGTGAGTCGGGAAAGCGTGGTAGGGGTCGACGTTCCAATCCTGCATTCCCCAGACGATGTAAACGCTCCCGTCGTAATTGTCTAGAACATCTTGCAAATGGTATCTCTCATCCCAATAATCGTTCCACTGGTCGCCACCGAAGCCCGCACCTAACCACGTCGTGAACGGGCTCAAAGGTCCAATCGCGTCATCGCTACACATGCGCATATCGTCCTCGGTCGCGTCCGCCGTCGCTCCCTCGTACAGGACATCGTAGAGCATCGCCCGAGCCTCGGATGAGCCGTTGCGGTAGAACATCTGCTGGACTCCGATTGAACCCGAGATCGGGACGATGGTCTTGAGGTGGGGTGATGGGTTTTGGGCGGCTTCCCAATTGGTCGTTCCAGCGTAGGATTTGCCCATCAATCCGACATTGCCGTTCGACCATTCTTGCTCGCCCAACCAATGCACTGCCGCTTGGATTCCGATTTGTTCGCCTAATCCCTTGACATCTTGGCAGTGCGTCGATTTTCCAGTTCCGAATGTTGAGACTTGTGCTAATGCATAGCCGTGGGGGACGAATTGGTCTAACACCCACGCGCCGACTCCGGCGTCTGGTACTGTGTTTGGATTCGAGTCGTCTCCAGCGATTCCTTCGCCGCCGAAGTCGTAGTAGGGGTGGATGGTTGCGATCACCGGGACTTGTGTGCCGTTGGGTACGTCTGGCATCCACAGTGCGATGTGCATTAGGGCTGGTCCGGGGTATCCGACATCTTGCTCGCTTGCTGGCAGGTCAACCTCGACGAAGTGCTCGGTTGGGCCGGTCCAGGTGTAGGGGCCTGCTTCGGGTAGGACACTGCGCAGGCCTGTCATGTTGAGGTCCATGGTGTGGCGTTCGTGAACGGGGGTGTTCCACCAATCGTCTGAGTTTCCGCCTGCGATTCCTGGTCCTGCGGCGGTCCACAGGGTTGAGAGGATGAGCATTGCCACGATCGCGGTTACTCCGGTGATTGCTAGGCTGCCGCCGATGAGCCAGCCTTGATTCATGGCGGTGAGGTCTTTTCCGATTCCAATGGCTTCGAGGTGGGCTCGGATATCGTATCCCTTGACCTCTGGGCGTTCGACGATTACTGCCTCGAGGACGTCATCCTCGGAGTGATTGTGGTCGCAGCACTCCTCGCCCATCGGTTGGCTGACTCATGTCTGCCTCATGAGATTGATGCTTCTACGAAGCATCGCGTCCCGCTCACGCGCGAGGGCGAAGTTCGAGGTCGAGGACTAGGTGATCCCAGTGCGGCGCGTAGGATTTGATGCGGACACGCGCCGCTTCTGTGATGCTGAATTGTGGGGCTAGTTTCTCGAACTTCTGGATGGTTTCTTCGACCCAAGAATCGTGGTCTGAGGCTGGTGCAACTCCGTGAATGTGGAGGATTCCTCCCGATTCTTTGAGGCAGTTGACGGCGAGGTCGTAGCCGCCTTCTGCGGTTGGAAGCAGGCCGAGCACGATTCTGTCTGCAATTGTGGTGAGTTCTTGAGCAGTAATGCGGTTATCACCGGTGTGAATGGTGCATTTATCGCTCACACCGTTGTGTTCAAGCCCCCATTTGAGAGCCTCGATTGCATTCGGATTCCACTCGCAGGAATGCACATGCTCAACCTGCGAGTGAACAAGCATTGGCAAGGTGTAGTAGCCGATGCCACAGAATAGGTCTACGACGGTCTCGCCGGCGCGCCCAACTTCACCCATCCGCCGGCGCTCATTCACATTACCAGCTGAGAACATGCACTGGGTGAAGCGGTAGCCGTAATCGACTCCGTTTTCGCGGCGCACGACAAAATCATCCTCGCCAAGGAGCAACTCCACACTCGATTCGCGCCGCTCCCCGACAATCTCACCAATCCGCCCAACTCGCTCAACCTTGAGAGCATCAGCAACCGCACCCCAAAGTGCCTCGCCAGCCAAAGCTTCCCATTCAGATCCAGAGAATGCTCCTCGTTGCAAAAGCGCTACATCAGCAAACTTCTCCCAGCGCTTCGGCAGCGCCTCGAGCAGAGACGAATCAGCGCCGGCTTGCTCAATCACCGAACCGACGGCTTCACGTAGCCGGCGGTGCGGATCCTCTCGGTGCATCGCCCCTTCGACGATGCGTGCCGGATTCAGACTTATTGCCTGTGACCGCACATCCGCGCGGCATGCGCCGCGCGGCAGTCGCCCTAGTTCTGCTCTTGCTCTGCCAGAGCGTAGCCGCCGCACCGCCTCCTGGCGACCCCGAAGTCTCAAACGATATCTGTTCGACTTGGCAGACCGCTGATGGCATCTGCGACGATTATGATTCGACCCTCGATGAGACGAATTCCGACTCGTGGGTCGAAGGCCGAGTTCGAATGTTGATGGAGGATTCGACCACCATCGAGATGACCATCGAACTCGCACTTTACGAATTGCCCAGAGATGATCTCGGGTTGCTCGACCTTGACCTCGAGGGCGATAGCAACCCGGCGGATGGCATCCCTGCCGATTACATCCGCAATTACCGCGACCTAGTCCGCGATGGTTCGTCTGTCGAGGATAGGATGGTGGAGAAAATCGAGGAGATGATTCAAGAAATCGTCGACGAAAATTTCCCTGACGCGGTCATCGGACCGGTGCAACCGACCGCTGAAATCAACTTCTTTGCACGCGAGCGCGCGCAGTGTACGTACGACCCGGACATCGATTCAATCGACGAGGAAGATGGCCGTCAAAACGACCCGTTTTTCCCGCCGATTTGTATGCGCTCAACCCTGAGTTTGAACATCGATCCAGCGAACCTTGGAATGGACCCGCAAACGGGTGATGTGGACCGCATGATGCAGGGTCTGATGGTTATGGGAGCTGAGGTTGAATCCAATTTTTCGACTATTGCAACTGCCGGGCAGTACCTCGAATACACGATGATTCCGCCCGATTATGCAAGCGTTTCTGATGTCGATTCGCCGGGAGAAAGATTCCGCGTTGGCTTCACTTCTTGGGGCTCGAGAATCGCCGTTGACAACCTCGCTGGCTCGGCTCTTTCGCCGCCTCTTTCACTCGACCTTCGCGCCACCCTGGACGACGGTCGTGGGCCAACCTCCTATCCGGCTCCTGAGTTGAGATTGGATTTGGTTGTCGATGCGCGTGACCGGATGAATAGCCGCATCGACCTCGACATCGATATCCACCATCTGAGTGCTGAGACGATTGCTGATTGGGGGCTCGACCTTGAGACCTCGACGATCAGTCTTGATTCGGTGAGCGCGGATGGAATTCGGATGTTTAATTCCGAATTGGATAGCGATGTCGGCAGCTTACTGAGAACGCTCCCCATCGACTCTCTTTCGGCCACTTTTGCTGAGGCTCTGGGTGTAGATTTGATGTTCCAGCCACCATCATTTGCTCCTGCGGATGATTTTGGTGGGCTGATGTTTCAGCATCGCCCTGGAGAAACTTGCAGGGAGAATTTGGCTTACCGATATTGTTTGGATGCGGGGGGCGGTGCTGGTATGACTAGCGCTTATCCTGTAGTTTTGCAGACGACTTCGATGCCTTCTCAGATGCAGGTTTCGAGCATCGTCAGTCGTCTGATTCAGCACGCTGAGGGGGATATCGCGACGATGGATTTGTCGATATTGACCGATGAGGATTTGGCCGCAATGATGAGCGTGCTGGAGATGGAATTGGACTTCGATTTGAGCTATCTGCAGGACCTCTTGCCGGCGGATTTCCCGAGTGCGGATATCACCATGACGGTGCATCTCCCCGAATGGTTGGATTCGACGCACTCCGACCCAGATACATTGGTCTTCAGCGTGCCTCACACTGGCGGTTCGCAACAGTCGGTGGGTATTGCTGGGGCGCGCCCATTCGATTGGCAGCACGCCATCTGTTTGGAGAGTGGGCGCGGGATTGCTGGGGCGGCGAGCGAGTGTACTGATTCGAGTGAGGATTTGATTTGTGGCTCGAATCAGAAGACTTGCGTCTCGCTCGATGTCGAGATGGAAATCGAGCGCCTTGCGCTGCGCGAGACGCGGGCGGCAGTGGAATTCGAATTCTCTGCTGAGGTGACTCTCGAGTTGTATCGGCTGGGCCTGAAATTGGAGGAGGAGAATGTGGAGGTCTCGCCGATTCCAGCCGATCTGATTCGTCGAATGGTTGCTATCGGTGACCGTCGGGATGGTGGGCTATTGCTCGGCTCTGCGCAGAAAGCGACGATTCCGTTCAGCACTGGAGATTACGATATGGAGGTCTCAAATGAGGGCTTACTGGACTTGTCGTTTGCGCTCGCGGATGAGGTCGAGGCGAGTTTTGAGGAGATCGAACAGATAGGTGCACAAGACCTCGTTATCGGCACCAGAACCTTTGGCTCTGATCTGGATATTAAGGCGGTTCCGTTCTCGCTGGAGATTGAACCGATGATGATGCCGATGGATATGGAACCGAGTGACTTAGAGCCTGTTAAGGTCAAAGTTCGGATTGATTCTGCCTCGCTGACCCTTGCCTTGGTCGATGACGAAATTCGGGTCAGCATCGCTCCGGCCGCAGTAAAAGCAAATCCCTTGGCTGCGGCGCTCGGCGACCTGGGCTTGGTCTTCTCAGACTTCGGTATCAGCACCGAGGGCGCCGTCTTCCATTCCATCGTTCCTCCGATAATGGAGCACACCTTGTGGGGAACGATTCGCAGTTCCGCACGCTTGCAAATCACAATGCCAGATAGCGTGCGACTAACCTCATTCGAAAGCGATCTGGGATTAGGAGAAATTCGTGAAGAAGAAGGACGGCAAATCCTCGTATACCGAACCCCGGTTTGCCCCACCGCAGATACTTGGACACAGTGCTACCGCGAGCACGATACCATTCGTTGGAGCGCTGAGGTTAGTTACGGATTGATTCTCGGCGAGCTCGCGCCTTACATCTTCGTTCTCGTCTTCTTCCTTGGCTTAGCCGTCAGCCGTTGGAAGCGGCGCCGCGACCAGAAAAAGGAAGCCGCGAAAGATGCAAATGCAGCGATGGAGGAGAAGATGCTCGAGATGGAATTCGCGGCGCAGATGGGCGAATTGGACGAGGTAATCATCACCGATGAACCGCCCGAAGCCGCGCTTAGGGATGCGGATGAGGAGCCCGAAGCATGGTGGTCCGACCAAAGTGAATCGTCGTGACGTCCGCTATTTTCCTCACACGGAGCACACAGAGCTCACGGCCTTTGGCGAATTAACAGCCGTCCCTCATAGTCCACTCTCGGTGTCTCCGTGCCTCTGTGGTTAACACACCACCATCGTAGACTCGTCAACCGTGAAGATGTTGGTAAATTCGCCGCGCCAATTCACGCCCAATACCCGGCGCAACAGCCAATTCTGCCTCGGTCGCATGCTCGATTCCCTTCATTCCGCCATAGTGCCGGAGCAAGCCCTGAATCTTCTTCGCACCCAAACCCTCGACCTCCTCGAGGGAACTCTTCAAGCCACCCTTTGAACGGCGCTTCCGGTGATAAGTATTCGAGAATCGGTGAGCTTCATCCCGCGCGTGAACCAACACTCTCGAGCGCCGGTCGAGGATCACAGGTTCGGCGTCCGGCCGCCACAGAGTCTCCTCTTTCTTGGCCAGCGCGGCGACCGGAAATCTCTCCGCTAAGCCGTGCACTGCGAGCATATCGAGGACATGATTGAGATGAGTCTCACCGCCGTCGAGCAACAATAAATCCGGCCATTCTTCTTGCCGCTTCAACCAGCGCTCGACGACCTCTTGCATCATTGCAAGGTCGTCCTGAACATCCGTCTTCACTCGGTAAGTCCGGTACTCCTTCTTACTCGGCCGACCATTGCGGAAAACCACCGCAGCCCCCACGCGCTCCTTGCCCTGAATCTGCGCCATATCGAAGCAGACTATGTGGTCGAGTGAGTCGAAGCCGTGCACCTGCGCGGCTTCGTCAGCAGCAGCCTGTTCAAGGCTGCCCGAACGCCGAGTCGATTGCCTCGAGGCTTGAATCTCGGCGTTCGCATCAGCCATCCCGCGCAGCTTGGCCAGTTCGCCGCGCTGCGGATTGCGAACCGTCACCTTAGTCCCGCGCCGCTCATTCAGCCATTCACCCAATGATTCGGTCAACGGCGCAGGCACAAGCAAAGTCTTCGGCGGGCGACGGTTCGAGAAATGCTCCGACAAAACCAGTGACACGGAGGCAACAACATCGCCCCGGTGAATCACAGGATAGCTGACCTGCCCCTGAATAACGCCATCCTGCGTGTGCAATATCAGCACCACCGCAACGTCCCCAACGGCAGCAAAGCCAACAGCGTCGCAGTCTTGGTAAAAACGCGAATGAATCACCTGCTGAGAGACCGTCGAATTGACCGCCTGAATCAGGTCGCGCTTGTGCGCGGCTACCTCGTAATCAAGCGCCGCCGAGGCCTCATCCATCTCCACTTGCAAGGCCTCGATCAAAACCCCTGCATCACCATCGAGAACGCTCCTGGCAGCCCTCACCTGCTCATCATAGCCCTCCGGGTCGATGCACGGACCGTGACACAGCCCAATGTGCATCGCAAGGCATCCTTGAAGAAGCAATTCAGGACAATCTCGGATGCCAAATTGAGACCTCAACAAACGAATCACACGTTTGGCAGCCCCAGCATCGGGGAAGGGTCCCCAGCGTTGTGCGTCGGCGGGGGGGTGTCGGGTGTAGAGAACGCGAGGGTGTTCGTGCGAAGTCAGAGCGATGAACGGGTAGGATTTGTCGTCCATCAACATCGAGTTATAGCGCGGTTTATGCTTGCGAATCAACTGCCGCTCGAGGATCAGCGCTTCGGAAGGAGTCTGGGTCACAATATAGTCGACGTCATCCGATTCCGCGACCAATTTTGGTATCTTTTCCCGGTCCTGCTTGGCCCCAAAATACGACCTCACTCGGCTGCGCAGGTCGGTTGCTTTGCCTACGTATTGCACTCGCCCGTCGGCCCGTTTGAAGAGGTAAACTCCGGGCTTGCGGGGGAGGTCGAGTGAGGCTGGCTCGACTGGCATGGGGGAGACTCGGTGAAGGTCAACGCCCATGAACTGATGGCCTCACTCGCGAACCATGCTGAACGAGACGCAGCGCCGACTTCTGCTTCGTTTGGCAGAATTCGGCGCGGAGGTTGAGAGCGCTTGGGATGTGCCTAGGACGCTCTCTTTGCCAGGCTTGGCCGAGCATCTTGGGGTGGTTCGTTCGGCTATTCATACGCCCCTGAAAGAGTTGGAGGCCTCTGGCTTGGTGACGACTCGTTCGGCGCATGTGATTGGTGGTGGTTCGCGGCGGAGAACGGTGGTTCATTTGACCGCCGCGGGGCGCGAGCGCGCAGAGGCGCTCGCGGCTGAGGACCGCGCTCCCGAAGCGGCTGGTCGCGCGGTCGGACCGATGCCCGAACCTACACTCGTACGCGGGCGTGATGCAGAGATTGAGAGCTTGGTTGAGCGATTATTAGCTGGTGGTCGAATCCAATTGAGTGGGTTGCCGGGCATCGGTAAGACGAGCCTTGCAAGGGCTGTGGCTGGGGTCTTGCTCGAGCGTGGGTTCCGAGTCCGTTGGGGGACTTGTGATGCTGATACTGATGCGGCTGGAATAGGCTCGCAGTGGCTTGAAGGAGAGTCGCCGCGCGATGCTGAGGCAATCGCTGGCGCGGCGACTGGACACAAGACCTATCTGATTCTCGACGAGGTGCAAGAATTGCATCTTCGTCACTTGGATGGAGTCCGCAATTTGCTGGCCGCGTGTGGTGGTGAGTCGGGTGGTGTACTCATCGCTGTGCGAGCTCCTAGTCCATTTGGTACTCTTGCTGGATTTGATGAGGTTCGTGTCGATGGGCTCGATACCGAGGCAGGGTTGGAATTGCTCGCCGATGGTGTCGATGCGGAGATCGGCGAGCAAGTAGTCGATGCCCTCGGTGGTCATCCTCTCGCCCTTCACCTCTGGTCTCCGGAGGAGGATGTTCCCGGTGAAGGGCAAGAGGTGCAGGAATTTGTTCAGAAGACGGTCATTCGGCGATTGAGCGAGGCTGGACTTGAGACTCTGGATGAACTCAGCCTCGCGCCGGTGCCTCTAGCAATCGCTGAATTAACCGAGGGCGAGGGCACCGCTGAACTCGACGAGGCGGCGGTATTGCGCTGGATGGATAGCCTCGTCGAGCCTCACCATCTAATCCGAAATGTACGCCGCGCGACTCTCGAGGAATCGGCGGCGAAGGAGATTCACTCGCGCGCCGCTGGCTTCTGGTCACAAAGAGACGGCGCGCGAGCGCGCCGATTGGAAGCCCACCACCGACTCAATTCCGGTGAGGAACTGGATTCTGAATGGCTGGCTGAGAGCGTTGCCGCCATATCCCGAGAGGATAGTGCGGCGGCCGCAGTTCTAGCCGAAGAGGCGGTCGAGGCGAGTGGAGAAGACTCGCTAAGACTCGCCGCAATCGACCTCGCATTCGAGCGCGGTGAATCAGAAATCGCCTCGCAGCACCTCGAATCAGTCGAAGATAGTCCACAGAAGAACATGCGCGAGGCGCGCTTGGCAAGATTGCGCGGTGAGGTCGCCAAGGCCGAGCAATTGGAGGCGGCCGCACTCGAAGAATTGAGTCCAGCCGAGGCGGTCAGAGCTCAGATCTCGGCTCTGGCTCGGAGCCACGATGACCGCCTTCCCGGCCAAGGAACAAAGGTGACTCAGCAAGATATCGACGCGGTCGAAATTTCTAGACTACCCGAATCCGACCGCGCCTCGGCAAACCTAGCCATCGACTTACTTCGCCACGCCGTCGCCCTCGAATCTGGCAGCGTCGAGACGACGGCAAATGTCCGCTCTTCCCTCGTCGCACAAATGGGCGAAGAACATCCGCGCCTAGCCCTAATCGACTTGCGCACACGCATATCATCAGGCGCGGAAGGCGCCCTCGAAGCAGCGCGCGAATTCATCGAATCAGCAGATGGCACCATCGAGCGCACACGAGCGATTCACGCCGCGCTCGAATCCACCGCACCCCAACACCCAGACTGGCTCAATCAAGCCCACGCAGCGATAGCAACCTCGCCCCTGCGTGATGACATCGCCTCGCATCGCCGATTAGCCGCCCAACGCTGGTATTGGAGAGGCATCCTCGAACCGGCGATGCGCCTCTCACATTGGCGTGAATCAATCAGTCGCTTCAAGTCGGCAGAATGCCCAGCCGCAGCAGCCGAACTCCTCTTGCGGCTCACCCGCTCACTGTGAATTCCAGAAGCGATTCAGGCAAATTCGCCCAAGCTCGGCGGACGAATCGCCCAATCAAATCTCAGCGCCAATCAGCGTTCGAGTCTCGGCGATTCCATCGACCGATCGGACTTCCTTGACGATGCATCGAGTCAGTTCAGCCTCGTCCTCAGCCTCGACCTTAACGAATAGGTCGTGAACCCCGAAAACGATCCACTGCCCGCTTACGCATGGCACTTTAGAGACCGCGTCGCGTACCTCGATTTCGCGGCCGGGCTCGGTGCTGATGAGAACAAATCCAACAGCCATCCTTCACACCTCCACCGCGATGAGAGTCTCGGTTTGCTCGACTCCAGGAATCTGACGGAATTCGCCGATGAGCATCTTTGACATCTCTTTGTCATCGCCGAAATCGATGCGCGCCGCGAGGTCGTACTCACCGTAAACGACGTGGGTTTCGACGACGTTGTCGAGCGCCAGAAGCGCTCGGTAAACATCCGCTTCCATCATCGGTTTTGTCTTGATGAGAACGAAGGCTGTGCTCATGTGACGACCTCTGTGGTTTGCGCGCCCGACTGGCCGTTTATGACTCCTGCGTAGGTGATGTTCGCGATTTTGGAGGGCCCAAAGAACGCTCTCAAAACAGTGGTTCTGTTACTCCAAAACGGACGATGCCGGCCATCACAAAATGGGTATGCTGACCCTCTCAAACGCACGATGCCGGTCACTTCCAGCGGGGGGGAAACAATACAACGAATGGAGCGAGCCGAGAGCCATGCGCGCGAGGCTCGACAACCGCAGAAGCCTCGCAGTGCTCATCATCTCGCTTCTGCTCTGTGCGAGTGTTCTGCCTCTTGCTGCGAGTGGGGCGACCACGCGGGCAACGACGGTTTGGTCGGGTACCGTGATTCTTCAGGATGGATACACGGTCGGAGCTTCAGATGTCCTCGTGGTCCAATCAGGAACGACGATTCGACTCGGCTCTGGAGAGGAGATTACAGTTGACGGCAGGATTACTGTCGAAGGGACTGCCTCTAATCCCATCGTATTGGAGTCGATTGTCGGCGATCACGACGGGATTGTCTTCAATCAATCGAGCCAAGGATTGGGATCTTCGATCGATAACTTGACGATTACCGATGCAGAATATGGAATCACGATCTATGGCTCGAATCCGATACTGACCAATGTCAGGATTGAGAATGCCGACCGCGTCGCAGTCGACCTCTTCGACGGGGCCTCGCCGCGAATTTACGATTTGGTCATCGATGGTGGCGGTCAGGATGTACACGGATTCTCTAATTCTTGGCGCTATGGCATCGGCTTGTCAGTCGGAGCTTATTCTGCACCAATAGTCGATGGACTGCAAGCCGATGGGCTAATCACCCGAGGAATCAATTATTGGGGTAACTCGGGTGGTTTGGTATCAAATATTGAGATTACAAATGTCTCAGGCGCGACCCTCGCTGTCGCTGCTGGTATCTGGGTAGAGGACTCGCGCCCGCTGATTACCGATGTCGACATCTCTCGATGCGACACCGGTATTTTCGTTCGACACATCACCACCGGTTGGATAACCCGCCCTGTCTTCCAGCGAGTGGTAATCGAGGATAGCATGTATCGCGGGGTGATGGTCGAACAATACAATCACAGTCAATTCTCCAATCTTCCCTCGCACGCGGTTTTCAGTGAACTCGAGGTGCGAGGAACAGGCGGTCCGGGCGCCATAACGCCTGGACTCGCCTTCGCCGCATTCGAGGTCAATACCAGCGGCGTAGTAGTCGACGATGCGCTAATCGAAGACAATCCCATCGTCGGATTCAAGGCCTATCTCATCGGCTCTTCGACCATAATCAATGGATTGATTTTGGACAATAATGGCAAGCCGATGGCGAATTCAGCCATCAACGATCGCGCCGGCTTATTCATGCGGAGCGTCAATTGGGCTCCGGTAATCAACGACCTCCTCGTCACCAATTCATCTGGACCGGGAGTCTTGCTCTGGAAAGGCGGCGCTATGGGTCAGGATTGGTATGTCGCCGACAATGGAGAAAGCGGCGTCGACTTCCGTGAATTCCACCCCGAAGTGACCGTCCTGCGCGCCTTCGATAATGCCGGTCACGGCGTCGCAGTACGCGATTCAAGCAATGTTGAATTGCAATATGTTGTGACCTCCGGCAACGGCATCGGAGCAACAACTCCAGAGGCCGGTGCCGGCATCTACTTCGACGAGGCCAATGATGTGATGAGCGGAGGCAAGAATGTCTCTTGCTTCACCTGTTATTCATCAGCCGACCAGCATGGCATCGTCGCTCGCGATAGCATCGATTTGCAATTGCTCGCAACAGAGATTCACGACCCACTGAGCGGGCCGGGCCTCGATATCGACAATTCCGGCCTTTCCCGCGAAGGAATCGTAATCATTGATGATATGCGCATCAATATTAATCGCAGCGGCTACGCTGCTGAACTCGAGGACGTCAATGCCTTCGTCACAGGCCTCGACCTCTCGGGAGACAATGGTGGAGTCTACTGGCGCGCCGGAGATGACCGCACCTCGCGCCTCGGCACAAGCACGATTTCTGGAATCGGAGGAACTTGTCTCGACCTCGTCGACCACACAGAATTACTCGTGCGAAACCTCGGTCTTGCCTGCTCGACTGGCTCGCGACCGAGCATCGATTCAAGCTTCGTCAATTTCACCGATTCCGGCTTCATTCCCGGTAGCGCGCACGAGACTACATTCCATCTCGAGGCTTCGAGTCATGTTCGTTGGATTTCATCGGCTGCAATCTCCGAACCGTCTTTCAGCGCCTCGGATAGCATCCTCGACATCATGTGGTTTATCGAGACTCATGCGGTAAATCAGATGGCTCGACACATTCCGTTTGCAGAGGTTAATCTCTCCTTCGATTCTTGGGACGCGGACCTTACGGCAACGCTTCCGTACCACGGTTTCGAGACCCTCGGCCCCTTCGTCGGCACACGCTGGATGCCCTCCCAAGGTTGGTCAGCGGACAACACGGCCTACGTGGGTTGCGATTATGATGGGGTGCACAATGATTCGGCGGCTGTGACGCTGGATTCTGACAAGGTGATTCACTGCAGGTTGGAGCTTGAGAATCAGCCGCCGTTCATCATCTGGACGACGCCTGTGGATGAGGCGGAGTTCCCCAGCGGGTCATCGGTGATTCTCGATGCTACTGCCTCGTGGGATTTGGATGATGACCCGCTGACTTTCTCTTGGACAAGCAATTTGGATGGGGATTTGACTGCCTCTTGCGTTGGTGTTTTGCCGGCGGGTGACAATGGTTCCTATCTTGCTACCAATAACCCGCCGGAGACTACTGATGGATGCTTATCGGATGGAGAACAGGAAATTACTCTGGAGGTTTGTGATGATGAGGGTCATTGTGTCAGCGAGATGCGCGAGATCGAGTTGTTCAATCGGCCTCCATCGCTCTCGGTTTCGACTTCGCCGAGCATCTCTTCGTGGGGAATAATGCATCTTGGAAGGACTGCGAACGCTACGATTTCTCTCGATGGAAGTAGCGACCCTGAGGGTGATGAATTGACTTGTTGGGTCGAGACGAATTACGGCTTCTCGACGCCCACGGATGAGGGATGTCCGATGCTCTTTGACATCGATTTCCCTGGTGCTCCGAATCAATTCACGCTGACGATTCATCTTTCGGATGGGAATAATCCAGCCGTCACTTGGAGTTTTGATGTGAGGCTATTCAATGAGGTTCCGGCGGCTGAATTCGATGTACTGCGAGCCGGTGAGACCTCGTCGCATCTTGTAACTCTGGATGGAACGATGGTTGCGGACCCGGAAGGTGACGAGGTCAGATTCGAGTTCTGGAGCGACCGAGATGGGCTGCTTGGGTCTGGGACTACTCCAGATGCGGTAGTTGAGTGGCGGGGCTGGCTCACACAAGGAATTCACACCATCACGATGTACACCAGCGACGACCGCTCCGGACACGTCAATACTTGGAATTCCGCGACTGCGCAGGTCAGCGTCAACAACTCAGCTCCGGTTGCGGTAATCGCTCAGCCAGCCGACGAGACGCTGACCGATTCAGGCGAGTTGATTCGCTTCGATGCAACAGGCTCGGGAGATTGGGACCTCGCCTGCACTGACCTTCCAGACAACGGCTCGGGATTCGTCTGCAGCCCGACTGCGGCATCCAGCACAGACCTTGTCAGCGTCGTTTGGACCTCCGACCGAATGCTCGAGCCAATCGGCAGCGGCTGGATTCTCGATGAACGGCTGCCGAAAGGACACCACACAGTTACTCTCACAATCGACGATGGATCAGGAATCGAAGCCAGCGCATCCATTGTCGTCCGAGTCGAGGAATCCGCACCAATCCTAATCCTCGACTCGCCAATACCAGACGTCGAAGTCTACTCGAATGGACCGGTCCTCTTCGACTTCCGACGCTCCTTCGACCCAGACGGCGACGATTTCACCGTCACCGTCACCTCGTCTCTCATGGTCGAACCAATCCTCGAAGACAAGACCAACGAGTACTGGTACAATGATTACCTACCACCCGGAGAACACGAATTAACCTTCGAACTTCGTGATTCCACAGAGCGCGTCCGCCGGTACACACAGACTCTCTTCGTACTCGAAACCGCACCGGTCGCAGTCATCGACGGACTGCTCGACGGACAGTACATTCCACCAGGCACCCAACTCACACTCGATGGCTCGCAGTCATACGATTATGACGATGACATCGTGCTCTACCAATGGACCACTGGAGACGGCACCTTCCTCGGCGACCGCGATGTAATCAGTATCGGTTTCAACCCTGGACCAATTCGCATCGACCTTCTGGTCAAGGACTCTCGAGGAGCCACTTCGACGACCTCGGTCAATCTCACGATAGGCTCCTCGTCGCCAAGCCTCTCGCAGATGCAAATCGACCCGAGGAATATCGGCTTGGACGAACCCACACAAGTAACCGTAACCGTGGCCTTGGACGACCCAGACGGCACCACACAAGTCGTGCGTGGGCTGATGAAGGCGGGGGGCGAAGAAATGGCGCTGACCCTGCAAGACGACGGCACGCGAGGCGATGCGATTGCCGGCGACGGAATCTGGACCTATGTCGGCACGTGGATAATCGAAGATGGAGGCTGGGTCAGGGTCGAGGTTTGGGCGGTCGATGGCGAATTCACCAGCCCAACCCTCGTCGAAACTCTCTCAGTGGAAAAGGCGGAATCGAGCAACCTTCTGACATGGTTGGCGGGCAGTGGACTGCCCTATCTAATCGGCGTGCTGGTCATTGCTATCATCGCCGGAATGGCCTATCAAAAGCAGCGCAGTGAGGCGATTCGGCGCGACCTTGAGATGATTGAATCCTGGTCGACATTTGACCCGAGAGAGCTTGATGACGAGTTCGACGAAGACTGAGCAAAGCTCAGTCGCTACCCGCTGTGCCGGGTCAAAGTTGAAGGTTGTTTGAGCAGAAGCGGTGTCATGCGTACTGCACCTAAGGTGGTTCTAGGAATTGGCGGAGTTTTACTTGTAATCGGAATAGCTGTTACCATGTTAGGTGGTGCGTCGATCGATAACGCCAACCCAGATAGTGAGGATTGGAGTGGCACTCTGATGTGGGAGGGGACTACTCCCACGACCTACGAAGGAAATTTTGATTGGACTCATACCTACAATGTCTGGGTTGAGGAAGGCGAATCGGTCCAAGTCGAAGTATTAGATGGAGATGAGTATAATCGCTTCATTTCTTGTGAAGAGTTGGAGGATTGCTGGGTATTTGATGAGGACGGAGCAATCGCAGGTTACGATTACATCGGTGAAATTTGGATAGAAGATTCTGGAAAGTTTGAGGTCACTTTCACCGCGGAACATGGCGGCAGCGTTGATGTGATGATTCGTGACGATTCTTTTTTTGGTGGCTTCCTCGGAATGATGGGTGGTTTCGGGGCTTGTTGCTTCGGCATCCTATTTCTGATACTTGGAGGGATTCTCGCTGTGACAATGAAGGATGAACCGAAGGTGCAGATGTCGACGATTACTCCAATCGATAGCGATGGATCGGTTGTGATTCAAAACCCAGTAGCGGCGGAGTCAGTCGAATCCACTTCCGCCGATGATAATTCTCCGCCGAATGATGGCGACTGGTGGGAGAAAGAGAACTAAGAATTCTGATTTACCAATCTATCCTCGAATTAATTGTGAGGGAGGAATAACATGAAAAACCTCCGGGAATTACACTCGTTATACAGATTTTTTTCATCATCAAAGGTAGATAAAATACTGATTTCTTCAGTATTATTTTTGCTTTTTTTATCTTATGTGAGCAATGCTCCGATTCTTGCTCAGATAGCAGGAACAGCCACCTTCGCATTGTTTCTGAAGGTTGTAATCTCAACAATGAAAGAAAATGCGCGTGAGGCTGAAAGAAAGAATCCTGATTTTGACCATGACAGCGAAGTTTTTACAAGAAGTACACTATATATGGGACTAGTTCTCATATTTTCTGGATTACCAATGACTCTAATTGGAATCACAGGGTTATTTTCATTAGGAAATTTACCTGAAGAAAATGTTGGATTATCTGTTCTAATAGAAATTTTTTGGACACCATTTGCATTCCTTTTGTCTGCTTCTGTTGGACTTGGTCTCCAATACATGGGATTGTATTCTTGCTGGCGTTACTTTACTCAATAATCAACTCGAATTAGTACGAGAAAATCCCCCGAATCAATGGGTAGCCAATCGAAGGACGCACTGAAAGCCCTTTGAAAATCCAAATCCGTTTCAATGGGTATTCGGATAGAACCTTGCGAATGGTCCGAATCGATTCTTCAAAGCCGGAGCAATTTTAATTTATTAGTGGGCTATCGAAAAACAATGGTTGATACATTTCTCGAACACATGCTGAGACATATGAGGTGGGATCCATTCCGAAAAATTCGTGGTTATATTATAGGTATGATCCCAGAACCGGTTCGAAAAATCGTTGGTTTGATTCTGCTAATTTTCGGTGCTGTGGCACTGTTGAGGTTCTACCCCGGGATGTTGTTCTACATGATGTCTGACCTAATGTCTATGATTACATTGTTTGTTGGTATATCTTCAATTGCTTTGGGCAGAATGTTTCTGAGACATAAAGGCTGATGAAGTTAGTTTGAACACAAGGGGTTCCCTTGCGAAACCCGTCCTTTCAATGGGTACCCATTGAATTGATTATTCAGGGCCCCAAGGCGTAACTTGGCGAGTTAGACCAAGCCTGTGGGTGAAAAGGAATCTCAGATTGAGCAAACCATCGCCCCAGGTATTGATCTCAGCCTCTCCAACCCTCGGTCGGTAAGGTACGCTAACCTCTGCAGTCTTCTGCTTGCCGAGGTAGCGGCGAGCGCGTATCTTGAATTCCTGAGAGAGCGGCATTCCATCGTGCTTAGGCCGAACGCGCTCGTCCTCAAAAATCGACTTTCTGAACACCCACATCCCGCTCTGGGAATCGTGGACACCGTACCAGTAGAGCAGTTTTGCAGTGGTCGAGAGGACCCAGTTTCCGAAGCCGTGAATACCGGGCATAGCACCTTCTTCAGCGCGGCGAAGGCGGTCGCAGGTAATCCACTGAAGATCCTCCTCGATGAGCTTCTTGACGAGAGCTGGGACTTCTTCGCCGGGGTATGTGCAGTCGGCGTCCATTGTGATGATTATCTCACCGGGAGCCATTGCAAATCCAGTCTTGTAAGCGCGTCCGTAGCCCTTGCGTGGTTCGAGGTACACCGTTGCACCCTCCTGTTCGGCCAACTCGCGCGTGCGGTCGGTTGAGTTTCCATCGATGATGAGGAAATCGAGTGTTTGGCACCAGCCATCGTTGGGGACGGAGCGAATCGTATCGACGATGGCTGCCTCCTCATTTCGAGTCGGGATAACCACTGTTACGTGGACAGGTAGGGTTTCAGTCATCTGAATCGAATCGGGCGACCTGCCGATTCGCTATGAATGATGCTGGTTCGGGGGTTCGTCGTGATTCCTCGTGTGTGGCGACGCGAAGCCCATTCGATTGAAATGAGCGTTAGGCGAGCGCGGGGCGGTTGGGATGGGTCTGCACATCGCCATGTTGTCGGCTGAATACCCGCCCCGATGGGGTGGGATGGGCTCGACCGTCTTCCATCTCTCGGCTGCTTTGGTCGAGCGCGGCCACCGCGTTAGTGTGATTACTCGTAAGGGCGGTGGCGAGGCTCCGGCGCAGGATGGAGTTAGTGTTCGTGAAGTTGATTGGTTGTATGCGCCGATGGCTTTCACCAAGTCGTATGGTAAGCATGCGCTCGCAGATCTCAAGAAATTACACGCGAGCGACCCTGTTGATGTCGTCCACTTGCACTGTCCAATGATTTCGTGGACAGCGGCGCAGTTTGTCGATTGTCAGGAAAATGTCGCGCCGATTGTCTCCTCGCTGCACGGTTCATGGTTAGGCGAGCGCGATGGTCTTCGTACGGCCGCTGCCCAGAAGGAAGCGGCCGTTTGGGCAAATCCGAATGACCTCGCGATTCTCTTGACCGCCGGCCATTATGCCAAATTTGAGCGGGCGGCGCTGGCGGGATCAAGCATTTGTGTGGCTAATTCTGCGGCGACCAAGGCGGACTTCCTCGAGCGATATTCTCCGCCAGAAGATTGGTCCTGCGAGGTCATTCATTGGGGTGTTGACACAGAGATGTTTCATCCGACCGACGAGCCGCGCGAGACTGAAACCCAACTCCTGCTCGCGGTCGGTCGGCTCGCCGCGCGCAAGGGATATGGTTCTCTGCTGCGCGCCTTCGCCGAAGTCAAGAAGCGTCGGCCGAACACAGAACTCCTCATCGTCGGCCGCGGTGACCTCCGAAAAAAACTAGAGAAAAAGGCCGAGAAACTCGGTATTGGCGGGTCGGTTCGTATAGACTCTGGAATGCCGTTCGACGAGCTCGCAGCCCAATTCCGCAATGCCGACCTCGTCGTCTACCCATCTTACTACGAAGGACAGGGCCTCATCCCCCTCGAAGCGATGGCCTCTGGAACCCCGGTAGCAACCGTCGACCACGGCCCACTTCCAGAAATGGTCGACGAGTCGGTGGGCACCCTCTTCACGATGGCCGACACCGACTCGATGTCAAGCGCTATCCTCACCCTTCTCGCAGACAAAGAGAGCCTCGCAGCCCGCGGGCGCGCAGGGCGTGAACGCGTCCTCCAGAGTTTCACCTACGGGCGAAACGCAGAGCAATTTGAGGCGATTTACCAGCAAGTTTCCGACCGTTGACCGGGGAGAAGTTGATGGGGGCTGACCTCACCGTCGGGGGCGTGAGCACGAACGAGACACGAGGATTCCGAGGGGTCGAAGTAAGCACTTTGAGCAATATTGCGATTCTGCTTTTGATTAGCGTTCTTGCGATTATTCACCTCAAGTCAATCCTCCAACCACTGGTCGTCGCCACACTTCTTTTCTTCCTCATCCGCCCACCTGCGCAATGGTTGGAAGAGAGGTATGGGCATCCGCTGGCGGCCTATGGAATCCTGATGACCGGCGTCGTGATGGCGATTCTAATCGGAGCCGACATTCTGTATCAGAGCTTACAGGATTTCAGTTCGGAGGCGGATAGACTCTCGAGCGAGATGCGCGAGAAATTGCTTTGGCTCGAGGATTTGACGATTTACGGATATTCGTTTGATACTAGCGCTCTGACCGAATTGGTTACGGTTGAGCGCATCAACGAAATTGCTACTGGATTCGTTGGAACGCTGGCTGGATTTACCGGTAGTGCGGTTACCGTTTTCATCTTCTTGATCTTCATCATCGTCGAGGCTGAGACTCTTCCTCGCAGGTTGGAGGCAGCATATCCTGAGGAGATGGATCGCTTCGCTTCGATTGTTGAGAATTCGGGGGCTGGAATCAATACCTACGTGATTACGAAGGCTTCGGTGGCTTTCGGTCAAGCGGTTATCGTCGCTATTATTCTCAGTTACATGGGTATTCCTGGTTGGTTCATGTGGGCTTCGATTACCTTCTTGTTGGACTTCGTTCCTTATGTCGGGGCTCCTTTGTCGTTTATTCCGCCCGCGATTATTTCCTTCATTTTGTATGACCCATTGACTGCTGGGCTGATACTTGGTGCGCTCTTTGCTAATCAGGTGGCTTGGGGCCAATTTGTCGAGCCTCAATTGGCGGGTCAGCGCTTGGATATGTCTCCGATTGTTTTGTTGATTCTCGTTGCCTTCTGGGGCTGGGCCTGGGGAATCATGGGATTGATTCTCGGCATTCCGCTTGCTGTAATCATCAAATTAGGGCTTGAGAGTGACCCGCGGACGCGGCCAATTGCCATGCTATTATCGCTGAATCCTAAGCCGCTTGGGGCGGACTCGGACGACGAGTCTGAGTGAGTCCAAACCTCGGACTGAGTGGCTCCCTCGACCTCAGTTGTGGATGATCACCGCAAGGATTCCGTCGGCGTGGATGCTGATTGGTTGGCCGAGCGATTGGTTGTGCAAGCCTCTTGTCGAGAATGTGAGTGGCTCGGCTGATAGGTTCCAGCGGGCGCCCTCGATACTGACGATCTGGCAGGATTCGAGGGCGAAAACTGAGAATTCATCCCCTTTGGGGATGATGAGTTCGAGCGCACCGTCTTGCGGGTGCGCTCTGATGGTAATCCCGCCTGCGTGATGCAGGCGGATATCGAGGCCCGCGGGGGCCTCGGTTAGGGCTGCCCAAGTTCCCAATATGTGGTCGGGGCAGCCCCCATCGATTCCAACGATATCGATCTCGGTAAAGCCCCGCGTCTGCAGAAGGCTGAGGGACTTGGCGAGGTCGCTCGCGGAATCGTCTGAAAGTACGGTCGACCGACCTTTCCATTCTGCAGGGTCGACCGAATCGAGGTCACCGAATACCTCGGCGACCTCAAATCCGGCGGCTGCGGCTTTGGCCGCGCCGCCATCGACGCCGAAGAGTTCGGCGTCTTCGAGTAATGGAGTGACCAGTTCTCGGGCGGGAGTCTCTCCATTGCACCATAGGACCGCGCGCATTCATCTCACCTTCGCGGTCACCTTTCCGTCGACCAGAAGGTCGACGTCTTCGAGGGCTACGCTCGCCTTGCGGCAAACCCCTCGCATGTGGAGAGGAACGTTGACCGAGCCGCCGAGTGGCAAATTGTTTCCAAATCCAAAGTAAGCCCCGCCTCTGAAAACCAAGTCCTCGAGGGCATTTCCTACGAGCCTCGCCCGAGGGTTCATTCCGAAGCCAAATTCTGCAAAATTTCCAATGAGGGAGGCCTTTGAAGGGCGAAGTCCGGTCTTGGCTGCTTCCATTCGGCGGCTGATGTCTTCGGCTAATTCGCCGCCGCTGACATCGGTAATGACTCCCTCTTCGATGAGAATCGAGATTGGGGAGTCGAGTTTCTCTCCTTCCCAAGAACCATCGATGACTATTCGCCCGTGGGCAGTACCTTCCTTTGGCAAGACGAAGACCTTGCCCGCTGGTAGATTTGTGATAGCTCCCGGGCGATTGCAGATTCCATTATCTTCCAAGATCCACCGACCGCCGGTCGTGAATTTCAGGTCGGTGCCCGCCTCGCTGGTGACGTGGACTTCACGACGCCGTCTCAGCAAAGGATTCAGCCCTGAGATTTCCTTTTGCAAGGCATTGTAATCCGCAGTCATCCCGCCACTCGCGAATGTCACTTCATCGATTCCGGGCAGCGAGGCGATGCGCACATTCTCTCGAGATGCCGTTGCACGTGCCCTCGTGTGGGTGAGAGAATGCTTCGTCGCCATCAGTACAACGTCTTGGCGACGCATCAAGTCGGCCACCGGATTCGGTGGTTCAGACCCCTCCCGGTGGCCGGGTGGCATCATCATCAGGAGTACTCGGTCGGTAACCTCCGCCGCAGCCTCGTACAGAGCCCGACCGACTTCAGAAGATTCAGGGTCGGTAATCACCAGAACCGACTCGACAGAGCGCACTTGCATGCAGGTACGCACAACCGATCTTGCGGCGGTGAGCATGGCTTTGGCCTGCTCTTCCTGCTCCGCCTCACGTTCGTCCTCTGCTTCGCTCATCGCAACGCCTGCGGGAGGGCGCTTCCCCTTATTGAAAGCCGCTACGTCGGCGCGTTAAGCCGTCCGTGACTTGTCAAATCATCTCACCACGCGCCTCTTAGCCAAACCTGCCTACGCCTCCTCATGGATGGAGTGTACGCTGTCCGTGCTTACACCCTGCTCGCGGTAGCCGCGCTGCTGGCTGGTGGGTGGATGCTGAATGAGGCTCCCTCGCCCGGTCCTGAGGATGATAATGCCGGCTTATCGGTAGTCAATTTTGATAGTGAGCCGGCCGCCGCAGGGGACTCCTCCGAAGATGATGACAAGGGCGATGACCAAGGCGATGACCAAGGCGAGGGTCAAGGACAGGGCGAGGGCGAGAGCGCGGAGGCTCCTGTTGTGCAACGCGGTCTCGACTCTGATGATTCGTCTCATGGGATTGCTCTGCCAACCAGATTGTTGGCTGGTGGTGGGGCTGCGCTCGGTTCGCTTGCGGTTGGTTCTGTGCTCTTTGAGGCGATGCGCGTCACCGTGCTGATTGCGCTGGCTGCTCCACTGGTTGCGCGCATGAAGGCGAATCGCGAGGATATGCTGACGCGCGGTCGCTTGTTGGGTTATCTCGAAGCGAACGCTGGGATTCATTTCTCTGCGCTTCGAGACGCGCTGGGGTTGGCGAATGGCGTGACCGCTTACCATTTGCACACTTTGGAAAATACTGGCGAGGTCATCTCTTGGCGAGATGGGAAGTTGCGTCGGTACGCCATTTCGAGCCTGTCGAAGGAGGAGCTGAGTCGGATTCGTAACCCAATTGCCGGGACTCGTTTGGCGATCCTTGAGGTGCTCGCTGAATCCGGTCACCTCGGATTGCAGGGAGCTGAGATTCGCACCAAGTTGGAGATTTCGAGGCAATTGCTCAGCCATCATTTGGCGGAGTTGCGGACGGCTGAATTGGTCGAGGCGGCGAGTGAGGCCAGACGCCCGAATTGGCGGCTATCCGATGTTGGAATCGATGTTCTGCTGACCAGCCGCGAAGTCGCACGAATCGAAGCGGCTGGTTGAGTCGCTAGCTGGCGGTCCACCGAGTATCCGGTTGAACAATCGACTCACAGGCTCACCGCCATCGCCATCCGAAATCCGGAATCTGAGCGACAACAGGCTCGCAGTTATCCGAATCGCTGTGAAGCATAAGTGAAGCAGGAATGGAAGTTGCTTAAGTTGCGGATGCAGATGATTCCGGATTGATGACCCACAACGCGGACATGCACTTCGCGGCGCTGATTTTCATGGTCGGCGCCGGCGGGCTCGCCTCCGTTTTGGAGGTGGGCGTGGCTGAACAGGCAAACGCCATGAGCAAGGAGGAGGATGATACAGATGATCCGGCACCAACGCCCTGGTTTAACGATCTGAATCCCGAGCTCATCGAGACGCGTTACACGGCTTGAGAGTTACTTGGGAGTCGCTCAAGAGTTACTTGGGAGTCGCTCAAGAGTCGCTCAAGCGTCCCCCAAGATGCACTCCTCACGTACGCGTAAGGGAATGAATCTCCGTGCAAACGTAAAATCATCTTACCAACCGCTTGATATCCACCCCAGCATCCCCTCACAACATGCCAAACCGCAGAACAGCCCTTCTGGTCCTGGCGATGATGCTGACTTCCGGTTGCCTCGGTGCAATCGATGATATCGAGGATGAATTCGACAGAACCATCGACATACTCAGTGAAGATTACCCAAAATTGGATCTTCCAGAGAGAACCCGAACACAGCCGACGCTGCAATCTTACGATGAGTGCGACGCGCTGTTGTTCGACCTCAAGAACGCTCTTTACGACGAGATGCTGGTCCGCTTAGACCAGGAATCCTACTACCACTGGGTCGGCTGGGGCTGGGGCTGGGGATGGATGGAAGACGGCGTAGAATTTGCCGCAGATGGCGATACAGCCGCCCCAAGCCAACAAGGACAGGGGCAGGGCCAGGGTCAAGCACAGGGTGAGAGCCGTGAGGGTGAGTATTCGGGCACCAATAACCAGGAGTCTGGGGTTGACGAGGCCGACTTCCTCAAGACCGATGGTTACCACATCTACATGCTCAATGGACAGAGTCTCGTAATCATGGATGTCCCAGAATTCGGTGAGGTCGGACTGGCCGCTGAAATGGAAATTGAGGGCAGTCCGCTGCAAATGATGATCGATGGCGACAGAATTGTCATCGCTTCGATGATTTACGCTTGGAATCTTCCAGAAGACCACCCGCTCCGCGAGTTGTTGGTCGAGGAAGTTCAGTGGGGTTCGGGTGATGATGTCTACACTTACTATCGATATTCGAACCTGGTCAAGTACACGGTTGTTGATATCAGCGACAGGGCTGCTCCTGAGGTTGAGCGCGAGCTTTTCATCGAGGGTAATTACCACACTGCTCGACTGGTTGATGGCACCGTCCGCTCGGTCACTCACTCCTATGCAAACTTCGACGGTCTGCGCTACTGGGTATCGCTCCCAAGCGAGTACTGGCAGCTTGAGGATGAAGAGGATCGTGAGCGCGCTTGGGAATTCCACTTGAGGGAGACAATCGAGAATAACGAGGACGTCATCAATGGATTGACCTTGGATGATTTCATTCCTCACATGTATGAGATGACGGACTCGGGCCTCTACTCACTGCCAACGACTTCAGAGGATTGCGGCGAGGTTGCCGCTAGCACTGATAGCGTCTCTCGCGGCTTTACTTCGATTATGACTCTGCAATTGCTAGGTGATGATGTTGAGATTGAGGTTGACCACATCGCTTCAACCTGGGCTCATGTTTACGCTTCACAGGATGTCTTGGTTTTGGCAGAACCTGCGAATGATTGGTGGTGGTTCTGGCGAAACTCTGGATGGGATGATGCTACGAATATCCACGCTTTCGATATCTCTGACACGACCTCGACGACATATCTCGGCTCGGGTCGTGTCGATGGAACTGTTCAGGATCAATTCTCGATGTCCGAGTACGAGGGTTCGATTCGAGTTGCTACTACCTCGGACATGTGGGGTCGATGGTGGTTGGCTGATGAGACCGACCCCGAGACCGGTGAGCCTGTGTTCACCGGTCCAACCAACGGTGTTACCGTTCTGCAATACGATGGTGTCGACACTCTAGAAGAGGTTGGCAAGGTCGATGGATTGGCTCCTGGTGAGCGGATTTGGAGCGCTCGCTTTGTTGGCGAGCGCGGCTATCTTGTGACCTTCCGCAATATCGACCCGCTGTGGGTTATCGACCTCTCGGACCCGACCGACCCTGTTGTTCTGGGTGAGTTGGAAATCCCAGGTGTCTCGACTTACATCCATCCGGTGAACGAGGACACCTTGCTGACGATTGGTATCGGTGGCGATATGGAGAGATTGGATTGGTCTGTGACGCAGATTTCTTTGTTTGACGTGAGCGATCCAACGAATCCGACTTTGGCTGCTGCAATGCCTTTGTCGCCAGCTTACACCGATGAGAACTGCGAAGATGTCCGTTCCTGCGGATGGTCGTGGTCGTGGTCTGAGGCTACTTACGAGCACAAGGCATTCACTTATTGGGCGCCTGAGAATCTGCTTGCTGTGCCTTTGTCGACCTACCGATATGTGTACCATGAGGATGGTCGATATGGCGGATATGAGTATGTCTCGATGTTGAAATTGATCGATGTCGATGCTGAGAATCTGACCCTTTCCGAGCACGGTGACGTCGACCATTCGCCATTCTACAATAATGAGGATGGCGAGACCAATTGGTGGTTCTCCTACTCGACAAATATCCGCCGCTCGATTTTCATGGGTGACTACGTCTATGCTTTCTCGGCCCTCGGTGTGACCGTTCACAGGACTGCTGACCTCGCGCCGATCGAGGAATTGGATATTCCTGGGCACGAACTTCCTTCGTGGTATTATGACGAAGAGATGATCGACGATGAAGAGGATGCCAACGAGGAAGATGACCCAGTCGATGGTGAGGAAGGCTCTGAGGAATCCTCCGATGGTTCCGCAGAGACTGGCTCAGAGTCGTGATGCGGCGAACACGCTGCCGAATTCGCTCAGGCGAAGCGGAGTTAATCGCCTACGCGAATTTGAGTGGGCGACCAGCGCTTCCGGGTGCTGCTACTGCCGTTCCTCTTAGTGGGCCGCCGGCCTCTCGCTTGTGGACGACTTGTCCATCGACGATTGTGTACATCGGCCAGCCGGTGAGCTCGCGTCCGGCGAGAGGTGTCCAGCCGACGCGAGTCCAAGTGTCTGAATCTTGGATGACTCGACGAGTCTCCATATCGACGAGCACTAGGTCTGCATCGTAGCCTTCAGCGAGTCGTCCCTTATTCTGCATCCCGTAAACGCGCGCAGGTCCCTCACACATCCAGCGCGCGACATCGACAACCGAACACATCCCATCCGCCGCGTGCGTTAGCATGCAAGGCAGAGAGGTCTCAACCCCGGGCATGCCCGAGTGTGCGGTGGGGAATCCCAGAGCCTTGTTCTCGAGGGTGTGAGGGGCGTGGTCGGTAGCGATGCACTCGATGGTTCCGTCCTTCAATCGCTTCCACAGAGTCTCGCGGTCTGCTGCGTATCGAATCGGCGGATTCATCTTCAGACGCGTGCCGATTCGCTCGACATCAGTCTCGTCAAAAGTGAGGTGCTGCGGACAGGTTTCTGTGGTGATTAGGTCGCCCTTGTGCTTGGCGAGCCAATCGGCTTCGACGCCGCTGGTAAGGTGCAAAACGTGGAGTCGGTGGTCGTGGTCCTTTGCGAGGGCAGCCGCGCGTTGAGTTGCCATCAATGCAGTTGTTTCGTCACGCCATTCGGCATGGGCGGCGATGTCTGTGCGGTGTTCGAAATCGGGCCAGCGTTCGTTCAGTCGGTCTTCATCCTCCGCGTGAGTGGCGATGATGCCTCCCGTGTTGGCGAATATGTCCTCGAGGTGCTTTTGCTGGTGGACGAGTAGGTCTCCCGTGCTGCTTCCCATGAAGACCTTGATTCCGCAAATCCCCTCGGTTGGTGATGGGGCATCCGGCGTTCCAACCGCTTCTTGTAGGTCTGAGACATTGTCTGGGGTTGCGCCGATGAAGAAGCCGTGGTGGTTGACTCCATTGCGGCCTGCTGAATCGATTTTGGATTGCATCGATCCGAGGGTTGTTGCGACTGGAACATTGTTTGGCATGTCCAGGAAAGCGGTTACGCCCCCCGCTGCTGCTGCTCTACTCCCACTACCAATGTCCTCCTTCTCCGGTTGACCGGGCTCGCGAAAGTGGACTTGCGGGTCGATGGCTCCTGGTAGGAGGTGGAGGCCGGTGGCGTCGATTATTTGTTCGCCTGATTCGGCTTCGAGGCCGCCACCGGGGGCGACCGAAGCAATACGTGAGTCGATGACTCTGAGGTCGCCCTCAACGATTCGATCTGAAAGAACCAGAGATGCGTTCTGAATCAGTAATCGGCCACTCATGTCCAGTCCCTTCCATTCCGGGTGGCCGTCATCTCAAGACTGTTCGCCTCGGAGAGTGCTGATTCTGCCCCCCGCTCGCTTCAAATAAGCGATGCCGCAGCGGGGGGACAGCGAGTTGGAGTAGCCAGGTTATCTCGTCGGGCTCATAACCCGGAGACCGGTGGTTCAAATCCACCACTCGCTACCATTCCTTTACACGTAGCGCGCGCCTGATGCTACTAAAGTAAATGAAAACTGAAAGTGAAATTTCGCTGTACTGCGTGGCATTATCTCACATTTTTCACTTTCATTTTTGTTTAAGGGGTCCTTCTGTTCTTCATATACCGTCAAGGCCGGACCATCGCTGAACAACAGGTGAGAAGCATGGCCAAGAAGACAGCAAGTGAGAAGATGGACGAAGACGACGGGTCGATAGTGATCGACGTGGATGAGGAGCAAGCGACGATTGAGGATCTGCCGGGCGTAGGTCCGGCGACCGCAGAGAAGTTGCGCGAGGCAGGATTCGAAGAATTACTCGCAATCGCCGTGATGAGCCCGAATGAATTGGCTGAGCAAGCCGAGCTTGGCGAGGCTGTATCGGCCAAGATTATCCAAGGCGCCAAGAAGATGGCAAATATCGGCGGCTTCGTATCTGGAAACAAATTACTTGAGCGCCGCCGCGAGGTGCAGAAGCTTACCTCTGGTTCAGGCGCGCTCGACGAACTCCTCGGTGGAGGATTCGAGACTCAAGCAATCGTCGAGGTCTACGGCGAGTTCGGCAGTGGTAAGACCCAGATTGGTCACCAACTCGCCGTCAATACGATGCTATCGCTCGAACAGGGTGGATTCGATGGAGAGGTATTCTACATCGATACCGAGGATACCTTCCGGCCTGAGAGAATCGCCCAGATGGCAGAAGGTGTCGGATTAGATCCGGCCGCTGTTCTAGACCGCATTCACGTAGCACGAGCATACAATTCTGCACACCAGATGTTGCTCGTCGACGAGATCAAGAAACTCTCGAAGAATATCGATGTGAAGCTAATCATCGTCGATTCTCTAACTAGCCACTTCCGCGCTGAATATGTTGGACGCGGAATGTTGGCGGCACGACAACAAAAACTCAACAGGCATCTGAAGGAGCTCAAGCAACTCTCAGATGTCCACAATGCTCTGGTGCTCGTGACCAACCAGGTTATGTCGAAGCCAGATGCAATGTGGGGCGATCCGACCAAGGCCATCGGTGGCCACATCGTCGGACACGCCAGTACTTTCCGTCTCTACCTCAGGAAGTCCAAGGGTGGGCGAAGAATCGCTCGACTCGTGGACAGCCCCAACCTACCTGAGGGAGAGGCAGTGTTCACCGTGACTGCCGAGGGTCTCAGGGATTGATCTCTGCGAGGCCCTCGGGGTCCGAGTGCGTCGTCGCAAACCACTGCTTGAAGAGCAGGGTTGAGATTGCATAAGCGACTGCCATGATGACGAAGGGAGTTCGGTAATCTCCGGATGCCATCAGAGTGGCTCCGAGATAACCAGCGATGGCCATCAGGCCAGCGCTGAAGAAGCGCGAAATGCCAACGAATGTTGCGCGTTCACTGACTTCTAATTCGCTCATCGTGAAAGCTTCCATCACAGGATTGGACATATTGAACAAGGTATTGCGTAGCACCCATGCCAATCCAGCTACTGAGACAACCGTCGTCGGGGTGGCGAGTTCGGGTGCAAATCCGATCAGTAGAATGAATGGAATCGCAGCAAAGCGAGTCCACAGGATGGTCGCAATCTCACCGAGTCGGTCGACGACGAAGGGCACGAGGAAGGCTCCGAGTGCCAAAGCCAGTGAGGAGGCCGCGTAAATCATCCCAATTTCGTGCTCGTGCGCCTGAATCGAACCATGTTCGTGGAAGAACACATTTCCTAGGCGCACGACGAATCCAGCCCCGAGTCCAATGAATGATGATACAATAACGAATTTCCTAATTGTGATTGGATTCTTGATTCCACTGAATAATCCACGCCCAGATTCCTTCTCTTCGGCAGGCAAGTCGAGTTTGCGTAGAAGGACGGCAGGAATCAACGAGAGGAACCACCAGCCGATGGCGAATTGTACTGCCAATCGGTAGGCTTCGATTGCGCCGATATCGTAAGTATCGCCCAAGTAAGCCGGAAGTAGCCCTGCTACAATTGCACCCAACATCGCCGCAAGCGTCCGGAATCCAGATCCCACGGCGAAGAGGTGGATTCTCTCGCTGGGGGCAGAATTCTCAGCCATGAAGGGAACTTCTGTGACGTGGTGAAGCGACCCGAAGCAGGCGGCGACAGCCGAGAAAGCCAAAATCGTCGTTGGGTCCTCGCTAGTAATCAGAATCAATGAGCAGATAGCCCCTCCACCATCTCCGATAATGAATCCCCATTTTCTGTCTAGGCTGTCTGCTAATTTGCCGGCGGGAATCGATGAAAGGGCGCCGGCAACACCCATCACAGCGATTCGAAGCCCGACAAAAGCGATGCCGAGTTCAGGGAAAATCAGCAGTAGATAGAGATTGAAGAGAACTTCCCAAGCACCGTGAATCACATCCATTCCAAAGATGTGAAGCAGATACATTCGGGCGTTCCAACTGAATTGTCGAATTCGCCCGAAGTAGCTCAGGTCATCTTCCAAATCGGCACCTCAGGCTGGAATCTCCGAGAGTGCGTCGTCAATCTCACCGATGAGGCTGCCGACATGAGATTCGGAGAATGAAAGAGCAAGTCCGCTCGCCTCGAATAACTCGGTCAATCCTCTGGTATAACCGAGTTCAAGACCTGCCTTGTAGCGGCTCAGTGCATCTTTTTCGTCGCGGCGGTGGTATTGCCACATCTGCAGCGCTCCGAGTTGGGCGATTCCGTATTCGACATAGTAAAATGGGACTCCGAAAAGGTGGCCTTGGCGCTGCCATCCAACCTCCTTAATGTCCTCAAATCCGCTCATGTCAACATTCGGACCGAAACGCTCGCTCAATTCCAACCACTTCTGGGCACGTTCCTCCCTCGTGTGCTCAGGGTTGGCGTAAATCCAGTGTTGGAAGGCGTCGATGGTTGCGATCCACGGCATCAGTGCGATGATGTCTTCGAGGTGATTTCTTCGCGCTCGGTCGGCTTCTTCGGTGCTGTAGAACTCCTCCCAGAGCGGGTGGGTTAGGAGCTCCATCGACATCGATGCGACCTCGGCGAATTCGATTGGAGCATCGCGTTCGTGAATGAGGTCGAGGTGGCCCGAGTAGAATGAATGGAAGGCGTGGCCAGCCTCGTGAATCATCGTCTCAACATTGCGCTGAGTGCCTGCCGCATTCATGAAAATGAATGGCAGTCGGCTCTTCTGCAGGTAGTATTGGTATCCACCTGGAGCCTTTCCTTTGCGACTGTCGAGGTCGAGGCAATCGTTCGCGTCGAGTTGGTCGAAGTAATTGCCGAGTTCGGCCGACATTTCGTGGAAGATTTTCGAGCAGCCGTCGACCATTTCTTGCACTTCGGTGAAGGGTTGTAGAGGCGGTCGTCCATGGATGTCCACACCCATGTCCCAAGGCCGCAGTGCATCGAGTTGCAGGGTTTGTCGGCGCTCTTCATCGGTCCTGCGACGCAGGGGTTGGCAGACGGCTTCGATGGATGCGTGGAATTCGAGGCAGTCCTCGATAGTGTAATCGAAGCGGTGCATCGCTGCGAACATGTATTGTTGGTATCCTTCGAAGCCGGAATTCGTTGCGATTTGGTGGCGAATCCGGATGAGTTCGTCGTAAATCTCCGAGATTCGCTCATTGTCTTGGAATCGACGTTGGGCTACTGAGGTCCAAGCTTGCTCGCGGACTTCTCGGTCGGTGTTTTCGAGGTAGATTGCCATCTGAGCGAAGGTTTTCTGCTCTCCGTCAAATTCGACCATTTGTGCTCCGCAGATCTCGTTGTATTCCGTGACCAACTTGGTGGCTTCGGTCTGCAGCGGGATATTCTCTTCGCGGAAGATTTCGATATCCGTGGTCAACCCTTTGACGAGGATATCGTACCTCTGGGGTAAATCACCGACGGCATCGTGCTCGACGATGCGTCGGTTTAGGATGTCGCTATACTCGGAGAGTTTTGGTTCGACATTTTCGACGAAGTCCATCCACGCCTTTTGGATGGCTTCGTCGTCTGTATGACAGGTCATGTCGATGTAGAGTCTGGCTCTCGCCTCAGAGATGATTTCGGAGAGGGCTGAGCGGTCCGAGATGAAGGTCTGTAAGCAACCGCCGCATGACAAAGTGCGGTCTCGTAGATCGTTCATGTACGGTTCTATTGCAGGCCAAGACGCGCCGTCTAAGTCATCGGGAACGAAGCTCATTTGGCTCCCTCAATACTTGTTGACGGACTGCGGTCCGACTGGTAGAGGACCTTCCTCTCGGCTGTATTTTTGGCGCTTCCACTTGCCAGCAGCCTCACGGTTTGCCGCACGAATCTCGTCCAATGATTCGTGCTTTGGGTTCTCGCGAGCGATCCAGCAAGCGGTACAGTAACGCTTGCCCTCGTGGTCAACGAAATTTCCCGCTGTACACCCTTCCTTGCATTCTGCACAATTTCTGAAACCGTGGAATCTCGACATATTATCGCCCACGCGCTGGGGCCTTCCGCCTATCAGTTTGACCCCAAAGGGGTCAATTCTGCAAATCTGACATTGAAGCGTGGGCTAGGAATCGAGTCTCCAATTCGGGAATGCTCAGATTCTCCGAATTGGAGGTAGCCCCAACTCTTCGTAGACCATTTTCTGTTGGGATTGGTCTTTGTGGAATTAAGTCGGATTTTAGATGGAGCATCAAACGCTCAGCCTCGATGGTTGCCTCGTTGTAGGTCTCTCGGGGAATTTCGACCCCTTCTTCGGCGCTGGCTTGGTAGGGGTCGTTACCCCCGAATTCTGGCAGGTAGACAATCCAGGCTGAATTATCACCGCTTCTCAGGCCGGCTCGCTCGAAAGCGGTCTTGATTTGGTGGGTGCCCGAAATGAGTCGAAGAAATTCCGTTTCTACGCTATTGCCGACCATATCTCCACGCAATTCTCTGCGCCTGAGAGCGTGCCAGGTGGTCCACAAATGGACTTCACTGGCTGCAGCGTCGAATGCTAATAGCAGCCAGCGCTCACTCGGTCTCCACTCGTTGAAAACTCCCACGACCGACCTTGGGTCATCGAGAGGCACTGGGAACTTGATGCCCCACGCCGGGAACCATGGAACCCTGTGGCCATCCGCCATGTTCTGCGATGACCTCTGACTGATGAATGATACAGGTCAGCCCTGTCTTCTCGCCGAGCGACTTGCGGCTGAGACGATATTCTCGACCAGACGCGGGCTCCATCCTCTTAGGTCGGCGAGTTTATCCTGGTCCTTCTCAGTCAGGGATGCTACATCTGCCGCGCTTTCGACACCCAGAAGGTCGGCCATCTCTCTCGCTCTGGTTCGACCTACTCCACGGATGGAAACTAGGCCGAGTAGGTCGGCTTTGCAACCGTATCGCACCCGCCGGTGTAATTCGTTGACAAACTCGATCAGAGCCTTGTGTTGTCCGGGGTCTAACCTTCGCAATTCTTCGTCATCGGCAAGAATTTCGCGCATTGCGTAGAGTAACCACTCTGCGAGGTCGACTCGACTTCGGACATCTCCAGGCTGTACGCTCCAATTCTTCTCGAGCTCTTCCATTTTCGCCTCGTTGATCCAATCTTCGAGCACGAGGATACCCTTCATTCTCCTCTCAAGGTCCGAGTCAAAGGGTTCGGAAAGGAATTCTCTCTGATGGGAATGAATCGCGTTGTGAATCCTATCCACCTCATCTTTTCTCGGCCAGAGGGCGAGGAAATCCGGCGTGCATCCAACCATGTGCAGTAGGCTCAGTGGAGAGACTTGGTGAACATCGTCGGTTCCATTCAGCACGCTCATCGCCCGCTGTAATCCATCGTGAATCATCCGTCCTGAAATCGGATTCAGATAGAGGCGGGCGACACGGTGGCCCAGCATGGTTGCAGCATAGGTCATCGATGCTGGGTCCGGTAGACTTGGCTCGGCGGTAATGCGTTGGCTAGCCTTAGAGAATCCGAATATTGCTGGTCCTTTCCTCGGAGTCAAAGCGCTCGGCGAGGATTGCTCGGTTTTGGATACCTCGATACCGGCGAGGTTCTCACTAGTCCTCGCCCATTCCGGCATCTCGTCCTGCCATTCCTCGGGCTCATCGCCGGCATCCTCGCGTTCTTTGATTCGCGCGAGAACCTCAGAAGATTCACCCTCGCGCGTAATCATTCCATTATGAGTCAGCCAGCTGATCACATCGTCGAGACGATTGTCGAGCATCTGCCCATCCATGTGAGTGGCGAGGAAGGTCTCAGAAAAGAATCGGGTGACTGCGTCCCGGTCTCGAATTCCGCCGGTCGCCATTACTGAGAGGAGATGGGTCAGTAGGGCTGGGTCTTCCTCTGCTCTCATTGCAGAGGGATTTGCCAATTTGGAGGTGACTTCCTCAGGCTCGCTAAGCAAGTACATCTCGACGATATTGAGTTCATCACTCTCATCCTTTGCAAGAATCAATGCATCACCCGAATCATCGTATTTCGGCCGGCCGGCTCGACCCATCATTTGCCGAATTTCCATGACAGGAAGCGGCATCGAGCCGCCCGCAACCGAACTCCAGCGGCGGTGGTCACGAATGATTACACGTCGAGCAGGAAGGTTGACTCCTTGGGCCAGAGTTGGCGTTGCAACAATTGCGAGAAGAGTTCCTTCGCGGAAGGCCTCCTCTACGACTTTCCGCTGGCTATGTGTGAGTCCTGCGTGATGGAAAGCCACTCCTCCGCGAATGGCTTGGGCGAGTGCCCGACCCATCACCGAAGTATCTTCTCGCCGAGTCATTTTCTCGGCGATCTCATCCCATTCCTCGGCGAGTTCAGCGCTGTAGCGAATCGAGCCGTCAGACAGCGCCTTGCGGACATGTTTCGAGAGTTCGCGCGCTTCTTTCTGAGCCGAAGCGCGAGAATTGACGAAGACTAGCATTTGACCTCCTGTTGTCACCGAGTCGTCGAGGACCGATTGCAATCTCCGAGTCGTTCTTCCCTCGATGGTCCTCGGTTCGGGCCAGACCGTATGGTCCGGGCCGTCGATTCTGTGAATCTTCAGATCGAGGCCGGTTAGTGTCCCCGATTGAAGTTGAATCGGCCGCCAATCCGATTGAATCAGCCGGGCATCGAGCCAATCTGACATTTTCTCTGCATTGCCGACCGTTGCTGAGAGGGCAATAATTTGGGCATCTGGTTGGGCGTGGCGGATGCGGGAGAGAAGAATCTCGAGGGTCGGACCTCTGGAGATGTCGTGTAGCAAATGGAATTCATCCGCCACCACAACAGCGATTTTTTCCATCAATCCATCTCGTGTTCTCAGCATTGAATCGAGTTTCTCGCTGGTACAAACGAGAATATCCGAATCGTCGATTCCGCTGGTTTCTCCACTGCGATCCCCAATCGCAATTCCAACCCGTAATCCGACGAGCGATGCGAGTTCGCGCAATTCCTCGACTTTCTCAGTAGCGAGCGCTTTTAGAGGAACGATGTAGAGCGCTCGCCCACCCTGCAAATCAGTCAATAATCGATGAATCATCGTCAGATGAGCGACGAGTGATTTTCCACTCGCGGTCGGTATTGTCAACATGACATTTCCACCCGCGAGCGAGTAAGCCAAAGCCTCGCGCTGAGGTGGAAACAACTCCTCTATACCCCATTCCGAGCCCAAGTGCTCCTTGATGCGCTCGTCGACTGGAAGGTCGGCGAGAGACACCTCAGGAAGGTCTTCACCAGCGGCCACGAACCAACTCTGAATCCGCCGTTCTAAAGGATGCCGAGAGGTCCAGCCAGAAAACCCGTTTAGAACTGAAAGTGAAGATTAGCTTCTCCACGCAGTCACTCCACCCGGTAAGCTCGCCTAATTGGCCAACCCAACCTATCCTCAGTTCCATCGATGGTAGGCAGGGTGACCTTCCCGAACCGCCACGAACAATCCTTCACCAGTTGCACAGACTTTACCCTCCGCTTCCAACACCATTCTCACAGTCGCCCGGTCTTCGGAAAGTTCGACCACTTCCGCACTCACATCCAACCGTGCACCAGCCGGAGTAGGTCGCCTCAATTTGATGCTATAATTCGCAGTGACAGTGCACGGCGGCTCTTCCTCCCCAGCTTGATCCATCAAAGCAATCGCCGCCGTCCAATTTCCATGACAGTCGAGCAGTGCCCCGATTATCCCTCCGTTGACCATCCCAGGGAACGCCTGATGCTCAGGCGAGGGCTCGAAGCTCATCAGCAATCCATTCTCGCCCCGGAAAGAACGAATCTGCAACCCATCAGCGTTTGCCGGTCCGCAGCCGAAGCAGATCGAATTGGGTGCGTGGAGTTCCTGAACCGAGGGTCCGTTTCGCTCGCTCATAACACGCCAAGCGCGCGTGATACTACAACGATTGCCCAGCAGACCGCTGCCGAATCCTCTTATTGCGCCCGCTCCACAGCCCAGCATTGGTGGATTCCGATAAGACGCCTGACCCCTCTGGCGAGGGGGATGAAAACCCTCGTATGCCGAGGGCTAAGAGGCGCCGCCATCAACCTCTGAAAGTCTCGAATCAGATTCCACCGCGGCGCCGGAAAGAGATTGAGAAAGCCCTCGAAGAGCCGAGCACGACCCCGAAGTCGTGGTCGCGCTCGAGCGATTGGAAATCGCACCGAATCGGCCGACGATTGGTGAAACCCGGGACGATTCGACAACTCGAATTCGATTTGATGGACGTTGAAATTGGTGAATCATGGCCAATTCCGATTACCGTGATTCACGGTTCGCGCCCCGGACCAGTAGTGACTCTAATCGGGGCGCTGCACGGCAACGAATTGGTCGGACCACTCGCCTTGACCTACCTGCAATCCGCTAGCATCATCGGTGAGGACAAGGCGATTGACCCTGCGACGGTAGCAGGTACGATTCGCATCATTCCTATCGTGAACATGCCCGGCTACCGTCGAAGAAACCGCTACATGACCGACGGTCGTGACCTAAACCGATTCTTCCCCGGAAAGCAAGATTCCAACACGACCTCACGCGTGGCAAATCGGCTTTGGAAGGATCTGTTCTCAACCAGCGACCACATCGTCGATTTGCACACTGCGGCGCTCGGCCGAACCAATATGCCACAAATCCGAGCAAATCTCGCCAACCGGCCGAGCAATCGCAGCGCCCGAGCATTCGGAATCGAAGTCATTCTCGATAGCGAGGGGCCGAAGGGCTCCTTGCGCCGGACAGCCGACGACGCTGGAATCAGTTGCATCACATACGAAGGCGGCGGCGCTGATGAGGCAGACCCTGAATCCATACAAATCGCGATGTATGGAATTCTCAATGTGCTTCGAAGTCTGAAAGTTATTCCAGGTTATCCGAGCAGACCGCGATTCCGCCTCCTAGCCTCTGGCTCGGTCTGGCTCCGCTCAGACCACGGCGGCCTGCTCGATGTCCTAACCCCGGCCGGTTCTTGGGTCGAAGAGGGAGAGTTAGTTGCGACGGTCTCTGACCCAGAACACCTAGGTGTATCGATGGAGATTCGCTCACCGACCGAGGGCTTGCTAATCTGCACTGCAACCCATCCATTCGTCACCACGGGTACGCCAATAGGTCACCTCCTACCCATCAAGAAGGGTGTGAAGACGGTGAAGCGGCGGCTCGATGATGAGGGTGTTTTGGTGCTCAGCGGGGCTGATGGAGAGCCGCCGTGGCGCGAGGACGATGAAATCGAGGATATCTCGGTCGAGGGCGAGTGGGAAGGCGGCTCACCTGACGCAGAATGGGGCGAAAACTTGCGCGCCGCGGCCGAAGAAGAAGCCGACGAGGCCTGAGCCTCGATGCCTGAGGCCACCAAGGGTTTCAGCGACGAGGCCTGAGCCTAGAAGCCTGAGCCTTGACTTGCAATCAGAGCCCACTCAGCCGGATCATTCGTCGAACTCGGGAGCCTTCGGCACGCCATCCTCACCGATTTCAGGCGTGTAAGCAACAGACGAAACACCGACCATCGGCGGCTCGTCGCCAGCCGAATCTTCAGCTGCGACCGGAGCAGCACCAACCATCGGAATCGTGCTACCACCAGCCGATTCACTCGCACTTCTCTGGCTCAGCAAAGCGCTCAGGTCAGGCGCACTAGGCAATTCGACCGCGCGGTGTTCAGGCGATGCACCGGTCGGGCGTTGGTCGACTCTGAACTCAGCATAGGCATCCGCAATCAGCTTATTTTCACGGATGCGCATACCGACGACAGCAATCCCACCAACAACCGATAATGCGAGAATAATCAGAACGATGATCCCCATCGTCGAACCGAAGAAGGCAAGGAGCGATTCTGCAAGGGTCGGCGGTGGGATGTAAACGTCGACATCGACAATCCACTGCAACTTTGTCTCAAATCCAGAATCAGTAACTGTAGCATTGAGGTATCGCAATTCGCTACCATCTCCACACAGAATCTTGGCGAGATCCCAATCCCTAGATTCACAATCGATATCGCGAATCGCCAAGCGCTGGCTATTCTCACTCAGATTTCCAGCGAGAATAACTCCCTCCATCTCCCAAACAATCGTTTTGGAGATTTCGAGAGGAATCCCATGAATTTCGATAGCCAGCGTATCATTCACCGCATCCCACCGGACGGTCTCACTCAGAATCGGAGTAGTGAGCATAATGCTCTCGCGGTCAATCGAATCATCGACCACATCATTGCAATCATCGTCCCAGCCATTCCACGTCTCAGTGGCATCAGGGTTGATTGAATCGATGAGGTCCTGACAATCCTCGAAGGCGTAGAATCCATCCATGTCTCGGTCGTGATCGTAGACGAGCGGGTCGGAGCCCTTCTCGTTGACTTCCTTTCCATCACTCATGCCATCCTCATCGGAATCAGCATCGTTCGGGTCGGTCGAGAGATTGTGATATTCGTGGTAATCTAGCAATCCATCTTGGTCCGTATCGATATCGTGGAAGTCCTCATCCACCTCATCGTCACAATCGTTGTCCTTGGCATCGAGGGACTCCGGCAGTAGCGGAGCACGCTCAGCATCGTTATCCTCACAATCTTGGAACCAATACCAACCGTCCCCATCATCGTCGGGGTCAGCCCACAGAGGATTCGATTGGTAGGTATTCACTTCCAATCCATCTGGCAAGCCGTCATCATCGCTATCGCCATCGTACGGGTTGGTCGAGGTATTGTGGAATTCTTCGTAATCATCCAGCCCATCAGAGTCAGTATCCAAGTCCGAGAAGCCATCATCTACGACCAAATCACAATCATTGTCGATGCCATCAAGCAATTCGGGTAAGGACGGATTCCGGTACTCATCATCATCAGCACAATCGAGGAACCAATGGAATCCATCACCATCGGCATCGGGGTCGTAAGTCAATGGATCCGAGCCGTGCGTATTCACCTCGACACCGTCATCCAAGCCGTCATCATCGGTGTCGGCATCCTCAAAATCAGTCCCGTGAATGTGGTACTCCGGCCAATCTTTCAGCCCGTCGGAGTCCCTATCTGTGAAATTGTAACCCTCGTCGATCTCGTCATCACAATCATCGTCGATTCCATTCAATCTCTCGTAAGTCCCGGGATTGACATTCGGATTATTATCGTTGCAATCTTGGAAATGATAGAACAAATCATTGTCGGCGTCGGGGTCATAGCTCAGAGGATCAGTTCCCCAATAATTCACCTCGACGCCGTCGGACAAGCCGTCATCATCGCTATCAGAATCGAGCGGATCGGTTGAATGAGTGTTCAGTTCCTGCTCGTCTGTCAAACCGTCGGTGTCGGAGTCCGCCAAGAGAGGGTTCGTGCCATGGGTCATGACTTCGTCGTAGTCGGAAAGCCCGTCGTCATCAGTGTCAGAATCGTAGGGGTCAGTGCCGTAAACCAGCGTCTCGTTCTCGTCTGAAAGCCCGTCATCATCGTGGTCGAAATCGATATCGATTCCATGGAAAATGACCTCCCAAGAGTTCAGCGTCCCGTTCTCGCCCGAATACGTGTCACGCACCTTCAAGGTCCACTCGCCAAGGCTCGATTCGCCCCAGTGGTGCACCGTATTGAACAACCAATTCGAATAATCGTCATTCCCATCATTGTGGTCCTCGGCCAACCAAGATTCGGTCCCATCGGGGGATTCGAGGACGATGTCGAGGTCGCCTCGGTAAGTGTGGTTGATGTCGACGATGACGTCGATGCTTTCGATGCGTAATTCGAGCGGGACATCGAGAGTAAATTCGGTCCAAGTGCTGTTATCGTCGGGGATGTCCTCGTATTCTACGAAGGGGCCGTAGGTTGCATTGATTTCTGCGTCGAGAGTTACCCAATTTTCTGCCATCTCGACGGCGGCGCCGGCATCGACGGCGCCGAATCCATACTTGTGAGAGACATCAAAACCCGCTCCATTGGTATTCCATGAGGTATCGTTGGGGTCATTCTTTCGAGAGGTTTGCACGAGGATTTCTTGCACATCGCGCCACGTGAGATCTTGGTTTGCATCGTACATCAACGCGATGACACCGGAGGCTAGTGGGGTTGCGCTAGAAGTGCCTCCGAAGGTATGGGTGACATTGCCTGAACCATTGTATCCCCCACTGCCGGTAATGTCGGTAGTGGTGATGCCTTCACCGTCACCATTCGAGTGTGCGGCGACGAGAATATTGGCTCCTGGCTCGGCATAGTAGGATTGGTCGCCTTCGTGGGTAATCGCGGTTACTGCGATGGTGAATCGGCTATTCGCATAACCGTCCTTGTTTGAGTTATCATCGCTGCCGAGGCCATTTCCTGCAGCCCAAGTGACGGAGTTGCCGAGGCCTCCGCGTCCACTGTACGCATTGGCCTCGAAGCCTGCGAGAGTCAATGGTCCGGGGCCTGAGAGTGTTGAACCATCGTCGGAAGGCCCCCATGAATTCGAATAGATGTCAATATCATCATTTTCGAAGGTCAGAGCATCTGCTTCTGTGCTATCGCCGGACCAGCAGGCGATGAGGGTGGAGCCGCCGAGGGTTGCTTCCCACGCGGCTCCCGAGACGTAGAGAGAATTGTTTCCGACTGCGGCGGCCACGCCTGCTGCTGCTGTGCCGTGGCCGTTCCAGCTGCTCGGTGCTGGGTCGGAATCATCATTGCACCAATCATAGGAGTAGGATGGGTCGTAATTATCCTCGATATCGGGGTGTTCGTGGTCCAATCCATCATCGACGATGCTGATGATTACGCCTTCGCCACGGTAGAGATTCCAGATGTCCGTGGCGTTGATGTCCTCTCCGGCCAAGCCGCTGGTTTGGCCGGTATTATTCAGGTGCCATTGGGCAGCAAACTCGGGGTCATTGGGGTCATCACGAGTTTGCTGTTGGCGCTCGACGAGTGGCGAGAAAGATTCGATTTGGCCGAGTTCGAGCGCCATCTCGAGGTCATTGATTGCATTCAGTGGCTCATCGAAATGCCAGATGTAGGCACCTCGAAGCACCGGGGCTTCCTCGACCTTTTCCGGGCTGGCAACCGACCAAATTTGCTTCTCGAGTGGGATTGATGTGACGATTAACCATTCGTGAGTTTGGGCGAGTTGGTCATCTGTGTAACTATCGAGATCCGCGACTCTATCGAATGCGAGTTGTACGGCTCGCGAATATGTCGGCATGATCGGCTCGCCGTCAATTTCGAGGTCGATTCGAATCTCTTGTTCATCTGTCATTGCCGCGGCGACCGGGCTCAGAAGCATCAGGACAAGCAACATCGCTGTTGCACGCATAAGGTCGATTCGCCCTTCTGGGGGTTTTAGCCGTTCCCGGCGCGTGCGCGGGTCCCGCTTCGTGGGAGATTAGTCTTCACAGGTGCTCACTTCTACTGCTTCGGTGGAAAACAACGAGCCATTCGTGAGAGTCATCACGAGGAATCAATTCCGAAACGCGAATTCAATTCAGGCTTGTGCTGCCGTGATTCTCCAGTAAAGGAATGGTGCGATTACAATGTACATCAGGACACCATAAACTCCGGCTGGCAGGCTGAGGGTCGACAGGGTTGCGCCGGCGGCTGGAGCGAGGATTAGTCCGCCGACGGTGATGCCGACGGTCGCATTTTGAATGCCGCTTTCGATGGCGACCGTCGTCGCGCGAACCTCGGACAAATCGAGCATGGTCGCGCTCTTCCAACCGATGCCAAGCATCAGTACGTTGAGCAGAATCACAGCTGGGCCCAGAGTTCCGATATTGTCCATCAAGGTCTGGAACTCGCTGGCGATTGCGGCGAGGACGATGACTACGAAAAGACCAGCCGCTACCTTTCCGACAATGGGTTCGATGCTGTCGGCACGGGCAGGAATCGCCCGACGAATTCCCATGCCGATTAGGACAGGGACTGTGGTCAGCAAGAACATCGTGATGCCCAGTCCGACAATATCGATGTCTGGAGCTGCCGAACCCATGAAATGGTCCATCGAGAAGCCGACGATGAGTGGCAAGGTGATGACAGAAGCCACGCTGACGACCGCGGTGTAAGAAATCGACAGGGCGGTGTCGCCGCCTGCCAACTTAGCTAGAATGTTCGAAGTGACACCGCCCGGACAACAAGCCAATATCATCAGACCGACCGCCAATTCTCCAGACAAACCAACGGCGGTCGCAATAGCAAATCCGACCGCAGGAAGTACCAGCATCTGATTCGTCAAGCCGATTGCAAAGGCCTTGGGTTCGGTCAGAACCAAGCCAAAATCCGCGCCTGTCAAACCCAATCCGAGTGAGAACATGATGTAGGCCAAAGAGAGTGGAAGCACAACATCGATGATGACATTCGATTCCTCTTCAGCCTCTGCATCATGACTCTCGGCCATTGTTGGCGAAGCGAGCAGACTGAGCAAAACGAGAGCAGATATGACGGCCAAAGCGTGATTTCTCATGCCTTGCCAAAGGCGCTGCTCGTGTATAATCGTTAGAGTCGGCCCGCGACAGTCTAATCCTATGGCGCGGCTCGGATTCCTCGCTCCGAATCAATCGCCACGAAACTCGGAAATCGCCGCGTGAACTTCTTCATCGCTCATCAAGCGGCGTTGACTCTTCGCAACCTCGAACATGTGAGCTACCAATTCATCATCCGACTCGTATCCATTCTGCTGCAACCACCAGATAATGTTCGAGCGCCCGCTCATGTGACCGATACGAATGATTTGCTGCAAGCCATAATCCTGAGCGGGAACACCCGAATAAACCCGGTCAGCAAGCCAATGGTCTCCCTTCTTCATGGCCTTGATGACCGCGCTCGCGTGAACTCCGGTTCCGGTCTCAAAAGCATCCTCACCAAAGACCGGGTAATTGCGCGGCAGCGCGACCTCAACGTATTCGTGCGCCTTGCGCATATACGCATTGAGCGCGGTCAAATCATTGTCGATAACGCCCATCAGCGACAAATTCACCAAAGTTTGGTCGAGCGGGGCATTTCCTGCCCGCTCGCCGACGCCGAGCGCAGTTCCGTGAATCACATCTGCGCCGGCTTCGACCGCGGCCAGATTGTTAGCGACGCCAAGGCCGCGATCCTGATGCCCATGCCAATTGACTTCGATATCACGGCGCTTAACACCGGCATCAGGAATCACCTCATCCTGAATGAAAGCCAATAATTTGCGAACTCCGTTCGGCGTAACATGTCCGACCGTGTCACAAACACAGATTCGGTCGGCCCCCAATTCGATAGCCCGAGTGTAAACCGCCTTGATTTCCTCGGGCTTCGACCGAGTAGTATCCTCGGTAACGAACATCACAGGAATATCATTGTCAACGGCAAATGATACCGCCTTCTCAGCCGTGCTCATTATCCTCTCCATCGTCCAATCCTCAGCAAATTGCCGAATTGGACTCGTCCCCAAAAATGCGCTAGCCTGAATCTGCCGCTCGTGCTTAGCCTGTAAATCAACGAGCGGCTCAATATCCCCAACAACAGTCCTCACAGCGCATCCCGGCCGCAATGAATAGCCATTCTCGCCCATGTGGGAGAGCATCGCATCGATGTGGTCAACGTGGAAGGGACCGGCCCCGGGCAAGCCGAGATCGACTTTCTGTATGCCAAGGCGTTCCATGAAGTCGATTAACTCGATTTTCTGCTGAATCGTCGGATTTCTGGCGCTGGGACTCTGTAGACCGTCGCGCAGGGTTTCGTCGTCGAACCAGACATCGTGGGGGTGGTTTGCAGGGTTGCGGTCGATTTCGTAATCGATGACATTCCAGTCGTAGATGAGCTCCCTTTCCTCCATGCTCTCACTCCCGCGAAACGCGTACTACGGCCGTCGAACGCACAGGCTGGCGTTTGAGGATTTCTGGGTTTGAGACTGAATTGTGATGCGAACGCGCGCGAGGGGAAACAGGAATTCTAGTGGATTCATGCCTTCATTCGCTTGCGCGCGTTCGACTCGTCTCGGAGCATAATCGTCGTTGCGAGGATTGCTCCGAGGATTGCTCCTTCCAATCCCGCACTGGCTGTGACTACGATTGCGAACATCATTGCGAGGTAAATCATCGAGACGAAGAAACTGCGAGCCGCGCTGGGGATTCGGTCAGCTTCGGTGCGGGGCTCGTTCACATCGATGATGAAGACGGTTCTGGCGTACCAGAGATTGACCAGAAGGGCGGTCAATCCGAAAATCAGGTATTGATTCTCGAAGCGTTCCATACCGCCCATCGCTTCAGGTGCGGCTAATCCAAGAATGACCAGAAGCGCTGCGTAGACCTTCATCTCGCTGAGGGTGCGGTCGGCTCCTTTGACTCCAGGCATCATCGGGACGCCGACCGAATCGTACTCCGCCGAGCGGTAGAGGGCGAGGGCCCAGAAGTGAGGCGGAGTCCAAAGGAAAATCAGCAACAGAAGATACCACGGCAATAGGCTGCCGAGGTCAAAAATCGAGGTCAAGAAGGCCTCGGCGCCGCTGGTATCGAGCATCAAACTCTCGTCAGCGGCAACCCAGCCGATTACCGGCGGCGTGGCACCTGCCAAGCCGCCGATGACGATGTTCTGAACCGAGGAACGCTTCAACCACATCGTGTAAATAAAGATGTAAAAAAGGACGCTAAACGCCGCCCAAAAGGCGGCGATTCCCTTCCCAAAACAAAGGAACCAAGCCACACCCGCAATCGAAATCAACACCCCAAAAGCGAGTGTTGCAGTAGCCGAAATCACCCCAGCAGGAATCGGTCGGTCGGCGGTGCGAGACATGATCGGGTCGATATCTCGGTCGTACCACATATTGATCGCATTCGCACCGCCGGCGGTCAGGTAGCCTCCAACGAAAACCACACCCATCGTCCAAAGGGTATCCCCCCAAACGACTTGGCCGGCGCCTCCTGCCTGAAGCATGTCCTGCGAGAGAACCGCACACAGAGCGGTGATTTGCAAGAGCACGACGACGCCGGGTTTGGTGAGAGCCAGCCAAGCGCGCGCACCCGTCGCTGGCTCTCCCATGGTCACGCCCTTTGGGCGTGAGTCCTTCAATTCGACTCATTCGAGGGTCTGTGGTGTCGGCTCGTGCAGGGCTATGGTTGCGGTGGCAATCCAAGCGGTGGCGAGGGTTAGGAAGGTGAGCGAGCCGATGAGCAGATGGACCAGTGAAAGCGCCTCTTGGAAGGCCTCTGTGTCCGGCGCCCATGAGAGCACGTAGAGCGCACCGATGAGCACGTTGAGCAGGAAAAGACCGGCGGCAGTCCAGACCCAATTTCGCAAAATCCTGCCGTGTTGGTGCTCCTTGTACTCCTTCCAAACGAACCAGGCCGCGGCCAGAAGAGCGACCTCCACCGCGGCGACAATCCAGCGATGAATCACTTGAGATTGATTGACGACATCGACGATTTCAGGAAAGAAAGTCCCGTGACAAAGTGGCCAAGCATCGTGGCTCCCGACCCCACATACCGTGTCTGCACCTGGAGTTGTGGCGACGAAGACGCCGGCGAAGAGGGCGGCGAAGGAGCCGAGTCCGAGCCAAGCGATTCGGCGGTGCCAGCGCGAGGCAAGGACCGGGTCAAAATCGAGCCAAGATGGGCTTTGACCCGAGTCTCTGTGCAGGCAAAGCCAGAGCCAGATTAGGGTGAGTTCGAAGGCGAGGGCGCTTGCGAGATGGAGGGCTACACTCCAGTGTTCATTGTCCATTTCGACGGTGAGCCAGCCGAGAGCGCCTTGCCAAATGATGAGGCCGACCGCGAGGCTGGAAGCGAAACTCGCTCCTGCGGTCGAATCCTCGTCTCTGCGAATTAGTAACCAATTGAGCAGGACGAGAGGTCCGAGGATGGCTCCGGCGAGCAATCGGTGAAACCACTCGGTGAAAATCTCGAATGTGGTGTAACGATGGTGCTCGCCTCGGGAATCGATTTCCTCAGGATTTGCTTCCCACCAGGCTTCCTGCTCCTCCGGACTGATATCGAATGACCACGAACCGAAGCAGGTCGGCCAATCGGGACAAGACTCGCCAGCATCTGAGACTCTGACGAGGCCGCCGACCGCGATGACTACGAAAGTTAGGACGATTAGTCCGGCGGTCAAACGCTTGGTATCGATGCGGTCGAGCATAGCTCAGCCCCAGAGATTTGAGACTCCGAATTCGGAGTTGCCGCGAGCGCGGCGGAGTCTTCACTCCTCCTCGCTGTGAGGATCGACATCGATCGGGATGCGGTGGGATTCGTACTCCAGCATCGCGATCTTCAGTGGGTCGAGGACGAAGCGTGCCTTTGCATCCTCGGTTCCGTAGAGTTGAATGAGTTCGTTCATGAAGTTCTCTCGGAGTTCTTCCTCTGAGACGTACAATGGTGCGCCCATGCTGATTTGCAAGGCTCGCGCACCAATGATTCGGGCCTTCTCGAAGCGAGTGTGCTGTCGTAGGGGCTTGACCATCGGGGCGGGCGACCGGAGACCCCCATATTAGGCCACCGGCAGGACTACGCCCCCTATGGGGGCGCGGATATTGCTCGGCTCAGGCTTCGATTAGCATGCCGACTGCATTGCCGCCGCCGAGGCAAATCGTGACGATTCCGCGGCGGCCGCCGGTGCGGTTAAGCGCGTTTGTCAGCGTCATTAGGCAACGCGCTCCAGTCGCGCCGAGAGGGTGGCCCAGAGCGACTGCGCCACCGTGTGGATTGAATCCTTCATCAGGGAAATCGAAGGCCTTCTGCACTGCGCAAGAGGCAGATGCGAAGGCCTCGTTATGCTCCAGGATATCGATGTCCGCGATTGTCAAGCCGTTGCGCTCGAGCAGCATCTCGACGGCTGGAATCGGAGCGGACATCACTCGGTGCGGCTCAACGCCCGATGTGACGAAGTCGACTATCCGTGCGAGCACCGGCCAGCCATTTGCTGCGGCGGCTTCCTCGGATGCGATTAGCACCGCAGAACCGCCGTCGGAGACTTGGCTGGCATTGCCGGCTGTGACCTGTCCATTCTCGTCGAAGACGGTTCTGAGGCCGGCCAAACCATCCATTGTTGTGTCATCTCGGATGCCTTCATCGCGGCTCAGTCCTTCGATTTCTAGGCATTCATCAGCCAGCCATCCCGCGGACCATGCTTTGCTTGCAAGAGTGTGTGAGCGAACCGCGTAGGCATCCGATTGCTCACGGGAGATATCTGCCTCGCAGGCGATGGTCTCTCCCGTGACCCCCATCATAGATCCATCATAGGCATCCTTCAGCCCATCGTGGCTGAGGATGCTCGAGAGGTCGGCATACGAAATCTCGTCCCCGCGCCTTGCACCTCGGATGAAGTGCGGCGCATTAGACATCGATTCCATGCCGCCAGCGATTACTACATCGGCACGTCCAGCCATGATTTCAGTCGCGCCGATCATCGCCGCCTTGAGACTCGAACCACAGACCTTGTTCACCGTCGTGCAAGGCGTCGAGTAGGGCAAGCCAGCCCCCAATGCAACTTGACGAGCGGGGGCTTGACCAGCACCCGCTTGCAGAACTTGACCCATGTAGACTTGGTCGACGATGCCGCTCGCGGCATCGATTCCGGCGCGCTGTAGCAGCTCCTTCACAGCCAGCGTGCCCAACTCTGTCGCCGAGTATCCAGTGAGTGCCCCACGGTAACGACCGAAGGGAGTTCGCGCATAGGCGCAGATGACAGGTGCCGGCACATCCATTGCGAGAGAGGTCGAGTCCTTGAAAGGTGCGATGATTGCACCGCCGCAATCACTCAGTTTTCAGCCGAATAACCGTAGAATTCTGCATTGCTCAGCGCCGGTCGCGACTGCGGCTTGACGAGAATCGTTCGAACCGCCCAGAGGTCTTTGAAAATTCGATATTGCGAGGTTGCATCGAGATAATCGACGCCGCTGGTTCCACCAGTTCCCATGCGGCGTCCCATGATTCTCTCGACCATGCGCGCGTGGGCATGTCGCCACTTCACCATCGATTCCTCCAACTCGACGATTGCGTCGATCAAGGTTCTCGGCCAAGTCAGAAGTGGCAATTCGCGGTAGGATTCGATGAATAGCAGGCCAGCTCGCGCGCGGCTGACCTCACCATCCGGCTTGAGGAACTCGACGGCGGCCTGATGCGAGGCTGCGAACCTCTCGGCCGCCTGCTTTGGAGTCGATGCTCCATAATCAGACATACGAGCAGCCGCCTCTTTTCCAATCGCTTCATGCGCGGCCAGATGCGAATCGACATAGGCCGCGACGACCGCATCATCATCTTCGCTTCCAGCGGTCGAACCCATAATCGGAGTCCTCGAAATCCATCGTAGAATCGAATCGAAAAGCGATGGTTTCGATGCGGCATCCTCGAGCCGGGCGAGGATGTCCGCATCGCGCTGCGAATTACCAGCTAATTTCCGGAAAGTAGCAATCGGGTCCATGCCATACAATCTATCTTCGTTCTTGAGTCCAAGAAGAATCTCAAATTCCCGCATCTGATACGACTCAAATCCTGAGGCAGTTCCTAAGCCATCACGGAACGCGAGGAAGCCTTGAGGAGTCAATGTCTCGAGAACTGCCCATTGATTTCCCATCAAGCGAAAGATCTCGGTGGTTCGCCCGAGGTGAGCGACCGCTCGAGGGATGTCATCCTCGGGTACGTGGTCTTGACCGAGGATGTCGCGAACTTCAGTCAGTTCGCGAATCACCTGCTTGAACCAAAGTTCGAAGGTTTGGTGGACGATTATGAAGTGCATTTCGTCGGGTGTGACGCCCCTGTTTTCGCCTTGGAGTTCGAGGAGTTCGGGGAGTCGGAGGTAGTCACCGTAGGTCCAATTCCCGTCGCTGCTTGGGCCGCCCATGCTCTGCGGATGACGCTCCACGCTTGAATCGTTACCTAAGCCACCGTTCGGGTTTTTTGACTTGATAAACGCGCCACTGCAGTCCTGTTCCATGGCTTCAAAGTGCTTTGCCGGGCCACACCGGCTCGTTGATACGGGTTGGGAGGGCTGAGAGTGCTATGTCCGGAGCCTGCGGGATGCCGACTGGAGATGGCTCTGACGTGGGATTGGGGCCAATGGGTGAGATTGCTCTCTCGCTCGATGTTGGCGGAGGGGTCACGCTTGAGGCTCCGACTTTGGATGATGCTGCTGAATTATTTGCAGTAATCGATGCTAACCGTGCTCATTTGCGGGCTTGGTTGCCTTGGTTGGATGGGACGAATTCTGTCGAGGATGAGGTTGGATTCTTGCAGATGTGCGCAGATGAGCGGGCTGCTGGTTCTACGGCCTTCTGGATAATTCGTGAGAATGGTTCTGCTGTCGGGACGATGAGTCTGAATTGGATCGATGCGCAGAATCGTGGGTGTGGTGTTGGATATTGGTTGTCGAAGGATTGTGAGGGGCGCGGGATTGTGACACGTTCTTGTTCGCGCCTGATGGATCACGTCTTCGATGATGTTGGGATGCGCCGCTTCGTGTTGGAAGCGGCGCTGGATAATCATGGGAGTCGAGCCGTCGCTGAACGGTTGGGCATGCGGCTCGAGGGTGAGACGCGCGACCGTGAGTGGTTGTACGATAGGTGGATTAACGCTGCACTGTATGCGATTACTGCGCCTGAGTGGAAGGCTCGGAGATAGTTCTCGAATTCTGATTAGGTATTCAGCAAACCGTGGTCTTCGAGTTCGCAAGCGCCTGATGGTAGGGCTGCGAGGACATCGTCTTGGGCGAGTCCTGTGGCTTTGGCGATTCGATTGGCGAGGGTTTCTTTCTTTTCGCGGCCGGGCTTGATGAGTGCCCAGCGTTGGCATAGATTCGAGACTCCGGCCGCGGTTCCAGAGACTGGGATTGGGATATTGTTGATGATTGCAAAACCGATTGCGATTTCCATCGGAACGTCGCGGTACCAAGTTCGCTGTCCTCTGACTACGAATGCTCCACGGCCGAGGGATTCACCGCTCTCGGTTTGCTTCGATACTTGTGAGGGGCGGGCGTGGAAGGCGGTTGCAGCCGCCCCGCCGCTACCCCAGGCGCGCGACCAACAAATGGCCAACTGCGCGCCTTCTTCGATGATTTCGGCGGGCAGATTTTGAGCGTCTTCTTGCCCGCCGGCCAATTCTTGTGAAATCTTCAGCGAGGCCACACCCTCAGGCCTGAAACCGACCGGATGAGGGTCGACCTCGAGCCCGTCGCGCAGTCGAAGTGAGCAGGATGGTGCGCCGTGCAAATCGGCGTGAACATAGAGGTCGGTCGAGCGCAAATATTTGCGAACCACGGTGTCGTTGCCCTTCGCATCGCGCCCGCCGACGATGAGTCGACCATCGGATAGGATTCCCCAGCGATGCTTCTCGAACCAGAATCGCTTGCTGCGCTTGGCGAGCCGAACCCGACCAGCTGCCGCGTCCTTGGCTCGCTTGGCTTGCTCCTTGGCGGCTTGGGCTTCGGTTCGCTCCAAAGCCGCCCTCGCCCCCTTGGCCTTATCCTTGAGAGTGCGAGCTTGCTCGAAATATGTCTGAGCGTTCTGGTGAACCGATTTTTCTACGGCGAGGGTGACACTCGCACCGGCTTCGCCATCTTCGTCAGGTAGCCTTGCGAGGATGGTCCTCTTGGCTGGGTCGACACGGTCGATCCACACTACATCTTTGACCTTTGAATCGAGGCTTTGCCAGCTCTCGCTCTCGATGAGCGAATTGACTTGGCCGAGCAAATCGTCAACATGAGTCCAATTATCCTGGACCGATTTGGCCAATTCTTGCGTCAGAACTGCTTGGGATTCGAAGCGCTCGATGGCCGAGCGCTGCTGGGCAGCGCGACGGTCCAATTTGGCGCGTTGTTCCTCTTCATCCTCGCCCGCCGCAGCGAGTTTTTCCTCCTCGCGGCGGATGTAAGCGATTGCATCATGCGCGCCGAATACGGCATCGTAAGCTGCGGAGAGGTTTTCGATGCCGACGCGTTGAGTCTCATCCAAGAAGGGCAAGACGATTGGCGAGAATTCGCTAATTCCCGAACTCGCCGTATCGATGCTGACGGGGTTCTCAGCCGATTTCCAAGCCGTCAGCCCCTCTGAATCCTCAAACCAAAGATGCGATCCCTCACCATTTGCCAATTCATCTAGAAGGCTCGACATCGCATCACTGAGAGCCTGCCTCTGCTCCTCATCGAGGGAATCAGCAGGCTCATCCAAACCAATTCCAGCCGCAGTACAAACCGCATTACCGTAAATCCGACCAAGATTCACACGAGCAGCCAAAGTGCGAATAATCGAATGGCCCGACTCGCCAAGAATTGCATCCAATTCTTCACGCGCAAGCCCGCGAGGGTCAACGGTTTCGGGAGGAGCGAGGTATGGCTCGCCTCGCTTCAGTGAACGGCTAGCGTACTTGGCATGAGTCAGCGGCTGGATGATCACATCATTCTCATCGAGCAACAAAACATTGCCATCACGAAATAACTCGATGACCAATTTCAATCGGCCTCCACCGTGCTCAAAGGTCAGAATCACAACCCTGTCGAATCCGACTTGCTCAACCTCGACCAAACGCGAATTCGACAGATGCTTTCGCAAAACCATGGCAAAGGGTGAGGGATTGTTCGGCATCGGCCGATCGCGTCGCGACATGTACAGTCGCTTACCCCGAACGATCACCAAATCGACAGAGGGTTCTCCCTTCGGGTTCAATCGCAAAACAACTTGCTCATGGTGTGGCTGATACGCTTTGCGCGCGCGAACGCCAATCATCGAACGCAACTCGCGAACGGTGCGCGCCACATCGAAGGAGGAAGACTGCGCGCGCATGGCTCTCAACCCGCTGTCCCACGCGCCCTTCATCAGACAATCGCTCGCACTCCCACCTCACCCGGCGACAATCGCTCCCACTCGCACCCAACCCCACAACAGACAATCGCTTGATATCCCACGGCGCGCGCTCGATACACATGACCGGCATGGGCGGGCTACGCATGGACGAGGGTGACCCCTTCGTTGTCGGGCCGGAGACCATGGGTGAGGCGGACGTTGGCCTGCGCGCGTTTTGGTACCGACCGATGTTCGACCGAGGTGCTGCGGAGCCTCATGTCGACCTCGATTGGGGTATCCACTGCAATGCCGATGCCTTGGCTGAACAGGCTGCGGTAATCGCCAATCGGATGAATGCGGATGGCATGGAAGATGCTGAAATGTTGGCTCTTGACCTCGCCTTCATTTTCGGTTTTGACCACGAATACTTTCACCACCGAGTCGACTCTGGAATGACCTCTCACGTGCTCCGAGTTCATGCCCAAACAGGCTTGCTGCCTAACGGTTTTGGAGATTATGATGAGTTCCATGATTCGATTTCGACGCGTCGCGAAGGTCCGGATTGGTGGTTGCTAACCGAAGAGACGCTCGCCAATGCTCACATCGCCATGGACCCTACTCGCTTGGGAGGTCTGAAGGATGCTTTCATCGAGCACGGTCTGCTTCCCGAACCCGGCGACCGTGCTCGCGGACCATTTGCTGCTTGGAGGCATGTTGCAGCTGACCCGTGGATATTCAGTTGCCTCTCTCATCACACTTGGCTGCAATTGCTGACAGGCGAACTCGACCCATTGGGTGTGATGGGGACAATTGAGGCAATTGTGCACGAGGGCGGACTCGATGCGGGTTACGAAGCCCTCGTCGATACCATCGTCGATGCTTGCGAAGCTCCCGTCGACGAGGATGCTATTCCCGACCGAGTGCTCGGTCGGGGCGGTTCTGAACATCTTTTCGCGATGGGTGGCATTCCGGATGGAATGCTGCGCCGACTTGAGGTGCCGATGCACTTTCACGGCGGCGAAGGAGGACGAATGGCGGAGCGATTCGGCCCAGATAATCCAGATTGGCCCTATGCGATTATCGAGAATTTGTACGACCGATTAGGACGTTATGATGACGGTCCAATCGACCCATGGGGTGCTGATGATCCATTCACGCCGCTCGCTTAATCGAATCATTCAGCGTCGTCAACAAAGCCCTCGATAATCGGCAGAGCCTCTGCCTCGTGAACGAATTGATTACTCTCGACCTCGATGAGCGTACAATCCGGAATCGCCCCGCTCAAAGTGCCCGCATCCGAATGGTCGTGAAGGGTATCTGAGGATGCGCGCAAGACGCCCACAGGCGTCGAAACATGAGCAAAATCGAGGTTCATCCGATAATTCTTGAAGACGTTTGAACAAAGGCGCAGTCTATCGATTGGAGCAGCCAAAAGGGTGCGGCGATAGCGGATTCGCTGACCCTCTTCCTCAAGCCGCCTATCGAGATACCAAATGATGAATCGAACCAGCCCAGCGTACAGGAATAGCGGGGCTGGAATCAGCGGCTTGGACCACCAAGGTGCAGCGAAAGCGAGATTCGGCGAAAGCACGACGAGCCTTCGCGGAACCAGAGTTTGTTCTCTCAAAGTTTCAAGCAATAATGTCGCGCCGAGCGATGCGCCAAAGGCGTCACACTCGGCCGCATCAATCTCTAATTTTTCAAGCACTTTTGGTAAGTCGGCGGCGATCGCAGACATCTGAAAAGTCGCCTTCGTAACCGGCCCATCGATTCGACAACAACCCTTCTCGCGCGTATCGATGTAAACGATGGGCCGCAATTTAACCCATTCAGCCATTATTGGGAACCAGCCATCGGGCACAGAGTTCCAGCCAGGGACCATGATGAGGGTGCGGTTTTGGCGGTTTTCGGGCGAATTTGGGGTGTAGAGCAGCACACGGATGTGGATGCCGGGTTCGGTCTCGATGCTGAGTCGTTGGACGCTTGAGCCCTCAAATTCGGGGGTCGTTTGCCACAATTCGATGCCCATTCTCAGGCCTCCTCTGTCGCTAACCAAAGCCCATTCGACTCTACAACTTCGCCGGACTGCGCCAGTGCTTTCAGGTGTGAGAGGGTTTGGTCTATCGCCAAGGCTGGGTGTGCCTCGGGGCTGTCTGCATAGGCTTGGGTGGCGATCGCTTCGAGGCGGGAGTGGCCGCTGCCGACCGCCTCGAGTACGCGTGTGTGGCGCGCCATTCGGTGGTTGAGGTAGTGATTGAGAAGTTTGGTTGGGTTTGCCACCATCGGGCCGTGACCGGGGAAGAGCAGGGGTGGGTCGAGGTCGCGCAGGCGTTCGAGTCCTGCAAGGTAGGCATTCATGTCGCCCTCTCCCGATGGTACGAGGATGGTGCCGAATACGGTCGCATTATCGCCGCTGATTATGCCCGCTTCGCTGGCGAGGCAGATGTGTCCGGGGCAGTGTCCGGGGGTCTCGATTACAGTCCAAGTGACTTCGTCGAGGGTGATTTCGTCGCCCTCGCTCAGAGTGCTATCGGTATCGCATGGTGGGATGACTTCGTGAGTTTCTGTACTTGCGAGAATAGGCGCTTGGTACATCGATGAGATGGCGGGGAGATCGCCGATATGGTCGGGGTGTCGGTGGGTGAATACTGTGCCGATGATGGTGCTTCCCGTCGTTTGAATTTCGGCGACTTTTGCTGCGAGAATCTCGAGGGCTTCCGCTGACTTTGCTGCAGGGTCGACGAGAATTCGAGGGCCGCCGGCTTGGCCGAGGACGTAGCAATTGGTATGGGTTGCCGGCGGCAGTGTTGCAGTTGGAAGTGGAACGCACTCGACGCCGGGCGCGAACTCGATGATGTGGTAACCGGATGGAGGGTCGGCGGCGAGGGCTTCGAAGCCGTGTTCGACGAGATCGCGGATGAGGGTGACTTGAGGTGGTGGTAATTTGACCGAGTGGGCCAGCCAAGCATCGAGGAGAGCGGCTGGCTTCCACCAACGGAACTCATCAAATTCCGAGCGTCCGTTGGGCAGGGTTGGCTCGATTTGGGATTCGCCCAAATCGATGTGATAGAAGCGATTGGCGAAGCGCACCGGAGCAAGTGGTGGTGTGGTGCGCTCGGTGATTAAATCAGTCGAAAAACCGCTAACTGCAAGGCTGCCGGCTGCAGCGAGTCGAGCCCAAGCAGCCTTGTCGGAATTGACTTCATCTCGCAGGTCTACAGCAACTTGCAGGAACCCGCCCGAACCATCTGGAGCGATGCCGGCCTCCTCAACCATCTCGCGCAGAAGAGCAATGACTGAGATTCGATCATCACGCTCGGAAAACCACTCAGGATTCGCTTCGGCGGCGGCGCGGTCAACCCGACTCACCCCGCCGCCGGAAAATGCCCAGAAATCAGGAAAAGCCGGAACCTCAGAAACGCGGTGGCAGAGCAGAATCTCAAGCGATTCACCCACGCCACGGCTGAGTACAACCGCAGCCGAAGGGCGAGGCTTTGCCACCGAGCCAGCAGGCAATTCGACTCCCTCTGGCAACTCCGCCATGCTGCAAGGATGGAGTCCAAGCCTTCAATCCAGCCCCGAACATCATCTTCGGCAAACTCAAGTTCCACCACAATCAGCCCCTGCCATGCCGCCCGCCTACGAGACCATCACCATCGGTCACACGAACGTAGCCACAGGCGAGCGCGAGCATGAGATCGAAATGCCAAGGTTCGGCCTCGGCGTGTGGCAAATGTCCGAAGGCGGAGAATGCAAAACAGCCGTCGAGCACGCAATTAAGTCAGGCTATCGTCTAATCGATACAGCCCGTTCATACGCCAATGAAACCGAGACAGGCGCAGCCATCCGAGAAAGCGGAATCCCACGCGAAGAAATCTTCGTTGTGACCAAGCTGCGCCGCCCGCACGCAACAAGTTACGAGGCTGCACTTGAACACTGCCAAAGCAGCCTCGAGATGCTCGGACTCGAGCAACTAGACCTCTATCTCGTCCACGCGCCGCCAGAAGATATCGCTGCCCGCCCGGGGGTGTGGAAGGGTATGGAGGAGTGTCTTGCGAGAGGTTGGACAAGAGCCATCGGAGTGAGCAATTACGGTGCCCATCATTTGGACGATATGCGAGCCTATGCGACGATTCTGCCAGCGGTCAACCAGGTCGAACTCCACCCGTGGAACCAACGCCCTGCCCTACGCGCAGCCACCCGAGCCTCCGGTGCCCAAATCATGGCTTACTCGCCCCTGGCCCGCGGACAAAAAGTGGGCTGCGGCAGCCTTGCTGGTATCGCCGAATCCATCGGTTGTACTCCGGCTCAAGCAGCCATCAAATGGGTGTATGATACGGGAGCGATTACTATTCCGAAGTCGAGCAATCCGGGAAGAATTGAGGAGAATTTCGCCAGCCTCGACATCGACCTTTCTGGAAGTGAAGATTCGTTTAATGCGATGGAGGAAGCCTATGTCTCTGGATGGAATCCAACTGCTGAACCTTGAGAGATTGCAGAGAGTTGTGGTTGGGAATAATGGGTGATTTCGATGAGTGAGAACGGCCCGCGTGACCCCGAGACAATTGAGGAGGAGTTGGCTCTATTCGCGGAAGCGATTGAAGCGGGTATTGACCCATTTCCCGAGCAGAAGAAGCCGACTCCGTGGGCAAAATACGCTACTGCATGGTTCATGATTATCCTGATGCTTTCCTTCGCCTCGAAAATTCTCAATCGCGCGCTTCCCTAAGTGAATTGATTTCACGCGCGAAGATTATAGGATAACAAGGCCTCTGAAATCCATGGAAAGTAGTGAAGGAGGTCTTACCCTCGAATTGGTTTTCAAGATAAGTGCAGTATTTTTGTTGATAGGGGGGCTTACAGCCCTGTTTATGCCCCAATTCTGGTTTGACCCAATCGGTTGGGAAATGACAGACGAATTGGAGAACATGGCTAGCTGGATGGGCCTCACATTTGTGATGGTCGCGATTCTTCAGTGGAAGATAGTCGATTGGGGCGGAGACAATCTGTCTCAATTCGGGATGTACATGGCAATCTGGTATGCCGTTTTCCTCGCAGGCAATATCTACGAGGTCGCAACCGGACTCCACGAAGCCGGTGATGTGATGGCCAACATCGTGCCTAACGCAGCCTTCGCGGGACTATTCTTCTGGAAGTCCCGTTGATTCGGTATTCCGATGAAATTCGCAAACGCCGATTAGCGATAGCTCTCGGCCGTGTTAGTTCGAGTGCCTTCTGAGCATGACCTTACATGGAAATAATGAAAAGGAATTTTATTGTGGATTTGATTGAAGGAATGATTGATGAAGAAGTTAGTAATTGGCTGGTTGTTGAGAATAATTTCCTTGCCGCTATTTCTTCTATGGATTTATTCAGCAATCACTGAAGATATATTCTTCTCGATCAAGACTTTTTTTCTCCCAGTCATCTGCGCATTGATAGTCAGTAATGTATTGATATCCAAGTCAAATTTTGTTACCCAGCAAGGTCAGATAAGAGACATCGATGCGTTCGCTTCTGTAGCCCTCGGTTGGCCGGCAATAATCTTCTTTGGTTCTCTACCGTATTGGTTTGGAGGAACATTCTACGGACCTTCAGAATTCGCATTTAACATCGAATCTTTGGATGATTTATTTCACGGTTTTCTTTACTCAATTTTTGAATCAGTCTCAGGCTTCACTACGACAGGTGCTACAGTAATTGATTGGAATACTAGTCCGATTTGTTCTCAATTTGTAGAAGATTGTATTGCATCTCAGCCCAGAAGTATTCTTCTCTGGAGAAGTCTTACTCAATGGCTTGGTGGAATGGGAGTAATTATGCTCGGCATTTTACTGATTTCAAATATTTTAGGAACTTCCTCAGCATTTGCCAGAGCAGAATTGACAGGTCCCACTATGTCGATGATGGGTACAAATTTACAATCGACAGCACGACGTCTTTGGATAATTTATTTCACACTAACAATTCTCGAAATTGTAGCATTGAAATTCATAGGTCATTTGCCATTGTTTGATTCGGTAAATTATGCTTTAACGACGCTCCCAACAGGAGGGTTTGGTGTGTCAGATGGAGGAGTAATGGATATTGAATCCAGTGTGGTTCGCATAACCTTGGCTCTGTTCATGGTTCTTGCGGGAGTTAATTTTAGCTTATACTACATTTTCGCTCAAGGTAAGTTCTCTGACATAGTTAAGGATGAAGAACTTCGAATGTATTTTTCAATCCTAATTCTATCTACACTTACAATTGCACTTAACATATTGATTTTTGAAAGAGGTGGATTTTTACAGGGTCTGAGGGAAATATTGACTCTCCACGGATTGGAGACTATCGATCAAGCATTTTTCCAAGCGACTTCAATCGGAACCTCTACAGGATATGCGAGTACAGATTTTTCTGCTTGGCCAGTCTATTCCCAACTGGTATTGATACTTCTTATGGTTGTAGGAGCTTGTGCAGGATCAACTGGTGGAGGGATAAAAGTTCTCAGAGTGAAAATTTCATTGGAATTGATAAATAAAGAGATTAAGAAATTTCTGTCTCCGAGAAAGGTTTTTGCAATCCGAATTAATGATGAAGTAATTCAAGAAAACAGAGTTTGGCTTGTTTTGGGTATGATTAGTTCGTGGTTTGTTTTGGCCACTTTTTCTGTATTAATCCTAGCATTGGTGCATCCCGATTGGACTCTTGAAACAGTAGTCTCTGTGGTCTTTTCTTCTCTTGGTAATACAGGCCCTGCATTAGGGCAGTATGGCCCCACCCAAACTTGGTCCGGAATTGGAGATTTCAGCATGATATGGACTATGATGCTGATGTGGATTGGTAGATTGGAAATTCTGACTGTTCTAGTTTTGATTCATCCTAAAACTTGGATTGGTTGATCCGGTTTTCAAAAATATTGACATCTTTCCCGCCGATTCAAATTATTTGGCATTAGGTATGAAATCGATTGAAATTGAGCTCGACCGCGTTCTCTATGCGGCTAAGCGAGAGTGGATTCAGTCGCCGACGGAGTCGGCTCAATTGAGCGTCCTCGGCCGTGTGAGGCCGAGCCGAGAACGTGGTCGAGAAGTGGTAGTCCCTCCCGGACCCGTAGGCTGGACCGGTTATGTTCAAATTCAATCTAGGGAAGCCGAGGGTCAGAGGGACGAGGTAGTTCGAAAGTAGTGGTAGTCCCTCCCGGATTCGAACCAGGGTCATGGCATCCAGAGTGCCATATGATGGACCACTACACCAAGGGACTAGCGACCCGCCGAGTCGGGTCGCATATTTCAACGGAACCGATTGACCAACCGTCTGTGCGGGTCCGATTCAAGCGCGGAATGAGTGATTGAGGTCAGCCAGCGCTTGCTCGCTCGGTCGAAGTTCAGACTCAGTCAGATCGACCAGCGGAGTCGCAGTCAGCCCGAGCGCTTCGTCAGCGGACTTCATCTTAGCATTGTAATGCAGAAGTCCGGTCACGTGCTTTTCGCTCGCCTCAGCCTCATGAATAGCCGCGAGCGCTGCCACAGCATCGCTCGGGTCATGGTCTGCCCCAAGCGTAGCCAAGCGCAGAGTCGAGCCATCGAAGAGCTCGATATCCTGATATTCGCCCTCTGGAATCTCGACCTCTTCGAGCGGTGTGAAGTGAGGGATGTAATCCACGGTGTGCAACACCTCGTCGTTCGCCTTGACATAATTGTAAGAGCGGTACGACTCGTCGTTGTTAGCAAAAGTAACGCATGGTGAAATGACATCGATGACAGCCATTCCCTTGTGCGAGAGAGCGGCGCGCAGGAGGGCGGAGAGTTGTTTCTTTGAGCCGGAGAAAGAGCGTGCCACAAAGCCGCATCCGAGATTAATTGCCATCTTGCAAAGGTCGATTGGAGGGTTTTCGTTGGTCGCCCCCTTCTTCTTCTTCGAGCCCTTCTCGACGGTTGCCGAGTACTGCCCCTTGGTCAGTCCGTAGACTCCGTTATTCTCGATGATGTAGACCATGTTCAGATTGCGCCTAATCGCGTGCACAAACTGCCCAATGCCGATTGATGCTGTGTCTCCGTCGCCGGAAACTCCGAGGAAAACAAGGTCCTTGTTGACCATGTTAGCGCCTGTCGTCACCGACGGCATCCTTCCGTGGACTGTGTTGAATCCGTGTGACTTCCCGAGGAAGTATGCCGGCGTCTTCGATGAACAGCCGATTCCCGACATCTTGGCGATGGTCTCGGGAGCGATTCCGTTCTCCCACGCCGCTTGGATAATGACGTTGGAAATTTGGTCGTGGCCACAGCCCGGGCAAAGCGAGGACTTGCCGCCTGTGTAGTCTGCCTTTGGCAGGTCGATGACGTTGAGTTGGATTGGACGCATGCTCATGCGCTCACCTCCTGAGTTGAGGCTGAGCCTACTTCAGCGCCGGCTGATTGCAGGGCTTCGAGGACCATTTCCGCGTACACGCGTGCGCGTGGTGGGATTCCGTCGCTGAATGCTACGGAGTGCATCTTGGAGAGGAGTTCTGCTGGGAGTTCCTTGCGCAGGATGCCGAAGAGTTGGCCGTCGCGGTTGACTTCGAGGACAATTACTTGCTCGTGGTCTGCGATGAATTGCTCGACCTCTGAGTGGTATGGAAGTGCGCGGACTCTGCAGGTGCTGACCGAGAGTCCGGTCTGTTCGAGGATGTCGTCAATTTCGGTGATGGTGTTCTCCATCGAGCCGTAGTAGATGATTCCGACTTGCTTGTCGTTTTCTGCTCGGATGATTGGGGCTGGGAGTTGGTCGCGCGCGTTGTCGATCTTGCGCTTGAGTCGGGAGACGGTTGCGTGGTAGACCGCGGGGTCTTCGGAGTAAATGCCGTCCTCGTCGTGGCCTGTTCCGCGGTAGAGGATTGGTTCTAGGCCGCTGCCAGGGAGAGTTCGGTAGGGGATTCCGTCGCCATCGACATCGCGGTAGCGGCCGAAATTGGCGATGGCGTCGAGTTGTTCTTGGGTGCGGATTACCTTGCCGCGGTCGAGGGGCTGGTCTGGGTACTCGAAGCCGGCGGTGACCCAGCGGTTCATGCCGAGGTCGAGGTCGGAAAAGCCGAAGACGAGGGTTTGGAAGCGCTCGGCTACGTCGAAGGCTCGCCAGCCGAATTCGAAGCACTCGTCGACTGTTCCTGGGATGAGAACGAGGTGTTGGGTGTCGCCATGGCTGGCTTCGTAGAGCATCGAAAGGTCACCTTGCTGAGTGCGGGTTGGAAGACCGGTTGAAGGTCCAACGCGGTTGACATCCCAGATGACTCCGGGGACCTCTGCGAAATATGCCAGGCCGATGAATTCCGACATCAGCGAGATTCCAGGACCGCTGGTCGCGGTCATGCCGCGGCCGCCTGCCCATCCAGCGCCGACAACCATGCCGGCGGCGGCGAGTTCGTCTTCTGCCTGAATTACTGCGCAGGTCGAGCCACCGTCCTCGGCTGCTCGAATCTTAGGTAGCCAATTGATGATCGATTCTGCCAATGAGGAAGATGGAGTGATTGGATACCACGAGAGCATGTTGACGCCTCCGAAGAGGCAGCCGAGAGCAGTCGCCTCGTTACCCTCGATGAGGTAGGTGTCTGGATTCTTATCGCGAGCCTCGACTACGTGTCCAATATCGCAATTCCAATTCTCAGCGGCGTAGGCTCGACCCTCGCCGATGGCCTGCATGTTCAACTCGATGGCCTTCTCCTTGCCCTTGAATTGCTGAGCGACGGCCGATGCTAGAGCCGCTTCTTCGATTCCCAATAATTCTGCCAAAGCGCCGACATAGTACATGTTCGCAATCATGCGCGCCAATTTCGGATTGATAGCGCGCGCCATCTTGGTCATCGGCATTCCGAGCACGACGCAATCGTCGCGCTCGACAGGCAATTTCACATCCATATTGTGAATGATGATCGTGCCAGCCTCTGCCTTCTCGACATCGGCTAGCCAAGTGTCCTTATTCATGACGACTTGAATGTGGGTTTTGTCGCCGGGCGCCTGATATCCAGCATCGCTGGCGCGGATGATGAACCAAGTTGGCAATCCGGAAATATTGCTCGGGAAGAGGTTCTTCCCGCTGACGGGAACGCCCATTTCGAACATTGAGTGAAGCAGAATCAGGTTCGCAGATTGCGAACCTGTTCCATTTGCTGTGGCGATATTGAGTGTGAAATCGTTGACGGTGTTGGCCATCGTATGCCTTGTCTCCTCGCCGCTCCGGACCATGCCGGTGTGCTTTCCGCAGCGTGGGCCGTGGGCGAGCCGGTCTTAGCCGTTCCCGTCTGATAATTCCCTCACGAAGTGAGGACTCAGCCCTCTAATCTCAATCGATACGCATGATTTCCCATCCGTTGCGGTTTTCAAGGGGTGGGTGGTCGGGCGGCCCATGCCTCCTATGCCGAGCGAGTTGAAGGAAGCCCTTGAGAGGGCTCAGTCTCTCATCGAGTCCGCCGACCCAGATGGTGCTCTCGATGTTCTACGAACCACCGGATGGAATGCCGCAGACAATAACTCACAGAAGGTCAAGGTACTCTCGTTGGCTGCTGAAGCGATGATCGCCAAAGGCGACATCGATATGGGCAACCGCAGAAAGCACTGGCAAAGGGCCTACAAGAATTACCAACAAGCCCTGAAATTAGAGTCGTCGAACAAGGATGTTCGCCGTTCGATGAATAAGCTCGCTTCGATGATGGACGAGCAAGCGATTTCTCTCGGCAAAGGATTCCAGATGTTCGATGATGGCAACCCAACCCCTGCTGGATTGGCTGCTATTTCGATCTCAATCCTCATCTTCCTCGTCGCCTTCAAGTACACAGGAGAAGCGCTGGAACAACCATTGGAAGGAACAACGGTTGTTCTGGAAGTGTCTTACATTCACCCAGATAACCCGAATACGCGCGTCGAGGGTGAAATCGTCATCGATTTGTACGCTGATAAGGCTCCAAAGCACGTTGAGAATTTCCTTTATCTCGTGGATAATGATCTCTACGATTACACCTCGTTCCATCGGATTATTGACGGATTCATGATTCAAGGTGGAGATGTTGAGCACAAGAGTGGAAGTGGCGGATATGCTGGAATCTGGTATGGATATTGCAACGGGAAAACCACTGACTCCACTGGTGCTGCCTACACTGCGGAAACCTGTCCGAAGGAGGATTGGGCTGTTCCTGGTGAACACACGAACGGCCTCAAACATGGCCCTGGTGCTCTCGCCGCTGCGCACGCTGGACTGAACACGGATGGAAGCCAGTTCTACATCGTACCAAGCGATTCTACCCCAAGTCACCTCGACTGGAATGCGGGCAAGGATTGCAGTTCCCAGTCGTGCCACACTGTCTACGGGATGGTTGTGTCTGGAATGGACCACGTCGATGCGATGAGTGAGGTTGCGACTGGAAGCGGAGATTCTCCGACGCACGATGTTCGGTTGATTTCGGCTTACCGGGCTGACTCTGCTTGAATTCTGAGTGTCGAAGCGATTCCACTTGAATTCTGAGCGCTGAAGTGAATCTGCCTGATTTTGGCTTGCCGAAGTTAGCAAACCAGCACTGGCATGTTGCTAGCACGATTGCCCGAGATGCACACACTCGATTCGCCTAACCTTGTCGCCTGCCTTGAGTTCACTCGGTATCTGGAGTCTGAGTAATCGATGAGTCATCTTCATTGAGGGTATGCTCGCCCGATAGCCCGAGGGGTGCTGAAATGGCTGAGGGCGAGGGATTCGATTCAATTCGAGAGTTCACGAAATCTGATGGTTCTCAAGGTCGATTCCACGCATTGTCTCACCTGCAGGAATCGGGGGTCTGCGACCTTGATTCGCTGCCGTTTACCATTCGATTACTACTCGAGGCGGCGCTGCGCAAGTGTGACGGATTCCTGGTGACGCGCGAGGATGTCGAGCGCATCGCTGGATGGTCTCCAACGATGTCTCCAGAAGAGATTCCTTTTGCGCCGAGCCGCGTCATCTTGCAGGATTTCACAGGGGTCCCAGCCGTTGTCGATATCGCGGCTCTGCGCGATGCGATGGTCGAGTTGGGCGGAGACCCAGAGAGGGTGAATCCTCAGGTGCCGGTCGATTTGGTGATTGACCATTCGGTTCAGGTCGATGTTTCTGGACTATTCCCGGACGCGCGCGAGCGAAATCTGGAGATCGAGTACGAGCGCAATATGGAGCGCTACCAATTCCTCAAGTGGGGTCAACAGAGCCTCGCGAATTTCCGCGCTGTTCCTCCCGGACGTGGCATTGTCCATCAGGTGAATCTTGAGTGGATTGCTAGTGTCGCGCGCGAGGAGGATGGTGTGTGGTTGCCCGATACTTTGGTGGGCACGGATAGTCACACTACGATGATCAACGGACTCGGCGTTCTCGGCTGGGGTGTTGGTGGAATCGAAGCCGAGGCTGTGATGCTCGGTCAGCCGATTTACATGCTGCTTCCTGAGGTCTGCGGATTTGAGCTGACCGGGTCGCTGCGAGCGGGGGTAACCGCGACCGATATGACTCTGCGAATTGTGGAGATGCTACGCGAGCACGGAGTTGTCGGAAAATTCGTCGAATTCCACGGTTCGGGCTTGGCAAATCTGAGTCTGCCGGACCGCGCTACAATCGCTAATATGGCTCCAGAATATGGGGCGACTTGCGGATTTTTCCCGGTTGATGAGACGACGCTGGATTACATGCGATTGTCGGGTCGGGATGAGTCGCATATCGATGACGTGCGCCGCTATTTGACCGCTCAGGGGATGTTTCACACGGCTGATACGCCGACCCCTTCTTTCACCTCAACCCTCTCACTTGACCTCTCGACGGTCGAACCTGCTCTGGCCGGACCGAAACGCCCTCAGGATAGGGTCGATTTGTCGGCGATGAAGGCACATTGGAGGCAGAGCCTGAACGCGCCGCTCGGGCATTCTGGGCATGGGGTCGATGCGGCGCGTAACGACGCCTCGGCAGCCGTTGGTGACAGGGGCGTCGACCTCGGGCACGGTGACATTGTCATCGCTGCCATTACCAGCTGTACGAATACGAGCAATCCGAGTGTGATGATTGCGGCTGGATTGCTCGCGCGCAACGCGCGTGCTGCGGGTCTATCGATTGCCCCCGCAGTCAAGCCGAGCCTTGCGCCGGGTTCGCGCGTTGTGACAGAATACTTCGATGCGGCAGGCCTGACTGATGACCTCGATGCTCTCGGATTCAGTGTGGTCGGCTATGGTTGTACTACCTGCATCGGTAATTCAGGCCCGCTCGATGCCGACATCGAGGCTGCCATCGACGAGGCAGACCTCATCGTCGGCAGCGTCCTCTCTGGAAACCGCAATTTCGAGGGGCGAATCCATCAGAAAGTCAAGGCGAATTATCTCGCTAGTCCGCCCTTGGTCGTCGCCTACGCAATCGCTGGAACTCTCGACATCAATTTCGACGAGGACCCAATCGGCCAGGACGCAAACGGAGAGCCTGTTATGCTCGCCGATATCTGGCCCAGCGATGCTGAAATCCAAGCCACAATCGCTGCTTCAATCGACCCAGAAATGTTCCGCCAGCGCTACTCAGACGTGCTAGAAGAACCGCGCTGGGACGCAATCGCCAGCAGTCAATCAGCCCTCTACCCATGGGCAGAGGAATCAACCTACGTACGGCTGCCATCATTCTTCGAGGGAATCGAGGCAAATCCCGCCCCAATTGAGCCAGTCAAGGGTGCGCGCGTGCTCCTCAAACTCGGCGACTCGGTAACCACAGACCACATCAGCCCGGCTGGAGCCTTCCCTCACCACGGTCCAGCCGGCCAATACCTCGTCTCCAAAGGCGTTCAGCCCCGCGATTTCAACTCCTTCGGCAGCCGCCGCGGCAACCACGAAGTAATGATGCGCGGAACCTTCGCAAACGTCCGTATCCGCAACCAAATCGCGGCGGGAACCGAAGGCGGATTCACCACCCATTTCCCAAGCGGCGAGGTCACCAGCGTCTACGATGCAAGCATGCGCTACCAAGCCGAGGGCACCCCTCTCGTTGTCCTCGCAGGCACCCAATATGGAACCGGAAGCAGCCGCGATTGGGCGGCAAAAGGAACCCTCCTCCTCGGCGTCAAAGCAGTAATCGCAACCTCATTCGAACGCATCCACCGCTCAAACCTCGTCGGGATGGGAGTCCTTCCACTGACCTTCCCAGAAGGCGAGAACGCCGACTCGCTGGGACTCGATGGAACCGAGACTTTTGACATCCCAGCCAGCGCCAACCTCGAACCCCTCTCTTCCATCCCTGTCACGGCGACAAAGCCGAACGGAGAAGTAACCAAGTTCGACGCAGTAGTGCGTTTGGACACTCCAGTTGAGGTTGATTATTATCGCAATGGCGGAATCCTACAGACAGTTCTACGAAACCTCGCCGAGGCCTGAGTTCAAATCCTGAGACCCAACGGGTGATTCGATGAGCGACGCGGACAACATCCGATTTTCCTTCCGCTCCGCGGAGCACGACGTCGAGGTCGTGATTCAAGGTCCGACGTCATGGGTCGATCTCTATCGTGAGCGAATCGGACTCGAAGGTGATATTGGCTACACCCAATCTGTCAGCGGTGCTCCCGACGAAATTCGTGGTGCCGCACCGAGGGAAAAGAAGGTCAACGTATTGCCGGGTCCTCCTCCCGATCCCAGTCGCCTCCCCTCGGTAGTTCGAGTGGTCGGCGACCTCGATGTCGAGGCCGGTTTGGAGGCTATCGGGGCGCCTTCGCGAAGCGAGCCGGATTTGGCTGAAATCAGCCTATTTCTCGATGAATTAGAGGAGGATCCCGAGCCGCTCTCGGACAATATTTCAGGTGACCCAATGGCCGAATCTTGGATACAATTGGTGATGACTCTCGTCGTCCGAGAGCACGGACACACATCACTCTCTCTCGGCTCGATTGAGAGCCTCCTTGGAGAGAAGATTAACCGGTCTGGAATCGAGTTGCAAATGTTCCTCGACCGACTATGGTTACTCGGTCGCCTCGAGCGGATTCACGGCGGAATTGAGACCCAATACGCGCCCAATCCGAGCTGGCTCGAGGCGCACTGAGAACGTCCCGAATTCTCTACAACTCCTACGGAGTTGCTAAAGTCAGAACGGGCGAAGGCATAAGAGAGGACCGAAATTCGGCGAAGTCATGATGTCCTCGTCCAAGAACGCCCGAAACGATTCCCGAGAAGGTCGGTTAGCGATTTTTCTCGTCATGTTGATGCTCAGTTCGCCAATGCTTTCGCTGGTTCCAGCAGCATCGGCGTCACACATCACTCAGTACGCTGTGCAGCGGGATCCTTCGTTCATTGCAATCGGGGATATCGATTGCGATAACGACAACGATCTCGTCTCGGCGAGTGCGATGGGTCACTTCATTTCGGCCCTCTACAATGACGGAAACGGCGGCTTCGGGGACAGGCAGGACGTTTTCATCTCAAACAACGATTCTCACCGAGCCGGATTCCGCGATACTGCGGACGGTGTGAGAGTCTTCATCGACGACGTCAACGGGGACGATGTCAACGATGTGATTTACTTTCAACAGAACATTCGCTTCGTCGGTGGACCACACATTCCAGCCAACCTGACAATTCTCTGGGGTGATTGCGCTTCGAGAATCAACAATTGGGATGCATCTGAACCAATCATGGTCAACGAGCCATATCTGACCGACATGGATGTCGGCGATATCGATGATGATGGCGATGCTGATATCGTCATCAACGTCCACGACCGCGGATTCACCAATAATTTCCTGAAGATTTTCAAGGGCCCTGATCCCTCTCAAATCACCAATCAGCAGACCATTCCTGTTCCACTGACCAATGGCCAATACACCAATGTCATGCTGGGCCATTGGGGAGAAGATGTTCTATCGGGAGGAATTGGTAATCCTGTTGGAGATTGTGAAGACCTCGATATCTGGCTACTTCGAACCCCACCTTACAACACAGGCGTTGGATATTCTCGAGGACACTACGACAACATGACCGTCCTCGAATTCGACTGTACTCTCGGAACTTACCCGAGTCCAATGGATGCAACTGCGAGCGGTGTTCACCACTTCAAGCTCGATGCCGAGCACGGTGATGCTCTACCTGGCATCGATATCGCAGATTCCGACGGCGATGGTGAAATCGATTTGATTGCCGTCGTAGATGGAATTACCGGCAATATTTCCTATGCGAAGAAGACCGGTAGTTCTTGGGACACTCAAAATTACGTTTACCTCGGAGATTACCTCGGTGCCTCGCTTACAATTGCTGACGTCAACCGTGATGGAAATATGGATTTCTTCGTACCGACTGAAGTCACCTTGACTCGTGTACAAGATTCGAGCGCACGTAACCAAACTTACCTTCTGCTCGATAACCTCCGCGAGGTCAATACTGTCGAGATTATCCTCTCCAACCCAAGTGGCACGGATTATCTTTCATCGATTTCATTCGATGTCGGCCGCCGCCCTACAATGGCTGTCCCCGGTCAATTAGCTGGTGGAGATGACAGTGCCTACGAGATCGCAATTGGACAGCGCGACCGCGCTTACCGCTTCGCAAATAGCGCAATGTGGCTGGACACTCAGGGCTGGGCAGGTGCAGGAGATTTTCTCTCTGTCCTCAGTCTTGACAATGAGGATGTTGGAATTACCGACGTTACAATCGCACCGGCAGCATACGATCCTGCTACTGGACGGGCAATGATTGGAGAAGGTACCCGCTTTGTGAACCTGACAGTCAAGAATACCGGCCTGAATCCGATCTCAGGTTCGGTCGATGTCGACCTCGAAGTCAAGGAAGTTCTAGACGGAGTCGACACTTTGGTCTATTCGAATGACTTTGAGGGCAATATCGATTCAACGAATTGCCCGAGTTGTACAATCGTCAAGAAATCCTACACGGGTGAGTATGGTTCAGGGGCTTCATCATGGCACGAGGAGTACAATGCCTCAGTAGATGAGAATGGAACCGCAACCGATCCTCCGTGGGAGGCTGACTATAATCCGACCACCTACATGTGGGCTGGAATGGACCATCAAGACAACGATTCTCTATCTGGATACTACAATAATATGGATGAGGCCTTCATTATCGAGAATGTTGATTTGACTGGCTCAGACGCTGCCTATCTCGACCTTGACCTACTCTGCAGTACTGCCTTCTTTGAGTTGTATCTCGCTGAACCCTACGGTGTACGAGAGCGCTGGCTTTACGAGGATTCATGCGGAATTGAAGTCTGGAGTGATGGTAATGGATGGGAACAAGTCTTCTTCTTGGGTGGATGGGATAACGAGCGATTCTTCCGACTCGGCGTCCTCGGTGTCGATCCAGAGTACAATACTTACGACGGGAATTTCTATTGGGAGACCTCGACCGGTTGGGTCACATTAGATGGCGATAATGGAATCGATTTGACACGATATGCAGGTGAAATCATCGATATCCGCTTCCGCTTCCGCAGCGGATTGATGGGCAGTGTCGGACCAGAGGGCTCTTCACAAGAAACTCGATTGGATGGATTCGCAGTCGACAATATCAGCATCCGCAAGACCGATGTCCAGTTCGGAACCGAGGAAGTTGTTAGTCAGACTCTGAATTTCAACAATTTCGCCGCTGGTGCAACTGAGGAAGTTAGCCTAACAGCAGACTTCGTCGATAACACAACTTACTACATCAAGACCACATTGACCGGTCCTACAGGATTCGACAATGCCGACGCTACGAATGATGAGGTCAAATTCCAAATCACCGTCAAGAATCTCTTCGACCCAGGTGTAGCAGAAGAGCCATGGGTGAGTTTGGAGAATGGACTCCGCTACGCATCTGGCGATCGCGACATCGATATTCGAGTGCAGAATTACGGCAATACATTGACCGATTTCCAACTCGAAACCACGGTCAAGAATGCGCTTCCTGACCTCGTCGCAATCGAGGACTTCTCAGGACTCGACCCAATGTGGGAAGACGATGGAAACGAGAATGGTAGCCGATTGGATGACACCAACGGCGACCATCCGATGTTGCCACAGAGCCGTGGTGTGTTCAATTCACACGCCTACTGGTTAGGCGACCCAGACACGGGTTATGGTGACGATTGGAATGAGTGGCTCAAGCTCGACCCAATTCCAGTCGCGTCTGGTGGAACCGACTTTACCTACCTCTCCTTCGATTATTTCGCAGAAGGAGATTACCTCTCAGACAACGATGACAATATCCTCGCAATCCGCGATTCGGCCGGCTTGGAAATCGAGTGGTCCAAGGGCGGAGAGGTCTACAGGGGCACAGTTTGGGGCAGTTGGACCGACCGAAATGAGAACGGTCTACGACCATTCCACGAGTGTGAGGACTTCGACAATAACGGGCGTTATGATGAGGTCGAGTACATGGGAGACCACTCTGACCGATACGAATCGGTTGTATGGTTCGATTCAGAGAGTTTGGTCAAGTCGGTCATCATCGACCTGACTCACATCACCCTGCTCAATCAAACCTCCAATAGCTCATTCAACTGGAGGACCGAGTGTACCGACTTGTCGGGTTCCGAGGTTACTCTAACATGGAGATTCCAGTCGAATGGCGACGGGGTTAACGGAAATGCTGGACTTGCAGGATTCGCAATCGACAACATCCGAATCGACGAGTTCACCTTCGAGAACGATGGTACATACACCAACGATGTCACAGGACTCGACGCTTCCGAGCGCGAGAAGGTGACCGTCGCGACCCACGATTTCACCTCTGGAATATACCGTATCGATACGATGACTATTCTCAACACATCGATCGAAGGAACGACTTGGTACAATAAGTCCGAGACGACAACTGCGAACAATCACTCACAGATTATCTTCAGTATCGCAAGTGCGGACATCACTTTGATGCAGCCCGATATTTTGGAGTGCGTCTCTGATATTACCTACAAGTGCGTCTACACCTTCGACTCGGCCTCAGAGCACTCCTTCTCGGTACCGCTGTTGAACGGAGTTATCGCGGGCGAATATGTGGTGACGATGAAGGTCGTCGATACTAGTACGGGTCAGACTGTCTACGAACAAGCGGCGGATAACGGGCCGTTCGATCTCGACCCACACGACCGAGACTTTGCCAATTGGACTACGCCTTACAGCGGTTGGTACGATGGTCGTGAATACAATATCAGCTTCTACGCAGAAGTCATCGACGAAGATTCAGCAGAAATGGAACGCTCAGGAAATGACCGTTACTTCGAGATTGAATTCTACAATAACGTCGATGTTGCAATCCTTTCCAATCCAACCGACCAGAACCGATTGCAGCGAGTCAAGCAGGACTTGGAAGCGATGGGCATGACCTATACTCAACTTCTAGTCGATGATTGGGAGCGCTACGCGACCGAGAACTGGATGGAACACTACGACAAGATTCTCCTGCCATGGCAGACAGATTACAACGTCGTTTACGGCGCCTACTACGAAACCCTTGCCGAAACTCGTGATTCAGACGGACTCTCGGTAACTGACGTCCTCGAGGCTTACATGGTCAATGGAGGAACCGTACAGATTCACCTCGGACCTTACCGTAACGAGTACCAGCCTAACCGCTTGCCATTCGGAATGGATATCGCAATGCGCAACCAGTGGAATAACACGGTAACCCACGACGACCTAACCGTTGTCGACGCTTACCACCCACTGATGGACAATGTCAACCTCGATGCATTCGCAGGTGTCCACGGTGGCTCCTACGTCGCCCTCGCAGGACTTGACACCGCACAGGTGCAATTCGACCAGATTCCGCAGGTGTGCGGTGGCCGTATCAGTAATCCACTTGGTACATTCCACACGCTCTTGCGAAGTGAGTCATTCGATTCGCAATCACTACTCTCGATTTGTAACCGCGGCGCGGGTGGAATGATCGTCACAACTCTGGATGTTGAGAACCCAAGCTTCTCACAGCCATTCGGAGGAACTTCGATGCCTCTGCTATCGAATATGCTCTCGTACGATGTTACCCCGTATCCGGCCAACTTCGGCATCGCTGGTGATGGCTTCGACCTGACAATCAATGGGGAGGCGCCTTCGATCGACACTGTAACCGGCGCCTACGCAACGATGTACATCAAGTCGAATTCAGACCTCGACTTCTCATTCTTGACAGCAGATTCAGCACTCGGTGAGTCGATTATGGCTGATTGGACTCTGGAATCGACAGACATGAACGAGTCGGTCACCGGATGGCAGGGCGAGATCATCGATTACGGTGAGATTAGCCACATCCGCCAAACCAGCCCGAGCATCCCAACTTTGGGAAGCTTCTGTGTTGGTGACAGCGGTTCATCCACGGGATGTAGAATCGGTGCAGAATGGCTCCTCACGCTCTATCTGCACGATGATGAAGGACACACACGAATCACCTACATCAATCTCGTAACCGACGATACGCTGGCCGACGAGTTCCGACCAACCGCTGACCTACAATTGGTCCAGAACTCGGTAACGGACGAATACGTCACGATGGAGGGAACCAAGACTGTCGGTGGAGTTGATTGGCCGATTTACCGAGTCAGGCTGACCGATAGCGGTGATATCAGCCTGGACTTCGATTCCTCTGCCAGCTTCGATGAAGATGCTCCAGAGGGCGAGCGAGGAATCGAGATGTTCGAGTATCGAGTATTCTTCGATTACCCGGTTGATTCTGACGACCCAACTTTGCAGGGTCACGAGTACCAAGTTCCTGAAGCCGCTGGCGGAGATCTGTGGAATTACGTATTCCGCAACCAGACTAGCGATGGAACTCTAGAGAACCAGATTCGTTTGGAGCTCATCGTTTACGACCGAGCCGGCAAGCAATCCGAAAAGGCGAGGATGTACTTCATCATCGTCGGTGAAGACTTCGGAGACGACCCACCGATGGTCGAAATCACCTCGCCTCGCTCGACCGATTCACAGAAGGAAGACCTGGTCACGATCAACGGAGTGGTCAACTCAGGAGCCGAGAATGGAGTTCTAATCGAAGTAGCCCTCGAAGCGGCGACACTCGATTTGACACCTTCACCTAAGGCAACTCAGAAGGCGCTTGGCAAGTACAACTCTACCGGCCTAACCGCACTCGGTGATGGTGATTCATTCACCTTAACTCTGGACATCGTCGACCTCTACTCTGAGACGACCGGTGTTCAGGTGACTGTCTACTGGCGAATTGTTGAGGGAGACGGAAGTCGATACACCATCGACAATTCGTTCACCATCGACTTGCTACCGCGCCCAAGCGACCCTTGTACACTCAATCCAACCGCTGATGGTTGTGAGAAGGACAGTGGCAATATGCAGACTATCATGATCGCAGCTGTGGGAATCATCGCAGTTCTTGCAATCGTTGGAGTTACTCTGGTAATGCGCGGTCGTGGCAAGGGAGATGATGGTGGAGACACAGTCGAACAATTCGGTGGTGTCGAGCAGATGGACCCAGTCGAGGCATATGTCCAGCAGATGGTTGGACAGGGCTACGATGAGGCTACTGCGCGCCAATATGCCGAGCAGTACTACGCTGCATATTACGCCCAGCAAGGACAAGGCGGCGGCAATTGAGTCGCTGATTGATTATGGCGCCCTTTGGGCTGCCATGGCTGAGTCGACCCTCGGTATCGGGGGTCGCTCAGCCGCACCTTGAAGACCCCGAGGCGACCGCCTCGCAACATGGACGCTGGTGAGCGCTACACTGTGGCAGACCTCTCGCTTGGGGAAGCGGGAGGTCTGAAGGTTGCATGGGCGCGAAGCAGAATGCCCGCTCTCGCTGCATTGCGCGCCCAGGCTGAGAAAGATCAGCCACTCGCCGGTCAGCGAGTGGCTGGTTGCCTGCACGTCACCAAAGAGACTGCAGTGCTAATCGAGACGATTGAAGCAGCCGGTGCAGAAGTATCCTGGTCCGGCTGCAATCCTCTCTCGACCCAAGATGACGTGGCCGCTTGGCTAGCCTCAGAAGGCTACAGCGTCCACGCCTGGTACGGTCAGAATAACGATGAATTCTACGAATCCATCGACCGTACCCTCGAATTCAAGCCGACTCTTACCCTCGATGATGGAGCCGACCTAATCTACCGCGTTCACGCGCAGTACCCTGAACTCGCCGAGGGAGTCATCGGCGGAACCGAGGAGACGACGACGGGTGTTCATCGCCTGCGAGCGATGGGCGAAGCAGGCGAGTTGCGATACCCAGTCATCGCAGTAAATGACGCATCAACCAAGTGGGATTTCGACAATGTCCACGGAACGGGCCAATCCACCCTTGACGGAATCATCCGCGCGACGAGCGTTTTGCTGGCTGGCAAGACCTTCGTCGTCGCCGGCTACGGTCACTGCGGAAAGGGACTGGCAAATCGCGCCCGTGGAATGGGGGCCAATGTCGTCGTCACCGAGGTCGACCCGCTGGCCGCACTCAAGGCGGTGATGGACGGATTCCGTGTCATGCAAATGGATGACGCGGCTGCTATCGGCGACATCTTCTGTACCGCGACCGGGATGAAGGATGTCATCATCGGTCGCCACTTCGATTCGATGAAGGAAGGCGCAATCGTCTGCAATACTGGGCATTACGATTGCGAAATCAACATCGACGACCTCGAGCAGCGCGCAGAGGAAATCTACACCATTCGCGAGAATAACGAGGCATTCGTGTTGGCAGACGGCCGCACAATCCACCTTCTCGCGCGCGGCCGTCTAGTCAATCTCGCAGCCGCCGAAGGACACCCAAGCGAAGTCATGGACATGTCCTTCGCAAACCAATTCCTCGCACTCTGCCGACTCGCGGCAGAAGGCGAGTCCTACGATGATGTCGTCTACGATATCAGCCCCGAGCAGGACCGCGAATTAGCAGCCCTCAAGCTCGAGGCTGAAGGGGTCAACATCGACACTCTCACGGCCGAGCAACTCGCCTATCTCAACGATTACTCGGCCGGCACATGAGCCGCCCAAAGTAACCGGCAGAACTCGCCCCTCGAACTCGCCCTGCGAATCCGCTCAATCCTCGAGTTCATCCGACTCAAGTGGCTCATCGGATTCCTCAACCTCGGCTGAGGAATCATCCCCAGAACCCCACCACGAATCATCACCAACATCAAAGAAATCAGGCAATTCAGGCTTCCACCTTCTCTGAATTTTCTCATCCGCGTCAACAATCCGCAAGTGACGCTCCCGAAATCCTTCGGGACGCTTCCCAACAAGATGCTCGTACAATTTGCTGCCGCGGATGCCATCAGGCACACACACCTTCCCAGCAGTCGCTTCCACGTCGAGCGCGCGGTCGAGGTCCAGGGCGTGTCTATTGAGCGTGTGTAAGAGGCCAGCACCCATTCGCGAGACCCCCATGAAAAGGCCCAGAATAAGCAGGAAAACTAGGATGAATCCGTATTGCGTTTGACCGAGAAGTTGCATCGCAACGGTGCCGATTAGGAATACGATTGGAGCGACAAAAGTAAACAAGAAAAACGTCTCAGAAAGCGGTTTTCGTCCTTTCATCCGGTCAATAATTTCCCATCTCGGATGCTTCGGATTTTGTGGTCGAAAGACTTCATCCTTCTCCATTTTCGCAGCCTTCGAAACCATCTTTCGAACTTGATCCATCTTCACCAATTGACGGCTATCGGGAGAATCCATCCCGTCGCTAAACAAGACTTCGAGAAGCTCACCCGCCTCCGTGTACATCCCGAGTCGCACAAGAATCGCGATCTGCTCCACCACGGGCGTCACCTCGTTTGGCTCGATACGCCTGCGCTCCTGCCACCACTGCAAGGCTTCCTCGAGCATGCCTAAGTGGTCCACGAGGAGGATTCCGCCGAGAATCCATGCATCGCTATCGTCGGGTTCGAGTTGTATGACGCGGCGCAGCGCCCCGAGCGCGGTCGCGGCCTGCGCCAGCGTCGGCATATCCTGTTGCCCGCGTCTTGCGGGGGGGAGGGTCATGCGGGCGACCATCTTCCAGGCTGCTGCGTGGTCGGGCTCGATTTGGGTGATTTCTTTGGCGAGTTGGAGTGCTTCTTCGCGCTCTCCGGCTTGTTCGTGCTCGAGCACGTCGACCCAGAGCGTCTGCGCGCTGCTCGCCATGGGCTTCGCTCAAGCGCGGTGGGGATGAATGCTGGGGTTGGAGTGGTTCAGCGTCGGCCGCTGCTGAGGTTTAGCGTCGGCCTCTGGCGAGGTTCAGCGTCGGCCGCTGCTGAGGTTCATCGTCGGCCGCTGATGTGACTCAACGTCGGCCGCTGCCGCGGCCTGGGCGATTGCGGCTTGGGCCGCCCCTTCCGGGTCCTCTGAATCCTGGTCGGCGCGGCTTGCTGCCGCTGCCGGGTGACCTGCCTCGGCCGGGTCCGTCGCGTGGACCTGAGGTTCGTGGTCCACGGCGGTCTCCGCCGCGGTCAGAGCCTCGGTTTCCTCCGCGGGAATCCCTGCGGTCGCCTCCGTATGAACCGCCTCGGCCACCTCCACGGTTGCCTCCACGGTTGTCTGAGCGTGAGTCTCTGCGATCACCGCCGCGTGAGTCTCTGCGGTCACCGCCGCGGTTTCCACCGCCACCACGTCCTCCGCCACCGCTCGGGCGGCTGGCTTGGCAACGGTTGCACTTGTCGCGGAAAGCGAAGTTGTTATTCTTGCACTTGGGGCAATCCCAATCTCCATCGCGGCCGCCTTTGTTATCGCGGCTGCCGCGGTTATCGCGGCGGTCTCCACCTCGATTATCACGACCGCCGCGGTCATTACGTCGGTCGTATCCACGGTCATCGCGGCGCTGGAATCGGCCTTCGCTGCGCTGGCCTCCGCGGCCTCCGCTGCTTCCGGCACCTTCTGGGCGGTCTGCCTCACAGCGATTGCATTTATCGCGGAAGGCGAAATTATTGTTCTTGCACTTTGGGCAATCCCAATCGCCGCCGCGGTTGCCGCCGCGATTATCACGGCCTCCTCGGTCATTGCGGCGGTCGAATCCACGACCACCGTCGCGACCTCTTCCACCATCGCGTCCGCGACGGTCATCGCGGCGGTCGTAGCGGCCACGCCCGCGGTCTGAGCGTTCGCGCCGCTCCCGCGGCGCGATCTCAACTGGAGAACCGACCGCGCTCGAAGCATCGATATCTTCAGCCAATGGATGAATGTGAATCAGAGCGCGGTCGACGGCGCCAATCACCGTATTCACGCGACCAATCGGCTTGCCGCCAACGATTCGAAGTGTGGCACCGAGCCTAGGCGCCTTCCCCTCGAAGGCGATCATCAGACCGCCCTCGTAGGACTCCTTCTCGACCGTCCCGGAGAAGCTCATGGCCTCAGTCGCGTCGGCCCGAGTATATGAGTGCGGCAGATGCTGCGAGAATCAACCCCGGAAGCCCCATCGCTGGTAATCCGGACGTTGGTTCCGTGGGCGGCTCGGGCTCCGGCTCGGGTTCAACGAAGAGATGTGAATTGTTGACACTCCTCTGCTGACTTGTACAAACGCCAGATTCGTCGCAACCATGAACCATTATCTCGTGAACACCCTCTGCCCAGAAGGAGAAATCGATAGCGGGTGTGGACCAAGTATTGCCAGTGACACTCACTTCCCCAAGAGCCACCCCATCGATTAGCAAAGTGAAGGTAACAGCCTCACCATCTGGGTCGGAAAATTGTCCACTCATCGACCAAGAATTACCGTCCCATCCTTCACTATTCACGACAATCGATGGAGGCTGACTGGATTTCTTCACATTAAGAGAAACTGAATCCGAGGAGTGCCGAACACCAACACCTTCGACATCTAGCATGAACCAAACATCTCCTGGTATCATCGATGTGGAAACCGCCTCAATTGTTGTCTCAGATTGGCCGATATCGAATGGACCGCTTATTTCGAAACCTCCACCCTCCAGTAGAGGCTGACTCATCTTGACCGTTACCTCGAGGTCCCCCCAACCCTCATTTGGTGTAATTGTCAATGAGTGAGGGTCCAGAAGTTCCAGCGATGATGTACTCACAGTGAATGGAACTCCAATCTCCCAGGAACGAACCCCAGAGGATTGGTTCGCTGAATCAATCGCTTCACAGGTGAAGACATTGACGCTTCCATCGTTGGGAACCTGAACCTGCAAAATATTCCACTCCAATTCGATTTCACCGTCACCATCATGGCACTCAATATCCAATGAAGCGACTCCCGCCTCATCGCTAAACCAGCTTGAGAGTTCATCCCAATCTGCCACCTTGTGCAATCCACCACCGAGTGCTGCGAAGCGCACACCTTGGTCCGGAGCATCCTCCGTCCACACAGGCGGCTCATCAACAGGAATCGGCGCGGTGGTGAAATCTGCAAACAAATCCTCACCCACCGGCCATTGTGGCATGTCTGGATAGAATGAGTAGGTCAAACTTCCATCCTCATTCTCTTGAATCGCGTAACTGCTCGAGCCATCACCGACACAGCTACCTCGCAATGGTGCACTGCCAGCATAATCTCCCATTGCCGCCTCGACATCTCGACCCTCGCATTCCTCCCACATGTCGAGGCGCAGCCCATCGGTTTGAGGGAATTGAATGTGGTATTCAACCTCTGACATATTCGAAGCATTGAATGCGACCGTGAACTGACTTGGGTCATCCACATTCGAGATCGTCAGCGTCGCATTCAACCAAAGCATCATGCGGCACTCATCCACCCCTGCAGAAGCATCGATATCGGTATCACAATCCCTCGCAGAATCGGGAGAAACCGGCACTTCGACGCAATCGCTACTGCTGCCGAAGCCAGAGCAATCACGGATTTCTGAATGGCGAGGCGGGACGAGGTTCCACTCCTCTACAAGCACCTCGTCCTCGGTCCAACTGACGTTTTTCCAATCGGTTCCTTCTCCCCCCCTGTGAGGGCTGCCGTCGCGCAGGGCTAGTCGGGTTAGGGTGTGTTGAACGCACTCTGAGGCAATTGCTCTAACTCCCTCTCTCTCATCTGTGGAAATCCATCCATCGTCGCCACTGGGATATACCGCTGCAACATATTCGTCCAGACTCTGTCGCACCGCATCGGCTAAACTCGCGTTAACCCAGACTACCGCCTCAACTTGTGCTGAATTCCAATCGTTTGCGATTTCTATGTCGAAGATTGCCTTCGAGTATTCGAACATGTCTTCGAAGGTGATCGAGCTGCATTGTTCTTCGAGCGTCGGTCCGTCGCCGCCGAGTTGTTCACGACGCTCGTCAAATTCCTGTAATTGATAGTCGGGTGCGCTCATTGGAACCCACGATGTGACCATCGCGAACATGGTGAGGAGGGCTGCGAAGCGGAGCGCATCGTCGCGACTCATGCAATTTGACGGGTGCTCCGCGCACGATATGGATATCGGCTAGTGGATTTGCTAAGTATTGAGGTACGATTTTTGGTGGTTTTGAGACCAGTTGTCGGGCTGCAGTACTGCGATTAAAGACAAGTTTAGGGCGACCTAAACTATATATCACAATGGTCGGTCGCGCGCCTCGTCGAACACGTAACGACAACACACATTGGAAGTGACAAAATGAGAACGAATGCGTTGATGAATGCTCTGTTAGCGGCTCTATTACTGAGTGCTGGTATGGCCGGATGCCTTGAATCGAAAGAAGAAGATGAGAAGGTGATCCGAATCGCTTTCAAGACTCAAGATGATTACGAAGATCCTGCGGCAAATCCGCAGACCCTTGCTGACTTCATCGCGGCTCAATCGGGCTACGAAGTCGAACTATACCCAATTACCTCAGACATCGCTGCAATCGAGGCTCTTCGCTTCGGTCACGCCGATATCGCATCCCTCGACGGAGGCGCTGCGTGGATTGCTTGGAAGCAACACGGACTTGAGGCAATCCTCGCTGACCAGAAGAGCGACGGAACCACTTACTATACCGCTCAGGCATGGGTCCTCGCAGACTCAGAAATTCAGTCCCTCGAGGACCTTGAAGGTAAGGATTCCTGCCACACCGGCTGGCTGAAGTCAGCTGGAATGTTGATGCCGATGGGTTACATGATCAACAACGGCATCGTTGAAGTCAGCGGAGATGCTGACGACATCGCCTCTCTACGAACCACAATCGAGGATCACTTCGGTAATGCCTCGATTCCTGAGAAGGGCGACCTCTACTACAGCTACAGCGGTGCCTTCCGCTGCATGACCGAGGGAGTGGGCGATGTCGCATTCGGTAAGTCAACCTCCTACGAAGACCACTGCGAGGGTAATGATTGGTGCCTCGAGCGAGACCAGTACCGTCCACTCGAGCCTGCTTTTGGACAGGTCCCAAGCCACCCAGTGATGGTCAATACTGAGACCACGAGCCAAGAGAAGATCGACGTGATTGTTGAGGCATTCCTCGCATTGAATTCTGAGGAGGGTGGATTGGAGATTCTTGACGGAGTCCTCAACACTCCTGGAATTTCACAGGTCACATCTGAGGAGCACCTTGGCTCGTACAGCGATGCGATTGGAGCAATCCCGGGCATCGCAGCCTACTTCGATGAGAAGTACGACGAATGAGCATGGAGAGCACGGGCGGGGTATCGGTGGAAGACCCGAACCCCGTCCGTCTCCGCATGGTTGATGCTGCCATCGGCTTCGACCCCGAGCAACCTCTAATCGAGGGCTTGAACCTCGAGGTCAGAGCCGGAGAAATCGTCGGCCTGACCGGCCGTTCAGGTATTGGTAAGACGACCCTGCTGCGCACTGCAGCTGGGCTCGTCAAGCCACTTTCCGGCTCGGTCGAATGCTGCTGTACTTCGACGACTCGAGCCGAGAAAGGGGCTATCGGTCTGATTCCGCAAAGGCTTGGCCTTGTGCAACATCAGACCGTTGGATACAACGTATTGATGGGCGCCCTGACCGAAGCGAGTTTCCTTCAGACCGCCTTGTCCTTGCCGAGCAAGCGAATGCGGGATGAAACGAGAGAGGTCATCGATGAGGTCGGCCTCGCCGACAAGACTCTCGAATCGGTCAACCGCTTATCTGGTGGGCAACAAAGGCGAGTGGCGATCGCGCGCGCGATGCTGCAAGAGCCGGACCTATTGCTTGCCGATGAATGTCTAGGAGAACTCGATGCTGAGACCGCGCGGGGTATCATCGAATTATTCCGCCACATGGCCGAAGACCACCGCATGGCGATTCTTCTCGTCGACCACAATCCAGTTCGTGCGCGAACCTTTTGCGACCGCGTCCTACAATTGCGTGGACGCCGCCTTATCCCATTCGATGAGGATGAGGAGTCAAAAGCAACTCTGCCGTTAATCGAGGAGGTCGGTTCGTGAGCGAGTCTCGTCTGGCGAGCAGTCTTCGACTTCTCGCTCGCCGGCCCGTGCTTCGGGCCGGTGTCTTGATCGGAATCATCACCCTCCTCATCACTAATCATCTGCAGATTACTCTGTGGAAGTTGGTCGATGGATGGAGCAATCTCTTAGTGCTCGGTTCGGAGGCTCTCCCACCTGATTTCAGCGTCCTCACCGAGCGCGCCGGCTGGACCCATCCACCCTGCACCTTCGAGTCTGATTTTCTTTGTTCTCCAGCCGTCGTCGGCATGACTCAGACCATCGAGATTGCATTTTTGGCAACGGTTTTCGGGATGATTATCTCGCTTCCGCTCGCAGCGATGGCAGCCTCGAATTTGTCGCCTTACTGGCTCTCACAAACCACCCGCCAAATCCTCGCCGCCATGAGAGTCCTCCCCTCGCTCATCTGGGCGCTAATATTCGTCATAATAGTCGGAATCGGCCCTCTTGCGGGCGTCCTTGCGATGACGATGTACACCGTTGGATATCTCGGGAAACTGCAGTACGAGGCGCTTGAAGGGGTTAGCAAGGAGCCCCTCGAAGTAGCGCGCGCCATGGGCCTCCCGCGCTGGCAGGTGGCGCGCTTCTTCGCCATCCCTGAAGCGAGTAATGCCTTGCTCAGTCAGATGCTTTTCATGTTCGAGTACAATGTTCGTCACGGGTCGGTGATCGGACTCGTTGGAGCCGGTGGAATCGGCTGGTACATGAATCACTATCTCTCACCCTTCCAACTCTACGACAAAGTGCTCGCGCTCATCATCGTGATGTTTGTGGTCGTGGTTGCAATCGACCAGATTTCTCTGCGCGTGCGCCGCGGTTTTATCGACGATGTCAACGAATTGCGACGACCGCGCTGGCGTGATATTCTCATCAGCCGCGATCCGGTAAAGACCGATTCAAACTGATTCGGCGAACCACGAATCTGGACTCGTCAGCCTCTGCGTCAAGACTCGTAAGCCTCGACCATTCTACGAACCGCATCAGCAACCTCGGCATCCCCTGCCAGAAGGTCACCCAGCGCGCTTTGGAAAGGAACATCCATCCCCAACCTGCGCGCACGATTCAGGAACATCCCATTCGCTCGGACCCCTTCAGCAACCATGTGCATCTCACCAAGTGACTCTTCGAGCGACTTGCCAGAGCCCAACTTCTCACCCAACGTGCGATTGCGCGAACTCGGGCTAGTTGCTGTAACGTACAAATCGCCAATCCCCGCTGGCCCAAAGGCTGTGGTCGCCTCAGCCCCCATCTGGCCAAGCAATTTGATACCTTCAGAAAAACCAGCAAGAACGAGCGCGGCCTTGAGATTATCACCGCCAATACTGCCGCGCAGTCCATCGACAAGCCCACATGCAAGCGCGACCGTATTCTTGTACGCACCCCATAATTCAGCTCCGTCGATATCATCGGTCGCAGTCAACACAAGAGTCTCGGTCGACAATCTCTCAGATATCCGGTCAGCGACCGACCTATCATGGCAGGCGACGACCGCCGTCGTCATCACACCGCGAGCAACTTCCGGAGCGATCGTCGGGCCGGTCAGAACCACAACAGGATTCGACTTCCCGGCAGCCTCCAGCCTCGCCTCAATCTCCTGCGAAATCATCCCAGATTCACTCTCGGCTGTCGGCGCCAATCCTTTGGCAAGATCCAGCAGTACGTGCGAGGGCCGAAGTAGAGGAATCAGTTCGTTCACCACGGAGAGAATTACCCCGCTTGGAAGCGCAAGAATCAGAATTTCACAGGTATCGGTGAGGTCAGACATTTCCATCGTCACACCGAGGTCAGGAATTACGTCCCCAGGGAGGTATTTCTCGTTGATATTCGAGGTCATCAGCGACTCGTAGACTTCCTGCTCAATGGTCCACCCAAGCACATTGTGCCCGTCTTCACACCACACCTTGGCCAGTGCAGTGCCCCAATTACCCAAACCGAGAACGCCTATGCGCGACATGTGCACCCCGGAAACCTCTCGCCCGATGCTCTTGTTAAGACCCTATGGGGGTCAGTTCGGTCTTCCGTTGACTTCTTGATGTGGAGGTCGTGCCCACGGAGTACAAGCAGGGGTACCCGAGCGGTCAAAGGGGCTGGGTTTAGGTCCCAGTGCGTAGTGCTTCGTAGGTTCGAATCCTACCTCCTGCACCATAAATCGATTACAAGCGGTGCAGGGTAGGATTCGAACCCTAGCCGAATCTGTGATTCGGCGGTGGGTTGGAACTGAAATAAGCAAAACACATGTTCCAATCAGAAGTCTCCTACCTCCTGCACCAATACTCCTTGAATCCGAGCTGTCGCGCTCCCGAGAGCGCGACTGCGCTCATCTAGAGCCGCAAGCGGCTGATTGAATACAATCTCGCTTGGACTTCAAATCGGATTCTGCGGAGGGCATTCCATCCGATTGAAAACCAATCCTTTGCAGGCGTCGGTTCGAACCAACTATCTGATTGAATATCCAATATTTGTGTGGAGCGCTGTGATTCGGTTACCTACCCCCTGCACCCCCGCCGCCAAAACAAAGAAGCCCTAAGGCGAGATGCACGAAGCGATTATCGTGGAAGATGAGGACTCGGGATTCGTACTCGAATACCGTCACAAGGTAGCGATTATCGCGACGGTAATCGTTGTCATACTCGTCTCAGCCACTATCGGTTCGGGGGTTTATTTCGCGAAATGGGTCATAGATCGCCAAGAGCAATTTCTTGACGAAGAGTTGGAAGAGAGTCCACCTCTCTCTTGGGCAAATGCAAGCGTGGTGGTCGATGATATCGAGACGCTTGCTGATTTCGGCTATCGCAAGATAGACACCGTTGCTCACGCGAATGCTGGCGATTTCATTCAATTCAGATTCGAGGATTTAGGATACGAGGTCGAAGTTCAGGAATTCACTACACAACTTTGTGAGGATTGTCGGAATTACATTGCGACCTTGGAAGGCGAGGACCCGAATTCCTGGATTGTTGTCGGAGGACATTATGATGCGATTTGTTATAGTCAGCAAATCATCGTCGGTATCGAATATCCCGGTTGTACTTCTGAGGGTGCGTATGACGATGCTACCGGTGTTGCATCTGTTTTGGAACTGGCTCGTTTGGTTAAGGAATGGCAGGGTTACTTTGACGAACAAGAAATTGATTTGAAGCCAAAACACACCTGGAAATTCGCGACTTGGGATTACGAGGAATGGCAGGGTCAAGGCTCTCCCGAAGGAGCGGGATATGGAAGCGAAACCTTTGTTGAAAACTTACCTGAAGGAGTCGAGATTGCAACCTATATCAATCTGGATATGTACGGATTGAATTGGCCGGTTCAAACCCAATTAATCAGCCAACTGAGCGGCTGCGACGAGGAATACTTCCACCTCTATCTATTCACTTCGCCCCTCGAAGACTGGTCATATTACGAAGATCGTGGGACGAATGTAACGGATGAGATGAGGGAGGAGGCCGCCGAGCTTCACGATTGGCTGTACGGCGTTATCGACGAGCTCGGCTACCCCGATGAGTGGGTAGTCGTGCTCGACGACACAAAAGGAAATTCAGACCATTACAATTTCATCTCGCGCGGATGGCCTGCGACTTGGATGCGCGGGATGCACGAATTCGTGCAGGAAGAGGATGACACTTGCGAACAATCGCCTAAACATGCGCCCACCGACCGTGTCGATATTCTCTACCAACTGGCTGGTGGACGAGATATGTTTGAACTCGGAATGCAGACGGGGCTTAACGCTCTGACAGCCCTGTTGTGGTCCGATATGTCTGGTGATTTTAGATTCGGGGATTAGGGAATAATCAGGCCGAGAGACGGTCGTGAGGCGACCGAGAAACGGCCGAGAGAGATTTTGAGGGCAGCAAATTTCTCGACCATCGTGCCGGCATCAGATTAAAGCCATCCGCGCGACCTTGATGGTTCGATGAACCGAGCATTTGCTCTACTCGCCAGCCTGATTTTGATAGCGACCCCATTGTCTGGATGTCTGTCCGGCGAGGATATCGAGGGTCTCGTTGACGATATTCTCGGCTGTATGGATGAAAACGCTGCGAATTATGAAGAAAATGCCACTGCCGAAGCTCTCGGCGATTGCATCTACCTAGTCTCAATGCAGACTTTCCTCGATGAGTTGGAAGACTCTCTGGACATCGATTCCCTGCTCGAACAATCTCCGAAGGCTGGATTTTCGTACCATGTCGAAATGACTGTGGAAGAACCTGGCATGACTATCGAGAGTACAGTTGAACGTGTGGTCAAGGTCGACCTCGCCAATTCATCTGCATATCTTCGCATGAAGATGGATATGGCTCCCTACATGACCATCGATTATGCCGTTACACAAGTTGGCGAGGTCGTCAATGTGGACCAAACCATCTCAATGATGATGACCGGAACAAGTGAATCCTCCTCGACCCAAACTCGTGATAATGACCCAGACATCATGCAATTGGTCGACTCGTTCGAGGATTCTTCCACTAGCGGTCTGGATGAGGCTGACATGGAAGAAATTGATGGCTTTGGTGAGATTCCTGCCGATGCTAATACCAGCATATCATTCGATACGAAGGAAATGACGCACTCGCTCGTGCTGGAATACTATGACGCTGAGTCAGATCTCGATTACCGCTTGTCTGTGCTTTTGTCTGAGGATGAGAACCTGATTTCATTCACCCAAGAAGCGAGCAATGAATCCACCGAAATGTTCGCAGAGTACACCACGATGTGGGGAGACGCGATTGTAATCACTGTCGACGAAACACTCCCGCTGACTGCTCTACCCATCGATTGGCTCGAGGATGAATCCGAAGACGAGGGAGACTTGGATGACTGGGACGACGAGGATGGAGACGATGAGATGTCCTGGGCTGAGTACGGCCACTGCGAGTGGGAAGGCGATGAGGAAGCGGTAGCCGCGGGCGATGATGTCCGCTGGTGGTGCAAGAATGACGCCTCAGATGAAGAATGGGAAGAATGGTGGTTCTATTGTGAGAACGACCAAGATGACGGAATGTGGTATTGTACCGACGACTTTGGCCAATCGGCCGAACATGAATATTCAGCAGACGGCACTCAACATCTGAACACAGACGGCGGCGAGGATGCATGGACCATGAACCACTTCTGGGGATGCGGTTTGGTAAATGTCCTCGCCGATTCTCTAGATGATCGGGAGAATGACACGATTGCTGCTGGTATTTCGGCTCACCCAGATTTCCCTGATTGGTGTGGAGAGGTTGTCGGAGTCGATGATCTTCCTCCCGAAATTGGTGGTGGCGAACCAACATATGACCCATCTACAACTCGATACGCTACTGTTCGTGATGGAGAAGCTCAACTCATCACCATCACAGATGAGAATTTCATCATTGAATTCCCGTTCATGAGCGAATCGGATTGTGAAATGAATGGACTGGTTTGGAATGCTGAAGATGGACTCTGCGGCAACCATATCCCAGTCTCATTTGCAATGGATGATACAATCCAGGCGATTGAATGGCCTGACGGGATGACCGAGTACGTTCGGTACGAGGTCGTCGATAACCATCTCTTCATTGCCTTCCTCAACCCAACAATCGAGGAGCCAGAAGAGGAGTCTGAAACTAAGACTGCGACGGTAAATTCTTCGCAAATTTTCAACGCTCCAATCTCTGAATTTGAGTTAAGGGCAATCGATTGTAGCGATGCACCGACGACAACCGACGCGATGGGTGAAGAGAATGATCCGAATCCATCCGATTGCGATGTTCTCGCGTCGGCCGTTCTCTCGACGAGCGAGACAACCCTCAGCTTCGGCGAGGGCGATTGGGTCACCTTCGTCTATGACGATAATGACGGCGACGGCATGATTTCTGCCGGTGATAGCATGACCATCACAAGCTCGCCGGGAGAAGATTGGGACACCAATATCTACGACCTTTGGGCTGATGAGTACATCACTGAATCCTCGGCACAAAACCCGATGCTACCAGGATTCGGCTCGCTGCTCGCCGCGCTCGGCTTACTGGGCGCTGCAATGGCCTCTCGTCGGGACTGAATCGGCTCAGAATCACCAATGCCGAGTTCCGTAGGAACTCGTGCGTGAGGACCGACGGGTTGATGACCCGGCGAATCCCTGCGCCAAATCGTGACCGCGGTAGCATTGCCCGAGGAGTCCGAGAAGGACAGTCTCGACCGTGAGTTGGACCGAATTCGGGCCCGCCGCGAGGGTGACAAGCGATTCTTTCGCGGCGCCTTTGAAGACTACACTCTGGTCGCAGGCCTAATCATTGGAGCGGTATTCTTCGGCGGCGTCTTCGTGATGTCCTCGGGTTGGGTCGCCGCCGACTCAATCATCGTCGACAAAACCCTCTCGACAACTCCTCTCGACCCAGGAGAGGAGTGTGTCGACAAAAGAGAGCAAATCTGGTTCAATATCTTCTTCTCGGCCGAGGACCATCTCCTCAAGGTCGAATCCTACAATGTCGAACCTGATTCTCAAACCGTAATCGGCATCGTCTTCGAATTGAGTAATGGTTCAGAGCAATTAATTCTCCAAGGTGGATTAGGAGACCAATTACTCGAATTCGACCCCAACGAATTGGAAGACGGCTATTACAACACAACCGTCATCATCTGGGATGTCGAAACCGAAGAAGAAATTGAGACACTCTCTCAGGCTGAATTGAGCAATCTAATCGACGCAAGAGACGACGATGATCCACTCGAATACAAAGAAGTCGACATCGAAATTTCCTCCCATTCAAGCGGCCCCTTCAGCTCCGACATCAAACAAGAAGTCGAGGTTCACGATGTCGACCCACGCTCCTGCTGGACCATCGAAGGCTTAGGCGAATGGGGCTGGAAGATGATGGGAGCCGAGTGGATCGGCGGCCGCGAGGCAGCGATGCTGACCGGCGGCAACGCCGGCATCCCAGCGTGGTGGATGGCGATGGTCTCGCTGGGAATGTCCCTCTTCTTCCTCTGTGTCCAATACCCATTGATGCACAAGATGTACCACAGAGACACAGACGACTTACTAACCGAATCTCAGCTCCGTCGTCTAATCCAGAGAACTCTCAGCAAATCCCGAGACAATGTCCGCATCGACATCGATTTCGACCAGATGAAGATGCAGGAACGTCCGATCTCAATCGATGTACTGCTCCCCTATACAACCCGTTCAACCACCATCGAGCAGCCAGCGGATATCCGTGCAGAATTAACCCGCAGCCTGCTCGAAGAATTCGCAATTTTCGGCGAAATGCGCCCTCTCCAACTGAAGATTTTCTGCGTCGATGATGGCACTCACGAAGCCCACGAGGGGACCCGACGCTTGGTCAACCAACCGAGTGGACCAATCGAATTGATGGAAGATTATTCGCAATTTTTCGCAGAGATGAGCGCTTATGGCTGGCTCGAAGCTGCCGCTCAAAAAAGCCTGAATCGATGGTTCAAGAAGCACGATTTGGTAGATTATGGCACGGCTTTTCTCGCGGATGAGGACGCGGTATTCGTGCGAGTGATTTACCGGCCGGTGACGCGATTTTCGTACTTCCTGTTCAAGCCCACATACCGCGATTTGCAGGATGACCTCCACACCCACCTCATGTCTAACCTCACAGAGCACCTCGGCGGGCGCACACTCGTTGTAAGTGCGAGGAATGAGAAAGCGACGTTGTCCGACCGAGCCGTTGCGGGTAGGGTTGAGCAGGGTGGAGGCGAGATTGAGGGTGAGGCGCTGGTCGCCAAAGTAGGTGGAATCACTGGGGCTTTGCTACAAAATCCATTCATGGGCGATATCTTGTCGAGTGTCGAATACGTTGCTCACAAGAATCAGACGCGAATCGAGAAGTATGGATTCTGGTTCCTAATCGTCTTCGTTTGGATTCCATTCATGGCTAGCGGGGTGCTTGTCGGTGCCATGCTTGGGCTGGTTGCTCGGATGCGGTTTCAGCGCGTTTTGTTGGCTTGTTTATTCGGTGGTACTGCCGCTTCGTTGACTTGGGCATATACCGCTCGTGGGATTATCGAATTCATGGAGCGGTATCATGCTGAGGCGTTTATTCCATTCGTGATTTTGCTTGCTGTTGGCTTCACGATAATGCATGTTTTGCGGAATAAGCGGAAGCGACGTGAGGAATTGTTCCGCGATTCGATGGCTTTCTTTGCTGGGGCTGCGGATTGAGGGGTTTTGTTCGCGCCGCAAGGTTGCGGCGGATTGAATAGACTCGGCCACTTGCGTTGAACCACAAAGTGGTTCAGATGGCTGGTACACTTCTTGAGATTCAAGGTATGAAGCGGTATTACGAGATGGTCTCTGGAACTGTGAAGGCGCTCGACGGGGTCGACATATCGATTTCAGAAGGCGAGCGCATCATCTTGCTCGGGCCGTCTGGCTCGGGCAAGACGACCCTGCTGAATTGTGTGGCAGCGCTCGATAGCCCGACCGCTGGTGATTACTCCTTTGAGGGCGCGGCGGTGCCGCGCGATGCGCCGGAGCAGATGACGACTTTCCGGCGCGATAATATTGGATACGTCTTCCAATTCTTCAATCTCTTACAGGATTTGACCGTGCTGGAAAATATCCTGTTAATCCAAGAATTGTCGGGCGGCCGGGATGAGAAGCGGGCGAGGGAATTGCTCGCACTCGTCGGCCTCGAAGCAGAGGTCGACCGCTTCCCGACTGAAATCAGTGGGGGTCAGCAGCAGCGGGTGGCAATCGCTCGAAGTCTTGCCAAGAGCCCCAAGCTGCTGCTGGGGGACGAATTGACCGGTAATCTCGATTCCAAGACTTCAGCAATGGTGATGGAAGTCCTAGTGAAGGCGTGTGAGGCGGAGGGAATTACCACGATTTTCGTGACTCACGATGAGTCTCTAACGCAATATGCAACCCGAGTGATTCGTCTCGATAGCGGCAAAATACTCTCCGATGAGAATGTGTGAGGTGGCTGAATGAAGCTCCTGCTGACAAAGAGATTGGCGCGCAGTCTGTGGCGCACCAAGTTGCGTCTCCTCGCCGTTGTTCTGATCATCTTGGTCGGAGTAATGGCTGGAATCGCCTTCGGTCATTATGCGCACACTGCGACGACGATGTACGACGATATCTACGCGGATTCCGATGATGGAACGAATCTCGCAGATGTCTGGGTTGAGAATCCGCGGACAATTTGGTCATCATCTGAGGCCTCGACTCTATGTGAGGAAATCTCGGCTCAGTGGCCAGAATCTGAATTGGTGATGATGGAGTGCGAGCCGCGACTCGTGGTCGATGGATTGCTTTTCCACACCGATGAGGATGGGGTTGAGCGGCTCGTTCCAGCGATTTGGCATGGAATCGATGAAGGATATGTCGACCGTATCTGGATGCCCGAACACGATTGTTGCGATGGTCGATTAGCCCAGGCGGCGAATGAGATTGTCTTGGATGCACACGCTGTCGAAGGATTGGGTGTCGAAATTGGAGACGAGGTCTCGATTGGTGCCGGTCAAGGCGGCATGAACTTCACAATCGTCGGATTCGGTTACCATGCTCACCATCTTTACTTCGCCGCGCCGGGGACGATTGTTCCAGCGGAGTCTGGGGCTTTCGCGACAGGATATCTCACAGCAGAGGGTCTTGAAGCGCTTGCAAATCTCACCGCTGGTTCAGCGAATGTCTTGCTCATCGATATCGTTGGGTCACCTGATTATGACTTACTTTCTACCGATGAGGATGAGGGCGAGCTGCTAACTCCGGTAGTGGCTTCGCTAACTGAAATTGCAACTGGAGTTGACCAGGCGGCGATTGTTTACGACCGCTCGGGAATCGCTTCTGTAGAGTTCCTTCGGGCGGACGCTGAAGGTGCGATGAAGTCTTATCCGGTCATTACTGGAATGCTGGTTATTGTCGCTGGTATTACCATCTTCCTCAGTCTCCAGCGACTGATTCAATCGCAAGCGCGTGAAATTGCGATTTTGCGAACTCTTGGAATTCCGCGCTCTGCGATTATGCCATCATACGTCATCGCGCCGCTCGGAATCGGCCTGATTGGTTCTTTCTTCGGCGCGCTACTGGGAATCTTCCTCGGCGCGCCGTGGATGGAAGCGATGTACGAGGAATTGATTGGAATTCCTGTTTTGAGCGGGGCTGTAGCAACCTCTTCGCTGCTCGAGATTCTTTCAATCACCATGCTGCTCGTTCTGATCTCGGGAATTCGCCCAGCGTGGCAAGCGGCTAATCTCGACCCTCTTGTGGTAATGCGCGGCGAGCACGAAGTCAAGTTGAGTTCACGTGCTATTCAGAGGATGACCGCGCGATTGCCGACCACAGTTGGTTTGACTGTTCGTTCGAGCACGCGAAAGCCCATCCGGCTGGCCTTCACTTTCTTCGCTGTCGGGCTTTCGATGTTGATTCTTGGTTCGATGCTTTTCATGATGGATTCGATGGAGGATCTGATGATCGGCAACGTTGAGGAAAATGCGAATTGGGACTCGCAGGCCATCGTTTTCCCGGGTACTGAGGGCAATATTGTCGACTGGGCGGATGAGAATTCGGTGGATTACGAACTACTGCTCACCTTCCCTGCAAACCTCGTGGACGACCCTCGACAATTGACGGTGTTTGGTTTGGAAGAGTTTGCTACTTCCGGTGAGGGTGCGATGCAAATTCTCAATCTGGCTGAGGGCAGATTACCTGTTGCAGACTCACCGACTCCCGAGGTTCTCATCGATAATGGAATTCAGCATTTCCTCGATTGGCAGGTTGGGCAGACTCAGACTGTTCTATTCGGTTCGCAAGCGGTAGAGGTCAAGATTGTCGGGATAACTGAGGGCGAGGTCTCGCGAACGATGTATTTCCATCGTAGCGACTTGGCTGCGGAGGTTGGAATTGAGGCGACCTCGGTCTTGTTGACGATTCCAGATGGTGTCGATTCAGATGAGTTGAGCCAGATGTCGATTGGAATCATTGAGAAGCAGGGAATGATCGATTCGATGAATTCGCTGATGGAAAAACAACAGGGATTCTTCGTGGCAATTCAGATGCTAGGTGTCATCATCGCCTTCGTGGTTCTGTTCAATACGCTGATCATGAATTTGGCCGAGCGCGATTCGGAATTGGCGACGCTACGAGTGCTCGGCGCACCTCTGAAGCGAATCGGCTCGATGATGCTGGGTGAGCACTTTGCTATCGGTTTGATCGGCGGTGTGCTCGGTGCGATTTTCTCGATTTTGGGCACGAAGTGGTTGATGAGCCAGATGGTCCAGTGGGCGTTTTACTTCGAGGTCAGCGCGGACCTTGTGATTTCGGCTGGGTTGGCTGGAATTGTCTTGTTCATCTCGGTGGCTTTGACGCCGTTGGGGATGTGGCGCGTACGCCAGATGGACTTGGTCGAGAAGGTCAAGGAATTCTCCAATTGACGTGATTAGCAGCACGGTGCTCGCGCCGGATTGTTGAAGGGCGTTCTCCAAAGGAGAACGGTTCGGTCACTATGCGAGTTGTCACTTGGAATGTCAATGGGATTCGCGCGGCGATTCGCAAGGGGCTTGATGAGTGGGTCGAGCGAATCGACGCAGATGTGTGGTTGCTGCAAGAGGTGCGGGCTCTGCCCGAGCAATTGCCTCCAGATTGGTCATTGCCGGCTGGGCATGAAGTCGTCTGGCACCCAGCCGAGAAGAAGGGCTACTCTGGTGTCGCTTCGATGTCTCGTCTCGGCATCGAGGATATTGGGCGGGGTATTGCAACCGCACTCGACCCTATCGATGCGGAAGGGCGCGTTCTGACGACCAAATGTGGGCCTCTCACCTGCATCAATATCTACCTGCCAAACGGTGGTTCGGGGCCGGCTCGCCAAGCCTACAAGGACCAATGGTTGGAGGACCTCCTCATCTGGGCCAAACCATTCCTCAACTCTGCCGACCCGGTCGTCCTCGTTGGAGATCTCAACATCGCTCACACCGAGGACGATATCTGGAATCCGAGCGGGAATCGAATGACGTCGGGCTTCCTAGCCCATGAGCGGGAATGGTTCAGCCGCTTCCTCGAAAGCGGCTGGCATGACCTTCACCGTATCCACTTCGGCGAGCGCAAGGGGCCGTACACGTGGTGGTCGAATCGCGGCCAAGCCCGTGCGCTCGACCGCGGCTGGCGCATCGATTACGTGCTCGCAAATGACGCAGCATTCGCCGCATTCGAATCAGCAGAAGTCAATCGCGAGGCAGGCCTTGCCTGCTCTGACCATGCGCCATTAATCATCGATTTCAACCTGTGAATTCGAAAGGGCGACGAGCTTGAGATTTGCAATAATTCTCGAATTCACTCCCTTTGGGAGTGCAATTGTCGGCAGGAATTCTCACCGCATCCTTTCAAGTGAAGGAGTGCAGGCGGAATCCCATGGCCGAGACGCTATTCGAGAGGCTCGCCCGCCTGCTCCCCGACGGACGCGGAGTTTGGATTCCGATGGACCACGGCATCTCCGGCTACCCAGAAAAGGGGCTAGAGAAGATGGACGAGGTCGTCGATGCCTGCATCGCTGGCGGTGCCGATGCTATCGTTCTGCAGAAGGGCACACTCTCTCATCACTTCGAGCGAACAGGCTGGAATGGCTTTGTTTGCCATGTCTCGGTTTCGACGGTTCACGGGGGTTCGCGGGCTGGGGAGAAAGTTCGTGTTGCCTCCGCTGACGAGTGCTTATTCCGAGGCGCTTCGGCTTGTTCGGCTCAGGTGAATTTGGGTGATGAGGCTGAGCCGGAAATGATTGCCGAAATGGGCGAGTTGACCGGTGAGGCAATCGCTCTTGGCATGCCGGTTTTGGGTATGGTGTACCCTCGGGGGGCGAATCTTGTTGTTGCCGATGACGATGTGACTGGCGGGGTTGCTCACGCTGCTCGTGTGGCGTGGGAACTCGGTTGCGATGTGGTCAAAGTGCCATGGACTGGCGACGCCGATTCCTTTGCCCAAGTTTGCGCTGCGGTGCCGATTCCGGTGCTGATTGCAGGTGGGCCTTTGGGGACTTCATTCGAGGAACTCCTCGGCATTGTCGAGCAGGCGATTGCTGCCGGCGGTGGCGGGGTTTGCATGGGTCGGCAGGTCTTCGGTTCGGCTGACCCGGCTGCGCATGTTCGGGCTTTGCGAGCGGTTGTTCACGAGGGAGCTAGCGCTGCCGAGGCTGCGGCTCTTTTGGGGTGAATCGCGTGGAATTATGGCTCGAGGGTGAAGATTCCTCGGGTATTACCGATGGCGATGCTCCCTCGGCTTTTGCTGGGCGGGCTGCTCGAGTTTGGGAAGGCTCTGCGCCAGATGTAGGCGAGGTTCAATTGGATGATTTTCGCGGCCAAGACGAGGCACTATCGCTCGTCGGGATGGTCGATTGGATTCTTGTTCGATGTTCGGATTGGACGATGATTCCGCTGGAGAATATCGTTGCGGCAGCAGCTGGAAGTGGGACCCGCGTGGCTGCTGCGATTTCGCAAGTCGTCGATTTGAGAGGTGCTGCATTCGCTCTGCAACACGGTGTCGATGCTTTGCTCATGCCGGCTGATGAGGCACTCTGGGATTCGGCTGAGCAGATCGTTGCTGAGCGCGATTCTGGATCATCTGCTGATGATGCCACTACTGCGTCAGTGGCTCAAATGGTTCTCGCCGAGGTGAGTTCTGTCGAATCCGGCGGAGTGGGCGAGCGCGTTTGTGTCGACTTGACCGAGAGGCTCGCGCTCGCCGAGGGCATGCTCATCGGTTCTTCTGCCAATGCCCTCGTACTCATTCATGGCGAGACGGTCCCGTCACAATTCGTTCCGTCTCGACCATTCCGCATCAATGCTGGAGCCGTCCATGCTTACTGCTTGATGGCGGACGGCTCAACCCGCTATCTCAGCGAGTTGCAAGCGGGTCAACAAGTAGCGATCACAGATGCGAGCGGCGCAATCCGCCCTGCCACAATCGGCCGCCTCAAAATCGAGCGCCGCCCCTTCCTCCTCGTCCGCTTCGCAGCCGGCCAACATTCCGGCCAAGTTCTTGCTCAGCAAGCAGAGACCGTCCGCTTCATCGGCGAAGCCAACACCCTCAGCGTGACTTCCTTAGCAGCAGGCGACCAAATTACGGTTCAAATCTCATCAGGAATGCGCCACGTCGGCCGCGAACTCGCCGGGGAGATGAACGAGCGATGAAGATACACGGAATCGGCCGCGCTTGCGCTGGATTCAGCCTACTGCACGCAGCAGGATGTGGCAACGGTGCTGCAGTCCCAATCGCCTTGGGAACCACAGTCATGTTGACCGACAATCCAGTTCCAATCCCAGAAGACCAATCGAATCTCCTCGGTCTCTTGTTAGAAGCATGGCAAGCGCGAGACCTCCCGCTACCATCCGGAGAACTCGGTTGGGAAGTCCGTTCAGAAATCCCGATTGGAATGGGACTCAAATCCAGTTCAGCCCTTCTCGTCTCAGCCCAACGAGCCCTGTCTGATGCAACACGCCATCATCTCTCGGCGGGAACCACATTCTCCCTGCTCTCCGCCGTCCAACTCTCCGCTGGCGTAAGTCTAACCAACGCCATCGATGACTTCACCGTCGTCGCAGACTGGTCAACCCCTTGGCTTGTCGATGCTACAAATATCTCGGACCCACATTCTGATCCTATCAAGTTCCCAAACAAAGAGGTTCTAATCATAATTCGAGATCAGTCGAAGGCTTCTCTTAGCATCTCAAATTTCGACAGCCTTCGCCCCCGCTTTGAGGAAGTCGTCAGAATCCTGCGAAGCGACGACCCCATCGAGGCCTTCCGCCTCAATGGTCATCTTGTAGCCCAAACAATCGGCGATGAGGAAGCCGAGGCGCTTTGTGAGGAAATTGAGGTTAGGACCGGGTGTCCAGCGGCAATCTCAGGTTCAGGGCCTGCGATAGTCGTCTTAGCGGATGTAGACAACGCCGCATCAGTCGAAGCCTTTCTCAATTCGATGGAGCTCAAATGGATTCGTACCCAAACTTCGCTTCACCAAAAATTCGAGGTGGTGCGTGAACCATGGGAATGAGGCTCGGAGAATCAGTCAGCGTCACCCTCTTCGGCGAGAGCCACGGACGATGCGTGGGGGCGCTGGTGGAGGGTATTCCTGCTGGAACAGAGATTGATATCGATGCACTGCAAGCCGATATCGAGCGGCGCCGTCCGGGTAGAAAGGGACTCAGCGCACGCTCGGAAAGCGATGCTTGTGAGATTCTGTCAGGCGTTCATGAAGGCAGGGCAACCGGTTGGCCAATCCTGCTTCTAACGTGGAATTCAGACGCCCGCTCCAAAGACTACGGCTTCTTGCCTGACCAACCTCGACCTGGTCATGCAGACATGACAGAACAGGTTCGCTCAGGCGGGGCGGCTGACCTGCGTGGAGGTGGTTCTCAATCTGCCCGCCTGACCTATGGCTTGGTCTCGGCATCCAGCCAGCTGCGTGGATTGCTCCGCGATGCTGGCTGGCGTGTCGACGCTCACCTTCACAGCGTGGGCGAACTCACCGCTCCTCCGCTATTCGGACTCGATAGAGACGGTGAGTTGCCCAAAGATTCCAACATGGCTCGCTTGAACTGCCGAGATGAAGCGGCGAGCGAGTCATTCTCCGAACTGATTGAATCCGTGCGAATGGCTCAGGATTCAATCGGCTCAAGCGTTGAATGTATCATCGAGGGCTTGCCCATCGGTTTGGGAGAGCCTTGGTTCGATGGGCTTGAACCCGCTCTCGCGCGCGGGATGATGGCGATTCCAGGCGCGCGCGCTGTCGAATTCTCTCGCGGAATCCTAGCCTCACGAATGCGCGGCTCAGAGCATAACGATGCATGGCACCTTGACGGAACCAACCCTGCGCTCGTCGGTGCCGAAGAGGCACGCGCCGACGGGGCCTTAGGAGGCCGCTCAACAGGCGCTCCAATGCGCATCATCGTCCACTTCAAGCCGCCCAGCAGCATCGCTCGGGAGCAATCCACTCTCCACCTCCCGAGCGGGGAGCAGAGGTCGCTGAAAATTCCGGGCCGACACGACCCCGTCCTCGGTCCGCGCGCAGTTCCAGTAGTCGAGGCCATCGCCCGACTAGTCGTCGCTGACCTCGGAAAAATCGGTGGCTTTCTGAAATCGAACGAGAGCGAATGATTCTATCACCAATGTTGGTGAATGTCTCTAATTGCTTCGTCCTTCTTGCATCTGCTGAATTCGCAAAGGCAGATTGATTGCGAACGCGCCTGCAATGATTGTGAAAACGAATGCTGTACCAAGCGCAACTCCGTACACACTGGTCAGTTCGACAGATTCACTCAATCTTGCAGCCTGAACACTGTCGAAGATTCCAACGATCGCTGGTACGATGAGATTGATCAACAGCGTCAACAACGCGACCGCACCAGCGACGAGAGGAGTAATTCCAATGGCTCGGTGATATTGTCGAATGATCTTCCCCTCGCCCATAACATAGACTTCTCCAGTTCGAATCGAAGTGTCAAGCATCGAGAAGCGGATGATACCACTCGTAAGCTCGAAATACATCACCAAGAAGAGTGCGTAGAGAATTAGCAAGAACTTCTGGGCGATTTCACCCTCGGGAAGCAGATTCAATCCGAATTCCACCTTGCTTCCAGCGAAGCGCAGAGTAACGAGAATCAGCGCGACATAGGATATTAGCAAGGCCCTTTGGTCGCGCTGGAAGATGCCGTAAATTCCTCCGACTGCACCCACAGCGAGGATGACGATGTGGAGAATTCCCCCAAGGATTGGGATGCCCACAGCGTTTGCGAGGCTAAACCAAGCAGTTCCTGTAACCGGGGTAATTACGAAGGTCAGGAATGTGAGTAGGATAAGAACTCCACCAGATGCCATCTGAAGCGTCGAGACGGTGTTATTCGCCGGCAGGAACTTCATCGAGGAGACAATTGGTCCTCCGAAAAATGACTCAATCCATGATGGAACGTGAATCTCTGGAATAGCATCTACTGGAATCTCTGTGCTGGACTTCAAGCGGCCAGCAGCCTTCTTTCGGCTAGGTGCTGAAGACCGAATGGTCTTCCCCTCGTACAGATGAGCAGTATCGCTCGCTCCCTCTACTTTCGGTGCATCTGCCATTCAAATCACCTCAGAATCCTCTCGCTCCTGCGAGTGCGGTAACCAGCATCATGTCTGGCTCCCAATCCATTACATTTGCACCAAGACCTCGCAATTCACTAATCAAAATGTCACGCTCGGTCTTGAGAACCTCGTATCCAGTCCTATCGAGCCGACGAGCGTCGAATTCGAATTCAAGGCTGGATGGAGAGAGAATTGTCACATCGAAGTTACGCGCACGTAGGTCTCGTACAGCGTCCATAATGGTCGGGTCGTCCTCAAGTGGACTCATGATGATAATCGGACTTCCCCGGTTGATGTGAGGGAGAATTCGGTTGGTTACCACCTTCAATGGTGTGTTACCCTTGGCCATGGCTCCTGCGAGCTTGGTCAGAATCACGTAGAGTTGTTTCTTGCCTGTGTCACGGTCGACCGATACGATTTCGTCTCCGTAGGTCACCAAACCGACCGAGTCTCTTCGAGAAAGGAAATACTGAGCGAGACTCGCAGCCGCTCTAGTACTGTAGACCAATGAATTGCGACTAACAGGTCCGGTCTCACTAATTCCGCGGCTGTCAATAATCAGAATGATATCACTAACAGCATCACGCTCGAACTCGTTGACCATCATCTTTCCAGAGCGGGCCCAAGCCTTCCAGTTGACCTTCTTCATCGGATCTCCTGGAATGTATTCACGAAGGTTGTAGAAATTGGTTCCTTCACCGGGGTTGCGGATGTTGACCGCACCGGTGAAGATCTTCGGAACACGGCTCTTGATGAGCGCGTCCTTGATGTCCTCCATCTTCGGGAACACTAGGAAATCATCGTAGAGATGAATCTCGCGCTCATTGTGGAATAGGCCGAAAGCATCCTGCACGCGCACACAGACAGGTCCGATGGTGTAGAACCCACGAAGCGGGGCTTCGATTGTGTAAGCGATTTCAGTCTCCTTGCGGCCACCGAGTTCCATCAAGACGTAATTTGCGCCCTTCTTGATTCGCATGACCTCGGGGACCCTGTCTCGAACCTCCAGAACCTTGGAGAGAGTTGAACGGTTCTGGATTCTGAGAACGACATCGATTTCGCCATCTTCGAAGACGCGTGCTGATGATAGCTTCCTCATGGCTACGATTGTCTGTAGTTGGATTCCCGCATCGGCTTCAGCATCGTCGATACGACGACCACTAGAGGCAACATCTGCGTGAGTGGTGCGGAAGGCCGCGTAGGTGAGGAAGGAGAGTAGAACCACGGCGACGGTAACCAGTTGTTGATTTCTCAACACCAGTCCCAGCAGGTACAATGCTATCGCTAGGGCGGCAAACATTGCTGATTTCCTACTCCATGCCATCGGCTCTCACCTCCTTTCTCTCAGTCGGCTCGACTGTCTCACACGGTTGGCACTGGCACCTGTCGTAGGATGTCCGAGATGACTTCGTCAGTCTCGAGTCCCTTGATCTGGTGCTCAGGCTTGAGGATCAATCGGTGGGCGACCGCGAGGGTTGCAACCGACTTCACGTCGTCTGGAGTTACGAAGTCGCGACCGCGCATTGCTGCTGCGGATCGGCTCGTCTTCAAGAGAGCTTGCGAACCACGTGGGGAGGATCCGACGAGTACTCGTGGGTCCTCACGGGTTCGAGAGACAATCTCGACCATGTACATGCGTACAGCAGGGTCGACGTAGACATCTTCGATTGCCTGTTGCATTGCGACGACACGAGCTGGGTCGGTGATGACCTCAACCTCGACCTCGTCCTTCTTTCGGGCGATACGTCGAGCGAGGATTTCGTCCTCATCTGCGCGGTCTGGGTATCCGACGCTCATCTTGAACATGAATCGGTCAAGTTGAGCCTCTGGTAGTGGGTAGGTTCCTTCCTGCTCGACAGGGTTCTGTGTAGCCATCGTCAGGAACGGAGCTGGGAGTTTGTGGGTGACGGTTCCGATGGTCACCTGCTTCTCTTGCATAGCCTCGAGAAGAGCCGCTTGCGTCTTTGGTGGCGCACGGTTAATCTCGTCAGACAGTAGCAGATTGCAGAAGATAGGTCCAGGCTTGAAGCTGAACTCACCCTTCTTCGCATCGTAGATATTCGTTCCCGTAATGTCGGCTGGCAACAAGTCAGGCGTGAATTGTACACGCTTGAAGTCGCAGCCGAGGGCATCGGCGAACGTATTCGTCATCAGGGTCTTTGCAAGTCCCGGGTAATCCTCGAACAGTAGGTTACCGTTGGATAGAATGTTGATCAACACATTGTCGATAACGTGGCTCTTTCCAATAATCACCTTCTGGACCTCGGTGCTAATCGCTTGTCCGATCGCACCGACGGCAGCGAGCTTATCGCTCACTTTCTTGGTTCCCGCGGCCTTTTTCTTGGTCGCTGCTTTTTCTTCAGTCATTTTTCTCTCTCCATTTTCTGTTTGTTTCAGTTCTTGCCCCAGCGTCTAATCGCGACCATCAGCTGTCGCAATTCCTGGGGAGTGTATTTTCTGCTTTGGCTATACGCCAATTCGACAAGTCGGGGGTCGCCGATCATTGTCTGAATCTCAGCTGGCGGTTTGACCGCCATCTGATCTCGTGTCAAGTCATAATGAACTCTGACCTTGGTGAAAAGTGCTTGTTGCACACGCGTACGATAAGTGCCCGGGTCCAATTTATTCGGACGTTCCTTGAAACGCGTGAGGTCGAATACATGTCGCCAATTCTCCTTCTCGGGGACAACCATCATGGCGACCAAGAGCAAGAGGCCGACATTCAGCACAACTAGCCACTTGAGGAATGTATTCGAGGTTAGGAGAACAACGGTTCCCATCGCCTCAACGAATGGTGCGGAGATGATTCCGGTAACGTGACGACTCTCGTCGAAGACGACTTGGAATTGGCCCTTGTCGTCACGAACCGATTTTGCCATCTTCTTGTTATCGTGCTCCATCATATCGTCGATTAGCAAGGAGAAGTATTCCTCGTTGCCTTCCCAATATGTCTCTCGCGTGATGTCAAGCCAGCAGTGGTCGGTGTGCTGTTCGCAGGATGGACTCATTCTATTCTCAACAGCGACATCAAGACTCCACATCCTGTTGGAAAATGCTTCTTCGTCGGAGACGAAGACGATGCTGCCTGTAACCGCCAATTCGCGGGCATTACCGCCCAATCCGCCGGATCCTGCTGTTGTTAGGTCGAAGGCGGTGATGTTTGGATAGTCGATGCGAACGATGAGCGCGAGGTCACCAGGGGCTGGGTTCTTCGGGTCATCGGCACGGCCGTTTCCTTGGATATCGATGAAGGCCGAGGAGGATGCGGTTGAGAGGATGTTCACGTCGCGGTGATTCGGGTTGGTCGTATCCATTGGCAATGGCTCGAACTTCATCCCTGTGGGCGAGCGGAACATTACAGGAAGGCGGCAATTGCGGCGGTTCTCTTCGAGGACATCGGTGTCGACACAACCCTGTCGTAGATGGGATTGGTCCATGTTATTGACATCCTGAGACACCGCGGCCAAGCCCCAGACATTCAACCAAGATCCTTGGGTGGCTTGGCCGTTCTCGTATTCAAGCCAAAATTGGCTTTCGTCGTTTAGCGGTGCATCGAAGAAAGTCACTCCGAATTTCTCTGCCAATCGATTTGCGTTTGTCCCGTCAGCTGCGACGATTACCTTACCACCCTTCTCGGTGACAAAGTCGTAGATCGCTTCTGCTTCTGTCTCGGCGATCGGCTTCTCTGGCCCGATGATCATCAAAGCAGTGCGGTGTGGGTCCTTCCAGTCATTCACAAGCATCGGAGTCGACATTGTATTGGCGATGAAATATCCCTCATCATTCGCCATCGAGTCTCGCATGTCGGTAACTTGGGCGAGTTTTCCAACCTCGCCACTGCCCTCATTTGTATACGCGGAATAGTACGTCGCTTTGCCGGCGACGAAGATCATTGGAAGGATCAGAAGGAGGACGAGAGTGGTCGCAACGGAGCCCACCACAATATTGGTGAAATTGGCTTCCTCGGATTTCTCGCTCGCCATTGTATAACCAATCCTTTCATCGTTAGCGTACGCTGAGCACACCTACGCTTCGTCGCGAGCCTCATATCACCCATATATGTTGTTGATTACAGGGCACCTTATCAAAGTGGATTTGACTCCTTGCGATGCTTATTCTGCACTATCACAGTGCATTGAAAATGCGCTACGGAGAGCCTTCGGAAAGGCTGAATTAGAAGCGTCTTGAGCTTCTTGCGATCAATGCCCCGATTAGGATACTTAGAACCACGCTGATACCCGGTGCGGGCAGGTTAGATGTCACCACTTCTACTGGGTCAGACGGCTCCTCTGGGTCATCGGGGTCGTCGGGTTTGGTAGGCGTGGTCTCGACAGTCACTCGGGTGTAATCCGTCGAGAGTTGAGTGCCGTCGGCTCCGTCGGAGGCGACGGTGACTTCGATTCTGCATTTCCTCGCGGGATGGCTTTCCGATGCCATCACTTTGAGGTCGGCAGTTGTCCCCGCGCCTTTCTCTAAATTCCTTGAGAGTAGAACGTCCAATCCTTCGTCCGTTGTCATCAGGGGGCAATCATCGGTGATTTCGATCTCTCGGACCTTGTCTCGCGCATTTCCTTCATTGGTTACTGTGACTCTGAGGATGGAATCGGTTCCAGCATTCATCGGTCCGACAGGGTCCGCGATGTCGACCTTGAGTTGGAAAATTTCGGGAATCTCAAGGTCGCCCGTCTTCTCCTGAGATTCAGGAATCACCGCGGGTACTCCGCTTCGCTCTTCGAGGTTGGCGGTGATGGAAAAAGCAGCCTTGGTTTTCGCATCGATGGAATAGACATCAATCCCCGCGAAAACCAACGAGGCCGAGACATTCGACCCCGCTCCAACAGTCATCGTCTCTGGGCCCGAAAACTGTGCTTCCCAAGGGGCCTCGAACTCAAAACTGACCTTGATATTGACCAAGCCATCATTGGCGACCCAGAAATTCACCATCGTATGCCCATTTACATTAACGACGAAGGGATTTGATTCGTCTTCATCCGGATAATCAATTCCCAATTCCCAATTTCCAATCGATGGGTCGGGTTGAGCGATGGTGCTTGGAGTGAAGGAAATCAGCATCATCGCGATGACACTTAGAATCATGATTCGCGACTTCATTCGGCTCCCTCCAGCATCCCTGCACACGCGCGACGTGTGAGGACCTTGACCATCTTTCTCCTATACGAAGGCGCGGACCAGGTGTTTTGTACGGGTTTGACGGCTTTTCGTACGGCTTCGGCCAAAGTATCGATGGTTTCCTTCCCATTCCAATCAGATAGGGCGGCTTGAGCTTGTTCATCGTGTAATCCTGGAATCGATTCTAGTCCGGTTGTTGCTACTCTCAGGCCGGCAGGTTTTGCTCCCCCGTTCCGCTTCCAAAGCACCGCAACACCCGCCTCCGGGAAATCCCAAGACTCGCGTTGCCTCAACTTCTGGTAATCGCCTTGCCACTCACCTGCCTCTTCTGGTATTGTCAGGTGAGTGACCAACTCGCCGGGTTGCAGCACATTGCGGGTCATCCCGTCGAGTTGGAAAAATTCGCTGAGCGGCATCGAGCGTTTGCCGTCCGGCGAAGCGAGGTGAATGGTCGCGTCTAGGCACATCAGAACCGGAGCGAGGTCAGCCTGGTAGGTTGCGACACAGAGCGTATTCTGGTTCGGGATGACACGGCAGTCCGCATCCGTCCCGCAGTCACATTTGTGGCACCAGTCAATCGATTCGCGCCACTGCTCGGTCTGGTTGAACCAATAGCATCGCGTGTCGAGGCAGATATTGCCGCCGACGGTCCCAGAGCGGCGGATGAGCACACTTGCGATTGAGTCGGCGGCCTTTGCGAGTACCGGGTGAGTTTGGTCGGATTCGGCAAGGTCGTGCAAGCGAACCATCGCGCCGATGTGGGTTGGGTTGAACTCGCTCAATTCCCTGACCTTTGCGAGCGAGATCACGTGTGGTTTGACATTGATGTGCCACTTGTAGTTCGGTAGCAGGTCGGTGCCGCCGGCAATCCAGTCGAATGCCTGGCCAGCGGCGTTCAACTCCCCTGCGATTGCTAGCGCCTCATCGAGACTGGATGGATTGTGCAACTCGAATGGTGGGGTGCGCATCAAGCATCACCTCGATGTCGGCGCTCGGTATGCTTCCACGCGCTTCCTGCCAAGCGCGGGGAAGCAAGGTATTCCTCAGATGGAATCACATTGACCGCCCAGCGCTCATCGACCTCGTCGGGTGGGATTGTCGGATCTAGGCCGAAGAGCGCTCCGTTGTGGTATGGCTGGCGGTCATCATCGAGCCTGCGAGCGAGGTCTCGCTCCGCATGCTCGGCCGCGCGCGAGGCGAGAGTATCCTGCAGAGCAGAGTGCTCGAGTCGCGGAGCGCTCAAATCGAGAGGATCTTTGACTCCGCTCGATTTGCATTTCTTCTCAATCAATTTGTGCATTCGGTCGGGCGTGATAGGCAATTCAGCCGTCCTCACGCCCACCGCATCATACACCGCATTACAGACGGCGGGCAAAATCGGCAGAAGCGGACCTTCGCCCGCCTCCTTAGCCCCGAACGGCCCTTCCGGGTCGTTCGATTCAACGATGATTGGAACAACTTCAGGCATTTCATGGACGCTCGGAATCTTGTAGTCAAGCAGGTCTGGGTTCATCAGATGGCCGCTGCGCCCGTAGCGCATTTCCTCGCTGAGAACTTGGCCCATCCCCATGTGGCATGAACCGATGATTTGCCCCTTGACCGAGAGTGGATTCAGCGCCTTTCCGCAATCGTGTGCGGCCCAGACCTTCTCGACCTTGGTTTGCCCGGTTTCGACGTCGACGGACACTTCTGCTACGTAGGCTGAGAACGAATATGCCGGCGCTAAGCCGGCTGCCGCGCCCTTGTGGGTGCGGCCCATCGGGGGGGTTCTGTACGCGCCCGATGCGACCAATGCTCCACGGTCTTCCTGTGCCTTGTGGAGCGCTTCGAGGTATGAGACGCCGACCGCCGGGTCGTTCTTTGCGAAGATTCGGCGGTCGCCGATGACGAGTTTTGTTCGGTCGGCGCCGGTGATTTCCGCAGTTGCATCGAGGAGCTCGTCGCGGATTTGCATGGCTGCGGAAATCGCCGCGTTTGCGTTCATGAAAGTGACACGGGATGAGTAGGAGCCGAGGTCGACTGGTGATGTGTCAGAGTCGCGGGATTTGACGCGAATCATGTCGAGCGGTAGGCCGAGGACTTCGGCTACCGATTGGGCGACGACGGTGTCTGAGCCTTGTCCTATGTCGGCGGCTCCAGTGTGGACGGTGACTCCGCCATCCATGTCGATTTTCAGGTGGACGGTGGCGTGTGGAAACTTGTTTGGGTCCCAGTGAATGGGTAGACCGGAGCCCGAGATAAAGAAGCCACAGCCGATTCCGATTCCTTTCCCGAGCGGCATCTTGCGGAACTTCTCGTCCCAGCCGCTCGCTTCTTTGACTCGCTCGAGGCATTCGCGCATTCCGATTGAGGTGACTCGGAATCCGGTGATTGTCGCCGAATGCGGCGGGAGAAGATTCGCCAACCGCAGAGTGATCGGGTCGACGGACAATTGCTCGGCCAAATCGTCGAGCCCAGTCTCAACTGCACAGCGCGAATTCACCGCACCGTGCCCGCGCATCGCACCGCTCGCAGGTTTGTTTGTCCAGACCCGTGCGCCGGTGTAATGGAAGGCACCTATTTCGTAGGGCGCGGTGTGCAATACTCCGTTGTAATAGGTCGTTACGTGGCCGAATGAAGCGAATGCCCCTCCATCGATGAGCGCGTCGGTCTCTATCCCGCAAATGCGCCCTTCATCATCCGCGTGAAGATTCATCTCGATCCGGCTTGGGTGACGACCGCGATTGATCCAATAGACCTCTTCGCGGTCGAAACAAATCCGCACCGGCCGACCCGATTTCCGCGCCAAAATCGCCGCACACATCTCATGCGGAAACGGGTCGGATTTCCCACCAAATCCACCACCAACAAAGGTGCGGTGAACATTGATTTGATGCATAGGAACTTCGAGTACGTCAGCCAGTGCTCTGTGGACATAGTGAGGAACTTGTTGCGGCGTGTAGAGCGTCAATCGTCCCGACGGGTCCCAGTGTGCGACCACCGCGTGCGGCTCGGTAGCAGCGTGATTCACACCCGCGAACAACCAATTCTGCTTGTGGCTGGCGACCGCGCTCGAAGCCATTCCATCGATATCGCCGAACTCCTGAAACACCCGTTTCTGGACATTCGCCTCGCCGATGTGGTACCGTCCACGGTCGTGGATTGGATTTTCTGAATCTTCGAGGCCGTCGCGCATATCGTGGATTGAGTCGAGGATTTCGTACTCGACTTCGATGAGACGCTCGGCCTCGCGGGCCGTCGCCTCGTCTTCGGCTGCAACGCAGGCGACGAGGTCTCCCGCGTGGCGGGCTTTCTCGACGGCCATGGCGTGCTCGTCCTTGGTAACCGGTAGCACGCCGAACTTGTTGGCGGCGTCGGCTCCGGTAGCGATCGCTACGACGCCGGGCAATTCGAGTGCTTTCGAGCAATCGATGCTGAGCACTCGAGCATAATGATGGGGCGAGCGAATGATTCGTCCAATCAGCTCGCCCGCCAACCGCACATCGTCTCCATAGTGAGCCTGTCCAGTCACCTTCCAGCGACTATCGACGAGGGCGGTTGGTTTGCCGATGACCTGCCCGCTGACCAGCCCATCGTGTCGGTGCGGCCCCCAAGGCTGTGCCTTCTGGCCGCCCTGAGATTCGGGAATCATCGCGTCATCGGTCGGCCTTGAGAAGCGGTCTTTGCCGCCAGAGCCGGGTTTGGCAAAGGGAAGTTTTCCCGGCTGCTGCCGGTATCCAACCATCTCATCCTCATTTTTGTCAGCAGCCGAATTTTCATCCGAATCCGCCATACAATCACTCTCCAGCGAATCCTGGATGAGGGTCGCTCTTCGGGGCGGTCGAATCGCCGACACCTCGCCCCGAAGTCAAAATCTCAGATGCCGCTCGCACCGAATCTACAATCTGCTGATAACCGGTGCAGCGGCAAAGATTTCCTTCAATCGCACATTTGATTTCATCATCGCTCGGACTTGGATTCTCTTCCAACAGCGCCGAGCAAACCACCAAAAATCCCGGAGTGCAAAAGCCACACTGCGAACCACCGCACTCCGCAAACATCTCTTGAATCGGATGCAGATGGTGGCCATCAGCAAGTCCTTCCACAGTTGTAATCTCTGCACCATCAGCCTCTGCAGCCAGCGTCAAACAAGAGAGTCGAGGCTGCCCATCAACAAGCACCGTACAGCAGCCACAAGTTCCCATATCGCAGCCTCGCTTCGTCCCCAGACTTCCAGCCTGGTCACGAAGAACATCGAGCAGAATCGCATTCCCTTCGATGTTCAATTGCTTCTCAACACCATTCACCGAGGCCGCCCAAGGCACTTCTCCAGCCGAGGGAAGCATGGGTAGCCGGTGTTGCACCATGGGTCGAATCCACTCATGATTGTCCTATTACGCTTCGGTCTGAGTCCTTCGGACTCATTCTAGGTCGGAACCCGCCTTTCGCAGCACAGCCCTCTCAGCCTCTTGCAGGTGGCCGCCGAAAGTCGAACGCGAGATCCCCATCTCTTCTGCGAGCTCCTTGATAGTCAGTTCAGAACCGTCCGAGTAATACCCCCGCTCCACCGCAAAGGACAACACTTCCTGTTGCCTCTTCGTCAACACTTTGTCCCACCCATTAACCATCTCTCCACGCATCGTAATTACGCTGACATTGTCCGGGGGCAAGACGACTCTGAGGAGAGCGAGGAAGCGTCGCATCGCCCCCGTCAAACCGGTTACGCGCATCTCCATTCCACTTTTTGAATCGAGGCCGTATGGTGGTTGGAGATGCAGGTTCGATAGTTCGATTGCAGATTTTGCTAGGCCGTGACTACACAGGATGCTGGCCAAGATTCCGTCCTCAGATTCCTCGTGGATTTCCATCACTTGGAAGCTCTCTAATTCGTCGAGTTCGTAGATGTCTCTGCCTTCTTTGACTTGGATTTCAGCCAATTGGACTATGCCGACCGGTGAGACTCCGAGATGTGCTAGGACCTCGAATCGGTCGAAGATGTCGAGAATGCGCGAGAGTTCCTTAGAGGCTTCAATAGTCGAGAGTCTCCACCTCAGCACTACCTTGCGCATTGCTGTGCAATTGTGGCGGCGGTTTTCATATCACCGGAGTATATGATTCACCACTTCGTGGTGGCTGATGGTTGACTAAACCGTGCTGAGTCGTCCGATAGAGCCGAAAATTACGTTCGGGTTGCCCAATAGGCTTCTCGCATTTCTTGGTTCGCCGCCATACATTGGACCACGTCGAAGGGTCGGTTTTGCATCTGCTCGGTACCGTTCAGATGCTTGATCATCGGTTGAACGTTTGATTCGTTGACGACGCCCCATCCGACTTGGGTGCAGGGGGCTACCGGGGAGATTGGGATTGTTCCCGAGCCGGGATCCCAAGTGTTGGCGCTCGGGTACCATCCGGAGAGGTTGAGGGCGTCGCGGATATCTGCTTCAGTTGCTGAGTAATCGGTTCCGTTGATGATTAGCCCTGCTCGAGTGATTGGGTCGGCGCCGCTGGAGGCGTCGCCGAATTCATCGCGTAAATGTTGGATGATTTTGGAGAGTAGTCCAGCGGTTCGCGGCGTAGCGAATGAGGTCCCGCTGGTCTCGTGGTAGCCGTCGATATTGTCGTGGTCTGGAAGGACTTGGGTCCAGTCGGCTGCCACGTCAGGGTACGAACCGCTCATGGTTTCTTTCTGGTCGTCGCCCTCCTCAGCATAACCTGAGACTCCGATGCTCCAAGGTGGACCTGCGGTCGAGTCTTGGACGGAGGGTGAGGGCGAGTTATCCGCGGCTCCGGTGTGGATTTTCTTATTCTGCACAACTGCGACCTTCGTGGCGTGCTCGATTCCGGTTACAGGAACCGAACCTGGAGGGCCGAAACTGGTTGTGATGATGTCGACGAGCGGCTGGTTTGCTGCGGCCAAAACAGCCGCGTCAGAAAATCCTTCGACGAAGAAAATAATTGCCTCAGGATTGGCATTTCTCACCGAGCCGGTTACCGCTGTACCATGCCCATCAGCAGGGTCGTCCAGAATAGGTATGTCAGTCCCCATGTCGGGAGATGTACCAATGATTCCTGTGCCGGGGAAATAGACGATGTCAGTCGCGTTGATGAGGTCCCAACATGACGCACGGTCCGCCTCGTAACGCTCCTGCCAAGTGCCCTCGAAAGTTAGGTCACAGGTCATGGTAACGCCCAATCCCTCAATGATCCAATCAGGAATTGTTTCATTGGTTCGGAAGTGGTCGTGATAGACATTGATTCCAGTGTCGATTGGGGCGACGACGCTGAAGGCCCGGAAGTCGTCGGTCGCCGGTTCGGGCTCGCTCGGGGTGGAGTCGTCACCCCAGATGCAGCCGCTCAGCATTGCTGATGTTAGCATCAGAATGAGGCCATAGGCGGCTGCTCGCATAGGTGGGCGGCCCGACGGGCCACCTTTCAGTCTTCGGCGCTCTTGAGAGCGCCCTTTTCCAACGCCATTATCTCGGCGCAGACGCTGATTGCTATCTCTTCAGGGCTTTCTGCGCCGATGTCGATGCCGATAGGACAGCGCACAGAATCAATCGCATTTTGGCTTATTCCGGCATCGACCAAAGCCTTGCTGAAAGCATTCCATTTCGAGCGCGAACCGATCGCTCCAATTCGCGGTCGACTCTCCTCTCCACGCGCTCGCAGCATACCGATTAGCAAGTCTTGGTCAACCGACCAATCATGGCCGAGTAGCAACACATCTGAGAAGCGCAAAAAGCCCTCCTCAGCAAGGCTGCCAACGAAGCTGTCGACATCGCCATCGTGGTTCTCGACAGCATTAGGATAGAGCTCTCCAGCCGAGTATTCCGAACGGATGTCGTAGACGCTATGCGACCATCCGAGATTATCGCAGGCGGCGGCAATAGCCTGACCACAATGGCCACCGCCAGCGATCAGAATGTGTGGCACGGGTTCGAGCACCTCCAGTGAGACGGTCACACGACCGCCGCAGACGCTGTTTAGCACAGTCGCATCTTGGCCTTTTGCATCGCGGTGCAAAACGTAAGTCTCAACTCGGCCATCACTCGAACCATTACTGAGCATTTGATTGAGATGATTCTCAACCTTGAGTTCCAAGCCAGCACCACCCACGGTGCCGTGCCTTCGCCCACCATTTGTCACCGCCATCCGTGCCCCTGGCTTACCCGGGACACTTCCACTCGCCTCGACCACCGAAGCCAAAGCAACACGCTCGCCGCGATTAAGACGGTCGAGCACCCAGGCGAGCGTCGCGCTGGTCATGGCTTGCGATATGCTTGCTGGTTTTGGAGTTGTGTCAGGTCATTCGTGTGAGCTCGCGTCGGATTCACGGGAGCTACTACAAGAGTTAGCCTCGGCTAACTTTGATATGGTGGCCGCCTTCCGACCGCCTCATGGCATTGGACATCAGCGCCGGCGAAGCCCTCGAAATCCTCGTCGTCTCGATGCGAGACGCCTTCCTCGCCGTCACCGTTTTCGTGGCAGCAATGGTACTGCTTTTCAGCTGGCTGCAATACGTTACTGCGGGCCGATTCGTCGATTGGATTCGCGATAACGAACGCTGGCAGCCGGTCCTCGGCGCACTGATGGGATTGACTCCCGGCTGCGGCGGCGCCATCATCATGATGCCAATGTACGCGCGTGGCTACGTCACCTACGGAACGGTCATCGCCACGCTCATCGCAACCCTCGGCGACGCCGCATTCGTCCTCATCGGCGCCGTCTTCCAAAACCCCGATTTCTTATTCCCAGTTTTAGTCGTCCACGCGACCTCATTCATCGTTGGAGTCGCGTGGGGATACGGGTCTGACGCAGCAGGCGTCACCCCCGCTCGCCCGCTCGGGCGCTTCGGCCCGACCTTGGGCTCGTCAGAACCACTGGGCGAAGAGGTCGCTCGTCAACTCGAGGATGAGGCACACTGCGACATCCACGGCACAGATTCAGTCATCGACGACCTCCCGCGTGAGGTGCCGGAGGGCCTTGGTTACCAGATACTTCACCAGGGTTACCGAGTGTGGTGGGCGGTCACTGCAGTAGGGCTTGTGTTGGCCATTTTGCTGCTGATTTGGTACGCGCAAGACCCCGATTATGCCCCTGAATTGGTCTGGGATCCGACAACGCGCGATGGGCTTGTGACTTGGGTTGGATTTGTTGGAACTTCGCTGTCGATTATTCTCTATCTTTCGTCTAAGAATTTCTTTGCTGACGATACCGAAGCGACGATTGGCGACAAGTTGCATTCGATGGACGAAACCCTCGTTCACGCTGCCTCCGAAACCGCCTTCGTCACTTTCTGGGTCCTCATCGCCTACCTCGCTTTCGAGTTCGGGATGATCGCTTTTGGGATGACTGAGGGCGACCTCGCCAAGCATGGTGCTGGTGTTGGCGCGGTCGTGGTCGCAGCCGGTGTCGGTTTGATTCCTGGCTGCGGGCCTCAGATCATCGCCATCACGGCTTATGTCGAGGGTGTAATTTCATTCCCTGCTTTGGTTGCCAATGCGATTTCGCAGGATGGCGATGCTCTGTTCCCACTTCTTGTTAGGCACAAAGCGGCGTCGCTTTGGGCTACGATTCACACGACTTTGCCAGCTTTGATTGTCGGTCTTGCATTCCTTTGGATGATGGGTGAATACCCTGATGCTGAGCGCTTGTTGCAGCCCTGATGCTGTGTGCGCTCAATGTGAGTCCTTCACAGGTCTGTTGCGACGCGTCCGAGGGCTTCGATGTCTCCGGGCGTGTCGATGTTTAGGTGTAGGTGAGGGTCGGCGACCTCGATTCGTGCCGGTTCGATGAGGTCGCGCAGCGGCCTGTCTGGAGCCGCATCGAGGATGCGTTCGCAGTCAGCCGCAGTAAGGGCGATTGGGTGGCCTCCGCGTCCTTCAAACACAGGGCAAGTGGTGGATTCCGACGCGCGGAGGAGTTCGACGGTTGCTTGGCTGAATCCGGGGCGGTCGACAGGCGCGATTAGCACCGCCTCGCTACCAATCGCTTCGATCCCGCATTGGATGCTACCAGTCCGCCCCTGTTCTGGTGCGGGATTCACGACGATGTGAGCCTCGGGCAGAACCTCTCGAATTCGCGGAGCGAGTTCGCCTCGAGTAACGATTGTGAGTTCGAGACCTGCCTCAGCCAACTTGCCTGCAACTATCTCGATGAGAGTCTGTTGACCGACCTGAACCAGCGCCTTCGGCTGGCCCAGCCGTTGGCTTGCGCCGGCGGCGAGGATAATCGCCTTGTCAATCGCCATCTGAGTCGGCGTCTTCCTCGTCGCTCATCATTGATTCGACGGCGGCGTCCATCTCCTCATCGTATTCTTCCTCGCCGTCGAAGAAGCCGCGCTCGCGCAATTGAACACCCGCGAAAGCGAGCGCGCCGAGTAACACCAGTACAAGCAAAGCCAGAACTCCCACCAAGAGTCCCATCAGAGAACCGCTTCCACCACTGGCTTCGACCTTATCCTCGCCCATCACATGAATCGCAACGGCGAGGTTGGTGGAAGCCTCGTCACCGGAGATGGCGCGAACGAGTACCACTTGGTCGCCCTCGACGGTGTTGTTTGGTAGGAATCGTAGTCGGTCGACGAGCAGACTGTGAGTCACCTCAAACTGCCCGTCGCCAATCTCGAACTCAGCCAAATCCATCCAATTATCGCGCATATCCCATGTGCGCCATTGCACTCGCTGAACTCCGCCGGCCAAGTTGAAGACGAGTGAATCACCTTGACCGATGTGCACGCGATTATCCATTCCATACTCGCTCGCAAGCGTCACATTCAGCGACATGCTGAGTTCGTAGTGATAATTCGCAGCCTCTTCGACTGATGGTTGAGCGTTGACGTGTCCGTGGCCGTAGACGTTGTTTTGGCGGTTTTTGGGGATTAGGTCATCCGCACAGGGTTCGTTTGCCAGCATGTAGTGGCACTGGCGGTAGGTCGAGGCCTCCTGCATGATATTTCGGACATCAAACGGGCTCAGGTCCGGGTTCGCCTGGAACATCAACACCCCAACACCTGCGGCGCCGGGCGTTGCCATGCTGGTGCCTGACATCGATGTGTAGCCGTCACCCGTGTTTGCAGCGGGCGCGTTTACATTCGAGCCGACGAATGCTACGTTTGGCTTGATGCGCCCTTCTTCGGTCGGGCCTTGGCTTGAGTATGCCGCGATTGCGGTATTCTTGTCGAGGGCTCCGACCGTGATCACGTCTTCAGCGCTGCCGGGAGTGCCGATCTGTGCGCTGAAGGCGGAGTTTCCAGCTGCGATGAATACTGCTACTCCAGCTCGCATCATCTCGTTAGCCATTCGATTGACCGATTCCTTCTCGCTGGAGGACCATTCCGAGATTCCTGGTCCGCCAAGGCTCAGGCTGGCTGCGCGGATGTTGAAATCGTGGCGCTTGTCGACGGTCCACTGCATTCCAGCCATCACTTGGGCGTAGGTTCCGCCTCCGCTGCCGCTGAGTACCTTGACTCCGACGAGGTTGGCTTGGGGTGCGACTCCGACGTCCTCGTAGGTTGGCGCACCGGTTCCTGTGGTGATTCCGGCGCAGTGTGTTCCGTGGCCGTGGTCGTCGTATGGGAAGACCTCGGTTCCGTTGGTTGCGCCGGGGTTGTTGACCGCGTCGTAGAATGCTAGGATCTTCGGGTCGTGTGTTGAATTATCGTCGTCGAGGTCGTCGACACCGGTGTGGTTGCCGTCGATTCCGGTGTCGATAATTGCCATCGTCACACCCTCGCCGGTGTAGCCGGTGTCTTGCCAAACTAGGTCGACACCGTGGGTTGGTACAACGTCCTTCATCTGGACTTCAAGCCAGCCGTCGAGTTCGACGAAGACGACTCCTGGCAGGTCGACGAGTTCGTGGATTCGGTCTAGGGCTACCGTGCCTGCGATGGAGTCGATTAGCCAGTAGCGGAATTGGGTTTGGAAGGCGACCTCACGCTCGAGCATGGCTTGGTCTGCTTCGCTTGGCGTGTGGTCGAAGTCGACGATGACGGAGATTCGTCCGTCCTCGTCGAGGTATTCTCGGTGATTATTCTGTGCGGCGATCCAGATTGCATCGTGGATATAATCGCCGTCGAGGTCCATGTTCGTGTTCTCCCACCAATCGCCGATTTGTTCGGCGTAGGTCTGCATCACAGGTTCTGTTTGCGGGTTATTGACCGCTGGAACCGCTGCGGCGAGGGCTGGGACTAGCATCATTCCGAGAATCGCAAAAGCGGTCAGACGCGCTCGAACATTGACTGTGTCTCGCATGGATATCGAATTCGGGGCATCGAGACCCCACTTTGAATCAAGCGGTCCGTCGAGCAAGCAGCCCTAAGGGCTGTTTTTGTTGGGTCAAGCCGAAAATGTGGCCTCGAGAATCACAGGTCACGAGTCATTTCGCGACCGATGATCATGCGCTGAACCTGACTGCTTCCCTCGTAGATTTGCAGTACCTTCGCAGCACGCATGAGCCTTGCAACCGGGTACTCTTCTGAGTAGCCGTAGCCGCCGAAAATTTGCACCGCATCGGTAGTCACTTCCATACAGGAATCGGCAGCGAATCGCTTGGCGTGAGCAGCACTCTCGGTATTGCGGATTCCATTGTCCGCTTCCCAAGCGGTTCGCCAAGTCAAAAGGCGGCTCGCCTCAATCTTGGTTTTCATATCGGCGAGCATGAATTGAATCGCTTGATGCTCATGCAATTTCTTTCCGAACGTCTTGCGCTCATCGGCGTACTGCAAGGCATGTTCGTAGGCTGCGCGGGCGCATCCAACCGCCTGTGAAGCGACGTTTGGACGCGACAAATCGAAGGCTTTCATCGCGTTGAACCAGCCCTTGCCTTCGACCCCTCCAACTAGGTTCTCGACAGGCACGTGAACATCATCGAATCGCACACCTCGCGTGTCGGATGCGCGCTGTCCCATATTGGTCTCCTTCTTGCCGAGAGAAACTCCGTCCCAGCCACTCTCGACGATGAAGGCACTCATGCCTTTGTAACCGGCCGATTTGTCGGTATAGCCCAGCACGAAAAACCAGTCAGCATGACCGGCTCCAGTGATGAACATCTTCTCCCCGTTCAGGATGTAGTGGTCGCCATCACGAACCGCCGTGGTCTCGATTCTTGCAACATCGCTTCCCGCGGCGGGCTCGGTGACGCAATACGAAGCGATCTTTGGTTCCTTGACCAAGCGACCGAGGTACTCTTCCTTCTGCTCCTCGGTCCCGCCCGTAATAATCGGCCCCGCGGTCAATCCATTCGAATAAGCCGCGGTGCTAAATCCAGGGTCGCCCCAAGAGAATTCCTCGGTCACGATTACTTCGTCGGAGATTCCCATTCCCATCCCGCCGTACTCAGCAGGGATGTGTAGGTTGGTCAAGCCGAGCGAGTGGGCCTCTGCAATCGCTTCGAGAGGAAACTCGTTGGCGCTGTCCCAGTGCTCGGCATGAGGTCGTACAGAATCCCTCGCGAACTCGTGGGCGAGTTCGCGTAGCATCTCCTGCTCCTCGGACAATCCGAAGTCTGCCATGATACGGCCACAGGCGACCCTGCCTTAGCCGTTCGCACCGCCAGAAGCCGACAACTTCCGGCTCGAACGGAAAAATTGCACAGTCCGAAACACACCCCCTTAGGGGGTGGATGACAGGGGTGTGATACACCGAAAACAAACCAATGAAATACGATAGGCACCTCCGCCCGGCCTACCCCGCAAAATAGGGGGACCAACCTGAGGTGAGAAACACATGCAGAACAAGGCCCAGCACAACGAGGGCTTCACGGCCCTTGGACTGACATCCGACCGCAACGCAGGAGCAAATGCCACACATATGGCAATGAAGGCTCCAACGATGCCGATGTGGATGCGTCCGATGTCTTGGCGTATGCGAGTGATTTCCATCGATGAAGGGGAGGGTGTGGCTTGGGCGCCAAACGCGTTCTGAACCGAAGCGTACACTCCAGCCTAATCGAATCGCCCGGCATCGGGCTCGTCCATTTTGTGACGACGATTAGCGTGCCGAATCAGGAGGCGTCGAGATGAGCCTCGAGCCCGTCTACCGCAGTAGCGACACGGCGACTCGCCGTGCTCAGTACACCGATGTGACGAACCGCATCGTCGCCGCGATTGAAGGTGAAAGCGATTGGGTCGCAGTCCTCGCTACAGCCGTTTGCGAACTTCACCACGCTTTCACCTACTTCCATTGGACTGGATTCTACCGAGTAACCGAACCTTGTACTCTCAAGGGTGGCCCATACCAAGGAGGCCACGGCTGCACCACCATTCAGTTCAAGCAGGGAATCTGTGGTGCTGCAGCGCGTGAGAAGAAGACGCAACTCGTCCCCGATGTTCACGCCAGACCCGAGCATATCGCTTGTTCGAGCACGACAAACTCGGAGGTCGTCGTGCCCCTTCTGAACCCTCGTGGTGGATTGCTTGCGGTCCTCGATATCGATAGCGATCTATTCGGCGCATTCGATGAGGAGGACCGCATCCATCTCGAGTTGCTCTGCGATATTCTAGGAGCGAATCCGGCTACGCCGGATGCGCAATGGAGCCACCGGAGGTGCGACTGAGGAAGTCAGCACCAAGCGAAGCCAAGGTGCGGAGTCGAAGCCAAGGTGAGGTAGTCGAAGACAAGGCCAGGAAGTTGGCGTTGTAGTTGGGTCAGCCAACGTAGAGGAAGGCCATGTAGGCCAGATATCCGACCACCATCGTAGCCCCAACTCGGCGTCCAATCTCTCGATCATCGAGAAGCATAGCAGCGACCAGACCTGATGTCAGGATAACCACCCAGATGTCGCGTCCAGCGAATTCAGCAGCGACCTCGATGCCACCGCCAATAACCGAAGCTGTACCGAGAATGCCGAGGATGTTCATCACATTCGATCCGAGGACATTCCCAACAGCGACTCCACCTTGATTTCGTAGAACAGCGATTAGAGTGACAGCCAATTCAGGGAGGGATGTTCCGAGAGCGACCATAGATAGACCAATGACGGAGTCGGGGATGCCATATTCTTCCGCCATTCCAGTGGCACCTTCCAATAGCATCACCGCGCCTTGCCAAATCATCAAGCCACCAACTACGGTCGCTGCGATGGCTAGAATGATATTGTCAGGGAGCCAGGTATCCTCGGCTTCAGTCTCCTCCCCCTTTCCTTTGGAATAGATGTAGGAATAGGTGTAATACGCCACCAGAAGAATCAGCATCATTGCTCCGCCTGCAGCCGGAATTTGGCCAAGATAGACAAAGGCGGTGAGCAGGACTGTGGCGAAGATGACAGCCATTGCATCGCGGCGCAGTCCTGCGCCTGCATCGGTACCAGATCCAAGCATGCAGGCAGTTCCCAAAACCAGCATCACATTGGCGACGTTCGACCCGAGAACTCCACCTACAGCGATGTCAGGGTCGCCTTGAGCCACCGCTTCGAGAGCCACTGCGAGTTCAGGCAGAGATGTACCGATGGCGACGATAGTAAATCCGACCAGAAGCGGTGGAACTCGCAATCTGTAAGCGATTTTGATTGCGCCCTGCACAACCACTTCGCCACCAGCCATTAGCAGGGCGAATCCGATGAGAACTAGCACGGGGTCGGAGTTCAGCATCGTACCACGCCCTCGGCGCCCCGCTCATGATGTTTGAGTCCATTCCCATCATCAATAGACGCGCCTTCAACTCATTTCTACGCGCGCGTGAGTCATTCGCACATCCGACGTAGGTGCCGCAGAACGAGGTCTGAGGTCGGAATCGTATGGTCTTCGAGAGGAGGTGAGAAGGGAACCGGAGTATCGAGCGCACCGATGACAACCGGGGCATTTTCGAGATTCCAAAACGCCTCTTCGAGGATTCTACTGCTAACCGTGTGGCCCAAACCACCTGTGTACTGCGCCTCCTGCAGAACGATGAGACGGCCCGTTCGGCGTACCGAGTCGATGCAAGTTTGTGCGTCGAAGGGTTGCAAAGTTCTCAGGTCGACGATTTCGGTTTCGATGCCGCGCTTGGCTGCTGCTTCTGCGGCTTCGAGGGCTACGTGTACCATCGCTCCCCAAGTGACGATTGTTGCGTCTTTTCCGCCTCGGATTACGCGGGCTTTGCCGATGCTTGATTCACCTTGCGCGAGGCGTTCGTGGACCGATTTTGTGTCGACGATTTGGTTGATTGAGCTGCCCCATCCGGTTTTGCCCCCTCTGAGTCCGTACAGCCCGATGTGCTCGAGGAAAACCACTGGGTCGTCTAATGCGTGGGCTTCTACTAACAGGTCATAGGCATCTTGTGGTGTTGATGGGAAGAGGATGACGAGTCCCGGGTCGTTTGCGAACCAGGACTCGATCATATTGGCGTGGAATGGGCCGCTGCGGGTTTTTGCGCCGAGTGGAATTCTGACCGTGAGCGGCACTTCTGCGCCCCAGCGCCAGCGGAGTTGGGCTGCATTATTGATGAGGGGATTCATCGCTAGGGCGGCGAATCCGCCGAATTGGATTTCTGCGACCGGACGCATTCCGCCGAGGGCAGCTCCGGTCGCAGAATGGATGATTATGGCCTCGGACAAGGGCATATCGAGGAGTTTGTCCGAGTGGCCTCGGGCCTTCAGCGGGAGATTCATTCCGAAGGCCCCGGCGATTTCCATATCTTCGCCCATGAAGACGATTGAATCAGGGTACTTGTCAGCGAGTGCGACCATTCCGTTTTGGATGGCTTTGGAGTAAGTCCAGGAATTTGGTGCATCGGAGAATTCGATTGAGCAGTGGCCCGGTTTGAGTGGTGAGTCTGGCCCGGGTAGGCTGACTCCGAAGCGGTCGAACTGTTCTGTGTGCGTTGGCGCATCGTGGAGCGAGGTGATTCCTTGGGTGACCGAATTGCCCTCAGGCCATGCTGCTGCTTCCATTTGGGTGCGTGCGGCGTCCACCGATTCTTGCTCTTCGGATTCCATACGCGCGAGGCGGCGCTCGCTGACTCCTAACCGAATGAGGTGCTCGCGGTGGTTTGGCACTGGGTCCTTTTCCGCCCAATAGGTCAGGAGTTCGCGGTCGACATAACCCGGCGGGTTGCCGCTTGCTGCTCCGAGGTAGAGGTCGTCGTGATGGTGGGCGTGGCCGCAGCCACGCATGGTTTCGACGTGGATTAGCGTGGCTCCGCCGCCATCGAGGGCATATTCGCGGGCGGCGGCTGTGGACGCGTGGAACTGTGCGGGGTCAGAGCCGTCGATTGTCCAAGAGGGGATTCCCATCGAGTGGCCTTTGTCACCGAAGGTCTCGGCTCCAGATTGCCCAACTGTGAATGTGTCGAGGGCAATCTGATTGTTTTGGATCATGTATGCGATTGGTAATCCTCGGGCCCCGGCGAGGTTCATCGCTTCCCAGAACTCGCCGCTGCTACTGCACCCCTCTCCGACCGGAGCAAGGTGAAATCGAGGGGCTGCGAGCCGATTAGCAGCCAGCGCAACTCCTGTCGCTGTGGCGCTGGCGATAGGCAGAGGGGCGGTTGGCGGCAGAACTCGCTTGTCCCAGTTGCCGACGTGTAAATCTCGCCCGCCAGCTCCTTCGATACCTCCGTCCATGTAGGACGTAGACTTGCCCATCTGGGCGTTGAAAATCTCCAGTGGGGTTTGCCCCATCGAAAGGGCAAGACCGACATCCCGAATCATTGGAGCGATGACATCAGCCTCGTCGATAGACTCGGCAGGGATGTCGATTGCTCGAGTCATCGAAGTAGCACAAGCGACAACTCCCTCTTGCCAAGTAGAGCGGAATCCCTTGCCTCCGAACTTGCCTCCATCGGGAGTCTGGATTCCGTTCATGAAGAGGTCTTTGAGGTGCTCATCAAGGGCGCGTGTTCGATGCATCCATCGTTGCCACTCGAAGCGGTCCTCGACGGTGATTGCAGCCATGTGAGCGATGCGTCGCAAGCAGAGTGCAACATCTCGTAACATGCGCACTGAACGCCTATCGAGATAGAATGTGCCAGTCCGTCGAGGGATGATTTCCTCTTGAGCGAGCCCGGCCAAGCCCGGCTCGTAGACGCGTTCGCTCAGGACTTGAGTGAACGCGTCACAGAATGAATCTGAAAATTTGTGGAAGGTAGGTCCATCGAAGCGCTCTGGGGGGTGTAGTTCATTCCAGCATTCGAAGGCATTCTCTACGTGTCCATCGTAGCGCTCGATCAAGAACCGCATCAATTCGGCTCGCGCAGTCTCACACGGGAGCGGGGCTGCAAACGTCAGAGAGTCAGAAGGCCTCCATCCCGCGCCCCATAACGGAGGAAAGTCCTGCTGATTAGAAGGTCCGGCTTGCTCCACTCTCTGTTGAGTATCCGATTCGCCACTATCTCGAAGCTCCACCTCGTTGAGTAATTCCTCGATTGAAGTCTCAGGCGGGCGCTCCCAGACTTGGGCTTGTTGTTTGCGCCCCCGTCCACTACTTGAACGGTCGAGGGTGACTCTGATTCGCTGGTCGCAAGAAATACACTTTCTGTCGAGGCGCGTAGTCGATTGGTCTCGCGATTTCCAAGTCTGGTGCTTTCCACAAGAGGGGCATCGCCAGATGCCGCGCCGACCTGTCATGGGTGCGCCCAGCGTGCTCTAGTACAACAAAGAATCGCTGCACGTCTCTAATTCTCACCACTTTCCAATCAAGGTTGGTTGGTTTGGATGGTAAAATCCGGGCAATAATGCTATATTTCACCACTAATAAATGAATGCGTATTCTTTCTTTCACCACTAATGAGTGAATAAGAGTGCGTTTTTCGAGCAAAATGCGAATGAACACATGAATTTCGCTATTTTACCACAATTTAAGCCGATATAGCGACGAATATCACCACTAATCATCGCGGCACATCAATACTTGGGAACCGCAGAATCTACCTGATCAGCCCACAAATGGATGCCACCGACCATATTCCAGACTCGCGCGCGGTCCCATCCTGATTGTCCCAGCCAGCGCGCGACTGCGTCCGAGCGACCCCCACTTCGACAATAGACGACAATATCGCGGTCCTGAGGAATATCGCTAGCCCGTTGAGGGACCGCGATGTGAGTAATCCGCAAATCGGTTCCGGGAAGGGAGACAATTGCTTCCTCCGTCGCTCGGCGCACATCGAGGAGGAATGGATTCCAACCCTCCCGTGATTTCTCTACAAAATCAGCGGGAGTAATCTCCAGCACCGTCCCCGGTGCTGGTTCCGGCGTCTTCTCCTGACTGGCACAAGCCGCCATCACCAATTCTTCAGACATTTCTCGAACCGCCTCGCGACTTGCATCGCGCTCAAACGAGAGTGTTCGCATTCGCATCGTTTTGGCGTCGATCACCAATAATTGACCAGAGAGCGGTTCGCCAACTCCAAGAATCAGTTTCAGTGCCTCAGCAGCCTGAATGCTACCAACAATCCCCGGTAGAACTCCCAAAACTCCAGCCTCAGCACAATTTGGAGCTAATTCTGGTGGCGGTGCGGTCGGGAATAAATCTCGATAATTCGCGCCACCCTCGAAATTGAAAACGCTAACCTGCCCCTCAAATCGGTGGATGCTGCCGAAAACCCAAGGAATCCCAAGAATTTCACAGGCATCGCTCACCGTGTAGCGCGTTGGGAAGTTGTCAGTTCCGTCGATAACGACATCGTAACCGCTCAGCAATTCCAAGGCATTCGCGACACCAAGTCTCAGATTGTGCTCTACGACTTCGACCTCAGGGTTCAACTCGCGTAAACGGGCAGCCGCGGATTCAACCTTGAGCCCACCGACAGCGGCGGTAGCATGGATGACTTGCCGCTGCAAATTGGTAATGTCGACACGGTCATCGTCGATGATCCCGATTCGCCCGACTCCAGCAGCGGCCAAATACAGAAGCGCGGGCGAACCCAAACCACCTGCTCCAATCACCATCACAGATGCATCGCGCAAGCGCTTCTGACCCTCTTCTCCCATCTCGGGAAGCATCAGATGTCGAGCATAACGTGCGCGCTCAGCAGCACTCAAGTCGCTCGACATAACATCCCCGAACAGCATTCCATTGATGGGGACTCCGGCTGGAATATCACTCAGTGTTGGTCTTCCAGCCATCGCTCAGCATCGATTGCTGCCGAACAACCCATGCCAGCGGCGGTAATCGCCTGCCGGTATCGAGTATCGACTACATCACCGGCAGCAAAGACACCAGGAACACTCGTCATCGTGTGTTCGTGGTGAAGAAGATAGCCTGAATCATCGGTCTCAAGTTGACCCTCGAGGAATCCAGTAATCGGCTTGTGACCGATTGCGATGAAAGCACCGGTACAAGCGATTTCTTCGGTTGAACCATCGCGTGGATCTTCGAGCAGTGCCCCGGTTAAGCCCTTTTCATCGGACAACCATTTCTTGACCGAGCGGAATGGCTTGATCTCAATTTTCGGATGTTCAGCCGCTCGGTCGTACATCACCTTGGAAGCGCGGAAGACATCGCGTCTGTGAATGATGGTAACCTTGCTCGCAAACCTCGTCAAGAAGGTGGCTTCCTCCATCGCGGAATCGCCACCTCCAACCACAATAATCTCCTCATCGCGGAAAAATGCCCCATCACAAGTCGCACAGGTGCTAATCCCGCGTCCTTTCTGAGCATCCTCTCCCTCAGCACCGAGCCAAATCGCTTCAGCACCTGTGCAGATAATCAAGGTCTGAGCGCGGAATTCCTCCCCCTCAACCCAGACCTTGAACGGGCGCTCGCTAACATCGACCCGCTCGACATTCTTGTCATGAACCTCAAGCCCGAATCTCTCAGCCTGCTCGCGCAGCTGCATCATCATCTCTGGACCCCCTATCCCTTGAGGGTAGCCAGGGAAGTTTTCGATATCGGAGGTGAGCATCAATTGCCCGCCCGACATGTAGCCAGCGAACATCAGAGGTTCCAACATCGCACGCGCCGAATACAGCCCCGCAGTATAGCCCGCAGGACCCGAACCGATGATGATGACATTGCGAACTTCCTCGGACATGGCCTCACCCAATGTTCGGCGTTCTTTGAACATTGACTCTCGAAAATCCCACTCGTCAGCCTGCTTGAGACCCCTTGCGACATGATTTCAACGGTGAATGCACCCGCTTCGCTCATGGCTTGGCGCCCCGCTCCTCCACCCTCCTCCGACGAGGTTGCTATTGCCGAAAACCACGAGAGTTGGGATGCGGTTGCTCCTGTTCACGCGCAGGGTGGTGGGGCCGAGTTCTATCGCATTGAGCAGTGGTTGGCGGGTGAGTGTAAACTCGGCCCTTGGGAGATTGATGAGCTTGGCGATGTGGCCGGTAAGAGTCTCTTGCATATGCAGTGCCACATCGGTACAGATACGCTTTCTTGGGCGCGCCGGGGGGCGCGCGTGACGGGCCTCGATTTTGCGCAAAATGCGCTTACTGAGGCCCGACGCTTCGCTGAAATCCTGGGGATTGATGACGCTCACTTTGTCCATTCGACTGTCGCCTCTGCTGCCGATACTTTGGCTGGGGAGCAGTTCGATATTTTGTACACTGGGCGAGGTGCTTTGTGCTGGTTGCCAGACCTCGACGAGTGGGCTTCGGTGTGTGCTCGTTTGGTCAAGCCGGGTGGTCTGCTTTACCTCGAGGAGAGTACGCCCTTCGTGAATACGCTTGAACCGAGAGAGACTTCTGAAGGGGCGATTTTCGCTCCGAAATATGACTTATTTCACGATGGTCCGATTTCTGAAATTGGTGAGGGTTCCTATGCCGATCCTAATTGGGAGGGCGAGCGCGTCACGCATTGTTGGGAATATCGCTACGATACTGTCATCAACGCGCTCGTGAATAATGGCTTTGAGATTGAATCGATGGTTGAGCGCGACGAGTTATTCTTCGATCCGTGGCCGGACAAATTTGAGCCGTCGCGCCCGAATTATTGGCGACTGAAAGAGGGTGAAGTGCGCTTTCCACTATCATTCACCCTGAAAGCGCGACGTGTCTGAAACCTCTGTAAGGTCTTAGTTTTGCATTGCGATAACTGCGCCGACAGCGGCGCGGGCATGCGGTTCCAAGCGCGGTTCAATGTGCTCGGGCTCGGCGCCTGGACCGATTATTCCGAGCCCAATCGGCTTGTCGTGTTTGATTTGTAAATCGATAATCGCGCGCGTAACAGATTGCCCCATCACCAATCCGTGTTGGGTCTGGCCGCGCTCAATTATTCCCAGAGCGATCGCGCCATCAATTTCTTCGCGCACGAGCATTCGCTCGAGAGCAAGAGGAGCTTCCATCGAGCCGGGGACCCAAACCACTTCGGTCACTTCGGCATTTTTTGAGGCGGCTTCATCGCGAGCCCAATCGAGCATTCGCTCGACCTCAGCCTTGTGGAAGGAGCCACAAACTACAGCGATTCTCATCCTTCTACCTCCATCCGTCGAATCGTGTCGACCACGGCCTGAGTTCGCGAGTCGATTTCGATATTGACCAGATCTCCCACGACCTTCTGGCCGATGGTCGTGACCCTGAGTGTTTCGGGAATAATATGCAAATTGAACGATTCCTCATCGACCTCGCCAATCGTCAATGACATCCCATCGATTGCGACGAATCCCTTTTCGAGAATATACGGTCGAGCCTCGGCTGGATTCTCGATTCGAAGGTCGATTCCTTGACCGCGCATGACTCGCTCAAGTATTCGCGCGGTCAGCATAACGTGGCCGGACAAAATGTGTCCGCCTAACTCATCCCCCATGCGCAAGGACCGCTCAACATTCAGCCGACTGCCAGCCTGTGCCGCACCGAGCGTGCTTCGCTCAAGAGTCTCAGGGATTGCATCGAATCGGACCACGGACCCATTGATTGAAACCACGGTCATGCAGATTCCATCGAGGGCCACGCTGGCCCCGACCTCGAGCCCCTCATCGAAGCCATCGAGGTCGACAACAAAACTGCGAATCTCACCTTCATTCTCAATCTTCGACACCTCGGCGGTCCCAGCAACGATTCCGGTGAACATTCTCAGTCCTCCTCGTAAGGACCGCCAGTCTCGCCCGACCAAAGGTCGATTATTCGGGCGATAATCTTGCGAGTTCCATCCAAATCATCAGCCAACCCCTCAACTCGAACAACATCAACATGGCCCCAACCATTCGCTTCAAGCCCAGCCTTGATTGAATCGCGCGAGTGTTTCTGATCATAGCCGAGCGCGATAATATCAGGTTTGACGACATCCAAGATGTCGAAAATCGCAACGGTCGGCGGATTGCCAACAATCGCCTCGTCGACCGGCTTCAAGCCCTGGACCATGCGCCTACGCAGGTCCTGATTAGTCACAGGTTCGTGCTTTTGTTTGCGGACCGTATCATCGTGTGCAACGACGACCACGAGTTCGTCCCCGAGAGATTTTGCCTGCTCGACATAGTGGAGGTGACCGGCGTGCAGTAGGTCGAAAACTCCGACCGCCATGACTCGGACCATCAGTTGCTCGCCCCTGTCAAATCTCGTCAATGCTTCGGTCTCACTCGAGCCCCAATTCAGCCAGTAAATCCGCTCCGGTAATCATCGGAATGCCCCGCTCCCTCGCGTACTCTCGAGCTGCCTCAACGGACAATGCTCCGTCGCCGTCTGGCTGCAACATTTCCGCGCCGATTGTGGCTGGAACGTGGCCGGCGAGTCGAGCGATGGCCACGGCTAGTTCGGTGTGTCCCTGCCGCGTGGCCAAGCCGCCTGGTGATTCTCGGCAAACTGGGATGTGGCCGGGTGTGCGGAACTCTTCTCCGAGGGCTGTGTGGGCAGCCTCGCCGCTGATTCCTTGGGCGAGTGATTCGCCTGCTAATTCTGCGAAGCGGCGGGTGGTCAGGGATCGGTCGCGGTCGGTGATTCCTGTGTATGTGTCACGGTGGTTGATGGAGAGGGTGAATGCCGACCGCGCATCGTATTGCAAATCGTTTGTGATGAGGTGGCCGAGGACTGGGTTTTGCTCGACCAATGCGGGGTGAGTGTGGATGTCTTGTAGCCACGGGAGTCCGAATAGCTGTCCGATTTCGTCGCCGATTGCGAGGAATAGAAGGCCGCCGCAATCCTTGCGCAAGGTGCGCATTACCTCGGGGGTTGCGGCGGTTGCCGGCCAGAGTAAGTCGGTCTCTTTCTCGCGAAAATCCGAGTCGAAAACCATCACCGGTTGGCCGGCGGCGAAGGCTGCGATTGCCCTCTGGACTTCCGAGACTTCGCCTTCGCCCATGATGAGCCGATGAGGCACAGATACCCCTTATTTTCGGTCTCGGCTTCTGGCCCCGGCGCCGGCGGCGCCGGTCCATCGCCGAGACCGTATCTACTGCTTCCTGATATTTCCAGAAGTGACCTTGACCGGTTCTGACGCAGGTTCTAATGCGCCACTGGTCAAGCGTCGTCATGGTTGCGGTCCGGGCTCCATTGCGAGTTGACCTCGCTGGAGGCTGGACCGACCTCGCCCCATTCACCAGCGATTTCGGCGGCGAGGTGGTAAATTTCACCATCAATAAATTCGTCACCGCCACTCCCGATGGGACCGGCGGTGTAACATTCAGCTTCGATGTCCCAGCGGGGTCAGGCCTCGGGACCAGCGGTGCGCTAAACGTAGCAAAAATCGCAGCACTGCAAGGTATCGACTCCATGGAACTAGACAGCCTCGCAGAAGCCTCCTACCAAGCGGAAACAGCAGCAGGAAACCGCTGCGGTCGCCAAGACCAGTGGGCAGCAGCTCACGGCGGCTTCAACCGATTACTCTTCATCGCGGACTCGGTTGAACAACTCCCATTCGAGCCCGCCCCCTCAGCCAAAAAATGGCTACACAAACACCTCCTAATCGCCCACTCAGGAATCTCCCACAAATCGGGCGACATCCAGAACAGAGTTTGGGCGCGTTACGACGCTGGTGAAGCAGAAGTCATCGAGGGTCTGCAGACCATCCGACTCGCCGCCCGGACTATGGCAGATGCCCTCCAACGAGACCAGCGCCAATTGGTCATCGATGCACTCAACGAGGTCTGCCGAGGGGTCGACACAATCGACCCCTCGATACACGACCCATTCCGCCCAGTAATCGACCCACTTCTGAGCAGTGGCACGGTTATGGCCTGGAAAGCCTTGGGAGCAGGAGCGGGTGGTTGTGCAGCACTTCTGTGCAATCCGATGGGTTTGGAGAAAGCCCGCGCGGCACTCGAAGAAGCAGGTTGGCAAGTCATCGATTGGCAGTACGAGATGAGCGGCGTCTCAACAATCTGAAGCCTAGTCCGCCAAACCCCTCACGAATTACCGATGGAGAACCCTCAAACGGGGTATGAGATTCGTCCTGCCCATGGCAGGACGCCGTACCCTCGTTGCAAGTGCATTGATTTTGGTGCTGATTCTGCCGATGGCAGCCTCGACATTATTGGTCGATAAGGGTCGAGGCGGCTACGACGCTGACGGTGTTTGGCAGGATAGCGTCGAATTATCTCTTCACCACGAGTGGTGGCTTGATTGGAGCCGAGACAAAGATGGAGATTCTATCGACGACCGGCTAGAATGGTTATTGGAACAGCCGGTCGAATTCCAAGAGGATTGGTGGCGCAGAGCGCCGACAGGCCATGCTCGAGTCTTCATCGATTATGACCATCAGCCATCGGATGCCGATGTCGAGGCATTACAGGATCTCGGTGTCATCGTAACCTTCCGAGCAAAGTATCTCGACACCGTCGCTGCATCGATTCCCCTCGAATTGATTTCTGAGGAAAGTCCACTCTTCGATTTACGTGGTTTAGTGATGCTCGAGGACCTTGGATTGGCTGAACCTCACATGAACGAAGCGAATCCGAATATGGGTGTCAACGAGGTTTGGGATACCTTCGGATTCGACGGAACCGGAGTCACTGTCGCAGTCCTAGACACTGGAGTTCGCGGCGACCACGAGGGCCTCAACGATATGGACGACGACCCCTTTACTTGCGTCGATGACCCTCCAGACCCACTCGACCCTAACCCCGACCCAATTCCTGCTGATTGCGACCCCAAGATCAAGGCCTTCTACGACGCTGTCTACACAGATTCTGAACAACCGGCCAGCGAGTCATTTGACTCTGGAACCCACGGTACTCACGTGGCCGGTATCGCCGCCGGTAGCGGCGGCGGACAAACCGCTCCAGATGGCTCCCGATACATCGGAACTGCACCAGGAGCCTGGGTCATCAATATCCTCGCTTGCTGCGAAGGTGATATCGAGGATATCATCGAAGGCGCTCAGTGGGCAATCGAAAATCAGCAGCGCCACGGCATCGATATCCTCACCTCATCTCTGGGTGAGCAGCAATTCGAAGTCCACTTCGACAATGATGGTTCGAGTGCTTGGAGCCGGCAGATGGATGCCGTCGCCGACTCGGGAATCATCACCACACTCTCTGCCGGCAACGAACTCGGTGGAATTACCATCGCTGGATGCAACACCATCGACAGCCCTGGAGATGCACATCTTCCAGTTACGGTTGCATCGCTGGACAAAGACCTCGGGCTGGCGATTTATTCGAGCCGTGGATACACATCAGACGGCCGAGTCAAGCCAGACATTTCGACCATCGGCTCGAATATCATGGCGCCAGACGCAGCGACAAATGACGGCTACACCAGCAAGTCTGGCACCAGCATGGCAACTCCATTGATGGCTGGAATCGCGGCTCTGATGAAAGAAGCAAACCCAGACCTCACCCATTCAGATTTCAAGGATATTCTCGCCGCTCACGCAATCGAGCGAGAAATCAGTCTCAGCGACCCAGGAATGAACGATTGCAGCCTTCTTGAGACGCGGCCTGACAATGAATTCGGTTACGGTCAGGCCGACCCTATGGCCTTCGTCCAAGCTGCCGGAAGCATCGACCCATCTCTCAACGTCAGCATGGACGTCACGACCATGCAAGAAATTGGCAATCAATCCTACATTAGCGGTACCGCATCTGGCGCAGCACCAGGTATGGGCCTAGTCGAAGTCAGAGTGGGCGGGGGAGAATGGAAGGGAGCAGCCGACCTCTCGAGAGAGAAGGATTGGAGTTCGTGGAATATCAAACTCGATGCCTTCACAGACACTGGGAACTCGACAATCTACGCCCGGCTCGTGGTCTCAGATGATAGCGTCTCGCCGGTCGATGCTCGGCGCGTCGTACTCCTCGATGGCGCCGGATCAGGGGGCATGGGCCCCGGCGGCGATGTCATCTCATTGGGTGTAACCGTCTTCCTCGTCCCATTCCTCATCGCTTGTGCAGCATTGGGAATAACCGCTCGCCGAGAACGCTGGGACAAGCAATTCGGAGTATCAGACGGGCCATCATTGAATTTCAGTGGATCATTGTTTTTCAGTGCATTAGGTTCTCGATTTTACACGCAGATTATTCTCGGAGGCCTTCTGAGAAGGATTCCCGGAGCCCTTCGCGATGCCGCTGCTGCGTGGTCTGATGGAAGCAGCCTGAAAGAGAACCAATTCCGACGCTTCGTCTCACTAAGCGTTCTTTACTTCGCTCAAGGTCTACCTTGGGGATTCGCTTCGGTCACCTTCGTCGCCTTCATCGTTGACAATGGTGCAACGCCATTAGAGACAGCGACTCTGCTCGGAACAATCGCTCTCCCGTGGACATTCAAGTTCATCTGGGGACCTATCATCGACTTGTTGCAGATTCCAAAATTCGGCAGTCGAAGACCATGGATTGTCATGGCTCAATTAGGAATGGCGTTGACCATCGGAACACTACTTTTCATCCCTGACTTGAATGAAAAATTGGCAATCGTCACCGCCTTGCTCTATCTCCACAACGTCTTCGCATCTCTGCAAGATGTTGCAACCGACGCCCTCGCTGTCGATGTCTTGCAGCCCGATGAAGTTGGTAAGGCAAATGGATTCATGTTCGCCGCCAAGAGATTCGGTATCATCATCGGCGGCGCACTACTAGGAAGTCTGGTAGGATTCATCGGAATCAAGGGGGTACTGATGTTCCAACTCCCACTTCTTCTAATCATCATGACCCTACCCCTCTTCTTGCGTGAAAAGCCAGGAACTCGGTTATTCCCATGGGCGTCAAAGCACGATGGCGAACCAGAGATTGAAGATGAAACCGACGAGGTAGTAGAGGCTGAAATCGTCGCAGACGAGCTTCCACCGTGGGAGACAGACAATAATTGGAGAGTTGCCCAACTCGTTGGTAGCAATCTGTCCTCGACCAAGGTTTCCGCAGTCGCAGCTCTCGTAATGACCTCTCTGGTCGTTTGGATAATTGGATTCTTCATCTCGATCGTCATTATGCCGATTCCCGAAGTGGCAAATGATACGGTGAACCTAGTTATTGGTAGTCTAAACGCCGTGGCGGATTTACTCACAAGCGTTGCGAAGTACGGTCTGCTGGCCTTCTGTGTCTTATTGGCAATTACAAGGATTCCTGGAATTGGAGAAATTAGTTCCTCAATACGCGTTCCCTCGCCATTATTCTTGATGAAGAGTGAATCGCGGGATACGATTGCCTTGACAAGTTACAATCTGACCAAAGCATTCTCATTGAGGTCGACTTTCCTGCTGATTTTCCTCTGCTTGCTCTCGGAATTGTATTACTTCATCGACCCGATTATCGTTGACATCTTCATCAACCAAGCTGGTTGGTCACAAGCGGAATACAGCGCTATCATGGGTGGCGTGGTGATTTTCGTTGTCATGGCTGGGCAGTTGCTGGGAGGAACACTCGGCGACAAATTTGGCGTTCGCGAAATCGGTATGGTCGGCTTTGCTGGGCTATCTCTTGCAACTGCTGGATTCGCGATGCTCGAGCCCTACTGGACCAATACCACGATGATGACTCTGTATCTATGTCTGCGAGGATTCACCGTAGGGCTCGCCTTCATCTGTGCAATCTCCCTTGCGATGCGTTTGACGTGGAGCGAGGTTGGAGGAACCCAGTTTACCTTCTACATGGCGATGTTCAACATCTCTGGAGTTACTGCCTACAAGTTCACTCAAGGAATGATTGAGACCTTCGATTATGCAACTTGTTTGTACATTGGCGCAGCGGCTACACTGACTACGGTATTCCTGCTGATATTCATCGATCCGTCTGAGACCGAGCGCGTTCTCGAAGAGGGCGGCGAAGAAGAGGAAGATGAGTGGTGGACCGATGAGGGTGAGTCGATGGAGGGTGCCGACCTTGGCGAGCATGCAGCAATGGCTTGAGTCGTGTGAGACGGATTTTCTCTTGTTCACGCAAACGGTCTGCGGCTACTGCAGTCTGGCCAAGCGTGTGCTCGACTCGAAGGGCTTGTCCTACACCGAGGTCAACTTCGACCACGAGGGCGATCTTCGCTGGGAAGTGGTCGAGCAGACCGGTCACCGGACGGTGCCGGTCTGTTTCGATATGCGTGGGGACGAGCCGCGCTTTGTCGGTGGCTCGGACCATCTGATGGAATATCTTGGTTGAGCGAAGCGCGGGTCAACGCAATCAGGCATGGGTAAGTGTGGGCTCGCTCAGGCAGAATCAGCCATCCTTTGGATGGCAGCTTTTAGTTCATCGAATTGATTGAGATTGACCATGTGTCCCTTCTGATGTTCGAGGCGAGTAACCGGCCAATCAGCCGCCTCGAAGATCTCCGCTTGTTCAACAGCCAAATCCATCGGCACCAAATGGTCGCGCTCACCGTGCATCCACACAACCTCGCGCGCCCGCAAGAATGGCAGAGCAGCGGCCAGCGATTCGGGTCGAACAGATTTGGTGCCAAGAAGGACGAGCCCGAAGATGCGTTCCTGCACTTCGGTCTCGAGCAGGGCGGAGGCAATCGCCCCGCCCTGAGAAAAACCACCAACGATTAACGGACCATCAGGCAATTCACCGATAAGACGCTGAATCGATTGGTCGACCTGCCGCTGAGAATTCTCATCCAACGGCAGGGTCGGGTCTTCAGCCCGCAGCCACCAAGCAAAGCCACCACGCGTCGGATGTTCAATCTCAGCCTGCGGGCAAAAGACATCCCAGCCGCTGGGACAAAGCCGCTCAGCCAGCGGCTGCATCTTGCCAGTAGTACCCGTCATCCCATGTAGCATGACCAGGGTGCCGTGGGCCATTTTTGCGCCTCACAGAGTCCATGAGTAGGTGATTCCGCCGGCGAGGATTAGGCGAAGGTTTGAGTCGCCCGTGAAGGTCAGAGTCAGGGTATATTCCTCGCTCGGGTAAGGGATTGTCCCCAAAGTTCCGTACTCCTCCGCTCCAGGTCCCCAAATGCGCTCTAGGGCAGAAATCGAAGAGTGGTCGCGCAGCGTTAGCGAGATGCTTGAACTACCGCCGCCGCAAGCTGCGTCGAGGTAGTAGATCATCTCGTCCCACTCGCCGTCTCGCGGGTGGTCGCTGACGAAGAAAGTGTCACGGAACTCGGCATCGGTACCCGCGTTTTCCCAGGTTTCAGAGTATAGGTCGCCTCCGCGGATGAAGAAGACCTCGCCGCTGTGCGCCTCGCCGTCTTCAGCGTGGCCATTTGTGGCGAGCATCATGCGGAGGCGTTCGACGCCGGCAGCGTCGGTCCAGATGAATGATGAGAAGAAGCCCGCATCGTTGTCGAAGGTGTAGTCGATGCGGGCTCCGTCAGCAGCCTGTGCGCTCATGGTTGCGTGGCTGCTGGTGACGTCGAGGGCGGTTGCTGTCCAATCATTGCTGAATAATGAGAAAGACCAGGAATCGCCCTCGGATATCGGGAATGTTAGCACAGGTTGGGCCATGCCGTTCTCGAAGGCGCTGAGGTTGTCATGAGTCATGCGCCCGAGGAATGGATTGTGGTTGAGAACGGCGTGTCGGCGCGCCTCGCCGAGTGATGAGATCGCCATCATGTAGGCCGTCCCACCCTCCTCTGAGTCGGAGGCGATGACGAGGCGGGCCGTATCGTCGGTGTATTCCGGTGTTGAGAATGTGTAGAGCCACCAGTCTCCCACGTGCCAAGTTGGCACCTCGATTGTGGCGTCGGAGGATGAGCCTCCCGAGCCACCTGTTAGACCAGCGCAACCAGCCAAGCTGGTGGTGAGCAGGAGAAGGACCATGCTCAGTGCCGAGACTGCGCGCATAGCCCTCGCTCCCGCCTGCCCATCATGAGTCTGACGCTGGCGCGTCAGAGGTCTCAGAGCAGTCCAGCGATGACAACCGAGACGATTGACATCAGCTTGATGAGGATGTTCAGCGAAGGTCCGCTGGTGTCCTTGAATGGGTCACCAATGGTGTCACCGACCACTGCAGCAGCGTGAGCTTCGTCACCCTTTGCAGCACCGTCGATCTCGCCTTGCTCGATTGCCTTCTTGGCATTGTCCCAAGCTCCACCGGCGTTTGCCATGAAGAGGGCCATCAGCACACCGGTTGCGGTTGCACCCGCGAGGGTACCACCAAGTGCGGCTGGTCCGAGAACCAATCCGATGATGACTGGGCTTGCGATTGCAACGACACCAGGTGCGATCATCTCGCGTAGAGCTGCCTGAGTCGAGATGTCGACACAGGTCGCGCTGTCTGGTTCGACGCCCTCTCGACCCTCGAGAAGGCCCTCGATTTCGCGGAATTGGCGGCGAATCTCTGTGATCATTTCCTCAGCAGCGCGGCCGACTGACTTCATTGTCATGGCCGCGACGACGAATGGTAGAGCACCACCGATGAGGAGACCGATTACAACATCAGGTGAGGTTAGTGATAGGTCAGCTGCGGATAGTCCAGCGCTGGTCTTGTAGGCAGCGAATAGAGCTAGAGCGGTTAGAGCAGCGCTGCCGATAGCGAATCCCTTGCCGATTGCAGCGGTGGTGTTACCGATTGAATCGAGTCCATCGGTGATCTCGCGGACTTCCTTTCCAAGTCCTGACATCTCTGCAATTCCGCCAGCGTTGTCGGCGACCGGACCGTATGCGTCGACGGTCATCGTCACACCGACGGTTCCGAGCATTCCCATGGCTGCCATTGCGATTCCGTAGAGTCCAGCGTCGCCGCCGCCCATGACCTCGTTAGCGCCGTAGATACCAGCAGCCATCAGAAGGACGGGGATGAAAACCGATTGCATTCCGACGGCGAGGCCGGCGATTGCATTGGTTGCGCTTCCAGTCTTTGAGGCCTCGCCGATGTACGGGATAGCCTGAACCTTGATTCCGAAGACAGGCTCGATTCCAGTGTAGTACTCGGTTACGAGTCCGATGAGGATTCCGACGATGGAACCGATTGCGACGGCCTCGATGACCGTTTGGTCAAGGCCGTACTCGCCTAGGGCGAAGTAACCGCCTGCGAGGAATAGAGCCGCAGCGATGAATGTGGTATTTCGAAGAGCTGCACCAGCGTCCATATTCTTCATTCCATTGATGGAGAAAACACCGACAATCGAGGCGATGTATCCAACAACACCGAGCAGAATTGGAATCTTCAGGTAATCAGCGCCGAGGTCGTCGCTAGCAGCAGCGATAACCATGGCTGCGATAATCGAGCCGACGAAGGACTCGAAGATGTCAGCACCCATTCCGGCGACGTCGCCGACATTGTCACCGACATTGTCTGCGATAACTCCAGGGTTTCGAGGGTCATCCTCTGGGATTCCCGCCTCGACCTTTCCTACGAGGTCAGCACCGACGTCGGCAGCCTTGGTGTAGATTCCACCACCCACGCGCGCGAAAAGCGCGATGGATGAAGCACCCATTCCGAAGCCAGCAATATTGCCGACGCTGAGGAATTCGGTCTCGGTGAAGTAGTACATCAACGAGATACCGAATAGGCCCAAACCGCCGACTGCAAGACCCATGACCGCTCCTCCGTTGTACGAGGTGGTCAGAGCATCAGCCTGACCGCCGTCAGCAGCGGCCTGTGCTGTGCGACCGTTTGCGCTGGTAGCAGAGCGCATTCCGCTGAATCCAGCGGCAACGCTACATAGAGCACCGATTACGAATGCAATCGTTGTCTCTAATCCAAGGTCATCGTTGTAGTTGCCACCAACGAACAGTAGAGCAGCGACGCCGACGATGAAGATCGACAGCATCCTGTACTCAGCCATCAGGAAGGCCATTGCGCCGTCCTGAATGCGTCCGGTGATGGTGGCGACAGTTTCGTTCTCAATCTTGATTGAATCGACCTTTCTGTAAAGCATGAAGGCTACGAGCAGACCGAAGAGTCCAGCTCCCATTCCAATCATTCCAAGTTGTTCTCCGTCCATGATATCACCAATCAGGTTGAGTCGCCGACCTGCGGTCCGTATTTAATCCGAATCCATATCGCCCGCCCCTTCGGGGCGGAGAATCATGCTCTATTCTCATGTACGATTCGGGCAAAGGAAGCGAGTATGCCTCCTCCATCGTGCTCACCTTTCATCGAGGAGAATTCCTCCTCGCTGATATGTCCCCATTCGAAGGCTCGTTCGATACGAGCCTTCGCTGCCTCAGGATGGAATTGCAAACCCCACGCGGGCAGTGCCTGCCCGTCGTCGGCGTGAACGCGAACTGCGGTCACGCCGTTATGTGTAGTAGAACTCAGCAAAGTGCAAGAGTCCGGGACCGTCATAACGTGGTCTTGGTGGGTGAATAGACCAGCTACACATTCCCCTGCCTCAGAGTGTGAAGTGAGCAGTTCGTCCCCAAACCCAGATTCGGTCAAATCGAGGTCCCAAATCCCGCTCGATAATTTGTCCGCGCGTTCAATCCTCGCTCCCAGCGCGTGACAGAGCAATTGGTGACCAAAGCAGATTCCAAGAGTTGGCCGACCGGAGAGAGCCGAAGCCCGAAGCATCGAGCCGGCCGGCCCCATCCAATCCTCCCACATGCTGACATTGCGACGCGAACCGCTGCAGACCACCGCGTCGAGTCCTAAGTCGTCGAGCCATCCAGCCATGCGCTCGTCATCCTCGTGCATCGGCATTACGATTCGGCGAAATTTCACCTCGCGTCCCTCAAGTTCGACCTGCGCAGATTGCCAGAATTCGTATTCGTCATCCCAGTGTGGAACGTCTTCTTCCTCAAGGTTGACCTCCGCCTGTGCCTCGGTCTTGGCATCTGCCTCGAAGGATTGCATTTGGGGAGTGACGAGAAGCAATTCGACTGGCCCGCGCGCCGCGAATGGCCGTATTACTTCCTGATTTCCTCCGTGACCAAATGTGGCGCGCTCGACCAATAGGTCGACAATCAGAACACGGGTCGAGGTGCTCATCGCTGCTCGCAAGCCACCAATGGTTCAAAGCACCTCGCCCACGAGCCGTGGTCGGTGGAACTGTATGGCTGAGGTCGATAAGCAGCTCATTCTTGAGTCGGTTGGCCCGGTTCAGGCCATCCTCGATGCCCACGATGGTGTAGTCAATGTCGTCGATACAACCGACGGCGTCATCATGATTTCACTCGAAGGTGGGTGCACAGGTTGCTCCTCGACTCCAATGACTGCAATGCAGATTTACTATTCATTGATGAAACTCGACGAGGTCAACGATGTGATATTCGTGAATGGCGAATTACCTGCATACATGCGCGCCTTCATCGATGACAAACTCGGCGTTGAGACTAGCGAGTGAGAGAGACTCGCTGACAAAACTCGTCTGAGTGGGAATCACTCTTCTTGGGATTCCGAGGATAATCACTCTTCCTCGGCCTCTGCCAACCCCGTTTCCTCGACCTCTTCCCGCCTCATCCGCATAATCTGATGCGGGTTGATCTCACCTTGCACATCCTCGCCCTTGATGTTGAGCGAGCCAGCAGCGGCAACGATTAGGGCGACCAGAGCGAAGGGCCTTGCGACATTACGTGAGCCGAATAGTTCCCCACCCAAGTGGTGGAAGGCGAACAGCATAATCGCAGATGAAACGCAGAGAATCAGAATCGCACGCTGCGCGAAGGCCTCACCCCACGGCGCACGCGTGAAGGTGCCGATGCTCATCCACAGTAACATCGCCACCCCACAAGCGCTGAGTGATAGCGTCTCGAGCAGCGAGAGAACCTCCATGTTTTTCCTCATGGGGTGGTGGTTGTTGAGCCTTGTCCAGCCATTTGGAGTGGCACGGGTGAATGAACATCCTCAAGTCGGATGATGCCTCGTTGGGGCCATGGTCAAGGTCAAGGGATGGAGTCTACCAAAGCCGCGGAGCAGCGGACCTCCCTTTCAGACCAAGTCATCGGTGGTTGCGGTCCTAGAGCAGGTAGCGATTTTGCTCGAACTCGACGGGGCGAATCCGTTTCGAGTTCGCGCTTACCAGAATGGCAGCCGAGCCCTGGCCTCGATGGAAGAGGATTTGCTATCGGTGGTGCAAGCGGGCCGGTTGGTCGATGTCAAGGGCATCGGGAAAGGTATCAGTGGGCTGGTGAGCGAGGCTGTGCTTGAGGGCACTTGGGGTGACCTCGCTGACCTCTATGCGAAGATTCCACCCGGGCTGATCGAGATAGTAGGAATTCCTGGCCTCGGGCCAAAACGTGCTCGGGTGATGTATGAGGAATTGGGGGTGGATTCGGTCGAGGCCCTGCAAGTTGCTTGCGAGATGGGCCATGTTGCTCCACTCTCTGGATTCGGTGAGAAGAGTCAACAGAAATACCTCGAGGGAATCGAATTACTGCGCCGCTATCAAGGCCGCTCTCGCATGGATGTTGGATTGATGTTTGGCCGCGCGCTCGAAGCCCGTGTCGCAGCGATTCCAGGTGTCACGCGCGCCCAACTCGCCGGCAGCGCACGCCGCCGGCGCGAAACCATCGGCGACCTCGATATCGTGGCCGCGGCAGAACCCGCAGACCACGATGCGGTAATCGAAGCCATCCTTTCATTTCCCGGAATCGCCGAGGTCAAGGGTTCGGGTGAATCGAAGGTCAGCCTAATCCTCGAGCAAGATATGTTGGCAGACGCTGCGACATCAGGTGGGCTCGATGCTCAACTGGCTGAGAATCTGATGGAGCGCAGTTCCGATGCGACGATAGACGCCCAAGTCAGAATCGTCGCGCCAGCCACATTCCCATTCACATTGGCGTATTTCACCGGCTCAAAAGAACACAATATTCGCATGCGACAACTCGCCATAGACCGAGGCCTGCGCCTCAACGAATTCGGCCTCTTCCCAGAAGCCGCAGCCGGCGATGCAATCGGCATGGAGGCGGCAAAACACACCCTCGATTGCCCAGACGAAGCGGCAATTTACCGTCACCTCGACCTCGATTGGGTAAGTCCCGAGTTACGCGAGGACACAGGCGAGATCGAGGCCGCGCAATCCTCAGCCCTACCACGTCTCATCGAACCGGCCGACTTGCGCGGCGCCCTCCACAATCACACGGTAGCCTCGGACGGCGTCAACACCCTCGAGGAGATGGCTCAAGCAGCCATCGACCTCGGCTGGCAATACCTCGGTATTGCCGACCACTCAGAAATTCTCAACATCGGCGGCCGCCAAATCGGCATCCCCGCCGATGGCATCCCAGCCCAAGCCGAAATGATTCGAGCCCTCAACGAAGGCTGGGCTTACCAAAAACAAGATTTCCGAATCTTCCACGGCTCCGAGTGCGACATCCTCGTCGATGGAGCACTCGATTACCCCGACGAAACCCGACAATCTCTCAGCCACGTCGTCGGCTCAGTCCACGCTTTAGGCAGCTGGAGAAACCGCGATGAAATCGCCAATACAGAAGCCCTCATCCAAGCCATCGAAAACCCAACATTCACGATTTTAGGACACCCGACGGGGCGCATTCTGCAAGGTCGCGAAGGCTTCCCCGTCGATATGCACGCGGTGCTGCGCAGGATGGGAGAACTCAACGCCGAAGGCGAACTCAAAGCGGTCGAAATCAACGCATCACCATACCGTCTAGACCTCGATTGGCGCCTTTGCCGCTATGCCAAGCAACAGGGTGTACCGGTTTGTATCAACCCGGATGCCCACGGAACGGAGGGGTTAGCGGACGTCTGGTACGGGGTGCAAATCGCCCGCAAGGGGTGGCTCGAAGCGAGTGATGTGCTCAACACGAAGAGCGGAGCAGAGATGGAAGCGCTTCTCGGACTCTGAGAAATTTCGCAGTCCTTTGGCTGACGAAGATTCATCATGCGCGCGCGTGAGGGGGTGGCATGCGAGTCATGCGCGGTCTGGTATTCGGAGCGGTGTCGGTGCTTCCGGCGCTTTTCTTCGGGATGATGGCTTACGTTTTGATGGGAGGCGAGACCTCATTCCCAGAGTGGGAAACCTGGATGTACGGCCCGTGCTACTTACTCCCCGCCCTGATCGTCGGTGGCTCGTTATTCCTCGGACTACGCGATGAGGAGGATGCTGAGTGATGCGCCGAGCGGAGAAGGCCGATCGGATTGGAGTTCAACTCGACGAGTTATATCCAACCACGCCGATTCCGCTCGACCATTCTGACCCGTACACATTGCTTGTGGCGGTTATGCTGTCTGCCCAGACTACTGATAAGAAGGTGAATGAGGTTACGCCGGCGTTGTTTGCGGCGGCTGATACGCCGGCGAAAATGGCGGCGCTCAAGGTTGATGAGATTCGGGAGATTATTCGAGAGATTGGACTTGCGCCGACCAAGGCGAAGAATCTCCAGCGAATGGGTGAGCAGATTGTTGCTGGTGGTGGCGAGGTGATTCCCGACTGGGAATTCCTCGAGTCGCTCGCTGGTGTTGGGCACAAGACGGCGAGCGTTGTAATGTCACAGGCATTTGGTGTGCCAGCCTTTCCAGTGGATACTCACATCCATCGGCTGGCGGCGCGCTGGGGTCTGTCTAATGGTCGAAATGTCGAGCAGACCGAGAGCGATTTGAAGGCGGTTTTCCCGATGGATACGTGGAACCGCAGGCATTTGCAAATCATTTACTTTGGGCGTGAATATTGTCCCGCGCGGAATCACGATTTGGCAAATTGCACGATATGTGGTTGGGCGGCGACGAAGAAGCGGATTCGAGAAGAGGCTCGTCGCTGAGTCCTCGGCACGGGCTGTGGTGCTTCGAGGCAACTCAACTGCGGAAGACTAGGAAACCGCCGCCGCCTACTAGCGCGACACCGATGATGAGTAGTGGCATCTGCAGTGCTGCGAGGGTGTCGCGGGAGTCTCGACCGTCCTGACATTGACCGTCGTCCCAGCCGGTAATCTGTCCGATTTGGCCGGTCGTGCTATCGCAATTCTCCTCGAGTTCTCCATCGATATAGTCGACGGCCATACCGGCTCCAATCCAACCGAGGAGGAAGGCGGCACCGATAACGAGTGTCAGTGTGCCGCCGAAGGTTCCTGCTTTGCCCATGATGAGACCCGTCCCTCTGACTCTCTTGAATCCTATCGGCCCGAGCATTCATCAAACCCGGGTCGGTGGAGGGGCTATGAGTGATGATTGGATTACATTGGAAGTCGGTCAGAAAGCCCCTGAATTTGAGGCCGAATTGACGGATGGAAGTGTCGTGCGTCTTAGCGAAATCCTCTCCGCTGGTCAGAAGGTTATCCTCTACTTCTACCCGAGAGATTCGACTCCGGGATGTACCACCCAAGCTTGCGATTTCCGAGATAATTTCGATGCGTTCAGAGATGCTGGATACAGAATTCTGGGTGTCTCAAAGGATTCTGCCAAATCACATTCCAATTTCATCGAAAAGCAGGACCTGAACTTCGATCTAATCGTCGACGAGGAAATTGAACTGCACGAGGCCTACGGGGTTTGGCGCGAGAAGATGAATTACGGCAAGACCTACATGGGTGTCTCGCGCTCGACTTTTGCGATTGATAGCGATGGCACTCTGACCTTCGTCGGCTACAATGTACGCGCCACCGGCCACGTCGAGAGGTTGATGCGCGAGCTCGGGGTCGAGGGTTAGATGGATATCGATGAGCGGCGCAGGGTGGTCGCGACTTACCTGCGCCGTTGCGTGACATATTCAGATGCCTCAATTGAGCGCAAACGCGCGCGCGGCGAGGATGAAACTGAGTTAGCGCGCTGGCAAGCTTTCCGCGATTTCACAGCATATTCAGCTGCAGAAATCGAGTCGGGCGCTCTCGATTCTTGGCTCTCGGACGAGGATGGAGATGCACCTCCACCTCCTTCCTTGGAGTCTGGTGCCTCATCGCTTGAATTGGAATCGATGAGCCATCAGGAGCGGCGAGATTGGTTGGCCGCTCTGCTCATGCCCCGCCCGGTAGTTCTGGTGGGAACTGAATCGGCCGAGGGAGTGCAGAATCTCGCTCCAATGTCTTCGGTCAACGTGGTTTCTAACTCCCCGCCACTGCTTGCAATGTCTCTCTCGGTCGACCTTGAGGGGCGCCCGCGCGACACCCTAGTGAATTTGCAGAGCGGGGGGTTAGGGGCGCAGTGCAGTGTTTTCGTGCTTAATGCTGAATTCGAGTCTGCTCGAGCCGTCGAAGCGACGGCTCGTCCACTACCACTTGGTGAGTCCGAGTGGGAATTGCTAGCTGAAACTCCTCCGGTTATGGGAAGTGCATTGGCGGCTCTGAATTGCGAACTGGTCGAATTACACCCACTGCCTGCTGGAGCGAATGGCACACTCGCGATTCTGAGGGTTGATTCAATCGACGTGCCAAGTGGCCTAGAATCAGATTCGGTTCCTCAAACCCTATTCCAAATCGGATTCAATTCGCTTGGACCCGGCCCAAATCCCGCAGATTGGCGGTTTACTCTCAGCAACGACTGACTATTACTTGCCATCATCATTCGCCAATTGACCCCACTTGGCCATACCAAGCAGGTGCTTCTCGGTGTCGACGCGCATATTTCGGCCAGCGATCATCAGAAGCGTATCGGATTCATTCAGTGCAAATACTGGCAGCCCACTTTGCTGGCCGAGGGTCTGGATTCGACGACGGCAGACGTCTTGCTGGCTCGGCATATGTGTCAAGGAGCCCAAATCTGCGATGACGAGATCACCTTGGCCGAGTCTGGATTCCATACCGTTGAGATTGAGTCGATGCAAATCGTCTGGCTTGATGTAGTGGACAAATCGGTCTGCCGGGTTTGCCAATCGATGGGTTCTCTCGGCCCAGACATCCTTGCCGAGATCGTGGAAATTATCGTTCTTCTGTGGGCCGGGGTCGGCCGAGCGAGGAGCTCTCCTCACCTGCTCGGCCGACTTGGAAGGGTCGGGTAATCCGAGCAATCTGAAGAGATTGACCATGGCCTCTGCATCGACTCATCAGCCATGAGTCCTTCCCCTTCAGTGCGGCCTGGCCGCCCTTTGGCGAATGGTCTGTTCAACCGCGGTCATTCTTCTTCGTATGCGTCGTCCTCGCCAGAATCGGATGAATCAGCAGAATCAGCGGGTTCGTCGGCGACCTCCTCATCATCCAATAAGTCGCTTAGCACATCCTCATCGAGAGCATCCCCTCGCGCCGCCTGCTCGTACTCAGCATCGAGTTCGGTCATCTGAATCACTGGAGCCTCCTCGGGCTCCGCCGTTTCAGGCTCGGCTTCCTCGGCCTCAGCCTCGTCCTGTGGAGTCTCGGCAAGATTACCATCCTCGTCTCGATCCTGCTCTGTCACTCGTCTCTTTTCCTTGTCCTCACTGAACGGGTCGAACTCTGGGTCATCGAAGGCATCGTCCATCGAAACTCGCCTTACTCGCCTCGCTTCTGGAGGTGCTTCAACGAGGTCAGCTGGCTTCTTCATTCGCATGAAAGCAAAGCCACCGCCGCCGGCTAGGAGCGCGATGATTAGTATGATGAAAGCCGGTGAACTCACGATGTTGCCAAAGCTGAATGGAGCCGCCTCGATTATGACCGTAATCGTCATCGAATCGCTCATCGATTCGTCCGAGGCGGTGAGTTTGATTGTTCGAGTTCCAGCAGAACTCGCCTTCCACTCAAACCATTGTCCAACATGGTCTGCGTCATTCGAGGGGTTGCCATCTCCGTCGCTATCGACCGAGGTATCGAGGTCCCAAGTATAATCCATATTTTCGAGATCGAAGGTAGAGTCAACGGTTAGATTTCCACTGAGAACGATTGTATCTCCTTCAGTCGGATTTGTTTCGCTCACCGTTGCATGAGCAGATGGTTTGACATTATTCACAGTAATTGGAATCTCCTTGAAGGCTCGCTCACCATCATCATCTGTTGTGTGGAAGATAATCGATGATGGTGCAGCAGTTGCATCCGGCCATGAACCTGCGAAATTTGTTCCCTCAACATCGCAGTCATCGTCAGCCTCGCCCTCTCCATCAGAATTGCTTTCAGGGTCGATATCGAAGCAATTCTGCAAGTTCTCGAGGTCGCCAAGGGTGTCCCAAACGGTTGCAGTCACCGAGATTTCTCCATCTTCTGCAACCGGTAGTGGATTGGCTATCGGATCAATCTCAGGTGCCACATTTGCGACCTCGATGGCGACGGTCAACGTCTCAGCACTCTCGCCATCGTTATCGGTCACGACCAATGTTGCGAGGTGCATTCCTGCGGTCGTGTAAACGTGTTCAACGGTGGAGAATTGCCCAATACTCTGTTGCTGAATCTCGGGTTTATCCTCAGCATCTGGTGACCAAAGGTGAACCAATTCAGCGATATCATTCTCCGAATCTTCGGCCCATCCGCGGATTTCCAATGCATCCCCTTCCAAGGCGCTGTAAACACCACGAGAATCGGGAGTGAGTTTGGTATTTCCATTCCAGACCTCAGCTCCCGGATTCGATGGCGCGATATTCGTCACATCGATGGTCACCGTCTCGGTAACCGTCGCGCCATCATCATCCATTCCAATTACTTCGATGGTGTACTCGCCCTCGACTCGTGGCGTCACAGTACAGCGTGCGCTGACGGTGCTTCCCTCTTCGCACGGAGTCTGCCAAGCGATGTCTACTGGCGAGAACGGATTGCTCGTATCCATATCCTCACGGTGTGTTACTTCGAAGGTAACTGATGAGAGAACCGGAGTCGAATATGTCGAAGCATCAACGATGATTTCTGGTGGTCGATTGAGAACTTCAACCGTCTTCTCGACGACATCGGTATCGCTCTCCTCATCAGTAACTGTGAGTCGGACGAGGAATACGCCATCATCCTCCCAAGTCCTCTCCAAGACACAATCCTCTTCGGCATGAGACTCCATCGTCCCAGTAAGCGTTTCAACCTCGAAAACACAGGATATCGAACCGCCGTCTGGGTCGGTTGAATAGAGACCATTCAGCGTTGCCGAATCGAAGGTATTCACAGGTGAATTCACAGTCAAACTGGCGGTTGGTAATCGGCCGATGAAGAGGGTGAATGAGCCGACATTATTGCTTCGATTCCCATCGTTGGTAATCAAGCCGGCCTCATCGACAACGAAGTCGACAGTCGCATCGCCATATGGCTGGCCAGCCGGCACAGTCCAGGAAATCTCCACTCGTTCTTCTTGCAGGCTTTCGAGCGCGGGCACTGCGCTCGTCGAACTGACCCCATCCGGCCCAACGACTCGAATTTCCGTGCCGGGAGAGGTCATAATCCCGCGATTAACCACCGGGACGCTGAACGTCAAAACATCCTCAGGAACAGCAGCGAATCCGATAATCGAATTCAGGCTCACAGTGCGATTGTCCCGAGTTCTCTCGACGGTCACACCGGCTGAATCAGCAATCAAATCCACAGCGTGCACATTCTCATCGGTGATGAGCGTCGTAACTCCAATTTGGTCGGCTGAAGGCAACCAAGCGATGACTCCATGCGAACCATGTTCGCTCCCGCCGACCGAGTTGTCAGCGGCGTTGCCGCTGTTCAAATCGACGAGGAATTGCCCGTTCGAATCGGTGGTAAAAGTCCTGATATCCTCGTCGATTTCAAATCTAAATTCTACTTCTTGGTCAACCACAGCATTGCCAGCGTTGTCTGTGACAGTGATGGTGGCGTTCATGTCCATGTCAAGCGGTGAGAGTTGGTATTCAAGGTCGACGTCAAGCGTTCTTGTGCGAGTCGATTGTTGGTACCAATTCAGTTCGTGGGTAGCGATGAATCCGATGCTTTCGGTCGTTGAGCTCTTGATATCGTTGCGAATCGCGGGGCAGTACCATCGGTAACCGGTCTCATCTCCGTTCGAATCGTACACGGTGATATTGTAGGATTGCCCACATCCTCCGTAACTAACTCCTGAACTTCCTCGTGCCACAACCTCCCATGAAGTTGAATTGGAAGTTGTTGTATCGTCTGGAATTTCGACGTAATCGCTGCTGCCGCTATACGTTGTCTCTTGCGTATACGTCGTCTCCCACGATTCGCCGACGCTGATTGGGAAATCGTATGATTCCAGGGCGGGGTCGTATTCGTTGGTGACAACGAGATCAGCGACGTGAATTGTGTATGTCCACCACCAGATTTGGTAGTCGAAATCGATGTCGATTGTTGCTTCTTGCTGGATTGAAGCGAGGTCAGAAGCGCGAATAATTTCGATAGTATCCATTTCGATGATCAGGTCGCCGTCGTAGCCGGCGAGGTTCACATCTTGGGCTTCGTATTCACCCTCGGATTCCACCTTGTAGACGAGGGTGGAGACTCCCTCGACGTCCATCGTGTAGAGGTCGGTGACCCGACTGTCGAGGGTTCCGTCGAGGGTCTCGACATTGGTTTGGACGCTGCTTGAGGCTACGAAATCGCGGACGTCGAGGAATCCATCGTAATTCCAGCGGTCGCCAATTCGCCAATTCGGGACGTCGACGATGGTCGAGCCCGAATTGCGAGATGAATCGCGAGCGGCCGATTCTTCAGGCAACTCGCTCGCGAGTTCTGCAGGTTCAAGCAGACCTACGGCTGGTGTTAAAATCAGCATTAAGACAACAATGAATCCATTCAGCCGTTGGTCGTACACGAGCCTGTGCAGACTATGTCTGCACATGAATCTCACGCTGGAGCGTCTCTGAAGACTGGTGCCTGAAGGGCGAACCACTCGAAACCCACCTTCAATCGATGCTCATCCGACGAACTCGCCGACTTGCGCTCACGGCGAGATCCGACAGCGGCCGAGTTCGGACGTTTACGACAAGCTTGGATGGGCGGGATAGCGAATCCTCTGAAACCCACATTCAATCGATGCTCATCCGACGAACTCGCCGACTTGCGCTTCAATCTGGGTCAAACTGGCGATTGAGGTCGGATGCCGCCAGAGGCGGCAATCTCAGCAGATTCAATCTATATCCTGCCTCGAAAGGCTGGATTAAATCGCCTCAATTCAATCAAAGCAAGTCGGCGAGTTCGTCCTGAATGAACTGGACAGCTTCGAGGATTTCCGACTTGTCTCGGGCTCCGGTAATCACCATCTTGCCGGAGCCGAAAATCAAGCAAACGACTCGAGGGTAGTCGAGCCGGTAAATCAGTCCTGGGAACTGCTCCGGCTCGTATTCGACCTTGTCGAATGGCAGGTGGAAAGTCAGATTGTTCAGGTTCAAGCGGCGCGGCATTGCAGCCAGTGGCTCTCCCTCGCGAATGCCGCGAATTCGTGGGTCCTCGGCCTCGACTTCCTCGTCAGTAGCGGCGCGTATGCCACCCTCGATATCGATAACGCGTGTGTGGTTATCGTCCATGCGGGCCTTGCCGTAGTAATCCTCGGGATAGTGAAGGGCATAGGTTGCGACCATGTTCTGTACTTCGATTTCCACATCGTCGAGTTCCCATGTCTCGATGCCAGCCTTGCGCAGGTCACCGATCATTCGCTCGATTCCAGTGTGGATGTTGTCCTTGTTCTTGCCACCTGTGCAAACCGCGCGTCCAGAGCGGAACATTAGGATGGCGAGCTTTGGGTCTACAACACGGTAGACGACACCAGGGAATTGTTCTGGTTCGTACTCGCAGTTCAGCTGGATGGCAATGTCAGGCAGGTCGAGTTCCTCCGCCACACGGGTGGAGGCGACCACGTTGACGACAGTTAGTCGCTCTTCGTCGCTCTTCATGGCGGCCGCACTTATGAACTCCTTATAAAGGGTCGTCGTGAGAAAAGAGCCATTATTGTGCGAAAGTCGAGGCTCAGTGGCCTATTTTCCCTCTAGAAGTCGAACACCTTCGGCTCCGAGCCTCGATATCAGAGGGGTGCCACCAGCAATTTCGATTTCTTCTGCGACGCGCTGTGGGTCTTGGGTTAGGGCTACCATACAGCCTCCGCCTCCCGCGCCAGTGAGCTTAGCCCCAAGTGAGTGCGGTCGGACCACCTCGACCAGCGCGTCGAGTTCAGGACTGCTAACTTCGAGGCTTTGCAATCGCTCGTGGCAGGCGTCCATCGCCATGCCCACCGCCTCGAGATTTCCGGCTCCCAGAGCCGTCAAACCCGCTTGTGTAATCTTCGCAATCGCATCCATATCTGCATACTTTGAGGGATCCCGCTGTAGCAGACTCGCCACCCCGGCGACCATATCGCCGGTTGGCGAACCGATGCCTGTGAAACCGAGTACCAACCAGGCATCGAGATTCTCGGGAAGGTCGACCTTGCAAACCGACCACTCGCGTCGACCTTCCGGCGTCTCCAATTCAGCATCGAAGACATGCCGCGCGCCGTCAACCGGCTCACCAGAAACCACCACGCAGCCACCGAGAGCACTGGTCGCCGTATCGGCTGGACTAGCCCGTCCAGCCTGCGCCTTTGCCTCGGCAGCGTGACCAATCCGCGCCAACTCAACAGAATCGATTGCCTCGCCCGGCCGCATCAAAGCCTGAACAGCAGCCCCCATCGCATTCGACAAAGCGGCCGAAGAACCAAGCCCAGCAGCAGAAAATAATCCACTCCGAATCCCAATCTGCAAAGGCGCGCCATCGTAGCCAAAAACATCGTACAAAATGTGAGAAATATGCGGATGGCGCGCAGCATCGAAGGATTTCCCATCGATTGTCCACGATTCCGATTCCGTCAATTCAACCTCAACCCCGGAATCGATGGCCACAGCAACCGCCGGATGGCCATAGACAACCGCGTGCTCACCAAAGAGGATGCACTTGCCGGGGGCGAATGCCCTGACCATAACCATGTGTGCGTGCGTAGAGGCCATGAGGGTTGGGGACAGGACAGAGCGTTTTTGTGAGGGTAGAGTCAAGCGGTTGATTGAAGGTGCGGGAGCCTTTGCATGGAGCGTTCAGGCCGCCCTGAAGGTGATTCGAGATGGAGCATCCACTCTTGCAAACCTACGGTCCACTCGATGGATGGATGATTCTCCTATTGATCGGTGGAGTCTCAATCGGCTTCTTCGTCTACCAAGTTCAACTCGCGACGCGCTTGGTATTACTGGGTGCGAGCGATGACCGCTTCGATTCATGGGGACAACGCGTGATGGAGGTCCTCACTGGATGGCTGGGTCAGAAACGCGTACTCGAGGACAGAGTCGTCGGCATCATGCACGTCTTCATGTTCTGGGGGTTCCTCATGCTCTCGACCGATATGTTCGACCTTGCAACGGCAAATTGGTTCTCTCACAATGTCCTACCTGACCTCCTCAACGGACCGTGGAACGGCATGGTAGAATTGGGTTACACGATTGCTTTGATCGGTTGTGTTGCGGCGCTATTGCGCCGAGTTGTTTTCACGCCTGAGAAATTGAAGGGAAAATCTCAGCTTGAAGGAAATTTCATTTTGGTTCTAATCATGACGATTACGACGACTTCCTTCGTCGTAGAGTCGGCTGAATCTCCTTCGGCGACCTGGGAGCCTCTGGGTCATTTGGTCGCCGGTTTGGGGCTTGCAGATGGCGTGATTATCGGGGCTTACTGGGCTCACATGGTCGCGATTTGTACCTTCTTCGTGCTTATTCCAGTATCCAAGCACATGCACCTTGTAATGGCATTCCCGAATGTCTTCTTCTACGATACTGAGCCGATGGCCAAGATGCGCCCACTCGCGGTTAACGAGAGTGGGCAAGCGGTTCCTTTGGAGGACTTGGACATCGAGGCATTCGGTGTATCGAGTTATGAGCAATTCACTTGGAGACAATTGATCGATGGTTGGGCGTGCACGACGTGTGCGCGCTGTCAGGATGTTTGTCCAGCGTACGAATCTGGTAAAGCGCTCAATCCTATGCAGATCGTGCACGACGTTCGCGATTACGCGAACGAGCACGCGCCCATTCTACTCAAGGGCGAGACACCCGATGAGAGCATTCTCGACCGAATGAGCGCGGAGGCAGTTTGGGCTTGCACAACTTGCCACGCGTGCGTTGATGCATGTCCAGTCTACATCGAGCACGTGCCGAAGTTGACCGATTTGCGTCGCAATGCGATGATGGAGACGATGGAATATCCAGAGGAGCTCAATGTTGCAATGGGCAATCTTGAGTCGGCCTCAAACCCGTATGGATTCGGCATGCACGAGCGCGGTCATTGGGCTGAAGGGCTCGACATCAAGATTGGAGAGCCAGCCGAGTACATCTACTTCGTCGGCTGTGCGGCGAGTTTTGATGAGCGCAATCAAAAGGTTGCGCGCGCGACGATTGGACTTCTGAAAGAAGCTGGGCTCGATGTTGGAATTCTTGGAATGCAAGAAGGCTGCTCGGGAGACCCTGCACGTCGCGCTGGCAATGAGTACCTCTTCCAAATGCTCGCCGAGACCAATATGATGACTTTCCAAGAATTAGGGGTCAAGCGAATCGTCGCATCTTGTCCACACTGCTTCCACACCCTCGGCAAGGAATACGCCGATTATGGCGGAGCTGACCTCGAGGTCTTCCACCACTCCGAAATCCTAGCGAAACTGCAGGAGGAAGGCAAACTTCCCGACGCTGAGAAGGATGGCTCGGTCACCTTCCACGACCCCTGCTACCTCGGTCGCATCGGTGGTATCGTCGACGAGCCTCGCGACCTTATCGGCGGAGTTGATACCGAGGTCGAGCGCCACGGCACTGACTCATTCTGCTGCGGTGCCGGTGGCGCTCAGATGTGGATGGAGGAAGACGCCGATAAGCGCGTCAACCAGATTCGAGCCAAGGAAATTGCTGAGACGGGTTGCGACACCGTCGCCGTCGGTTGCCCATTCTGTTCAATCATGGTCAAGGACGGGCTCGATTCGGTTGGGGCAGAGATGGATGTCAAGGACGTCGCGGAGATTCTTTGGGAGCAAATCGTTGCCCGCGACGAAGAGATTCAGAATGGCTACAAGAAGAAGGTCAAGGGTTCGAGGTTCTGGAGTTCACGGCAACGGGAACTCGTTTGAGTGATGCTCAAATAGCGTTGCTTCAAGGGTAGGACATGGACGAGGAATTCACCTTCCTAGGATTGACAATGCCAAAATTAGCGACTTACGGTGGAGCACTGCTCGTGCTCTGGGGTATTGGTGCTTACTTCGGCTCCGGTCAGGCTTCGATAACTGCCATGATTCCATCTTTCATGGGCACTCCACTTCTGGTTCTCGGAATCCTTAGCGATAGGATGCCTGACATGCGCCATCACCTAATGCACGCGGCCATGGTCGTCGCTTTGGTAATGGTCGCGGGCGGCGCGCGAATCTTCAGCAAGCTCGGCGAGGCATCAGATCTTGCAATCGCCTCGCACATCGTTCTCATCATCGTCGGGGCGACGACGATGACTGGTGGAATCCTCTCTTTCCGAGCCGCTCGTCTAGCCCGTGAAGCAGCGGAGTGAGCGGCGTGGGTGCGCCGGTGATCGGGGTTACGACCTCGGTCAACGTGCGCGATTATGAGACACCCGAACAAGCCGTTGTAATGCTTCCAGCGAATTATCCTCGCGCGATAAGGAAAGCCGGCGGAATCCCAGTTCTCCTGGCCGAGGGAGATGATGTTGAGACTCTACTCGACCGCCTAGATGGTATCGTCATCGCTGGCGGTCGCGATATCGACCCGTCCCGTTACGGCCAGCAGCCCCACGAGCGAACCACGGATACTCGTCCAGAGCAGGACAGATGGGAATCCGCGCTCATCGCCGCAGCAATCGAGCGAGACTTGCCGATGCTCTGCGTTTGCCGCGGCCACCAACTACTCAGCGTGGAGCGGGGCGGGCGGTTGTACCAACATCTACCCGAAACCCCGGGGCACGAAAATCACGGTGCGACCGGAGGCGAGTGGTCTGACCATCCGGTCGATATCGACCCCGATTCAAAACTCGGCAGCATCCTCGGCAACCGCACAAGCGGAAATTCAGGCCATCATCAAGGGGTTGCCGACGCAGGAGACCTGACCGTGGTGGCACGAACCGAAGACGGCCTAATCGAAGCTGTCGAACTCCCGGGAGCGAGTTTTCTTCTCTCGATGCAATGGCACCCTGAGATGGTCGACCAAACCAAGGTATTCGAGGCTCTTATCGAAGCAGCCAGAGTTTGAGAATGGCTAGAATCGCAGGTTCTCACCGTGTATTTGATGAACTCGCTGACAAGCACCCGACACAATGGGGGAGAGCCGCTCGGCACCGATAATCGGTATCACCGTTTGTAGACGTCCCACCTCATTTGGATCGTGGCAAATCGAAGCGGATGTTGTCCCTTCAACATATGCAAAAGCCATCGAATCAGCGGGAGGAAAGCCTCTACTCCTTCCCGCTGGTAGTTGCGATTCTCTTCTGAAATTGGTCGACGGCTTAGTGGTAGCAGGAGGACCGGACATCGATCCAGAAATGTACGGTGAGCAACCCTGCCAATACGGAATGGTCGCTCACCCCGAGCAGGACCGCTCTGAGGCCGAAATGATTCGTTGTGCAATCAAGAACGATATCCCCCTGCTCGGTATTTGCCGTGGAATGCAATTGATGTCTGTCATCCACGGCGGTAAATTGCATCAACACTTACCCGAAACCCCGGGTTTCGAACAACACGGAGGCTGGGATGGAGAGGAATCTCAGCACGGAGTCATCATAGACGAGGGCTCCTCACTCCACCAAATCATGGGCTCAGAAGTAACCGCCAATTCAACCCACCACCAGGGTGTTTGCGACCCCGGAAGTCTGACCGTCTGCGCTCACTCATCCCACGATGGCCTAATCGAAGGGGTCGAACGAACCGACAAGCGCTTCTGCCTCGGAGTCCAATGGCATCCCGAGCGCATCGGACATATTGGATTGTTCAGCGCCCTCGTCGAAGCCGCGCGAGCTTCACGCGAACTGCACCCTAACCAAGGAGCAACAGCGCGGGGTTCATGACCGAGCGGCTCGCGGATTCGCCCCGAGAGCATGGCATTGCGAGTCTACGACACACGCTCGCGCACGAAGCGGACATTTGAGCCGCTAATCGAGGGTACCGTCCGACTCTACGCCTGCGGAATCACGCCATACTCGCCAAGTCACCTCGGACACGCACGCCAAGCAATCGCCTTCGACGTGATAGTTCGCTGGCTTCGCCACTCGGGCTTCGCCGTAGATTATGTCACAAATTTCACCGACATTGATGACAAAATCATCAATGTCGCGAACGCCGAAGGCGTCGATTTCAGCGTCGTCGCCGAACGCAATATCGCAGACTATTACCAAGTCATGGACGCGATGAATGTCCTCCGCGCCGACGCCTACCCACGCGTAACAGAAACCATCCCCGAAATCATCGAAATGGTCGAGCAGTTAATCGAAAAGGGACACGCATACATCGGCAATGACGGGGTCTATTTCGAAATCGATACAGCCCCCGAAAAATACGGTCAATTAACCGGTCAGACCCTAGACATGGTTCGAGCCGGCGCCGGCGGCCGAGTCGACGACACCGGCTCGGGCAAGCGCGACCATCGCGACTTCGCTCTGTGGAAGCTTGCCAAGCCAGGCGAACCCAGTTGGGCGAGCCCTTGGGGCGAGGGGAGACCAGGTTGGCACATCGAGTGTTCAGCCATGTCACTCAAGCATCTGGGCGAGACTTTCGATATCCACGGGGGCGGGGCTGACCTACTATTCCCACACCACGAGGCCGAGATTTTCCAATCGGAATGCTGCCTCGGACACGATCCTGTCGTCAAATATTGGCTGCACAATGGACTGATTAATGTCGATGGCGAAAAAATGTCGAAATCGCTCGAAAATTTCTGGACGATTGGCGATACTTTCGAACACGTTCACCCTCTCGAACTTCGCTACGCTCTGCTCAACGCCCGGTATCGCCAGCCGATTGAATTCAACATGGCGATGCTGGAAGAATCGAAGAAACATCACGAGCGCATGATGGAGGTTTACGGGCGTGCGCTCGTGGCGGCGGGAAGCGGAGATTGGAATGGCTGTGATTCTCTTGAAGAGGCTGCTGAACGCTTTACCGCCGGGATGAATGATGATTTCAATTCGCGAACCGCGATGGTAGAGGTACAGTCAGTGGTTCGCGATTTACGAGCCCTGCTCGAATCAGATTCCGATGCAGGACTCGTGGCCGCCGGCGTCGCTTGGCTCGATGAATTCGCCGGCGGCATCCTCGGCCTGCTTCCCGATGCTGAATCTGTGCGTGCTGCACAGGCCGAGGGAGAATCGGCTCGCGACGCTCTCGCAGCCAAGGTCGAACCCCTGCTCGAAGCGCGAGCCGCCGCGCGCGCTGCAAAAGACTGGCCGCGCGCAGACCAAATCCGCGATCAACTCAACGAACTCGGCGTGGTCGTCGAAGACAGCCCAGATGGTCCGGTTTGGCGTATCGAGTGAGGTCACCGGTTTGGTGACTTGAGCGAATTCACTCTTCCTCATCGTGGCTTTGCGCGCCACGTAGATTCTGATTGATGACAGAAATCGAGGCGATTACCAGGCCGATGAGTGAGATAGCGGCGACCCAGAACAATGGGCCATCCATCCAGGTCGTCTCGGGTTCGGGTTGGGGTTCTGGCTCCGGTTCTGGTTCAGGCTCACCATCGTCAATGTCGAGGTATGACCAAGCATCACGGCAGGTCACATCCTCAGGGGTTCCGCTTACATCCTCGCACAATTTTCCGGGAACTGCAATTGCATCTTCGACCTCAAGTTGGCAGTACCATCCTTCGAGTGAGATGCACTCATCGGTCGGCTGCATCACCACCAAAATCGAGCCACAGAGAAGCTCCTTACCCTCAGGAGTCGTTTGTCCATTATCCGATACGCAGGCCTCCAAATGAATGCCTTCTTCGATTGTAGTCGGGTGCGAGAGGGTTGCTCCACGGGGTCCGTAGGTAGGCCAGATTTGTGGTAGCTCAGGCTCTGGGACGGTACTTCCTCCGTTGCCGTTTCCTCCATTGCTTCCACCGTTACTTCCTCCTCCATTGCCATTGCCTCCGCCGATGCTGGTGTTGATCGGGTCGGCTCCACCGACGGTGCCACCTACACGGTGTCCGTCGGCGTCCAACTCGATATCGTAGAAGTCACCGTATAGGTCGATTGAGCGTCCGTTTTGGAAGGTGGCGGAGCGGTTGAGTACGTCGAAATAGCGATCGTCACCGAGTGTGAAGAGGTATTCGAGCGGAACGCTCGCCCCTTGGTTGCAGGATTGCAATTCTGCGAGCAGCTCATCGACGGTCTGCTGGGCTTCGGGAACTCCGTCGTAGGTGATATCTGTCGCCTTGGTGAATCCCTCGCCTTGGATAATCTGGATTTCGTCGTCCATCGCTTGCATGATATCGACGTCGCCGAAGACGGCGAGGCCGCCGACCACGACGAGGCGAACATCGGGGTCAATCGCCTCGATTACATTGCGATATGGGTCGGCGTGGAATGTGTCGAGTACGACTAGGTCGGCTGCTAAGCCTGCTTGGATGCGGCCTGTGTGTTGGGCCCAGCCGATTGCATCGACGATATTGGTGGTGATCGTCTGAACCATTTCGTAATCGGTGAAGATGTCGCCGAGGACATTCTCATCCCACCACTCGGCGGTCTTGAGTTCGTGCATCGAACTCTTCGAACCGCTCGGACTCCAATCGGGGCCGATCATGATGTTGACTCCCTCGGCCTTGGCCGTGGCGATGTCTGTTGTCTCGCCGTAGAGGATTAGATTGGATGTTGGCGACCATGCAAGGCTGCCTCCGACATCGCCGAGTGCGGCAAATTCTGGTTGAGTTAATCCGGTGCCGTGAATGATGACGACTTCTCCGACGAGCAGGTCGTTCTCGACGAGAATGTCAAACTCCGCCCTGCTCGATTCATCGATGCCTTCTGCAAGGTGCAGGAACCAGGCATCGAGTTCGCCGGACGAATTTCCATCCTTGATGTGTTGTCCGGCGTAATCAGATTGCAATTCGGACACCTTCGTGTGAATGTAGTCCTTGCCGAAATTATACAGCTCGATATTGCGCGTAAGCATAGTCTCGAAGGTGTCCGTATGAGATGTCGAACCGCCTTGCAGTGCAGTGTTTCCACCCGCTACTGCACGCAGTTCGGCAAAGCGCATAGCCGATGAATCATAGAGGGAACAACCAACCTCTTTCGCGTCTCGGTAGGAATCTTCTGCCTGCCATTGGTAGCGGTTATCCCAACCATCGGTACCATGGTCCCAAAGTGGGATGATATTGTACTTCGCGTGATTGTGCGGGTCGATGAATCCGGGGTAAATCGTCCCGCTGGTTGGAATCGAAGGAACGCCTTCAGCGGCCGCCGGAGCACCGTCGGCCGCACTCCAAACCGCCTCAATCATTCCATCGACTACGAGGATTCGCCCATCGTCGATGACCGAGTTAATCGACTCCATCGTCACAACCCGCCCTTCGAGAATATACTCGCCACGGTGAATGTGGTCTTGGGGCGGGTAGCAATTGCCTTGGACGACGCTGCCGACTCCGACCCAAGCCTCGTCATTGGCTCCTCCCGGAGTCGGCTCAACATCAGTCAATTTCGCCCAAGTTCCATTCGCATCGTAACCGTACGGCGTGTCCCAATCCGAATCCTCGCCTTCGTAACTCACTTTGCTGACCTCGTTCCCATCCCCATCGAGGACGCGAATCGTGTCTCCCTCCCAGAAGTCAAACTCGATTTGAGTCCAAGAACGGAAGAAAGTGATGTATTCGCCCGGCTGAATTATTGTGTCCCACTTGATACTGCACGCGGGCGAACCGCCATCGGCGACATCATCGAGCCACCATCCGCCGATGTCGATTGGAGCGCTGGTCGGATTGTACAACTCAACGTATTGATCATTGTAGGTTCCCATTTGACCATCGCCATTCCAATCGGTCCCACCATAATTGGCATTATTCGGCGATACGAGAATCTCGTTGATGATGACCGAATCGCCGCTTCCCTGAGCAGTCACGCCAGCCATCGGCGCCATCGCCATCGTCAGCATCAGCAGTCCAAGCAAGAGAGGACGGGTCATCGAGTACCCTCGGCACACTCCTCGACTTCAAACCAACCCACGCTCGCTCCCTCTCAAAACCGCTCAGCAAGAGAGGGAAGAGGCGAAATACTCACCGAGTGCGAAGCACTCGTCATGCACATGCAGCGAAGCGGCAGGGTGGCTTGTGCCGCCTTGATGGTCATCACCATGTCCTTCGCTGGCTGCCTTGGAGGCGGTTCATCGTCAGGAGGCGGCGACTCAATCCCAGATTGGGACAGAAGCATGGCCTACATCGACGACCCCGCTGGCCATTCAGACGCTCGAGTATTCGATGTCGCCGCCCCATTCACAAACCAAACTTGGGGCAACGCCAGTTGGGCGGTCTTCGGTAATGAGGAGGGTGGTAATTGCTGTGAGCACTACCTCGCCACCACGAAGGAAGGCTGGATCCTAAACTTCGGCGGCGAGTACCCAACTTGGTCCGAAGACCGAGGCCACACATGGCAGGAATACCGCCCTAGTGTATTCTCGCAAATAGGATGCAGAGAACCCAAGCCGACGGTCCCGGGACAGGAGGGACTTGGAGAGGGGAGCATTGTGCAAGCGACCAATGGAGACCTGATTTCGATGGGATGGTTCCCTTACCCGAGCAATAGCGGCGCCGACCAATTCTACGCCTTCTTCTACGATGCCGAGGATCAGGAATGGAGCTGGTGCTTCAACCGAACACCCGAACCATTCTACGACCGTTCTTGGCAGGTCGAGGTTGTCGGCCCAATCACTGGTGGAGTCTACGGAAATGGTGATTGGGCCAGCCTTGTAATCTCGAATTTCTGGCATCAAGTTGCTAACCTCGGCGGACAAATTTCCACTGATGGTCTGAATTACGATTACTTTGACTTCCCCGACCGCGATGCAAATCTAGCTTCTATCGAGGTCGACCTTACCGCTGAATCACTCGGCCCGGAGTGGGATTTCACCAAGCCTCACAAGGAAATGCGAGCCTTCCCTGTTCCCTCGGGTGGGCTGTACTTCCCGAATTACTTCGTCGACGGGACAGATGCATTCGTCGATACCTCACTCAATTGGTGGTCAGCTACGACCCTGAACGGTTCTACGCTGCCAACCGAATATTGCGCAATTGACTCCTCAACCGCGCTGCACTGCTTCGGTGGGTTGGGCAGCGGCACTGGCATCATGCACCACCTTTCATGGGATGGGGGCGAGACTTGGGAATTGCAGGAGTACAATCTCTCCGGTGTCGCTAGCGAACTCGAAGAGTGGGAGTGGCATTCGAACGGTGCCCACGATCTCCTGGTCGTCAATATTCGATACCAGAGTGCAGCGGGCCCAGATATCGATGTGGCTTGGCACGTTCGCGATTATTCCGAGTCGCTTGAGCCGGACATGAAGACCTATCTCGGTCAAGGTGATCTCGATTCGACCTCTGGTGCTGGCAATGATATCCGATTCGATTTTGCCAGCATGGGGATTCTTCCTGATGGTGGTTCGATTATCGCTTACATGGATTCAACCGACCCAGACCCGCTCTTCGGGGTGGAATTGCTCCTACCGACCGAGTACGGTCCATCGGTTGCGATCTGAGTTGGGTAACCGACGCGAATCAGGTTGCCTAGTCAGCAGCTCAGGCTTCGACGGTGAAAGTGACGCTCACTCCGTCGACCTCGAAGGAGTCACCAGCCGCTGAACCTTCGTTGAGGCTGGCTGCGCCCGCGCGAGTCTCTGACTGAACATGCGCCCAGTCTGCATCCGCCAACTCGAGTCCATCGACCCAAACCGCGAGTCCAATCGTCGCCTCGACATCCAAATCGAGGTCCTTACGCTTGGCTTGCACTCTGCGAATGATGTCGCGCGCGAGCCCCTTCGAAAGCAAATCTTCGTCGAGGCTCATATCGAGCACCAGCGAGACATCGCCGACGTTCTCATCAGAAATTGTCGCGGCGGCGTAGCCATCCTGTTCGACGCGGCGAATCTCGATATCATCCATCGTGATATCGTAGCCTTCCAAGATACAGATTCCCGCGTCGATTTCAAGCAGCAAATTATCGGGGTCAGCCTCAGCGAGCAAAGCCATCACCGCCGGCAAATCTTGCCGGCATTTCTTGCCCAGAGCCTTGCGGTTCGGCTCGATAACAACGCGCTGGAAGCGCTCGAGGTCATCCTCGGTAGTCAGCACCTCGACATTCAATTCCTCAGCGAGCAAATCGTGGAAGCGCGAGATATCCGGTCCGCCGACAATCCATCCGGCCCGGCAGGGCAAGCGCTGTCGGCGGTCAGCCTCAACGCGCACGCGGCGTCCAGTCTCAGCAAGTGCGCGAACCAATCCCATCTCCTGCTCGAGCGCCCAATCCTGCGGAGGCAAGTTCGACTCAACCAGATTCGAGCCGACCGGCCAATCAGCCAAATGAACAGAGACGCCGGTCAAATCTCGATGGATCTGGTCAGGCATGAAAGGTGCGACCGGCGCCATCAATCGGCAAACCGTCAGCAGAACCTCATGCAGAGTGTGCTGACAGGCCCGCTTGTCACTGGAATCAGCCTCATCCCACAAGCGACGACGGCTGCGGCGAACGTACCAATTCGAGAGGTCATTCACGACGAAAGTCTCGAGTTCACGCCCAGCCTTGTGGAAATCCCAAGCGACGAAATGGTCGTGATAATCATTGGCGACCGTATGCAATCGTGACAGAATCCAACGGTCGAGCGGACTCCGCTCACCAACCGCCACAAAGCCGTCCGCATCATCCGCATCAAAGCCATCCAGCGCGGCGTAATCGGCGTGGAATCGGTGGACATTCCACAGGGTGAGGAACATCTTGGCGTAGGACTCTCGAACCCCATTCGGGTCGAAATTTGTCGGCGACCACGGCGCGCTTTGAGTCATCATGTACCAGCGAATCGAATCCGAACCCTCCTTGTTGAAATGGTCCCAAGGATTCACCACGTTCCCGCGCGACTTTGACATCTTCTTGCCGTCTTTATCGAGGATGTGTCCCAGCGAAAGGCAACGACGGTAACAGATGCTGTCGAAGACCGTCGTTGAGACCGCCATTAGCGAATAGAACCAACCGCGAGTTTGGTCGACGGCCTCACAGATGTAATCGACTGGGAATGAGCCGTCGAATTTGTCTTGATTCTCAAATGGATAATGCCACTGAGCAAATGATGCGCAGCCAGAATCGAACCAGCAATCCATGACGTAAGGCTCGCGAACCATCTCGCCCGAACAGCCCTCAGCGGGGCAGTGGAGCTTGACATCGTCGACGTATGGCCGGTGCAGTTCGGGCGGCATCGGCGATTCTGCGGTCTTCATCTCCTGCATCTCGGCGATACTTCCGATGCAGTGCTCGGTACCACAGTCGGGGCAGATCCACACAGGAATCGGTGTGCCCCAGTAACGCTCGCGACTGATAGCCCAATCCTTGATGTTGGACAACCATTCTCCCATCCGCTTCTCACCGGTCCAATCTGGAGCCCATTCGACCTCTGAATTGTATTGCAGAATTTGCTCCTTGACCGCGGTCATGCGCACGAACCAACTGTCCATCGCGTAGTAGAGCAATGGGTGGTCCGTGCGCCAACAATGTGGGTAATCGTGGGTGTAAATGTGCTCGCGGTAAAGCGAATTTTGCTCCGCGAGCAGATTGATGATATCATCGTCGCAGTCCTTGACATAGCGTCCATCGAGCTGTCCATGAGTTCCTGCGACGAAGCGCCCATCCATACCGACGGTATGCTGGGCGGGGAATCCTTCTTTCATCCCGAGATTGTAGTCGTCCTCACCGTACATCACGGCTGTATGGACGACTCCAGTTCCATCACTCGTAGTGACGAAATCGGCGCCGACGATGGTCCAAGCTGCAGGATGCTCGGAGCCATCGATGGCGCCGGGGAAAAGAGGATTGTACGAGCGGCCGACGAGTTCAGAGCCAGGGAATTCGTCGACCACCTCGACATGATGGCGCAGAACTGCGCCCATCAGGTCCTTGGCGAGAATCAATTCCTCGCCAAGCGGTGCGCCGCCGCGACCTTCCCATGAATCAGAAGGCGGCGCACTAATCTTCACTCGAACATATGTCACATCAGGCCCAACGGCCAGTCCGACGTTTCCGGGGAGAGTCCACGGAGTGGTCGTCCAAGCGAGCACGGAAGCATCGTCATCTGCGAGCTTGAATTTGATGAAAACTGCAGGCTCAGCGACCTCTTTGTAGCCCTGAGCCACCTCGTGAGTCGAGTAACTGGTTCCAGTCTGCGGGCAATATGGCAGAACTTTGTGCCCGCGAAATAGCAAGCCCTTGTCGAACATTTGCTTGAGAGACCACCACGCGGATTCGATGTAATCATCGTGAAGCGTGACGTAAGGATCGTTCATATCGACCCAGAATCCCATGCGTTCGGTCATTTCGCGCCAGGCTTCTTCGTAGGTCCAGACGCTTTCTTTGCAGGCTTGATTGAAGGCTTCCATGCCAAAGGCTTCGATGGCTTCGTTGCTCATCAGGTCCAACTGCTTCTGCACCTCGATCTCCACGGGCAAACCATGGGTATCCCACCCCGCCTTCCGCTCAACGATGTGTCCTTCCATCGTTTTCCAACGGCAGACCATGTCCTTGAACAGTCGAGAAATCACGTGGTGAATTCCCGGTCTGCCGTTCGCCGTCGGTGGTCCTTCGAGGAAAGTGAAAGGAGATGCACCGTCGCGGCTCGCCTCAATGCTCTGGGCGAATGTCTTCTCATCGCTCCAGGTTTGCATCAGGGCTGTCTCGAGGGCGACCGGGTCGAGGTCGCCGGCTGGCTTCGGTACCACCATCGGGCGGGCGACCTGTGGTGGCGTCTTGAAGTTGAGGGGGTCGCCCGAAGGGCGAGAAGATGTAATTGATGGATTCCCATTTCCTCGAATAATTGCTCATTTGTTGCGCATATTATCTAATCGCGTCAATCTTTCTGAAAGCGATTTTTCACAAATTGGACAGCAACAAGGCAGGATTTGATCTTCCCATTTCAATAGGAAACCAGTATTCTTCATGCCTTGGCCACAATATGCACAATTCAGTAAGATAGTTTTGGAATCAATGATTCCTCTATTCTTTTTGAGTTCTAGTGAAGAATATTCTACCTCAAGAAATTCCCAGTCACATAATTCTTCTAGGATTTCTCGTAATGCAACCGGGGTTTGCTTTACAACGGATTCAAACCTCATCCTAATTTCCCCTGAGGAAAGCGAATCAATCGTTGTGAGGTGATTGAATTCAGAGATTTTTCCTATTATCTCCTCAGTTTTCTGCTGAGGAGTTCCTCTTACAAGAATAGTAGTGATATCTAATCGTTGAGGGTTCAAATCAACTGAGAACCCTTGAATGACGCCAAGTTCTCTTAATTTCTTAATTCTCCTAGCAATTGTTGGTGCAGTACTCTTAGTTTCCCGAGCTACTGCTCTGTCGGATAATCTAGCATTGATTTGAAGAATTTTCATTATCTCAAAGTCCAAATCATCGAGAATCATAACCGGTCGAGACATCCGATGTTTACAATTGTAACGAATTGATTTTTTATTACTCGGCAATTGTCAATGTTCTGTGGCCAATCAGAAACGAATGTCAATCGGTGTTGGCGGAATGACATGTGCATCGTGCGTTGCAACAGTGGAAAAAGCTCTAAGTTCAGTTCCAGGTGTTGAATCGGCTTCGGTTAATCTTCCTCTTGAAAGAGCAGAAATTTCTTTCTCAGCAGCTGCCGACATGCAGGCAGTAATTCATGAAATGGAGAAATTTGTTGAAGCCGCCGGATATAGTTACCAGGCGATTCCCGGCTCAGATAATGACTCTTCAACAAAGTCAGACAGAATCAGTATCTTGAAGGCACGTTTCCTCACTTCATTGGCATTAACGCTCCCCATACTAGCAATTGCGATGATTTTCAAACCTGAACTTCCTCCAATCGGACCTTTCAACGGAACGTCATTTTTGTTACTATTACTGTCGATACCTGTTTGGTTATGGTCGGGATTCCCATTCCACAGAGGGGCGCTTCATTCTCTGAAATCAAGAGTGGCGAACATGGACGTCTTGGTCAGTATGGGTACTTCTGTCGCTTTCTTTTGGTCCACTGGAGTAGTTCTTTCTGAAGCACTTAATGAATCCCCGGGGATTTTTATTGAATCCACTCATCTCTATTTCGATGGTATGGCAGTAATTATCACTCTAGTTCTAATGGGTAGTTGGCTTGAAGCTCGGGCGAAATCTCACTCTACAGACGCAGTTTACAGCCTTATGGATTTACAACCAGAGGTTGCAGTTCGTGTTGAGGGTGATAATGAAGAAAAAGTTCGTATCGAATCTATTGAAGTTGGTGATCTAGTCAAAGTAAGATCTGGGGAACCTATCCCATTGGATGGAGTTGTGGTTGAAGGTGGTTCATCAATAGACGAATCCATGGTTTCAGGAGAGCCGTTGCCAATTTACAGGACGGTGGGTGAAGAAGTCATTGGTGGAACAATGAACCTTGACGGCGTACTGATAGTGCGAATAAGTAGGATAGGAAAAGACACCATGCTTGCTCAAGTCATTGAGCTAGTCGAACAGGCTCAAGCCGGGAAAGCACCGATTCAACGTCTTGTTGATCGCATTTCATCAATTTTTGTTCCAGTGGTTGTTATTGCAGCAATCCTCTCTGCCATTTTCTGGTCTACATTTGGCGCTCGATATCTTCTCGACAGTGGTTATTCAAATGCGGAATTCTCAATGCTAGTATTGGTATCCACACTAGTAATCGCCTGTCCATGTGCCCTAGGATTAGCAACTCCTACTGCACTGATGGTGGGCACAGGAACAGGCGCACGAAATGGACTTTTGATTAAAGGGATTGAAGCTTTAGAACGAGCTCATAAAATTGATTTTGTAGTCGTTGATAAAACTGGGACATTGACAGAGGGTAAGCCAGTTGTCGTTGAATACAATAGTCTCTCCACTAATTTTTCGAATTCCGAAATACTCTATCTCGCGGCTTCATTAGAGCGAAACTCCACGCATCCACTTGCTGAGGCAATTGTTCTGAGTAGTGATGAACAAGACGACATTCTGCCGCCGGAATCAATAGATGTAATTGACTTTCAAACTCATGGTGGCTCTGGATTGAGTGGTACAGTCGGATCGGGGGAATACAAATCCAGTTTGATTGCTGTAGGAAACACATCATTAATGCGAGAATTTGAAGTAAATGTCCCATTGGATGTCAGCGAATCGGTAATTCAAGGATCTGTTGATGGTCAAGTCACAGTTCTTGTTTCCCTGGATAATGAATTGATAGGAACAATAGTGTTGGCAGATTCAATTAGAGAATATACTGAGGCCGCAATTTCCTCTCTAAATCAAATGGGTATTAGCGTTGTAATGCTGACTGGCGACACAGAAGGAGCAGCCAATTACGTGGCGAATGAAGTAGGAATCAATCGTGTGATTGCAGAAGTGAAACCAGATGAGAAAGCATCTGCCATCAGAAAAATACAGTCGGACGGTGGCGTTGTCGCGATGATAGGGGACGGTATCAACGATGCCGCCGCTCTCACACAGGCTGATCTTGGAATTGCAATGGGTGCTGGGAGTGGTATTGCTCTCGAATCTTCAGATATTGTTCTTGTCAAGAATGATGTACGAGATGTAGTAGCTTCGATTGACTTAGCAAGAGCTACAATGAAGAAAATCAGCTCTAATTTATTTTGGGCATTCATATACAACGTTATTGGAATTCCACTTGCGATGGGACTGCTATATCCCTCTACTGGCTGGTTACTTCCTCCGACTTTTGCGGCTGCTGCAATGTCACTTTCAAGTGTCAGCGTTGTATCAAATTCACTTTTGTTGAATACGTGGAAACACCCGCTGCACGATTCTGAAGTATTGAATAAAAACACAATTCCAACAGAAGAGTCTAGCATGGAAAAGTTGGTTCCGCTGAAGATAGAATTGCGAATTGAAGGAATGACTTGTGGAGGTTGTTCAAGAAGAGTCATGGAAGCAATTGAAGCGGTGTCCGGCGTCATAGCCGCAGAGGTATCTCACGAATCTAATAATGCAATTATTGAAATTGAACCACAAGTGAAAGATGCTGATTTAATCGAAGCGATTAGTTCTGCAGGCTATAATGTTCTTGAGGTCATCCGATGAATGGTCGTTCCACTGTTGTAATTTCACTAGTGCTATTATTGATTTTGACATCTTCTAGTCCTCTCTCGGTAGCAAGCAGCCACGGAATTGACGGTTATTCTGCTAGTGGCTGTAGTTGTCATTCAACCACTGAAAGTGAAGTTGAGGTTACATTGAGTGGAGTTCCAACTGTTTACATTCCTGGGAAAATATACAGGCTGACAATAAGCCTCAACGGTGAACCAGAGCCTTCGGAATCAGGTCATCGCGGCGGTTTTAACCTCAAAGCATCATTTGGAAAACTATCAGTGCCGTACGGCGCTGATGATATACAGATCAGTAAGGAAGGGGAATCTCGTCACTCAATGGGTGGGGGACAATCAGACACTTGGGAAACTACGGGTGAGGCCACTCATACTCATAGTGGGGCAAATCAAAGAGAATGGGATGTAAATTGGAAGGCACCTTCACCTGGCGTGGGAGATGTACGATTTACTTTAGCAGGTAACATCGTTGATGGAGACCATGAGACTAGTGGTGACCAGTGGGCTCTCGCCAGTTATGATTCTGTTGAGGGAAAAAGAACACTTCTTGATTTATTAGCTCAATATTTCATACATATTGCAATCGTTGGCAGTATTGGATTAATATACACTTTTTGGCGAAAGGGGATGTTTGAATGAATCAAATCATCTCACTTTCTTGTGTCAAGTAGATTGGATAGTTTGAATTCCTTCATGCTTCAGGAGGATTCAATGGCGTCAGGGTTCGATGAGAGTTCTCTTCATTTAATTGATGAGATTTCAACATGGATTGGTGATTACGCTCATGAGAATGGCATCACCACGCTAGTCATCGGAGTTTCTGGCGGGATTGATTCTGCGGTTACGTCGACGCTTTCTGCTCGTACGGGCTTAGCAACCATCGTGCTGAATATGCCGATTCATCAAGCGCCCGAGCAATACGAATTATCGAAGCGACACATCGCTTGGTTGGAGAAGAATTTCGACAATGTCGAGGGGCGGCTCGTCGATTTGACTACGACTTACGATTCCTTCGTGGCTGAGATGCAAGGCATCGACCTCTCTCCTCTAGCTTTGGCAAACTCTCGAGCTCGGCTTCGCATGACTACGCTCTATGCTGTCGCTGGCTCGTCCAACGGTATCGTGGTTGGGACGGGGAATAAGGTCGAGGATTTCGGGGTTGGATTCTTTACGAAATACGGCGATGGTGGAGTCGATATCTCGCCCATCGCCGACCTAATGAAATCGGAGGTTTTTGCTCTCGGTGCGGCTCTTGGTGTGCTCGAGGATATTCAGAATGCTGCGCCAACCGACGGCCTCTGGGACGATGGACGGACTGACGAGGAGCAGATGGGAGCAACTTACGAGGAACTCGAGTGGGCGATAGAGTACGAGGCGAATCCGTCCGGTGGTGAGTTGAGCGAGCGTCAGAGTACGGTTTTGGCGATTTTCCGTTCATTCAATACCGCCAATGCCCACAAGATGAATCCGATTCCTGTTTTCAAACGCAAGGAATCCTGAGGTGAGCTGCTTGTCGATGCAGCGCTGTGGATTGGCTGAGGTTCGCGCTGCCATCGATTCGGGAGAGGAAATCTCGTTGATTTTGGTCAAACGCGAGCATGGCTCGGACGAGGTAGCGGCGCTTGTTGCCCGAGCCGAAGAGTCAGGAATTCGAGTCATCGAAGGCTCGGAAAATGACCTCTGGCGAATGGCCCGCAACAATTCTGACGGCGCGCCCAACATTCTCGCTTTGGTCGGACGAAATCCGGCCGCCTCTTTCGAGGAAGTGCTGGCGACCGGCGGCCTAATCTGGCTTCTCGACGGAGCAAAATATCCGGTCAATATCGGCTTCTGCATCCGCACCGCAGAGGTGTCAGGAGCAGGGGCCGTCGTTGTCAATGGTGAACTCAACAATGCGGAGCGAAGCGCGGCCAAGCGCGCTTCGATGAAGGCTCACAGATTTACCCCCGTCTTCTGGCAATCCGCCACCGACTCAATCCACGCCGCCAAGGCCGCAGACTACCGAATACTCGCCCTCGAAGACATTGGCGACAAGGCCCCTTGGGATGTCGATATGACCGGTCCAGTCGTTCTCATCGTAGGCGGCGAGCGCGCAGGAATCAGCGAGGAAGTCCTCGCTCTCGCCGACGAAACCATTCGCATTCCAATGACAGGTTTCGTCCCCTCATTCAATCTGCAAGCACCGCTCAGCGCAGTCGCAATCGAAGCCCAGCGGCAACGCTCTCAATGAGCGTGCCCCAGCCATCCCATTTGGCTTGCTGAAAACAATAGGATTCCAACGATTGCTACTCCAATTAGCATCGGAATCACTACCAATTTACCTGTTTCAGGATTATGTAGGTCGGGAAGAGTGTCGACTGTTGCAACGTAGAGGAATGAGCCCGCTGAAAATAGCATAATCAGACCAAGAATCGATGAATCAACATCTGCGAGTACTAGGAATGAAATGATCAAGGCAATTGGAGTTGCAAAAGAGAAAAACACAACATCTCTGATTGCCAATTTTTCGTCTTCTCTTTCATGGCGAGAGAAAACTCCCAAACTGAATGCAGCCGGGGCTTTGTGGATGAGAACAGCAGCGATGACTGCCGATGATAATGCAGCCTCTCCTGAGGCGAGAGCCGCACCGATTGCAAGACCGTCTGCAGCAGCGTGGAGTGACAGTCCGGTGACCAATGTCCATCCGACCTTGTGGTGATGAATATGTGAGTGTCCGTGTTCCTCCGAGTGATCATGATGTTCTTCGTGGACCGCGTGACCCGCTCCACTAGCTTCCAATAATAGCATCAAAAGGAATCCAAGTAGAATTGCCAAGCCATAGATTGCGACCGGAGATTCCTCATGCTCTTCAGTATGGTTGCCGTGTTCTAGCACTAATTGTGAAATCTCTGACAATCCAGTCGCTGCATCAATCTCATTGTCCTCGACCTCTTCGATGACATGCATGATATCATCGGATAGAGTCGAATCACCTTGACTGGATTCTTCATGCGCCTCTTCATCATGGTCGCCTTCTCCCTCATGATTATCATGGCCTCCGATGGTTCCTTCGATCTCCTCGATAGCCGTCTCAGCATCAATCTCGCCATTTTCGTACTCTAAGAGAATTATTGCAACCTCTCCACCGACAGCATCCTCATGCTCCTCGTGACCCTGGCTGGAGGCCATTTCGAATCCTTCCGGTACCACCACTAGTAGCGCTGATGCGATGATAATTCCAGAGGCTATCGCAGTCATGGCTTTCAGTCGATTTTGATCATTAAACGCCATACCTTTGATCGGCAGCAGTCCGAAACCTAGTGCGATTACCAGTGTCAGGACCGCCATTATCAGTGCTGTTTGCATGAACCCGCCGGCATGCTATTAGATATTTCAATAATGCTATTAATGACTACTGGTTGGAATGCTCATGGCAAGCACAATTGTTTCGTTCAGCTCCACCCGGGAATTCGCTGGAGGCTTAGATCAACTCATGGCAGAGAGTGGATATGACAACCGAAGTAGATTCCTAAGAGATGCAGCAGTGAGATTCGCGGAATTGATGAAACTCGGAGATATTTACGAGATGGCTGATGAGTTAGAAGTCGATGGAACTCTAGTCGTCTACTATCAACACGAGGCGGGGAAAGAAATGGAAAAATTCCGCCACATGAGTGGAATTCACATTCACTCCTACCATCATTCATGCCTACGCGCATCTCACACATGTGTTGATACAATTCAGATAAATGGCAATGTGGGCTCAATTCGGAATATGACCTCTGAACTCAAACAGACTTCTGGCGTCGACCGGGTTGAATTTCTGGTCGCCCCCCAAAGAGACACTGGTTGTTGCTGAATCTGTTCCCTTAGTTCTTGGATGGACAAGTTCCACGCAGGCAGTTCCCCCAACGCTTTGAAGGAGTATCAGTCACCGGGTATTGTCGTGGAGATACCTTCCGAACTACAGTCGATGCTCGACGGCGAGCACGGGCCGACCAAGCAGAAAGCGGCTCGCTTGGTCGTCGACCTCGCCGCCTCCGCCGGAGCCAGCGAGTTCACACGCTGTGCACACGCGCACGTATCGGGTGTTAGCGTCATTACCGGCGGTCACGGTTTGAGGCGGTTTTTGGCCGACCTTTCGGGTGACCCAGAGGGTGTTGTGGCAATTCCGACGACGCTGAATTCGGCAGGCTGCGACCGTGAGCAGTTTGAGGAAATGGGTATTGACCACGCTCATTTTCTTGAGCATCAATTCGAGATTATTCACGCTTATTCGGAGCTTGGAATCGATGTGACTTTGTCGTGTACGCCGTATGATCGCGGCATCGAGATGGAGGATGGAATCGGCTCTTGGGCTGAGTCAAACGCTGTTTGTTTCTCCAATTCCTACACCTCGCTAATCACAAACCGAGAATCCGGACTCTCCGCTCTCGCCACCGCTCTGACTGGCTGGGCTCCACTCTGGGGGCTGCACCTCGAGTCGAATCGCGTGCCGAATATTTTGGTTCGCGTCGAGGCCGCGATGGAAGATTTGGCAGATTGGTCGATTCTTGGCGATTGGATGGGAATGCAGGTGCGGCCTGAGTGGAGTCTTCCTTGGGGGATGATGCCGCGGCTGGTTGGATTGCCTGCGGATGCGAGTTTTGAGAAGCGAAAGGCTCTGACTGCTGCCGCGGCGAATTACGGCTGTCCGATGCTTTGGGCTGATGGTCTGACAGCCGATGCTCCTGAGGTAGAATCGTATGAGGGAGAGATTGTTTTCGGTGAGGCGGAGCTGGCTCAGCGTTATGCTGACTTGGCTCCGACTGGAACTGTTGATTTGGTTGTCATCGGTTGCCCGCAGGCGAGTGTTGGCGAGGCGCGAGCAACCGCTGCGGCGGTCAGGGCTCGAATGGAATTAGGTCAGAAAATTCCCGACCGCCGCCTTTGGGTATTCACCAGCGGCTACAATCATGACTTATTGGAGGCTGATGGAACCGTTGCCCTGCTTGAGGAAGCCGGTGCTTTGGTGCTGAAGGATACCTGCCCTGAGGTCACTCCTTACAACCGCTCGAAATACAATCATTTGCTGACGAATTCGCTGAAAGCTGAGCACTATCTCAAGAGTGGGCTTAACCGATTGCCGACGAGTGTGGCTCGTATCGAGGAATGTGTTGCACACGCATTCGATCCCAGTTTGTCGGCCGGTCCACGGCCGGTTTTGGGTGCTAAAGGCGCCAAGGCGATGGTGACTAACAAAACTCCTCAGACGGGCGAAGTTAGTTTGTCTGGACAGGGCTTGCCGAGTCAGGAGAATTGGGTGGTTCGTGGCAAGGCTATGGTTACCGATGTTCCGATTACCTACCTCGGTTATGTCAATCGCGATACCGGCGCCATCGAAGAGCCGGGTCATCCGCTGGATGGGGTGGCGATTGAGGATACTGTGCTGATTTATCCGAAGGGTTCGGGTTCGACGGTTGCCCCTTTCGTTTTGATGGGATTGATCTACACTGGGAAAGGGCCACGGGCGATTGTCAACCGAGATGTTTGCCCTCTGACCCTTCCTGCTGCCAGTTTGTTGGCAGTCCCGTATGCGCATGGATTCGATGATGACCCGACCCTCGCTGTCAACGATGGGGACGAGGTCGAGATGAGTTTGGCCGATGGGCGAGTGCAACTGAGGGTTGTCTCGCGCGCGGGCGAGGATTGATGACTGCGCGGCCGTGCCCGTTGCTTGTGTCGAAGCGTCCTGACCCTGAACCCTGCAGGCCGCAGGACTTGGGAAAATTCGAGGTGACCGTGCGCGATGGTGCGGCTCGACTCGGTCGCTTGCACACTCGACACGGCGTGCTTGACACGCCGATGTTGCTGCCGGTGATTAACCCCAATATTCGCACTATCGAGCCGCGTGAAATGTGGGAAAAATACCGTGTGAACGGACTGATTACTAACTCCTACGTGACTTGGAAACACGAGAGGTTGCGCGAGCCTGCGCTTGCCGATGGAATCCATGCACTGCTCGACTATCCGGGAGTTATTGTGACCGATTCTGGGACCTTCCAATCCTATGTTTATGGCGATGTCGAGGTTGGGGTTGAGGAGATTGTTGAGTTCCAACGCGACATCGGTGTTGATGTCGGGACGATGTTGGATGTTTTCGGCCGTCCCGACATGAGCCGCGAGGAGATTGAACACGCGGTCGAAGAGACTGCCGCACGCGCTCCCGCTTCACTAGCGGCCGCCGGTGAAAATTTGCTGTTGAACGGCCCTGTTCAAGGCGGATTACACGAAGATTTGCGGGCCCAGGCTGGTCGTCTTATGGGGGACGCCGAAGGCCCACACCGAGGATTTGCAGTTCATCCGATAGGCGGTATCGTGCCACTGATGGAGCAGCAACGATACCGCGAGCTTTTCGAGATTTTATTGGCGGCTCGGGCAACGATTCCACCGAATCGACCAATCCATCTATTCGGATGTGGACACCCAATTCTCTTCCCTCTGTCCATCGCCCTCGGTACGGACCTTTTCGACTCGGCAGCTTACGCGCTCTTCGCCCGCGATGACCGCCTTCTGACCCCGACTGGTACGGTGAAATTGGGCGAGTTGACCGAATGGCCGACCCATTCGACCGCCCTCTTCCCTCACACTCCAGCAGAGGTGCGGTCGATGGAGCGAGACGAGCGTTCGACACTTCTCGCTCACCACAATCTCGAGGTGACTCAAGCAGAATTGGCTCGATGCCGCGAGGCTGTACGTAAGGGAACGATCTGGCGCCTCGCGGAACAGCGCAGCCACGCCTCGCCGAGGCTGCGCGAAGCCTTCGAATGGGTGCTCGAGCAATTGGAGGAAACCGAAGAGGGTCCGGTTGGAGAAAGTGCTCTCAGAACCATCGCATCGACAGACCCAGTTCGGGGTTCATCTGAGCAATTTTCTGATGATATCGATGGCCGCCCTCACCTACTCCATCTCAATGCTTTACTGGCAATGCGCTGGCGTCGCCCCGGCTCATGGTGGGACGGTTCGACCGACAAAGCCGAGCGGGTGGTGATTCTGACTGGAGCCGCCCCGCCGTGGCGCGATTCTGCACTCGGCTCCGCTGTCGCAGCACTCGCCGAAGAACCGCGAACAATAGTCCTGATTTCCACCCCGGTCGGACTAATTCCATTCACCCTCGAGGACGTCTCTCCATGGTGTCATATCGACTGCGCTGACTCACTTTGGCAGATGATGCTCGACGAGGAGGAAATCGATGTTTGGCTCGACGACCTCGACCTCGCCGACTTACCTCTCGACATACACATTTGCCAGCCCGACCCAGAGGGCGAGGCTGGCGCAGAAAATCGCGCAGCGATTCGTCAGTGGATAGACCGGTGCGCAATCGTCGACAAACTCTCGCTATTCTGTGCAATTCCTCCAAGCGCCGCCTGCGAATTAACCGAGGGAATGACCGCACGTCGCTCCCGCACAGACAGAATGGTCAACGTCAATTTCGGCGAGCAACACTGCCTTTCACCCCGACTTCCAGATGGCGCGCTATCTCTCACACTTGCCGGCGCGCGCCGCCTCCACGCCCTCAATCCAACACCACCAACAACCTTCGATGAGGGCGTAACACCAAGCGAGTCCGACCATCCAGGAATCCCCAGAGTCCTCCTGATGGATGATGCAATCCCCTTCGTTGGCCAAGGACGAAATGTCATCCAAGGATTCGTCTTGGGCGCAGACGCACACCTCATCGTCGGCCAACCCTGCCTCGTCGTAGACAGCCAAGGCAATCTCGTCGCTCATGGCACGGCGAACGCCACCGCAGACGACATGGCCTTCTTCACCAAAGGAATCGCCGTCAAGGTTCGCGACGGCGCAATGAAATGAGATTGTTCACAAACCCTGAGACCCATCATTGACAGAAGACGGGGATTCATTCAAGTGGTTCAGGCTCTCATACCGAGCCGACTCCCGCAGGGAGTCGCTCACTCGGATGGTGTTCAATTGGATAGCGAGGGCTTCGTCATTGAGACTCGCAATCTGCAGAAAATGTACGGACCCCACTTAGCCCTCGATGACGTAAATGTCCAAATCCCCAAAGGCGCAATTGGAATCCTAGGTCCAAATGGAGCAGGCAAATCGACCCTGTTCAAGTGCCTGCTCGGCCTCATCACCACCACCTCCGGCCAAGGCTCTGTCCTTGGCCACGACATCAAAACCGAGGGCGACATCATCCGAGCTCGAATCGGATACATGCCAGAATACGACTCACTCGACCCCGATTTGACTGCGATCGACCAGGTTCGGTATTCTGGCGAATTACTCGGCATGAACCCAGCAGCGGCGATGCAGCGAGCCCACGAAGTTCTCGAATATGTTGGCTTGAGAGACCAGCGTTACCGCAAGATAGAGTCGTTCAGTACCGGAATGAAACAGGCGACAAAACTCGCTTGTGCAATCGTCCACGACCCCGAAATTCTCATCTGCGACGAACCCACCAACGGTCTAGACCAACGCTCTCGGGAATTCATGCTCAATACGCTCAGGCGCACAGTCGATGAAGGTGGAGGAACCGTCCTGATGTCCAGCCATGTGATGGACGATGTTCAGCAGGTCTGCGATCGAGTTGTGATGATTCACAACGGGAAAATCGTCGTCAATCGACCGATTGCAGACCTCGCTGACCAAATTGAACGCGAGGTTGAGGCAGTCATCTGGGGTGGTGCTTCAAGGATGGAGCTAGCACTTCTCTCGGACGGACTCAAAGTCCGACGAATGGGACGGGTAATGCGAGTTACAATCGATGATGATGATACCATCGGCCGCATTATAGAAATCGCTTACAAGGCCGATGTGCAAATCCGGGAACTGCACGAATATGAACCGGATTTGGAGGACATTTTCCTGCTAATCATGGACAAACTCGGAGCCCAAGTAAAAGGCACCTCCGATTTGATGACCACCGAACACACAGGAGGTGACAACTCTGTCTGAAACAGATGACCAAGCACCTCCTGCAGAGCCATCACCCCCACCTGCCGACACCCATGGCTCTCAGGTTGGCGGCAAATCTGACCTCGATATCGGCTCGGGCCAGACCCGAATGGAAGTCGCTTACGGGGCGGGTGACGGCGATGATGATGCGAAGGCTGTAGTAGCCCAGAAGGCCTCTCTCGGCGTGCTATTTGAGCAGGTTTACCGGCCTTGGAACGGGACTTTGGGGCCCCGTTGGGTGCGAAATTATGCGATTTTCCGTCACCATGTTTACGGCTTATTCCGTGGCAAGGGCCATCGGCATTACAATCCATTTGTGAGGCTTGCAATACTGGTGATTTTCCTCGGTTCGCTGACTCCGATTGCGATGATTTTCCTCTCTGTGACGATTTCTGGCGGCGAGGGTGCTGATTTCCTCAACCGGATGTGGGGCGTCAACCGCTACAACCTCTGGGGCCAAGTCCTCGGTTACTTCCCTCGCAACCTCTGCATGTGGCCTCTTCTGACGGCTTTGGTGGTCGGCGGAATGATTTCCGATGACAGGAAAAATGGCACCAGCGCGATTTACTTCTCGCGTCCTGTGACTAGGACCGATTATACTGCGATGAAGTATCTATCAGCCGCGGTGGTTCTTGGCTTCGTCATCGTCTTTTCTTACATGCTGTATTATGCTTCTTCGATTGTTTTCAATGGCGAAGGATGGGCTTTCCTAATCGATACTTTGCCCTACTTCCTCGGTGGCTTGCTCGCCGGAATATTGCTTGTCGTGACCTATACTTCGATTGGCATGGCCCTGTCTAGTGTGAGCCAGAGCCGCTTCTTTGCAGCGATTGGATTCTTAGCGATTATTTTCGGTACGAAGGTGGTGGCTTTGATGATTGAAATGATATTTGGGACGACGATGTTCTACATTCTGAGTCCCTATGATTCTCTAGCTCACGTCGGCCAGTGGTTGGTTGGGATTCCTGCCAATTATGAACATCCACTGGCGTTCTCAGTGATTTCAGTTCTAATTTTCAATGCGGCTTCAATTGGATTATTGGTCAGCCGGGTCAGTTCCTTGGAGGTGACTCGAGAATGAGTTCGAACTCTACTCCGGCTGTGCTCATTGATCACTGCTCAAAGTGGTACGGCCAAGTGATTGGTCTGAACGATGTATCGCTTGCAATCGATGGTGGTGTTACGGGAATTTTGGGGCCGAACGGTGCTGGAAAATCGACCCTATTCAAGCTCCTCATGGGTCGCTTGAAGCCGAGTAGTGGCAGCGTTCGGTTGTTCGGTATTGACCCATGGGAAGATACGGCTCCTTATCGACGAGTCGGCTATGTCGCCGAGACCGAGAAATTGTATGATTGGATGACAGGACACGATTTCGTTTCGACCCTCGCTCGCCTCCACGGAATGACTAGGGACGAGGCGAGCGAAAGGGCTTCACACGTCCTCGAATTCGTCGGTTTGGGAGATGTTCAGAATAAGGAGATTGGAAAGTATAGCAAGGGCATGAGGCAGCGAGTCAAAATCGCTCATGCCCTTGTCCACGACCCTGATTTGATTATTCTCGACGAGCCATTGCACGGCTGCGACCCAATCGCTCGAACCAGCATCATGAGCGTCATTCGCGACCTCGGCTCGCAGGGCAAGACCGTACTCGTCTCAAGCCATATCCTCGACGAAATCGAACGCATCACCGAGCAAATCGTCATCCTTCACAATGGCCGACTCCTCGCGCTGGGCAACCTACACGCAATCCGCGATTTGCTCGACAAACATCCACATAGAATCCTGATTCGAACCGAAGACCCTCGTGCCCTAGCAGCAAGTTTCGTCCCAGAGGACCCCGTTTACGGCGTTCGGTTCGCGCAGGAAGGTGCCCTCGAGATTCTCACAAATGATCTATCTGCGGCGCATACAATTCTACCCAGAGTCATCTTCGAATCTGGCCTCAAGGTCACTTCGATTGAGAACCCAGATGACAATCTCGACGCTCTGCTCGGCTACTTGGTAGGTGGTGATTCGTGATGGATAAACAAGGTCGCGGTCTCGCTGAAACCGTTTGGACGCGGCTCGACCGAAAGGCCGGAGCCATCACAGAATTGACCATCCGGCAATTGCGCCACCGTCTCTCAACTTGGGTTGTTCTCGGCGTCAGCACTCTCCTCCTCCTAACCCTACTCGCGATGTACACCGCTGGCGCGAGAGATGGTTGGGAACCTATCGATAACGACGGAGATTCTCACGACGAAGATGGAGATGGTTACCCCGCCGGACAAGAAAGGAAGTACGGTTCAAACGAATGGGATGGCTCATCCTTCCCCGGTTCTGGCCATTTCATCCGAGAGGGGGAAATTGACTATGGAGAAAGTGGCATCCATACCGGTAACCACACTTGGCGAGGGGCAACTGGCACTTTCACCTATGATTGGCTGGATGAGACCTATACCGGAGGTAGGGGAGTTCTAGATGTTGACAGATTACGAGACTGCCCTGATGGTGAGCCTCTAGAGGACTTCTGGATTGACTGGGGAGATGGCTGTATTATGGACGAAGACCGAATCTTCGTCCTAGATGCAACCTTTAGGGGTGAAGGATCATTCCTCGCCGAGCGAGATTGGTACGTAGAATGGGGTTACATGGCAGATAGTTTCCACGTCGAACCCGAACCCAAATCGAATTACATAGACGAGGATGATATCGATTGGACTGGTGACCCGAATGGCATCAATGGATTCGACGATGATGGAGATTGTCTGAGAACCGATTGGGTCGACCCCGACTTCTGGTGGGACAAGGACGAGAATGACAATGGAAGGCCTTGCGATGTGATTTGGATTGCAGCGGCTGACGGTACGATTATCCAAATTCTCCCGGACGAAAATGTCGATGAGGACCCTAGTGAAGAATCCCTCTCGAATGAAGACGCTCACCGCGCATTCATCATCGCCTCTGGAAAAATCGCTTTCGTGATGATTCTCTCAATTTTCTTGCCACTCTTCCTCGCCCTTGGCTTAGTTCGTGACGAAACCGAAAATGGCACACTGCACTACCTTCTCTCAAAACCGATCCATCGTGGTGAATTCATCACTTACCGAATCCTTGGCTACCTGATAATTTCAGGAGGATTCGTACTCATCATGGCGCTCTTGATGGGAATCGTCACTGCGGCCTTGGGCCCTGGAGACTCGATTTTCAGAATAAGAGATATCATCGTCTGGCTGGGTATTGCCTTTGCGACGATAATGGCCTTGGCCGCTTACGGCGCGATATTCAATTCGTTGGGATTAATTTCTGCACGATACGGCGTCTATATCGCGCTGGTCGTCGGAGTTTACGAATTCGTCATGGCGGTTCTCACTCTCGCCGGCGCCTCTCTGGTGCCGGTGCTTTCGGTATCGCATTGGACTCTGCAATTCATCGATTCGATTGTGCTAATCGTTTGGCCGAATACTCTCGAGATGGCGGTAATCGCTGAGGCATTCGACCTTCCGTCCGGCCTCGCTGCCTTCTGGAATCCGCCAATGCACCACTTCGGGACTGAGAGTCCATACCTCACAGCCTTGCTCTCAGTCGTCGTACTTTCTCTCATTACAGCCTTGATGGTCCTGCTTGGACAGAGTCAATTCAAGCGCCGAGAGATAATGTAATTGTTCGGCGCGCAGGTGATTGGTATGATGGAGCGTATCGAAGGGGATCTGAGTGATTTCTGGCGATTTGACAAGATGCCCCCGATTAATCGCCTATCCTGGTGGTGGTGGTGGGTTCTCATCCTCGTTCCTGACCCGGTGCACCCAGAACGCTCTCGCCAATTGATGGTCCTCTGGTCGAGCAAGGAAACTCCGGCGATTCGCGTCAGTGGACATTGGTGGATCCCCAAGGCTCGCATGCGTGTTGACGAGGATGGGGGGACAGTCATGTCGGGAATGGTCTGTGCTTGGTGGTATGATGGTGAGCACATGCACGAGCCCTTGCTGATGAAGGAGTGCAGAATGGCAGCTATTGACGATAAGCACCCCCTTTGGCCTGCCGAGGCTGGACCAGGGGGTCAAGGTGCGGGCGCAGTTGTACCTTTGACGAGTGAGGATTTGACATTCGGTCTGCGCCCGGGACGAAGCGCTTTCTGGCTCAATTTGACGAGTGATCCGGACATGGTATCGCACGGGGCGCCGAAGCAATTCGAGGTGGAGATGACCCCTTGGTGGGAGCGTCCCAGTACAGCGAAATACAAGAATAACGTCTACGGCATGGACATGGGTTACGACATCCTCAGAGTCCACGGAATGAAAGCCAAGGTCAAGATTGACGGCGAAGAGGTCGAGGGTTCTGCTTACATCCAAAAAGTCGGTGTTCAAGCCCCGAGTTTCCCTTGGTTCTGGGGTATGCTGCACTTCGATGACGGCTCATACCTCGACTGGTTCATGCCCCATGTTTCCGCTTCGTTCACGATGAAGGACGACGCTCCGTGGTCGCCGAGGGATTTCTTCCGCTGGCCAAATATCGGGAGCGGTATTTTCCATGATGCGAAGCGCGACCGTACTGAGAATTTCAAGCGCTGTACGGTCGAGTTGGAGCGGCAGGAGGGTGAAGACGCCCTTCGAGATGAGCAAGGGAATTTACTGCCGCGATTCCGAATCAAAGTGTGGAATGGTCGCACTCAGGTTTCGATTCATGTCCGTGCGACCTCGCGCGCGAGATGGATATTTGACCAGCCGACGCGCGCGGGTTTTGTTAGTCATCTAACCTACAATGAATATCCATTGGAGATTGAAAAAATCGCAATCCTCGATGAAGAAGGATCGAGGACGATCGAGGATTATGAGTGGATTCGAGGGAATGCCGAACACGCTTGGGGCATCCTCAACTGATTCTGTGTGGTAGACGGCAAATCTAGGCGGCTCGGCTGCTGAAGTGGAGGAGGTAGTCGCCGCACCGTTCATAACCGGCCGGTTACCGAGAAGAGTTGCGAGGAATGCAAGATGAGTGCTGACGAGGTAGTGACACAGGCTGCTCAACTGATTACCGGCGGAGATTATGCTGGTGCAATGGGCATCTTTGAGGCTTACATTGATTCCAATCCAGATGACCCTGCAGGTTACCACGGATGGGCCGAGGCTGCCCTCTTCGATATTCAGGAAAATGGCAACCTCGACGATAAGGGCAATGACCGAATCAACGAGGGTCAAATCGCTGCTTACTTCCGCCGTGCGGCTGGCATGGCTCCAGACAATACGGATTACAATGCAGCTTATGCAAACGCGTTGGTCGAGTTCGACCGAATTCCAATGGCGGTTCGCCAATTGCACAAATTGGTCGAAATCGGCAAGGCTTCCGATGAGGTCGACGTCTCCTTCCATCTTTACGAAGCGGCTCGCGGACTTATCGATGCAATCGATCTGAAGACCAATTTCGACCGCAGCGCACCAATCGCTCGCCAGTACATCTCGGAAGCTGTGACTTTCGCCATGCTGGGATTGGGATTCTCCTCGGCCGAAGAGGCTGTCGAATACCTCAGTATCGACGAGTGATGGGGTGTCGGCGTGAGTGGCGGCCTGATGATGGTCGCTCTCGGTTATCATGGCGAAGCATTCCATGGTTCGCAAATTCAACGCGATGTTCGAACCGTTCAGAGTGAGATGAATACGGCGCTTCGCCGCCTCGGATGGTGGACCGAAGGTTGCCTGGAGATTTCCAGCAGGACCGATTCAGGGGTCAGCGTCAGGATGAATTTGGCTGCGATTTCTCTGAACCAATCCGTGCTTACAAATGTCGATGAAGCAACCTTCGTGACCGCGCTCAATGATCACCTATCGGGAGATTTAGTCGCTTGGAAGGCACACAAAGTTCCCGCTGAGAGCATCGTTCGTTTTGCGCGCTCGAGGACCTACCTCTATCGCTGCGAAATGATCCCAAAATGGCCATCCGAATTTGACGAATCCATCTTTGAGCAAGCCTGCGCGGCCTTCATTGGAGGGCACGATTTCAGTAATTATTGCAGGCTCGACCCCGACCGAAGTCCGATTCGAACGGTCGATTCGGTTGAACCATGGCGAGATTCGGACGGCAGAATCCTTGGGATTTCAGTGACGGCCGAATCTTTCCTTTGGAATCAGATTCGCAGAATCGCCTCGGCTATTCATCGGGTTGTTCTCGAAGAGATTTCTGTCGCAGATATCGAGTCGGCACTAGCAAATCCCCAGCAGCCGATCGACCACGGTCGCGCCCCGGCCGACGGACTCCTTCTCTGGTCGATTAATCACCCGGATTTTCCACATGTTGACGAGGGCGCTCCCGAGGTAGAAGGATTCAGCACCTCTCCCGGTGGAAGGCGCGGTCACAAGAGATGGCTGAACTTGGCTCGAATGGAAAACTCCACTCTGCTCGAGCGCGAATGGATTCGCCTCAAGCAAGTCGGAGAATGACGTCATCGCCATCTTGGCAGGGCAGACTCTCTCGAAGGAATGCGCTGGAAATAACTTCGGCTGTCTGAGTGTGTCGGGTCAAATCCGGAATAAGAATCGCGCAAGCAACCCAATTCTCACCATCGACGCTAATCTCGGCAGCGAATGCGGTAGCTCCGCCAAAGGAGCGACCCTCGCGCTCAAAGCCAGCGATGCGCAGAGCATCGACCTCGGAAGCGACCTCACCATCCTCAAGTCCAGCGTGGACACGCAATTCAAGATAGGATGAGAGGTCATCTCCCTCTAAGTCGACATTGAGTGTTCCCGGCCAAGCGCCCGCGCCAAGAATTGTCTTGAACTGGTCTTGGTAATGGCTCTGAGCCATGAAGACATGAGCGCGCCCGAGACCGCTGGCGACTCTGCCACTCAGACGCATGACCTTGCGCGGGCTCCATCGCAAATAAGCATCAGCGTGGCAACTTACAGCGCGATGCTCCAGCCACGCTGACCGACGCGCCATCCCGCAACTTCCACAGCGCGTCGCTGCGGACTCTTCGGGTCATTGAGCGGATTGCTATGATTGAGATGAACGAAGTGAACTTCAGGGTCGCCCGCTCGACGATTTCCAAGCCGGCTCAGAGTCTCCTCGACGAGCGGGTGAGGGACTTCACTCATATTGCGCCCCGGCAACTCATCGGCCCCCCAAAATGTCGCATCGACGAGGGCGTGAGTGAGGCGCAGTGATGCGAACCATGCGAGTGGAGTCGAATGGCCGACGGCAGCGAGAGTTTGCTCCCAATCATCGTGGTCTGGTAGGAATAGGACTCGTGAATTCGCCCCCGAAATCAGAATCGCGTGCGTGTCAGAGGCATCATCTCGATGAGGGACTGGAATGAACTCGAATCGCACACCAGCAACCGAGTACTCACCCCCGGAGCCTCCTGATCCTCTCGAAACCACTCTCTCCAAATCGACTCGCCAAAATGGCTGCAAGACTCCACGCTGAGCGAGCACCTCCCAAACGGAATCGCTCGCGACGAGAGGCAAATCCACACATCCCATCGCCTCTCGACCAAATTGACCCAAGCCCTCAACATGACCCAAATGGGCATGGGTCAACAGCACAGAATCAGGTCTGACCGGCCTCCCCAACCCCAAAGTTTGGCCCCAGACCTGCAATTGCTCGGGCAGAGCCCGTGTGGCCTCAATCAAGTGCATCCCCCCATCAGCATCGCACACCCCGACGGCCACAGGAAAGCGCCTGCGCCCCCCACCCTCAAACGCCGCCAAACAATTGGCGCAGGCGCACCCCGCCTGAGGAACCCCCCCGTCCTGTCCGGTGCCGAGCAGGGTTAGCGAGGGCATGTGGTCCGGCATGGCTGCTGAGCATGGTGAGTGCTGAAAGACTCGTCGACCGAGCTCCGAGACCAGCCGATGAAATCATCAACACCGCCGACCTGTGAGGCGCGTGACCGGCGACACATCGTGGATGAAGGAGCGCTTCGACTCGCTGAAGAGCCAGGGGTTAGAATGGAATCCGCCTACTCTCGAATCGGCCAATCAACCCCGTTGTACGATCGATGGCCGTTCGACAATAATGCTCTCAGCCAATAATTACCTGAATCTGACGAGTCACCCAAAAGTCGTCGATGCGATGATTGAGGCGACTCGAAAATACGGCGCTGGCAGCGGCTCGGTCCGCGCCATCGCCGGAACGATGGATATTCATCTTGAGGCCGAGCAGAAGGTGGCCGAATTCAAGGGGGTTGAATCGGCTCTGATTTACTCGGCCGGATATACTGCCAATGTCGGACTAATTCCGACATTGGTCCAAGGCAAGCAGGACGTGATAATCAGCGATGAGCTGAACCACGGTTCAATCATCGATGGAGTCCGCTTGACGAAGGCTCAGCGCGCCGTTTATGCTCACAATGACATGGGCGCGCTGGAAGCGGTCCTCTCCGAGCACTCGGATTCGGACCGCAAATTGATCATCACCGATGGAGTCTTCTCGATGGATGGAGACATCGCACCCCTCGACGAAATTTCTGCTCTCGCCCAAGAATACGGTGCGATGGTCTACGTCGACGATTGCCACGGAGAAGGTGTCCTCGGGAACGGTGGAGCAGGAATCGTCGACCACTTCAATCTGCAAGGAAAAGTCGATTTCGAAATCGGCTCCTTCTCCAAAGCCTTGGGAGTCCAAGGCGGCATCGTCGCCGGCTCGGAAGACGTTCGAACGCACGCCCTCAATCACTCGCGGTCATGGTTGCTTTCAGGCAGTCAACCACCGGGCGTGGCAGCCGCCCAGAAGGCGGCTGTTGAGGTGCTGATGAGCGAACCCGAGCACCATGCAAGGCTGTGGGAGAATACCAATTATTTCCGTGAGGAATTGCAGTCGCTCGGCTTCGACACCGGCCTATCTGAGACTCCTATCATACCGGTGATGTGCGGCGAGTCGCCGAATGCCAAGTCGCTCTCTCAGGCACTCGCCGATGAAGGTGTGATGGCCGGCGCCATCACCTTCCCCATGGTCGCACGCGACAAGGCTCGCGTGCGAACTCAGATGTCTGCAGGACTGACGCGCGATGACCTCGACGAAGTCCTGCGCCTATTCGAGAAGGTAGGGCCGCGACTCGGCCTAATCTAATCCGCCAAGCTTGCGCCTCGGACCCATCTCAGGCCTCTGCCACGACCTCGTCGAGGTCGTCATCCTCGGCCGTCTCAGCCTCGGGCCGAATCTCTGGGTCTATCGTCCGCTTCATCCCATCAAAGGGGTCGAGGCCACGGTCAATCCTGTCGAGCATCCTCCAGCGCGGGGCGTAGGATAGGTGAACATAGAGCGGCCCAGGTAAAATCGCCAAAATCCAGCCGATTCGCTCGACAGGGTCAGGAGCATCTCCAACCATCGCCCACGTAATCAGAAGTAGACCAATGAACGGGAACGGGAAGAGGTAGCGACGGCGATTCTCAAGGCGAATTGGCGGACGCTTTGCAACCGCAGAAATCAGCAGGGAAAACCCACCAAGGCTCGCAGTCATCGCAGTGAAGATTAGACTCACAATCCCCCAATCATTCAGAGTGTCCTCCCATGGAGTCGATTCCGCCCATCCCGCGTAAGCGAATGGCATGATTAGTGTCAAACTCGACAGCACCCCGTAAGCCACACCGACAAAGACGGGGTGACAAATTGTCAGAGGATACCTCAGAAATAATTGGCTCAACGAGCCTCCCTCGAGCATCAGGCGGTGGTCAGCGTCGAGATTCTCGAGAGCATCACGCCACCCTGCCATGGCCTCGCGGCAATGCGCACGCGCTAAGACCGTTCCGACCAAAAAATAACCCGAAATAACGCATTTCCAGCAATTCAGGAACGGTCGAGCCGCCTCGGCTCAATTGTTCACGCGCTCAAGCCGAACTTAGGTCAGGTCTCCACCCGCTCGAGCCGAACCGCAGTCGTCTCAAGCCCCCAACTCGGTTCATCAGCAGACGCGTCGCGAATGAACGGGATCAGCGCGACGCGCAACCCAGCGACGTCAACCCCCCAGATTCCATGTTCAACCCCCGATAGCCTGGCGAGGAGTTTCGAAGCCATATTCACCACCCCACGGACCTTGTGGCGTTCGTAATTGTAGAGCAGTGCAGCACATTGAATGATGCCCTGGACAGCATCCGTCTCAACCGGTCGAGCCAGTGGTTTCAGCGATTTCCACAGGTCTTCCCAGGACTCGTGAGCATGCCAAAACTTGCCCTCGTCGAAGAGTTCGCAACCCTCGATGAATAGCCCTTGTTGACTCTCGTCGAGCTCGCTCCACCGCATCAAGCCCGAATCGTGAGGAGATGGCTCTGAGGGCTTCATCGGCTCACTCACTCTCGCGCCTATGGACGCAGACATTATGACGGGTTCCCTGTCAAGGATGAACGATTGGAGGACGATGGGATGTCTGAGGATGAGTCGCTATTCACGATAACCGAAGCAAACCTCGACTCCGGAATGCGCGGGATTCCTGTCGGAACCTGCCGGACTTCCTTCGTCGATCCTATCGAAGGGGTACACTACGTCGGCTATCCTGTTGAGGATTTAGCGGACCTTGAGGAAGAGGATGTCATCTATCTTCTGCTCAACAAGCGATTGCCGACTGAGGAAGAGTCAGAGGCGTTTCGCGCAGAGTTGGCTCATCGAGCGATGGAGATGCCTACGGGTGCTCTGCGCGTGCTTGAGTCGCTGACTCCCGGCAGCGGCCATCCGATGGATTGGTTATCGATGGGAATCATGGCTCTTGGCGCTGCCGACACGACGGGAGATGTCCGTACCGACGCGATGAATCTCATCTCCCGCATGCCTGAGCTGATGGCGAGAATCTTCTTGCTCAGGGGTGGCAAAAAGGAGCAATTACAGCCGAGCAAGCCTGAATTGGGATTGGTTGAGAATTTCGTTCACATGCTCGGCATGACCGGTGAAAAAGCCGAGAAGATGAATCGCGTGTTGCGCTTCTTCTTCATCTTGCACTTGGATCACGGTGGAGGTAATCTCTCGACCTTTACTGGCAAGGCTGTTGCAAGCGGTCGAGCTACCGTTTACGCTTCGATTGCATCCGCGATGAATGCACTTTCAGGCCCACTGCACGGGCGTGCCAATCAGGCTTGCCTCGAGTTCGTACAACGGATTGGGACGGATGACCCAGATGAAATCGAGGCATTCGTTCGTTCAGAATTGGCGGCCAAGCGTCCAATATTCGGGTTCGGTCACGGAGTACTTCGGGCTGAGGACCCACGCGCACGATTGTTGATTGGACTCGGCGCCGAGGTTTGTCCAGAGGATGAGAATTACCGAATTGTCAAGACTCTTCGAGAAGTTGTTCCGCCAATTCTGATGGAGCATCCGAAGATCAAGAATCCCTATCCGAATGTCGATTTGGGTAGCGGTTCCTTGCTTCATGCAATCGGATTCCGCAAGCCTGAGTACTACACGACATTCTTCGGATGGGCTAGGGTTGCTGGTATCTGCGCGCAGATTATGGATGAGCGAAATGCGCGCGACGGGCGAGGAACTCCGATTTATCGCCCGAAATACATCCCGAAGAATCAACCACACCGTCGCCTCGAGTGAAGCGATTGGAATCGGCGACGAGGAACTCTCAGCACGGTTACCAGGTCAGTGGGTTTCACCCGAGCCTCGATGGCCGACGATTCGAGCACAACCCCATGGTCGGCCATTTTCGAGGTCGCCGGTGTAGGAATCGGGCGAGCCGGACCACGAGAATCTCTTGGCATCCGCTCCAATCTCGTTCGCGCGCTGCTCCTCTGGAAGTTCATGCCACATCGGTAGAGAATCGGCCGCCTCAGCCAGTAGGTCGAGGCGTTCTGCCTCACTTGATTGGTTCAATCTAGCCCGCCACTCTTCGTCGATTGGTTGGCTGGCGGGGCGTGGCCAGCGCGCATCCCCATTCGGCAGTGTGTGAACGGTTGGATTCGCATGGTCACTCACTAAGGTTAGTCCAGCATCGAGCATCATCTGCTCGATGCTGAGCGGCGCAGGCCAGACATGAACTCCCATCTCTGCGCTGATACTGAACAATCGCTGCAAACCCTTACCGGTTAACGAGACCGGCAGACTGGGATGAACGAGGCGTTCCCATCCGTGCAAGTAGTGCAGAGCCATTCCGAGTACTGGCATTCCTTTCTTGCGCCGGTCACGAGCCAAGCTTGCAACGCTGCTGGAGACGAAATTTGGTGAACCGATTAATCGCTTAATCTTGGTCTTGCCCCACGAGCGCAGATGGGGTGAGAGTTGGGTATGGGGTATGCTCAATCCACTGCGCTCAACGGCTTGCGAAATTTTTGGAGAGAAGCCGTAGACCAATGCCGACCTCGCCGGTAGGTCGAGGTCGCTCAGCGACTCCTCAAGAGCGACCATCATGCTGCTGAGATGAGTCGCGTGATCCTTGATTCGAGCCGCTGGATGTGGAACTTTCAATTCGATATTCACCGTCTTCGAGGAACTCTGCCACAACTCTGTGAAATCAGAAGAGGCTAGCAGTTCCTCGAATCTATCGACTCCTCGAGCCGAAATCTCACTCGCATCGAGGAGTTCGATGCAGCGCTCTGTCTTCGCTTCATCACCAGACATGAGGTCATCATGGAAGATTATCAATTCTCCATCTGCACTCAGCCTAAGGTCGAATTCAACCCCATCGAGAAAACTCATGCCATGCTCAAGGGCAGGAATCGTATTCTCGATGGGCTGCACCCACGATGAGCCATCTGACACGAAGTGCTCGAGCGCTCACAAGGTATTGAATCCGCGCTCGACAACCCCCCAATTACCGCCCCAACGCTCAAACCCCGCCACGACGACGGCCGAGTAGGTGCCGCCATGTCCGAGACAGTAGTGCTGGATAGAGAATCAGACCCGAAAGCCGTGCGAGGATACGCATTCTATGACTGGGGTAAGTCCGCCTTTGAGACCTCCGTAACTACCGCAGTTCTCCCCGCCTGGTTCGCCTACATCTTCCTGAAAGCGAATGGGTTGGAAGCGACAATTCTCGGCAAGGACATGACGAGTGATGCGGTCTGGTCCTTTGCCGTCACCATTGGTGCTCTGCTGGTTGCGATTGCAAGTCCCTCCTTGGGTGTGATTGCTGACCGGCGCGCCATCAAGATGTGGTGGCTGCGAATATTGACGATACTCGGTGCAGGTTCGACTTTCGCTCTTGCCTTTGCTCCGATGTTCGATATTTCCTTCCAGTGGGTTTGGTTATTCCTGATGTTTTTACTTGCTAATATTGGGCTGAACGGAGCTGGTGTATTCTACAATGCACTCCTACCTCACATGGGTACTGATGACGAGATGGACGCCATCTCGAACAAGGCATTTGCCTACGGTTACCTCGGTGGTGGACTACTCTTGCTAGTTCACCTAATCATGGTCATGATGATGACTGGGGATTGGATTATTCCGTTCGTTATGGCCTCCTCTGGAGCTTGGTGGATGGGTTTTGCAATGCTGACATTCAAGCATGTTCCTGAGCCACCTATCGAGAACGAGATGGAGAGTTTGGGGGTGCTTGAGTCTGCCCGACTCGCCTTTGGTGAATTGCGCAAGACCTTCGGGCAGGTCGACCAATTCAAGACGCTCTTCATCTACATGCTCGCCTATTTCTTCTTCATCGATGGAATCAATTCGGTCACTGCGCTGGCTGGAATCTACGGGATTACGGTCCTTGGTTTGACGACGACAGCGCTGATTGCGACTATTTTGGTGATTCAATTCGTCGCTGCACCGTGCGCTATCGGATTCACCAAATTGGCTGAGGCGACGGATACCAAGTATGCTCTGACAATCTCCCTAGTTGGCTGGGTTGTCGTTATTCTTGGCGCGATGTCGTTCGCTCCGCTTACTCTGGATGGTCACTCGGAATACGATATTCAGTATGATTGGGATTCGGATGGCGATGGAATTGCAGATCAGCTCGACGACAATATCGACGGGGATTGGTATAGCAATGAGGCGGAGATTGCCGCTGGTACCGATCCTCTTGACCCCTCAAGCCATCCGGCTGGTTTGCAATCGACAGTTCAGCAATTGAGATTGGAAGGGGCTGGACAATATCTGATTACGACGGGTTCGACCGCTTACGAGTTGGAAATCGCGGTCGAGGGTGAAGAGCAAGAATGGTCTACAGAATGGATGGATATGATGGCGGTTCACCAACACGAGGATTACACCGATAAGACGGTCTATGCCTTTGATGACCCCGAGAATGAATATCTCATCACCAGTACTCAAGATACCGCCCGTATGAGCGCCTTCTTCGCTACATTCGATGAAGAAGACCGCTTCAGTTACAGTGTCCGAGGCGGACCACTCGATGGCTCGTCAGGTATGGGTGAAAAGCACCCGACTAGCCTTGGGGATGGTCCTCTCGATGTGATACCATCTACTGTTCGTGACCTTGTTTGGGAGCCGATTGGATTTAGCGTAATGTTCCAATTCTTGTTGTTGGGATGCATGGCTGGTGCCCTCCTCGGAGGCTCCCAAGGACTTGCCCGTTCACTCTTTGGCCAGATGGTCCCTGAGACTCGCAGCGCGGAATTCTTCGGCTTCTTCGGCTTCTTCGGTAAGGTGGCTGCTTTGCTTGGACCGATGATTTACGGAATCATGACCGTGGCTTACGATAGCCGTGTTGGTGTGGCTAGTCTTTGCCTTCTGATCGTCATCGGTACCGTGATGATGAAGTTTGTAGATGTGGATGCGGGTCGGGCCGACGCTCAAGCTGAGGATGCGCGTAACCGCGGGATCGAAGTTTGATTTGTGCCGGTAACGAGTGTCCTAGCGACTCGTCGCTCGCTCGATGAGTAGAGCGAGTTCGAGAAGCACCAGCATTGGGCCGCCGACTAGGAACATCGAGAGAGGGTCTGGCGGGGAGAGGAAGGCGCCTATTACTGCGGCGGCGAACCAGAAGAATGCCCTATTATCGGTGATGACGGTGCGTTCAACTATGCCCGCTCGAATCAGAGCCACGACCACGAGCGGGACTTGGAAACTCAGCATCGAACCCATGTAGAGTCCGATGATGAAGCCAATCCACGAGCGCAGCTGCCAAGTCGAATCCAATCCTGCTGCGCTCGCATCTTGAGCAAGGTAATCCAGCAAGAATGGAATGAGAATTTCGTGAGCGTAGGCGAATCCAAGACCGGCAAGAATCGTCAGGTAGAGGAACGCAGTCAGAAACCGAGCAATTCCTCCACCGCTGCTTGGCACAGCGATTCTCTTGCCTTCTTGGATAATTCTTCGTCCGTTCCAGGCCAAATCGCTAACCAGCGTAACAGCGAATAGACCGACTCCGATTTGGCTAGCAATTCTCAGTTTGAGCAGAATCACCTCCATCGGTTGGAGTACGATAATCTCGACTCCAACCGGCCGGTATCCATCAGCATCCAAGAGCATCTCGATGAGAACTTCGGCCAGTGGATATCCACCAACGAAACCGAGGACGAACATACTGGCCAACAAAGTCGCGCGCCCACGCAAATGCGCGAAGATGGCGCGCAATTCCGCCCGCGGCAGTAAGTCAGCCCCCTCTGCCATGCTGCCCGCTGCCACCACCAATAGGTGAATGATTCGCACCCGCCGACATCACAACCGAGTCGAAGCACCCGCCGACCTCACAACGGAGCCAGAGATTGACCGAGGAGCGTTGCTTACTTGCGCACGATAATCGTCAGCAAGTCGCCATCCTTCAACAGATGGTCAAGTCCGACGCGCTGCCAATCGAATTTTGCACTCGGCCCCTTCACCCGCGCGTAGCGGAATTTGCGAACGAAATCACGGTGCAATTTGACACAGACATCACGAACAGTCGAGGTGTCTTTGACGATGAGTGGTTCAACCAAATCGGCCTCCTGCCCCTGCGGTTTGAGGTAAATCGACATGAAGTGGAGATTATCGAAAATGAAGTCTTTCATCTCCTCGATACCTTGCCCAGTCTTCGCTGAAACCGGCAAAATCGGCCAATCTTCTGGTAACATCCCCCGCGCCTTCGCAAGGTCATCCTCGGTCGCCAAATCCACCTTGTTGAGAACAACAACAGCGTCTGAGTAAACCCTGTTCCCCGCTAAAGTGTCCACGATGTGGTCATCGGTAACATCGGTGCGTAGAGTAACATTCGCCGAAACGATTCCGAAGCTGCGAATGATCGCCTGTATCTCATCATCTCTTAGATTAGTCTGTTCGAGCGTGGAACGAACCACGATTCCACCACGCTCGGTCCTATCGACGAAAACTTGCGGCTTCGGCTGATTCAGCCTCATTCCAGCCCGCCACAATTCCATATCCAGAATATCGAAGTGAGAATCTTGGAAGGGGTCGACGACATAGAGAACCATGTCGCAGCCGCGGATGACATTGAGAATCTCACGTCCACGGCCCTTGCCCTCGGCAGCCCCCTTGATCAGACCGGGCAAATCCAGAATCTGAATGGTAGCACCGCGATGGTGTAGCACGCCAGGGATGCAGGTTAGGGTTGTGAAAGCGAAGTTGCCAGTATCAGATTCGACATCGGTCAATTGCGAGATTAAACTCGACTTTCCGACACTTGGAAATCCGACCAGAGCAACCGAGGCGTCCCCCGATTTTTTGACTTCAAACCCCGGTCCTCCGCCACTTGACTTTGCATGTGCATTGGCCTTCTCCTTGCGCTCCCTGAGGGCTGCAATTTTGGCCTTGAGTTTTCCAATATGGCCCTGGGTTGCCTTGTTGTATTTGGTCTTGGAAATCTCTTCCTCGAGGGACTTGATCTGTTCATCGATGGTTGCCATGACGAACACTCCGGCCCACGTAGGGGATGATTCGATGCGCTCGGCTGGAGTTCTTCAACCCGATGCTGAGATTTGCTGGGTCGAGGCGCGAAGCGTTCAATCCGAGCCTACGGCTCGGGTGGCCCGTGGAATGGGTGAAGAATCCAGCTTTGCTTCCGCTCTGGGAGAGATTAGCATCTATTGCTCGGGAGCATGAATCGGTACTAGATGTGCTACGGGATGAACCCGGTTACTACAAATTGGTGAAGAAGAAATCACCGAAAACCTTCGACCCATTTTTGGCAATTTGCATCCAACGAAAGCACGTTTCAATATACTTGACGCCGCTGTATTATCATCCTCATTTGGTGACTGGTATGCCGGCGATTCTACGGGCTTGCAAGACTGGAAAATGCACATTGAGATTTAGCGATGAGGGGCAGGAGGCGATTGAACACGTGCCTCATCTGCTTGAACAGTGCATTTTGGCATGGCTTGAATCTGGAATGATACGTTGATGGTAGGCGACCTGCAGGGCTAACCGAGGTGAGAGCATGGTCGATGTGATTCTTCGTTTGGTTGATTCGACCGCTCTCGACAGATTGCGCTCGATGAGCGTTGACCAATTGGTTCTGGCCTTTGAGAGCGGTCGACTGGGTGAGGAACGACCCGCGGGAGACCCTCGCTTTCACCGCGGGTTTGGAGTCGATATCGAAGGAGATTTTCTTGAGTGGGCCGATGCCGCTGATGGTGGATTGGATGCTGCGGCATCGTTGATTCTTTGCGATTGGGCAAGCATTGCCGAATGGCGATGCTGGGATGGCCGCTTGTTTCTGTATGTCGAGCCGATTCTCGATGAGAAATTCGACGATGTCGAAGTATTCGGCTCAGCCGAAGTTTGGCAACGACTCGCGTTGGCGCTTGGTCGAAGCGACCGCGAGTCGTATTCCGAGTCAGTAGTACTCGATTGGATGGAGCGTCGGCAGGAATTGGGAGAGACTCTCAATCCCGATGAAGATCCTCGAATCCTGCCGACGATGGAATCGCATAGGGCGCTTACTGAGAGCCTATACGACTTCATCGAATTGTCTCGCGACGAGGGTCTAACCCTCCTAATCGGTCGCGAGTATCTCCCCGCCCAAGACTGGGTTCTCGATGGGGCGAGGCTCTCGGAGGTAGAGGTATGACCGACCTGCCGATTGAGCCTGCACCGCCAGACGAAGCTCCGGCTCCTGGAGTCGTTATTCTCGGCCGCTTCCAACCATTTCACATGGGTCATGCAGCGATGCTCGACGCGGCCGCAGCAATGCGTGACGAGCACAGACCGGATTCGACGTTAATCATTGGAATCGGCTCGTCCAACCGACCACAAAACCTCGCAAATCCATGGTTAGCAGACGAACGAGCCGAGATGATAGCAGGTTGGCTTGAGGCAGCAGGAATTGAGAATACACACATTTGTGCGATTCCAGATATTGAGGACCCGCCCAATTGGGTGAGGCACGCTGAGGCGTACCATGGCTCGGCGGGAGCACTCGTCACAACCGATATGGGAACAGCTGAACTCTACACCGCTGGCGGCTGGGAAGTTCTGCTACTTCCGCTAACAGACCGCGAGCGATTTGAGGGCTGGAGAATCCGAGAAACCGCTCGAATGCTCAGCACAATTGCAGACGAAGCAGCCCTACATGAGGTCCTCGGCTCACTAATTCCCGCTTCGGTTCTAGAATGGCTAATCGAAAACAATGGACTCCACCGCCTCGCCTTCATGGGCGAAGGCGGTGAACCGGTCGGGTGAGTGAATGGTATCGAGCGATGCACCGACCGTCGAACAATATCTCGCTGAACTTCCGGATAACCGACGCCAAGCGATAGAGGCGGTTATTGGCGTCGTTCGTGAAAATCTTCCCAAGGGCTACGAGGAAGCCATGAATTGGGGGATGATCTGTTGGCAGGTACCTCTGGAAGTAGAGCCCGATACTTACAATGGTCAACCATTACTCTTCGCTTCACTGGCAAGCCAAAAACGGCACATGGCCCTCTACATGATGTCCGTCTACCAAGACGAGGTCAAACGCGACCGACTTCTCACAGCTTACGAGGTAATGGGTCGCAAGCCGAATATGGGCAAATCCTGCATTCGATTCACCCGCCTTGAACATCTTCCGCTAGATGTAATCGCCGAACTCATCAGAGAATCTCCGATGTACGAGTTCGTTGCCGCCAGCAAGCGTTGAACGACGGGGTCTAGCGCAAATTGAGCATCTCAGCAGTCTGTGCAGTGAACATCTTCGACATTCTCACCTTCGATCCACGCAGTAAACCAATCGAGGAAGGACACACCTTCTGTCTCCAATGTGTAGAACCTATCCGAGAGCAAAATCGTGTGGCCATCACCAGCAGTCATGTATGCAGACAAATCGATTCCGTGGTCTTCTGCTTTCTGCTCCGATCTCAGAATTTGGTCTTTGTAGGAGAGAGTCACGTCGTGTCCAAGTAAGGCGGAGAACATCCTCATGGTCCCATCATTCGAGTCTGAGAATCGACCGAATCGAATGCTGTTATCGATCTCATAAGCAGCGATTATCAAGTCGCCAGAATCCATGACATTGAAGTTCAAATTATCTGCTCGTGGGAAATCCTGCATCGTCTCATTGAGGTTCCAGATGTCGTAGAAATCGTATGATCCGTTGGTGAACAAACCATCGCTCCCATCGTTGAATATCAACACTTGAGCATCTGGGTAATCCACCGCAACTTGAGCGCCGTACATGGGTGAAGGAATAGAGCCAGCGCTTGATCCAGTGACGAGAATGGTCTCGGCATCTGGATAATTATCGAGCATGAAATTGTATGCGAATTGTGAATTTGCATGACCATGGTGACTGACATTAATGTCTGCGTAAATCCCTGTTTTCATGCCGATATGTACATCTCCAGTACAGTATGGGACGTAGACCCAGGACCAATCTGCCAGTGGGTTTGCTTGATTTCTGAAGTTGCCGATTCCATAGACATCATCGTGGAATACTGAAGCGATTGAAGGGTCGTCATCATGCACGGTGGTCTTGTAGGTGCCTCCAGGTCGTTGGCAGCTCTGGTCTTCCCAGCATGCCCCTCCTCCTTGAAAGTAGAGAATGACTCTCGATGTGTCGGCGTCGCGGCTCCAGAAAGTCCAATCCGAGCCATCGGAGCACTCGCAGTCTTCTCCTCCGTCGTGCTCGACCCAGTTTACCCCATATTCGGATTCCCAGGGGATGAGACATGAACCATCATCATCGGTTGCTGCCGCATCGAAATTGTCAGCAGCAGAGTCGGTGCAGCCGGCGACTTCGTCAAAGTCGAAGATTCCGTCGCCGTCAGAATCAGGGAAGACGCAGGAACCGTCGTCAACCTCTGCGGCTGAGTCAAAATTCTCTGCACGCTCGTCCGTACAACCCTCGATCGGTTCGGGTTCGGCCTGACCGGCACAGCCGGCTAACAACATCGCGAGAACCAAGAGAATAGCTGAAAATCGAGTAGTTTTGAGGTCCATCTTTGAGCCCGAATCAGACTTAGGATTTGAAACAATCCTATTTGGTGCCCCTATTCGCTTGCGACGACGACCTTTGCTGGTCTTAGGACTCGGTCGTGCAGCATGAAGCCAGATTCGATTTCTTCGAGGACGGTTCCGGCCTCCCCGCCATCTGGGGAAGGAACCGTCGCAATTGCTTCCATTTTGGTCGGGTCGAAGGCAGCCCCGATGGTTTCGACGCGGGTGACGCCTTCGGATTCGAGGGCGTTCTTGAGAGAATCAAGAGTCATGCGAACGCCCTCGAGAATGGCCTCGTTGTCTCCATTTCCATTGCTGAGAGCTTTCTCGAGGCCATCGATTGCTGGGATTATTCGGGTTGCGAGGCCAGCTGCGCCGAAGCGAATCGCTTCAGCGCGGTCACGCTGGCCTCGTTGACGCGCATTCACCGTCTCTGCGCGCGCGTATTGCAAATCGTTGAGAAGTTCAGCGACCCTCGATTCCAGAGCGACGATTGGGTCTTCGGGCTCGGCTTCGACAAGCTCCGCCTCATCGACAGGCTCAGCCTCGCCCGCCTCATCCTCTGGCATATCGGTGCGGTTCTGAGCGCCCTTCAAGAATCCAATGGTCGGGCAGATTCGGCTCGCCATCATTCGACGTAGAAGTATTCGCCGCTCGCCTTCTGCTCGCGGTCCTTACGACTGCCTCGCTTGTTGATGCGCGGGCGGTGTGATTCGTGGTCGCGACGGAAGGTCACATCGACATCCTCGAGGAAGCGGTTCATTCCCTTGCGAAGTGACATCGGCCCCTGCGCATTGCCGTGTGAACCGCCCACTCCATCAAAGACGAGAAGTGAGTCGCTGACGATATCGATGAAGTAGATATCGTGGTCGATAACCATCGCCGCTTTCTCATTGCTCTCCATCGTGCGGCGAATCGCCTTCGCAGCCTCCATTCGAGCGTTCGCATCCAGGTGAGCGCTCGGCTCATCCAGAAGGTAGAGGTCAGCCTCTTTTCCAAGACAAATCGCAATGCTGACCGCCTGCAACTCCCCTCCAGACAATTTCTTCGCCCGCAATTCAAGCAATTGGTCAACCTGCAGCGGGCGAATCACTTGGGTGTGGAATTCTCCGCTGCGCCACTTGGCACCGAGTTCGGTATCGAGCCAATCCTGTACGCTGCCATCGAAATCGGTGCTGACGTGTTGGGCCTTGTAGGAGACGCTGGCATCCATCGTGCACCAGCCTTGGTCGGGCTCCATTTCGCCGGCAATCATTCGAACCATCGTGGTCTTGCCCGTAGCGTTCGGTCCAACGACACCGACGACCTCTGCACTGCGCACCTTCCCTTCGCCGGTCTTGAGGTGGAAATCGCCCATGGTCTTCTCCATATCGCCCCACGAAAGAATGGGGTCTCCAACCTCTTCTCCGCGGACTCGCCCACGCAAGAATTGAATCGGTTTGTCGCGGATCCGCACATTTTCTTCGGGGAGGAATCCATCGAGGTAAGCATTGATTGCGGTCCGCGTCGAGCGTGCTGGAGTGAAGATACCGAAGGCAGCACGCTCGCCATAAACCACGTGAAGCAAATCGCAGAGCACATCGAGAATCGCCAAATCGTGCTCGACGACAAGAATCCGCTTTCCGCGCTCGACGAGCCCTTGGATAATCCGTACCACTCGCATGCGCTCGTGAATGTCGAGATAGGAAGAAGGCTCGTCGAAAAAGTAGACATCCGCCTCCTTCAGCAATGTCGCAGCCATCGCCACGCGCTGCAATTCACCACCAGAGAGTTGGCCCAGAGTTCGGTCGAGAATGTGGTCGATGGCCAGCAATTCGGCGTAGTCATCCAACTCATCTCGGTCATCGACACGCTCGAGTAATTCCCGGGCCTTCCCTGTGAAGATTTTCGGCAATTTATCGATGTACTGCGGCTTTACCGCAATCTTCACGCCCTCCTCAGCCACAGTCGTCAGATAATCGCGCAATTCACCGCGCGGGAATGATTCGATAATCTCGGTCCAATCCTTCGAATCGACCGTCCAATCGCCCAGGTTGGGCCGGAGCGCGCCCGAGAGCAAGTTGATCGCAGTCGACTTACCCATTCCATTCGGTCCGAGAATCCCCACAACTTGCTCCTCACGAGGAGCTGGCAATCGGAAGAGGCGGAATCCATTCTCACCGTAGCGGTGAGTCATGTCACCATCCAATTCCTCTGGCAAATTTGTGATAATCAGCGCATCGAATGGGCACTTATTGACGCAGATTCCACATCCGATACAAAGCGGCTCCGAAACCAGAGGCTTACCACTCGAATCATCGAGCACAATGCACTCGATGCCATTTCGAACGGGCGGGCAAAATGCCCAGCATTCTGCATTGCACTTCTTGGGCTGACAGCGGTCTTCGAGCAGAACAGCGACCCTCATGCATCTCCCTCCTATTTGCTCCGCCCGATAATCTTCCCTTGAGGCTTGTCCAATGACAGCCGCTTCTCGCTCAGACAGCGAGGAAGCGGTAACGCGCGTACACGTAAGCGGCTAGAGAGATTTTCTCAGCCTTTGAGAGTTGTACGCGCTCAGTGAAAACATCGCCTTCACTCTTGTCGATTTTCTTCAAAATCGACTCGTAAAATGCCATCATCGCCGCGGGCGAATAACGCGACTGCTTATCGAGCAGAGGCAGCAATTTGAACGCCTTATCGCGATAAGTCTCCGCCCGCGTGATGTATTCATCGACAAATGGCTTCCATCCAGGGTGGTCGAGCAGGTCAGCCCCGCTCTTCACATCCTGCTCGCTGATACCATAGCGCGCCAAGTCTTCCATCGGCAGGTAAATCCTGTCGCGCTCGGCATCTTCAGCGACGTCGCGAATAATATTCGTCAGCTGCATGAAAATCCCCCACGCCTCTGAGAATTCGCGCGCCGCCAGATCATCATACCCATAGATCTCAATGCAGACCAGTCCGACGGTCGAAGCTACGCGGTAGCAGTAGGAGTAGAGGTCCTCGAAGGTCTCGTAGCGGTTGCGGTGGAAGTCATCCTCCATGCCGCTAATCATGTCATCAAACAGTTGGCGCGGGATATTGTAGCGACGAATCGTGTCCTTCAAAGCGATGAAAATCGGGTCGGTCGAAGTGATTTGCCCGTAAGCGGTTGACAGCTTCTTTCGGTAGTAGAAAAGTTGCGACATTCGGTCGTCATAATGGTCGCGAGCAACCACCGGACTACTCCCCGTCAAACGCTCGATATCCGCCCTGTACTCCACCGATTCTGGGTCGTCGGAAGAGCCTCCGGGGAATGAATCGACATAGTCTCCATCGGCTATGTCGTCGGCGCGCCGGCAGAAGGCATAGTAGGCGCAAATGGCGCGCCGTGCCTCGTCTGGAAGATACTTGAACGAGTGGTAGAAATTACCCGCTTCGATGCGGGTTAATTCCTCGCAGTAATCGTATGCGGTTTCAATCATGTAGTCGGGCACATCGGATTCCGACCAGATTGCAGCGTCGATGTGCCCGAAGGGGTTCAGAAGTTCTCCTCGGGCGCCGAGAACACCCATGAATCGGGCGCCCTCTCGCAGAGTTTCGAGAGCGGTAATCGAGATTGCTCGGGCCGCTTCTCGCGTCATGCCGACGGCTGAGCGGACGACCTCGATTCCCTCGGGTTGGACGTCTGGATCGACCAAGGAAATGCTCCGCTCGACATCGTACCTAATTCCCGTGGCGGGATCGGTTCGCTGCGCCGGTGACATGGTATCGCCAGACGCGAGCCCACATGGTTCGCTCTTGAACCTCACCCTCGCACGCGTGCAGGCCGCTTCAGCGGCCTTGAGGGCTCGACGTGGTTGGGGGGCCGCATGTTCGGAGGTCTAGTCTAAACGCCGGAGCGAGCCTTGGTTGCTCCCTTGTCGAGGAGGCGGTCCTCGAGGGGTTTGAATCGCGTGCCGATGGCGCACAGTACAGCGATTCTCTTGGTTCGGGAGCGGTCGACTTTGATGCGCTCGGCGGAGTCGAGAACATTGCCCGAGCGCAGTAGCGCGAGGGTGTCCAATCCGATGGCTACCGGGAGCAAAATCGCCAGCCGCAAGTCTCGGTGTTTGCGCGGAATCATGCGGATGTAGCGGATGGCCGCCTCGTAGTGCTCGCAGGCGAGGTCGAGGTAGCTATCGTAGAGGGGTCGGAATGCCGAGATTGACTCGGGATTCCGTAGGTCTTCGTGGGATAATCCGACTTCGGCAAGTCGTTGACTCGGCATGTAGCAACGACCGAGGGCGATATCTGCTGGAATGTCGCGCAGAATATTGGTCATCTGCAGAGCCTTGCCGAAGCGGATGCCGAGGGCGTCGAAGGTGGAAGTATCCTCAATCGCGCCCTCGAGTTCGTGTAGCAGCGTGACGGCAGTCCAAAATTCACCCACGCTGCCAGCGACGCGGTAGGCATAATCATCCAATTCCGCGTCGTTATCAAGAGTAGTCAATTCAGAACCCAGCGCCCCAAATCGAACGAGGTCAAGGCGCTGTCCAGAGATGATGATATCTAGACATCGTTGCATCAATTCTGCATCCTTAGTTGCCATCGAACGATAGGCTGCGATGACAGAATCCAATTCGTCGAGAAGTCTCTTCTCATCTGCATCCTCCTGCATCGCAGCAATGCCACTAAGGTCGACGGTTCCCTGCTCGAGTAGCAATTCTTGGTAACCGTCGAGCGCCTCAATCAGAGCCTGAGCATCTTCAGTCTTCGAATCGGCAATCGTGTCGGCAAGTCGAGCGAGCAAATAGAGCAGTCCAACCTGGTCACGAACGCTTGAGGGAAGCCTTGCGAGCGTGAGGTGGAATGAGCGTGAGGTGGCTTTCAGTAAGCCGTCGATGTGGGGGTTGATCACCTGTCCCATCGCTTCACCCGGCCGTGCCACATTCGCTTCTGTGTTGAGTGCTTCGCAGATTCGCGTTCCTCTTCGGTGCGTGGATTTTCTTCACCACTCCCTCCAACCCTCGGCTCCTCTTCGTGGGGCTTCGGGCCAGTCGGGCCAGGGGTGCTCGTGATTCCAGCCGGCTAGGTCTTTGTTGGCGTTTTGTTCGAGCAGGGCTGATGCTGCGGTGAGTCCAGCCCTGCTCGCGCCTTCGAGGGTGCTCGGCCAATCTATGTCGATCCAATCTCCTCCGAGGATTACTCCCTCGCCTGCGTCGAGTGGGTCGGGTCTGAGGCGTTGGGTTCCGGGTCTGAGTTCTGTGCTCGCGCGCGGGATGCGGACTACATGGAAGTCGGTAAGTTTGGGGGCGGTTGGGAATGCCGATGCGATTACTCTCTCGTATTCTGTACGGATGAGCTCGTCATCCCACTCTAGGTAGGGGTCGGCGTTGGCGACTCGTGCGCAAATCCAGTGTCCTGGCAGGCCTGCGCGTTTGCCATCGTCGAGTTGGGTTGAGCGGTCGATTAGTGTCTGGATGAGTGGTTCATCGACGCAGGTTACGATGTTTGTTCCTTCGGGTAATACTGGGCCTTCATGGAATGCGTGGATGCCGAGCAGTGCTGTGGTTTGCAGTGCGGCGAGGCGGTCTGCGACCTCGTGGGAGGCGACGCTTGCTCCGGCTCCTGTTAGCAGCCTGGCGGTTGCTGAGATTGGCGTGCAGAGGATGACTTTGGCTGCCGGGATGAATCCGCTTTGTGTGCTGACCCCAGTGACTTTTGTGTCCTCTCGGAATAGGCCGGTAACTTGTTTGTTGAGTTGCACATCGACTCCTGCGGTTGCGAGGGTTCGGCGCAGGTTGGGTGCGAGTGCTTCGGTGAGGTCGGTTGTGAATGCGCCGAGGTCGAAGGCGTCGGCTTTGTCGAAGAGCCCTCGTTTGAGGAGGAAAGTGGCCGCTGCTGCGCTGGCTTCGGATGAGTCAATATTGAGGGCTGTTCGGACGAGCGGGTTCCAAAATCTTGAGATCGCCCGCTCGGTTTGGCCATTTTCTTGCAGCCATTCGAGGAAGATCTGTTCGTCGAGGCTTCGTCGATATTGTTCGTCCATCGCTCGAATGGCTTTGACGACTTTTTGCATTGCAATCTTATCGCCGAGTCCGAGAAAATTGGCATTGAGAATTGATTTTGCGAGGTGGTTTGGTGGCGGTAGGGTGCCTGATTGAATGGTTGAGATTCTACCGCTTTCGGTTTCGATGAATGAGAGGATCGTCTGCTTCTGGAGTTTGATGACCTCGCGGGCTTCGCAGGTTGCTAATAATTGGAGAAAACGCTCGTCGGAGCGAAAAATCATCTCGGGGGTGTTATCGATTTGGCGTGAAATTCCTGCAAGTTTGACGCTTGTGTAGCGGCCACCAAGGCCTTCGTTCTCTTCGATGAGTGTGACAGATTCTCCCCTTCCGGCCAAGGCTAGAGCGCAGGCGCAACCTGCTATTCCTCCACCGACGACGACCACACGAGGCTCATCGGTGACTGAACTATCTCCACTCACGGTGGTCGAGCCGCATGGTCTGGTCTAAGACTCTGCGCGAATTTTTGACGTGGAGAAGTCGGTCTTCAAAGAAGACCGGAATGAGCGGGATGCTCAATCAGAGTAGTCCCGCTTGCTCGAGCGCGACCTTGAGTACGGCTCCGATTTCTGATGGGTCGCGAGCGATGTGGATTCCTGCCGCCTCGAAAGCAGCGAACTTCTCAGCGGCAGTTCCCTTACCGCCGGAGATGATTGCACCCGCGTGTCCCATTCGCTTTCCGGGCGGTGCGGTCGAGCCGGCGACGAAGCCGACGATTGGCTTGCTCATATTTTCGGCAGCCCATGCCGCAGCATCCTCTTCAGCTGTGCCTCCGATCTCACCAATCATGACGACTGCGACGGTCTGTTCATCGGCTTCGAAGGCCGAGAGACAATCAATGAATCCGGTGCCATTGACAGGGTCTCCGCCAATCCCGATGCAGGTTGATTGGCCCTCGCCGATACTCATGGTCTGAGCGACGGCTTCGTAGGTCAGAGTGCCCGACTTCGAGACGACTCCGATTCTCCCCTTTGCGTGGATATGGCCGGGCATGATACCAATCTTGCAACCACCTCCATCTCCAGGGGTGATAATTCCAGGGCAGTTCGGTCCGATTAGTCGAATACCGGGTCGGTCGTTGACGTAGGAGACTGCCCGAACCATGTCGAGAGTCGGGATTCCTTCAGTAATGCAGACGATTACACCCTCGCCTTTGACTCGGTCGAAGGCGTCTGCCGCCTCCATGATTGCTTCCGCTGCAAAAGGAGGTGGGACGTAAATCACCGAGGCATCAGCGCCGGTGGCGTTGATCGCTTCTAACATACTGTTGAAAACGGGAACCTCGCGGTCAGCTAATTCGATGGATTGACCGCCTTTTCCAGGCGTCACTCCACCGACAACATCAGTGCCGTATTCAACCATTTTTTCACCGTGGAAGCGACCTTGGCTTCCAGTGATTCCCTGAATGAGGAGTTTGGAATCTTCAGCGATCCAGATAGCCATCACTGACCACCTCCGATGAGTCCGACGATTGCTTCTGCACCTTCGGCCAATGTCTCAACTGAGGTGCATTCAAGGTCAGAGGCGTCGATGATAGCTCGCCCCTCCTCGAAATTTGTGCCAGACAAGCGAATTACGAGTGGGACTTCCAGCCCCATATTTTCTGAGACGGCGAGGACAGCGTTCGCGACGATATCGCAGCGCTGAATCCCTCCGAAGATATTGACGAGAATCCCCTTGACATTCGGGTCCTCAAGGATGATTTCGAAGGCTTCCTGAACCTTGGCTTCGTCAGCCCCTCCTCCGATGTCGAGGAAATTGGCTGGCTCGCCTCCGTAGAGTTTGATGACATCCATCGTAGCCATCGCCAGCCCCGCGCCATTGACCAAACAGCCGATGTCTCCGTCCAACTTGACGTACGAAAGTCCCGCCTCATTGGCGCGGGTCTCGGTTGGCTCCTCCTCCGAAAGGTCGCGAAGGTCGCCCCAATTCTTGTGTCGGAACTCTGCATTTTCATCGAAGCTGACCTTCGCGTCGAGGGCGACGATTTCGTCGTCCTCGGTCCTAACCAACGGATTGATTTCGACCATTGCGCAATCATTTGCCACAAACAAATCGTAGAGGCTTCCAACCATGCGGAAGAAATCCTTCAGGGCGGCCCCGCTGAGCCCCAGCGCCATTCCGAGATTTCGCTTTTGGAAGCCGAGCAATCCAGCCGCTGGGTCAACCCAAACTTTGTGAATAGCTTCAGGAGTATTTTCAGCGACCTCTTCGATATCCATGCCGCCCTCGGTCGAGGCCATAATCAGAACCGATTTTTCCTCACGGTCGACCAAGAGTGCGAGGTAGTATTCGTGGGCGATAGCACAGCCGGACTCGACGTAGAGGTTGCTCACCAACTTGCCAGCTGGTCCAGTCTGTTTTGTCACCAAAATGTGGCCGAGGATGCCGGTAGCGAACTCTTCAACATCCTCGCGTGAGAAAGCGATTTTTACTCCGCCTTCCATCAGAAGTGTGCCATCGTTGGGGCAGTACAGGTTGCCCTTTCCGCGTCCACCAGCGTGGATTTGGCTCTTTACCGCAACCACTTTTGAGCCCAGTGAATCGTATGCTGCAAGCGCTTCTTCGACGCTTTGGCAATGGACGCCGTCGAGCACTTTTACGCCTGCTTCTCGGAATAGCTGCTTCCCCTGATACTCGTGGATGTTCATGGCGACGCGCCGCCCACTCGCCCCCCGTCTTTGAACGATGCGCTAGTTCTCTGTGCCGCTTCGCCTCGCTTCTGGTCCGGTAGTTCTCCGTGCCGCTTATCACTCTCCCGATGCGTTAGTTCTCCGTGCCGCTTCAACGCGCTGATGATGCAGAGTGTGGGATGACGGTGCTCACTCGCCACGGACACGAAGTGCTGAAAGTGGCGAGTGTTTCCGACCGGCCATGGATGTGCTGGTTCTGGCCGGTGGTTTTGGGACGCGGCTTCGACCCTTAACTGAGGGTCGGGTGAAGCCGCTGCTTTCGATCCTCGACAAGACTCTGCTTGAGCGAGTTGTCGAGGTCGTCCCTGCTGAGTTGGTTGACCGGGTTATCGTCGCAGCCGGTTACGGCATCGAGGAGATGCGCGCGTGGGCTGCTGGAACCGACCTGCCGTATGAGGTCGTTTTATCGGTCGAAGAAGAGGCTCTTGGAACGGGTGGAGCAATCGCCCTCGCGCGTGAGCATATGATTGGGTCTGGCCCGGTCATGGTTCTGAATGGCGATCTTGTTTCCAGTGTTGATGTCGCTGCCTTGGTCGAGCATCACTCGGCTACTGGTGCTTCTGTGACGCTTTCGCTTTGGGAGGTTGAGGACCCGAGCCGGTTCGGGGTTTGTGATTTGGATTCTGAGGGGATGATTCGTCGATTTCAGGAAAAGCCGGCTCCGGGGACTGAGTTTTCCAATTTGATTAATGCTGGATGTTATCTTGTTGAGCGCGAGGTTTTGGCTTCGTTGGGCACGCACAAACACTCGATGGAACGGGAGGTTTTCCCGGGAATTGCCGAGGCTGGTGGGATGGCTGGGCTTGCCTTCGAGGGTTATTTTGTTGATGCTGGGACTCCTGCTTCTTTTGTCGAAGCGGCTCAGGTTTGTATCGGGGCTGGCCGCTTCGAGACTGGCTCGCGGTGTTGCGAATCTTGGTTTGGTGATTCTGGGCGTCGGGCCGATGTGACGCGTTCTTCAATTGGTGCTGGGGTTACCTTGGCTGAGGATTGTGTTGTCGTGGACTCTGTGGTTATGGATGGAGCGAACATCGGTGCGGGGGTTCGCTTGAGCAATTGTATCGTCGGCGAGGGTGCGAGCGTTAGTGCTGGGGCTGAGCTTTCCGGGGCGGTTCTCGGTCACGGTTCGAGTGTCTGAGGCTCTCATCCTTTGATGATGCCACCGCTCGAATATTGCTGTGGCCGAACGCTGGACTATTGCTGTTGCACCTTGCTCGATGTCCGTCAGCGTCAAAGCGGGACTTCTCCTCGCGTGAACGTGAGTCAACCACTCGTCGTGGTCAATCTGAAGACCTACGAGACTGCACATGGCGCGAGCGCTGAGGCCCTTGCACGAGCGATTGCTAGCGTCGAAACCGATGCTCGAATGGTCGTCGCTGTGTCCGCTTTTGACTTGGCCGCGGTGGTTGCCGTTGCTCCAAGTTTGGAGGTTTGGTGTCAGCATCTCGACCCTGTTGGATTCGGCTCATACACCGGATGGTTGCACCCTTCGACTGCGGTTGAGCGGGGTGCAACTGGGACTTTGATTAATCACGCAGAGCACAAGGTCAGCATCGAACACGTCGCTATGCTTCTCGATGCTGTTCCAGAAGGATTCACTGTTTGTGCTTGCGCGGCGGATATCGACGAGGCGCGAGCGCTGACGGCTCTCGAGCCGAATTTTGTTGCAGTCGAGCCGCCCGAACTAATCGGCGGGGACATTTCTGTGACTACTGCCGACCCAACAATCGTCAGCGGCACCGCTGCCGCAGTTCGCGAGATTTCTGAGCAGGTCGGGATTTTGTGCGGTGCTGGTGTGAAAAACGGTGCAGACGTTGCTGCTGCAATCGAACTGGGTACCACTGGGGTTCTGCTTGCGAGCGGGGTCACTAAGGCTGCGGACCCAGCAACTGTGGTTGCCGATCTGGTATCTTCTCTCTGACCTCGAATCCGGGGCATTCGTCATTGAATGCACACTTCGAGCAACGCCATCGACTTCTGGACCTCGGTAATTGCTCGAGTTTCCCGTCGAAAATCATCAGTCGCGCCATCTGTTCGATGTCCATCGCTATCATCGAGCGAGCCTGCGCAGCCCACTCGGGGCTGGCTCGCTTCGACCATTTTACCCAGCGCGTTCCGAGCCAACCTATTCGCACCACATCGATTTCATCGAGATTTGCTTCGATCAAAGGATTGCGCTGGGCCCAGAGCAGCATCGAACCCAATTCCAACTCAGCTGCTCTGTCTGGTGTGCGCGAAGCCATCTCCATTGCCAAGCGTACAAGACAGATTCTGCTGCCATTGCGCACGATGAGGTCGGGCGCGCCATATTGGCGCGCACCATCCAGAAGCAATGGCTGCAATCTATCGACGAGCAGCACCTCATCGCTACTGCGACGCTTGTATCCAATCAGAGGTGCTGACTCGAATTGTCGAAGCCGGTGCATCATCATCCCGACGGCTTCGTCGACCAATCCATGCGGGCGATCTTCCATCACCTCGCCAGCGACAATCGCCCGCAATACATTCCGATGAATCGTTAGACGTAGGTCGTTCATCGATGAATCGGGATTCTCGAGACGCGCCAACAGCGCGTCTCGCAAACCGGACCGAGCATGGTCGCCCAGCCTCCGAATCTTCGATTTTCTCTTCACGAATTCAACATTCGGTCCGATTACGTGCTCTAGCACGTATCTCCTCGCGCAATTGTCGAGGAGTCTTCCGCGGGTGGGGCTCCAAGCTATTCTCGTGTAGGTAGTCATAGCCCAAGACCTTTGGAGTCAGGGTCTAAAACGATAGCGGAGAGCTGCAAATCAGACTCATTGTCGAGCCTGCTTACGGGCCGCCTTACGGCGTCGTAACTTCTTCTTGCGCCACTTCCAGCGTTGCTTCCCAGCCTTCTTCCACGCGCGGGAACCTCGCTTCATGCAGCGCGCCGACCTGCTGGGTGTATTTGATGTAAACGGTGCGTCCCAAAGGGACGGGAATTAGGAAACTGCTCTGGAACCACCAATTTCTATCGCCCACCTTCCATCGATTGTAATTGGTGGGCGCGCCAGGATTTGACCTTCGAACTCGATTCAGCGGAATGCATGTTTGAAGGCGCAGCGCGATTTCTAATCGCGCGAGCGACCAAGGAACAATCCAGCGATGCCAAACTTGTTCCGAGGTTCTGTAATCGATTTGTGGCGCGCCCACCTTCCATCGATTGTAATTGGTGGGCGCGCCAGGATTTGAACCCGGGTCGCCGGCTTAGAAGGCCAGCATGATATCCCCTACACCACGCGCCCGTTCCGCCGGCGGCGCTGCCCCTTTGTGAATCCTGCACCCTCACAGACTCGGCTGCGCCCTCACTCAGAGGGGCCCTCAACACCGCCATTTTCGCCGACGCTATTGTTGAGAATTCCGTCGTCGAGCATATCCTCGCGAATCTCGGCTTTGGTTCGCCCGGTCTCCTCTGCAATCGCTCGAAGTTTCTTGTTCACTCGTCGCTGACTGCCTACCAATTCTCGGAAACCGTGGCCGACGCGTAACAAGGTCTCAAGAATCGCCAGGAGAATCATGCTGTTGAAGTATGACGCAGCGAGTTCTGGTAGGTTATTTCGCAAATCTTCGAACTCGCTGAACTCGACCGAGGTCGAGCCCACCAAGAATACACCGAGGACCGCGAATGGCAACATTTTCGCAACATCGCGCGAAAGGTCCTCGGTCCAATACGATAGAATCCGCACGGAACCAACCACCGAGGTAGCGATGAGCGCGTTTCGAGCGTGGTCATTCCCTTCAGCGAGGAGGGTGAGGATGACCGCCATGACGAGGGTCCAGAAAGCGATGAGAACTGGAATCGCGATTGCATATTGCAGCAACCAAGCCCCAGTTCTGAAGAAGGCTCTAATCCGTCCATTGGTCGAGTGATTGTACTTGGTCAAGTCAAGGGTCAGTATATCTCTACGCGCGAGCAAGCGATAGAACATGAAGACGAATCCAGAATAGGCAGCGATAGCGATTATCGCCATCAAGGTTGGAAAGGTTTCAGCGAAGAAAGTCCCCGCCCAATCGATAATCTCAGTCTGTGTCGGGACCCGTGCCACGGGACACTCTTGCAGGTTCTGAGTTCATGGTGCTTTTGCCGGTGGGTCATCGCACGTTGCAAATGACTATTCTTGGCTCAAACGGGGGGCTCAAACTGCGTGCTTGGCTCAACCAGGGGATGGGACACTCTGCGTGCTTGGCTCAAACTGCGGATGGGCTTCCGCTGAATGGTCGAGCGCATTTTGGGCAGCGTTGTGGAAGTGAAACGCGGCGACGCTCCCATGTGTGTCCACACTCGCCGCAGATCCAACTGCGCTCGGGAAGCTCTGCAAGAACTTCATCACGCATGCCTCGCAGAACTGGTGATTCGGAGAGTTTTGGCGCTGGGGCCAATTCGTTCACAAGGCTTGAGTGAGCATCGCCGTGGTCGATTAGGCCAGCGGCGTGCAGAAGTTCGTGAACGAGGGTGTGGAGGTAGAGTTTCTCGTCGCCGGCTAATCGGGGGTGGAGGGCGACGGTGATGGGGCCAGGCGAGCCGCGCAGGCGGCGACGCCTGAAGAGTTCGTGATGGTCGCATTCGAAGCGAGTGAAGCCCAAGCGCTTCTCACTCGATTCGGCCCATTCGAGGGTCAACATCTTTGGTAGGAATCGAAGGAATGGTGCATCTTCCCTCGACAATCGGGACGACAATTGTTCGAGGATGTCCTCGGGAAGATGAGGCGGGTCCTCCGGCTTGGGTGCCAGCCGCCCTGCAGACATGGCCGAGCCTGCTCAGTTCTCCTTAAATGGGCGTCGCAGGTCGCCGGCTCACTGGGCGTGTGGCGCAGCTTGGAAGCGCGCTTCCTTGGCATGGAAGAGGCCCCGAGTTCAAATCTCGGCACGTCCACCATTGAATTCATCACAACTCGCTCAATGTTGGCCGTGCTGCCGCGAGATTCCCTCGCATGGCTCAGTCCAACTCGCCGGCTCGGCACGTCCACCAGCATCAATCATCGAGTGGCGAGTTTGCAAGTTTCACTGAATTAGCGTCTCTCGAAATTGGTCAATCGAAAAACCGGAATCCGGTGCCTTTCACCGAATATCGGAAAATCATAGCAGTATGATTCCGCTAGAGTGTATTTTGAGAAGGCAAAAAAAACGATATGCCTGTCTAATCAAAATCCACAGAAGACACTCAAAATGGGGTTATTCTATATACGAACCTAAGCGTCGGTCCGTAGGATGGACTCTAAGTTGAGAGCCTTATTGATGTGTACGCTGATGATTGCGTCAGCCCTTGCCGGATGTCTCGGCGGGGATGACGATGGCGGTGACACTCCGGAAGACGTGTTAGGTTGTACCTATGCAGATGCAACCAATTACAATCCGGATGCCACCAAGGACGACGGTTCGTGTACTTACGACGAACCTGAGCCAGAGCCAGAGCCTGTGATGGGCTGCACGGATTCTGCTGCAAATAACCACGATGCAGCGGCGGAAGTGGACGATGGTTCGTGCGACTACGGTCGCTCACAAGCTGAGATTATGGCAGATTATGCTGCCGGAACAATCGGCTTTGAGCAGGCTCTGTACGAGCTCGAAGTCTCTCGCAAGTGCCGTGAGCAGGGTTCCAACAACCCGTGTGAAATCGTAGAGATGTCCATTGGTGACGCATCTACAATCGACCCTCACGACGCATACGACTCAGCATCTGGTGACGTGATCGAGCAAGTCTACGACACTCTCTACCGCTACGCGGGCGATGGTAGTGGTAACGCGATTATCGAGCCTCGCTTGGCTACCGGATACTCGGTCAGCGAAGACGGTCTAACCTACACCTTCGACCTCCGCGACGATGTCTACTTCAGCAATGGCGACAAGATGGATGCTTCCGATGTCGTCTACTCGTGGTGCCGCGTTCTAGGATACGGTTCCCCTGACAGCCACGTCGGTTGGATTCTCGAGCAGAGCTTCGACTGCAATGATGCAGACGGCAACCACGATGACAATGGTGGCGAGAGCTTCACTGTGTACAGCGATACCTCGTTCTCGGTCACACTCTTTGCACCTTCGTCTGCTTTCATCTCGACCATCGCTTACACTGTAGGCGCAGTCATCAACGCAGACCTATGCGAGGCAAACCGTGTAGTCGAACTCGACGCAGATGGCAATGTCACCTCTGATGATTACTGCCACGAGTGGATGGACGAGGGTCCAGCTGGTGCTGGTACCAACGCATACATCGTACAGTCATGGGTTCGCGAAGACCGCCTGGTTCTAACCCCTAACTGGATGTACTGGGAAGATGGCGATTACAACATCAACCGCCACACAGTCTCTATCGTCACCGAGGCTTCGACAAGGCTACTCGCCTTCACTGATGGTGAGGTCGACTTCGGTAGCATCAACATCGAGGACTTGGTCAACTTCTGCTACATCGATGAGAACGGCAACGGAGAATTCGATGCAGGTGAGGACGACGCTCTAGATGACAAGCCAAATGTCGCAAGCAAGGATGGTTACCTATGTTCGTACCGAGAGACCTTCACCACGACTCTGTCTGCCTTCAACCTAAACCCGAAGGTTTTGGACGCTGGTGAGGACAACACCAACCCAGGTTCCAACTCGTCTCTCGTGATCAACCACGACTGCGACGGCGATGGCACCAACGACTGCAACGTCATGGAGACCGCAGCTCTACGTGAGGCTATATCATACGCCTTCAATTACGAGCAGCACCGCAGGGAGACCTACGACAACTCATTGGCCCCTCAGTACGGACCAATCCCAACCGGATTCTTGTTCGCTGAGACTCAATACGAGGTCTTCACCTACAATATCGCTCTCGCTGAGCAGATTCTCGAGGACGCCGGATTCATCCGCCAGTACGACTGTGCTTCGCTAACTCACGGCGATGCTCCAACCGTCGTTGCTGAGGCTGACCGCGATGGCGACGAATGCCGTCTACCAAACGTATTGCGCGTGATGGCGAACGAGGGTAACGACTACCGCATCGCTATGGCACAGCAGCTTGAGGAGGCACTCGGTACAATCGGTGTCGCAACATCTGGTGATGCAAAGCCATGGCCTGAGTATCTGACCATGTACTACACCAGGACATGGGACATCCGCTTCAGTGGATGGGCACCTGACTACCTCGACCCCGATAACTACTGGTCGCCATTCGCTGGTAGCCACGACATCGGTGGAGACGCGTACGGTACAGGATACCACAACGACGACGTCGACGCTGCCCTGCTAATCGGCAGGCAGTCTCAGGACAACGATGAGCGCGAGCAAGCGTACATCGATGCCTTCGCTGCATGGACACAGGACCCGAACATGATCATCATCGGTCAGTACAATGGTATCGGTGTCAAGCACGATGACATCTGCAGCCCTGACTGGGTCGCCATTGGGTCCGCCCACTGGTTCGACTACGACAAGCTGCCAGAAGTCAATGGCGAGCTAGTTGGCTCTTGTGAATGAGCAAGAGTTCTGACCTAACGTAAGGCCGGCGGCGGCCGCCAGTTGGCGGCTGCCGTCGCGCCGTGCATTTTTTCTCAGCACGCCTGCTATAGGCAGTCGTGAGGTAATCGTCATAGAGTGGCTGTTTTTCCGCATTCAGGGGGGGTTCAGGTGAAGCTGCATGAGTTCGTAGTACGACGTCTGCTGCTTCTTGTTCCAGTCATGGTTGGGGTGGCTGTTTTCACCTTCGCAATCGCTCACATTATCCCTGGTGATCCTGCTGCGATTCAGTGTGGTGACAAGTGCGGATTAATCGTCGATTATACCGATGATGGCGATCCGATTACCGCGTACGAAGCTAATAGAATCCGGCTGAAAATGGACGACCCTGTCCTTGAGCAATTTTGGAGGTATATCACCGACCTTGCCGAGGGAGATTGGGGGGATTCTTTACTTTATCATAGACCCGTTGTAGACGTGGTCAAAGATGCCGCTCCGATAACATTGGAGATGTCATTTCTCGCCCTGTTCATCGCTTATCCATTGGGTATTTTCCTCGGCATAATCAGTGCGGTGAGACAGGACCGTATGTTCGATCATGTTTCGAGATTCTTCGCCATCGCTTTCGTCAGTTTACCGATATTTTGGTTCGCGATGATGCTACAATTGTATCTTGCGACCGGTACTGAACATGGCGGTATTTGTGACCCAATTTTCGGAACCGAAGGTGGATGCTTCCCGATTTATGGGAGACACGACCCGAGTTTCACTTATCCAGAGGATGGATACATGTGGTTCTACCCTGAGGGTGGAACTGGATTCCACCTCATTGACAGTTGGTTTGTGACCGATGAAAAATTAGCGACACTACCAGCAGAATGGGGTTCGAATTGGTTACTGTTCAAGGACACATTGATGCATCTCGCTCTACCTTGCACTGCCCTCGGAATCGCTTCCGCTGGATCCCTTCTTCGATACATGCGCGCTAGCCTTCTCGAAGTACTTCACGAGGATTACGTTCGAACTGCGCGGGCGAAAGGACTCTCTGAGTTCCGAGTTGTCGTCGTCCACGCTTGCAGAAACGCTCTGGTACCTATCGTCACAATTCTCGGATTCTCCATCGGTGGTGCGATTGGTGGGGCGGTCTTGACCGAGACTGTATTCGCGTTCAATGGAATGGGCAGAGTAGCGGTAACTTCGCTACAATACCTCGACTTCACGGTCATTATGGGTGTTACCCTCATCACCTCCGTTATTTTCCTCTTATCCAATCTAATCGTGGACATCACGTATGCAATAATCGACCCAAGGGTGAGGCTTGAATGAAATCCTGGGATGATGGTCGTGAGAATCGCGAAGAAAGTCGCCGTCGACTTCGCGAGGCTCTGGCTCAGTCGAGAAGCGATCTCAGCCGTAGTTGGAAAATCTACAAGCGCTCGCTCTTGGCAATGCTTGGCCTCTTCATGGTAATCTCCGTCTCTATGGTTGCCATGTTCGCAGAGGAGATCGCTGTTGAGCACCCATATAGGAACTTGCAAGACACCGAGGATAAGTGGTCAATTGATTACGAACCAAGAAGGGTCGCGCCATTTTCCGAAGAATGCGATTGGCATGAACAAAAGATTACCACCAATCCAAATTCACCACTATTCTCAGATACAGTAGTAGCCGAATCCGACGATAAGGTTGGAGATGACAATAGGTATTACAGAGACACATTGAGTGTTATTCGAATTATCAAATTAGAAGATTCAAAGGGATACAATCTGAATACATCACTTCTCAGCATCGACCCTTCTAACTCCTCAATTCTCATCGTATCATCTGAACTTTCCAGTAATACTTCGCTCTATACAGGAGTGTGGGTCACCTATGAATTTGACAATGAGGCGATGCATCACTGGTGGCTCCCAGATGGCTACGACGTCTGTATTTTCGGGACCAACGACCAAGGCCAGGACTTGTTCAGCAAGGTTCTCTATGGTGCAAAAGTTTCACTGAAGATTGGACTCACGGTAGCTACACTGACCGTCATCATTGGAACAATCGTTGGAAGTATCAGTGGATATTTCGGCGGAAGGGTCGATGAGTTCATTATGAGAATCTGTGACATTTTCTTCGCGATTCCAGGATTGATTCTCGCGATGGCATTCGTTGCGGCGATGAATCAGGTCACAAGCCTGACCATTCCAGTTTGGTTGGGGGTTCTGATTCCATTATTCGTTATGGCCTCAATTTCCAGTTCTTACCTCTCATCAACAGTTCCTCTTGACAGCATTGTCAACGAACGAACCATGAATCGCCTGACCTACTATCGATGGTGGATACTCGCCATTCCAATCGTACTATTCTTCCTTGGATGGCTTCCATTCGGAATTGGTTGGCCTGATCTATTCGGCTTGTCTGATGACAACACTTGGAGACTAATCGCCACATTCTCCATTATCGTCTTAGCCGGAATTGTCACCCTAGCCGACAGAAGGTTCGTCCTCGATACAAGTATTGAGGGAGGCTTAGAACGAGTCCGAGAGTCCTTCGATTGGACGAATCCGTGGAGGTACCTCACATTCAGGACGGTTGCAGTTTTCATTGCCCTCGCTCTTCTCTTCAATTTCTCTGGGAACGAAGGTGGTGAGATTGTCCTCATCAAGGACTTCGATCGTCTGTGGAAGGTTCAGGCCGCTCTAATTTTCACTGGCTGGCCTGGATATTCCCGTCTAATACGTGGGCAGGTGCTCTATGTCAAGGAGATGACTTTTGTCGAGGCTGCCCGAAGCGTCGGCGCACCTTCTGGCAGGATTATGTTCCGACACATTCTACCAAATGCTTGGGCGCCGTTGCTGGTTGCATTCACCCTCGATATTGGAGGAACGATCCTCTCGGCCTCTGGACTATCCTTCATTGGACTGGGCGCCGAACCAGGTACTGCAGAATGGGGGATTCTGATTTCCGAGAGCAGACGATACTTCCTCGATTCGCCTTGGCTAATGCTCTATCCTGGACTTGCGATAGCAGTGACGGTTCTAGGTTTCAATCTGCTCGGTGATGGGATTCGGGATGTAGTCGACCCGAAGAATAGGAGGTGAGTAATTGACGGAAACAGTGCTTGATGTCAAGGGATTGAGAGTTCACTTTGACACCCTCGACGGGCCTATAGAAGCCCTTCACTCGGTCGATTTGAAGGTGGACGAGAGGCAAATCATGGGGCTCGTCGGAGAGTCTGGTTGCGGTAAGTCGGTGACTTCACTAGTGACGATCGGCTTAGCAACTTGCGAAATCGATGAGGGGAGTGTAAAGTATCAAGGAAGAGAGATGCTCTTCAGGGATTCCGATAGAGACCAAAAAATTCAGGAAATCACTGGAGCGATAACAGTCATCGGAGTCTTAGCAGCGATTCTATCCGCCTTGGGAGTTCTTTTGATCGAACCCATTCTTTTCTCCCGACTAATTCTGTTCTTCTCGGTATTGACAATGATTTCATGGTCGGTAGGGGTTATTTCGAAATCTGACAACCGTAAGCATCAGAAATTCATGAGATGGGTAAGAGGTAACGAAATCAGTATGATTTTCCAAGAACCAATGTCTGCTCTAAACCCCCTCTACACCATCGAGAAACAGATTTCTGAGGTGATGTTTGAGCACGATAGACTAGTCGAGGCTGAAACTCCACGATACATTCGAGTTCTCCAAGCTCTTGCAAGCCCGGTCACCTTCATAATTCGCTTGGTTACTCTGAGGCGATCGGTTTCTGCAGCGGTCATTGCAGTGCTCGGATTCGTCACTGCTGCCCATGTTTGGGGATTTGCCGAGCAGGCCGAGCCTTGGGCATTCCTGCTCGGTATCATTCTCCCAATCATAGGTGCAATGCCTACAATTCTAGAACGTAGGAGGGCAATTCAGGAAGAGGTCGCTGAAGGTGCATCCGAAATCCTCTATTCTGGATTCTTTTCAGAAGGGGCTCTTATTGGAACAATTTTGCACAGGTTCTGGAGATTTTTTACGACAATCGCTCCACATCTGCCACTCGGAATCGCTTCTGCAATCGTAGTTTATCTGATGCTTTGGATGCCCCTCTCAGCATTATTGGGTATGGTGGTAATCTGCACCTTACTGGCTCTACCTGTGGTCATCGCACTCGATTATCTGAGGCTCGACCCAGCACACACGCGCCAAGTTGTGGGGATTCTGGAAGACGTTAGGATTCCCAACCCAGAATCAGTTGTGAAGATGTATCCTCACGAACTCTCCGGCGGAATGCGACAGAGAGTTATGATTGCAATGATGATGGCTTGCGAGCCCAAGTTGCTCATCGCTGACGAGCCAACAACCGCGCTCGATGTAACCATCCAAGCTCAGATTCTCAAATTAATGAAGGACTTGAGGGATGAGAAAGGAACAGCGATTCTCCTCATTACTCACGATTTGGGAGTCATCGCCGAGATGTGCGACGATGTCACGGTGATGTACGCGGGTTCAGTCGTCGAGACGGGAAGTATCAGCGACGTGTTGTCACGGCCCAGAATGCCATATTCAATCGGTCTCCTTCACAGTATCCCTACCATCGAGGTGGGGGCCGAGCGAGGCAAGGCCCTGCCAATCATCCCTGGACAGGTACCCGACCCGAACCTGCATTTCGATGGCTGCAGATTCCATCCAAGATGCCCATTCGCTGACGAGAAATGCATCTCTACCCCGCCACCGATGAAGGAATTAGAACCAGGGCACTTTGCCGCTTGTCATCACACTGACTTAACCACAAATGTGGCAGAGGTTCAGGCGGCATTTGACAAATTCGCAGCCAATTACAATGTCGAAGGAGTTGCATGAAATGACTATTGACAGAACAGAGGACCAAGTTCTTCTCGAGCTTCGGGACTTGAAGAAATGGTTCCCGATTAAGGAGGGAATGCTCTCGACGGTCAAGAGTTATGTCCGAGCTGTGGACGGAGTAAATCTGCAAATTAAGCGAGGAGAAACACTTGGCATCGTCGGTGAATCTGGATGCGGCAAGACCACTCTAGGACGAGTCTTACTGGGCTTGATCCCCATCACCGACGGTTCAGTAATTTATGATGGAGATGACATTCGTAATATTCCCGACCGCGAACTAAGAAGGAGGATGCAAATCGTCTTCCAAGACCCTGGAGGGTCGATGAATCCAAGGATGTCGGTGAGGTCAATCGTCGGTGAACCATTGCAAGTCAATAGGCTGGCAGAAGGCGTCGAATTGACCCAAAGGGTCGCAGAATTACTCGATTCTGTTGGGCTCAAGCGCGAGCACATGAATCGCTTCCCTCACGAGTTCTCCGGAGGTCAGAAGCAGAGACTTGCTCTCGCTAGGTCACTTTCACTCGACCCAGAATTCATTCTTCTCGATGAACCAACCAGCGCACTCGATGTGTCGGTTCAAGCTCAGGTACTCAACCTGCTTGAGGAGATTCAAGAAAAGCATGGGTTGACCTTCGTTTTCATCACTCACGCATTGAATGTTGTGAATCACATCAGCGATAGAGTAGCTGTGATGTATCTGGGGAAAATCGTCGAACTTGCTGACACTTCTTCCCTCTTCGAAAAGCCCGCTCACCCGTACACTCACGCCCTGCTGTCGGCGATTCCCGAACCTTCGCTGGAAAAGAAAGCGAGTGAGAGAATAGTCCTCTCTGGCGACGTCCCGAGCCCGGCGAATCCTCCTTCGGGATGTCGATTCCACACACGTTGTCCGATTGCTGAGAAGGGGCTTTGTGATGTCGAGGAGCCGCAATTGAAAACCATCGATGATGCTGGCCATGCGGTGGCCTGCCATTTCCCTCTTGGTCCGGGAATGCAACTGAAAATGGCGGAAGAATCGGAGGATATTTCCGATGATGACAAACCATCTGCCGTCCTACTTTGAGGTTGGATGATGGACGAGGAAAGCGCAGAATCTGGCGAACGGCCGACGCCTCCTGAGATTCTTGGTAGGCGTGAGGAGTCGGAGGCCGCATTTTGGAGGTTGAAGAGAGCCTCTGACAAGTGGAGGGAGGACCGAGTAAAGCGAGTCCTCGCTCAGGAAGGAGAGGGTTTGCTAACTACCCTTGGGCGTGTAATTTACATCTCGATTTGCGTACTCTTCGATGGGGTGGTGATGATGCAAATCCCCGTGAGTATGGGAAAAACCTCTGCGGCGTGGGCAATCTACGTGATTCTGCTCATGGTTGCTGTCAAGTATCAGCGGGAATTCTACGACCGCTGGTTTTCCCTTGATATTAGTCAGATTGATTTTGACCGTCCGCAATAGGGAAGCGAGCGGTTGCTAACCGCTCGAATCGGCGGAAGGAAGGCACGACTACGCCGATGATGGTCGCAGCGACCATAATCGAGACAGCGATCATGAAAGTCGCTTTCAGCCCGATTCCATCTATCAGATATCCACCGAAAATCGGCGCGAATGGAATGAACAGAAATGAGCCGATCATATCGATGGAATTGACACGACCGCGCATGCGCTGGTCGACACTATCTCCAATTGTTGTATTCCAAATGACTCCTAGGACGCCGGCCATCAAGCCCTGAAGTATTGCAATGAGCACGATGGCGAAGAACCACGGTACGAAGACATACAGAATATCGAGCCATGCGGTGATTCCCACGACAACGTAGAAAATCATCCCGCGACTTTCTTTCGAAATCGGATTGGCACCAGCCCAAAGCGCTCCAATCGATGCACCGATCGGCATCATTGCACCCCAAACTCCGTAGTGGATAGCGTTCCAATCGTTTACTTGGACGATAAATGGAATTCCGATGTCAACGACCGCGCCTCCGATGTGGAAAACCATGAAGGCGATGATTCCGATGAAGAGCCAAGGTTGGCTGATGACGAAAGCCATCGCCTCCTCCATTTCGCTTCTGAAATCTCCTTCTTCCTCCTCGTCGCGCTCGATTGCAACCTCAGCCATGCCGAAGAGGATGACCGCGCTGACGAGGAAAGAAATGAGGTCGATGAAAAGGGCTACGTGAAGGGTCGAGTAACGAATGACGACACCTCCGATGAGACCACCGACGGACCATGCAGCGGTCCGCATAGCATTGTGTAATCCGGTGGCCGATGCCAGCATATCTTCATCGACAAGGTCTGGCACTAAGGCCTGAATTGCTGGCATAGAAAAAGCCGAAGAAGCTCCCATAATGAAGGCGGCGAAAATCATCACCTTGACGAGGTCGAAGCCGGCGAATAGGAGCAAAATGAACATCGCTGCAAACACTGCTTGGACGATATCCATAGCCAGTGCAACGGTTCGGCGGGGGATTCTGTCGACGAGCATCCCGCCGAGCATAATCAGAGGAAGATGGCCGAGGAACCAAGCCGTCATGATGGCTCCGAAGGCCTTCGGGCCGCCAAGTTCAGCAACTTTCCAACCGACAGAAGTCATGAAGGCGGCCCGCCCCATTTTGGAGGCGGTATCTCCCAAGAGGAAAGCGCGCAAATCGCGAACTTCCCATGCCTCGGCCAAACCCATACCTGCGTGGTGTTCGCTGGACATTTCAACTTGCTCGGACAGTTGGTCTGTGCTAGGAAGGAATCGTTGACTCTGTGCGTTTGACGAACCCCATTTGAAAATCAGAAAAAAATTTCTTCAAATGAACAACTTTAGCCAAATTAACTGAACGATTGACGAGAAAATATGGAGAATATAGCCTTTCCACTCACTTTTCGAGCATTTCACTGTACATTTGCGCCAATGATTATATCATTGATGTTACGGCACTGAGGATATTGGAGTGAGCAACATGCTTGAGTCGACTACAGGGGGCGCGACAGCGGCCGCATCAAGTGCACTGACACTAGACAAGTTCGGAGCGGAATCGGCCCGAATCGGAAGGGAGTTGGCAGATCAATACCATCGCTACCATATCGAGACAGAAGAGGTCGACGATGTGGACCCGCTCCCGCACAGATTCCTAGTCGAGGTGGGCAAGATTGGGCTTGCGAAATTCATTCTCTCCGAAGTATTCCATTACGGAATGAAGCCTGATGTGCTACTCTCTCGACCTTGCACCTACGGTGTCTTCTCGGGCCCCGTCGGTGGCTTCTCGCCTCTCCCCAAATTATGCGTCGGTTGTCTACGCTGCACCGTGCAGCATCCTGATTTCGTCAAGGTGCTGCCGAATCCCAAGCGGCTCGAGCTTGGGGATTCGTACACAACCCACGGACATATCGCTGCAATCGATGAGGAATCGAAGCGTGGAATGGTGCCTGTCCGTGGACAAGGTTACCGCGGCCGCTTCGGCGGACCCGGATTCGACGGCATGCTCACCGACATGTCTGAGATCGTCCGCCCCAGCCGAGATGGAATCCACGGCCGCGAACTCATCGGCACTTCCGTCGATATCGGAACCAAGCCGATGCACCTCTCATTCGATGAGGAGGGCAATCTGCAAGGTAAGACTCCGAATATGTTCACAATCCAAGTCCCATTCATTTTCGATGTCCCGCCAGGCGACCTCGGCACCGCCAAACTCGCCAAGGTTCTCGATTCGACCAGCCAGAGAATCGATACACTAGCCTGCCTCAAGGCGGCAGACATCGTCAAGTGGCAAATGGACGCGCCAAATATCGTTCCAATCATCCCAACGCAAGCACCAGAGATGGCGGAATTATTCCCTAAGGCGCGCCTCGTTCAACTCGATGGCTGGGACAAAGATGCCTTCGACACCCTCCGCGAATCAACAGACGCTCTAATCGGAGTCCGCATCGAATTCTCAGAAGGATGGCAAGAGCGTCTGATGAAGGCAGTCAACAATCGAGTAGACCTCGTCCACCTAAACGCAGATCTTCACGGACGAGGCTACGATGACAACCGCTTCATCTCAGACCTCCTCAAGGAAGCCCACCTCCTCCTCATCGAGAAGGGCTGCCGAGACATGGTAACCCTCGTCGGAGCAGGCGGAATCGTAAGCGCCGACCACCTACCAAAGGCAATAATCAGCGGACTAGACGCAGTCGCACTCGACCTCCCAGTCCTATTCGCCCTGCAAGGTCGCTCCCACGGATCACTAACCGAGCGCGACGCAGTCAAGGGAACACTACCCCGCAAGATGACGCAAGAGTGGGCCGAGCAGCGGCTCACCAATCTCTGCGCTTCATGGCGTGACCAGCTGCTCGAAATCCTCGGCGCAATGGGAATTAGAGAAGTGCGCCGACTCCGCGGAGAATTTGGCCGCTCAATGATAGTCTCCCACCTCGAGGACGAAGCCTTCGAAGGCATTGAGGGATATGTTAGCGGAGGTGTTGCCTGATGTCGACACAAAGCGTTGACGCAATAACCAACGGAGGTGTTGCCTGATGTCAATTCTCAAGGAATTCAAAGATGCATACAAAGGAGTCGTGCGCGAACCGAGCCCCGAACTCCTCACAAAAACGACCGGCCTGATGCAAGACGGAATGCGGGCGCGCGCAATGGGAGATTTCATCCCACCTGAAGCGCTTGGAGATGCGCGCTGGACCGACGAACTCATCCTCTCAACCTGGTACATGGCTGAAACCGGCGAGATTCCAGATGGCCTCAACTACAAGACCGGAAAGTCCGATGGCGGGTTCGACAGGCTAGATTTCAAGTTCTTACCAGAGAGTGATTGGCTCGAGCATTCGGAAGCGATTGGCACCAAGCTCGACCTCAACCGCCGCGGTGATGCGAAGAAGAAATTGACCTGCGATATTCCGTGGTACGGCGGCGGCATGTCGTATGGTTCGGTCTCTGTGAATGTCATGATGTCACGCGCGCGCAACGCCGCGCGCTGGAATTCATTCATGTCAACGGGAGAGGGCGGTTATCCTCCACAATTGATGGAATGCAAGGAGAACGTCATCACACAGGTTGCGACTGGATATTTCGGCGTCGAGGAAGATTCGATTCAGGCGGCGCCGATTGTCGAATTCAAGTACGCGCAAGGAGCAAAGCCTGGACTCGGTGGACATTTGCTGGCTGCAAAGGCTGGCGAAGAGGTTGCTAAGTTGCGCGGAAGCGTACCTTTCGTCAGCCTATTCAGTCCATTTCCGTTCCACTCGACCTACTCGGTCGAGGACCACTCGAAGCATTTGGATTGGATCGAGACCGTCAATCCGACCGCGCTTCTCTCGGTCAAGGTGAGCACACCTCACGATGTCGACATGGTCGCGGTCGGTTCCTTCTACGCCGGTGCGCACATCATCCATCTCGATGGTTCCTATGGCGGCACCGGCGCTGCACCTGAAATCGCCAAGAAGAATATCGCAATGCCGATTGAATTGGCGATTCCGAAGGTGCACAAATTCCTGCAAGATGAGGGCGTTCGCGACCGAGTCACCCTCATCGCCAGCGGCGGTGTTCGCACCGCCGATGATATCGCCAAGGCGATCGCCCTCGGCGCAGATGGATGCGTGCTCGGAACCACCGACCTCGTCGGATTAGGCTGCACACGCTGCTCGAATTGCGAGGGCGGACCATCCGGTCGTGGTTGTCCATGGGGCTTGACCACGACCGATGTTGAATTGCAGGAATGGGTACAGCCGGATTGGGCTGCCGAGCGACTCAACAATCTCTACTCGGCAATGCAGTACCGGCTGCGCGACATCCTGCGCCAACTCGGACTCTCGGATGTCTCCGAATTGCGCGGCCGCACCGACTTACTCCGCTACATGGGCAGGGACGAGGCTGCAAGAGCTGCCGGCAGAGCCGCCGCAATCGGATTGGAGGAGATCCAATGATCGACCCCAACACATTCATCGATGCGCGACGGGCGATGACCGCTTCGCACCCGAAATTCGAGCGTCGCGATGAAGACGCAGCCGAGGGCGGCTGCGGCGTAGTCGGCCTCGCCTGCGAAATCCCAGTCGCCGGCCGCCACCTATTCGACTCGCTCGAACAGATGCGCAACCGAGGCAACGGCAAGGGCGGCGGAGTCGCCATGGTCGGACTCGACCCTGCCCAATTCGGCACCGACCGCGAAACCCTAGAATCGACTTACCTCTACGCGGTCGCCTACCTCAATAACGAGGTCAGAACAGGCGTAGAAGCCCTCATCGAGGAAGCCTACGACCTACATCACACGCACGAGATGGCAACCCTCTCGACCTGGCAACAAGACCTGCCAGCCCTCGAAGTACAACCCCCCGACGTCGTCTGTTACTTCGTCACACCGAAGGCAGACAAGGTCGACGAATTCATCGAAAACCAGCTTTCAGCAGTTGTCGACGCGGCCGACCGGGCCGCCGTCGAAGAGGAATACACCTTCCACACAACCCATTCGCTGAACGTCGAATTTTACGCCAAGGATGGGCGCACGGACGCATTTGTTTTGAGTCACGGGCGGGACATTTTGATTCTGAAAATCGTTGGATATGCAGAGGATGTCATCCGCTACTATCGCCTCGACGACATGACCGCACACGTCTGGATTGGCCACCACCGCTACCCTACTCGCGGCAGAGTCACGCACCCGGGCGGGGCACACCCCTTCGGTCAGGGAATCGACTGTGCTTTGGTTCACAACGGAGATTTCTCGAATTATGTATCGGTGAAGGATTACTTGGCTCAGCGCGGAATGGAACCGCTGTTTTTCACCGATACCGAGGTCGCTGCGCTGGCTTTCGACCTACATCGTCGGGTATACGGCTACTCGCTTGAACATGTTATTGAGAGCCTTGCTCCGACCAGCGAGCTCGACTTCATCATGCTGCCTGAATCGAAGCAGGCTGTTTACGAAGCGATTCAGAAGACGCATATTCACGGTTCTCCTGATGGACCTTGGTTCTTCATCATCGCACAATCCGACGGACCGACGCATCGCTTGCTTGGGATCACGGATACGTCGATGCTGCGCCCGCAGGTATTCGCTTACCAGCGCGGGGATGTTGGAATTGCATTCTGTGGTTCCGAGAAGCAGGTAATCGACGCTGTTCTCGAGTCACTTGCCGCCGAAGACACGCGGTTTTGGCGGCGAGCGGATGAATATTGGAACGCGCGCGGCGGTTCGTACACCGACGGCGGCGCGTTCATGTTCGATGTTACGCCGAACGCTGATGGCACGAAGACGCTCGAGATGCGCGACAAGTTCGGCGCCATCGTCAATACAACTCCAGAGGGTGAATACAGACTCTCGCCAGCCGGCGAGTACGCATTCACCCTCGAATCGCCTCGGGCCACTTTCGATGCGCTGGTAGCAGGGCTCCCATCGATGGATTGGTCCGAGGCGAGAGCCTGTCTTGAGGCGGTCGAGGCCGCAGCAGCAGACAAGGGTCGAACTTGGGTTTGGGATACTCTGACCCTTCTGCTCGACCGCCGCTACAATTGTGGCAGCCTACGAGAATCGGTCTGGAAGGACCTCGTCGAGGCTGCCCTGATTCGCACGGTTGCATCTTCTGCATCAAACCCGTGCGAATCCTACGCCGGCCAGAAGACCCTCGGTCACAGGCCGGAGCCGGCGAGCGCAACACAAGCAATCGTCGTCGACGCTCGCCCATATCCAATCGAAGGAGTCGAATCGCTAGCCCTCGAATTAGTCGAATTATACCGAATGGGCTGGAAGCGATTCGTAGTAATCAATTGCCACGGCCACCGGTTCATCGGCAATGGTTTCGGTGGCGGAACCAGCGATGTACGAATCGACGTTCTTGGAGCGGTTGGAGATTATCTCGGAAGCGGAAATGACGGTATGACGATCCACATGCACGGCAATGGGCAGGACCAAATCGCGCAGATTCACAAGTCGGGAGAATTGGTCATCCACGGCGATGTCGGGCAGTGCTACGGCTACGGCTCAAAGGGTGGAGAAATGTTCGTTCTCGGCAATGCTGCAGGGCGTCCAATGATCAACTCCGTGGGCGGTCCTCGCTTGGTCATCAACGGCACAGCGTTGGATTATTTGGCTGAGTCCTTCATGGCCGGCGACCCTCTTGAGGGCGGTGGATTCGTTGTCATCAACGGGCTGAAGTTCGGGGTCGATGGTAGCATGAGTGCGCTGGAGACTCCGTACCCTGGTGGAAATCTGTTTTCGCTTTCGAGCGGTGGGGCGATCTATGTTCGAGACCCGCATGATAGGCTCTCGAGTTCGCAACTGAATGGTGGCGAGTTTGTCGATTTGACAGAGGCTGATTGGGAGGTTATCGAGCCGCTCTTGCTGCGCAATGAGGAGCATTTCGATATTCCGCTGGAGCGGCTTTTGACTGTTGGCGGAGAGCGCCGAAGTCCGTACGAAGTCTATCGCAAGATTATCCCTGTGAAGTCGAAGACCTTGCACGCTGAGGCGGCTTGGGCTGGGCATCACGATGATTGAGTCTGAGTGAACGGCTCGACTAGATGCCTTAACCGAGTTGATTGGCTAGGCGAACGACTTCGTCGGCGCAACCCCAAGAGAGAGTTACACCGGCACCGCCGTGCCCGTAATTGTGGATTACGGGGGTGCCGTTGGAGAGGATTTCTGATTCGAGGCGCACCTCGCTGCGCGAGGGGCGCAGTCCGACCGCTTCACCGACAATCTTGCTGCGGTCGAGTTCTGGCCAGACCGCTTGGCATTTGCTGAGGATGTTTTCGCGGTCTGCCTCGCTAATTTCGAGATTCCAATCATCGACTTGCGCGGTGCCTCCGAGGACGGTGACATCTCGGCGTGGAATAGTGTAGGTTAGCGTCTCGGGTTGTTGGTCGTAGCGTCCGAAACCGGGGTCTTGCTCGATGTAGATGACTTGTCCACGAACCGGGCGCAGGTCATTATCACCGCACAATTCACGCGCTCCGATTCCACTGCAATTGACTACGAGGTCGGCATCAATTTCGCTCAGGTCGCCGACCTCGCCGCGCTCGACGACTCCACCAAGTTCGCGCGCGCGCGCGAGCAACCAAGGCATGTAGTGAGGCATTTCGATAATCGGCGATTCAAATTCCCAGCCGAAGACCCAAGGCTCAGGAATCTCATCCGCCTCGAGAACGCGAAAATGAGTGATATCATCGCGCCAGCCCGGCAACTCAACCTGCTCGCGGAGATATTCACGACCGCGCCTCATGGTGATGCCAGCTGCTGGCTCAATCTCTCCCAAACGCATCAATTCAGCATAGGTCTCAGCCCCCCAACGGTCGGTCTTCTCGACCGGGTGAGCAAGGAATGGATACCACAGCGCAGCTGCCCTATCCGATACCAAATCCGGACTGAATTCAGCGGCCACGAGCCTCACCTCGTGGCCAGCCTCAAGCAGGCGGACGGCGCAACTCAGCCCCGATACACCTGCGCCGACAACCACACTCCGCATAGCGACCGCTCAGCGAACAACTCCTTCACATTCGCGGTCAGGAAGTGTCTTGAGGAACCGCGCAATGTCGTATCGAGGTGCGCAGATGCCGAAGGTGAGGAAGCCGAAGTCCGGTTGGTACATCCCGCGCAAGAAGAAGCGCCGAACCGGCCCCCGCGTAGCACCCAGCGAAAGGGGCTTACCACCGTGTCCTGCCTGCGGAGAATGGAGCATGCAGAAGGACAACAGTCGGGTGGAACTCTACTGTGGCGCTTGCGGCGCAATAATGGGAACGCGCTCCTAAATCCGGCTGAACCCTGAAAGGGGGCGGCGTCTACCGAGTGTCGCCGCAGTGATGAGGAACCGCACCGGATGCCTTGGGCGTCGCGAGTGATGGGCGATCTGAGCGGCGCTTGAGTGATTCAGATGTCGCGCATCATCTTAGGTGCTGATGGGAAGCGATATCGATTGCAGGATCCATCCCCTCTCACGCCTGCTCCTGATGGGATTCAATTAGCGACTGAGAGCAAACCTTGGCGAAATTATTGGCGAATGCTTGGAACGGTGATTCTCGCATTCATTGTAATTTGGTACGGTATCTCATTTTTGGTCGCAGGATCGATTTACAATGAACTGATTCTCTCAGCATTAGGGGCGTTTTGTTCAATCGCTCCCCTCCCCTTTCTATTCCTTCTCCATCGCCCAAAGATGGTCCATGTCCGATTAGCCGTTCCAGACTCCAATGGGAAGACCCATCATCCTCTACCAGAGGGAGGTTCTCTCAAAACTCCTCAAACAACGTCATTTCAGAGGTTTCTAACACCTGATGACTCGGTCCTGGATTTGCCCCCTCTGCGCCAGGTTTGGGGGGCATTTCTTGCAACCGTGATTCTAGGTGCGTTGCTTTCAGTACCAATGTTGCTCTCAATTTTTGCAGAAAACGAAGATTACCTAGTGGGTGTTTACGTTCTGTCTTTCATCCCAGTAATGGTTCTGTGTATTGCGGCATTCTCGATACCTGTATTCGCGTGGTGGGCCACCTCCTCGAAGATTCTTGGATTGCCAACGAGGCGTCGAGATGCTGAGGCTTGGTTAATCGCAGGCATGGCTTCTGCTCTACCCGCCTTGATTGTGAACTCCTTCGTATTCCCTGCTCTGCTTCCTGGGGGATTATCATCAGATGGAGTAATGGCGCTGAGTGCGACGATAAGCGCGCCCATCGGCGAGGAGATATTCAAGATGCTCGCAGTCTGCATGTTTCTGCCGATGATAAGAGATGCAAGAAAGGGGTTCCAAGTCGGGTTTACCGTAGGATTGGGCTTCGCATTAATTGAGAATCTATCGTACATTATGGGTAGCGGACTATACGGAGCCATCTCATTGACCCTCACTACGGTCGTCAGAGGAATTGGCTCAATACCTGCTCATGGACTTTGGACGGGAATCACTGGATTCGCCGTGGGGACACTCGCTCAGAATCAAGATGCGGATAAGCGAATGAGTTGGCTCTTCAGGATGCTGAGCATCAAGACCGTCGACTTCGCTGAGAATCTAGGCTTCGACGTCGACGGTGACGGAGACCACTCCGGATACGATGACGAGAGGCATACCCTTCAGGAGATGTTGGCGATGGAAGATGAGGTTCGAGCGAGTTGGAAGCTCATCGATTCCAATACCGGAATGCCTGTCGACCCAGTGGGTGATGGACAAAAAGAGGAAGTCGGCGAATATCTCGTCACAGCAACTCAAGCGGCTGAGTTACGAGCCGAGGATGGGCTTCGCATTATTCCTCCCAGCACCCTTTGGGCCTGCCTGCTGATTTCGATTGCGGGTCATGCCTTTTGGAACGGTACGAGCGTTGGGGTAGGATACTTGGCGAGTGCTCTCGGACTCGGAATGGGAGGGGCTCTAATTCTGTCTTTGATTTGGATGGCAATTCTGATTGCGATCTTGTTATTCCTCGCTCGTGGCATTTTGAAGGGTGTCCGTTCTCTTCCTTCAAGTTGAATGGAGTAGGGGGAATCTTTCATCACCCTCTGGCTGCGGATTGGAGTTGAGGACGCATGGAACTGACCTCTGACCAAATGGTCTCGATTGGATTAGTCTTCGGATTAATGCTGCTTTCAGGGGTACGAGGGATGCTCAATCGCAGCGGCCTAATCGCTGCTGCAACGGTTGGTCTCTCGGTCTCATTATTGGGCCACTGGACTTGGTTGGCGATACTGATTGTCTTCCTCATGGTCGGTTCTCTCGCGACCCTCTGGCGCTACGAGGAAAAGGCCGAACTACGCTTGGCCGAGGATAACAAAGGGACTCGTGGATGGCGGAATGTGATGGCAAATGGCGGCGTGGCGGCTTCCGTAGCGATTGCTAACCATCTGCTTGGTTATCCCGATTGGGCTTACACCGCCGCGGCCGCCTCGATTGCCGTGGCTGCCTCTGACACCCTCGCTTCTGAAATCGGCAGCCTCGACCCTCGTACTCGTAGCATCATCAATCTCGAGGCGGTACCCGCCGGCACGAATGGTGGAATGTCGGTCACTGGGACCTTTGCTGCCCTCGCCGGCGGGCTGTTAATCGCCGTGATGACGGTGACTTTCGCGTCAATCACCGGTGAGACAACCCCGATATCGACCCTCTTCATCCTCGTCGCTGTGATCGGGTGGTTAGGTTGTCAAGTCGACTCGATTTTGGGTGCGCTTTTCGAGAATAAGGGATTGATCGGTAAACACACTGTGAACTTCCTCGCAACCTTGTCCGGAGCGATGATGGCAATCATCGCACACTGGCGCTTCCTCTAGGGAGGAAGCGATATCCACATCGCCGATTCCCGATGTTGCTTACCCTTCGATTCGGCAATTTCAGCAGCGCGCGAAAGCGCGGGGTTTGAATGCCGGTCCGATGGGCGATTGAGCAGGAGCGCAGCCTATGACTCAACAGAGGATTCTCGCAGGAGTGGTGATTCTACTCCTCTTGAGCACTCTAGTCGCTGGAAGTTCAATGGCTCAAAGTGGCGAAGAGTTTGGCCCAGGGCTAGACCTTGAGCTTCCCGAATCGCACAATATTTTCCTCCACGGAACCGAGGAGGAGCCCGAGTTCCGCCGAGACTGGCCAATACTCACTGGTATTCCGGGCGGCTCGGCGAGTTTCTCCAAGACTGCGGGGGCGCCGCAGACTTTGGTTCAGGTTGAAGGGGCTCCGGTGCAGGAAGCCCTGTCACTCAATGGAACCGTGACCGTTGACCTCTATGCCTCGCTGGAGGCGAAGTCTCCGATTTGTCGCCAGACCAATGTCCTACCCGGCTCTCCTGCTGGCGCTACCACGACATTCATCGTCACGCTCATTTGGGGCTCATACAGCATCATCAACGGAGTAACGACCAATTCGGTGACGATGGAAGAATCGTACACCGAGTCGCACTTGTTCCAGATTTCTGTGCCGGTTGAAGGAGTTGATTTGAGTCCGGGCGACTCGATATCTCTACGCATCGAAGTACAACACGATTGCGTCCAACCCGGTTCTCTCTGGTGGGGGACATACGATGCTCGAAGTGGAATCACCTTCACCGGTGACCTGATCGACCCACGCTTAGATCAGGTCACCGACTCAAACAGAATCACTCGAATCGAATTCACGCCAATCTCTCCTTGGGGTCCTGCGGACTTCTCAGACCAAGTCATAGAAGTCGTTGGACCGATGTCGGATTACGAATCGATGGTCCATGGCTTCGGTCAGGAGGATGAGCGCCTCGAGCACTTCGAGGCGCCGCACTCATTCCGAGTTGGAGAAGCGAACCGGACCGTCTTGACTTGGTCGACTTCGAATCCTCTCGCCCCCGGCCTCTACATGATAGACGGTTGTTTTACCCTACAAGACCAGAATCCAGCCGAACCTTGCGATGTGGTCGCCGTCCTCAAATTCGAAGTCGTCGAAGACCCTCAAGCCCTCCTCAGCGGGACTTGGGTTGCCTTCCTCATCCCGCTGGGAGTCATCGCCTGGTTAGGTGCCTCAATGAGAGAGGCGATGCTACCATTACCAGCCTACGCAGTCATTCTGGTTCTTGCAATCGCCAGCGTAGGCCCAGCAATCCACCTACCTGATATCGATGCAAACGCAGCGCGCTCGGACGGTGCCGCACCCTCATTCGCGCTGCTCGAACACGGTGGGGATGGTTCGGTCACTTTGTCCGACCTCCTCTCTGAATTCGACGCCGTGGTCGTCGGAATGTATGTTCCAGGCTCAGCCAATGCGGTGAGACAAGCCAATGATTTCCGCATGGCTGACGCACTCATCGACAGCGATATCGGCTTCATCCAAATTGCAACCGGAGCAGGGGTCAGAGCTGTCGACTTAGACGCCCACGCAGCTAGCATCAACGGCTCGTGGCCATTGCTCATGGACAATGCCGATTCAAGCGTGGGCAAGGCCTTCCCGAGCGGAGCGAGCGATGCTGTAATCATCATCGACGCGGCGGGATTCATCACCGATTGGGCTCCGGGAACATACTCAAGTTCGGAGATTGCAACCGCCGTTGAAGAAGCCGGAAAAGGCTCGGGCCACAGTTTCCTCGACCCTCTGACGATGCTCTGGGGAACTGCGCTTCTCCCGATTTTCGTTCTCGCCATGCCTCGTGAGCGTCGCTACACCGAACCGGATGAGGTCCTTCTCCCCGGCTCTGGAGTCCTTCTGACTCTCCTCGCCGCCGGCTTTGGCTTTGCAATCTGGGCGGTCCCGATAGCACTACTCGCTGCAGTTGGACTCGGCACAATTTGGATTTGGATTGAGGTGGCACTCGCATCACTGCTAGCCTATCATGGATTCCGGACGTTGACAAAAGGACGAATTCCGGAGATTGATTGGGTGGCCGGAAAATTGCATTCGCTGCTCCCTGAGGCCTATCGCGAATGGCGCAAATCGTCATCTTTCAGTGATGATGTTCACCTCGGAATCTGGCTTGCTTGGCTCATCTGGCTACGCACACCCGACATGGTTGCACAGGCGGTCGGCTCGGTCGCCCGGACTGGTATTCTTGGTGTCATTTTGGCCTTGGCGATGCTGGCTGGGCTAATCCTCGCCGCGGGCCTGGCCGTCGTTTTAGCGCGTGCAATCATAGGCGTGACAGGCCCGATTCCCAGAACACTGGGTAGTCTCAGCGTTGGTATCCGTCCCCGCGCATGGGGTTTGGCGAGTACGATGTTGGGCGTGTGGCTGCTCCTGAGTTTGGTCGCTGGTCCTCTCTTGGGTTCGCTCTGAGCCAGGACTCTGCAACACAGGCTTCGACCGTGAGCATCATAAGAGTGGGGCCGCTCGTCGATGCACTCCCTTGGGGGTATAGTATAACCTGGTAGTACCGCGGGCTCCAGTTGCACGGGAATGACGACGAGTGGGTAATCTGATGGTTTTGATGACCAACTGGAGCACCGACCCGTCGCAAACCGAGAGCGTGCATCTGCCAGGTGCACGCTAGGCGGAAGATACCCGCTGATCTGGGTTCAAATCCCAGTGCCCCCACCACCAATCCTTGAAGCGGATGGAATCCTCGATTTGGTAGGGTTGTTTCAATTTCATGAATAGGTGGGATTGAAGGGGTGCCGCTGTGCGGCGTGGAATGATGAATCGTAGGTCGGTGGCGGTTGCGCTCGTGCTTCTGCTGATGTCGCCATTGGCGGGCAGCATCGCAGCCACGAGCGTTGACGAGGGGCGCGAGCCCCTCGATTCAATCGGCTTGCAACTCATCGAGGCTGGTCAGACAACCGAGGTTCCAACACAGGCTCCAATCTGGTGGGATACCAGCCTCGAATGGTGGGAATACACCTCTCTCGACGCTGACCGAAACGGGATTCACGATTCTCTTCAAACCGCCATCGGTCCGGTCAACGTCGGCATCTCCTACGCGCGCGAGGTGACTGAAACCGATCGCGCGCTCGTCGAATCTTTGGGTTACGACATCCACCAAGAATTACCGATAGTCGACGCTCTGCTTCTGGGAGATGTTGACGCGAGCCAAGTCTGGCAGCTCGCCCAAATCGACGGCGTTGTCATGGTCGAGCGCTACGGCTCGCTAGTTTTCTACGGCGATGTACAAACGCCGACTGTCAAGGCTCGAAACTCGACAGAATATCCAGTCGGCGCTTGGGACTTTGGAGTCACAGGCAAGGGCATTAACATCGCGATGGTCGATACCGGAGTAGACAATGAACACCCCGGTCTCGTCGGCAAATTCGTCGCCGGTTACGACGCTGTCTGCTACGTACACTCAGACCCACAATGCATCCTCGCAGGTGGCCGCCAAGACGATGGCTCCTTCGACCCAGACGACGGAAACCAGCACGGCACAGCCTGCATGGGAATGGCCAGCGCGACAGGACTTGAGGCCGATGGCTCACAATCCGATTACTACGGCTCAGCCCCTGACTCGGGCCTAGTCGATGTCCGCATCGGCACCGATGTTGGCGCCGGCCCATTCGAGAATTACCTCCTCGAACAGGAATTCTATGAGTCCGCGATGAACGGATTGCAGTGGATTATCGATCATCGCGACGATGCCTGGCCGGGAACAGACGAAGCCAGCCACGGCATCGACATCATCTCGCTTTCATGGGGAATCACCAGCCACGAGAACGGAGGCTCTGACGGCACCGATATGCACAGTAGAATCCTCGATGAAGCGATGGAACTTGGTGTCGCAGTATCGAATGCCGCAGGTAACGATGGTGAGGATAACGATGGGCTCTCGGGAATGGCATCCTCTTCCCTCTCGATCACCGTCGCCTCGACAGACGACCAGAACACCGTCAACCGCACAGACGACACAATCGCCGGTTACTCCTCACGCGGACCGCGCAAGGACAATGGAGACGGCAACCCGGTCAACGAGTTGATTCCCGAAATCAGCGCACCGGGGACCAATATCATCCAAGCCGAGGGGTGCGTGAGCAGCGGCGGCTGCAATAATTTCCTCGGAGGCGACGCCTCTCAGAATACCTACACCGGACGCGGCAGCGGGACCTCATACGCAGCCCCAGCTGTATCAGGGATAGTAGCACTCGTTTGGGAGGCCAACGAGAACCTAACCCCACTACAAATCAAGGAGGTGCTCAAGCACACCTCCGAAGGCCGTGGAGAACCAAGCGCGCCGGATGTCGACCCTTACTGGAACCGTGAATTCGGCTATGGGATGGTCGATGCGCTAGCTGCCGTCGAACTGGCGATATTCCTCCGAGACAGCGGTCAAACCCCTCTCATCGACCCGACTCTGCAGAGCCATTCGTACGGCTTCAATCAAACAATCACCGAGACTGCGATCAATATCACAGGTCACGCGTGGGGTCAAGCAGGAAGCATCGACCGTGTCGAATTCCGAATTAACGAGGGCGAGTGGCAGGAGGCAACTTACTCGGCAACCCCAAGCGAAGTTGGAGCACTAACTCCCTTCCTCTGGCACGTGCTTCTCGACCCTGCTAAACTGCCAGCCGGCGAGCACACCATCGAGGTTCACGCGGTCGCCGGCGCAATGCACTCACTCCCAGTCTTCCACCAAGTCACCGGCACCGGCGCCGATGAAACAGCATTAGGTATCCCGCCGCTCGCAATCGGAGTAGTAGCACTCGTCGCCCTCGCATGGATTGCATCCCTCGTACTCATTCGCTACCGCTCCGACGACGAAATCGACGCCATCATCGAAAATGTCCGCGGCCGCGACGAAACCAAGGCAGCCCTTGAGAGCGAAATCGATGAGGTCGTCGAGGCCGAATTAATCGATTGATTCCCCGGTCGAAGCCGCTCCACGCCGTCGCCCCAACCCAACCGATTTTTCGCTCAGAAATCTCACTCACACCCCAATTCCGAAGGATTCAGGGGTGTGTCTTCAAATGCTCATCGAGTCGTCCGTAGGTCGTGGTGCGGTTTTCGGAACGAGCGAACAGCATCCGTCCAACTGGCGTTAGACGGATGTTCGACATGGCTGGCGATGACGCTGTCCAGTTCGGTTTGGGCGAGCCAGATTTCCAACCTCCAGACATCGCCATCGAGGCTTTCACACGCGCCATGGAGGAAGGCCGAAACAAATACACGACAACAGCAGGCCTTCCCCCGCTACGTCAAAAGATTGCAGAGACGTGGCACCACCTTGTGCCGACCTTGGATGAGTCCAACGTTTGTATGACGATGAGCGGAACCAATGCACTCCTCGACATATTCCTAGCTTTGGTCGACCCGGGAGACGAAGTCCTACTTCCCGAACCCTACTTCCCTCTCTACCCAACCGATGTGGTGATTTGCGGAGGCAGCCCGGTTCTCTACCCCTGCAATTTTGAAAATGGATTCGTGCCGACCGTCGCTGACCTCGAGGCGCGATTGACAGAGAATACGATTGCAATCCTCTACAATTTCCCGAGCAATCCGACGGGCGGAAATGTAACGCCTGAACAGCGCGATGAACTGCTTGAATTCGCGCGCGAGAATGATTTGTGGGTCATCACCGACGAGGTTTACGACCGCATTGTTTACGATCGCGAGCATGTTTCATTCATCGGTGCTGGATATGACAAAGTCATCATGATCAACTCCTTCTCGAAGACCTTCGCCATGACTGGCTGGAGAATCGGCTACATTCTCTCGCCGGACCCCGAAGCGATGGGTCATATCACCAAGATGCAGTATTATGTGACAGCGTGCAGTAATGATGCGATGCAGCACGCTGTGCTCGAGGCCTTGGAGAAGGCCTCGGATTATCCGGCGCAGATGCGTGATGAATTTCAGGCGCGCCGGGATTTAATCTGCGAGCGATTGAACGCTATGCCTGGAGTCTCTTGCCATGTTCCTACGGGTGCGTTCTATGTCTTCCCGAAAGTCGATGTTCCTGGAATGAATAGTGAAGAGATTGCTATGGCTTTGCTTGAGGGCGGAGTCCTTTGTAGTCCCGGTTCCGCCTTTGGTGCTGCAGGTGAGGGTCACTTGCGATTTGCCTACACCATTGGGCGCGAGGACATTTCGCGCGGGATGGACCGCGTCGAGAAGGTCATCGCTGAATTGCGCGGCGACTGAGGGGGCTGTGCGATGTCGGGCGCAGCCGAATTGGCATTCTTTCTACTCGGATTGATTGCTTTCAGCATCGGCTCGCGCTATCTTGACGATGTGTATTCTGCAATTTTCCTTGTATTGGCTGGGAGTGGCCTATTCCTCATCGGCCCGAATTCCTTCCTTTTTGGGGTATTTCTTGCGAGCGGATGGGCCGTTCTGAGCGCCGCGGTTGACAAGGCATTTCCTGCTGAATAAATCTCAGGCGGGTTATTTCCTCAGTTCTTTTTCGGGCCACTGTGAGCAACTGATTTCGGTTTTGCGTCCAGTTGATTTATTAGTCCACATTCGATGGAGAACTCATGCAAAGCAAACACATTTTTGTTTTCATGCTCGTTTTTCTTACACCAATAACCGGATGTATCGGAGGAGAAGACTCGGATGATGCAATAGGGCCGATTGCTAAAGAAGGGATATTACCGGACTTGACTGCACCCAATCAGTACGGAGAGAACATCACGCTCTCGGACATGCAAGGCGACATGCTTGTTATTCTCATCAACATGGGGGGGTGGTGCCATGTTTGCTTTCAATCAACAGAGAATGCTACGGCATTGATAGAACAAATGGAAGCCCTCGATGACCGTTACAATGTGAATTTTGTTGAAGTCTTGGGAAGTGATGATACTTGGGAAGGGGTGGCTAACCAAACCTACGCCATGAACTGGTCCGTTGAATACAACACTTCACATCACATCCTTCATTCGGAAGCTGCACAAAATTACACGATAGAAATGGTAGAGGTCGGATGGCCCACATACCTAATCGTCGATCCGGATGGGGTGATGAGACTAGAGCAACCCGGAGTGAACTCCATCACCGCTGAAGATGTGCAAGAGCAGTACGAACTCTATCTATCAGAAAAAGAGGATTCTTCGTCTGACTCTTGATTGGGTTCAATCATCGAAGAGGCCGAATGGTAGGTCAATCATTCGATTGCCGTCCTCTGATTCCTCCACGGCTTCACGCGTGGCTTCGGCTTGAGATGATGATTCATCTTCACCCTCCCGAGCAGTCGTTCGTTTCCAGGTGCCGAATCCATCCAGAGGGTTCTCCTCAGGTTCTGGGGCAGTGGATGGTGATGCGTCCTCTTCCAGAAGTGTCTGATTGAGATTCTCGATTTGCTCTTCGGGGTCACGCATCCAATCGGGCATATCGTGAGCCCCGCCGAGTACGGAAATTGTGGTGAATACGGCGACTGGAAGAACCGAGATGGCGACAAGGAAATCGATTATTGCCGCGTCGGGGATTTGCTCGGCGGGCATTATCGATTCGAGCAAAACAGCCTCTAATTGCACGCTATGCCAGAGCGTATAATCGACATCGAGCCATTCGAGAGCTATCTGTAACATAATTCGAGCCGTAAACCAGAAAATGATGATTGGCAGAATCCATGAAAATTTCGAGATTCGGGCAAGGATTCTGCGGAACCAAGCGGCGATTCCGATGAGGTGACGTGAGTAAATCGGTTGGATTCTGAGGCCAAACCAGAGGGCGATGAAGTAGCCAACCATTCCCATTTCGAAGGCTCGTTCCGGCTCGACGAAGCGCTCTGGTATGCCTTCCATAATGGCCAATGGAATTGCGATGAGAGCTACCTGAACCGGAATGGCAAGAATCTGCAAACCACCATGTATCGAAAGCAAGTCGTATGAATCGGTTTTGCTACTTACGAGTCGCGCCATCTGCCCATAAGGGCTGGCTTGTAAATTGAGTCTGGCGCGGTCGATGAGTTCGGGTGTGTTGACTTTTCTTCGCAGACCGAGAACGGTCAGCCATCCACCTCGGTCTGCGACACTCGCCGGTGAGTAAGCTCCAGCGATTAATGCCAAAATTAAGGAAAGGAGTCCATAGGCCAAACCGGCGATAATAATCCAATCAAGCGCTGCTAAATCGATATCGAACGAAAGCTGTTCACCATCGTTATCGATGGATAGTAGATAGGTCAACGAAAAGCCGACAATCGGTGCGATGGTCACTTGACCGAGAACGATGGTGGCAAGGAAGAATCGCGGAAGAAGAGGGCTCTTCTGTCCGCTCATCGTCCGCTGGCAACTCCAAAGCAACATAAGACCTTCATCTGAAGTGAGGGCGGCAATCCTCGTTCAGCGATAGGATAGATTCCCGCCGAAGTATCCAGCACCCCCGCCCGTAGGGCGGCGCACGCACCTACCGAACCTTCATACACGAACCGATATCGCATGAACTCGTTGTCTATGCGGAGCCTATCGTCAATCACCTTGTTCGCCATTCTCATGGTGACGAGCCTCTCGCCTCTCGCGTTCGGCCCGGCACTGGATTACTCACCAGCGCGCGAGGCCTCGCCTCGCGCCCTTTTCGATTACGAAGTTACTTCCATCGAAATCGGCAATGGTAGCCTCGATGCAACCGAGTGGACCAATCCAGACGGAAGTGTCGTTGAGTACGTCATGCGTGACCAACTCATTCAGATCAACGTGACTTTCACTCAAGCTGGAACCTCTGGTCAACCCTCAAGCGCAACAGGATTCCTTGAGATTTGGCACCCTGTCGGATTCATGATTACTCAATGGCAGGTAAACATGACACTCTCTGGATACCAATCGTATCGAGCTGAGTTCTACTGGACTCCAACCTCAGCCCACAGTCAATTGGATGAGAATGGTTACCTCGTCGGCGGAATCCTTCTGCGAGGAATTGTCGACGGTGGTCTCGCCGACGATAATGAAGCCAATAATCAACTCGAAAGAGAGATGCCTGTCGCGGTTTGGAACGACCCGATGGAGAATGGAATCTGTGGAGATGTTGACCAAGATAATTCACCCGATTGCCCGAACCAACTAAGCTACGGCAATCCGCTTTGGGTTGGAGCCGGATACGACACAGATGGCTCACTTTCAGACCACCCAGACTACTATGGTCACTGGAGAATGGACAATACTTCGAGCGCGGTCGGCGACCGACACTGGCGAGTCTCTCGCGAAGGGGCTGATTACGCCAGCAATCGACTCGACCGGCTATGGTGGGGTTGGCTAACGCCGTTCGACAATTGTGATGACCCTGGTCACGGACTCGGCTACGGTACTCGTGAGAACACTCTCTCAACACTGTACGCCAACAATTTCTGTCTCGCTCGAATCCGTGGATTCGAGTATCTCTCGCTCCAGATGGTGTCCCATGCTTGGGGTGAAATGGGCGCGGGAGATTCCGTTCGACTTGAAGCATCAGCGGGGAATGATGAATTCTACAATTACACCGCTCAAGAACTCTCAGCCACATATGGGGATTGGACTCAATTGGTCTGGAATATGACCGATGTTCACCCGACTGGAGATTATACGCTTGCATTCAGGTTCGATTCCGATTCGTCCTATGCAACTCAGGGAATCCACATCGACGGATTCATCCTCTTCGGAATCGAGAGGGTCGCGCAATATACTCTCGACGTCGACTGCGACGACCCTCTTCCAAATGCCTACATCGTGGTACCAGCAGACCCGCGGCCGCCATCTTTGGCGTGCACTGTGAAGAATAACGGATATGTCGATATCACTCTGCGTGTCTACACCGAGGTGTCGAATAAATCGTGGATGTGGGAACACCCTCTTCGCATCGATTCTAACCATCCCTCGGACCACGATAATAGCGTCGTCACGAAAAACATCAAGGCTCTCGAAACCATGGATTTGTGGGTCAATTTGTCAATTCCAGATGGGGTCACGGTCCAAGAGGTGAATTGGTATGTTCACATCGGTGACGGATTGACGAATTTCTCTAAGTGGAGTATCGATTTACCAGTCGACGTCACCGCAGCTTATTCCGCATATCTGACTCAGAAAACGCTGCAGAATCCAGCGGTCACACTGCTTCCCGGAGAGACCGGTGATGTCACGATGAAGCTCAAGAATACAGGTAACCAGATGGCGACTTGGAATCTCGGTGGGACCTTCGCTGACAATCGTTGGAACGCTGCGAACTTGGCTTGGTTCAATGAAAGCGGAGTCGAGATGACAAGCGTGGAAATGGCGATTGGAGACAAGATCGAACTCAACGCTCGCATCACTGCTCCTGACGAGATCACACCCGGTTCATACGCCATCACCCTGCTCGCCAACGGGCGCGCACCGGCTAATTTCCAGACTGAATGGACCGTTCATGTCGAGGTTCCAATCGACCATAATTTGACCTTGATTCCAGAGGTCAGGGAGATGCTTGCTCCTGCTGATGGTGCTTTGCGATGGATTGAGATTCAATTGGTCAATGACGGTAATTCAGAGGAAGCATTCGACCTGAGTATCTCCGCCGATTGGCGCCTCGGTCTTGAGTTGAATGCTGAACAAACCCTCGGAATCGACCCATTTGGCGGCGATACGAGCATTATGCTGATGTTCCCGATGCCTTATGGTATCGAGAATGAAACCTACCAGATTTGGGTCCGAGCGACCAGCCAGATTAATCCTCAGTATCAGCGCAGCGTGCAATTACTGCTGACGGTGCCTGAAACCTATCTCGTCGATGTTCCTGACATGGATCTTACGGAAGAGGTCTACAGGGCTGGAGACGACCCTCGCACGATGCGCTGGGAGGTTTGGAATAACGGCAATATGCCCGATAAGTTCCACATTTCTTTCGAGACCAGTCACTCGGATATTTCAGTATTCGCGAAGGACTTGAACAATGGAAAAACGGCTTGGATTGAGCCGGGTTCCTCGGTCAATCTCTCGGTGAGTTATGCCTTTGCTGCAGGCGCAGATGGTGACCGCACAGTGACTTTGATTGCGACCAGCCAAGAATCCGATTCGATCGGCCAAAGCGTCTCAGATCAAGGGGAGGCCGAATTCAAGGTCGGTAAGGTCGGCTGGTTACTTGTTTTACCACCCGCTGGCGGTCAAACGGTTGTTGTCGATGAGAGAGGAGCCGTTACACTCGAATTCACTGTCCAGAATCTGCATACGACTTCTGAGCAATTGATGCGAGCGGACATCGATAGGACAACCGAGCCAGAGTTGTTCTACAATGTTCTCGATGTCCGCGTCGACAGCGAAGACCGTGATTTCGTCCTCGGCCCACAAGCCACTAAGACCGTCACGGTCACCGTTGATATCTCTCAGGAAAACTTGGATAATTTGGCTGAGAATACTATGATGTTCAATGTGATTCTCTCTGTAGATTCTGACATCGATAAGGTCTCGGTCGGAACTCCGATTCAACTGGTCAAGACCGTACAAGTCAGCGATGGGCCTGATGTTGGATTCTTGGCTAAGTTAGCTGCGAATATCGTCTTCGTAATCGCCGGCCTAGTCGCTATGGGCGTGGTCTTGGTAATCACTCTGCGAATCGTTAGAGAGGCCGGCGCGCCGCTCGAGGAATACTCGAGCATCGAGGATTATTCCCCGAGCTTCGTCGACTTCGGTGGAGAGGGTGCGGTCCCTGCTGCACCAGAACTTCCTGCCGCCGATGAGGTCGCCAATTCGATGTTCGGCGGCTCGGCTGAAATCTTTGAGAATCCAGCCGCTGAGATGCCGCCTCCACCACTGCCTGAGCCTGGTGCACCAGAGATGCCAGCGCCAGAGATGCCAGCGCCTTCGATGCCAGAACCTGAGGCAATGCCGGAGCCCGAAGTCGCTGAAGAGACAGTCGAAGAGGTCGTAGAAGAGACCGAGGCAGTTGAGGAAGCGGCAGACGAGCCGGCCTCAGAGCCCGAGCCTGCACTTCCACTCGGTGTTCCACCAGTTCCTGAAGAAGGTCTTCCAGAGGGCTGGACCATGGAGCAGTGGGCCTATTATGGGCAGAAGTGGCTCGACCAAAATAAGGGCGAATAAGCCTGATTTGCAATTTTGGTGGATGAGCGCGCTCGCGCCTACGTGTGCGAGGCCTTATGACCCCCACTCGGGTCGGCGGACTGCTGGATTCCGGAGCGTGATTTCCGATGTACAACGGTCAACAACCAATTTTCATCCTCAAGGAGGGGACGACCAGAACGAGCGGTAAGACCGCTCAGAGCAACAATATCGCCGCGGCAAAGGCAGTAGCCGACGCAGTTCGAAGCACCCTTGGACCGAAGGGAATGGACAAGATGCTCGTCGACGCCATGGGCGATGTCGTCATCACCAACGATGGGGCTACCATTCTCAAAGAGATGGACATCGAGCACCCAGCTGCGAAGATGATTATCGAAATTGCAAAGACGCAGGAACAACACTGCTTCGACGGCACCACCAGTGCCGTCGTCATCGCAGGCGAGCTGCTCAAGCGCAGTGAGGATTTGGTCGAGCAGAATGTTCACCCAACCGTAATCTGCGAGGGCTTCAGGCTCGCCGCTGACAAGGCCGCCGACCTCATCGATTCACATGCCCTCGACGTAAACGAGGAGCGATTGCACGAGGTCGCCAAGACCGCGCTTACCGGCAAGAGCGCCGGAGCGGTCAAGGATTTCCTCGCAGACATCTCAGTCCGCGCCGTGATGGCAGTTGGCCAGGAAACCGATGACGGCGTCGTAGTCGACCTCGATGATATCAAGATCGAGAAGAAGCAGGGTGGTTCAATCAAGGACAGCACTCTCGTCGACGGAATCATCCTCGACAAGGAGCGTGTTCACTCTGGAATGCCTCGTTCAGTCGCCGACGGCAAGGTCGCACTAATCAACTCGGCAATCGAGGTCAAGAAGACCGAGGTTGACGCTAAGATTCAGATTACTGACCCGAATATGTTGGCTCAATTCCTCGACGAGGAGGAATCCTTCCTCAAGGGCCTCGTCGACAAAATCATCTCCAGCGGTGCGAACGTCGTCATCTGCCAGAAGGGAATCGATGACCTTGCACAACACTACATGGCAAAGTCCGGTCTTTTCGCAATCCGCCGAGCCAAGAAGAGTGATATGGAAGCCCTCTCCAAGGCAACCGGCGGAAACATCGTCACAAATATCGACGACCTGAGCGAAGGCGACCTCGGTCAAGCAGCCAAGGTCGAGGAGCGTAAAATCGGCGATTCAGATATGGTCTTCATCACCGGCTGCCCGCAAGCCAAGAGCGTCAGCGTATTGCTACGCGGCGGAACCGAGCACGTAGTCGATGAAATCCGCCGCGCCTTCGACGACGCGGTAGGCGTCGTCGCAGTAGCCCACGAGGACGGAGCAGTACTCACTGGAGGCGGCTCAGTCCTCGCAGCAATCAGCCGCGACCTTCGCCAATACGCAGAAGGAATCGGCGGTCGCGAACAGATGGCAATCGAAGCTTTCGCCGGCGCTCTCGAGGTAATCCCTCGAACCCTCGCCGAGAACGCCGGCCTCGACCCGGTCAACACCATAATCGACCTCAGAAAGGCACACTCCGAGGGTCTTGCGACCCACGGAGTGAACGTCTACGACGGCGGTGTAGTCGATATGGCAGAGAGCAAGGTGTACGAGCCGAGCAGGGTTGTTGAGCAGGCCGTGCAGAGCGCATCGGAGACCGCGGTTATGATTCTCAGAATTGACGATGTCATCTCCAGCAAGGGAGGCGGCGGCATGGACGGCACCGACTTCGATGGCTTCGATATGTGATCGCGAACAACTCGCCAATCATCGATGATTTGAGATTTCGATTCCAAATCAACTGCATCGAATTTCAAGGTCTTATACGACCGTAGGTCGTACCATCCGTTTGCATCAAGTTCAAGAATCGATTTCGGCTGGCAAGCCCGCCCGTCAGGGCTGAGTTGGTTCGATGGCTATCGTCAGCGTCTGGATCGAGGAGGGCTGCATCACCTGCGATGCCTGTGAAGAGATCCTTCCAGAAGTCTTCCACGTCACTGACGATACCTGCTTCATCAAGTCAGAAGTGAGAATCGATGGCGGCTACGACCGCAACGAGGCACAGGCTGGACTCAAGCCTGAAACAATCGCTTCCTTCGAGGACGATATCCTCGACGCAGCCGATGGTTGTCCAGTCGATGTCATCATCGTCGTCGAGGGTGGCGAGGCGGCTGCTGCCGAGCCTGAGGAAGCCTCTGCTCCAGCGGCTGAGGCAGAATCTGCAGCACCTACAGCCGCTGCTGAACCTGTCGAGGTCGCTGGCGACAATATCGACGAATTGCTCAGTGCAGGAGACCGCGACCTCGCAATCCTATTCGGTTCCCAGTCTGGTAATTCCGAAGGCCTCGCAGCAAAATTCGCCAAGCAGGCTGCTGATTACGGCCTGAACGGCGCTGTCCACGATATGGACGGCTTCGATTTCGCCTCGCTCTCCAGCATGAAGCGAGTTCTCATCATCTGCTCAACTTGGGGCGAGGGCGAAATGCCCGACAACGCCGAAGAGTTGTGGCAGACCGCAACCAAGGCTGCTGCCGGCAGTCTTTCCGGAGTCCACTTTTCGGTCTGCGCTCTCGGAGATACGAGTTACGAATTCTTCTGCGAGTCTGGAAAAGACTGGGATGAACAATTCGAGAAACTCGGTGCGACGCGGCTCGTAGACCGCGTCGATTGTGATGTTGATTACGATGGGCCAGCGGCTGCTTGGGCACTTGATGCGCTGGCCGCTGTCGCCGCCGTCGATGGCGCCGGCGTCTATCACGAAGAGATGGTCGAGGCAGTCAAGGCTCACGCCGCCGGCGACGCTGGCGGCGCCGACGGCGAGGATGGATTCTCAGTTCCTGACATCACAGCCGCTGCCGTCCAAGCAGAAATCAGCATCTTCCGCTACGACCCGGAGGCGGCATCGACCGGCTCCGACACTTGGGTCTGTGCGATGCCGGGCCACATGAGCCTGCTAGAGGCCCTTCGAATCATCAAGAGCACACACGACGGCAGCCTATCCTTCCGCGATGGGGCTGCCGACGACCCAACTACTGCAATCTGCGTCAACGGGCGTCTGGTCCTCCCAGGAACCATCCGCCTCGACGCACTCGCTCCGACTCGCGATGGAGTTCTCAGTCTGCGAGTCGACCCACTCCCCGGCTTCGAGGTCATCCGTGACCTCGTAGTTGACCACTGGTCGATGGAGCGCCGCCGCGAATCGACCAATCCATGGATGGTCGCCGCAACCCGAGAAGGGGCCGCGACCATGCAAGGCGCCATGGGTACGATGGACCCCAATGTCGCCACGGCGCTGCACTCGATCACGGATTTCAGCAGCGCCGCATTACTACAAGCATCATCCGACGCAGTCCCACACGCTAACGGATATCTCGGGCCCTCTGTCATCGCTTCAGCTTGGGCCCGCCGCAACGACCCCCGCTCCTCGCAAGACTCGGTCGCAAGCATCGATGCGGTTCTCGGCAGTTCAAACGGAATCAAGGCCGAGACAGACCTCGCTAGCATCAGGCGGCAGAACGGGTCCGGTGTCGTCATTTCGGAGGCACTTTTGGACGCGAAAACGCACGTTTTGGAGCAAGATGGCTTCAATGGGCGCCACGGCAAGCACGTCTGGTGGTACGCATGGACTCTCAAGTCGAGCGGCAAGGTCAACGACACAGTTCTCTACCGACAGGTTCTGGGCCCGATCGGACTTCTTGGCAACTTAACTTCTGGCGTCACCGCTCGAATGGTCGCTGGCTTCACTCGCACCGGTGGGGACATGTTCTACGATATGCTGGCGATGGTCGCTCCGCCTGCTGGCTTCGGAAAGATGCCGCGTCAATTCAATTCTTCAGTCGAAAATCATCACGAGGTTGTGGCAATTTTCAACGAGCTCGATGGGAGATTCTGAGGTGAGAAAATGGCTACAAAGTTTGCTTACCACCCCGGAAACGTCGCCCACAGCAGCGCTCCCGAGGTTGGTGATACGATGGGGCCTTTGGCCCGCGCCCTTGGGATTGAATTGGTTCCTTTGGCGGGGGCCACCAGTTGTGGCGCCGGGATTGTTCGACAGGCGAACCGGCGCCTGCAACTGACTCTCAATGCACGCACTTTTGCTATGGCTGAGGCGCAGGGATTGGACATTCTTACTCCGTGCGCCGCTACCGCTGGAAATTTGCATGAGGATTTGCAGACTTTGAATTCTGACCAGATTCTGATGCAAGAGGTCAATGAGACTCTTGAGCGCACCTGTGGTTTGACGATGACTGGTGAGGTCAAGGTTCACCACTTGCTGCACGCGATTGTCGATGAGATTGGTCTTGACAAGTTGGAAGATAAGGTTCGCAATCCGATTGATTTCGTTGTTGCTGGGTATTACGGGCCTAATATTCAGCAGGAAGGTGCATGCGGTGGAGATGATGTCTACGATCCAGATTATCTCGAACAGGTGATTTCTGCGCTTGGCGGTACTCCTGTTCGATGGGAGGCGAGGACTCAGAGTGTTGGAGTTCCTGGACTGTTTTCTGAGGAGCCGACCGTGCTGAAGCAGGCCGCTGAGGCTCTGTCCGAGGCGAAATCTGAGGGTGCTGAACTGATTGTTAGCGCATGCAATCTCTCGCACGCTGTCCTCGATGTCTATCAGGGCAAGGCTGGACGAAATACTGGACTTGCGACAAATATTCCTGTGATTCATCTTTGTGAGATGCTCGCCTTTGCTTTGGGCACTCACAATAGCCGATTGGCCTTGTTGCGAACGCGGATTGCTGTTATTGGCGATTGAATCGAATTGCTACGAACGGCTTTGCTGATTCAGCGATGTCTTAGGCGCTCGCTGTCGAAGATTTCAGCGAAGACTTCAGCGATTTTTCAGGCGTTCGCCTGAACGGAATGTGCGCCAAATCTCGCGCACTTGTGTCTCGGTTATGCCATCGACTTGGCGTAATTCTTCTTCGTCTGCCCATACCAAGCCTGCGATTGTCCCGAACCGGTTGAGTAGGCGGCTTGCTAAGTCCTCGTCGACGCTGGGAATGGCGATGAGAAGGGTGACTGCGCCGCTGCGCTCATCGTCCTCACTGCCTCTGAGTTGGCGGGCCGCTGCTGCCGCTTGGGTTACTGGGTCAGTCCAAAATTCTGGTTTGACGGCTTCTAATCGGTCACGCGCGCGAGGGGTGAGTCCATCGAGCATTGATTCCTCGCGCCGCGATGCTACGGTGAGGAATCGGGCTGTTTCTGCTCCATCCTTTGTTGTCACCACTGGGATGCCGAAGTCGAGGGCTAGGGTCGTTAGTGCGCCCATCAAGGCATGAGGGTGAACTCTGGGTGATCTGAACAGTCCTTCGCCTTCGATTAGAAGGAGGCTTCTTGGTGCGGCGCCGACGAGTCGGCTGGCTTGTTCTAGGAGGCGTCCGTCAACTAGTGAATCGACGAAATCTCGTACTGTTTTGCGCTCGACGAGGATTCTCTCTCCGATTCGGAAATCTCCTGTTTCCAGTCGAGCGATTTTGATATCTGCGCCGAGGGCCTTCAATCGGGCCACTACGGCGCTGTTTAATTCGCGGTCATCGGCGGTCACGGTCGCTCCCGGGACATCGGGCAGACTCTCCTCCAAGTCGAGTAAATCTTGGGCGGCGGAGACGGGGCGGGGCAGTTCAGTTCTCTCTGCTGATTTTTCGGGCTCGGGTTCACTTTCTGGTTGAGATTCTATATCGCGTACACGTGAGTCTTCCTTCTGCTTGGAACTCTCATCCGTTGCGTCTTCTCCTGGTTTGGCCCGGTCTGGAAATTGTTCGAGTCCAGTCTGTCCTCTTGGTCTGAATGTCGAGGGTGGGAGTATCGCAGCACTTTCTGGCGCGCTCGTGTCGCTCGCTACTTCGCTCGCGTGAAGTTCTGGCCTGTGTTGTTCTCTGATGGATTTGACGAACTCTGCTGCCGAGATGGTTTCATCCTCGGCAATGACTCGGAAATGATTGAGATTTGAGAGGTCGAGATGGGCGCTGCGAGCTAGTTTCCTTCGTACTCTTGCGACTGCCCGATGCATATTTTCTTCGCGACGAAGAGCGGCTGCTCGCGCTCCTTCGTCGCGTGTATCCTCGGCGATTAGCACTACGACATCACCGTCGCGGTGGCGACCCGTTCTGCCGCGACGTTGGATATTGCGAATCTCGCTCGGGACCGGCTCGTAGAAGATGACCAAATCTGCCGAGGGGATGTCGAGACCTTCCTCGCCTACGCTGGTTGCGATGAGCACATTTCCTTCGCCAGAGCGGAAGGTCTCGATTCGCTCGACTTGTTGTTTTGGAGTCAGGCCCTTGCCAGAGCCACGTTTGCTCTGACCGATGAATTGTACCGGCCTGGCGCCCTCGAGTCCATCGAGGGCAGCATCGAGGGCCGTCACCGTGTCACGGAAGGTGGCGAAAACGATGATTCTCGATTCTGAGTCGCGGCGCAGTCGTTGGCGTACTAATCGCCTGACTGCGCCTACTTTGCTGTGGATTTCGCCGAGTTCCGCGAGGCTGCTGCGAAGGTCTCGGACACGAGGGTCACGAAGCAAATTGCGAGTATTCTTTTTCTCTGAATCTGCTCCACTTTCTTTGCGATCGAGGAATTCTCGAGCAGCAGCCGTACCTTGACAGAGAAGGTGATTGATGAGATGATGCAGCGACATCGCTAACCCGATTCGGCTCATTGAACCATAGGCGTCAGACTCGCCTCGCCGAACTGCGACATTGGCCCTCTCCATGGCATTCGCGAGGCCAGAATGAGAAACTGGCCCCGGCAGAACATATCTGCCCAATCTACGCTCCCTGTCGACGATGCCTTCTTGCCAACGAACGAATGGTTCTGCGAGTTCGCGGACCTCATCTGGGACTCGAACTCGCATCTCTTCGATATCGAGATTCGCGAGGTGGTCAGCTAGCATACCATCGTTTGAACTCCGCATGTGGATTCGTTCAACTGCAAGCCTCTCGCAAATCTCCTGAACTTTCTCGGTCTTGGAGCCTGGACTCGCGGTCATTCCGAGGATAAGTGGTTCATCCGCTAGTCCAAGGTACAAATCAGCGACCTGCGCCTCACCACGCTCCCCTGTCGCGTGGTGCGCCTCGTCGATAACAAGGACACAGCAATCACGCAAATCGAGCACACCTCGATTGACATCGTTTCGAACAACTTGTGGAGTCGAGACGACGAGGCGACTTTCCTGCCACATTCCTTCTCGTTTCGAGGCGGGAATCGCTCCGCTCATCGCAATCGGTTTGACCGCCTCGCCCTCAAACACATTCTGCAAATCATCGAGATGCTGTTTCACCAGCGCAACAGTCGGCGCGACCATCAGCGCCCATCCATCTGAGCGGCGCAGCATCTCGGCCATCACCATCCAAGCGACAGCGGTCTTTCCAGCCGCTGTCGGAAGCACCAGCAGCGTCGAACCCGACAGCGCCACATCGACCGCTTCGAGCTGATACGCCCGGGCTTCGACGACTCCGTCACGAAGCCCGTCATGCTGTAGCCTCACGCTCATGGACCCTACAATACGAAGTCAGGGTTCTAAATCGTTGCACTGACCCCCGTGTTCACTTACACCCCATAGGGGTGCAAATGGGTCCAGCCCGATTCGTTCATATAGGGTATGGAAGTCGCAAGGCCGCTCACTACGTGAGGCACCAGACACCACAGGGCTCTGCTCAAGCATCCCAGAGAACCGATCTCCACTCGGAAATCGGCTTTCGGTGTCACGGTTCCTCCCTAACGTAGCGGCCCGGTTCGAATCCGCTTCGGCGGCAAACTAACCGGTAAATACTGGAGGACAAACAAATGGCCGACCGACACAACCCCCGCCGTGGTAGCATGGGCTTTAGCCCTCGAAAGAGGGCAGTTCGACCCTATGGAAGGATCACATCCTGGCCCGAGACCGAAGCAAGCGAGATTCGAATTCAGGGATTCGCTGGTTGGAAGGCTGGAATGACACACGTTTTGATGCGTGACACCAACCCGACTTCCACTTCCGCTGGTCAAGAGATTCGCAAGGCTGTCACGGTCGTCGAGGTTCCTCCGATGAAGGTACTGGCCGTCCGCGGCTACCACATGACTCCTTACGGTATGCAAACCGCTGGTGAGGTTTGGGCAAACTCCTCCGAGAGCCCGGACGGACTACACCCGCGCTTCGCTAACCAGACTCGCGGCGAGCGAGATGCTGAGGAAGGCCGCAAGCCAGCGAAGCGCGCTGGACGTCTTCCAAGCCGCGAGGGCGAGACCAATGGCGGTGCTTTTGACGCCCTCGCCAACTCGAACCTCTGCGAGGTTCGCCTCATCGTTGCAACTCAACCATCTCTTGTCAAGAGCGTGCCATCGAAGACCCCCGAAATCATGGAGGTCGGTTTGGTCGGTGGCGACAATTCGTCCAAGTTGGAGTGGGCAAAGGAGCGACTCGGTGGCGAGGTTACCGTCGCAGATGTCTACGAATCCGGTCAGGAAATCGACGTAGTCGGTATCACCAAGGGCAAGGGATTCCAAGGTGTCGTCAAGCGATTCGGAGTCAAGCTTCTGAGCCACAAGAACTCGAAGAAGCGCCGACAGATCGGTAACATGGGAGACTTCGGAACAGGATACGTCCGCAAGACAATCCGCCAAGCCGGTCAGATGGGATACCACCAGCGAACCGAATTGAACAAACGCGTTCTACGAATTTCCAATCCAGATGAGTCCGATGTGACTCCAGCTGGTGGCTTCCTCCACTACGGAGAAGTCACCAATCCATACATGATTATCCAGGGCAGTCTGCCGGGTCCAGCAAAGCGCCTTCTGCGCTTCCGTGATGCGGTTCGCCCGAAGTCGAAGTTGCACGAAGTTGACCTGACCTACGTCAGTACTTCGAGCAAGCAGGGAGTGTGATTAGATGAAGACAAAGTCGTACAATCTGGTTAACACCGTCGAGCAGGAAGAGATGGACGCAGGTCTGCTCGCCGAGATCTACTCGGTCGAGGCGAATGACGGCAAGTCAGTGACTCTTCCAGATGTATTCGAGGCGGAAGTCCGAGAGGACCTCATCCGCCGAGCCGTGCTCGCTAGCCGAGCTAACCGCAGGCAGGCTTACGGCCACCGCGAGCACGACGGAAAGCGCGCTCCACAGGCTGGAATGAAGCACTCCGTCGAATGGTGGGGCAAGGGCCGCGGTGTCTCGCGCATTATGCGTAAGGCTGGACAGCGCACCGCCGCTCAGAACCCTCACACCCGCGGCGGTCGCCGCGCACACGGACCAATGGTCGCAAAGGACTGGTCCCAGAAGATCAACAGCAAGGAAAACGGCGTCGCTCGCGATTCCGCTATCGCTGCAACCGCGAGCGCCGACATCGTCGCAGCTCGCGGCCACCAATTCGATGAGGGAGTTCGCTTCCCAATCGTCATCGATGGATACGTCGAGAGCCGCGAAGAAGGCGATGAGAAGTACGAGATTGAGAACCTACCTCTACAGTACTCAACTCGCAAGTTCGTCGCTATGATGGAAGGACTTGGATTGGGCGCCGACCTTGAGCGCGCTCGCTCCGGCCGCAACATCCGTGCCGGCAAGGGCACAATGCGCGGCCGCAAGTACCGCACCCCGAAGAGCATCCTAGTCGTCGTCGCTCAGACCGACGGCCTGGCTAAGGCTGCTCGAAATGTACCGGGCGTCGACGTCGTCGCCGCCAAGGACCTCTCTGCTGAAGACCTCGCACCCGGCGGCGACGCTGGAAGGTTGACCGTCTGGACCAAGGCGGCTATAGGAGCGCTGGAGTGATTCCCATGACTGACCCGTACAGTATCATACAGATGCCTTGGATCACTGAGAAGACTCTCGAGGCTCGCCGAATCGCCGACGAAGATGGCGGATACCGCGAGAACAACAACCGAATCGAGTTCATCGTCCGCCGAGAGGCGACAAAGGCTCAGATCAAGGCGGCCGTCGAGGAGCTCCTCGACGTTCAAGTCGCTAAGGTCAACACGAAGATTACAATCACTGGCAAGCACGCATCCGTGCGCCTTGCCGATGGCTACGATGCGGAGGATGCAGCGCTCAAGCTCGGAGCGTTCTGATGAGGTGATATCATGGGTAAGCGCACACGTTCACAACGCCGCGGTTCGAGTCCAAAGAACCGTGTCTCAAGCCACCGATTCCCAGCCGCGAACCGCATTCCGCGCGTTAACGACAAGATGGGCGAGGTCACCGACCTCGTTCACAGCGCGGCTCACACCGCGCCTCTCGCGCGCGTAAAGTTCGATGACGGCACAACAGCCCACATCGCAGCGCCAGAAGGCGTCTCCGTCGGCCAAGAATTGGCCTTCGGCGACAACGTCAGCCTACGACCTGGTAACGTTACCAAGCTCTCGGAGATTCCTGAGGGAACTCCGATCTGCAATGTCGAGTCCCGACCTGGCGACGGCGGTAAGTTCGCCCGCTCAGGCGGCAACTCCGCCGTCCTCGAGACTCGCATGGGTGACAAGGTCCGCGTCCGCCTTCCAAGCGGCTCGCTCAAGGACCTACCAGCAACTTGCCGAGCCACCATCGGTGTGCTCGGCGGACACGGCCGCACCGAGAAGCCTCTGATGAAGGCCGGTGCAGCACACTACCGCGCCAAGGCGCGAGGAAAACTCTACCCAACCGTCAGCGGTGTGGCGATGAACCCTGTCGACCACCCTCACGGTGGAGGAAATCACCAGGCGGTCCACGGACCGAACTCGGTGAGCCGCCACTCGCCTCCGGGCCAGAAGGTTGGACACATCGCTCCGCGCCGAACCGGGCGCGGAAGGACGAGGGAGCAGTGAGGTGTGAGAAATGGCACGTAAGTCGAAGAAGATGTTCCGCTCGCCGAAGACAGCTCGCCGCCAGGCTCGCAAGCGCCGCTCGACTATTGCCGAGCGCCGCAAGAAGGAGTTCCTTTGGCGCGGGATGACAATGGATGAGCTCAGCGCTCTACCACTCTACCCGCCCGAAGACCAACCCGATGCTCCTTGCATCGCTACTCTCATGCCTTCGCGCGCGAAGAGGTCCCTTTCTCGTGGCCTTTCAGAGGAAGCCGAGAAGTTCCTCGAGAAGGTTCGCTCGAACGGTGGCAAGAAGATGGTCAAGACGCACTGCCGCAGCATGTACATCCTACCAGAAATGGTCGGTACTACAGTCGGAGTGCACAACGGACGCGATTTCGTCAGGGTCGAGGTCATCCCAGAGATGATCGGACACGCCCTCGGAGAATTCGCCCCTACCCGCCGCTCAGTAACGCACACCGGACCTGGTGTGGGAGCTACTCGGTCGAGTAAGCACGTGGCATTGAAGTGAGGTGAGAAGATGAGTCGAAATTCAGGAAAACCCCAATCGGGATACACCCAGTTGCTCGAGGGATCCAACCTCGCAACCGCTCGTGCAGTAAACGTGGACATGCACCACAAGCACTGCTACCAAATCGCCAAGTTCATCCGCGGAATGAACGCGATGGATGCAATCGAATACCTAGAGAAGGTCATGGACAAGAAGGAAGCGATTCCTTACACCCGCCGCTCCCGAAAGGGCAAGGGTGGCAACACAATGGCTGGTCACCGAAAGGGCAAGATGGGCCCTGGTCGCTATCCGTACAAGGCCTCGAAGGAATTCATCAAGCTGATCAACAGCGCGATGGAGAACGCTCGACAGCGCTACGATACCATCGACGCTGAGGACATGATAATCACTCACTGTGCCGCGCACCGCGGGCAGGTTCACACCGGCTGGAAGCCCCGTGCACGCGGGCGCGCCTCGCCGAAGAACCACTACCAAGTGAATCTCGAGATTTTCCTCGAGCACTTCGGCGACGAAGAGGAAGAGGACGAATTCTGAGGTGAAGATGATGAGCAAGACAAACACAGTTCGAAACATCGTCAATCGCAATATCGAGCGCCAGCTCGTACGCGAGTATCTACTGAAGGAAACCGAGCGCGCTGGATTCGGCGGCTTGGAATTCAAGCGCACTCCAGAAGGAACATTGGTGAAGCTCCAAGCCGAGCAAGTCGGTCGAGTAATCGGTCGCCGCGGTAAGGTCATTCACGAATTGCAGCGCCGCCTCAAGAACGACTTCAATCTCGACAAGCCTCGCCTCGAGGTCAATGAGATCGAGGAGCCTCGCTTGAACGCGCAGGTTATGGCCAGCCGCTTGGCATCTTCGCTAGAGCGCGGCTGGTTCTTCCGCCGCGCTGGTCACTCAACTTCTCAGAACATCATGGACGCGGGTGCTCGCGGTTGCCTAATCATCCTCAGCGGAAAGATTTCCGGCGCTCGCCACCGCGTACAGAAGTTCCAGAAGGGTCACATCAAGTTCTGTGGTGAGACCGCGCTCGAATTCATGGACGAAGGCTTTGCGACCGCGGTCAAGAAGCTCGGAACAATCGGCTGCACGGTCCGCATCATGCGACCTGGCGTCAAGTTGCCACACGAGATTAGCATCCAGGACCGTGCCGAGTCAGGCCTCGGACCAATCGAGGAAGTCTCGATGCTCGAGATCCCTGAGGATGTCGAAGAGACTCCAGAGGTCGACGAGGCCGCCGTTGCCGACACCGAAGAGGTCGTCGACAGCGTCGTCGAGAAGATGGCCGAGATGGAGGCAGCAGCCGAAGAGGCAGCAGAATCCACGGAAGCCGCTGAAGAAGCGACAGAAGCGACTGAAGAGGCCGTTGATGATTCAACCGAAGCAGAGGAGGGAGAGTGAACATGGCTCACATCAAGTCACGTGATATCGACCAGATGAATCCTGAGCAACGTGAGCGCCGCCTCGCTGAACTCAAGGAGGAACTCCTCCAACTACGTGCTCAGCAGGCGCTCGGAGGTTCTTCTTCCAACGCAGGCGCGTACAAGCAGACGCGAAGGAGCATCGCCCGTCTTCTAACCAAGATGGCCGAGGAGAATAAGGAGTAGACTTGAATGGCTGGCATTTGCAATCTGTGTGGTCTACCAGAAGAATTGTGCATCTGCCAAGAAATTGCTAAAGAACAACAAAAAGCGATCATTTCGACTGTTAGAAGGAGGTATGGAAAGATGGTAACGATGGTTGAAGGAATCGACGATTCCGCAATCGATATCGGCAAGCTCGCCAAGCTGCTCAAGGGCGCTTGTGCTAGCGGCGGCACCGTCAAGGGACGCACCATCGAACTCCAAGGCGACCACAAGAAGCGCGTCGCCAAGGTCCTCGAACAGAACGGATACCAAGTGGAGGTGCGCTGAATGAGCATCTACCACCTACCATGGCTCGCGCGCGACATCGAAGTCGTTGCGAGCCGCGACCCGACTCTGGTCGGAGTCACTGGAATGGTCGTCGGGGAGACCCGCAGGACGCTCCGCGTCCGAACGCTCTCGGGAGAGGTTACTCTACCCAAGGACGTCATCACATTCACCATCGATTCGGGAGAGGTCGTTATCGACGGTTCAGCCGTCACTCAGCGACCCGAGGATCGCATCAACCGAAGATACAGGAGGAACTGAAATGAAAGATATCGGAGTAGACGTCCGCACCCCCGAGGGTGAATGGGATGGAGACGAAAATTGCCCATTCTACGGCAGCCTGAGGCTACGAGGACAAATCATCGAGGGCACCGTGTCCTCGGTCGGAATGAGCAACTCAATCATCGTGCAGCGCGAGGTAACTCGCTACATGAAGAAGTACGAGCGCTATGAGAAGCGAACTCGCCGCTACGCAGCCCACTTGCCATCGTGCATCGGTGAAATTGCCAGCGGTGATAATGTTCGAATCATGGAGTGCCGCCCGCTCTCCAAGACCGTCAAGTTCTGCGTAATTGAGAAGGGGGCTTCCGAATGAGGGGAGTCGCTGGTCGCTCGACCGCTGGACTGCCCAGCATGGCAAAGATGGACTGCGTCGACAATACCGGCGCTAAGGTCGTCCAGCTGATTACCGTCCTCAAGAAGGGCGGAGTCGCTCGCCGATACCCGGCTGGCGGCGTTGGCGATATGATTCGAGTAACCGTTCGCCGCGGTACTCCTGAGACTCGCCGCCAGATCTTCAACGCGGTCATCGTGCGCCAGAAGCGCCCGTTCCGCCGCGTTGATGGAACTTGGGTTCAATTCGAGGACAATGCTTGCGTCATCACCAACGAGCGTGGTGAAGTCAAGGGGTCCGATATCAAGGGGCCAGTGAGCCGCGAGGCAGCAGAACGCTGGCCTCGTATCGCCGCTACGGCGAAGCAGATTGTGTGAGGTGTGAGAAATGGTAAGCAAGAAAGCAGGAAAGCAGCGTCAGGCACAGTCCGACGCACCGGTTCACATTCGCCGCAAGCGCATCCGCGCTCGCCTCATCACAGATGACCCTGATTTGGCCGCTATTCGCTCAGTCACTGTGCGCGTCGGCGACGATGTCGAGGTTCTTCGCGGGGATTTCGGATTCCCTAACAGCGTCAAGGCTGACTCTCGTGGAAAGCGACTCGGTCAATCCCGCGGCCGCTCTGGCGTCAAGTCGAGCATCGTTGGAGTCGACACAAAGAGCGGCTTCGTCTTCGTCGAAGGAGTCACCACGACAACCGCAGACGGAAAGGAAGAGCCTCTTCCAATCCACCCCTCGAATCTAGTAGTCACCAAGTTGTACGATGGTGACCCACTGCGCATCAAGCGCATCATGGAGCGATCTAACGGAGGTGCTGAACAATGAGCAGCAGCCACATGAAGAGACTAACAATGCCACGAAGCTGGCCCTTGACTCGCAAGACCGACATCTGGGTCCAGAAGCCAAACCCTGGTGGACACAGCGACGAGATGTGCATGCCTCTCGGACTAATCCTCCGCGATGTTCTCGGCTTGGCTCACTCACAGCGCGAGGCCAAGCGCATGGTCGCTACTCGCAAGGTTATGGTCGACGGCCGCATCGAGACCGATGTCGGCCGCGGTGTTGGACTCATGGACGTCCTCACCGTCGGTGAGGACAACTTCCGCTGCATCCTCGACCAAAACGGCAAGCTCCGCTACCGTTCTATCTCAGACAAGGCAGCTGCTAGCAAGTTGTGCCGCGTCATGGGCAAGAATACAATCCGCGGCGGCAAGACACAGATTCACCTACACGACGGTCGCAATATCATCGTCGAGGATGCCAAGCAGTACAATTCTGGCGACACCCTAGTAATTTCACTCCCAGACCAGGAAGTCTCTGGCCACCACGCCTTTGGCGAGGGTGTCCAAGCCTACCTGACTGGCGGAAGTCACATCGGCACCACCGCCAGCGTAGTCTCACGGGATATCAAGCGCTCCTCGAAGGCTAACGAAGTTCAATTCGAGGACTTCGGCACCGTCGCTGATTACGTCTTCGTAATCGGTGCCGACAAGGACCTACCACTGGAGGTGAAGGAATGAGCGAATCAGCTAACCCAATGCTCGCTCCTCGCATCGCCAAGGTCACCGTCAACATCGGTGTAGGCGAGGGTGGAGCTCGTCTACAACTCGGCGAGCGTGTGCTCGAGTTGCTAACTGGACTCAAGCCAGTTCGCACTCTCGCAAAGAGCACCAACCGCGAACTCGGAACCCGCGAAGGCGCACCGATCGGCTGCAAGGTCACGATTCGTGACGCTTCAACCATCGAGTCCTTCCTCAAGGATGCCTTTTGGGTCCGCGAGAACACACTACCTGGCTGGAATTTCGACCAGTCCGGCAACCTTTCATTCGGAATCGCGGACTATACCGACTTCCCCGAGCAGAAGTATGACCCAGATATCGGCATCTTCGGCATGGACATCAACATCGTACTCGAACGCCCAGGACACAGGGTATCCCGCCGCCGCCGCCGTGCGGCAAAGGTCGGGATTCCCCACCGAGTGGGCAAGATCGAGTCCAAGGAGTGGTTCAAGGAACACTTCGGACTCACCATCGTGGAGGAGTGAAGCATGGCACGAGATCATGGAGAAGAGATCGGACGAAGCAATGGATGCCGACGCTGCGGACGCAAGCGCGGTATGATTCGCCGACATGGCCTACGATTATGCCGCCAGTGCTTCCGAGATGTGGCCCCACAGATTGGATTCAAGAAATTTGCATGAGGTGATGAAGAATGCAGTTTGACCCATTAAGTGACGCTTTCGTCCGCATCTTCAATGCGGAACAAGCCGGACATTACGAAGTGACAGTTAGCCCTGCCAGCAAGTTGCTCGGCAGTATGCTCTCGATCATGCAAAAGTCGGGATATGTCGGAGAATACCAGATGGTCGAGGACGGTCGTGGAGGCGGCTTCCGCGTCGAGTTGATTGGAGCAATCAACCGCTGTGGAGTCATCAAGCCACGACACTCGGTCAAGAGAACAGATTACGATAAGTGGGAGTCGCGCTATTTGCCGGCTCAAGACTTCGGTCTTCTGATTCTGACCACCAATCAAGGTGTGATGAACCACCACGATGCGAAGAAGGAGCGTGTCGGCGGGCGATTGCTCGCATACATCTTCTGATGGAGGGATGAATTATGCCAAAGTTGGATAAAATTTCACACACGATTTCTCTCCCAGAGGGAGTCTCCGCCTCCGTTGCTGGTCACAATGTGACATTAGCTAAGGATGGCAAGTCCTTGACGCGCGAGTTCCGTCACCCACGCGTCGAGGTTCGCGACTCCTCGGATGGAGTCGAGGTATTCTGTAACCTACCACGCCGCAAGGAGAAGGCACTCGCTGGAACCTGGGCGGCGCACCTGAACAATATGGTCCGAGGAGTCGACTCGGGCTTTGAGTACAAGCTCAAGGCTGTGTACTCTCACTTCCCGATGACAATCAAGGTACAAGGCAACGAGATGACCATCACCAACCTATTCGGTGAGAAGGTCCCTCGAGTCGCCGCTCTGCCATGGTCGCCTGCTGAGGTTGAAGTCAAGGTCTCAAACAAGACCGACATCACAGTCACAGGCGCCGACCGCGAGAAGGTCGGACAAACCGCGGCTAATATCGAGCGCGCCTGCAATATCAAGAAGCGAGACCGACGTGTGTTCCAGGATGGAATCTACATCGTCTCGAAGGGAGACCAATAAACGGGGTGATGATGATGGATTACGAAGGTATGACAGTCGCTGAACTGAAGGATCTACTCCGCGCAGCCGACTTGCCGGTCTCCGGCAAGAAGGCTGACCTCATCGCCCGCCTGCAAGAGGCAGGCGATGCACCAGCCGTCGAGGAGGCAGAAGCCGACCTCGACGAGGAATTCGATGAGGTCGAGGCTGAGTCCGAGGCTGAAGACATCGAAGACGATTACGAAGACGATGACTTCGAGGCTGACGAGTTCGAGGACGACTGGGATGATTTCCACACGGCTCGACAGAAGCCAGTCCTCGACGATGCAACCAAGGACGCACTCGCAACACGCGCGGCACAGAAGAAGAAGCAACCTGCTTTCCGCCGCCAAGAGTGGTTCCGCTACAAGCGCCTCTCGCGAACCGGATGGAAGAAGCCTCGCGGTGACGATTCCAGCCAGCGCAAGAACCGCAAGTACCGCTCGCCTCTAGTCCGCGTCGGATACGGTAAGATTGCCGACGCTCGCGGACTCCACCCATCGGGCTTTGAGGAAATCCTCGTCAGCACCGCAGGAGACCTAGACGGCCTTGACCCAGAGCGCCAAGCAGTTCGAATCGCAGCTTCGGTAGGAAACCGCAAGCGAGCAAGCATCCACGACCGCGCAGACGACCTAGGTCTGCGCGTCCTCAACCGCCGCCGCTTCGCGCGCAAGGGGGACTTGCAATGATGATCACCAACCAAAAGAGGCTCGCGGCTGCTATCTTCAGCAAGCGCGAGGGTCGAACAGTCGGCATCCACCGAATCTGGGTCGACAAGGATTACCTCGACGATGTCGCAAACGCTGTCCAGAAGGATGACGTCCGCCGACTCATCGATGAGGGCGTCATCAAGGCACGACCTTTGGTCGGAACCAGCCGTTCCCGAGCCCGCAAGGCATCTGCTCAGAAGTCGAAGGGACGACGCACCGGCCAGGGTTCGAGGAAGGGTACCGCAAATTCCCGCAACCCGAAGAAGGAACGCTGGATGAGAACTATCCGCGCACAACGCCGAACTCTCAAGGAAATGAGGGGCGACGAGACCCTAACTCCATCCGAGTACCGCTACTACTACAGGAAGGCCAAGGGCGGTTCATACCGTTCAGTCTCCCACATGAAGTCGAACATGGAAATCGACGGAATCAAGCTCGGAGGTGAGCAGTGATGGCACACGGTAAGAATCAGAGACTCCGCTACAAGCGCCGCCGCAATGGCGAGACAGATTATCGTCGCAGAATCCGAATGCTTCGCGGCGGCAATGCACGCGCAGTTGTTCGCGTGACAAATACTCAGACTATCTGTCAACTCGTAACTTACGAGACGACCGGAGACAACGTCGCCGTATCGGTCGATGGCAAGATGCTAGTCGACGCATATGGATGGCCGCTGGACGCTTCCCGCAAGTCGGTTCCAGCGAGCTATCTATCGGGATACGCCATGGCCAAGGCAGCGATTGCAGCTGGCCATGACGAAGCGATCCTAGACATTGGTCTGGCCGCTTCGACACCTGGAAACCGCGTCTTCGCGGCACTCAAGGGTATGGTCGACGCAGGTCTTGAGATTCCACACAGCGAAGATGTGCTACCAAGTGATGAGCGCATCAACGGCGCACACATCGACGACTCGATCGCGGCCGCGGTCGAGTCGGCAAAGAAATCCATTGAGGAGGCGAGTGCATGAGCGAAGAGACAACAGATATCGTCGAAGACGCTCCGGCAATCGCCCCAGGATTGGCTCTGGCAATGGCCGAGCAGGAGGACACCTCCCCTCGCCGCCGCCGAGGTCCAGATCCACTCGCTGCACTTCGAAGATGGCAACCACGCACCCGCCTCGGGCGCATGGTCGCAAGCGGTCAAATCCTGACCTACGAAGAAGCACTCGAGACTGGCCTACCAATCCGTGAGGTCGAAATCGTCGATGCACTCCTTCCCGGACTTACCGACGATGTTCTCGCAGTCAACATGATTCAGCGCATGACCGACTCAGGTCGCCGTGTTCGATTCAATGTCCTCTGCGTGGTTGGAAACAGCGATGGATACGTTGGCCTTGCAATCTGCAAGGGTAAGGAAGTCGCAAGCACAATCCGCAAGGCCATCGATAAGGCCAAACTGAACCTAATCCCAGTAATGCGCGGAAATGGTTCATGGGAATCCGGTGGCGGACCTGGAACTTCGGTCCCACTGAAGATTACCGGGCGCTCCGGTTCAACACGAGTCACTCTGATGCCTGCTCCTGCAGGTAAGGGACTCGTAATCGGCGACTACGGCCGCCGCGTTCTGCAATTGGCCGGAGTCACCGACGTCTGGAGCCGCTCCGCGGGCCAGACTCGAACCACAATCAATTACGCTCAGGCGACATTCAACGCCCTCGTCGAGTTGAACAGAACTCGAATCGGCGAGGCAGACCGACGTCGCCTGAACATCACCAGCGGGAGGCGAAACGAATGAGCTTCCTAGTCGTACGTGTGCGCAGCGACCGAGGAGTCGAGCGCAGCATTCGTGACACCATGGGCATGCTCAACTTGACTCGCGTCAATCACGCAACAATCGTCCCAGAGAGTTCGACCTACGCTGGAATGCTACAGAAGTCCAAGGACTTCGTAACCTGGGGCTCGGTCGATGCTTCGACCATCGAGACACTCATCAGCACTCGCGGACGCATGGTCGGTGACAAGCCGGTCGATGACGCTGCAATCAAGGCAGGATCCGAGTTCAAGTCGCTCAAGGATTTCGCCGCAGCTCTCGCAGCAGGCGAGGCGACCATGAAGTCGGTTGAGGGACTCAAGCCAGTCCTCCGCCTCCACCCACCTCGCGGTGCGAAGGGATGGGGCGGCATCAAGCGAGCATACACCGTTGGCGGCGCTCTCGGATTCCGAGGCGACGACATCGCTGCGCTCGCGGAGAGAATGATCTGAGGTGAGATGAATGGTATCACGTACTAACAAATTCAGGGGCCGCTCCCGCTACCACGGTCGCGGAAAGAAGGCTGGTCGCGGCGCGGGTATGCGCGGCGGACGCGGAAATGCTGGAATCAACAAGCACCGCTTGATGACCCGTCTCAAGTATATGCCAGGTCACTGGGGTATGCACGGATTCAACCGCCGACCAAGCCTACGCAAGGTCAACGTAAGCATCAATTTGATTCAAGTCAGCCAAATTGCGGAGGGCGATTCGATCGACCTCGGCGAGATGGGATATGACAAGCTCCTCGGCAGCGGTCGAATCGACCGCGCGCTCGAGATAACCGTCGCTTCAGCCAGCGCGCGCGCCATCGAGAAGGTGGAAGCAGCTGGTGGATCCGTCATCCTCAGCGATGGCGACGACGATGAGTTTGGCGAGTGGGAAGAGGAGTGAGTCGGACTCACGACTCGATTCCATGAAATACAGGATAAGCAGCGGCGCGGGTGAGCGAGATGGAAGAGCGACGACCCTCTGTGATTGGCATCATCGCCATTTCAGCCATCTATTGGGGTGCCCTGGTATGGTGGCAGCAAGATTCGCTATTCGGTTCTGACACCGATGCTCAACTGAAATCCCTGCTAATGTTCGGGACATCGTTCCCCTACGTTGGATTCGTAATTTGGGGGACGATGACCGACCTCCCAGAAAATATTGCAGAGATTCCCTATCTAGGACGTATGCTGAAGCCAGGAATTTGGCTAGCAGCTGTTCTCGGCTTCTTCGCTTGGGGTTGGAAAGACCCGTCCGTCGTCGGATTCGTCCTCGTTGGAATCGCCCTTCTTGGACTAGGCGCGGGTCTTTCACTCGCATGTCTGATGTATTCGGGACCGGAATCCAGTCGACTGTATGCGCTTCGCCGCCTAGTCGATGTTTACCCTTCGATTACTAAGCCCGAGGGTCACGTCCGATTCAACCAGAAGTTGTGGACCACAACCCTTGTTCTCATCATTTACTTCATGATGACGAACGTGATGATTTGGGGATTGTCCGATTCGACCCTCGACGTTTTCTCGTCCTTCCGCGCAATCATGGCTGGTGCTTCCGGTTCGATCATGCACTTGGGAATTGGACCGATTGTTACCGCTTCGATTATCATGCAACTTTTCGCTGGTGCGAAAATCATACAACTCGATTTGCAGGACTCAGCTGACAAGCAATTGTACCAAGGTGTGCAGAAGATTCTCGTTCTGCTAATGATTCCAATCGAGTCGATTCCACAAGTCTACGGATTCCTCGACCCACACGAGACGATCATCATCCAGTACGGACTTGGCTGGGCAAATGCGATTATCGTCGCTCAACTCTTCGTCGGTTCATACCTCGTATTCCTGCTCGATGAATTGGTCAGCAAGTGGGGAATCGGCAGCGGTATCTCGCTCTTCATCGCTGCCGGTGTTGCTCAATCGACATTCGTCGGAACTCTATCTCCTCTCGCCAGCGTCCAGGGTACTCCGTACTCACTACAGAACCCACCTTCAGGGACGCTGCCAATGATTTTCTACACATTACGGACGGCGACGAATTCTCAATTAGTCAGTGAGAACGGTTTCGAATTGATATTACTGAATCATGCGAATCCTGTCGCAGCATTGGTATCTTCGATTATCGTGTTCCTAGTCGTCGCTTATGCAGAATCGAGTAAATTGGAATTGCCTTTGACTCATGGTAAGGTTCGTGGACACCGAGGTCAATATCCAATTCGACTGGTTTACGCTAGTAACATTCCAGTGATTTTGATGGCAGCTCTGCTGGCCAACGTCAACATGTTCACCCTGCTCTTCTGGAGTTCACCAACGCTCTCTACAGTCCCGATTTTGGGTAAGAACGGTTGGGGTTCGATGGCGCACTACTTCGGTTCGTACGAGCCGGGTGCGACAACGCCTTCGGGTGGATTCGCTTGGTATTCCTCGATGGTCAACGGGGTTGGTGATTGGTTGATTCCGTTGCTAAACCAGAGCGGTGATGCCTATGGACACGAGCTCTGGCAAATCATGGTTCACGTGATTGTCTATGTGACATTCATGACACTGGGTTCGACGATATTCGCGAAGTTCTGGATCGAGACCACGAATATGGGCTCGAAGGATGTCGCCAAGCAGATTGAGCGCACTGGAATGCAGATTCCTGGATTCCGCAAGAACCCAGTTGTTCTCGAGCGCATTCTCGAGCGCTACATCCCGCCGGTCACCATCTTCTCTGGTGCTTTCGTCGGATTGTTAGCGGCGGGTGCTGATCTGCTCGGAACGGTGGGTAATGCGACCGGTACTGGATTGCTTCTAGCGGTCGGTATTATTCTGAGAACTTACGAGCAGATTCAGAAGGAACAAGCGATGGAAATGCACCCTGTGCTGCGCGAATTCTTCGGTGCAGAATGAAGCGCTTGAAGCGTTTCATTTCCTTGCTTCACAGCCCCTTGAAACGGCGTCTGTGCTGGAACCGATGCAGAGAGCACAATCGCGGCGCAGTGCATCGATTACAGGTCGCAGCCCACTCGTCATCTTCATATACCGAAGGACGGTCGGCGGGCTGCTGCGTCAGACTGGCGTTGGAGACTGAGGACCATTCGGTCCGATGAAGTTCTCCATCAAGTCAGACGCACGCCGAGGAAATGCAGTCGCGAACTCGATTCGCGATAAAGAGGTGAACCACGTTCAACTTGACCCCCGACCATAGGGGGTGCAAGAAGCAGATTATTTCGATTCAAATTCAAAAAATAGAATCGGTGTTTCTGCGTCAATTTTCAATAAGAATCAGCAAAAACTTGTGATCCACTCGATACTTCCGTTAGGATTGTGATTCCGCTCACGCGAAATCCGGTTGATCCTGCCGGAGGCTACCGCTATTGGAGTTCGATTAAGCCATGCGAGTCGAGAGTCTTAGGGACTCGGCGTACCGCTCAGTAACACGTGGGTAACCTGCCCTATGCTGGGGAATAACCTCGGGAAACTGAGAATAATACCCCATAGTCCACCATGCCTGGAACGGTTGGTGGATCAAAGCCCCGGCGGCATAGGATGGGCCTGCGGCGTATCAGGTTGTAGGGGGTGTAATGTACCCTCTAGCCATCAACGCGTACGGGTGTTGGGAGACATAGCCCGGAGATGGATTCTGAGACACGAATCCAGACCCTACGGGGTGCAGCAGGCGCGAAAACTTGGCAATGCGAGAAATCGTGACCAGGGAACTCCAAGTGGCTGGGGTAAGACCCAGTCTTTTCTTGACTCTTCAAAGGTCTTGGAATAAGGGGTGGGTAAGGACGGTGCCAGCCGCCGCGGTAATACCGGCGCCTCAAGTGGTAGTCGATTTTATTGGGCCTAAAACGTCCGT
>JAERST010000006.1 GCA_016845365.1 Methanobacteriota archaeon
CGCACGCATCCCCAAGGACCGCATCGCGGTGCTCATCGGCAAGGGCGGGCGGACACGCAAAATGATCGAGAAGGCCAGCGGAGCCAGCCTCGAAGTTGATTCCGCCACCGGCGATGTAATGGCCGATTGGGGACAGACAGAGGTCGACCCAATCCTGCGCATGAAGATGCCAGATGTAGTCCGCGCAATCGGCCGCGGCCTCGCACCAAAGCGCGCTGTCAAACTCCTCGAGGACGAAGTCTTCCTGCGCATGTACGATATCCGCGAATGGGTCGGCCGCCAGCCGAACCAAACCCGCCGCATGCGCAGCCGCCTAATCGGCCGCAACGGCCGAATCCGCAGCCTCATCGAAGAGATGACCCACACAGAGATGGCAATCTACGGCTCGACAGTCCTCGTCATCGGTGACGAGGACGGCCTCGCCCTCGCAACCCCTGCGATCGAGAGCATCCTCAACGGGGCCGAGCACGGCACTGTTCTGCACGGCCTCGAACAAGACCGCAAGCGGATGCGCATTCAATCTCGCAGCCTCGATTCCTACGATGTCGACACAGGAGCATCCGACCAATTCGACGCGCTGGTCCCCGGCTTAGCAGACGCGCGTCGCCGCCGCGAGCGCCGCTTCAAATCAGCTCAAGTCGACCCCGAAAACCCAGAAGAAGTCGCAGAAATGCTCGAGCTCGCGGACGATGAATCAATCTCATTCGAAGAAGAATGAATCCACCCGGCGAGAAAGCCCGTCGACGAACTTTGGGAGAATTCTTCCCTAACTTTGCGAACCTTTCGAGCCGCCACGCCTAAGCGGGGGTCCTCGCTCGACCGGCCATGAATCTGCTTGAGGAGTGGTATGATTACGAGCGTGTAGTCATCCAAGGTCTGACCGTTATCATGGGACTTTTCTTCGCTGGAGTCGCCCTCGAACAAGCGTCGATTTCGAACCCACTTTCCGATTTCGTCTACACTTACTACCTGAATCCAATTCTCAGTGAATCCACTGGTGATGCCGGCTACAATATGGTCAACACGATGACTTACGGTGTCGTTCTCGCCATGTTCGCGGTCGCTCTCTCGGGCTGGCTGCGCCACCTTGGAATCGATGGCTCTGACAAGACTCTACTCGCGTTGCTGCCATTCGTTTTGTGGGCTGCATTCGGTGAAGTTGTCGAAGACGCGAGAATGTTCGGGGAGTTCTTCTCCGCTTGGTTCGTCTCCCCGGGAGTTCACTTCCAAACCGCTGCTTGGGTTGTTGTCGCTGGATGGGCTGGTTACTCGATTTCTCGCTGCGATTGCGATGACAAAAAGAAGGCTGAGAGCGTTCGGAATGCTTCTTTTCTGATTATTTTCTCACAATTCGTGCTTTACGGAGTGTCTGTTAGTGGAAGCGATAGGGTTGCTTACCTCGAAGTTGACCTCTCGCTGATGTTGTTGTTTACGGCTCTTGGGCTCGCCGTTCCTTGGTTGCTAGAGGCGAGCGCTGAGGCATTTGATCACATTCAGCGCACCGTGTATTTCAGCGGTGTCGGCGGAGGATTGGTGCTCTTCGGTGCGCTTGCTTCTTTCATGGCACATCAGGAATTTTCACAGCTCAATTTGTGGCCAGTTGTCGTCGTCATCGGTGCTCCCGTTCTGCTCTGTATGTGGATGATTGAACAGGGGCGAGAGGCGGCTGCAGAATTGGCCGATTTGGACATCGTTGCAGGTGTCCTATCGCCAGGGATGACTGAGGATGATTACATCGAGTTGGAATCGAAGGAGAAAGACCTCATCGAGTCTCTTCGCACTAAGGCGACGATGGCTTATCCGGTCGCCTTCCTTCCTGTTGCTGGTCAATTGCTGGATGGATTGGCGACCTTCATTGGGATCGATTTCTTCGGCTACCACGAGAAGCACATCGTCTCCGCTTGGATCATCGAACTCTTCGACACCGCAGCCGGCTTTGCCGTGCTGAAGTTGGCGATTGGTGGAATCATATTCTGGTTCTACTCATTGGCGAATTTCGAGCATCGCCAGCAGCACCTGCGCTTACTCATCGGATTGGCTCTGATGGTAGTTGGAATGGCGCCCGGGCTGCGCGATGTTGGTCGCTTGATGTTGGGTGTTTAGTTCGGACCGATTGGTCTGAATTGAAGCCGGTCCGAACCACGACATCTACGATGTCGTATCCATTGGATTCAAGGTTCGTCGGCAATCTCGGGGGTTGAGAGCCATGGATAGATTGCCGACCCGCGTCGAGCGTTCAGGCCCCGATTGGGAGCGTCGACGCGAACAAAATCTGGCTTTGGCCGCCGACCTCAAAGAGCGCCTCGCGGCAGTCAAAGAGGGCGGGGGCGGCAAATATGTCGAGCGCCACCGCGCTCGAAACAAGATGCTCCCAAGGGAGCGAATCGCCGAGATCTGCGATCCCGGCAGCCCCTTCCTCGAGCTTTCCAGCCTTGCCGCTAACGGACTCTACGATGGCAAGGCTCACTCGGCCGGCGTCATCACAGGAATCGGCCTCGTCCACGGTCGCGAATGTCTCTTCGTCGCCAACGACGCGACCGTCAAGGGCGGCTCGTACTATCCGATGACGGTCAAGAAACACATCCGCGCCCAAGATGTCGCCGACGCCAATAATCTCCCTTGCATCTACCTCGTCGATAGCGGCGGAGCCTTCCTACCGATGCAAGACGAGGTATTCCCGGACATCGGTCACTTTGGCCGCATCTTCCGCAATCAAGCGATGATGTCCGGCAAGGGCATCCCGCAAGTCGCCGCCGTCCTCGGCAGCTGCACAGCCGGCGGCGCATACGTCCCAGCCATGTCCGATGAATCGATTATCGTCAAAGGAAATGGAACGATTTTCCTCGCCGGTCCGCCCCTCGTCAAAGCAGCGACGGGCGAAGAGGTCAGCGCCGAAGACCTCGGCGGCGCTGACGTCCACACCCGCGAATCGGGTGTGGCCGACCACTTCGCTGAAACAGAGGAAGAAGCCCTGCGAATGGTCCGAAATGTTGTCGAGAATTTGAATATCGAGCCGAAACAGCGATTGGATTCCAAGGCGGTTGAAGAGCCCGCTTTCGACCCTGAAGAATTGATGGGAATCATTCCCAGCGACAATCGAACTCCAGTCGATGTGAAGGAAATCATCGCTCGCATCGTCGACGGTTCTCGCTTCCACGAATTCAAGCCGCGATACGGTACGACTCTGGTTTGTGGCTTCGCTCGGATTCATGGATATCCGGTTGGAATCGTGGCAAATAACGGCATTCTATTCTCCGAATCCTCGCTCAAAGGTGCTCACTTTGTCGAACTCTGCGGACAGCGTGGCGTTCCACTGATTTTCCTGCAGAATATTACCGGATTTATGGTCGGCCGTGACGCTGAATCGGGTGGAATTGCGAAGGATGGTGCGAAGCTGGTCACGGCCGTGTCTTGTGTTCCAGTACCTAAATTCACGGTGATTATTGGTGGCTCGCACGGGGCTGGAAATTACGGTATGTGCGGGCGAGCCTACGATCCGCGCTTCTTGTTCATGTGGCCCAACGCGCGGATTTCTGTGATGGGTGGCCCGCAGGCTGCCGATGTGCTGGCGACTGTGAAACAGGACCAGCGGGCCCGCGAGGGATTGCCTCCGATGGATGGGGCCGAATTGGAGGAATTCCGTCGGCCGATTCTTGAGAAATATGAGACCGAAGGCTCGCCTTATTACTCGACTGCGCGGCTCTGGGATGATGGTGTCATCGACCCGCGCGATACTCGCGATGTTCTCGGTCTGGCGATTTCGGCGAGCCTGAATGCGCCGTTCCCCGACAATGGCTACGGCGTTTTCAGAATGTGATGAGGGGGTTGTGAGATGTCAGAGCGAGCCAGAATGAGTGATGAGAGGCCGGCTGCTGAATTGTGCAGCCTCGAAATTGAGGGTGCTGTGGCTCGGCTGACCTTGCGCCGCTCAGATGTGTTCAATGCGTTGAATGTTCAATTGATTTCTGAGTTGGTGGAGGCTCTGCGCTGGACTGAGGAGCGGGCTGTCGGTACAACTCAGGTTCTGACTGACCCGGATGGTTCTCCTTACCTGCGCGTGATTGTTTTGCGGGGCGATGGTAAGCACTTCTGCGCAGGTGCTGACATCAATATGATGCGAGACGCTGGGGCGGCTGGGCCGGAGGAGAATCGCGCCGATTCCGAGCGTCTCGACCGTCTTTTCAATTCACTTTGGGCACACCCTTGCTTCACCATTGGAGCGGTTCAGGGCGTGGCTTTGGGTGGCGGGGCTGGTCTCGTCGCCTGCGTCGACCACTCGATTGGCGAGCCGCGCACGCGAATTGCACTGTCTGAGGGCAAATTGGGAATCTTACCCGCCGTCATCGGACCCTACGTGTACCGCCGACTCGGCAGCGCCCAATTCCGCCGTCTCTCGATGTTGGCGAGCCGCGTCGGTGCCGAGGAGGGTTTGCGAATCGGTTGGCTCAACGATTTGGTCGATTCGCCGCTTGAATTCGACGAGGCGATCGACCGAGCCATCGGAGATGTCCTCACGACCGGCCCGATGGCCGTGGCCGAATCGAAGCGCTTGGCCATGACCTTCGACCGCTGGATGGCCAGCGATGAGGAGCTGAGACTCTGGACCTTGGACAAGACGAGCGCGATGCGTGGTTCACGAGAGGGGCAGGAGGGGTTGTCGTCCTTCCTCGAGCGCCGCAAGCCCGATTGGGCACCCGAAGAGTAGGTGGAGCGATGATTCCGGACTGGATGCACGGCGCACCCCGTCCATTCGATACCGTTCTGGTTGCGAACCGCGGGGAGATTGCGGTTCGTGTTTTGCGGGCTGCAAAGGAGTCGGGTCTGCGTGGGGTTGCTGTTTTCTCAGACCCGGACGCAGGCTCGCTGCACGTCGAAACTGCCGATGATTCTGTGCATCTTCCCGGCGCGAGCCTGGCTGAAACTTATCTGAACGGTGAGGCGATTATTGAGGCCGCTCGGAGCACTGGGGCGCAGGCGATTCATCCTGGATTTGGCTTTCTTTCCGAGCGGGCTGATTTTGCTAATGCTGTGAAGGCGGCTGGCTTGATTTGGATCGGTCCGCCAGCCGGTGCAATCGATACGATGGGAGACAAGATTTCGGCACGCCGACGGATGATTGAATCTGGCGTGCCGGTGATTCCGGGAGAGGAGATTGCAATTTCGGAATCTTCCGACCACCTCGGAGTTTTGGCCGCGGCAGCTGCTCGTGTGGGCTATCCGCTGCTGCTGAAGGCCAGCGCTGGCGGTGGTGGAAAGGGAATGCGTGCTGTGCACGAGCCGAAGATGCTGCGCACCGAATACGAGGCGGCTGCTCGTGAGGCTACCGCCGCCTTTGGTGACGGCACCGTCTATGTCGAGCGATTGCTGACCGGTGCGCGTCACGTTGAGATTCAAGTTCTGGCCGATTCGCTCGGTAATTGTGTGCACTTGAACGAGCGAGATTGCTCTTTGCAACGGCGCCATCAGAAAGTCATCGAAGAGGCGCCGAGCCCCGCCGTGACTCCAGCGATTCGCGCTGCGATGGGAGATGCGGCGGTGCAAGCGGCCAAGGCAGTCGATTACGAGGGGGCAGGGACAGTCGAGTTCCTACTCTCGGACCGAGGCGAATTTTTCTTCCTCGAGATGAATACACGACTGCAGGTTGAGCACCCCGTCACAGAGATGATCACGGGCGTCGACCTAGTTCAGAAGCAATTTGAGGTCGCCGCAGGCATGCCGCTCGGCCTGACTCAATACGACATCGGAATTACGGGCCACGCAATGGAGGCGCGAATCTATGCCGAGGACCCGAGCAAGGGATTCCTACCAGCGATTGGGGACTTAGCCATGTGGCGAGCGCCAGCAGGCCCTGGAATCCGTGTCGATACAGGCGTACGCGAGGGAGATGCGGTCACAGTCGATTTCGACCCGATGCTGGCCAAACTAATCGTTCACGCGCCTACGCGCACAGCGGCCGCACGCCGCCTAGACAATGCCCTCGCCAACCTGCGCGCGCTCGGCGTCACCACAAACATAGGATTCCTTCGCCAAATGGCCCAACACCCCGATTTCACATCTGGCGGCATCACCACAGATTACCTCGATTCAAGCGATATCGCAAACTTCGCAGAACCCGAGCCCGACCCAGCAACTCTCGTTGCAATCGCCGCAGCAGCCAGCCGCCTCGGGCTCGACCGCGCCGGCACAGCCGGCGCAGCAACAAGCACAGCAGACGAACACACCGGCCACGCCGGCGACCCATTCAGGACATTGACGAGGTCCTTCCCCTGAGGTGAGAAAGTGGAGTGGAGCATTGGAGAATCGAGCGAGCGGTACACCGCTAAGCTGACCGATTCCGAGGGCACTCTATCACTCTCCGGACTCACAAGCGAGGGAGTCGAGCAGGCTCACGGAGAAGTCTCAATCTCGCGCGATTCACAAGCCGGTCGCCTGCTCGTCGAAGTAAACGGCCGAGCAACATTCGCCCACTTCGCCAAGGTCGGCGACTCGTGGTGGATCCACCTCGACGGCCGCATCCATGTAGTCAACGGTCACGAACCAGGAAGCGCTGACGCAGGCGCAGGAGAGGGGGGTCTGACCGCACCGATGCCGGGCACAATCCTCGAAGTCCACGTCACTGCAGGCCAGCGGGTCAGGGAAGGACAAACCCTCCTCGTGATGGAGGCGATGAAGATGGAACACCGCATTCAAGCCCCGAAAGCCGGCGAGGTCATCTCTGTCAATTTCGCCGCTGGAGACCGAGTCGATATGGGTGCAATCCTAGCCGAAATCGGCGATTGAACCTGTTTTTCGCACATCCCCAATGAAGAATGCCGGCATTGGATTCAATAATGGCCGATTGCTGGGATAATCGTGAACGAATTCGACGTCATCCTCGCGCTGAGCATGGGATTAGGACTGGCCGCAGCCTCGGGTTTCCGAGTCTTCCTACCTCCATTCCTGCTTTCGATTGCCGTACGTGCGGATGCTGTTGATGTGAATTTGATGGATACTCCCTTCGAGTATTTTGATTCGAACGTCGCAGTGATTCTCCTGGGAGCTGCGACGGTCGCCGAATTTGCAGCCTATTACGTTCCATGGGTAGACAATCTGCTCGATACCATCGCCAGCCCAGCCGCAGTTGTTGCGGGAACCGGGATGACCGCTCTCGTCCTTGAGGGCAATACCGATCCAGTCATTCAGTGGTCGCTGGCGATCATCGCTGGCGGCGGCGTCACCGCCGCAGTTCAGGGCGCAACAGTCGTCACCCGAGGCGTCTCAAGCGCCCTGACGATGGGTGTAGCAAATCCAGTCGTCTCGACAGGTGAGAACATCGCTGCAGTCCTGATGACGCTAATTGCGATGGTGCTACCAATTCTAGCCGCCGTCTTCGTCGCTCTTCTCATCGGAACAATCGTTGTCAAGGCGGCCAACAAAGCAACCTCAGCCCCGTGAAACTCGAGTCACACGATTCGGTTAAGCCAGCGGCAGCAGATTAGTCTGCCCACCCATCAACGGAACGAGGACATCGGGAACGCGAACAGTCCCGTCCTCGTTCTGATTCTGTTCCATTATCGCGACCAGCGCACGGCTGGTCGCAACGGCGGTCGAATTCAGCGTATGCACCGCCGAATTACCCTCAGCGGTCCGGTAACGCATGCGGAGTCGATTGGCTTGGTAATCGGTGCAGTTGGAGCATGAGACGACTTCTTTGTAGGCGCCCGCGCCGGGAAGCCAGGCCTCTAGGTCGTACTTCTTTGACGCCACTGTGCCCATGTCTCCAGTGCAGATATTGACCACTCGATAGTGCAGACCAAGGCTATCCCAAAGGTCCACGGCATTGCTCAACAACTCCTCGTGATGTTCCCACGAGTCCTCGGGTTTGCAGATGACGATTTGCTCGATTTTGGTGAATTGGTGCACACGCCAGATTCCGCGGTCGGATAGGCCGTGTGCGCCGACTTCTCGGCGGAAGCAATTCGAGATTCCAACTAATTTGATTGGCAATTCCGCCGGCTCGATGATTTCGTCCATCCTCATCGCGGTTAGAGGGTGTTCACTCGTTGCGATGAGGTAGTACTTGTCGGGCTCAACACCGTACATCACCGTCTCGAAGTCGCTGAGGTCAGTCACACCCTCGTAGGCCTCGCGGTTCATCATCAGCGGAGGCTGAACGAGGGTGTAGCCACGCTCCATCAGGAAGTTGGCTGAGTAGTGTTGCAGAGCCATTTCAAGGCGCGCGAGGTCGCCTTGTAGGAAGTAAAAGCGCGAACCTGCGACCTTTGCTGCTCGGGCGAGGTCGACCCAACCATTTGCTTGGATTAGGTCGTTATGCGTGCGTGCCTCGAATGCCAGCTCGACCTTTTCGCCGTGCAGGCTGTGGAGCGTGTTCTTCTGGTCATCCTCGCCGACAGGAACGGATTCGTGCAATACATTCGGCACGCTCATGCGGATTCTATCGCGCTCGGCCAAGCAAGAATCGACCTTCTCCGCCAGCGCATCGATCTCCGCTCCGAGGCTAGCGACCTCGGCCAATATCGCATCGGCGGCCGCCGAATCACCCGATTTCTTGGCCGCCGCAATTCCACGCGCAGCCTCATTTCGCTTCTTGCGAAGTTGGTCAACATCGTAGCGCGCTTGCCGCCATTCCTCATCGAGGCGAATCACCGCATCGATGTTATCGTGGGGAATCTCACGCTTGTCATGGTCAGCCCTCAGCACATCCGCGTGCTCCCTGAACATGGTCATGTCAAGCATGGCAACCGAAGCGAAGGGTCAGCCCTCCCGCCTTCAATCAATCGGGGAATCAAGGTCCGCGCGCGGTGGATTGCGATAGAGGAAGGTAATCGCGCTAGAGGAAGGTAATCGCTTGGAATAGCGGTCCGATGTCGTAGGCGTAGATGCCGCTGACCAAGTAGCCAAGGATCGCCCCACCATTCAGCAGCGGCAAACCGGGCTGCGGATTTCCCTGCGCAACGAAGTACATCAGAGCCAGATATCCAAGCAGCCCGCCGACGAGCGTACCGACACCGACAACCAGCTGAGCGAGGTAATACTCGCCAAAGACGCTGAACACTTCAGGCCCCCAATCAGGCAGGAATGACACTGCAGAAATCACCAACATTCCTGGGAAAATCACATCGCCAAGCCCCATGAATAGTGCATCACGAGACTTCTTTTTCTTGGGTCGAAGCCTCACGGCTTCGTCGACCATTTCCGCTTCCATCACACCATCATACCCCGGAGGAGGTGGTGCCACGTCCCCCGCGTGTGCGCCTGACATTATGTCCCCCTCTTGGTCGAGGAATGAGTAGCCCTTTTCCTTCGGTGCGACCAGCAAAACCGGCAATTTGAGCCCAATCATCGTGTCCGCGAGTTCGAGCATATGCTTGCTTTTGTGGACCGCCCAATAATCGTAAATCGCCGCCAGCAGCATGAAGATAATCACCAAAGTCGGAACGAAAGAAATGCCAATCATCACGATGACCCCGGCCCCAACCATCACTCCAACGCTATTGACCACATACCACTCTGGGTAACGGTACAAGGCAACCATGCCTGCGATTGTGATGGCGAGCGCGCTGAGTCCGACGGTGGACGCGCTCGCCGCGCCCGCGTAGTATAGTATGACGAGCGTGAATGGTTGGAGGGCGTAGAATAGGCTGAGGCTGAGCGCGAGCATCACTATGCCTTTGATGAGGGCGTCGAGGCCCTTGCGCGCGAGCCAAATTATGGCGACAGTGAAGATTCCAATCATGATTAATTCGAAGAGGATGAATCCAGATTTTGTCGTTCCTTCCTCGCCAAAAGCGCGGGCCTCGGGAATGTCGTAAAGCGGTTGGATGAATAGTCCGATGGCGATGGTTCCGATGAACATCGCAGCCATTCCGGCCATCGACTCCCACTGATCGACCATCATGTCGATGACACTTTCATTTTCAGCGGACACAGTCTCCCCCAACTTCAAGGCCCATATCACCTTGACCCGTTCCCGCACTGCTGAAAGTGGTGGTGGAGATGCTACGATGAACGCTCGAGAATGGCTCGATGACCTGCGATTTGTGGGGATGAAGTTAGGTCTCGAGCGGGTCGAGGCGCTCCTCGAGCGCCTCGGAAATCCTCAGCTCGAATTCCCTTCAATTCATGTCGCTGGGACGAACGGAAAAGGATCTCTTTGTGTTCAACTTTCGGCCAACGCAGCCGCTGCTGGACTGCGCGTTGGCCTATTCACGACTCCGCACCTCGTCCTCGTCGAGGAGCGGATTCGAGTCGACGGTCGGCCGATTGACTCGGCCGACTTCGACCGACACATCGCTACAATTCAGGCTGCGGCGAATGATGGAGAATTGCTTGAGCCGACTTTCTACGAAGTCACCTTCGCCGCCGCCATGCTGCACTTCGCCGAGGTCGGCATCGAGCGCGCGATAATCGAAACTGGACTCGGCGGGCGCGGTGATGCAACTTGCCTCGTGGATGCCGACCTCTGCATCATCACGACGATTTCGCTCGACCACACAGAGGTTCTCGGCGATACTCTCGCCGAAATCGCTCGTGAAAAAGCCGGAATCTACCGCCCCGGAGTCCCGCTAATCGCCCTCGAGCCGGACGACCCAGAGGTTACAGCGGTCATCGCAGAAATCGCCGGCGATGATTTCTACCTGCACAAAATGCAACGATACCTATCGCCGTGGGAAACTTGGCGCGAATTATCGACGATGGTCTCAACAGCGATGGGCTGGGGAAGCCAACAAGCCGATTGTAAATGGCCGGGCCGCTCTCCAAATTGGCGACCGAGCCAGATGCCATTCGCCGTCACTTTCAGCGCGGCCCACAACGACGAGGGATTCGCAGCCGAATTATCGTATATCGAAGAGCCATGCGTCCTCCTCGTCGCCATGTCGCAAAAGCACGACCTGCTACAAGCGACATCCTTCCTCGCATCCGAATTATTCCACTCCTCCACATTCCGCCACATAGTCATCAGCAAGCCGACGTCGGGCCGACTCCCCGCCGTCGAACCAGCCGACCTCGCCGCTGCAATCTGCTCAAATAGGCTCGACCCCCCTCTGCTCATCGACGACCCAATTCGGGCCTTCGAGTGGGCCCAGACAATGGCCGAACAGGGTGGGGTTCAGTTGGTTGTGATGGGGAGCGTTTACCTCGTTGGCGACATCCTCAAGCATTGGTGTGAGAGCAATAATCTCGACCTTCGCGACGAGTTGAGCGTGCATTGAGAATCAAAAGGGATGACCCACTTCGGGTGCTACGCATGACCTCCAAGGCCGACGACAAGGTGGAAGTGAAAGTCACCGTCGAGTCGAAAGACACGAGCTCCAAAGTCATCCTCATCCTCCTCATTCTGGTGCTCACCGGACTGATGATTGCGGTCATGGCAAAGGGTGGTCCGGAGGCGCTATTGTCCGGCGAAGATCGCGGAGTCGGCAATTGCGGCGACGGGGTTGACAACGACAAAGGTGGTCAGGCCGACCGCGACGATCCTGATTGTTATGCCAATCCAGAAGTCTGGGAGGGCTATGACCCGAGCCGATCGGAGGCGAATCGAGATAACGATCCTCCGGGCGGTCGACCCTGAGGTGAAATCATGAGTGAGAAATGGGATGCACGTTTCATCGACCTGGCCAAGCACATTTCCGAGTGGTCGAAGGACCCATCGACGAAAGTTGGTTGCGTTGTTGTTGGTGAAGACCGCGAGGTCCGCTCGACAGGATTCAACGGATTTCCTCGCGGGATTGAGGATACTGCGACGCGGTTGAACGATAGGGCGCAGAAATATCCGATGATTTGCCACGCCGAAGAGAATGCGATTATGCACGCCGCGCGCATTGGAATTTCTCTCAAGGGCTGCACCGCTTACGTCACTTGGCCGCCTTGTTCGCGGTGCGCGCGCTCTTTGATTCAGGCCGGTGTCAGCGAGGTTGTTTATCCGGCCGATTCGGAAATCCCTGAGCGATGGCGAGAAGATTTCGATATCTCCAACCAAATGATGTCTGAGGCTGGAGTTCTAACTCGCTCAGTTTGAGAGAATGTTCCACAGGTCTTCGAGATCTGAATGGAGTTCTGAGAGTTCTCCATCGTTGATGAGAATCATATCGGCGAGGGCGGCCGTTGCATCGAGTGCTTGGCCGGCCTCGTCTTTGGCGACCGCTTCCGACTGCTCCTGAGCGAAGAAAGTCTCGCGGTCGAGCGCGTCGCCAGCGCGCGCGCGAGCTTGGGCGCGCTGCCAGCGTGATTCCATTCCAGCGCGCACTTCGATGAGAACGAAATCCTCGCGCCCGCGAAGCGCTTCGACCTCGCCGGGTGTACGGATAGAATCGATGACCGCATCCGCACCGGCGAGTCGTTCCAATAACATCTCAGCAAGAATTCCTGCGCCGCCCGCGCGGCGCAGCTCGCGCCCACCCTCAATCAATGCAGTTCGCGATTCCTCAATCCCCTGCTCGCGCAGGTGGGCGCGTATCGAATCAGAGCAAGATTCGCTCACCAATCCCTTGTCGACGAACCATGCGACGACGGTGGATTTGCCTGAGGCGTTGCGGCCGGTGAGTCCGATGAGCACATTGGCTTGGAGTGGGCGCTCGTCCATATCGTTTCTGATGGTGGCTCAACCCCAGTATCGCCGCGTCTTTGCGTACTGTAACTCTGCATTGTGGATTGCTCGCAGCAATTTGATTCGGTCTCCTCGGGTGTGACCTCGAAGCAACCTCGTCGCCGTTCCCTCTGCCACTCCTCGTGCCATCATCGCTAACACTGCGTCGTGGCCATGGGTGCGAATTAATTCGGCATTTTTCTTCATGCGCCCGCGGTCTTTTGGGTCGGAGCTTTCTATCCAATCGACGAGCATCGATTCCATCCGCTCCGGGGCGCATGCTCGCATCGTGCCGTTGCAGCCTGGGCAAGGCTCGATGCGGTCCTCCATTCGACCGACGCGCTTGCGCGTCTTGTCTTTGCAATTGAGGCAGATTAGGACGCAGCGTTCTGCGAGCAGTCGAGTTTCGAGGCGCTCGCGCAGTTGTGCGTCCGACCAAGCGGGTAGGAGTAGGTCGCGTTCTGATTTTGGTGAGAGTCCCAATGGCCCGCTTGGTGTGTGGTGGATTTCGATTTTTCCGGATTGAATTTCGCGGATGAGATCCATCGTGCCTTCGATATCCATCCGCTCGTGGAAGAGTTTTGACAGCGCTTCCTCGACAACGGGTGTGCCTCGGTAGCGCTGCATCAGCCCCTGCAGATTGACTCTGCGTGGGTCTGCTGCCTTCTGCAATACGCCCATTTTTCTGGCGACTTGGACGAGGCGCCAGCGTAGAGCTCGTCCGTTTGGGATGGTCATTCTGAGGATTGTTTCGAGGGCTTCGGGAGAGGTTTCGGTCAGCCATTCGATTACGTGACCTGCGGTGGTTCCCGGGACTCTGAAGGCGATTCGATAGGGGTCGGTCAATGTGGTTCCCATCTTGCCTTCGCGCATCGAGCCCATGGCTTGGATGAAGTGGGCGAGGGTCTCGTTGATTCTGCTTCCGCGGCAGGTGTTGAGGACGATTGTGTTCTCTCTGTTTTCGATGGTTAGGGTGGTGTCTGTGGGTAATGTTTGGGCCGCGTCGAGATGCTGGGCGACTGCGGTTAGCAGGTCTGCACGTGCCTCGTCAGAGAGTGGATAATCATCGAAATCGATGTCTTTGGGTCCGGCTTCGATTGCGCTGATTGCTGTGGCTGCACTACGGCGCAGTCGCCCGACTTCGAGGGCGACTTCGATTGGGACGGGTGGTAGTTCACCGGACCAAACCGGGGCTTCGCCGGTATCCTTGATCGGCGCGACCAACAATTCGCTTTGCTCGGGGTCTGCGTCGACTATCAACCAAGTTCGGCCGGCCATGACGAATCTTCGCGGTCGGCCGGCCTCATCTTCGCCGGTGTCGTTTAGCGAGAGTACGAAGGCCTCGTCGACGCTGCCCAGAGTTTTGCGGGTAACCGCGTCTCGGACGCGGTAGGAAATTTCGTCTGGGATCATCGAGATGTGCTCGGTTCGGTTGCGTCCGAGGCGTCCGGCTGGTGAGAACCAACCCTGTGCGAGTTCTTTGGGGATGTGCGGGAGCATGGCTCGAAGCCAATTCTGTTTGTCTTCGTCGGAGTGTTCCTCGTCCCACGGTGGGCGTTGTTCCGGTATCGCGTCTTTCGGTTTGGCTGTGCGGTTCGCTTTCTCAGCCAAACCCTCCCACAATCTCGGATGCCAAATCGTCGCGTCGGATTCTTCTGGATTCTCGATGAGTCGCAGTAGCCATCGGTCGTCGAGGACGCGCAGAACTGCGAGGGTATCGTCCTCGTCCCATTCACGGAAAATTGTCGAGCGGCGTAGTATTTCGCTGGCTTGCCCGATTGGAACTACGCCGCGTTCAGCGGCCATCTGCAGGAATTGATTGGCGGCGACGATGGCCGGATCATATCGCCATTCGACGCCTTCGAGTTCTCCAGCCATGGCTCGGCGGGCAATTACTGCACACTCAGCGATATCGTCGACTTCCCAAGCAAGAACATCGCCACGACCTGTTCCGCCTAGGTGATGCTCGGCACGGCCGACGCGCTGTAGCATTCTGTCGACTGCGCGTGGGCTGTTGAGTTGGTGAACTCGGCGAATTGCACCGATGTCGATGCCTAGTTCAAGGCTTGAGGTGCAGATGAGTCCGTGTAATTCTCCGGCGCGAAGTGCCTCCTCCATCTCGCGCCGAGTCTCGGCAGCCAAGCTGCCGTGATGCACTCCGAGCGTAATCTCGGGAACGATTGCAGAGAGGCGTTGAGCGACGGTCTCGGCAGACGAGCGCGAATTGACGAATACCAACGAGGGAGGGTCGGCAATCAGAGTGTGAGCAAGGTGGCGAAATGCGGCTATCGACTTAGGCGAAATCGCCCATTCTCCCGCCAATAATTCATCCTCGGGCGAGGGGGTTTCTCGGTGAACTGTCACTTTGGTAGTTCGCGGCGCGGGACCAAAGATTGGCTCTGCCTCGGCAGACATCCAGCCCGCCACTTCGGCTGGGTTCCCTACCGTCGCTGAAAGACCGATGCGCTGTGCGCGACCTTTGGCTCCCTCCAGCGCAGAAATCCGCTCAAGTCCAATCAATAATTGCGCCCCGCGCTCACTGGCTGCCATATCGTGAACCTCATCGAGGACCACAGCCTTCACTCCAGCCAAGTGTTCGCGCAATCGACTCCCGAGCAACATAATCTGAGCAGTCTCGGGAGTCGTCACCAGCAGGTTGGGCGGATTGCGGGATTGTTTGGTCCGCTCCTTCTGCGTAGTATCGCCGTGGCGCAATCCAACACTCATGCCCAACGGCTCAAGCAATCGAGCCAACCTACGGTCGATATCACGATTCAAGGCGCGCAGCGGTGTGATGTAGAGAATCGACAGGCCTTGCCAGTCCCCCGCCAGCGCCCTCGAGGCGAGCGGCAGCACCGCCGCCTCGGTCTTACCACTACCAGTCGGCGCGACCAAAATCCGGTCGCGCCCAGCGACCAAATCCTCGGTCGCCGCCTCTTGAACCGGAGTCAATTCCCACCCGCGCTCATCCACTAACTCCCGCACCCGCGGGTGAAGAAGGTCGAGCGCATCGAGAGCCATCCGACCTTCCGCCAAGTCCGCCCGTCATGAATCAATGGGTCGGCAAAACGACTACTGAAATCCAAGTAATTTCATGGATGAGGAGGAACCTCATCCGACCAGTGGTCCATCTCATTCAGGGTGCGAGTCACATTGACCACCTCACCGTCCTCCCAGAAATCCACCGCGATAAAGGTCGGACGGTCATCAAAAACCTCCCAACACTCTATCGCGCGCGCGAGCAATTTCTCGTACTCATTCACCGATTCAGCGCGCACCGGATCAGCAAAACCAAAGCTGCTACTCAACCAATTATTGAGGTGCCAAGCCTCACTCTCACCACTCCCGCGGCCAACCGTGCAAGACATCTCACTCTCGTCATCCTCGCCATAGGGTGTATCCCAAGAGTGGCTCCAAGCATGATGCAACCACGGCCAGCGCTCATCATCTGAATAATCCCAAAACACCACCAGATTCTTTCCGGCCAGAACCATATCACCGAGCGCTGGCCACTCCTCCCCAACCTCATGCACCCAAGTTCTCTCGAGCATGCCGCTGACGTTGAATAGGTACTCGACATGCTCGCCGGGTACGTAATTCTCGATCAACAAAGTCACCACGTCCCCAGAACTATTGTTCATCAACGAACCCAATTGGCTTAGCCAGGCGAAGGCATCAACCTCGGAGTAAATGCAGGGGTGGAAGAGGGTCGAGTCGGGGTCCCCGTGGCAGAATCGAACGTCTTCTTTCGCGGTGTCTTCCTTCGATAGATGGTGGATGTCAATCATGAAAGCGCGAATGCCTCCATCCCATTGAGACTGCAGAGCAGTGTAGTGATTTACCGCCATCCAAACTTCATCTTCGACGGTTGAAAATGAGTTGTGTGTCTCGGCAAATGTGTGGTTATCATAGGCGCGAAGACAGAATCTCGATTGCCCTTGGCAGATAAGTGTGTCAGATTCGTTTTTGGGGTCGAGGCCGCGCTCCATTTCCCAACCATTCGGCAGTCCATCTTGGTCCTCGTCGGCCTCGGGGTCGAGTGGTTTTTCGGGTTCAGAAAGGCATCCTGAGAGAATCAGGCTCGATGCGACCAACAGAGCAAAGAGAGCCTGTCTCATGTATTGTTCAGTCAGTGTCGCGAACATCAATCCATTGGAACGTCACGCGATAAGGGACATATCTCATGAGCGCGGCGTCAGCCATGATGGCAGGGCCGTTCAAGCGCATGAACCGGGCATTGGACCGATGGTGGATGGGTCACAAGGACAAGCACTACCAGATCGTCTCGACGACCGCGATTCTCTCCACCGCAGCGACACTTTGGGGGATTCTATTCCTCTTCATTTTGGATGGAACGACCGACCCCACCAAGGCTGCATACGTTCCATGGAGTTGGGCTGGACTGATTTTCGGTGGGCTCATCGCCTTCTGGGTATTGCCGGAATTCTTCGTTTACTTGGGCCACAAGGCTTCGTTGGATGAGATTTTGTTGCTTGATTCACGGCCCGAGGTTCTGAGGCGACGCAAGGAGGCTGAGGAGGCTGCTGATATGCTCGGGCCCAGGTATCAGGCGCACCTCGTGCGCCTGTACAATGAGATGGGAATCAAGGTCAGCTCCCGCTTCAGACATATCGCTCCAGCGGGTTCAGAGGCTTCTGCGGCGGTAGATGCTTCTGCTGGCGATGCAGATTCTCAGGATGCTGAGGATGACTTCGCCGAGCCTTGGGATGAGATTGAAGTCAAGGCTCACGGCGAAGGCATGAGCGGCTTTTTCTCAGATTGGTGGAATACTGGTAATTCACGCCTGTCTCGCGAATTACCTCGCGCCACTCTACTTCGCGAGATCAATGCAAATCGCGCCCTCGCGTTGGCTAGCGCTTCGAGCGCGGGACTATTGTTGTGGAACATGGTCTTCGGCCTCGCGGTCTCAGAAGGTGGAGGTCCGCGAGAATACACAGTTGACCTCTCAATGATGCTCGCTGGTGAATCATCAATTCACGCCACTGCGCCCCACTTCGACGGAGTCGGCCTACTACTCGCCGCCACCTCTCTATTCGTCCTCAACCTCACAAGGCCGGTCGGTAAAGCCCGCCCTGCCCGCGCTACTCGAGCATCCAAGTCGAGCAAGCGCAGCCAATCTACTGAGGAGGAATGAGTCTGGATTTGACGGTGCTGAAACGTGAGGCGAGCCTCGCGATCGGCCTCGTCATCTTACTGCTCGGCTCGATGACCATCGCCACCGGCTCGTACCCGCCGATGGTCGTCGTTGAATCCGGCTCGATGATGCACGATAACGAGCATGGCTCGGTCGGCGCCATCGACCCAGGCGACCTCGTTCTCGTCATGGCGCCCGAACGCCACACTATCATCACCTTTGCAGAGGCTACCGAACAGGGTGGGGAACACGAGGGATATTCCACGCACGGAATGCCAGGCGATGTCATCATCTTCAGCAAGAACGGAGGTAGCGACACTCCGGTAATTCACCGCGCCCTGCTCAAGGCTGTAGCCAATCCAAACGGGGGTTGGGATGTCCCCGGAACGGATATTGTAGGCGCGGAAACCATCACGGTCGAACTCGATTACGATTGCTTCCACGGCAATTCAAAACTCACGGTTCGCGATTGGACTCCGACTCACGAAGGATACATCACGACCGGCGATAACCGCTGGAGCAATGGTTGCAATTACGACCAATTATCGCTGAAAGACGAGCACGGGAATCTCGTCACCGCCGTCAAGGATGAATGGATAATGGGCGTCGCTTCCCTCGAAATTCCTTGGGTCGGCGCTGTCAAACTCTACGCCAGTGGGACCGCACACCAAGTAACTGGCAAAACCTGGGCAAACCTCGCTGTTCTCGTGGCGGTTTTGATTTCGGCACCGGTCGTCGTCGAGATGATTACCGACCGGATTTCTTCGAGTAAGGAATCGGATTCTGACGAAGAGGAAGAAGAGTAGCCCTTCTGACTCACCACAGAGACACAGAGCGGTCACAAGTGGTTGTCAAACCGTGTGCTTCGTGTGCTCCGTGTGAGGAATGGTAGGTGGTGGGTGCGAGCTCTGCGAGAGGCTTGAACCACGGCTCAAACAAGCCGCGGTAGGATAATTGGAATCGCGACGATGAAGAGTACAATCAGACTGCTCATCGAACTCAAGCGATTGGCCGCCCCCTCGATGCGCATCGGGTCAGCCCCTCTCATCACAAAGCGCATGGTCGAGTGAGCAGCATCTCGGAACATATGACCGCCATCGAATGGAATCATCGGAATGAGATTGGCAAATCCAAGCAGGAAGTTAATCCAAGCGAGCCAGAAGAGGAAATCGAAGGCTGCGAGCATTCCTTCGGTCCCAATCGCGGAGGCGATTGGGCCGTCTCCAGCAGTCAACAGAGCTCGGTGTTCAAGCTGCATCGTGTGTCCCTCGAGAGCGATGGGCATTCCTAGTAATCCGAGTGGTGCGAACAGTAAGCCGAGGGTTTTCTGGGCTGGAGAGAATTGGTCATCGAAGATGAATGTCCAACCCTCAACTCCGGCTGTATTCGAGCGAAGATTGCTGACGCCGACGAAGGCATCTCCCTGCTCAATACCAATTTCAGCCAATTGCTCTTCTAATTCTGATGGTACGCAATCAGCCTGCTCTTCGCATCGATCCATCATGAATTGCCAACGGTCGGTGAAGGTGATTTCGATAACCCGTTGTTCAACTTCGCCATGAGCTGCCGAACTCATGACTGTGAACTCGGCAGTCTCTCCGGATGAGTACGCCTTCATCGCTTCAGTGAATGAATCATAATCGACGACGCGGACTTCATCGATGTGGGTGATGGTCTCGTATGGTTGTAAGCCCGCGTCTTTTGCTCCGGTGTCCTCGATAATCGCTGAAGCATGGACGCCGGGGTTCTCGGCAGCGAATCCTGTTGCAGTTGCCGAGAGCAAAATCAGTACGATGAAAGTCGCAAGCAAATTGATCGAAGGACCCGCCGCGTACAATCGCATTCTCTCGCGGCGAGGAGCCCGCACAATCTCCTCATATTCGGGCTCCGCAAATGCACCAACAGGCAGCGGACCGGCGAGCAGTAGTCCGAATGAACGAATTTGCATGCCATGCGCGCGAGCCTGCAATCCGTGGCTATACTCGTGAATAACCAGAGCGATTACTAGCCCGATTACCGGCCACCAAAACGGCACAAAACTGGTCACACCCGGAATCAAAAGCAAGTCCGAAGCTGGCAGAACATTCTGTTGAGCCGGCGCCATCGCGGTAGAAATTGCAGCTAATACAATCAGCAAGATGACGCCGAACATGACAAGGAAACACAACCAAATCGAGAACTCGCCATAGGCTCTCCAAAAGCGGCGAGGTCTCGCCAAAGTTTCCAGCGCAACTTTTCCTCGACCCGTGCGTAACATCAGGATGATTCCCAGCACACGGGTCGCATTCCAGCGGTCCAGTGTCCCGTTATCTTCCAGAAGTCGCATGCTGAAATACCATCCAATGAGTAGTCCGGCCGCCCAGATTGGGAGCCAACCTCGGATGCCTGCCCAGAGGAGGATGGCAACGAAGAGAGTCTCGTTGAGGCTCAGCCCCTTTGCCATGAAACGCGGTCGACAAGGACCCCACTTGAACTCTCGTGACCCCCTGCGTAACTGACTTGACCTCAGGCAGAGTCGATGGGTTGTGGCCGAGGAGAGCGATATTGCTGAGCGCAGACGATTGCGTGAGATGGATAGGCTACGTCGGGAGGCTGAAGCGATTGCTCGTCTGCTTCGACAGGCTCGCCTCGATGGTATACGCGAAGATATCGAGACTGCAAAGGCTCGGCTCGAGGCGGCGGAAGCAAGACTTGAGAGTAAGCGTAGTGAAAGCGAATGAATGGGCCTTGGTTTCGCGCTTTCAACTGCTAGCTTCGCTAGCAGATGTTGATTCGAGTAGTTCGCGGTAGATGTTTGCGGCGCTCGTTGGAGTCTCGATTGAGCGAGCGCCGTCGGAGCGACTGATGAGTGCGAGGAATCTGTGTAATGGCATTCCATCGTGCCAATTCAGGTAAGGCGCTCCGTTGCGGGTGAGTGGAACGTCGGGGATGCTGCGGGCTAGAACTCGTAATTTTCCGGTCAAGCCCTCGACGGGGACTTTCATCACCCGCCAACTATCGCCTCTGACGCCCTTTAGTCGGAAGGCGTAGAGTGGTAGTAAGCCGCACCTTTCGCCGGTAGTCAGCAGGGCTTCGTACTGCTCTTTGGTGCGGCCCGAGAGGTAGATTCGATCTGTCTTCGAGGATTTTACCTCGATTGGCATGCACATATCTCCGCGCAGGGCGAGGATGTCGCCTGTGCCTTCCGAGCCGCTGCCGGGCGCGCGGACGACAAGGAATGGGCGCTGACAAACCTGCATGGCGCGCGCGCGTTCAACTTCGGTGCACGAGCGCGTGATGGCGATGACACCCTTGCGCTCGCCGGCCAAAACCGAGCGCAATTCGCGCTCGTACACCCCACTCATGCGTCGAGCGTATTGTCAGGGTTCTTGACGACATCGCTCGACGCAGGCTCTTAGTGCGCCGTTTCGAGGTTTGGAGTGGAAATCGGCGCGAAGTAGTTCGTGAATTGCGCGCTACTGGCCAAATCGCCTTCGTTGGTGATTCGAGAACAGCAACGATTGAAGGGGAGGCGCATCACTCCCGAATCGTGGCAGAGGTCGCGGTCCGCACCGATGATTTTCGCTTGGCCTACAGGCTACTCGACCGATTGCGCGATTCGGGCATCGAACATGTGCAAATCGACCCCCAACATCCTGTTCCGAGCGGGGTCGACTATTGGATCGGCTCGCACGCTGAAGTCGGTCGAGATGAAGACCAGCGAGGAGTCGGATGCGCGGTTGAGGAAATCGACTCGGTAATCGGCTCAATCCTGAACCGAATGCGAGCTGGCGAACAAGTCCAGCGCATCTGCTTCGGCATCGACCCTGGACCACGTCCTGGATTAGCATGGCTTGCCGATGGCCGTCCCGCAGGATCGAGTCAAATGGAATCCGTCGACGCGACAGTCGACAAAGTGATGGAGATTCTCGGCGATATCCGACCGGCCGAGTCAGTAGTCCGAATCGGCGACGGCGCCCGCACAATCTCCTCGCGCATCGCCAATGTCTGTCTCGCGCGAGGACTCGCAGTGCAATTCGTCGACGAGCGCTCGACATCACGCGGCTCGCGTCATGACCACGTCAGCGCCGCGCGCACAATCTGCTCCCTCGAAGGCATCCCGGTCACCCAACGCCTGCAAGTTATCCCAACCGAGGGAGAGGTTCGAGAAATTCAGCGCCGCAGTCGCCGTATTGCAGAAGGCAGACTAACGATTCCAGCCGGCCTCGCCCGCGCAGTAGCAGTCGGCCGTCTAACCCTCAGCGAAGCGGTCGAACTCCACATCGATTCTCTCGACCGCTGAGTCAAGATTCAATCAAGGATACTTTCCGCGTCGGAAAGCTCGAGTCCGATCAATTCCAGGGAATCTATCCTCGGACTCGCGATAAACCGTCTTCATATTATTGAGGAAATTATTGTCATCGGTAACAATCAGCACCATATCGACGCCGGGGTCCTCTCCCTCATCCATCCATGCGAGGACGATCTCCATCGTCATCCGAGCACCCTCACGGTGAGGATACGCAAAGACATCCATGCTCACCGGCGGCATAACAAGCGTAGTTCGATTCTTTATCGATTCAATTTGCTCAAACATCGAAGCATAGGATTGCTTCAACAAATCCCGCCTGAAATTATCCTGATTCGGCCGTCTACAATCCGGCCCGACCACATGAACCAGATTCTCGAATGGCAAATTGAACCCAGAAGTGGTCACGGCTTCGCCGACGCCGCATGGCTGCAAATTCTCCTTGCGGCGCTCAACAGCAATCCCATGACAGAATTCACGCAGTTCCGGCCCTGCCTTTTGGTGAATCTTCTCATCCAAGCCTTCGCGTCCGGCGAGGCGGTTGTTGGCGGTGGTCACGAGCACATCACCTTCGACACGCAAGATGTTGCCGTAGAGAACGCGGACTTGTCCATACTTGCATTCACGCACGATGACGGTCTCGACCATACAGATGCGAGAAGGGGCCGCCCGCTATCACCCCTTCGTCCGATGATTCTTGCAAAACAACGTCCTGCTACGCCGTCAAAGGGTTCATCCCCACGAAGCCCCCCCATGCTGATACAATGTCCGTTGGATATGTGCTAATCAATGTCGAACCGGGTTCGGAATTCGCAGTTTTTGAGACGGCCTCGAGCTTGCCTTTCGTGGTCGATGCAAACCTGCTGTTTGGAGACCACGATTTGATTCTGAAAATCGAGGCCGCCAACATGGGTGAAATCGCTAGATTGGTCGTCGATTCCATCCGCTCAATCGAGGGTGTTTCCAACACCAAAACCCTCGCTTGCGCCGAATTGTGAGTAATTTTTCCCCTTTCAAAGGGGCCTCGGAATCTCAGAAAAGGTGCTCACAGCGGCGCAGTAATGCGTTTATCCGCCTCAAACTTCATAATCTCTCCGAGTGGCCCGCTTTGCGGAGGTGCATAAATCAATGTCTGATAAGAAATACTTCGTTTTGATGGAGGGAGGCCAGGACACAGCCCAGGTCTTCGTCAGCAAGCAGCCTCGCGGTGCGGCCCTAAAGGCAGCAACTCGCGGCCACACTGACATCCAGTTGCGCGAGCGCGGCACGAACAAGGTACACTGCTTCGTCGGCTCGACCGCAATGGTCGACAAGCCGGCAAACGGCCCTGCTTGGCTCCCTGCTAAGATCAAGAAAGCCAACGTGAAGAAGACCGGTATCACACACCTCTGATTTTTCAGAGAGCGTCGGTCTTTTGAGCGATTGAGCTGAATTACGTAACCCCGCCTGCGATACGTTCTGCGTATGCGCGGGCGGGGGATTTTATCGAATGCGAGTAGGCTGTTTTTACCTGTAGTAAACACTACTCGGTGTGTTCTATTTCACTTGTTGATTGAAGTACGGCGCGCGATAGCCATCGGGTGCTGAGGTGAGTTCGTGGAATCGTTGAGTCGGCTTCATGCGTCGTATTATTCTAAGCAAGAGGAGATTGCGAATGTCATCACTCATGGCCTCGGTGTTCTCCTCGCTATCGTCGGCCTCTGGTTCCTGATTCGGGAGTCTCAGGTGACTGGAGATTGGTGGAAGGTTGGGTCGAGCATTACCTTTGGTCTGTGCATGATCGCATGTTATCTCTGCTCGACCCTTTACCATGCGGTGACTAGTCTTGAGTTGAAACACCGCATGAGAATTGCCGACCATATCGGCATCTACCTGATGATTGCAGGTTCCTACACTCCCTTCTTGCTCGTTACGATGAGGGGGTGGATTGGATGGACCTATTTCGTCATCATTTGGGGCTGTGCGGTGGTTGGCATCGTCATGCGATTGTGGAACCGCAGTGTGCCGAATTATGTCTCTGCGGTTCCTTATGTTGTGATGGGATGGGCAGCAGTTTTTGCCATCAAACCCTTGTTTGATGCGATTGGCTGGGAAGGGATTAGCCTCGTGCTTCTTGGTGGTGTATTCTACTCGGTCGGTGTTGCTTTCTATGTGGCCGACCGCGTTCCGTTTAACCACGCGATTTGGCATCTGTGGGTGCTCGCTGGGAGCATCGCTCACTACTTCGCGATACTCAATTCGGTCATTGGTGCCTGATTTCCCTCTCGCAGCGCACGCTGCGACCGCAGCAGCTGAGCACGTTGCCCGCCCACCACCGACCGTACCTCAAACGGAGCACACAGAGCACACAGCGTGCTCATCGGTCGCTTAGCGGACGATGCGACCGAGGTTGCTGAGCACGCTGCCCGCCCGCCACCGACCGTTCCTCACACGGAGCACACAAGGCACACAGTGTGACAACACTCTCCCCCGAGCACCCTTCACGGCTCCACCATCGGCGAACTACCGAGACGTTCCCAGGAAATATTACTCAGCAAGGCGGCGCAGCCGCCGTCAGAGTCGACGCCGATTGCGGTTCATCCACGCAAGCCGAGTTTGCGTGTGATGAGAGCAATCGGGTCATAATATTCTGTTACGACGCGCTCTTTGAGTGGAATGATCGCATTGTCTGTGATATTGATTCCAGCCGGACAAACCTCAGTGCAGCACTTGGTGATATTACAGTAGCCGATGCCGAAATCCTCCTTGATTTCGGGAATACGATTCTGAGTATCCAGAGGATGCATCTCCAATCCTGCGAGGCGAACGAAGAAGCGTGGCCCTGCGAATTCGTCGTATTTTTTGTGCTCGCGAAGAACGTGACAGGTGTTGACACACAACATACACTCGATACAAGCGCGGAACTCTTGGATTCGGTCTGCCTCTTCTTGCTTGAACTCCCAATCCATTTCTTTTGGCCCTTTGACTGGAACCATCTTCCGGTTCATCTCGTAAGCCCACGAAAGGTCGGTAACGAGGTCCTTGGTAATCGGGAAAGCCTGCATTGGCTTGACCGTGACCGGCTCTCCCTCAGGAGTCTCTTCCATGATGTCCTCCATTCGGGTCATGCACATCAGGCGCGGCATTCCGTTGACTTCTGCGCTGCATGAGCCGCACTTGCCCGCCTTGCAATTCCAGCGACATGACAAGTCGGGGGCGTGCTCGGCTTGAATTCGGTGAATGACGTCGAGCACGACCATTCCCTCATCCATTTCGACGGTGTAATCCACCATCTTTCCAAGCGCATCACCGTCGCCGTCGCCGACGCCGCGGAATACTCTGAAAGTGACATTCTCCGCCATCTTCAGTCCTCCTCGTGTAGGTCGTCGGCGTCGAGTAGAGCCTTGAGTTCATCATCTATTGGCGGATATTTTCGATGCTCGATGTTCATTGAGCCATCTTCTCCCTGGGCGATGACCGAGTTGATCTTGCCCCAGTGCTTGTGGTCCGGGACAGGGAAGTCATCGCGGGTGTGTCCGCCGCGGGATTCCTCACGCTCAAGTGCTGCTAGTGCGCACATGCGCGAGACATCGAGCATTGCGCTCAATTCGAGTGCTTGATGCCAGCCCGGATTGTAGATTCTCGAACCTCCCGGGCTGGTAACAGCCGCACGAACCTCAAGTTCGTCAAGGTCGGTCAGTGCTTCTTCTAGCAATTTTCCAGTGCGGATGATTCCGACCTTTTCTTGCATCATCTCGCGCAAATCCTCGACCACCTTGGCCGGATTTTCACCGCCCTCGCGGGTGAACGGAGCAAGCGTCTCGGCGATGACATCGGCGATTTCAGCCTCGTCGATATCGGCGAAGCCGTCGGTCTCAGCCGCCCGCTTCGCCGCACTCTCACCAGCAATCTTACCGAATACGATGAGGTCGGTCAGCGAATTGCCGCCCAATCGGTTAGCACCGTGCAGACCGGTCGCCGCTTCTCCAGCGGCGTACAATCCAGCAATAGTCGATTCTTGACTCTCCGAATCGACCTTGACTCCGCCCATGACATAGTGAGCGGTCGGCCCAACTTCCATCGGCGTCTTGGTGATATCAACCGCAGCCAATTCCTTGAATTGATGATACATTCCTGGCAATTTCTTCTTGACATCTTCTGGAGTTCTCCATGAAATGTCGAGGTAAGCCCCGCCGTGCTCGCTAGCACGTCCAGCCTCACGCTCGGAATTGATCGCCTTCGCAACAACGTCACGAGTGAGCAGTTCAGGCGGGCGACGCTTGGTGGCTAACTTGCCAGAGATAACCTCGTCAACCCACTCAAGGGCTTCCTTCTCAGTATCCGCAAATTCGTCTTTGTACATGTCAGGGACATAGTCGAACATGAATCGCTTCCCTTCCGAATTGGTCAACATGCCGCCTTCGCCACGAACACCCTCGGTGACGAGAATACCCTTCACGCTCGGCGGCCAAATCATGCCCGTCGGATGGAATTGAACGAATTCCATATCGCCTATCTCAGCACCAGCCCAGTAAGCGAGGGCATGACCCTCTCCGGTGTACTCCCACGAACCCGAGCAAACCGCCCAGCAACGGGTGATTCCGCCGGTTGCGAGAACGATTGACTTGGCCTTGAATAGGTGCAGAGAACCATCGTTGCGGTCGTAGGCAAAGCAGCCGGTGACCGCCCCATCACTCGTGAAAAGGCGGCGAACGGTGAATTCCATGAAGACATCCATTCCCATGTGAACGCCCTTTTCTTGCAGGGTTCGAATCAACTCGAGGCCGGTCGCATCTCCGATGTGAGCGAGCCTCGGATAAGTGTGGCCGCCGAAGTTACGCTGACTGGTCAGACCCTTCGGCGTCCTATCGAAAACAGCGCCCCAGGTCTCCAATTCACGAATGCGATCAGGAGCCTGTTGCGCGTGAATCCTCGCCATTCTCCAATCGTTCAGGTACTTCCCGCCCTTCATCGTGTCACGGAAGTGAACCTGCCAATTATCGCGAGGATCCTTGTTGCCAAGAGCAGCAGCGGCCCCACCTTCAGCCATCACCGTGTGGGCCTTACCCAACATCGACTTGCAGACGAGCGCCACGCTCGCACCCTCTTGACTAGCAGCGATCGCGGCGCGAAGACCGGCGCCTCCGGCGCCGATCACGACCACGTCGTGCTCGTGAACAGTATAGCTCTCATCGGTCAAATCGTAGCGCATCACAAACCACCCCAGAGGACGATGTCAGTCCAGCCAAAGAGCGGGTCGGTGCAGGCGTAGACGTAGAAATCGGCGAACATGACCCAGAAGAGGGAGTAGAGAGCCCATTCCTTGTGCTTCTCGTTGAGCTTGGTCGAAAACTTCCACATCTTGTACTTCAGACGTGCCATCGGCGTGCCAGTCCAATCGTTCGAAGCGCCTCCGACGACGTGCCGGAATGCGTGACAACCCAGCGTATAGCCCGTCAGGAGGATGACGTTCAGCAGGAGTACGAGGGTACCGACGCTGACTCCGTAGGCGTGAGCGTCGCCCTCATGGAAATTGATTGAAAGCCAGACATCGAATGTCAGAATCGGTAGGTAAGCGAGTGCTGCGTACATGAAGTAGCGGTGCAGATTCTGGACGACGAGTAAGCCGGTCTCGCCGGAGTACTCGTCCCAAGGCTTGGATACCGCGCAACCGGTTGGTTGCTGCATGAATGCGCGGTAGTAGGCCTTGCGGTAATAGTAGCAAGTTCCGCGGAAGCCGGCTGGGAAGATGAGGATGAACATAGCCGGCGACATCCACTGGATTTGTTGAGGCATCCAGGAATGCTCGCCGGGGATGATTAGAGGAGAGAATAGCGGGCTTAGGACGTGAGCGTGATTCTCCTCGATCGCCATGGTGCCATTACCATGTCCGACGCCCGCTGAAAGGCCGAACTCAGAGAAGATCCAGAAGTCGGCCTCCATGAATCCGCGCCATGTTGCATAGAGAACCATGATGCCCAGATATGCAGCCATGGCGCTGGGGCCTTTCCACCATTGGTCGACTCTATCGGTTGCTCCGAATCCCTTCTTCATCGGAAGGGGGAAGGTGATGCCTTGACTCATCCTCACACCTGACGCGCGAAGCGCGTTGCCTACCATCCATAAGCAATTGCATTGGACTCGTTCGGGGGGTGTGGTGCACGGCTCGTCTGAGGACTACAAGCCCCGCTCGTCCGGCCCCAGGTTCAAGACGGTCGACTCGGCTGCCTAATCGATTCGGATGAGTGCGCTCGGCGGTGACATCGAAACCAGCATTTGTCCCAATTGTGGTCATCTGCCTGGAGCTTGGTTGCCCGGGCTTCCTTGTCCCGAGTGTGGCGAACCACTGTTGTGACAACAGCGTCCTTGCTTACAACCGACGAGACATTCCCACGAATTCAAGCGAAATTGAGTAGGCCTCGAAAGAGGCCGCTTTCATGGCCCTCCGACGAAGGAGGAGGGGCATCTGCCTGGAGCTTGGTTGCCCGGCCTTCCCTGTCCCGAGTGTGGCGAACCTCTACTCTGAATCGCCTCGGTTTTGATGAATCAAGACGGTTGGACAACACACGCAGAGAAGCCGAGATGTTGAAAGTCGGCGCGAGAGCCGACGAGCGATGAAGTCTCGAGCATCGGTCGCCAGTGGAATCATTCTCCTGATGCTCGCATCATCATTGGCCGGCTGTTTCACAACCGGTAGTGCCGGCCCAAATTACGACCTCGAACTCGAGGTCGATTTCACCGACGCAGCCTCAGCCACCTACAAGCGCGGCGAAATGCACATCTTCGAATTAGAAGGAACAGGGACCCTAACCGTTCCACCAACAATCCTTCTCATCATCAACGGCAGCGTCGTCACCTCAGGAAGCATAACCCTTGACGACGCCAAAACCCACGGCCACATCCTCATCCCACCAACCACCAATTCAGCAACAATCCAAATCGACGACCGAACCGTCGAAATCGAAACCATCGAAGGAAATCCAATCGTTTCTGGCGTCGAATGGTACGATCGAATGGAATTCATCACCAGCATTTGCTCAGACTCAACACAATGCGGCGCTTACGTCAACCGCTGGATGGGAACTCCAAACCCAGCTTTCGAGCGCGCCGCCAGCTATTTCGCAGGCCACTTCACCGGATTAGGCTACGAAACTCACATTCTTCGAGTCAACGACCACCTCAATCCAAGCCAGCCCGAGTCGTTGAACGTAATCGCTTGGAAACGCGGACGCAACGTATCGTGTGTGCAGGGCATGGGCGCGCACATGGATATCGCACCACCTGGCGGTCCTCCGGGCGGGGGAACTTACGAAGGGGCGTACGACAATACGGCTGGGACGGTCTCGATGATGCTCTTTGCCAAGGCTCTGGTGAACATGGAGGTCGAGTGCGATACCTTCCTTGCATTGTGGTCAAGCGAAGAGGAGGGATTGAGGGGTTCGAACGCCTTTGCCAACAACCAGTGTTCGTACTGTCTTCCTCACGATAAGGAGCTGAAATTTTACATTAATATGGATATGATGGGCATCTCCTGGCCGGCTCATAAATCGAATGGAGATGCCTTTCCTTACCATGCTTGGTCGGGTCCTGATAATGATCCTGATGTGAATGAAATGGAGATTACTGAGGTGATGGAATATGTCCACTGGGATGTGCTTGAAGCGCCGAGGAATCTGTCGATAAATGGCTCCTACGGCGCTGGATGTGACCAGCATTGGGATGAGCATCAATCACATGTTTTTGATGTTCATGAGGATACTTTTGGGCGCTCCGATCACGTGACTTTTAGGAATAAAGGAGCGCAGACGATTTTCCATCTTGGCGCCTATGATGATGATTACAGCGCCTATCATTCGCCATCCGACACCCTCGACAATATGGTCGCGGTTGTCGGCGGCGTAGAAGAGTTGCAAAAATCGATTGAATTCGTAATGTGGGCGGCCTATCTTGAATTCATTATTGCCGACCAAACTCCTTCTATCCACAATGTCGGTTGATTTTCAGTAATCGGCATCGCCGCGCTACTCTCATTCACTCTCAGTTCCTGGGGAAGAGGCAAACCTTCCCAGTTCGCACGTCCATATGCTTCATGTTTGGTTGCACCTAGCGGGTGGCAAGCGCACGTGATCTAGCGGTAATCGCCGCAAGCGGCGATATCACAATGCGCGCGGCAAGCCGCGCTCTTCCAATACAATCTCAGTTCCTGGGGAAGTGGCGAACCTTCACTCCCCCTCCCGTGTGTTTCATGTTCAGTTGCTCTTAGCGGGTGGCAAGCGCACGTGATCTAGCGGTAATCGCCGCAAGCGGCGATATCACAATGCGCGCGGCACGCCGCGCTACTCTCATTCACACTCACTTCTTGGGGATGTGGCAAACCTTCCCAGTTCGCACGCCCATATTCTTCATGGCCGGTTGGGTTATCCGAATAGCACGCGCACGTGATCTAGCGGTTATGATACGAGGTTCCCAACCTCGTTACCCGGGTTCAAGTCCCGGCGTGCGCACCAACCAACGACCTCAAGGCCACGTTCAATCGATGTGGAAAGTAATGTCCGAGTCGAGGTTCACGAGCGCGAGCGAGTGAATCGAGCGAGGTTGGCGTGCGCACCAGTTGTTCGAAACCCACGTTCAATCGATGTGGAAAGTAATGTCCGAGTCGAGATTCACGAGCATGAGCGAGTGAATAGAGCGAGGTTCGAAACCCACGTTCAATCGATGTAGAAAGTAATGTCCGAGTCGGGATTCGCGAGCGTCCGCGAGTGAAGCGAGCGAGGTTCGAAACCCACATTCAATCGATGTGGATATTTCCGGCCGCAGACTGAATCGGTCGTGGCCGACCGATTCAGGCAAGGCCGGCCTTGATTTCCGCGCCGTCCGCGCGGAAATCAAGCGAGGGCGGAGTAGTCAGCATCTGCCTCTTCGAGCTCGATCTCATCGACATCCATCTGAGCCAATTGCAACTTGCCAGAGAGCTCGTCGTTGACAGCGTGCCAGTAGGAATAAGCCTCGATGACCCAGATTCCAGACTCGCGAGTACCGTTCCCGCTGCCCTTGACTCCACCGAATGGCAGGTGCGCCTCGGCTCCAGTCGTCGAGTTGTTGATGCCGGTCATTCCAGCCTTGATTCCAGTCTTGTAGCGGTAAGCCTCGAGTCGGTCATTGGTGTAGATTGCCGACGAGAGTCCGTACGGTGAGGCGTTTGCAAGGTGGAGCGCGTGGTCGAAATCGCGGGCCTTGACGATGGTGACAACCGGCCCGAAAATCTCCTCGTGGAAGCACTCCATATCTTCGGTTACGTCGGCGAAAACGTGTGGCCACATGTAGACTCCTACGCTTGCATCGCCGATGAAATTCGCAGGCTTGTTCTGGTTCGTAACACGACCTTCTCCCCAGAGTTTCGTGGCTCCGCTTGCCTCGCACATATCGATTCCCTTGAGGAAATCGACTGCGTATTTTTCCGACAGCATCGATCCGTAGAGGACTCCATCGTGACGCATCGAGTCTCCGATTGCTGTCGACTTCACCTTGGCCATCAGGCGCTCGACGAATTCGTCGTAGATGTCTTCGTGAATGATTAGATTGCCAAGGCTTGTGCAGCGTTGGCCGGCTGTTCCGAAGCCGGCCCAATAAGCTCCCTCTACTGCGTTTTCGAGGTTTGCGGACGGCATGATGACGAGTGGGTTCTTACCGCCGAGTTCGAGTGAAGCGCTGACTAGGTTGCGGCCGCAAACCTCGCCGATCATCTTGCCGACAGCGGTGCTGCCAGTGAATGAAATCTTGTTTACCATCCCCAGGTCGACCGCGTCGACGAGGTGTTGTCCTGCACCGCTGCCCTTGCCGTGGACGAGGTTGATGACGCCGTCAGGCAGTCCGGCCTCGTGCATTAGGCGGGTTAGAGCGAAGGAGAGGAGTGGAGAGTCTTGGGGTGACTTCCAGACGCAGGTATTGCCGCACATGATCGCTGGAATCATCTTCCAGAATGGAACTGCGGATGGGAAATTGCAGGCGTTGATGATTCCGCAAACACCGAGTGGGCGGCGGTAGGTGAAGAGTTCCTTATCGGGCAATTCCGAGTTGACCGTTTGCCCGTATAGGCGGCGGCCTTCGGATTGGAAGAAGAGGCAGGTATCGATTGCTTCCTGAACTTCGCCGCCGCATTCTTTCACTGTCTTACCGATTTCACGCGCTTGCAAGCGAACGATGTCATCCTTGTGCTCCATCAGGAGTCGACCCATGTTGCCAATCACTTGACCACGGGTCGGTGCTGGAGTCGCCGCCCAGCCTGGGAAGGCTGCGCGAGCGGCTGCGAGTGCCGCGTGAACATCCTCTTTTGTTGAAAGTGGAAATTCGCCGAGGCAGTCGTCGAGCCAAGCAGGGTTGTGGCTGGTGAAGGTGGCGCCGTCGCTGGCGAGAGTGAGTTGTCCGTTGATGATATTGTAGCCGCGCACGGAGGGTGAACCGTTCGGATTATTCGAGTCGATGTATTCGAAGCCGGCCTCTAGAACATGGGTCATATTGCGCGCGACTCGCGAACCCGCCATGAATCCACCGCATCGGCATTGAGAGTTCATGAATGGCGGTTTTGCGTCTAACCACAGAGGCGCAGAGGGCACGGGGCACTGGATGGTGAGAACGAGTCGGAAGTTTCCTCAGAGTCTCTGTGTTCTCTGTGGTTGATTCACAGAGTTGAATCTCGATAGGTCGCTTACGGCTGTTCCGATAACCAGAATGAACGATTCGACACTGTGCGATTGGTGGGTTTAACAACCCCCGTTGTCGACAAGAGGTTGCACGGAGGGCCAATATGGCAGACGAATCGGACAAGGAATTGAAGCTCAGGGTGGCAAAGGCAATCCCGAGCGATGTCGGTCACGGTAGAGCCCGGGTACCCTTTGACAATGAATTGAATCTCAAACCTGGCGACATCATTGAGATTGAAGGAGAGCGCTCTACCGCCGCTATTGTTTGGCGATGTCGCCCAGAGGATGCGAATCTTGGCGTAATTCGCATTGACGGAATTATCCGAAAAAATGCAAGCGTTTCTCTCGGAGACCGAGTTACTGTTCGAAAAGTCGAGGCGCAGCAGTGCACGCGCCTCGTGCTCAGCCCAGTGATGGCCAAGCAGCAGAAAGTTCGCTTCGGGCCGGGAATTGAGGGCTTCGCGCGCCGTGGGCTCAACAAAAGACCCGTCGCGGCAGGTGACCGCATTTTCATTCCGGGCATGACCTTGTTCGCAGAGGCTTTGCCCTTCCAAATCGTTCAGACCAGTCCAAAGGGAATCGTCCAGGTCCTGCCCGATACTGAGATTATCATCAAGGAAGAGGCTGTCGACGAGGACGAAGATGCCGAAGTCTCGAGCATTACCTACGAGGATATCGGCGGAATCGGCGACCAATTGCAAAAGGTTCGCGAGATGATCGAACTTCCTCTCAAGCACCCTGTTTTGTTCCGCAGACTGGGTATCGACCCTCCACGTGGTGTTCTACTCCACGGCCCTCCCGGTACTGGAAAGACGCTCATAGCCAAGGCGGTCGCGTCGGAGACACAGGCCCACTTCACCTCGATTAACGGGCCTGAAATTATCTCGAAGTATTACGGAGAAAGTGAGAAGCAACTTCGAGAGATTTTCGATGAGGCGACCGCGAATGCTCCTGCTATCATTTTCATCGACGAACTCGACTCCATCGCGCCCAAGCGCGAGGACGTCTCTGGCGAGGTCGAGCGTCGAGTCGTCGCCCAACTTCTGACTCTTCTCGATGGGATGCAAGGTCGCGACAATGTCGTGGTCATTGGCGCGACCAATCGTCGCGATGCAATCGACCCGGCGCTGAGGCGTCCGGGTCGCTTTGACCGCGAGTTGGAAATCGGCGTGCCAGACAAGAATGGCCGCGAGGAAATCATCAATATCCACACTCGCGGCATGCCGATTTCAGACGATTTCGACATGGATTGGTTGCTGGATAATTCCTACGGATTTGTCGGAGCAGATATCTCCGCACTCGTGCGTGAGGCGGCGATGAAGGCTCTGCGCCGCTACCTCCCGGAAATCGATTTGGACGAGGAGCAGATTCCTGCTGAAGTCCTCGAAAAGATGGAGGTCAAGATGATTGATTTCCGTGAGGCAATCAAGGAGATTGAACCGAGCGCACTGCGCGAAATTTACGTTGAAGTTCCAGAGGTCTCTTGGGAACAAGTCGGTGGACTGGAGGAGGTCAAGGAGAGGCTCAAGGAGAGCATCGAATGGCCTCTCACCCAACCCGAAATGTTCGACCACTTCGGAATCAATCCCCCTCGCGGTATCGTCCTCTTCGGCGCACCCGGAACCGGTAAGACGCTAATCGCAAAGGCAATCGCCAACGAAGCGAAGGCGAACTTCATCTCAATCAAGGGTCCTGAGATGGTCTCGAAGTGGGTTGGAGAATCCGAGCGAGCTGTTCGTGAAGTCTTCAAGAAAGCCAAGCAATCGAGCCCGTCAATCATCTTCCTCGACGAATTCGAAAGCATCGCTGGGGTTCGTCGGTCTCAATCCGGCGAGGGCTCAGATGTGATGAATCGCGTCGTCAATCAACTTCTCTCGAGCATGGACGGAGTCGAGACGATGGAGGGTGTAATCGTCGTCGCCGCTACCAACCGTCCAGAGATGATTGACCCCGCCCTACTACGAAGCGGTCGCTTCGAGCGAGTCCTCCACATTCCACCACCGGATGCGGACTCGCGCAAGGAAATCCTCAGAATCCACACGAAGGATATGCCTCTTGGGAAATTTACCCTCGACGACCTCGCGACCCAAATGGACAATTTCACTGGCGCAGACATCGAATCGGTGTGCCGCGAAGCTGCTCTTATCGCCATGCGCGCGGGCAGGAAATCGGTCTCGAAGAAGGCCTTCGAGGAAGCAATCGCCCGCGTTCGCCCAACCATCACCGATGAGATGATGGAGTATTACGGGCGCATGGAAGGTATGCTTACCAGCGGCTTGGAGTCGGTTCGCCGCCGTCCCGATACGCTCTCTGGCATCGAAGCGGTGTGAGGTGAAGAAATGCCGACGACATTCGGCCGAGAAATTCTCGGACGCGATGTCGTCGACCAAGCCGCCGACAAACTCGGCGTGCTCGCCGATTTCAGAATCGATATGGCGAGCGGCAGCATCACTGCACTGCTCGTCTCTCTCGAACCAGATCTCGACCCAGCGATGCTGCCGTGGCCGACCGTCGAAGGGCTTCTCTCAGTGCCTGTCGAGGAGATATCTGAGGTCGGCGTAAACATCCAACTCTCCCGCTGAGCCGATGCAGGCTCCGTTCAGCGGTGAATAACGGTCTTAAGTCGAAGTTGAGGCTCGTGAGACGTTCCGTAGGAACGGTGGCTTGCAGCATGGCGGATTCGCGAGTATGGATGAGGCGGCTAAAGTCGAGGCAGACTCGACGCCTCGCCGTCACCTCAGCCTTCTGGTTGATGCTCGGAATCCTGCTTTTCTCAATCCTGCAAACCTATGTCATCACCGGCGAGAAGCAACAGTCAGCTTACGGTGATGATTGGAATGACCTCAGCGGATTCCGCCAAGAGGTCTCCGACCTCGGCGTCGAAACAACAGCACTCATTTCGAGCCCCTTATTACTCGCTGAAATCGACAATCCAGAACAAGCGATCTTCGTAATCTCGGGAGTCGAACGCGACACCATTTCTCTGCCCAAGTTCACTGGAGACGAAACAATCGTCGATTTCCGGGAATCCGACGGATACACCGGTTCTGAAATCCAAGCCATCGAGGATTTCGTCGACTCCGGCGGCACAATCATTCTGATGGATGACTTCGGATATTCTGCAGGCCTCGCAGATGAGTACGGACTCTCGTATTCAGGCCACCACCTCTACGATGGCGAGGCCTGGGCCCGCGAACTCGACTTCAATTTCGTCTGGGTCAACGAAACATCAGCATTCAATTTCACATCGACATCGGGCTCGGTAGCAATGGCAATGCACCCATGCCTGCGCGATGTCGACCTCGACGGAATCATCGACCTACTCGACGACGAGCCATACGACCCGAACGTCGGCGGCGTAATCACCGCCCAAAATGTCGGACTCTGCGCCCACCGATGGGACGCAGACACTGGCGAGTGGGACTTCTCAGAGCGTTACGATATTCTGACCAACTCGCCATCAGCCTTCGAAAAAGAGGGTGCATTCAATCCCGCAGAAAATCGCTACGCTATCAGCGCCAGCACCCTCGATTCATACCTCGATACTAACGACGATGGCAATCTCACCGTCGGCTTCGAAGCAGCAGGAATCGCCGGCGATGAACAAGGTCCGTTCGCAGTTTACGTCCGCTACTGCGACGACCGGATGTGCCTCGATGCCACATCCGGCAGAATCCACTTCGTAAGCGATGGTTCAATCCTCATCAATTCGCTCTACCAAGCAGGACCCGATAGCCCATACCAAGATTCGGTACCGCTCAACGACAACCGCAAGTGGGCTCTCGACATCATCGCTGAGGCTCTACTACTGGGTAATACCAGCACCAGCGCAGGCGAGGAAGCGATCATCATCTTCGACGAGTCGCGTCACCAGCAAGAGACTCCGATGGGCGATACGTACAATCTTCTGTACTATGTTCTGGTCTACTTCACCAACGATTGGATGGCCATGCTCATCCTCTTCCTGACGCTTTTCATCGTCCTCGAAGCGGTCCTCATCCGCAAAGACGACCCCGAGGATTGGCGCCACGTTTTCCGAATTATCTACTACGGCTTCGGCGATGCACGACGCTACGATTACTACCAGCGGCCGGCTAAGATTCGGCAGGTTTTGCTGAGTCGCGTGCGGAATCTGAACACACTTTCACGCGAGGAATTCGATGCCTTGCCGGCCGCAGAACTTCAGCGAATGGTCGAGGATCCGGTGCTTGTGCAATTCATTTTCGAGGATCGTCGATACAAACCGGATGAATTGGTTGGAATCATCAAACGAATCAAAGCCTGGGGTCAAACGACTGAGGAGAGTGATGCCTAATGTGGACGCGTAAGGCAGCGATTATGCTGACGAGCGGTGTCTCGTTGATTCTGATTGGGATGATGATTTCTCACTTCCAATTGATGATAATCGGCTTGACCTTCGTCGCTTTCTTGGTCATCAATGGCTGGGTTACTGGACACTCTGACCTCGAGATTACACGAAGTACCTCGGCACAAAATGTGTACAAAGGAGACGATATTCTAGTCGAGGTCAGCGTGACGAATAACTCGTATCGGCGAACTCAATTGCTCGAGATATTCGACAATGTGCCGCACGAGATGAAGATGCGTCGCGGCATCAATCAGATGCGAATGAACCTCGGACCGGGTCAATCGGCAACGATGCGATACACGGTCCGTTGCCCGCTTCGCGGTCATTACACGATTGGTCCAGTCTCGGTTCGCCACCGCAACGCCTTCAATCTCTTCGTCAACGAATCGCGTGTCAATGACCGCTCCGACATCACCGTCTTCCCGCAGGTGCGTGAGATTGAGGAGGCTCTACTCCGCTCGAACGTGCCGAAGATGTACACCGGTGCGACCACACTCAAGACGCCGGGACAGGGAATGGAATTCTATTCACTTCGCGAGTATTTGCCCGGCGACGCATTCCGCATGATCAACTGGAAGGCATTCGCTCGCACCGGCGAGCTGATGGTTAACGAGAAGACTCGTGACGCTGTCACGGATGTCTTCATCATACTCGATACGCGAGACATCTCGCGTATCGGGACCGTGCTCAAGAATCCGCTAGAAATGGGCACGGTCGCCGCGGCGTCGATTGCAAATTACTTCATCCGACGCCGCGATTCGGTCTCGATAGTCACCTTTGGTGACAGGATGAATTACCTTCCACCCGAGACCGGTGACAAACAATACTACAAGGTTCTCAGCATGCTTGCTGGAACCACCGCCAAAGGCAGCATGCCCCTGCAAGCGGTGACCAATGCGATGACCTCTCGAATCAGTCGAGGCTCCCCAGTTTTCATCATCAGCAGCCTCGAGGGTGACGGAACAACCCTGCCCGCAATCCGCAATCTAGCAGGTAAGGGCCACGAGGTCATCGTCCTCTCACCATCAAGCATCGACCTTGAGCGCCTCGTCAGCAGAATCCCAAGAATGTCCTACGAGGTTCTCAAGCTCGAGCGCCAAAATCGCCTCACAGCGATTTCTGGCTACGGAGCCAAGGTCATCGATTGGATGCCTGACATCGAATTGTCGCAGGCGCTCCTGCAGGTGAAGACGGTCTAGAATCGATAGGAAAAGGAGGTGAGAGAATGGCGATGGAAAGCGTACCACCAAGTCAGACCCTCCACCTGCCACGCCTGCGCCGGCGGTGGCAAATTCTCTTCCTACAGGTCATCGCCACCGCCGCCCTTATGCTACTCCTATTCCGCATGAGCGAGGTCTACGGACCCTGTGATGAGGGGTTCATTGAGGAGGGGAACCAGTGGTGTCCCTCGTACGAGCACACGCGCGGACTGCTGTGGGTCAGCGAACAATCCAGCTTCCAGAATAACATACTCTCAGGCGATGACGGCCTAATCATCCCGCGATTCCTGCTCGGAGTCGACTCGACCGGATTCGCCAGCCAAATCGTCCCATTGACGCTCTGTTTCCTCTTTGCGGGCGCGTGGATTTTCTATCAAACTCGCAATGATACATTCCGCCTCTGGACTCGCCGCGCGTCGACTGGAATCGTTGCACTGTGGGCTTTCGTACCATTCATCATGGCTTGGGTCGGCGGGATTTTGACCTACGGATTCCACCTGCCTTTCGAGTATCTTGGATCGCTGTTCCAACCGCTTCAACTGGGGGTCGAGTTATTCTTCGCTGGCATCGTTTTCGCCCCGATTCTCGCCGGTCTCATCGGTATCTGGGGACTCTCTCGTAGAGCTCTTACATGGGCTGTCGGGTTCTTCTTGATGGTGATTGGAGTTCATGCGCTGCTTACCTTCGAGGGCATCACCGATGCTGTCTCGGGGATTGGATTGAATCCGCTTCCCGCGCAAATCGGTGAGGCGACGCTGTATGGTGGATTGATCTCGCCTCTTGCCCTCGACCTTCTTGGAATCGCTATTCTTCTGTTGCTTTTCCATGAGGCTGGAAATGCTGTAATCGGGCACTTGGAATACGCTGTGATGTTGCCCGATGCAACCAAGTCGGATCCTGAATATGTGAGGCAATTCAACAACGTCGTGAATGGTCACGTTTTGCACACGGTCGCGATTATCGCTGGAGTGGCCTTGACCACGGCCTTGGCGCTTGAGTTCGATGCGCTGATGCTGGATATCGTCGCGCTGATGGAAGGCGGTCAGTGGAGTGGACAGGTTTCTGAATCGCTTGAATTGCAATTGACCTATGGAAAGGTCATCTCAGCGGGATTGTTCCTACTTGCGGTCGCTGGGATGCGATATGTCGTGCCTTGGCAGCGTGTGAGTGGATTGCTTGAGGCTGGAATCGCTAGCCTGCGCGGCACTCGGGCCGAATCCTGAAGTGGCTTGTTCAGCCCTCGCGTGGTTGGCTCGGCGGGCTTGGCTCAGCGAATTCCTTGCAATTTCTCGATGAACAGAATAAGTTGGTTTGCAAGCGCAATCGATGCGAGAAGCAGACCGATGATTGCGACTGGATTAGCCCACCATCCAATCTGTGGCTCAAACGCCGCGACCACCTCATCGCTAACCTCCCACCCCCCGACCAGACAGGCGAGGAGCACGATTCGCTCCTTCCAAGGCGAGGTTCGCTTTCCAGGCGTGGTGGCGCGGCCGGGAAGATTGCGAGCCTCGCCCATGGCCTCCGTGTATCGAAATCCGCCCATGAATCCACCGATTGGGCATCAGTTGGTTTCAAGCCGCAGAGTCCAGCCGACAGAACATGGCGGCTGCTCTCGACATCAGTGGCTGCAGCCGCTGCGATAAGCCCGCGATTCTGCATCAGGAATACAGCGGGCAGCACTTCTGCGCATTCCATTTGGGGCAGTCAATTCGCAAGCGAGTATCGAAGGATTTGCGAACTCAATTGGTGCTACCAAAGAATGCGCTTCACGAGGATGGCCGCCCGTTCACAATCCTGGCTTGCATCTCGGGCGGCAAAGATTCTGCAGTTTTACTCGATATGCTCGTCGACATCGTCGGCAAGCGCCGTGATGTGCAAATTATCGCTGGTTGTGTCGACGAGGGAATCGACGGTTATCGAGCCCCCTCGCTCGAGTGCGCGAGGCAGCTCGCAGAGTCGCTGTCAATCGATTTCGTGACTCTGGGGTACGAAGAAATGGGCTATGAGCGCATGGACGAAGTAGTCCGAAGGATGCCGGTTATGGCGCAAAATCACGACGAGGCGAAGGGGATGATGCCGTGCTCTTATTGTGGGGTGTTCCGACGTCAAAGCCTCAACGCACTGGCCGAGAAAGTCAACGCCGACGTGATGGCCCTCGGTCACAACCTCGACGATATGGCTCAGTCGATTTTGATGAATTTACAGAAGGGCGAGATTGAGCGAAGTGTTCGTCTCGCCCCCCACACCGATACGCCGATTGAAGGATTAGCCCCGCGTATCGTCCCTCTTCGATGGATTCCCGAGCAAGAGATTCACGCGTACGCAATTGCCAAGGGATTGCCGATTCATCATGGGGATTGCCCGCACGCGCCGGGCGCGATGCGGCAGCAAAGCCGTGCGATTGTGGCCGCGCTTGAGGCTCAGAGTCCGGGAGCGCGGCATGGTTTGCTCCACGCCCTTGAGCAAATACGTGAACTGCACCGTAAGGCAGAGAGTGATCCCCACACGAAGGTGACGAATTGCCAAGAGTGTGGCGAAATCACCAGTCGACCGATTTGCCAATCCTGCACCATGAAAAAGTGGCTTTCTTCCTCGGCCTGATCCGTCGCGCTCCCGAGAGCGCGACAACGCTAATCTAGGCCGCAAGCGGCGATTTAATCCACTCTCGCTTAGCTTGAAAGTCAGGCCTCGTCAGCGTTATTCAATTGATTCAACGACCTTCGATCTTTGTGTATTCTGAATATTTTCAGATTCGATTGGTGGTCTGATACGATGCGTTCGGTCTGGTGGTCGGATAAAATCGTCCAGAGTGGTAATCTTCTCGTTCGGTTTGAGTGAACAGCGCGCAGCGAGGTGTCTCTTACTTCCGCACCGAAAGCAATTACCGTTGGCAGAATTGATTCGGTGTCGAATTTCTTCTTTCACTCTATCAGATAGATATGGATTCGACCAAGCGCCTCCACGAACATATTCAATTCCATACTTTGACATATATTCCAAGGTGAAATTGTCTTCATCGTATTTGTTCGCTTCATGTCTCAAGATTCTAAAGTGAAGTGGTTTGTACATTTGTGTCCAAATCGCGCCCCTTCCCCGTTCGTGTTCACGGTATCTCCGGTAGGGAGTTTTGCTCCTTCCGATGTAGAAGGTACCGCACTCACATTCGATGACGTAGATTGCCGCCACGAGTGGGGCTTGACATTCCGCCCTATTTGGATGCGATGCCGGCCTCAGTGGAACTTGACTTCGAGTTCCATCTGCTCGCTGACCGACTTGTGAACCGGGCAAGCCATCCCTCGACGGATGAGGAATTCACGGTCTTCGTCGCTAAGATTCGCAGGCAAAGTAAGTTCGATTTCCAAGCGAGCAACACGGCGAGGTCCACCAGCCATGATTTTCTCCACCGAGCCGCTCATCCCTACAACATCTAGCCCACGCGAATCAGCCGCGATAGCGATTATCGTCAGCATACAATTGAGCGCTGAAGTCGCCAATAAATCGGTCGGCGAGAAGGATTCTCCTTTGCCCATATTGTCAACCGGAGCATCGGTGATCAGCTTCTCGCCAGACGGCCCATGGGTCGCAGTACATCGAAGTCCGCCATCGTAGACGGCTTCGATTCTGACCATGCAATCGACCTCACAGAATAGATTCGGCCAATTCGTCAACCGATTGGGCGCGACCGCAGTAAGCGCAGCGAACGTCGAGAGGGTCCTCACCGAATACTCGCAATTTGTGTGGTAGCGGTTCGCGAGAATTCTGTGTAATACAATTCCAGAAAGAGCACCGCGCGATATTCACCAATTCCTCGCCCAACTCAATCTCACGCTTCTCGGCCACGCTATAATTTCGAATGATTGCGACCGAGGCGTGCGGTGCGATGAGCGCGAGCCTATCCAACTCGACTTGAGTCAGCTCGCGGTCCTCGATCTTCAGGACATCCTTGCGTCCAACCTTGCCGCTCGGGACATTCATCACCAGCGAAATAGGGTTCGAGCGGCCAACATCAACGCGCAGCATCTGCATCACTTGCAGCGCCTTGCCAGCAGGAATGTGGTCGACGACCGTACCATTGCAAATCGCCGTAACGCGCCTCATCTCGCTCATTCGCCCACCTCCGCTGGGACATCAACGCCCAAACTGCGACAGAGCAAAGCCATGCGCGTTGGCACGCCGTTGAAGGCTTGCTGGAAGTATCGAGCGTGCTTTGTCGAGTCGACGCTCGGGTCGATCTCGTCGACTCGTGGAAGCGGGTGCATGACGATCATTCCGCCCTTTGCACCCGCCAAATCCTCCGCTGTCATCTTGTAGATGCCAGCGACCTTGGTGTATTCATCCTCATCTGGGAAGCGCTCTTTCTGGATGCGAGTCATGTAGATTACATCCGCATCCGGGATGGCGCCGGCCAAATCCTCGCTCTCTGTAACGTCGGCGCCATGAGCCTGCAAATCTCCAACGATTTCAGTAGGCATCGTCAAACTCTCGGGCGAGACCAGCGTCAACTTCGCACCGAACCTTACCAAAGCGTGCGAAAGAGAGTGGGTGGTTCGCCCGTAGCGCAAATCACCGACGAGGACCACGTTCAATCCCTCAAGAGTCCCGTGGGCCTGTCGAATCGTAAACAAATCCAACATCGTCTGAGTCGGGTGGTTGCCAGCGCCGTCGCCAGCGTTCAACACAGGAATCTCAACCGCGTCGGCGCTGTACTGAGCCGCACCCTGTCGCGGATGGCGAATCACAGCGATGTCAGAATAGCCATCCACCATCTGCATCGTATCGTAGAGAGTCTCACCCTTCGCGACGCTCGAACCGACTGAACTGAGATTCAGCACCTCTCCGCCAAGTCGCTTCATCGCGCTCTCGAATGACATCCGGGTGCGGGTTGAATTCTCAAAGAAGAGATTCCCAAGAACCCTGCCCTGGAGCAGCGGAGCATAGACATCCCCTTTGGCAACGGGGAGTAGTCTATCGGCAGCATCGAGTATTTCCAAGATCTCCTCATTGGTCAGATCGTCCATGGTGATCAGGTCGCTCATGTCCTGCCCTCCGACGAATCCCATCGCAGTCCTCTCATAGCCCTTACCCTCACCAATCGAGGCCCAAACCGCGCTCCGTCGGCTTGAAGTCGGATGCTTACGCCCCGCGGGCGATGATCATCTCGCGAACGCCCGTGCGCGTGTCGTTTTGTGGTGGTGGAACAGACGTTGATTGGTTCGCCGCGTCAGAACCGAATGGTGGACGGGTGACTTCCCTCGCCCTCGCTCGCCACATCCATGTCACGGTCAATGCTCGCTTCGACGATCGGGTGCGCGTTTCTTACTCGAAGATGGAAATCGTTGATGATTTCGAGGAGCTGGAACACGAGTTGGTTCGCGAGGCGATGAGGCTGACTGGGGTGACTTCTGGCGTTGAGATTACAACCATCGCCGATATTCCATCTCGTGGGACAGGACTCGGCTCTTCTTCTACGGTTACTGTCGGTTTGCTGAATGCTCTGCACCGCTTTGCGGGAAGGGAGGTTTCAGCGGCGCAGTTGGCCGATGAGGCTTGCCGGATTGAGATTGATGTGCTCGGCCAGCCCATCGGCCGACAGGATCAGTATGCGGCTGCTTTTGGCGGCGTGAATTCGATTTCATTTGCCGCCGATGGGGTGAGTGTTGAGCCGCTCGATTTGGGCGAGGAAGTTCTCGAGCGGCTAGAATCTGAATTTACTCTTGTTTTCACTGGGATGAGTCGACGGGCGAGTTCGGTACTTTCCGAATCGCCCGAAGATGAATCTGACAGATTGGCTCGCCTGCGCGCTATTCGCGAGCAGGCGGACGAGGCGCGCGCCCACCTCGAATGTGGTGACCTAGCAGGGCTCGGCGCGCTCCTCGAGAGCGCTTGGCAGGCCAAGCGCGGAATCACTGCAAGCGTCTCAAATGAGGAACTCCATGCTCTTCACAACCGCCTCATTGAACTCGGCGCCAGCGGAGCAAAACTCCTCGGCGCCGGCGGCGGCGGCTTCTTCCTCGTTCACGGCGAGCCCGCATTGCGCAGTCGCCTGAGCGCCGAACTCGGCGCCGACCACCGAATTATTCCACTCGCCGTCGATTTCGACGGCTCGACCATTATCCACGCCGGAAGTGAGTGAATGCGGACAACCCTTGCAATTCTGTTGACGATGTTGATGCTGACTCCGCTGATTCCACTCGCGGGCGCCGATGCACACGGAATTCCCGAAGACCTCGACGCCTACGATGGCTACGCAACCCTCGAGATTCACGACGCCATCGTCGCAGATTCAAACATCACAGCAACTTGGACCCTCAACATCTCCATCTCGGATTATCTCGGCACAGGCGACCTCAATCATCCCCCATTAGGAATCCGTAAGCAGATCGATTCGTACCTTGGAAACAACGATAATTACCTCAACCAGAGCGAAATCGACCTCTACACGCCATACATAGAGAACCGCGCATGGATTGATTCCGAGCGCGCGGGTTGCTGCCTTCTAGACCACGAAGCATTCTCACCCACCAATATCACAATCATTCCCAATCCGCCCAGCCCCGGCCCGGTGATGGAGCGCAACGGCTCATGGGGCTGGACAGAAATCGTCGAGCTCGTCGGCCAAACCGACAGCCGCTCGACGCGCCTTCTCGACCTGCCGCGCACCGGCGCGGCAGTCGAAGAAGTCCCACTAACAATCATCCTCCCGACCCCGTATGAGTACCGTTACTCAGCAATGCAAGACGTCATCGAGGGGTCGCCAAGCGAATTCACCATCAATCGCTCAGCAGTACCAGTAGCCAGCGATATTCGCATCAGTCTGGGAGAAAACGCGCCGCCGAACGTAATCGCAAACCGTCTCGGCGGCGGGTCGAGCGTCCCGCTCGACAGCAACACGAATTACGAAGCAAATTGTGTTGACAGCTACCTCGATGATACCATTGTGCGGTGGGAGTTCACGAATAACGGGACGACCACTTTGACCAGTGACCAGCCATGGGTTTCGGTTACGCCTTCGGAGTTGAATTACAGCCACGGCGAGGTTCTCAGCGCTCACGTGCATTGCATCGATTCCTTCGGTTCAAGCAGCAGTTGGTACGAGAATATCGTCATCGACGGAGTCTCGCCGACGTGGGAGGCATCCTTTAGCGCGAATCCGACCGTTGGAGCTTCAACACCAATCGATGTAAGCGACGGAATCATCGAAATTGGCAGCGAGGATATTCTCGACATCAACATCACAGCGTCCGACGATTCCGGGCTCGAGACGATGATTGAGATTACGAGCAACCGCACCAGCGAGTGGCGGCATGTGGATTACGACGAGATGGTTGCGCAGAGTCGCTTCCCGCAAAACGACTTCGTCAACAATATCAACCTCGACCTCGAAGATCGTCACCGGGCCAAACAACCTACGACTTATTCGTTGAATCTGATGGTAATGGACGATGCTGGAAATCAAGTAACTCACACTTGGACAATCCTCGTCCTCGATGGAGCGGGGCCGACAATTCTGCCCGATATTTACGCGAAAGAGATTCTCATTTCTGCCGAGCATCCGGCTCGAGCAGGCGACCCGCTCCTCGTCAACCTGAGTAATTCCTACGATGATTTGGATGCGATTGAGGATACGCGATGGACGTTTTATCTGAATTCAGAGGCGCAATTTGAGAATGAGACATTTGCCGATATCGAGACCTTTGACCTCGGGCCTTTGGAAGCCGGTTCTCATTGGTTGATTCTGATGGCTTGGGATTCGAAGGATAACATGGACATGCTTTCGTTTTCGCTTGCTGTTCAACCGGGTCCTGGAGTGGACATTCGTGTGTGGAATGTGAGTTATCTCGGGGTTCCGGTTGTTGGTCAAACTCTGGAGATTCATTCTGTTATTCAGAATCGCGGTGGCGATTCTGCCTCGGGACGGTTGTGCAGTGGTGATCACTGCTCTGAGGTCGTCAATGTTCCATGGGCGACCTCGATGGGTCCGGGAGTTGTGGAGGTGACTCTGGAATTGCCGCTAGAGCAGACAGGAGATTTGCCATTGCGCTTCGATTGGGGGAATAGTGCTCTGAATCAGGAAGAGTCTGTTATCATCGAGAATAATATCGTGGTGAACCCTAATTCCGGTCCACTGCAAGTTGTTCTCGGTGTTTTCCTTGTGCTCGCGGGGCTTGCGATTGGGGCTCGCTTGCTTTGGGGTCCTGAGCGGTCCGAGGATTGATTCGGGGCCGCTGAACGGCGTTTTTTGTTGGATTGCAACCAGTCCACCGGACCGCTCGACTCTTGACCGATGAGCGCTGGTGAGGCTGCATGGTTCTGCCTCCCGACCACGCTGACCGGGTGATTGCGCAGCATCGTGCTCGGGTCGAGAAGGTGGCTTTGGCCGGGACTTTGGGGCTCATCGTCTCGGCTGGATGGTGGTTGCTTCCGGCGATGGATGGCAGCGTCGAGATGTTGCCGCGGATGGGTCCTGTTGTGGCGGTATTCGTCGCTGCGCTGATGTTGATGGATTTGATCGACCACGGCCCAGTTGAGCGCTCGCGGATTGCGATTGCTGCTGGGCTTGCTTGGCCGATGGTTGTCGCCCTCGCTGTGGATTCCTTTGGTCCGGGCGACCGAGCCCTTGCGGCTGTCTTGCTCCTGCTCGTTGCCGGGGCACTCTTGGCGCATTGGCGGCAGGCCTTGGGCGTCACTCTGGCTAGTCAGAAGTTGCGTGCGATTTCTGGGGCGGTTGGCGCTGCCTTTGGGATTGCAATCGCGGTTTCATTGGGGCTTGGGGTCGCAGTTGCTGGCGGCATCGCTGTGCTGTGTCTTGGACTGATTATTCCCGATTTATTGGCCAAGGATGAGGAGCATGAGGCGAGGCAGACCTTTGGTGTCGAATTGGAGGCTGCCGAGACTCGAATGCTCGAGTTGCGCTCGAAGAATTCTGGGCTTGAACAGGCGGCCTCACTGATTCAGCAAGCGCGCGAGCAGGGTTGGAAAAATCCCGCGCGCGGCATGGTTCTGCTTGAGGAGGCCGAACGCGAAGCCGAGCGCGTCATGGCGATGGCCGTGGATATCGATGCGATTCGTGCTGATGCCCTCGCTGCAGTTGAGAGGGCGGAGGCGATTGCGCCGGTTGCAGAGGGCCCTCGCCGAGCATTCTCGATGGGAGATAAGGAGGCTGGCTTAGGCTCATTGCGCGAGGCTGAGATATTGTATCGACTTGCCAAAACGAAGGCTGGCGGAATCGAAGAAAATTGGCAGGCGGCGGTCGATTCTATCGCCGCCGCCGAGAAGGAAATAGCCGACAAATCCGGCTCTGTATCTGCATCCGTTCTAGGAATTCTCGCCGCCGCCAAGGAAGCGATGGATGCAGAAGAGCCGGCCGAGGCCCTGCATATTGCCAGCGCGATTCCAGCCCATCTGGAGAGCCTCGAAGCGACAACCGCGGAGGCTGAGGAATCCATCGCCGATGCCGAAGCCGCACTGGCCTCAGCCGAGGGAGAATTAGCCCTCGCGAATGCCGAAAGATTGGCTGAGGCGAAGGAGGCATTCGCCAAGGGAGACGCACCTCTGGCGAAAGGGCTCGCCGATAGTCTCGCCCGCGAGGTGCGAGAGAAATCCGATGCCATGCAAGAAGTTCAACGCGCGCTGCGCCAGCGCAAGCAGATTGCAGCGCGCTTCCCATCCGGGCCGGCCGCAGAAGAATGGTCGGCCCGCCTAAGCGAAATCGAGGCCGCAGCAGACTCAGGAAACTGGACCGAAGCCGCGGCCTCACTCAAGTCCCTAACCGATGACCTGCAGGCCTACGAAGCCGAGGTCAACGAAGCCAAGGAACTCCTAGATTTCGTCCAAGCAGAATGGACAGATCTGCGCCGCCGCCTCGACTCGTCAAGCATCGGCCCAACTGACGAGACCCGCAGAGCGACAGAAGCCGCAGTCAAACAAGCGAGCGAATCCCTCGAATCAGGCGACGTCCAATCCTGCCTAACCGCATTAGGCCAAGCAGACGAACTCCTCGAAAATCTACGAAGGAGAGTCTAACCGATGCGAAACCTCGTTCTCCCGATGCGAAACTTTGTTCTCCCGATCATTTTCATCCTGTTTACATCCAGTTTAGCTGGATGCTTCTCAGACCCAGACAAGGATGGAGACAGCGTTCCCGACGAGCATGACAATTGCATCGATATCGTCAACCACGACCAAATCGACACCGACCAAGATGGGGTTGGCGACGCCTGTGACTCGGACGATGATGGAGACGGCGTCGAAGACACCAACGATGCATTCCCAACCGACCCGACAGAAGCGAGCGACCTCGACGGCGACGGAACCGGAGACAATGCAGACGATGACCGAGATGGGGACGGAGTAGAGAACTCAGAAGACGCATTCCCTGAAGATGCGAGCAGAGCCTACGACACAGACGGTGACGGTATCGCCGACGTGAACGACGACGATGATGACGGAGATGGTTTACTCGACGTAGAGGATAATTTCCGCCTAATGCCCTTCTCAGCGATCGACCAACCAGGCCCTTACACAGTTGGGACCACCGAACGACAATTCACCGGCTCAACCGGCCGCAGTCTAACACTGCAAGTTTGGTATCCAACTGCCGAAGCAGGCGGGGCCCGAGTCATCTACGACAATATCTTCCCAGGGATTGCAATCGAAGACGCAGAAGCGGATTGCAGCGAATCTCGCCCAGTTGTTATGTTCAGCCACGGAAATACAGGAATTCGTTGGCAATCCGCCTTCCTCATGCAGTGGTTTGCCAGCCACGGCTTCGTCGTGGCTGCACCAGATCATCTCCACAATACGATGCTCGACTTCGATTGGACAAAAATGGTCGAAGTCACACTCGTCCGACCCCTCGATATCTCCGATTCATTCGATTGGTTGCTCCGCGCAAATGAGGACTGGAGAAGCGGTTTAGAGGGTTGCATCGATGCCGAAGGAGGCTACGGAGTGATGGGGCACTCCTTCGGCGGTTATACCTCGCTGGCAGTATCTGGTGCAACAGTTCCTGTCAGCGAACTCGATGAGAATTGTGAGGCGGGCTGGCAGCCTCATTGTGATGCACGCGATATGTGGCTAACAGAAAACCCGGACTCGGAGACGATTTCAAATGCCGACGAGAGAGTTTGGGGTGCGGTCTTACTCGCACCTTGGAACGGCGGTATTCTGGCAGAGGGAATAGCAAATGTCACCGTACCGACCATGATTCTGACGGGAGTATTGGATGCCTCGACCAACCTCACTCACGTCACTACGATTGCAGATTATCTCGAAGACGACTTAGCTCACTTTGCCCAGATGAATGAAACAGGCCACGCACAATTCGCACCGATTTCGTGCGCCGCAGGTTGGTGTACCGAACCGATAGAAATGGAATTAGTTCTCAATTTCACTAATCATTCAGCACTCTGGTTCTTCGCCAACCTGCTCGATTGGCCAGGCGCGAGTGAAATCCCATTGCCGACAGCGGATTTCGTCACTTGGGCTGAAGTTTCAGACTCCTGAAATCCTCAGTGCCTTCACTCGGAGGCTGCAACGAGAGCCAACTCGCGCTCGCGATTGGTAATCTCAGCGAAAATCCCAGCAACGAACTCATCGAGCGCGACACCATTGCTCTGGTCACCATTTCGCGCCCGAATCGAAACAGTCCGACCAGCAGCCTCTTCCTCACCAAGAATCAACATGTAAGCCGGGCGCATCTTACGGTGCATGCGGATTTTCTTACCAATCGTCGCATCCGAATCATCAACCCGAACACGAACCCCAGCAGCCGCCAAAGCATCGCGAACAACTCCAGCGTACTCGCGCTGCTTCTCTGAAATCGTAATCACCTGAACCTGAACCGGCGAGAGCCAAGTCGGGAAATTACCAATCCAATGCTCGATCAAGAATGCAACAAAGCGCTCATGCGTCGACAATGGCGCGCGATGAATCACGAAAACCTCATCATTCTCCTCGCCATTTTCATCTTTGTAACTCAACTCAAAGCGCTCCTTAGCAGCGAAGTCCAACTGAATCGTCGACATCGATTCCTCGCGCCCAAGAGCAGTTGTAAACTGAATATCGATCTTTGGACCATAGAAGGCCGCCTCGCCAGCAGCCTCGACGAAAGGAATCCCCAAATCGACCAAAATCGAGCGTAAATGCTCCTGAGTCGACTCCCAAATCTCAGCATCTCCGATATACTTCTCAGTATTCTCAGGATCCCAAAGACTCAGCCTCATGTGGAAGTTCTCGAACCCAAAGGTTCGGTAGTAATCGTTCACCATTTGCACGTTCGCACGCACCTCATCACCAACCTGGTCCAGCGTGCAATAGATGTGAGCATCATTCATCGAAAGCATGCGAACGCGAAGCAGTCCAGCCAGCGTGCCCGAGAGTTCGTTGCGGTAGACGGTGCCGTACTCTGCGATTCGAATCGGTAATTCGCGGTAACTTCGCTTCTTATTGCGGAAAACCAAGTGGTGCATTGGGCAGTTCATCGCCTTCAGGTAATACGTGCCATCGTCCATCTCCATCGGCGGGTACATGCTATCTGCATAGTGCGGGAGATGTCCGCTGCACTCGAATAATTGCTGTTTTGCGAGAACCGGGGTGGTGACGCGATCGTAGCCATACGCCTCCTCGGTCTCGACCGCGTAGCGCTCGATTTCTGACTTCAGAATCTCTCCATTTGGTAGCCAGACCGGCAATCCCTTGCCGATTAACTCGTCAATCATGTAGAGTTCCATCTCTTTGCCGATTTTCTTGTGGTCGCGCTTGGCAGCTTCTTCGATTTGGCGCTGGCGCTCTTTGAGTCCCTCTTTCGTGGCGTAGCACATTCCGTAGATACGAACGAGGGACTCGCGTTTGCTGTCTGCGCGCCAGTAGGCTGTACTGGTGCTGGTTAGTTTGAACCAGCGCAGATGGGAAGTTGCTGGAACGTGTGGGCCTCGGCAGAGGTCGATGAAATCGCCTTGGCAATATGCCGAGGAGCCGACATCATGACCGATTTTATCGTCCATGATTTCGAGTTTGAATTTGTTATCTGAGAACATTTCGCGAAGGGAATCATTGTCCAATTCTTCGCGGATGATTTGGTGGTTTGCGCGCACGTGCTCGTTCATCTTCTTCTCGAGTGCGCGCAATTCAGCATCGCCGATTGGGTCCATGTGGAAATCGTAGTAGAAGCCATGGTCAATCGGCGGGCCGATAGTCGGCTTTGCATCTGGGAACATCTCGACGACAGCTTGCGCCAGAAGGTGAGCGCATGAGTGGCGCAGAATGTAGAGTCCGGCCTCGCTCTCACCGAGGATAGTCTCGACACTGCAGTCCGAATCCAGTTCGAAGGAAAAGTCGCGCTCGACGCCATTCACGAGGGCTGCAACAGCACCAGACTTGCGTCCGTGGACATTCTTGATGACCTCGCCAGCGCTGATTCCGCTGGCGTATTCGTGGGTGCCTTCGGCGCCAACATCCACAGAAATCATCGACATGCGCGTCTCCTCAGCGCTTTCGCGTAGCGCATCGGATATGAAGCCCTTCACAGTAATGTTGTTCCATTCCATATTTGAATAATAGAGCGAACTCAATGGAAAACTGATTTTTTGCACTATGTTCTTGAACCCCGACTTTAGATTAGAAATTGTTCAGCAGGATGCGAATGTCCGATCAACAACCCTCTGTGATGATATTATGACTTCACCAATTACTACATCCGAATTCATCAAGAGATCTAGAGAAATTCATGGAAAGAGGTATGATTACGGCAACGTGGTTTACAAAACTTCGAAGAAGAAAGTAGCTATCATTTGTAGAGAGCATGGGGTTTTTCACCAGATTCCTAACTCACATCTTAATGGAAGAGGTTGTATCAGATGTGCCGGTAAAAAGAAGAAGACTACTTCCGAGTTCGTCAGTGATTGCATCAATGTACACGGTGATAGATATGATTATTCAAAGACAAATTATGTCGGTGCAAGAAAGAAACTGATTGTAACTTGTGTAGAACATGGTGACTTTGAGATACTCGCTTCAACGCATCTGAGAGGGGCAAATTGTCCTGATTGTGTCAATCAATATCAAAGGCTTGGTAAGAAGATATCCTGGACTACAGATTCATGGATCAGTAAGTCGAGAGAACTTCACGGTGACTCTTACATATATTCTGAAACAAATTATGTTGATGCGAAAACAAAGGTAAGAATTCTTTGTCCTTCACATGGATTATTCCAAGTCTTACCTCGACATCACATAGGAAGGCGAATTGGCTGCCCCACATGTGGAGGGACAGAAAAAATGACAACAGAATCTTTCATTTCTGCTTCAAAAGTTGTCCATGGAGAAATGTTTGATTACTCGCAGACCAGGTATGAAAATGCCAAGAGTAAGGTGAAATTAATTTGCCCAATTCATGGTGAATTTCAGATTACCCCTTCCGATCATCTTTATGGCCAGAAATCTGGGTGTCAATCTTGTAGCGGAAATCGTCCATTAACTGAAATTGAATGGATCGAAAAGGCAAATGATATTCATGATTCTGCATATGATTACGAGCATGGTCAAGATTGGGGTACAACGCGTTATATTACGGTGAATTGCAGAACACATGGACCTTGGAGGGTTCTCGTTAGCAATCACATCTATCGGGAGTCCGGTTGTCCAATTTGTTCTCCAAAGGGATATAATCAGAATCTTCCAGGATATTATTATGTTAATGCGATAAAAAATCTTAATGGCGATGTGATATTCTATAAGGGAGGGATTAGCAACAATTATCTCAATAGATTGAAAGAACTCGAATCCGGTCTTCCCGAGGGTATGAGCATAATTAACTTGGAGTCAATCTATTTTCAGGATGGAAAAGCAGCGATGGAATTAGAAAAGCAATTATTGTCAATCGACGAAATCAGGGCACCGAAAAGGGAATTTAATGGCGGAACTGAATTATTCTTGAAAAATCCTCTAGAGTTTCTTCGCAGTATCTCAAATTCAAATCTAAATATGTGAGTTGGTAATATTTCTTTCAGTATTAATGGACCATTCATATTCAATTCTTGGCCACAAAATGGCTGGTCAAGTAAAATGGTGTTAACTCAGCCAACCGCTGATAAACTTGAATTTGAAAAATTTTATCTCAACAAAGATAATGAGGAGATTTACCATTTGGCATTATCGTACGATGTAATTTATCGAATAACGGAAACGAACAGTGGAGAAATACTGGATATCGGTGAAACAGGCACCTCAATAACAACCAGACAAAACGGTCGATTTCGCGAGAGTGAATGGAGAGAAATTGCTAGACAACGTAGCCTGTCAATCGAAATAATGCATAAAAGTGGTCGAATTAATCGGAAAGAGGCGGAGACTGCTTATCTGAAGAACTACAAAAACCAAAATGGGCAACTGCCGAGAATGAACCGCAAACAGGAGACTACGAGTACCGTCACCTATACAGAACAAAATTGGGTTAAAGGTATTCGGAATCTAGCGAGAGAAATGAATTCTGAATCCGAAGAATTTGGTGTGAGGAATCTAACTAGAGGAAGAACAGATTCTCCAAATAAGATGTGGAAAAAAATTTCACATAAATTTAGGAAGTCTCCTGAATTATTGAATGAAGTTCAGGTTTTGTTTGATTCGCCAAAGGGAATAGTTGGTTTAACTAATAACACATACATATTGTTTTCTAAAGGATTTCTTCCGTTTAGTAATTTCAAGAGGAAACAAACCATTCGTTTTTCTTCTATGTACATCGATGAAGAAGGTGAAATTGGTTATTGGGATTATGAGCAAGATGAGGCAATAAAATTCAACAATATCTGGGTAGAAACGTTTGATTCAGACCAGACTGAATTCATGGTAAAATTGATTCAGTATGCTCTTAGAACGAAATGGAAGTAACTTCTATTCGATGGTGAATTGGGTACCAGCAGTACCCTCAACCATCGCCGGTAAATCAGCCAGCGCGCCAATTACGGCGCGCTGCCCACTCCGCGAAACGAAATTCGCCGCCGCCTCAACTTTCGGCCTCATCGAACCGGCGGCGAACTCGTACTTCGAAATCTCATCAGGAGTCGTCTTTTCGATCCGACGCGCATTCTCAGTTCCCCAATCGAGATACACCCCATCCGCGTCGGTCGCCATAATCAACAAATCAGCCTCCAATTCGAAAGCCAAAAGCGCGCTCGCTCGGTCTTTGTCAATCACCACTTCAACCCCCTCAAGGTTGCCTTCCTCATTGTAAATCGTCGGAATTCCACCCCCTCCCGCGCAGATGACGATGGTGCCATTTTCAAGCAGCCAGTGAATCGGGCGCATCTCGAAGATTCGATGCGGTTCAGGAGAGGGTACGACGCGTCGCCAGTGCTCCCCGTCGGGCTTCATCGCCCAGCCTTTTTCCGCTTCCAGGCGCTTCGCCTCAGCCTCGCTGTACACC
>JAERST010000007.1 GCA_016845365.1 Methanobacteriota archaeon
CAGAACTCCTCTTCGATGTTCAGCCAGCCATCTCCATCCTTATCTGGATCGATGTCGTCGGCATCTCCATCGTTATCCAAGTCATTATCAGTGCCATAGATGTTCAACTTCCAGTCAATCAATTCACCGGAGTTTTCAGCGTAATGATCGCTGATTCTAAGCGTCCAAGTTCCTTTGGAGTTCTCGCCCCAATTGCGAACTGTTGTCAGTAGCCAATCGTCTGGTGCGGAAGCAATCACTGGGTCACTGTTGTATGTCATCTGGTGAGGTTCAGAGAATATGCTTGAAGTTCCAGATGGTGAAATCAACTCAATTTGTAAATCACTAACTGCATCGTGATGAAAATTAAGTTCAATTTCAACTGCTTCCATCAAGATATTATTGTCGATAGTCATCTGTAGTTCAAGTGGATTGTCCAGATTCTCATTTGGTATATCCGCACCAGCTGAGCAATCATCTTCAAAAATCCAAAATGTCACATCCAATATTCCACAATCATAGGTGTATCCTGCAAATGTGTAATCACTCGTAGAGACCTCTTCACCGACATTTTCCCATCCAGTAGCAAGATCAACCGCTGCTCCTGCATCAACTAAACCAAAGCCGTAATCATGTGAGATGTGAAAACCAGCTCCATTTTCAGACCATGAGTCTGAAGTCGGATCTGTTTTTACCGCAGTTTTCGCTAAAATATGTTGGACATCTCGCCAACCCAAATCCGGATTTGCCTCTAGCATGAGTGCAACGGTGCCACTAACTAGAGGTGCTGCATATGAGGTGCCTTCACCGTCATCTATTTGTCCATTCGATGCAGTCGATAAAATATCTCGACCAGGGGCAACAAGGAACAAACTTGAACCTGGATTTGAAAAATCGGAATGAGTTCCGTCCTCATCAATGGAACCCACAGCAATTGTATACCTACTTGATTTGGTCCCACGGTAATCTGTTCTTCCAAACACGCCATTATCGTTTCCTGCGGAGAAGACGAGGATAACCCCTGAATCCGACCTGCCATCTTCAAGTAAATTGAAGATGATGTCTAATCTCTCCTCTTCCATTATCGGTGTGCTGAGATCAGATGAAAACTTCCATCTTACATTATTATCCACATCTAGGTACGGTTCCAAAAAGGGTATTCCCCATGAATTCTGAGATATATCTATCAAAGAATCTGACGTATAATCATTTAGAGCAGACAATATATTTCCACATCCAATTACTCGATTGAATATAATTTGTGAATCGAACGCAACTCCAACTACTCCTTGATTATTATTTTCAGCTGCGATTAAACCACTCACGAATGTGCCATGAGAATTATCTTCATTTCCGTCATCGTCATCATCGAGTAAAGTTGGCTCTTCTTCACAGTATGACCTTGAATTAGCTAAATCTAAATTCGCATCAAGGTCGAAGTGGTCAATATCAATGAATCCATTAATCACACCGATTATTATACCATCACCACTGTATCCATCAGCCCAAGCTTCTGTTATGTTGATATTTGTTAAATCACCATTAAGATGCCACAATTCTCCTAGTTCAAATCTATCTCTATTAACATCTAAGACCTGCTCAACTATGGGTCGCGGAGCCCCTATGTAAAAAAAGGACCAATTCCAAAACAAATGATAAGCTCGTATAAATCCATCACAATAAGCTTTCACAATTTCTTTGTATCCTTGAAAATCAGCATCTCTCAGTTCACCAAAATGATTAGTTACGTTACTGAAAATGATATGAGTGACCTCATATTCCGGATCCATATATTCCCTCATGTCTTTTATTTCACTATAATGATAGAGAGGATATTCCCATTCGTTAGATCGATCATTTGTCATGTAGATTTGAGTACTATCTGGCCAATTATATTGTGAGAATTCGCTCAACGTGAGACTACTACCTCCTGGCGAATCTGTAGGAGTTGAAATTTGCCAAAGAAAATATCCATCAGTTGAATTGTAAAATTGATCTGGATATGGTGCATGCAAATTGCCTTGATATGAACCATTATAGTATTCCATATAACTTCTATATGGTCCAATGGATGTAGTTTCATTAGTCTCCCAGAAGTATGTTCCATCATCCATACAACCCCATTCTGGACCTCTGGCGGTTGGGTTATATTTTGCGTCATCATTCAATTGAATAAGTTGAGGTGCTACAACAACAGAAGTCAGAAACAGAAGGGCAAGGAAGAATGATTTCTGTGCTTTAATTCTCTGCAAATATCTCTTTCTTCGCGTTCTATTTTCCATTTTTGATGAATAATCCAATGCTAATCTTTGATGCGATTCGGACTCAGGAAGAGTTGAGTCCGATTCATCAATCATGGACTCAGTCGCTGTATTTCTTGTAATAGAATTATTGGACACCTGTCCATTTTCCATCATTTTTCATCTTCATTCACTAGATTAAGCTAGTAGGGAGGTTTTGATGGAAAAAAGAGAATCAGTATAATTATCTATTTTTCAATGCAGAAGAAGTGAAAGACCCGCACCGATGCCACACATCCATGAGTGGCGAGGGGCGGATACACAACTTCGGCGCCGGGCCAGCAGTCCTACCTCTCTCGGTCGTCGAAGAGGTTCAAGCAGCATTACCAAACTTACACGGCAGTGGCTTCGGGCTGTGCGAAATCAGCCACCGAAGCCCTACCTTCCAAGGGGTTGTCGACAGCGCCATGGAGAGAATCAGGCGGGTGCTGTCGGTGCCCGAGGATTACACGATTCTATTCCTGCAGGGCGGAGCATCAACGCAATTCTACATGTCCGCCCTGAACCTTCTGAAACCGGGCGAGCGAGCCGATTTCCTCGAAACCGGCGGCTGGTCAAAAAAGGCGGTGGCAGAGGCGAAGCGAGTCGGTGAAGCAAGCGTTATTTGGAGCGATTCTGGGAATGGTTTTCGCGCTGTTCCGGGGGCGAATGACTACGCTGTGAGTGCGGATTCTGTCTACCTTCACTACACTTCAAACAATACCTTGATGGGGACGCAGTACCACGATTTACCAGAGAGTGCGGGGAAGCCAAGAGTGCTCGATGCGTCTTCGGATATCGCCGGGGTTCCGCTCGATGTTTCGGCGCACGATTTGATCTATGCTGGGGCTCAGAAAAACCTCGGTCCTTCCGGTGTCACACTGGTCATTCTCTCACCCTGGGCGCTGGCTCGGGCAAAGGAAAATTCCGAGGCTGGGCGCTTGCCGACCATGCTCGATTACACAGTTCATGCTTCGAAGGGGTCGCTATTCAACACCCCCAACACCTTCGGGATTTTCGTTCTCGATTGCGTCTTCAAATGGCTTGAAGAGAACGGCGGACTTGCGGGTTCGATTGCGCGGAATCGGGCGAAGGCAGATCTGCTTTATGGCGAGCTCGACCGAACGGATTTCTGGGTTGCTCACGCTGAGGTTGAGGCACGTTCGGTGATGAACGTGACTTGGCGGTGTGCGGATGAGGATCTCGAGTCGGTTTTCTTGGCTGAGTCTGCCGCGGCTGGGCTTGGTGGACTGAAGGGGCACCGCTCTGTTGGTGGGATTCGCGCGAGTCTGTACAATGGGTGTCCAATCGAGTCGGTTGAGGCGCTCGTTGCATTCATGCGTGAGTTTGCCGAGCGGTATTCCTGAGGGGTTCGCTTGGAGGCGCGCGCAGTCGTTGAATGTCTTGACTTCACACTGCTTGACCACGGTGCGAGTGAGGCGCAGTTGGCTGATTTTGTGGATCGGGCGAATGCGTCCCGCGTCGGTGCGGTGTGCGTCTTTGCCGAGCATGCGCCGCTCGCTCGCGAGCGGCTTGATGCGGGAATCCAATTGGCGGTTGTCGCTGGTGGATTCCCGGTCGGCAGCGCTGGGGTTGAGGAGATTCGCGCTGCCGTTGCGGCGGCTGCTGCCGCCGATGTGAATGAAATCGATGTTGTTCTCGAGCCGAGAGAGGATGCAGATTTTCCAAATGAGGTGGACTTGGCTCGGCTCGTCGCGATGCGAGAATCTGCAGGTGAATGTGAACTGAAAGTGATTCTCGAGACTCCGCTTTTGGGTGAGCGCCCATTGCGCGCTGCTGCGCGCATGGCGCTTACTGCCGGTGCTGATTTCGTCAAGACTTGCACCGGCAAGCGTGGCGCATGTTCGGATGAAGCAGCGGCTATTCTCGCCTACGAAGTCATGCGCCACGAGCGCGCTTTCGCAGAAAAGCGCGGTCTGAAAATTTCAGGCGGTATCAGAACGATGGCCGATGTTGAGAGATTGACTACCATCGTCAACGAACAAGACCCATCAATCATCGATGCCGGAAGCTCCCGCTTCCGCATCGGTGCTTCTTCCCTCCTCGACGCGCTGCAAAGGAATTGAATCAGAACATCAAGCGAAGGGGTCGCTGCCTCCGCAGAATCCGATTTGAAGTCCAAGCGAGAGTGAATTGAATCGGCCGCGCAGCGGCTCGTAATGAGCGCAGTCGCGCTCGAGGGAGCGCGACAGCTCGGATTCAAGGAGAGATGGTGGGCTCGGCAGGAATTGAACCTGCGATCTTCGCCATGTGAAGGCGACGTCATAACCCCTAGACCACGAGCCCGGCAGCCGCTCGACCTGAGGACCCGACTTAACCGTGATGACGCTTCACATCCACTTTCAGCGACGCCCCTCTCCCCGCCGCAATCAAAAGCCATGCGAGATTCGGCGTTGCATGGTAGCCGGTCTGGACTTTGGAGTCCTCAAGGAATCGGATACTTGGAAGGCCTTCGGAATCGGTATTGTGCTGTTCTGCGTCATCGGTTACGCTTCACTTTCACTCTTCGGCCTAACCTCCTCCGTCTACGGCACCTCAGACGAGGTCAACGAGGCACCGGATTGGCTTGCACCTTCGATGAACCGCGAAGGTATCGACGACGCGATTGCTGACGAAAATGGCGATATTCAGCTGAGTGATTTACGCGGTAGCGTCGTCGTCCTCGATTTTATGGCGATCGATTGTGCCAATTGCCATTATGTGCAGGAACATATCGACCAGAATTTGGCTGATTGGGAGACTCTGGACGGGCCTCATCCCGTAGTGGCAATTTCGCTCGCCTCCTGGTACGGTTACGAGTCATTTGAGCAAATCAACTCGACCTTCGGCGACCCAGATTCTGACCGACACATGCCCTGGCCTATTGTCAATGGCGGGACCGATGTTATTCTTCTCGAGAACGGGACGCGCGGCGATCTGGTCGAGTATTACTCGGCGCAAGCGATTCCGCTTGCGCTGGTTATCGACCACGAAGGATTCGTGGTCGCGAAGGAAAATACTGGGACACCCCTCGATGGCTGGGCCGCGTTCGATGGTGCCATCGAGGCAGCCAATGCGGGCGAGGCGGAGAACCTGCGAATCGGCATTGCAAAGGCTGACCGCTCGGTTATGGGCGTGTTCATCATTGGGCTTTTCCTGGGTGTTCTGGTGTATTTCTCGCCGTGCGCCTTCCCGGTTTTGCCCTCGTACATCACCTACTATCTCAGCCTCGGAATGCGCGAGGAAGAATTGCGAGCGGCGGGGAAATTGACCGGCCGGATGCCCGGTTCATTCGAAGTCGGTGGCTTTGCTGCCCTCGGTCAATTGACATTCTTCGGAGTTGTTGGATTCATCATTTTCGGGCTGTCTGAAGTCATCAATCTCAGCGGAGTGCTGCACAAAGTTGCAATCGCTATCGCTTGGATTCTCGTCGTTCTCGGTGGTCTCATGCTACTTGGCTGGACCAGCCATCTACTCGCAGGGGTCCAGCGCATACTGGACAAATATCAGACGCGGGAGACTGACGAAGTCTTCACCCCGCGTCGAAACATGTACTTGTGGGGAATTGGATACTCGGCGGCATCAGTCGATTGTACCGCCGCCGCCGTCTTCCCATTTGTCGCGTGGCTAACCGTTGTCGGTCAAGGCGCATTCATCTCCGGACTCGGCGGCTTGATGCTCTCAGTGACCTTGTTGATGATTACCGTGACCGGTCTTGTCGGCATGGGCCGACAAGCGATGATTGGATTCTTGCGCCGGTCGACTGGAATCGTCAAAGCGACCGGCGCTTGGATGATGATGTTCGCAGGAATCGGGCTACTCGTCTATCTAACTCAGCCCGAAACTGTCGTCAGCCTCGTCGGCTAAATCAAAACTGAAAGTGAATCTAAGCAAAGCTCGAAGCCTGCCGACGAACTTCACTCGACTTTCTTGACATTGATCGCGTTAGGTCCCTTCGGGCCCTCGCCAATCTCGAATTCGACGGTGTCACCCTCGGTGATTCGTCCTTCGACCTGCGATTTGTGGACGAATAGGTCGTCCCCGCCCTCTTGCTGTATGAATCCGAAGCCCTTCGTGAAGTTGAACCACTTGACCGTGCCCTGTGCCATGAGCCGACCCCACGGCCCCTACTACTTGACCTTGCAGCGCGACCTAACTCGCAAAGTGCCGGTTCTGAGGTCAAATAGTGGCTTCCAAAGTGCCACATCTGAGGTCAAAGTGTGACTTCGGATGCGTTTCGGTGAGTGTCGATATTGAGCAGAATCTCTGCCATATCGACTGAATATGCGCACAGTCTGCGCAGAGATTCTGACAACTTATCGAGGAATAATGCCTCAGTAGTCTCGTGTCCTCCATCCCACAAGGATGCCTCGAATTCTCGAAGGCGGCGGCGAGCGCTGGTCAGAGCCGCCTTCGCATCGTGAATCTGTTTCACGTCGTGCCGACGCAGATTCGCGACGAGAGATTTGATTGAATTCTGCCAAATCGGAATAACCGAGAGAGGTCGCTCCCCAATCGAGAGTTTTCTCGGAACATTTTGTTCGGTGAGCAATTTGCACATGATGTAAGTGTGATCTCCCATTCGCTCAAGTGTCCGCACAATATTGCCAATTTCCGCCGCCTCCCAGCGCGAAGTCCCCAGGCTATCCTCGATTCGAGATGACTCAAGAATCTGGCCGATTTGTCGCTCGAGAAGGAGTCGAAGCGCGTCGACTTCCCTCTCTCGCTCGGATGTATCATCGAGAATCGCCGAATCGCCACCGGTTAGAACTTCGACGATATCTCGAACCTGAGAACTAATCAGAAGATACATTCGATTGATGCTGGAATGAATAGGCAACTCGGATGGACTGAGCAATGTCACCATCTCGATGACTCGCTCAGTCTCGGTCGCAATCTCGACTCCACGAGTGCTGCGAACGAAGGTTCGGAAGATTCGACGATGGTCACGAGTGAATCCCGTCGTGGTTCGAATTCGGATTAATTGAGCGCCCGCGAGGTAAGCTGCAATTAGATGGTCGAGTATTACCACCTCCGGTAATTCATCCAAGTGAATTTCGACCTCGCGGCGCTTTCGCACCGAGGAACCCTCTGGAATTATTCGCAATGTGCCGGATGGTCGCCATTCAATTCGGACTTCATCCTTGGCGACCAACCCGTGTTGAGTCACCCAGCGCTTTGGCAGGCTGACGATATAGGTAGAACCGCCTGTGAGTTGCAGCCGGCGAGTATCGAATCTGTCCAATACCTCTTCTGCCATGGACGGGCCGGATGGCGGCTCGGATATATACCTTTCATAGCCCCGCAGTAATTCGTTTTCTCATAATTTATATAGTCAATATAATTCAACAACCATATACCGAACGCCACACGGCCGGCCTGATGGAACCCCTGATGATGGTAGTACTCGTCCTCGCCACGGCCGTTTGTGGCTACATGGCGTGGAACATTGGAGCAAATGATGTAGCAAATGCAATGGGGACCTCTGTCGGCTCCCGCGCCTTGACTTTGAAGCAGGCTGTAGTCCTAGCAGCGATCTTCGAATTCGCTGGTGCTTTCTTCGCGGGAGACGCCGTGACAGATACGGTTCGAAAGGGCATTCTTTCCTTCGATACCGAGGCTGCTTACTTCGACGCGGCCTTCACCAATGACCTGATGTTCGGATTCATCGCGGCAATGATGGCCGCGGCGGTCTGGATTACAATTGCAACCCGCCTCGGGTTGCCTGTCTCGACGACTCACTCTATCATCGGAGGAATCGTCGGAATCGGTCTCGTCCTCGAGATCCAATACTCGGCGACCCTCATCGATTGGGAAGTCGTATCCAAGGTGGTCATGTCTTGGGTCGCAAGCCCATTGATGGGAGGATTACTCGCTTTCCTGACATTCTATACCGTGCGCGCGACAATCCTCGAAGCGCCCGACCCAATCGCGCGCAGTCGCTGGCTCGCCCCAATCCTCGCGCTTCCAACCTTCTTCGTGCTCGGAATCGCTCTACAATTCAAGGCGCTAAAGGGATTCATCTCACGCCTCGAGCGCGAGGGAATAATCGAAAACAAGTATGATTGGCTTCCAGTCAAAGAAAACGGCGTTTGGAATCCTCTCGCAGAAAACGCCTGGATTCCAATGAACGCAATTCTCGTCGCATTAATCGTCGGAATGATCGGTTCACTCATCCTTTACTTCGTCCTGCGAAATTACGAATTCAAGGGAGAAGGATTCCACGGAGTCGAGCGGATCTTCGTTTGGCTGCAAATCATCACAGCAGCATACGTTGCTTTCGCACACGGTGCAAACGACCGCTCGAACGCTATCGGTCCGATGGCAACCGTCTACGAACTTCTGACCTCGACGCCTGGTGAGCTGGCAGCGAAGGTGGACGTTCCGCTGTGGCTTGTCTTGCTCGGTTCGGCCGGTATCGCGATCGGTGTTATGACCTGGGGATGGAGAGTCATGGAGACCATCGGCCACAAAATCACCGACATCACCCCAACCCGTGGATTCGCCGCAGAGTTCGGCGCCGCAACGACAATTCTGGTATTCAGTATGCCGTTTTTGGCAGTGCCTGTGTCGACCACCCACACCCTGGTTGGTGCGGTCGTGGGTGTCGGTCTTGCCGGCGGCGCGAAGAATGTTGATTTCCGCGTATTCGGGAAGATTGCAGCATCTTGGGTCGCCAGTTTGCCAGCCGCCGGATTCGGTGCTGTTACGCTCTATGTTGCAATGGGAAGTGCCGCGCTCAATCTGATTGTGGTCTTGCCGATTGCCTTCGGTGCAGTCGCGTACGTTCTGTGGATTACTCGCGACGATGAGATCGTTATCGAGGATGCTCTGGCTGAGGCTGGAGCTGCAGATGGCGAGAAGCAACCGACCGTCTTCGAATTATTCCACACACACGCTGAGGCTGTTGAGGAGACGGTCGAGAGCATGCTGACTGCGGTTAGCAAGGCTACTGCGGGTGAGGATGCGAGTGCTGAGATTCAGGCTACAATCGAGGCTGAGTTGCGCGCTGACGACATCAAGAATGCGCTACGCGACAAGGTCAGCGCGCGCGAGTGGAAGCTACTCATCAATTCGGATGAATTCCTCTACATGCTAGGCAGGCAGGACAGGATTGCAGATTATGCGCAGAATGTTGCTGAGCAACTCTCGTTCAGGCCGCTGTACGAAAATGCTGAGGCACGGGCGATGGTCATGGAAATGGCTGAGGCTGTGCAGAAGGCAGCAGCAGTCTACGAGGACACTGTTCTGCACCTACGCGACCTGACTCTATCCGGTTACACGAAGGCTGGGCGCGACGAGCTACGCGAGTTCATCCATCAAGTGAACCTCGCGGAGCACGAGGCAGACATTGTCGAGAGTCGCGCCGCAGGATTCGTCTTCAGCGAGGGGTCTGATGATCCGCTCGCTGCGGTCCACATGTACCGTGTATTGCAGCGTCTGGACGATGTTGCCAACGCTTGCGAAGACGCTGCCAACGCGTTCTTGCCGATCGTCTACCAGTAGACGCGTTGAGGGCTTTTGCCCCGACCGAGGCGAGTGCAAACTCAAGCGCGGTCGGGGTAAGGCTCGAGCCGGTCATCGGGAAGAGCAGCAATGCCATCGAGGACCGGCTCGGCAATTCGCCAGCCGACGAAGCCGACAATAAGGCCTGTGAATAGGTCCCAAGCATAGTGCTGCTTCGTCGTCAGAATACTGATTGAAAGAAGCACGAATTCAATCCACAAGATTGCCAAGAAGATACGACGACCTGTTGAGTCGTCGTAAGCCGCGCACACCCAGCGAGTAATCGCGTGCGCGAGAAAATATGAGTGCGCAATATGCAGGCTCGGCCAAGCATTCCAAGACTCATCCACACCATGCATGGCTTCGAATAAGGTCACCTGCCAAGCTGAAAGTGATTCCCAATCGATTTGACCGCGGAGGTCGACCTCGGCGGGAAAAATCATGAAAATCGCCGAGCAGAAAATCGTTGCAAGCGAGAGCATCTGGATTCCGGCGATGAGTTCGAGCCGGTGGCGGTCGTCCATCGGATTGACCAGCAGTGTTGTCGGGTAGAAGAGATAGAGCGCCATGTATGGTGCAATCATCCAGCCAATTACTGGGATTTGGCGGTCGATTGCTAGTTCTGGATCCCAGAATGTGACTCCATTCGCCGCCGCCCAAACATTCGTGCCAAAGTATGGGACTGCTACTGCGATGAGGCCAAAAATGAGCACGATGAGACGAAACATGTGACCTCCCGCGATATTTCGGTAACGCCAGGGCAGGTCCCAAACATAGGGCCAAGGAGATAGTAGTCTGTTCCAGATGGTCGACACTCGCTCCGATTGCACGAGCACGCGAGTGTCGGGTCTGTCCTTGAATCACTCGGAGAGAGGGGGTGCTCAATCGAGTGAAAGTGAACCCACTGAAAGTGAACCGAATAGCCTCTCGCCGAGCGTCTGCAAAGCAAGTCGGCTAGCCAAGCATGCACTGGCACTCGGCGCAGTTCTTCCACTCGATTTCCACCTCAGCCCCGCACTCAGGACACAGGCCAGGGATGAACACCTTCGCCCCCACACTACACGCCTTGTCAGCGGGCAGATTGGTCGGAGTCTCGAACTCGCCCATCAATCAGGACTCATCGGGCAGGGCGTATGAACCCACCACTGTGACGAGTGCAGAACCGATGACTGCGGAAAGGAAGACATCGAGGTTTGCCAATCCAAACTCATTGGTCGGCGAGAAGATGTAGCCGACTCCGGTCGCAATATCTGCGGTCAATGCGCCGTAGGCCACCACTGAGAGTAGTCCGGCGACAGCCCCGATCAGCGCACCCTTAGCAGAGACCTTCTCCCAGAGCGTCATCAGAACCGGAGCCACCGTTGCCGCGGCCAACAAATCGGCGAAGAGGAATATCTCGAACACGCCGAGCGCGTCAAGAGTAAATCCTGCAATCGTCGGACCAGTTCCAAGGTAAATTGCAATCGGAATCAAGCAGATAGTCGCAATCCTCGCGTGCTGCAGCTCCATCTCACCATCCGCTAGGTCTCGCGTGATAGAAGCAACAATTGCGTTCTGCAACGTGTCAACACTCGAACAAACCAAAGCAACCGCCAGCACGATGAACGACGCAATGAACAGAACGCCGGCATCCTCAATCAGATAGAAGAAGGAAGCAGCAGGGTCTGCAACAGACCCCTGTCCAGCAACAACAGTACCCAGCACACCCATCACGAAGACGAGCGGTAGAACCAATCCAGCAGCGAGCCAAGCACCCTTGGTCAGAGCCTCATCGGACTCGGAAGCCCAGGCTCGCTGCCAATTACCCTGCGAGAACATCTCGGCAGCGGTGATAGCGACAACAAGAGCCAATCCAGACTCGAAAGTGCTCATGTCAGACATGCTTCCGTGATACCAATCCCACTCGATATCCTCAGGAGTATACGCCTTTGCATCAGCGACCAGTCCACCGATATCGCCACCAAAGAGCACCAACAATAACGCAACCACCAGAACTAGAATCACGAATGCCTGCACGCGGTCGGTGCCCAACGAAGCGGGCAGTCCACCATAGGCCGTGTAAGCCGCAGTAACGATACCAACAGCAACCATCGGTACCAACGGGTCAGCACCTGCAAGAATGTCCATCCCCTTACCAATCGCAGTAAATTCTGCAAACAAGAAGGTGAACATGTAGAGAACTGAAATCAACCCGACATACACTTGCATGGGTCGACCCAGACGCATGCGAACATAGTCCGCAAGCGTCACGCCCGATGGCAATCTCTCACGAATCATCGGGCCAACATAAGCCAACAATAGGAACGGTGTAGTGGCAGAGACCGCGTAACCGACAACGTCCCAGAAGCCACCATAATAACCGACTTCAGAGGGACCGAACAGAATCCAGATTCCCATGCCAGAAGCGAATAGACTCAGTCCGATCCGCGTCCAACTTTGTGTCCCTCTCGCAGAAAGATACGAGTCGCCGTCCAAGTCCTTCTCGGATGCGGCTCGATACCCCACGTAACCGAAAGCAATCAACGTGCAGGTCATCAAGAAATATGCGGTATTTGATTCCAATTTTTCTCCCTCCGCTGGCATTACCCAGTTCAGGTCTATGGGTCGTCACCTCGCGGCGACCTCTCAGCAAATGCTCCCCAGTGAACCGGCGAGTTAGAGGACTCACATCAAATTATCTCAACGTGACTTTTTAATCATGATTTCTTCACTTCAAAGCGGAAATCATCCCACCATGCCTCAAGGACGAGATCTTCGGACTTAAGGCCACACATCACCCCTCCGGAAGTATAGAGTTTCATCGTGTTCAAAGTGGAGAAACCATCGGGATTGGGGTCATCAGGATGATGCGTCCAATCAGTGAGATTGACGAATTCTCTCCTTTCTCCACCATGAGTTATTCCAAGAATCACCTCGCCGCTTGTTTGATCGCCTTCTATGAGAGTGATATCAAGGGTGAACCACTCGCCAATCGGCACGACTTCTTGTGTGACGATGGCCTCATCCCATTCCGAAATCCATTCTTTGGAATCCTCCGCCTGCGATTCTCCTTTGATACCAAAATAGAACGGGGTACCGGACTGATTATCGGGTTTGATGAGATTTAGAGTCACTCTGAAGGAATAATCCTCAGCAGGGAGGTTATTCCAGAATTCTCCTATCGTCATCCAATTAAATTCATACTCCGATTCCGAGAGATTGGTGAACGAATGCCCCAATTTGAGTCGGACCTCATAATGGAAGCCGAAAACACCGTCTAGCCCCTTCAATACGTGTTGAGCTCGGGCCTTTCTCTGATCTCCACCCTCACCATTGCATGGAATATCATCCGAGTCGGAAACATTCTCTGCAGGCTCGAGGACCCATATATGCAGAACTTGATTATCGCTTGCTTCAGAATCGGTCACCAGATCAATTCCTCGTTGAGTGCGATCACCACCACCGAAACAGAACATCGATTGTTCGATAACACCCCCCTCCAAGTCGTTCTCCCAATCTCCCAGAAAAACCGAGCTATCATTTCCTCGGATGTCATCACTACATGGAGCGCCGATTATATCATCGAAGACATGGTTAGAATCAGGCTCAAATCCAGACTGAAAAACCAGTGTGTATTCCTCGGAAGAGGGAAGGTCTGCTGGCGTCGAGATACAGCCGGAAAGGATAGTCATTACCCCAATCAGAATGACGGCTGCGGTGTTCTTCACTGTGTCCTCTTGTTCTAACTCACGAATAAAGGGTAAGCCGAACAGCATCAACGTTTGTGGCGATTCGCTGGAACGCGGCGAGCCGATTACGAACCGTCTGAGAAAAATCGTCGTCGAATTCACTCGTCCGCGCCAAGGAAGGGGTATGTCCAATCCTGTGGGATGTCCAAAGTTCGCTTTACCGAGCGTGGGCTAATCCATCGAAGCAGGTTGAGTGGCCCTCCTGCCTTGTCGTTGGTTCCGGATGCTCGAGCCCCTCCGAATGGTTGCTGAGCGACGACTGCGCCGGTTGGCTTGTCGTTGATGTAGAAGTTGCCTGCGGTGAATCGAAGTGCATTGTATGCCTTCTGGATATTCTCCTCGTTGCTCGAGAAGATGCTACCCGTAAGTGCGTACGGCGAAGCCTCGTCACACATGGTTAGGACTTGCTCAAACTGCTCATCCTCGTAGACATAGACTGTGAGGACTGGACCGAAGATTTCCTCGACCATGCTCTCGCTTGTTGGGTTGGTCGTCTCGATGATTGTTGGCTCGATGAAGAAGCCGACCGAGTCGTCGTAGCCGCCGCCGCAGATTACTGTGCAGCAGTTGCGGCCCTTGGCTCGGTCGATGTAGCCGGCGATTTTGTCGAAGGCTCGCTTGTCGATGACCGCGGTCATGAAATTGGTGAAATCGCGGGCATCGCCCATCTTGATTTTGCTGATTTCGGCGACGAGGTCGTCGCGGATTGCATCCCAGACCGAGCGAGCGACGTAGGCGCGGCTTGCGGCTGAACACTTCTGTCCTTGATACTCGAAAGCGCCGCGCAGTAGTGCGACGATGAGGCCTTGGCGGTCGCAATCTGGGTGAGCAACGACGAAGTCTTTGCCACCGGTCTCGCCGACGATTCGCGGGTAGGAATTGAGGCGAGGGAGGGCGAGTCCAATCTCTTGCCAAAGTCCTTGGAAAGTCGCGGTCGAGCCTGTGAAATGGAGACCTGCAAAGTCCGGGTTTGCGAGGGCGACCTCGGTGATTTCAGCGCCTGAGCCGGGTAGGAAATTGATGACTCCGGCTGGCAAACCCGCCTCCATCATCAATTGCATCAAGACGTAATTTGAGTGGTAGGAATTTCGGCTTGGCTTCCAAACACCGGTGCAGCCAACGATTGCTGGTGCGCTAGGTAGGTTGGCTGCGATACTCGAGAAATTGAATGGAGTAATCGAGAGGACGAATCCTTCCAGCGGGCGGATTTCAGTGGAGTTCTGCACGCCCGCTGGAGAAACCAAAGGCTGGAAGTCATCGTGGAATCCGCGCGCGTAATGGCAATTGAAGCGCCAGAAATCGATGAGCTCGCAAGCAGCGTCGATTTCGGCTTGGAAAGCCGTCTTCGACTGATTCAGCATCGTCGATGCATTGACGCGCATGCGCCAGTCACCCGCAAGCAAGTCGGCGCAGCGCTCGAAGATAGCGCATCGACCCTCGAGTCCGAGGTCGATCCAGGCCTGCTGAGCATTCACAGCAGCAGCGCAGGCCGCTTCCATCTCATCGCGTCCAGCGAGGTGAACATTGGCCAAGACATGACCGTGCTTGTGTGGAATCACTTGGGTTGTGGTCGTCCCAGTGAAGACCTCCTCGCCATTGATGATGCAGGGAATCTCGACTACTTCGGACATCTGTCGGTCCAACTCAGCGTACAGCGCGGCTCGCTCCTCACTGCCGGGCGCGTAGCCCATAATCGGCTCATTCGCAGGATGACTCATGATGCGCGGCTCAGGCAAGCCGCCTTTCATCATTCGCACGCTCACATCGCGGGCTGACCGCCCGCTATGTTCGCGCGCGCCTGTCAAACACACTGAGTAATTTCGTGGACACCAAGCAAACTTGTCGACCCACGACCGTGGTCAAGCAAACCCTTCACCGCGTGACCTTAGTTGAATACTGCAACGTTCCCAGGAAAATTAGGAATCGTTTGAGATATTCTGAACCGAGGAGAACGGCCGCCCCGCGGCCGGACTTCGAGGTTCAGGACCATTCGTCGAAGTCGTCCTTCTTGGCCTTCTTCCATTCTCTGTAATGGGCCTTGCAAATCGAGACTCTGCGTGATTGACCCTCGATTCCATCCTCGCCCCAAACGTCGGCGGCGCGGTCGAAAGCGAGTCTGCGCCCGCCGATTTTCTTGTCAGCGAAATTCTCGCATCCGCCCACATCACAGCGGACTTCACCGACGAATTCCTCTTTCTCGCGCTTGCCGGTTCGTCCAGCGGCTGCATCCGCGGCTGCGCGCTTCTTGCGTGCCTTGGACTTGAATCCCATGAATCGCCCCACCTGCGCACCGATTAGAAGGTTGCCTCGCCGCACAGCTCGCCTCAGAGGGTTGCCTCGCCCCACGCGACATCGAACGGACCACCCTTGCGCGCCACGGAGGCTCTACGGTCAGGTCCGACCCCGACGCACACAACCGGAATGCCGCTGAGTTGCTCGATGCGATCGACTATGTTTCTGACTGCATCGGGCATTGCTGCGAAGCCGCTCCCCTCGGAGCGGCTGCGCTCGGCCATGTCGATCCACTCATCGTCCGACATGGCCGGGAACCCTGCATGAGTCTCGTAAACTGGGATGCAGCGTTCGAGGTCTTCGGCAAGCGTTGGAACGTAGGTAATCGGCTTGCCGTCGAGTTCGTATCCGACGCAGATTTTGACCTCGTCGAGACCGCCAAGAACATCGAGTTTTGTGACGACGAGGCCGCTGTAACCGCTGGTTCGGTCTGCATCCTTGAGGGCCACCATGTCGAGCCAGCCAGTTCGACGAGGCCGACCGGTTGTAGTTCCGAACTCGTGGCCGATTTGCGCCATGTGCTGGCCCGGCCCATCTTCGAGAGAGAGTTCAGACGGGAATGGGCCGTTGCCTACGCGAGTGCAGTAAGCCTTGGTAATGCCAAAGCACTCGCTAATGTGGCCGGGGTGAATACCAGCACCGTGACTCGCATTCGCCCGCCCGACCACACTCGAAGTCACGAATGGATAGGTTCCTTGGTCGATATCCAACATTGCACCCTGCGCACCCTCGAGCAGAACGTTCTCTCCGTTCCTCAACGCCATATCGACCATCAGTCCAGTCGGTTTGATCGCATCCCCGAACCTATCGAGAATCCACTGTAAATCAGCAGTCAACTCTTCCGCGCTAACCTGCTGCTCAACCTTGACTGTCTTCAACTGCCAATTCATCCGCGAAATTGTTGCCTTGATTCGCTTCGGCTCGGCTAGCACACCAGGAATATCCGCGAAGCGTATGCCGACCCGCTCGATCCGGTCGCGATAAGCAGGACCAATCCCGCGACCAGTAGTCCCAACCACCTTGTCAGCACCATCATACAATCGATGGAAAGGAAGGATCACGCTGGCTCGCTCACTGATGAACAGCCGCTCGCCATCGGGTCGCTCCCCCGTGAGCGCTTCCCAGCGAGCCAACTCCTCTTCCAGCACCCACGGGTCGACGACCATCCCATCGCCGAGCACCAAATTGCAGTGCCGGGAGGTTACCCCAGAGGGTATCTGGTGAAGCTTGAGAGTGGTGTCCCCGAGGACGATTGTGTGGCCCGCATTATTTCCGCCTTGGAAGCGAACTGCCCACGTCGAATGAGGGGCTAATTGGTCGATAGCCTTCCCTTTACCTTCGTCGCCCCACTGGGCTCCGAGCACAACGGTCGCAGGCACCGTAGTCAATGGCTTTGTGGAGGGTGTATGAACCCATTGGTCGCTCCATGACAACACTCTGTTTGGACTACTGCTGGGCTTCGGTCGGCCGGTTACTGGCGAATGATGGCCGGTTTTGCTATGGAATGGATTATGAAGGGGAGTCAGGTCGGCGCGCCTGTATGGCTCAGCGATTTCCAGAGGCCGAGGCTCGCCTCCTGAAGAAGTGGATCTGCATGAAGTGCAGCGCTACCCACCGCGGAACAAAGGTCCGCGTCTGCCGCAAGTGCGGATACACAGGTCTTCGACAGAAGGCTGCCGAGCGCCGAAAGGCGTGATTGAAGCGAAAGCAAATTGGCAGTCGCCAATTTGCTTTCTTAGTGACTCGCCTTTCGGGCGCTCGTCAGAACTCAAAACGCCCAGCTGCGCTGTGCTACTCTGTTCTGCTTCAACTCGTGCGAACGTCTCGTCGGTTTGACAGGCTTCCCTCAACTATTTTCAGTAATCAACGCGAGGAGACTTCGTGTTTTCCACAGCGGTTGAGGGCTTTGCTCTGAGCCTTGGACTGATTGTGGCGATTGGGGCTCAGAATGCCTTCGTTCTGCGGCAAGGATTGCTGCGCTCACATGTCTTCGTCGTATGTCTCATCTGCGCAATCTCAGACGCTTTGCTGATCGCCGCAGGAGTTCTTGGAGTTGGAGCTTGGTTGGCTGAATTCGAGGAAGGCGCATTTTGGATTTCTATGGCGGCTGTCGCCTTCCTCGTCGTCTATGGAATATTGAGAGTCCGCTCGGCTTTGAATCCGGAGGGACTGACCCTCTCGGAGCAGGAGAGCGGTACTCTTGGCAAGGTCGCAGCGACGACCTTGGCATTCACATGGTTGAATCCCCATGTGTATCTGGACACCCTCGTACTGCTCGGTAGCGCTTCCTCGAGGTACGAGGGGGCCGAGCGCGAGATTTTCGGAATTGGAGCCGCGCTCGCTTCTTTCATCTTCTTCTTCAGCCTCGGCTACGGCGCGAGGCTGCTTTCTCCAATCATGGAGAATCCCAACGCTTGGAGATATATCGACGGCGGCATCGCCATCCTCATGTTCGCCATCGCCGCCGCAATTGCATTTCCACTACTATGACAAATCCCCTCGTCACCACCCGCACAATTGTCCTCGAAACCCACGTTCAATCGATGTGGAGCGCGCTCGCCAATAGAAATCAGAATAGTGCGACGAATGTCGCACGCGAGCGCCCTATGTCCGGTGTGTTTGCACTCATCCGCGCTTGACTTCATTCAGAAGCGCTTCAAGCGCGGTCTGAATCTGCAAACACAGCGGACCGTAATGGATCGGAAGATTCGCGTCGTTGAAAATCTCGTCAAGAATTGAAGCGGTCATTCCCAATCGAATGTCCATTTCCTTGTCCTTGTTGAGCAGCCACTTTTGCACTGCGTCGCGAGCGGAGTTGCGGATGTTGCGAGGGACTTGGCTGTCCTCAAGCTGACCGAGAACCTGCGCGATTTGCTGGATGCGATTCTCGATGTCCGACATGCGATGCCACCAACGGCCGCCCCACCTGCGGTCCCTGTTTAAGCGCATCCCCGGCGGAACGGCTTGGACTGCTCACGATTCTGCGCGTCGAGTTGCACACGCCAGTTCCTCTGACGGCGCTCAATCTGCGCACCAAGTTGCCCACGGCATTTCCGTATTTGCTGCACCTGCTCCTTCGCCCTCCGGGCCCAGTGCAATGATTCCGACTTGTTTTTCTGGCGGGATGAGTGAGTCGATTCCCCATTTCATCGCGGCGGCGAGCGCATCGGTTGAAGAGTCGCCTGAAGCTCTGATGCGCTCGTGAACTCGGTAGGAAAGCAGGGCTCTAGTGATGTCTTCTCCGACTCCGGTTGATGCGACTCCGATGCCTTCTCCAGACCAGAATCCGCAGCCTGGTAATGGCACATCACCAACCCTTCCTGGTGGTCGCCACGATGTACCTCCCGTGCTGGTTGCTGCGGCGATGAGGCCGTTTGAGTCGCGGGCGATTGCGCCTATTGTGTCCGTTGCGGTATGGTCTGATTGACTCGCTTGAGCCGCCTCGCTCAGAGGTGGATGCGCGCCGCCCAATTCTCCAACATCACCTGCCTTTCCTTTGGGGGGTCGGCCGACGACAGGGGCATTGGTGTACCCGCGTTCATCTGCCCACGCGCGCGCGCCCGCTCCGGCTAATCCATTGAGGTCCTCATCGAGGAGGTCAACACAGATTCTGATGGGGTTCGGCGTGTTCTCCATGACGGCTACGAACCCCATTCGACCGTCTGAAACGTGCAGCGAAGCATCGGTCAAAACCGAACCATCGGTTCGTAAAACGCTGCCAGTTCCTGCGTTGAAGACCGGATCATCTTCGAGGACAACGCAGGCTTCCACCGCCGCTTCAATCGCATCGCCTCCAGCGGCAAAAACGCGTCGCGCTGCCTCAATCGCAGGCTGCAAATTAGGCAAGCGCTCCGGACCAGCGCCGGCGCCACCATGAACGACAATCGCCGGCCTGACCATCAAATCCCCAGCGACTCACGCAGAAGAGGGATTATTTCCATTGCGCTCAAGAATTTCTTCTTCCGCCTTCCATCCAGCGCTGAACCTGAAAGTCAGAAAACTAATCAGCGCCAAAATTCCACAAATTCGGAAGGCGGTGTGATAATCCAAAATATCACTTCGGTTAACAGTGAAATCCCACAAAACCCCACCAAAGCTTACCCCGATTAGAGCGGATAACGAGCGCAGGCTCTCAGAGACTCCCATTACCGCGCCGCGCTCGTCAACACCAGAAAGATGAGTCAGCATCGCCATATTGCTTGGAGTCACCAAGCCATTTCCAAACGATATCAAAAACACCACTGGAAGGAGGGTCAGGAACGGGAAATCCGGCGAAGCATAGGGAATTCCTGCCAACCCCGTTCCTGCAGCAATAAAGCCGAAAGCCAGCAATTTCGATGAACCAAAGCGCGTTGTGAGCGGCCCAATCAACTTCCCTTGGGTGATGATGCCGATGATGCCGATGGTCGAGAAAACGATGCCATTGTCTGATTCTGAAAAGCCGAGGCCACCGCTTGAGGGGTCCATCATTGTGAACAAAATGAACGTCACATGCATGATTGTAAACGCCAACCAAAAGAAGGTCAACGACCACAACACGGGCGACACCTTGGGACGAGTTAACATCGAAGGAATGAGAGATAATTGCTTCAAAGCCGAAGGTCGAGTGGATGATTTTTCGTCTGAATCGACTTCGGCTTTGGCCCTGCTTTCAGGCAGAAATTTGATTGCTAAAATTAAGCCAGTAAATGAGAGTAAAGAGGACAGCAGACAAGGTAAGAGATACGGATATGACTCGAAAATTGTCGATTCAAATGCGCTCGTCCAAGTCCAGTCTGCTGGTGAGGAGAGTAGGCCGCCAATCATCGGGCCGATGGTGAATCCTGTTCCGAAGGCGACGCCGAGGAGCCCCTGATTTTTGGCGACGTCTTCGGGATTAGTTACGTCTGCTATGTAGGCTCGCGTAACCGAGACATTTGCGTTGAATAGCCCGCCGATTAGGCGAGCGAAAAGTGCGATTGTGAGTGTGTTTGCGAGCCCGAAGATGAGCATTACAATCGTATTGCCTGAGAGCCCAATCATCAGCACGGGCTTGCGTCCAATTCTGTCTGAGAGCGAGCCCCAGAATGGAGAGAAGAGGAATTGGGCGGCGGCATAAGCGGCCATCAGTGCGCCGACCCAAACGCCGATTTTTTCGCCCGGAGCCGAGAGATCTTCTACCATGTAAGTGAGGAATGGAATGATAATTCCGATTCCAATCATGTCGACGAGAATCACCAACATGAGAATCATAATCGCAGAACGATTGTTATTCTCGTCGGACAAAACTACACCTCCAATTTGCGATTACCTTGGTTTTTGTTACAGGCGATTTCACGCATTAGAAGCAGAAAATCTGCTTCAGGCGCTAGGTTGAGTGTCTGCTCCACTCGAGATTGTGTCGATTACGCTTGCGAGGCGCTCGACGAGGCTGACCTTCTCCTCCGCTCCGACGAGTGCATGTTGTAGGACTTCGTCGAGCGAGTCAACCGGTAGAATCTCGACCATCGATTCGTACTTCTCGTCGATGAGCACGTCTTGTTCGTTGCTTCGTGGAATGATGACGCGCTCGATTCCTGATTTGACGGCGGCTTCAATCTTGGCTGAAACGCCGCCGATTGGCAGAACCTCGCCACGAACTGAAAGCGAACCCGTCATCGCGAGGTTCTGATCGATAGGCACTCCCTCGAATGCGCTAATGATTGCCGTTGCCATGGTAATCGAGGCACTATCGCCATCGACATTGTGGGTGCCGGGGAATTGCACGTGAAGGTCGTAATCCTGTATGTCCTTTCCAGTCAATTTCTTGACCACTGCGCTGATGTTGGTGACCGCTTCTTGCGCCAAATCCGACAGCCCTCCGGTCGCGATAACCTTGCCCGAGCGACCTTGGGTTGGGGTGACCATCGCTTCGACGGGCAGGACGACTCCAGAGTAATCCGAGAGTCCTGTGTCCGCGCCCAGGACTGCAAGTCCGTTGACGCGTCCGATGCGCTCGCCGCGGTTGACGAGCATGGCGTATTCCGATTGTCGCTCTAGGTAGCGGTCTGCTACTTGTTGCTCGAGCGGCTTTGCTATCATGCGCGCGCGAGTGACGTGATGGGACTCGACGAGCGGCGCGTTCTCTTCTGCAGCGAGGTCGCCGGCGATTCTTACGAGACCGCCGAGTTCACGAAGGCGCAGCGAGAGTTTTCCGCGTCGACCGCTGCGCCGTTGGGCCTCCTTGAGGACTAATCCAACGGCGGTTGGAGAGAAGTGTGGAATCGCCTTGCCAGAGTCCTTCTTCTGTTCGTTGCGAACTTCTTGGGCAACGAATCTGACGAGGCGACGGCGGTTGCGCTCTGTGTCTTTCATGTCGGTATTGACGTAGACCTCGTAGCCGTAGCCTCGGATGCGGCTGCGGAGAGCTGGGTGCATATTCTGGATACTGTCGAGGTTTCCAGCGGCGACGAGAATGAAATCGGTTGGAACCGGTTCTGACTTTGTTAGGGCGCCGCTGCTGCGCTCCGAGCGGCCGGAGATTGAGAGTGCCCGCTCCTGCATTGCGACGAGGAGTGCTTGCTGCTCTTCCATTCGCAACATGCGAATCTCGTCGATGTAGAGAACTCCCTTGTTAGCGCGGTGAACCGCTCCCGGTTCGACGCGCTCATGGGCAGGAGTTGCTAGGTCGGCGCCCGATTGGAATGGGTCGTGTCGAACATCTCCAAGCAGGGCGCCGGCGAGTGTTCCTGTAGCATCGATGAAAGGAACATCCTCGTTTCTATCGTGTTTGACGAGTAATTTCGGAATATTGCCCTCGTCGCCTGCCGTTAGGCGAGTTCGAAGGAAGAAGTAGCCGAATACCAGAATGAACGAGCCGAAGATGAAGGTGAGGATTTCTCCGGAGGTAATCGTAGCCAGCAAGAGTGCAGCTCCGATGACGAGGGCAATGAACAGCAGCGTTCGATTGGTGCGCTCTCGCTGTTGCTTGATGTGGGCGCGGCGCTCAGAAATTATGCTTGAGCCGCGCCCAGCTGGAACCGTGCGAATGCGCGGTTCATTCTCATCCTCGTGATTGCGATAAACCAAGATATCCTCGAGTTGCTCCTTCGGGAGGAACTCGGTCATCGAACGAGCCAGCATCGACTTGCCAGTTCCTGGCTCGCCGACCATGATGATGTGTCGGCGTTGCTCGGCCGCCTTACGAACGATGATCGAGGCGGCCTCTTGTCCGATTACTTGGTCGACCAATTTCTCGGGAATTGGTACTTCCTCGGTCGAGACGATATCCAAATTCGCTGCCCACTCCTCGACCGGTGTCTTGACGACTGGGTCTTTGTCGTCGGCGACGCCGAAAGCGGCGCCGTCTTCCCACGACTCGAGTGGGTCAACCGGTGTTTGCTCATCGCTCATCGCGCATCCCCTCGGGGTCTAACCTGCTCATCGCACCTTCTTGAAGGTGCTCAACCGCGAACTGAAGTGAATCAGGCTTGTTCGCGGCGTCGCAGATACTCTTCTCCGTAGTGGTTCCACTGCTCCATGGTCCAACCTGCTGGCAGGCCCTCGGGTGGCAATGGTGGTGCCATTCCGGGCGGTGGTGATGGTATGTTGAGCGGGCTTGGTTCGGGTTCTGGTTCGGCCGCGTAATCGTAGTCCGAGTGGTAATCGTATACTTCGGCTCCGACGCCATCGCGGCGCTCCCTCTGAAGGACGATGGCGAGGCCGAGAACTAATGCAACTGCAAGCAATAGTCCAATCGCCATTATTCCTGCAGTCATTGCGGTGAACGAGCCCTTCTTCTCGTTATCATCGGCCGGTTCCGGCTCTTCAGGAACGACATCGCTCGGCTCGGTTGCGTAGGCCTTGAATTGGTCTTCAGTCGAACGGTCAAAGCCGTTCGAATCGACTGCAGAGACTGAGAGTGTGACATAATCGCCAACCTTCAGCCCCTCTCCGCTATTTGCTAGAACGATGAACGGTCCGAGATTGTGGGAGATTCCGAAGTCGTTGCAAATTCCTGTGATGCTGTTGCAAACGCTCCAGCGCACCTGTATCTCTGAGAGTTCCAGTGCGCCGACATTGGCGATTGAGACGCTCGGGTTCGAGTCGTAATCGGTCGAGTCCATGGTGACTGCCAGGTCGCCGTAGCCAGATGCATCGACCCACATCAGCGGTAGGTCGTTGACGACCGTCACGGTCATGATTGCAGCGGTCGAGGCACCGTGTCGGTCCTCGGCGGTGATGGTGACCATCTCTTCCGCCGCCTCGGTCCAAGACATCGTTGCGATACCCGAGATCGGGTTGTATTGCAATGCACCTGGGACGAAGGTGGACACTGTAATCCAGATTTCTTCGTCTGGGTCATCGACATCGGTAATCATCGATAGAATGTCGATATTCAAGCGCTCACCAGTCTGAACGATTGGGTTTGAGTTCTCGCCCATGTCGATTGCCGGCGCGTCGTTGACATTGTTGATGTGGAAGGTAATCACAGTGTCTGATTCCTTGACACCGTCTGACGCGCGGACGGTTATCTCGGCCATTCCGAAGCTATCATCGTCGATTGAACCGACGTTCAGCGTCTGTCCGTTGATTTCCGCGCTCATCAATGACTCGTCACTGACGCTGACCACCGAGAGGATCAATCCGCTCGCAGATAGTGGGTTACCGTCATCATCGGTGTCTGAGAGGAATTCAGTCAAGGATAGTGAGCCTGAGCCACCCTCATCGAAGGATTGGGTTGGGACTCCGCTCCAGCGTGGTTGACCATTCTCAATGACGTTGAACAGTAGTGTTCCAGATGCGAAATCCTCGCCGTCGCCGAGAGTGATGAAGATGCCTTGAGCGACGGGGTTACCGCGGCTGTCGAAGACAATATTGTCGAACTTCACTGTAATCTCTAGGTTAAGCGGGTCATAGGAGATGAATTCGGGATCATCTGACTCGACGGTCAGGCTTGAGAGTGGAGTCTCAGCATCACCTATCATGCCGACGATCGAGACGGTCTCGACCGACTCGACCTTTACCGTTGGAATTCCAGCGTAGCCATCGTCACCTGCGGTGAGAATCTTCGGCATTGCATTGCGTAGCTCAAATGCGTCCTCGGTGACTTCCCACTCAGAGGATTGACCGCCAGCGTCTGTCCACTGCATTCTGACATCGTAAGAGCCAGACTCGGCGGTCATCGGCGGCGAGACGGTGTGGACGTAGCGAGCATTGCCGCCGCTTCCAACCATATCGATGGAAGAAATCCACGCAGTATCCCAGTTCTCTGTGTCTGCGAGCGTGTACTCGAAGACAGCGGTCATCGTAGACATCTCGTCGACGAGGTCGTTTGGCAGAGCCGTCGACTCGAATTGAATCGGCGTTCCGCGCTCTACGCTCGCCGCACCAACCGAGGATGGTCGGTTAGGCACTGGAGGCATATCGTGCAGAGCGAGGTCGTCCGCGTAATCGTTGGTCGGCACTCGGTCGCCAGTCAGGGCTGAAAGGCGAGCGCGGAAGGATGAGGTTCCCGAAGGCACCAAATCCACATCGCTAGTGTCGAAAGTGGTCGAATAAGACTGAGTTCCACCAACTGCCAACTGGCTAATCGAGATGCCACCGAGGTGAATCTCATTGCCGCCAGCGAGGTGGTAGATGTCGATGCTTCCACCATCGTTGTAAGCCTCAGCACCATTGTTGACGATGTCGACATCGAGCTCGAGCGTGTCACCGGCGACGAAGCCAGTGTTGCCATTCATGTTGCGGGCATCGAAGCCGGTGATTCCGACATCGATTAACGGGCCCATGTCGAGGTCGATAGCAGCATAGACCTCATTCCAGGTTGAGTGCTCACCGTCCATCAAGGCGAAGACTGGCCAGAAGTTCTCCCACTGAGTGTAGCCACCGCCAGCGCGGACGGTGCTCAATGGAGTCTCCCAAGTGAGAGTCTCAGCCTGATTTGGAGTTAGGGTCAACTCGGTGAATCCATTGTCATCAGAGTTGAGTAGCCACTCACGGAACACATGACCAGGAATGGTTCCATCGGAGTAAACCTCAGCACCCTTCTTCTCGGTGATAGCTCCGTAGACGTAAACGGTGATATCGCTAGCACCGGTGTAAACGATTTCAAGAGTAGTAGTTACATCCTCGCCAGCGCTGTCGAGAGCAACTCCCATCTCCATTGAGAAATCGGTAGAATCAGCGTGCATGCAGCCTCCAGCGCTGAAATCTGTATCGTAGTAATTAGTTCCCGAAGAACCTACCTTGTAGCAAGAACCTGAACTCTCATCGGCGAAAGCGAATGTCGGATAACCCTGCGAATTCGCCATCACGTGGTCCTTACGGTTGATCGGTCCATCCGAAGGCCAACCGGTCTGTTCGCCCTCAAAGAACGATACGTAAGTAAAGTCCTCAGAGTTACTCGCTTTCAGGTTTGCAAGCGAAGGTGTGGCACTTCCCATGCACGGTCCGCACCAGTAGGCTCCGACATATTCGCCGAAGACCGAGTGGCCGGGGCTCGTTGCAAATCGAGGCATCTCCTTCGCAGTCAATTCCTCTTTCTTGGTTGACTGTTCTTCCACTGCGAGATAGCCTGCTGCTGACATTGTCAACATCAGAAGTGCCATCGTCATAGAAGACAGTCGATTCAATTGCTGCGCTGTGGTCATCAATTTGGCGGCTTTTCGGCAGGGTATAATGATACCCCACATAGGTTTGACTACGAAATACGACCCTAAAGGGTCGAGAAAACGAGTGAAATCGGCGGCGCTCGCAATCGAAGGTATTGAAGCGGAATTGCTCCCGCATTGGCAATCATGAGCGACTCGGACGGTACCGAACAGGGTGGTTTGGACGGCACCTCCGTCACCCCGGATTGGGTGGCTCTGCGCGAAGACGACGGGCGGGCGTACCTTCTCAACCGAGCGGCTGGAGAAGTGAAAGTGAAGGGGCTCGGTCGCTTCGATGCTGGGCAACTTTTGGAAGGCTTCTCAGTCGGCGACCGTATCACTGTCGGACAGAAGTCGTTGACGATTGTCGACGCGGCGCTGCCGGAGGCGCGCCGCAACATGAATCGAAGGGCTCAAACGATTGGAATCAAGGACTCTGGATTCCTCATTTCTTGGATGGGAATTGGGGTCGGAAGTCGCGTACTGGAAGGCGGTCACGGCTCTGCCGGACTCGCCATGCACTTGGCTAATGTGATGGGGTCCAAGGGTTGTTTGATCTCGGTTGAAAACCGTGCTGAACACGCAGAAGTCGGGCGCTCAAATATGGAGCGAATGAGTGAGTTCGCGCCCGAATTTCCCAACTGGCATTTGCTAGAAATGGACTTGTCTGAGGTGGCTGGCGAGGTCGCTGAAATCTGCGGAGAACTCGATGCTGCAATCATCGATATGGCCGAGCCGTGGACGGTAGTTCCCGAGATTTCAGCCATAGTCAAAACGGGTGGTCGACTCGCCTGTTATTGTCCGACGACCGCGCAACTCGAAAAATCCTGGAACGCGGTCGAAGAAGCCGGTCTAATCGTCGAATTTGCCGGCGAAATTGTCGAACGCCGCTGGTCGAAAGCAGGACGAGGCGGCGTGCGCCCGGGCAATCAGCCGATGGGCCACACCGCCTTCCTCTTGCTCGCGGCCAAAATCGCGCCGAAACTCGATGAAAACTGACTTCGGATCGCCTCTCGCAGAGAGCGCAGCGGTCGCAGCGGCAGAGCACGCTGCCCGCCCACCACCAACCATTCCTCACACGGAGCACACGAGGCACACGGCCTGAGATTGCCTCTCGGTGCACAACTTAGAGAGTCTTGATTTGGCGACTTCCAGCCCCACCCGGGCCAATCCAATCATCCGGTTTGTTCCCGAGAATCTGCTCAAGAATCTCCATCTCACCATCGGTCAGCTCCTTCGCCAAATCGATGCAAGCCAGATTCTCCCGCAATTGCTCAGCGGTAGTCGCCCCAACCAAAATCGTCGAAACATTCTGATTTTTCAAGCACCACGCCAGCGCCAACTGCGCTGGCGTGCAACCCTTCTTCTCAGCAAAAGTCACCAAGCCGCGAACAATCTCAAATTCGCCACGCGCGCGACGCTCCTCAAGATCCTCAAGCAACCAATCATAGCCACTCTGCGTCGGCCGCGAATCCTCCGGAATCCCATCCAAATATTTCCCTGTCAAGAAACCAGAGCGCAGCGGACTCCAAATCGTCGTCCCAAGCGAATAAGGCGGCCGGTAAAGAGGAAAATACTCCTCCTCAAATCGCTGACGATGAAGCATATTGTACTGCGCCTGTTCAAACTGAGGAGGCTCGAGGCCTTCCATCCTCGCTATCCAAAAGGCCTCGGTAATCTGCTGAGCAGACCATTCACTCGTACCCCACGCGGTAGCACTCCCGTTGCGGATCAGGTCGGTCATTGCACGAACCACCGTAGCGGTCGGAGTCAGAGGGTCAGGGCGGTGAGCGAAGACCATGTCAACATAATCCAACTGCAAACGCTGCAGGCACTTATCCATCCCCTCACGACAATGCTTCACCGAAAGTCCGGACTCGTTCACACCCGGTCCTCCCCAGTAGATTTTCGTGGTAATCACCAATTCTGAGCGGCGCCAGAGATCTGGTTCTTCATGCTGCAATTGTTTGAGGGCGGCGCCGAAAATTCGTTCCGCCTCGCCGTTGGGATTGCCGTATGCCTCGGCGTGGTCAAAACAGTTGACTCCAGACTCGCGCGCGATGCGCATCAATTCCTTCGCGGTTTCGACTCCGGCGTCACCCGAAAGTCGCTCTTTGACGCCGTAAGTCGCCCAAAATCCGTACGAAAGCACCGATACCTGAATGCCAGTATTTCCCATCATCCGGTAGTACATGTACTCGTGGTCCATGCTTCGCCAAAGGCGCACGAGTACTCAAGCATTGGCCCGGTATACGGGCACCTCTCGCAGAGAGCGCTGCGGACGCAGTCGCAAAGCACGCTGCCCGCCCACCACCAAACATACCTCACACGGAGCACACGAAGCACACAGTATGACAATGCTCAGTGCTCGCCAGGTACCGAGAATTCTCAGAATCGATAACGAGGTTGAAATGCCGAAGAGATTCTCCTGAATCCATGATAGTAACCGTGTTTCGCTCGCGACTCTCAGAAAATGCGGGCGAGGAATATCAAGAAATGGCAGAACAAATGAGCGAATTAGCCCAGACGATGCCCGGATACATTTCGCACAAAACTTTCGCAGCAGAAGATGGCGAACGAGTCACCATCGTCGAGTTTGAATCGATGGAGGGCCAGAGGGAGTGGAGTCGAAATTCCGAGCATGGAAAAGCCAAGAAATTAGGCAAAGAGAAATTTTACTCAGAATACAAAATACAAATCTGCGAGGTAATCAGACAGGCTTCTGGCGGCCAATCGCCAGGAATGTGAAGGCTGATTCGTGATTTCATTCATTAACGAAGAATCCCGCGCCACGAACATGAGGGACAGCAGCGAGTGGCACCCAACAGCATTTCGCACGCACACGATCGGCCAGATTGTGAGTGACGGCGCCGATCTCATCGGTGAGCAAGTCACCATCGCAGGCTACGCAGAAACCGTCCGCGGACGCGGCGCAATCGCCTTCGTCATGCTGCGCGATGGCACCGGCCACATCCAAGCCTTCCTCAAGAAGGACAATATGGACGAAGAAGCATTCACTGCGGTCCAATCAGCATCCCGAGAATCGACCATTCAAGTCAGCGGAACGGTAGCCCAGAAGCGACCGCCGAAGGTCCCCGAGGGTGCGCCAACGCCGCCCCCAGAATACGAGGTCAACGTGACCGCAGCAAACATCCTCTCGGCGGCGGCAACTCCACTTCCAGTCGGAATCACTGACGATGTCAACGTGGGACTAGACATCCGCCTCGACAACCGCCACCTCGACCTGCGCAGAGCCCATGTGAATGCAATGTTCCAACTCCGCAGCAAGGTCCTGCAATACGGGCGCGACCACCTAATCGGCGAGGGATTCAATGAAATGAACTCGCCAAAAATAATCGCTAGCGCAAGCGAAGGCGGAACCAATCTCTTCCCGATGATGTACTTCGACACACCAGCTTTCCTCAGCCAGTCGCCTCAACTCTACAAGCAACTCGCAGTTCTCGGCGGTCTCGAACGCGTCTTCGAAATAGGTCCCGCATTCCGCGCCGAGAAGCACGATACTTACCGTCACCTGAACGAATTCATCTCCTTCGATATCGAGGGGGCGTGGATGAACGACGAGGACGTTATGGGTGTGCAGGAGCGCATGATCCACCACATCTGGAGTCAGGTTGCGGCCAACGACCTACACCTCTTCGATAGCATAAACGCATACCGCGAAAGCCAGGGCCAAGAACCGGTCACGGTCGAAATTCCAAGCCTCCCCTTCCCCCGCATCGCGTACTGTGAAGCGATTGAGATTGTGCAGAATGGCGGCGGCGAGATTGAGTGGGGGGATGATATTGAGAGTCATCACTGCGATATTATCGCCGCCGAGTACCCTGGATTCCACTTTTTGCCGCGCTGGCCGATGTCGATGAAGCCGTTCTATATCTATCACGATGAGTCTGAGAAGGGCTCGACTGGAGGCCAGCTGTCGCGCGGATTTGATTTGAATTACGGGCGCGACGAGATGACTAGTGGTGGACAGCGAGAACATCGAGTGGATGTTCTCGAGCAAAATCTGCGAGATATGGATTTGGATCCCGCAGATTTCACTTTCTACACAGATGGATTCCGCTACGGCGCGCCTCCGCACGCCGGATGGGGATTGGGTGTTGCGAGACTTCTGATGATTCTCACCGGCGCAGGGAACGTCCGAGAAGTCGTCCTATTCCCACGCGACCGTTCTCGCGTGACTCCCTGACCGCATTCGCATTACTCCCTGACAAGTGTCAGGTCGTTCTGCTCATGCGGGCAGTCTCAACATCGATTGAATGTGGGCCTTGCCTCGTTGTTCATTTGGTCGCGCGCACAGTTACTGTAACGCCCGGTTCCCAGGAAAAAACAAGGAGCGTTTTCATTCGGTCGGCGCAGATGCGCCGACCGAAAAGAACGGGTATGTATGACCCTCTCCGAGGCCGAGAGGGAACGCTATGAAGACTCGGCCGAGGTTTGCTTATCTGCTACTGAAAGAGCACCCATACGGCCGAGAAATGCTCCGCCAAATCCTCTCAGAAGGCTTCGTTCCAACGATCATCATCACCGAAGATTCGGCAATAGCCGACGAGGAGCGCAAGAAGTTCCTCAAGCGCATCGAGGGCAACGATATCGCCCCAACAATCGAGGCGCAGTTAGCCGATTTGGCAGCAGAAGGCACCGAAGTCCCACACATCGAAGTCCCCATCCACAACTCAGAGCACGTGATGCCGCACATCCAAGAAATCGACCTCGACCTCATCGTTTTCGGCGGCACGAGAATCATCCGCGGAGAAATACTCGACCACCCCGCGGATGGAGTCATCAATTCCCACCCAGGATTGCTTCCTGATTGCCGTGGCAGCGCGAGTCCGGCCTGGTCGGTGTACCACGATATTCCGATCGGTTCGTCCACCCATTTTTGCGATAACGGCATAGACACGGGCGAGTTGCTTCTGCGTCGCGAAGTTCCGGTCAAACGCGGAATGACCTACGAAGACCTCTGCTACGAAACGCTGGTTCTGGCTGGAATCCTGATGAAAGAAGCACTGATGGCTTACCAAGGCGGGCGCTGGGATGAGATGCGACACCCTCAGGGCGAAAGCGAGAATCCGACTTTCCGCAACGCGGGACCGGTGATTCTCGAGGTTGTTGACCGCAAACTTGCTGAACAGACTTATGCGCATTATGTCGATTGAACAATTGAGGAGGAAGATGAATGACTGGACTTGCTGGAGATGAATTTCCTTTTGCTGAGAATGTGCTTGCTGGCCGGACTGCTCTTGTTTGCGGGGCCAGCAAGGGGATTGGCCGCGCGTCGGCACTGATGTTGGCTCGCGCAGGGGCTCGAGTGATCGCTTGTGCGCGCTCGGCCGAAGATTTGGAGAGCTTGCTCGGTGAGATGCACGGTTCAGGACATGAGATTCTTGTTCTGGATTTGGAGGATGTCGAGGCCGTTCGAGAGGCTGTACTCGGCCTCGGCATGGTCGAGATTGTCATCAATAATGCCGGTGGTCCTCCTGGAGGTCCGCTTCTTGGCAACAAACTCGATGAGTTCGACGGTCCCTTCGCACGTCACCTACACGCCGCTCACACGATTGCTCAGATTCTTGCACCCAGAATGGAAGAATTGGGTTATGGGCGCTTTGTGAACATCATTTCGACCTCGGTTCGCGAGCCGATTGACAATATCGGATTGTCGAATACGCTGCGTGGGGCAATGGCATCTTGGTCGAAGTCGCTCTCACGCGAATTAGCTCCTTGCATCACCATCAACAATATTCTACCCGGCTTCACCGATACCGACCGACTCGGCTCTTTGGCCGGTTCTATCTCGGACAAGACTGGCAAGTCGGTCGACGAGGTTCGCACCGCTTGGATGGATTCTGTTCCGATTCAGCGGCTGATTGACCCGCTTGAGACCGCAGCCGCTGTCACCTATCTCTGCCTACCATCTTCGAGCGCAATCCGTGGAGTTTCACTAGCCGTCGACGGCGGCAGAATGCGCTCGATTTGAAGCACGATTTGAGAGCCAGAATCAGGGATTGATTTCGATGAAATTTGATATTTTCTTCTCGATTTCACAAACCCCGGACACCACCGGACACATCCCAACCGAATCCGAGATGTTCACCAATCTCCTCGACCAAGCCGAGACCGCAGACAAACTCGGATTCGGCGTCGGCTGGGTCGCCCAAGCCCACCTTTCAACAGAAGTCCAAAAGGGCAACTCAAAGCCTGTCGTCCCACATTATCCGGGCGAAGTCGGGCTCTGCACCGACTTCTTCCAAGTGGCGACAGCGATGTTCGCGCGCACCAAACGAATGGAGGTCGGCAGCGCGGTGATGTCGATCCTGGCAAGCGGCGGACCTATCTCCCACGCAGAACGAGTCGGCTCATTCCTAGCCCTTCACGGAATGAACCCAGAAGAGCAGCGCAAATTGCACATCGGATTCTCTGCCGGCCGCTTCGAATTCATGGCCCGCCCCTACGGCATCGTCCCGCGCGATGCAGTCGAAGAAGCGGCATGGCCAGCCCTGCGCGGCCAAATATTCGCAGAAGCATCCGAAATCTTCCTGCGATTACTCAACGGCGAAGTCATCTCCACCGAGATGATCCGCGACACCACACTAACCCGCGACAACTTCCGCTCCGACGAGGATTGGGCTCGAGTCCAGCAGGCGGCAATCGACCGCGATGGACTCGCCGCGGCGCCAGAAGCAATCGAAATCGCGCCGCGCTACAACTTCGAAGAAATCAAGACAATCCCGCAAGAATGGCGAAGAGACTTGTTGAATTTGGTCCTCGGAAGCCACGATGCACGGTTGCAAAGGGAGGTCAACCTGTGGGCCCCTGTGCAGGTGTTCAACCTCTCGATAACCCCCCCGCATATCATCGACGCGACGCACGAACGCATGGCTGAGCACTACCACCCCAACGGCGGTCCTTGGACTCGTGACATGATGCCCCGGACGGTCATGGTCTTCGTCAACGATGAGGAAGGTCTGACTGCGGATGAGCGCAGCGCGGCGGCTCGCGAGGAGGCGAGAGCCGCGCTGACAACCTACTGGAATGCGCTGGAAGGCACGATTGACCCTGCTAAGGTCGAGCGGGCGACCGACAATGCGGTGATTGGCAATGTTGAGGAGGTCGCCGCGCAGATTCGTGAGAGATTCCATCCCGATGACCGCTTAATGTGCTGGTTTGACTTCTTCAATCATGATTCGGAGCGAGTCCAGAGAAACATGGACGCATTCATGAAACGGGTCGTCCCGGCTGTGAACGGAGGGAGCGAATGAGCGCGCACAAGACCGAGCAGCCTTCGAGCGTCGCTCCCGGCCGACCGGGGTCGGCCGTCTTCCCAACAAATCCACTCGGCGAGAAGCACGAGGGAATCGCCACAGGGCGAGATGTCGAATGGGAACCCCTCGTCGATTTCCGCCGCATGGATGTCAGCGAGAACACGATTCACGGCGCCATCGCTTGGGCGCATGGCGACGATATCATCCACTCATTCGGCGGAAATGTCCTCGTCTACGGCCGCTCGATGATGAAGCCGCTGATGATGAAACCATTCACCGAGTCACTCGAAGAACTCGATTGGAAGCAGAAAGCCATCGCCTGCTCCTCACACAATGGCGACACAGAACACGTCGCGGCAGCCCAATCCCTACTCTCAGAATCAGAATGGGGGCTCATGCAATGCCCTCTCGACGTTCCCCTAATCCAATTCGGCCGCCAAGTGCGCCGTCCACGCCGCTGGTTCCACACCTGTTCAGGCGAACACGCAGCCATCCTCAAGGCGATGCGAAAAATGGGCATGAACCGCGCCGGCTACACCCTCCCGAGCTCCCCCTGGTTCCCTCTCTACCTCGACACCCTGCGCGCATACATGGGTAAGCCCGACTGGGAACCCCTCCGCGTAGCCAAAGACGGCTGCGGATTCCCGACCGTCTCAAACACGGTCGACGAACTCGCAGTGATGTTCGCAGGGCTCGCAACAAATCGCGATGAGGACTGGATCTGGGAAGCGATGAACCGCCACCCAGACCTCATCGGCGGCTTCAATCGACTCGATTCGACCTGCCTCAAAGCAGGAGAAGGCAAATTGATTGCAAAAGAAGGCGCGGATGGTTTGCTCGGATTAGCAATCGACCATCCGGACTGGCCCAAGGGCCTTGGCATCGTAATCAAGATTGCACACGGCTGGAACTCTCAGGCGACATGGTACGTGGCACGAGCAGTTTTGGGGGTCTTGGGGATTCAGTTGCGTAACCCGTATCCGCTGCACCGGCAGAAGGCGTTTATCGTCCCCGGAATCGTTCCCGACCGCTACCAAAGCGCTCTCGAAGAGGTCGTCACATGGGATGAATGGGACCCTGACCGCGACCGCTTCTCACTCGACTGGAAGGCCTACACGGCGGCTATGACTCGCTCGGACCCTTTTGCAAATGAGGGGAATCAGGAGGGTTGAATCTGGAGCCCGAGAAGTGCTGGAGGACTCTGAGAGTTTGATTCAGCCTGGCCTTAAGCCATTGCTCAAACATGGAGGGTCATTGGCAATACTTGGAATTGATGCAGACGTTCGATGGTCGTCTTCATTATCACAAGTCCCATCATTATCGTCATCGTAATCGGTTGCATCACCAATCATATCACCATCTGAATCAATGTGATTATTGGGGTCCAAAGGAAATGCGTCCAATGTATCTGGAATACCATCATCGTCATCGTCCAAATCTTCAATCAAAATGCCAGTGCAAGTTCCGACGATGAAATCCGGTTTTCCATCTCCATCACTATCTAGCCAAGCACACGACTGCTCTGGGTATGCATCGTCAATGTCGTTTGTCCCATCATTGTCATCATCACGGTCTCCGTTATTTCCGATGCCGTCACCATCTGTATCCTTCCATTCATAACGATTCTTCGGGAAGGCGTCAAACGAATCTTGGCGTTTGTCATTGTCATCATTATGGTCGTAAACTTCGTCACCAGCGCCATCACCATCAGTGTCTCTCCATTCGTGAAAATCGAATGGGAAGGCATCATCAACATTCCAATGACCATCGCCATCTACATCATAATCTGAATTATCACCAATACCATCTTGGTCAATATCAAATGCTTCAGTCGGGTCTGTTGGAAAATAGTCAGGATCCGAATCTAGGACTCCATCATTATCATCATCCAAGTCAACTGAATTATCCAAACCATCACCATCTGGATCATTTTGTATGGATGAATCAAGACGAGCATCATCTAACCAATCTGTCACGCCATCATTATCATCATCTGTGTCTAGACTATCGGGCAAGGAATCGCCATCCGAATTCAACCAAAGGCTTACATCATTTGGATAGGCATCTAGATTATCTCCGATTCTATCTAAATCAGCATCGTTCCATTCAGTAGATTCAAGAGGGAAGGAATCGCTTGAATCAGCAAATCCATCACCATCATCGTCTGAATCCTCGATGTCTGGTGTACCATCTTTGTCAGTATCCAAAGAGTCCGAAATCGTGTTCAGAAGTTTTCCCCCGTCCCATATCCCGTCACCATCCCAATCTGTGTCTGAAAAATCACCGATGCCGTCACCATCGGAATCCTTGCACTCTGAGTTATCCAATGGAAAATCGTCTCGCCAATTCATACAATTATCACCATCGATATCAGAATCTGTATGGTCTCCAATACCATCATGATCAAAATCGGATGTCTCTTGTGGATCGAATGGAAACGCATCCTGGTTATTGCCAACACCATCACCATCCGAATCAAGCCATTCTGAGGCATCGAGTGGATAAACATCGATAATATCGGGGTAGCCATCATTATCATCATCCAAATCCTCAATCAAGCCAGTACTTGAGGTGCCAACTAAGAAATCGGGTAGACCATCTTCATCGAAATCAGAATAGGCTGCTGCATCCAGAGGGAACGGATCTAATCGATCTGATATAGGGTCACCATCATCATTCCTATCCCAATTATCCCCTTTTCCATCTCCATCGTAATCACTCCACTCCCAGTCGTTTAATGGAAACGCATCAACAGAGTCAGGAACACCGTCATCGTCATCGTCCAAATCTGCATTATTTCCGATGCCATCATTGTCTCTGTCCCGCCATTCACTGGAGTCATAGGGAAATGCGTCTATAGTATTCCTCCACCCGTCACCATCCACATCTTCATCTGAATTATCACCAATTCCATCACCGTCTGTATCAAACCATTCAGCCGAATGCCAAGGAAGAGCATCGATAGAATTGTGAAAAAAATCATTGTCCCAGTCAATGTCACTTGCGTCACCAATTCCGTCGTTGTCGAAGTCTAATATTTCGTTTGGATTCATCGGAAAAGCATCATCTAAATTGAAAACACCATCTCCATCAATATTCGGATCCACCTCATCACAAAATCCATCACCGTCCAAATCGGCTGGAATATCGAGATTGTCGAGATCTTCTGCGCCACAAGAAATTTCTTCCTCATCTGTCCAACCATCTCCATCATCGTCACTGTCTTGATTATTTCCAACACCATCAGAGTCGGTATCCAACCATTCTGATTGGTCATTAGGAAATGCATCGAGGTTATTCGGTACGCCGTCTGCATCTAGATCGTCGTCAGAGGTAGCACAATTAGATTCGTCACCGATACTATCAGGAGTGCTTAAAGCATCTAGAGGATCTGATCCGCAATTCTCTTCTAAGAATGTGGGAAACCCATCATTATCACCATCATGATCAATAGAGTCAGGAATCCAATCACCATCATAATCGGCAGGAGTCGAAGAAGCGTCGTTAGGGTCTGATTCAAACAAAAACTCAGCAATATTACTCCAGCCGTCACCATCTCGTTCGTTATCTTTCAAATCGCAGATATCATCTCCGTCGATATCGTTAGTTACAGGGCCATCGAGAGGATCTTCATTGTCTGTTTCACAAATGTACTCACGCCAATTTGTCCATCCATCGCCGTCAATATCGGAATCGTCAAGGTTGCAAATCCCATCTTCATCGAGATCGTGCGTTAGTGGACCTGAATCTGAGTCAAGAGGATCTGAACCACACCATAATTCAACCGAATTATCCCAGCCATCCCCATCAATATCATTATCATTGTCGTCGAGGATTTGATCGTTATCCATATCCAAATCAACACCGTAGAATCGTAAACTCCAATCGTCAATTGTACCAATATTGTTCTCTTTTTCGTCGCGAACCATGAGAGTCCATTCACCTTCTGACATTTCGTCCCAATGTCGAACCGACGTGAAGATGTATGGATTAATCATCTCTGAATCACCGTTCTCATGTGGCTTAACAAAAGGAGAAATCGTACCATCTGGAGATACCAATTGTAATCGTAAATCACCCCAATTCGGGTGGTCAATTTCAACTCTCAATTCTACACTTTCGATGCGTATAATTTCATCAACATCTATGGTCAATTCTTGCCATTCGCCTGGAGTGACGACTGAAAAACAATTCGATGATGGAGGGGGATCCTCATAATTCACACAGGTGATTTCTTCACTAGCATCATCTAATCCCCAAGCGCCGATATGAGTGGATTCAAAGGGCCCGATACTCTCCTCTGAGTCGACTAAATTCCAATTCCTAGCTTTTGAAACTGAATGACCTGCATCTACAGCTCCGAAGCCATAGTACTCTGAGACGTCATGACCTGCGCCGTTCTTGACCCAAGACGAATGTCCGGTATCAACGTGTTTTGCAGTATTGACAAGTATATGCTGAACATCTCTCCACGTCAAATTTGGATTCGCTTCCAACATCAATGCGACGATTCCTGCTACCACAGGAGTTGCTGCGGATGTCCCGTCCATTTTGTCCGTGTAATCACCATAAGACCATCCTCGTATGGCGCAATACCCTAGAATATCATCGATCAAAGTACAATCATCTGTTAAATCAGTGGTTAGTAATCCACTATCACTATACCATACTGTGTCGCCACCAGGGGCGGCGACGAAAAGACTTGAGCCCGGGTTAGAATATGATTCAATAGTTCCATATTTATTCATAGCACCCACAGCGATTGTTTGTCTACTACTGGCAAGATAATCGTAGTCCGTGCGATCGAAATCTAGATTATCGTTTCCGCCTGAAAAAATAATTATCGTTCCCAAACCACCCCTCCCCGTGAAGGTTAAATCTGCAAAATCAGATAAAAAACCAGATTCCATTAATATAGAACTACTTTGACTCGTACCCCATGAACTTGTTATTATATCAGACGAAATTGACACTCCATTATACTCTTTAAAGTATTGATTTGAATAAGTTGAACAAATCGAACCTGTAAATCCCATTCTTCTATTTGAAAATAATGAATCATAAGCCACACCAATTCCCCCCTCGCTATTCTGTCCTGAAGCAGATATTAATCCGCTTACCATAGTACCGTGAACTTCATCATCTGCTGTTGGATTGGGATCAAAATCACCGTCACAGTGATCATAAGAGTAAGAAGAGATATAATTCCCTGATAGATCCGGATGACTAGTTTCAACACCCGAATCGATGACGGTGATCTCTACGCCGTCGCCAGTGAAATCTGGATAAACATTCGTGACATTAATATCGTAATGATTCCAAAGTAGACTAGATAACAAGGATGATGGATTATCTATATGCCACTGATCTTTAATTAATGGATCATTGGGTAGAATATCTAAATCATGTTCGTGAAAATAACCAATTCGGAATGCATCGATTGTGCCGTTACAATAATTTTGGCTGAGAATAATATAGATGCTGAATCCTGAGTAATTCCCTGGCCAATGTAAGTTGTCATAATCTCGATAATCTGGATCATCAACATATACACTGGTGTATGCAACTCCAGTAATATTCTGGAGATATTCGGTTTCGTTCATATCAGAGAGAACTATGAATTTAGACTTCGCCGTTCTATTCATTTCATTCGCAGAGTAGTACGATCTTGAAAAGTGATCTCCGACCTGGCTACTACTATTATCGCATAGAGGTGGGATCGGAAAGAGAGTTTCCTCTGGAGGCAACTCATCGTCCGGCAGAAAATCAACCACAAATGACAGCGTATACGGATTTAGTAGAGTAATTAGAAAGAGAAATGTGACCAATAATGGCCCCTGAGCCTTTTTCTTATTTTCGCGGATGAATCGCTTTTCGGAATCGATTGAATCGTTGTTCATAATATCTAGCCTCAATCCGTCATCGATGTATCATAAATAAAGATAGTGGGACGATTTTGAGAACGTTTTCAGAAACCAATTGAAAGATGGGGGAGGAAATGATGTGTATTTTCAACTTCTTCAGTATAATGAAGTAAGACCGAATGGCATTCATTTGATATGATGGATTCATGACTGTAAACGATTCCGCAAAGTTAGGAGACTCGATATGGAACCTGAGAGATGCTGTGAATCGGGCTGCATTCCTTGCGAGCGGGACCGTGATGGGGCTGCTCCGCTCGACCTCTCAAATTACATCGGTGGGGCATTCGTTGGGCATTCTGGTGATGCTGCGAATGAGCATGATTGGCTGAATGTTGTTGAGCCTGCTACTGGGTATCGATTTGCGCGCGCGCCGCTTTCTGGGGCTGGTGATGTCGATGCGGCGGTTGCTGCTGCGCGCGCGGCTCAGCCCGCTTGGGGTGCGCTCAGTTTCGGCCAGCGGGCTGATTGGTTAGACAAGATTGCTGATGCTTTGGAGGCGAAATACGACGAGATTGCCGTGCTGGAGAGTCGCGATACCGGCAAGCCGATCTCATTGGCTCGGGCAGTTGACGCTCACCGCTCGGTGGCAAATTTTCGCTTCTTCGCTGGACAAATTCGCGAGACTCACGGCGGGGCCAACGAGCGCTTCGAGATGGATGATGCGACTAATATCGTCGTCGCCAAACCGGTCGGCGTCGCCGCACTTATCACTCCGTGGAACCTTCCACTCTATCTGCTGAGTTGGAAGGTTGCGCCGGCCATCGGCATGGGCAATACGGTAGTCTGCAAGCCCTCCGAATTGACGCCGATGACGGCGAATCTACTGATGGAAACCATCCACGAGGTTGGCCTTCCAGCAGGAGTCGTCAACCTCGTGCACGGGGATGGAGCAGGAGCGGGAGGCCCGCTCACCGCCCACCCCGACGTCGACCTTGTCTCCTTCACCGGCGGCACAGCCACCGGAGCCAAGGTCGCAGCCTCCGCAGCACCTCAATTCAAGAAACTCAGTCTCGAGCTCGGCGGCAAAAATGCCAGCATAATCTTCGACGATTGCGACCTCGACGCGACGGTCGCAGGCGTCACCCGAGCCGCATTCCTCAACCAAGGACAAGTCTGCCTTTGCGGCTCGCGCATACTCGTTCAATCATCAATTCACGACGAATTCCTCGCGAAATTCGTCGACACCGTAGAAGCGATGAAAATCGGCAACCCATCCGACGAATCAACCCAACTAGGCGCCCTGATTTCCCCACAGCATTTGGACAAGGTTTCGGGGTACGTCGCCCTTGCGAAGGAGGAGGGTGGAGAGGTTTTGACAGGGGGTTATCCGTGCCTTCCGAAGGAGTTTGAACACGGCAATTGGCTGGCTCCAACGGTCATCGCAGGACTGCCCCACGACTCGCGCTGCTCAACCGAGGAAATCTTCGGTCCGGTCGTCACCGTTCACAAATTCGAGACAGAGGATGAGGCCGTAGCTATCGCAAATGGAACGCGCTACGGCTTGGCTGGAAGCGTTTGGGTCGGCGACCTCGATGCGGGGCGCAGGGTCGCCGAGAAAATCGAGACTGGAATGGTCTGGGTCAATACTTGGTTACACCGCGATCTCAGGGTGCCCTTTGGCGGTGTCAAGGACAGCGGCGTTGGCAGAGAGGGCGGCCGCTGGAGTCTCGGCTTCTTCTCAGAACCGATGAACATCTGCCTCAAGCACGATTGAACATAGTAACCAATATCACCAATTTACCATTAACGTGGCCCCTCAACCCAAGGCGGTGGATTTGATGATGTATCTGTCCCTTCTGGATAATCAGAATTGTCTTCATCATACCCATAATCTGGATCTTGCCAATCCGGCACACCATCGTCATCCGAATCCATCCAAGGAGCTGGAGCTCCAAGAGTTCCGGGGGGTGGTGGGCGTGGAGGTAACCAATCCTCGATTCCGCCTGGATTGAGCGGATTTGCATCCAGCCAATCTGGAATCAAATCATTGTCA
>JAERST010000008.1 GCA_016845365.1 Methanobacteriota archaeon
GGTACCCATCCGACCATGGGTGATACAGAGGGGAGCCCTTTGAACACCACACTGGTTCCAGGAAACGGGAATATGCCTCCTTCGCTATTAGATCAGGTCATCAGCATGATAATCCAACCATTCATGCAATGGTCTCAGGACTGAGCCAAGAGCGAGGGTAGCTTGAGTCGGGCGATAATCCACTCGTGGTGGAACTTGGTTGACTGGATGGCGAGAGACCAATCCCGAGGCCTGCAATTCCTTCAGGCGGCGACTCAATGTGTTCGGAGCCAAGTCGAGCTGCTTGCACATCTCGTTAAATCGAGCCCCATCATGAGCCTCGTGAGCGAAGAAACTCAAGATTGTCAGAGTGTGGGGTTTCCCAATGATCGTCAGCAGATTCCGAACCTTCTCCTTCGTGTGGGCGCGGTTGGCTTCACCTGGCATCGACTTGAGCATGAAATGACATACTTCCATTACTATATCATTGGAGTGGTTCCACGGTTGTAACTGCTCGATTGATAGCGAAACACAGATTGGGAGTTGCCATGCGATGGAAAGACCAACTCACTTCTGGACTCAAGGCAGCGGGTGCGATGACAGCCGTGAATCTCCCTATTCTCGGTTTGATGGTCACCTTGGGATTTGGTGTATATCCAGTCGACCCCGAAGGATTTGAGATGCCAGCTGTGGCATTCGCCATGGGCACTATTGTCGTCGGAGGCCTCATTCCTGGAATCATCGGGACGTTCGTGTGGTACCAGATTGACAGGAGATGGTCATCGAGATCTGGCTTGATCTTCTTGTTCATCGCGATGACGATTGCGACGGTCATGACTCTCCCCGCCACCAACCCGAACGCTCAGACAGGTGATGCATTCATCCTCACCACAGTGCTCCATTATTCCACTGCGCTACTGGGCAGTTGGTTCATTCCTCGCTTTTCACCAGTTGAGTCCATCGACTAATCGCCATCGGATGTGTTGCAAGGGTCTATCCGAAGGCCCATCCAACAGGCTCGACCCTGTGAAATGGGCTTTCAGTGGGTCGGTTTACTCGCTACCCTCTGATTCAGAGGTCTGCATAGTAATCGATGACCGCCTCATCAAGGGCCCGCCCGGCTGCCCTCTCATCGACGGTCAGCGTTGTGGCATCCCGCCGCAGGGCCTCACCATCGACGAAGACATCCATCACGCGCCCGCCTGAGTAGAGGACATTCGCCAATAGGCGGCGCCCATCCCGACCAGCCGGTCGCATCCGAATATCATCCAAATCCCAAGTCACCCAATCGCGCGAGTCCTTGGTCGCCAATTGCCAAGTCGCCTTCGGGTCCAGCACTCGCGCATCCCAGTGGTCGTGTTTTTGCACCATGCTTGCAGCTTTTGCCTCGGCTCGCATGTCAAGCGAATTATTGCTCGCCGAACCATCCGTCCCCAGCCGCACATCGACTCCAGCATCCTTCATCGCTGGGTAAGACATCGTCCCTCCGCAGGCGAGTTTTTGGTTCGAGGTTGGGCAATGAACGGCGTGTGAATCGTGGCCTTGAAGTATGCGCATTTCGCGTTTCGTCAGCCATCCGCAGTGGGCACAAACGGTGGTTCCGTCAGTGAAAAAGTCGAGAGAATCGAGGTATTCAACGGGGTACATCCCGGTCGCCGCGTGGCAATCTGCAACCTCCTTTCGCGTCTCAGAAGTGTGAATGTGAAGCGTGCATCCGGTCTTTTTTGCGAGGTCTGAGCCCTTGCGTAGAATCTCCTCGTCGCACACGTACACCGAATGCGTTCCGACTCCGTACTCTATGCGCCCGGGCCGTGGTGAAGGGTTGGTGATGAGGCTCTCCATGTGGCGGAGTGCATCTCCCGAGCCGGGGGCGAAATTTGGTGTGAGTCCATCTGTTATCGGGCCGCAGAGCGTTGCGCGTAGGCCCGTTTCTGCGAGGGTTTTGCCGATAGTTTGCGTATGAAAATACATGTCGCAGGCGAATGTGGTTCCGGTTGCGATCATCTCGGCTGCTGCTGCTCTGGTGCCAATTTCGATGAGTTCGGGGGTCAGTCGCTTCTCGACTGGGAAAATTGCTGATTCGAGCCATTCCATCAGCGGCAATCCCTCGCCCATGCCTCGGTTGAGGATCATCGCTAGGTGGGTGTGCCAATTCTGGAATGAGCGGGTGATCAGACGGTCTGTTCCGTCAATGGTTTCGAGGACATCCTCATCGCCTCTGCTTGGGCTTGCTGAGCCGTCGGCGTGGAGGATGAAATCGCCACGCTTGGCTTCGCAATCGTGGTCGATGAGCCAAGCGTTGGTGATGTGGCGCGCGCCGGTCACTGGCTGACTCATGGGCGCGCGAGGCTTCCGCGCGACTCAAGGTTTCGCTGGTGCTCGTCCGCACTGAGGCGGGCTTTGTGTGCAATCTTTGGTCGACTCAGTTGGATGGAGTCGGCATGAATGGAATCAGGCGAGCTGCGAGTGCAGAGAAGTCGCGAGTCTGAATCCAGACCTTTCCATTTCCATTGAACTTCAACACGAAGCCCTCGCCTCCGACGAGGGCTGAGCCGAGGCCGCCGACCTTTCCAACACTGTACGAGACACCGTCGGTGAAAGCCACGACGTGACCGGTGTCGACGACGATTTCCTCGCCGGCGACCTCGATTTCTTTCAGTGCACCATACGAGGTGTAGAAGACAGTACCAGCGCCCTCGCTGGTGCTAGCCTTGAGGAAGAAAACGCTCTCTCCTGAGAAGAAGCCCTTCATGCCCTGGAATTTTGTGTCGGTTTCGACATTTGCCGTGCTTGCAATGAACGCTCCACCTTGCATGAATAGGTTCTCTCCAGGTGCTAGGTCGAATGAGCCGATGTCGCCAGGAGCGCTTGGAGCGAGTGAGACCCAACCACCGGCTGGACCAGCTGTGTAAGTGTTGAGAATGAACGACTCACCGCCGAATGCCATCTTCTTGAGGCCCTTGAAAAATCCGCCCGACATTCCGGACTTCATTTCGACGCTGGACGATTGCGCGACCATTGCGCCGGGCTCCACCTTGAGTTGCTCGCCGGGCGAGAGGTGGGCGGTCATTAGTGTGAAAGCGGGGTCGAATTCGAACTCGGTCTTCATGTTGCGAGCGCGTGGAATCGTGCTTTTGAGGCTATTCTATTGATTCGCGCGTAACCATACGTGCAAATTCGCGCGCTGATGCATGCGAAAATTGGTTTCAATTATCGAGCGAAGCGACGCAATTCGCACTCAGTCGACTGAGCACTTCTCCATCCGCGCGTGTAAGACTCGCTTCGACCAAATCACCCGGCTTCATCGGGCCAACTCCCTTCGGGGTGCCGGTCCAAATCAGGTCGCCGGGCTCAAGGTCATACCATCCTGCAAGATAGTTCACGAGGTCCGCCACCGAGTGAATCATCAGAGCAGTCGAAGCATCTTGGCGAACCTCGCCGTTGACGCTGAGTGTGATTTGCATCACTTCTTCGCTGTACTGCGCCCAAGTTCCGAGTACTCCGCTGCCGCGAAATGCCTTGCCTTCGGTCCATGGCCAGCGCTTGTCCTTGGCTAGACCCTGCCGCGTTCGGTTAGTGGTATCGCAACCCACGCACATCGCTTCGGGCTGCAGGTCTTCGCCCAACCTGACGACTAACTCTACCTCGTGGTCAACGTGCTCGTCGCCGTGCATGAGTTCGATTGTGTTGGGGCCATCGGGGGTGGCTTCGACGTGTGCGCTGGCTGGTTTGAGGAAGAATCGAGGGTATTCCTCTGAGATGTCTCCACCTATCTCAACCGCGTGCGCGGCGTAATTCCTGAAGCAGCACCAGCCTAATCCCATGGGCTTGCGTGTGGGTCTCCGGACTTGAGAGATACGGCTGGGTACGACTCGATATTCTCGCACGATTCAAATCGCCGAATCGGTAGTTGGGGGCTTTTCTTCATCGAGAGGATTCAAGGGGGTCCGACTCGGCAAGTGGACCGATGTCGGACGACCCCTACCGCGTCCTCGACGTCGATAAGGATGCGACGGACGCGGAAATCAAGCGGTCATATCGTAAGCTCGCCCGGCAACATCACCCCGACCGTAACCCGGGCGATGCGGCCGCCGAGGAGCGATTCAAGGCGATTCAGGCGGCCTACGAAACGATTGGTACCGCCGCCGCGCGCAAAGACTACGATCAACAGCGCCGCATGGAGGAAATGTTTGCTCGCGGCGGAAATCCATTCTCAGGATTTGGAGGCGGCGGCCGAGGCTCAAACCCATTTGGTGGGGCAGGCGGAGGCGGCTTCGGTGGAGGATTCGGCGGGGGCCAAGGCGGCTTCGATTTCTCCGACATCCTCAACCAATTCATGGGTGGAATGGGCGGAGCCGAACAGCAATTCCAACAGCAGGCCCGCCAGCAAAGTCGCCAACAGCGCCCCCCACAACAAGCCCCGCCAACACAGCGCGGCCCTGACATCGAAGCAGGAATCGACATCAATCTTCAACAGGCTCTCAGCGGCACGAAAATCGAATTTGGCCACCGCCGCCTCAGAATCTGCAAACGCTGCAATGGTAGCTCATTCAACTCCCGAAAAACCTGCCCACAATGCTCGGGCAAGGGAGTCGAATCGCGTTCCTCAACAATCACAGTTACAGTCCCTGCAGGCGCTCAACACGGCCAACAATTGCGCCTCAAAAAAATGGGTCATGAGCATCCACAAGGAGAGGCCGGCGACCTCCTGATCACCATACGACTCGACGCCGAAGAAGGCCGACGATGGGAAGGCGGTCGACTCATCCAAGAGGTCGCCGTACCATACTCCACCTTGATGCTTGGAGGAAAGATCCGCATCCGCACACCAGCCGGCAAGCGCGTGCAAATCGACGTCGCGGAAGGCACTCGCATCGGTGACCGCCGGCGCTTAGCAGGCCATGGACACGACGGCGGACCTCTGGATATCGAGTTTGTTTTGGCTGAGCCGGAGCAGGTTAGCAAGGAGCAGCGCGAGGCTCTCGACAAGCTTCGCGAATCGGGGCTCTGAGCGGTTTGCGAAAAACCCAGCAACCATGAGTTAGTGTGAAAAGTAAAGCGGTTGGGCAATGGCCATGCACGAGGTTCGGGACTTCAAACAGGTGGCGGATTTCTTACTGCCTCGCAGGGCCGCAGTACACGCATTTATCCTCGTGATGAGCCTTGTGATGGTTCCGGGATTGATGGCCAGTTTGACTCCGATTGACATCGAATCTTACGATATGGAATCGCCTGAACTCACCGCCTACAAAGTGCTCAACGAAGACTTCGCTGCCGCCGAACAAACCTACGGTGTGATGATTACAGTGCGCGAGCCGAGCGAGGTTTCTGCTGGGCCGGCCGCGCCTCATACTGGGGAGGATGGCGAGATTCTGTTCGAGCAAATCCCGTCGGTTCTCGAACGGGTCGCCTATCCGGGCGAGGCCGTGGGCCTCGTTGGTGAGGGTATTCCAGTTGGAGGGGTGCTGAACCTCACCGTCCTTCGTGAAATCGAGCAGAAGACGGCGCTGGCAAATTCCGACCCGATTGCGCCGTTTATGCGACCGATTGTTTCTGAGTTGACAGGTAACGGATTCAATGGTGCGCTGGCTTTGCCGGACAATTTCCGCGCCTTCATGGCTGGCGAATCTACTCTCACGCGCGATACGGTCAACCTGTTCGGCCAGCCCGTTGCTGCGAAGACGAATTGGGATGATTGTGGTGAGCTTGAGTGCTTGCTTTACGATGATGAGAATCTCACTCAGGCTCACATCGATTTGGCAGCGCACCGGATGATTATGCACTCTGACGGTGCGATGTTGCGCTGGTTATCGACTGACCGTGGGTTCACTTTCGATGAGAATTCGAGTGTCATCGGCCCGATCGGAGGAAAGATGCTCGAGGATGGAACATTCGCTGAAGATATCGAGTGGGGTCCGGGCCGATGGTCTGCAGGAACGACTTGGATTCTTTTCCAGATTAGTCGAGACGATATGGAAGCGAATGGGATTACCTACGCTTGGATTGATGCGAAGGCTGAGTCGGATGGCTATACTTACTACGGCTCGGACCTATTGACGACACCTCCGACGATTTCTGTCGAGGAATGCCGCGCTGCTCTTGAGGCTGGAGATGAGCCGTGCGCTGCAGAGTGGGCAATTATTGCGATGGAAAAGAGCATGCGCACGACTGATCAATTGACGGTGACGATGGTCATCGCTGAGGGGATAAATGTCGAAATGAATCGTGAATTGCTTGAGTCTGGCAAATTGCTTCTGATGATGGTCGTTGCGATTCTGATTCTTCTCTGGTTTAGCCTCAGGCGCTTTTCAGATGTGGCTATCGTTGGTGCCACGCTTGGGTTCAGCCTCTTGTGGATGCAGGGTTCAATCGGCTGGGGAATTATTCTCGGTGAGCAGATTGGATACAAGGTGATTAGCAAGAGTCAGTTTTCCAATCTGCTGCCGATTCTTGTGCTGGCGCTTGGAATTGACGATAGCCTGCACGCCTTACATCGATACAAGGAGGAGAGACGCAATGGCGGCTCTCCTCATGACGCGGCACACGCTTCACTCTCCCGCGTCGGTCGTGCAATCATGCTGACTTCATTCACAACGATGGCTGCTTTCGCCGCCAACCTAACCTCGGATATCGCTGCACTGCGCTCCTTCGGCGTCGAAGCTGCCCTCGGTGTCGCAGCTGCATTCATTCTCACTGGACTGTGGGCACCAATCATTCGAATGGATTGGGATTTGCTGCTCGAGAAGCGTGGAAAATTACCTGAAGAAACTGAGGACCAGGTCCACATGATTCGCGAGGAGACTCTCATCAAAGTGGCAGAGGGCTCCTCGAAGAATGCGGCGTGGTTGCTCGCTGGAATCTTCCTGATGACCGCCTTCGCGGTTCCGATGATGCTCAGTCTCGAAGGCGATTTCAAGGTCGAGGATTTCCTCGATGAAGAATCTGATTTCGCTCAAGGAGTCATCCTCGTCAATACTAGATTCAGCGACGAGGGAGAGCCTGCGGCGGTCATCGTCGAAGGCGATATGCTCGACCCGCGCGTGTATGCAGCTATGCAAGCCACGCGCAATAATATGGCGAATGAAAGTGAAAATGATCCCGGAAAATACACTTCGACGCCGTTAGGAACTCCCGAGATGCATGGAATCGACGAACTGGTCTGGTTTGCAAAGGCCAGCATGGCGACGAACGCAACCCCATTCATCGATGCAGGGTGGAACTCGGCAGACCTTGACTGCGACACGGAATTCAACGGTCTGCCGGACGAATCCGACCGAGATTGCCTGCGATTCATGTACGGATTCGTCTTCACTCACGGAATCCCGGCTGGAGGCCTCGTGCCGGAAATCCCGAACACGATTCCTCGGCTTTACGTCCAGCCGAGCTGCGAAATCGACCCGTCAAAGGTGCACTTGTGTGCGGACGGAGGAATCCCCGAATACAAGCGTATGACGATGCGGTGGGGTATCGCGAATCCGGAGCAATTCAGCGTCGCGAAGTTGGTTTTGGCGGAGCTAAAAATCGACATGCAACCCTTCCAAGATCTGGCTGCTCAGGACATTTCGACACGCGCGGATATCGACTCTGCAAGCGAGGAATTTCCAGTGACTTGGGCGATTCCGACGGGCGATCCAGTCACGCGATATGTGGCGGCTTCAAGCATGCAAAACGAGATGCAAGGAACGCTTTTGCTCGGCATTTTATTCTGTCTGATTACACTCTGGTGGGGCTTCAGAAGAATCGAATCTGGCTTCTCTGACTGGTCCGGAAAAGACCTACTGCTCTCAATTCCGGTCGTCCTCGCCATCACTGCCTACGTCTACTTCACACTCGGGGCGGGCTATGCTGCGGTCATTGGATTGTGGCTGGTTGTTGGGTCCGGCCTTTGGGGGGCTCGGGCCCTCTCGACGGCGATGTTTACGACGGTCCCGATCGTCGTCGTGATAATTTGGTTGTACGCGATTATCGCCGCTGCTGGCTATGGTCTGAACATGGTGACGGTTGCGATTGCGACGATGAGTTTGGGTGTTGGGATTGACTATGTTATTCACGTTGTCGAGCGCTACCGTGAGGAGCGCTCGGAGGGCGCGAGTGTTGATGCGAGTATACGCGCCATCGGCGGAGCCGCCGGTTTGGCGTTATTCGGGTCGGCGGTCTCCGATGTAACTGGATTCCTGATTATCTCATTCTCTCCGATGGGATTCTTTGCAAGCTTCGGATTATTCTGCGCGGCGATGATTGGACTCTCGCTATTCGCGAGTATGATTACTACGCCCGCTATGCTCGGATCACTAGCACGCCGCCGCAAGCGAAAGGCAGGGCTTGGACATCAGGTTGAAGCGGCGTGAGCCACGCCGACGCGCTGAGAGCATGAGTGACTCAGACGCGCTAACCGATCTCGAACGCGGGCGCGAAGACTGCGTTCTTCGATTCGCGGATGGGGCTTCGTTCAGGCTTGAGTACCTCGAATTGCGCTTGGCTTGCCCTTGCGCGAAATGCGGGCCGAGGCAGGAGAATGAGCAGCGCATTATCGAATTCCGAGAGGAGGTCATGCGCTTGCGATTGGATAAGCCGAAGGCTGAGTTGGTCGGCCGATATGGGCTGAGATTTTCCTGGCCGACCGGTTGTTCGAGCGGGATCTATTCCTTCGGCCTGCTGCGGCAGGTTGCCGAGCAGGCCGGCTCCTCTCTGGCTTGAGATTGGATTACTTTCACTTTCAGCGTTAGCACGACCCTCCCCCAACG
>JAERST010000009.1 GCA_016845365.1 Methanobacteriota archaeon
GTGTAGGTGTAGACGACCCTGGTATTTTGAATTCGAACAAGGGTAATGGGTGTGACTTTCCTACTTCTGATTTCTTCAATTCAGAAAGCAACATTTCAACTGATCTATTAGCGAATTTCACCACTGCATTTCCGTTCTTCCAACGATTACCGTTCTTAACGATGCGATGTGCTCCAGAGCTCCATTCTAGGTGAGCTGGTCCTTCTGCGTGTCTGAGCAATTTTTCCAAAATATTCTCATTGCAATGAACAAAGGCTATCACGCCTTGAATGCCTCTCGGCGCAAATGGAATTACCATTCTATCCCTAGCAAATAGTTGGGTACTCATGGTAGCATCGCATTTTACTAAAATAATCTCTAATCTGCCCTCTTCAGCAGATTTACCTACTGGCTTGACGACAGGTTTTGCGATTATACGAATTGTTTCACCCGATTCGAATTTCGCCCTAATCTCCTCTTTGTCATCCTCTGAGTAATCTCGGAATGGGTCAACCCAGGAGGCCTTGTCTTGACGACGGCAATCGAAGCAGTTTTCCTCCACTGGGTTTTCCGCGAAATCCATCAAATCCAGAAGCTTGTTCCACTGTTCTGTTGTGCGATAGGCTGGATTCAACTCATTCTTGCTTCCAATTTTCTCAGGCTCATCCGCCCAATTCAATTTCGAAATAATATCCCTTAGCCCATCCTTGTTTATCACATGCTTCTTGAAGCCATTATGTCTGATATTTACCTCAAGAATCCCTTCATGGATTGCCGGTAACCATCTTGATATTATTCCTCGAGCTAATGAATCTGCATCCATCAATTCCTCCTTTGGATGAGGTATCATTATCGACAATCCCGGTTCATCTTTTCTTCTCATGTTGAAGGTCTTTTTGAAATCAATTAGTACGTCCGGATTGTCCTTTTCTGTGAGGGGTAATGGTGCGTATCCATGACCTTCATCCTCACCCGGTTCAGTAGTTGAAAATACTCCAAACGGAGAATAAGTGTCCCACTGTACCTTACCGTGTTTATCGGTGCTTCCTCGTAAATTATGCCATCTAAGAGTTGTCTGACCCATCAGAACTTGTTCGGGATCAGAGGAGGACTTTCTTATTGACCATGAAATTTGAGCTCCGATTCTAGAAGCCGCTTCCAATGTGAATTTTCCTTCGCCCCAAGAGCCCCTACGATCTTGATCTTCTGTTGTTGCATTCTGAGCACGAGTGAACCAGAAAAATCGATTCTTCCCGATTTTGTTGAGTAAAGATTTCACCATTCCGGTATTCGGGAGGTCAAATTGGTCGATTTCACCTTCTAATCCAACTGCATTGAAGTCTTCAATTGTCAGCCACGACATTTCTTCCCCTATTGCCTTTCTTCTTTCACTAAGAGAAATCTCATCACCGTCCTGCATTCCAGAATTCAAATGCTTCACAAGTTCTTCACCAAAGTAACGAATTGATTCCGATCTTGGCAGAGAATGCTTTCCATTCCAAATGCCAAACTCAATTCTAACGGGCTCCGACTTGTTGTCCCTAGCATCCATTGAATTCTGTGGCGGTTCTCCAGTCAAAGCATGGATAATCCCTATCCTTAGGAATTCTAGAGCCGACTGCGAATTAGCCTTCTTCATCCCTGGTTGTGTGGAAAGACCGAAAGTCCACTTTCCTATACCTGTACATAGCAATACAGCGACTACAAGCGGTAATGGCAGGAAGAAGCCAATCATGCTACCGCCTCCCTTACTAGATAGTCTCTGAGAACAAGTCGCTTGGACCTAGGTAAGCTACAAACGAAAAGGTCGCTGGGGAGCGCTGCGAAAATTTCCATGGCTCTGTGAAGCACAACAGGTAACCAAGGCCTTTCACCGCGGGCTAAAGCATGTTTTGTTTTATTTGGAACCCAGGTAAATCGGGTCACACCGTCGCTATATTCTCTGTAGTGCAGCATCCCTTTTGCATGCAACTCTATCTCAGCTACGGCTTCGCATATCGCCCAAGCCTTCTCTACCGTGCTTAACGACTTGTTCACGGTGAGTTTGAAACTTCTCGACGGAGCCGAACCGTTCGCGCTCGTGTATACTGAATAATTGCTTGAATCCACACTCGTATTCAGGCTGTCAGATACAGTATCCCTAAGTTTTGGTTGAATTGTCAGGAGGTTGTTTAACCTCGTCGACATTGCAAAACTCGTGGCCGCATCTAACACTAATTCCAAGGTTGGGAGTTCGGCTTCGCTTTCCTCTCTATTGCTTCTACCAAGCTGAAAGGGGCGTATCACGCTACCACTTCCTGACCGTGGATTCTATTCATTCTCGTGCATGCATCATTGTTATATCGCGTTAATTTCATTCGATTAACTCCTTTTATCTCAGACGATCCAATCAAGGGAGCTTCGTAACATCCCTGACACTCTGGTTGCCCCTTTGGCAGTGGATATTTGGTGCAAATCGGACAGATGAGTTCGGACGGATCGCTGGTCATGAATCGACGTACGATTGGATTACAGAGATAAACCTTTGGTCATACCATTTCCCATACCAATTCGGATTATGGGCCTTAATTGCCTTGCAGTGCTGCGTTTATCCATAAAAATATCGACCCTCAAGATAATGAGGAGTTTCCTCATACCAAACCTCATAATTTTCCAATCCGCTAAATCCAAGAACTCGGATTGAATTATCGAATAAAATTTGGAGTTGAAGTGAAATTCGCACAGACAGACTCCAGTAAATCCTACTTTGTGTTGAAATAGGGGTGTACGGTCGCCCGCCCCGTAGGAGACTGCAAATCATGCAAACCACATTCGTAATGGTCAAGCCGGACGGAGTACAAAGAGGCCTAGTCGGCGATATCATCAAGCGCTTCGAAAACAAGGGACTGCGCCTCGTTGGCCTGCGCCAACTAACCCCTTCTCTCGAACTAGCAGAGAAGCACTACGCAGTCCACTCCGAGCGCCCATTCTACCCGGGACTCATCCAATTCATCACCTCCGGACCAGTCGTTGCAATGGCCTGGACTGGAGTCGAAGCGATTAGCGTCGCTCGAAATATCATCGGCCCAACAAACGGGCGCGAGGCCGCACCCGGAACCATCCGCGGAGATTTCGCGATGGACATCGGTCACAACATCATTCACGGCTCGGACGGCGAGGACACTGCAGAGTTTGAGTTGGGGCTTTGGTTCCCCGAGGGCGTTGTCGAGTGGATTCGTGACGCTGAGAGCCAGATTTACGAGTGAGCACTACACTGGGGACAGAACATGAGGTGTGCAAATGTCAGGACGCAGACAACCCATAGTCTCCGTTCTCGGACACGTTGACCACGGCAAAACCTCCCTCCTCGACCACATCCGTTCGCTTGGGTCGGGTCGTCAGGCTAGCGTGATGGATCGTGAGGCTGGCGGCATTACTCAGCACATCGGCGCCACAGAAGTTCCTGCAGAATTGTTGAACGAACTCTGTGGGCCGCTTCTTGGTGGGAAATCGTTTGATTCACCTGGGCTCCTGTTCATCGATACACCTGGGCACCACTCCTTCTCTACACTTCGCGCGCGTGGGGGTTCACTCGCTGACGTTGCCATTCTGATGATCGATATCATGGAGGGTGTGCGTCCGCAGACTATCGAATCTATCCGGATTTTGAAGGCTGCGAAGACTCCTTTCGTTATCGCTGCTAACAAGGTCGACCGGATTCACGGCTGGGAAGCGGTACGTGACCGGCCGATGGCGCTGGCATTGCGAAATCAGACTAAGGAAGCTCTCGGATATTTTGACCAGCGCTACTGGGATTTGGTTGGGAAATTTGCTGAACACGGCTTCAATATCGAGCGCTACGACCGCATCAAGGATTTCACCAAGGAGATCGCATTGGTGCCGATTTCTGCTCGCGAGGGTGAGGGAATTCAGGACTTGCTGGCGGTCGTTATCGGCATGGCCGAGCGATATTTGGTCGAGCAATTGACCGATATTGAGGGGGCTGGCGAAGGTACCGTTCTCGAGATGAAGGAAGAGCGTGGACTTGGCAAGACTCTCGACGTTATTCTCTATCGTGGCTCGGTCAAGAAGGGTGACGAGATCGTTCTGACTACTGAGGAAGGCGGCATCTCCACTCGGGTTCGCGGGATGTTCTCACCTCGTGGGATGTCCGAGATGCGCGATGCTGGTGACCGCTGGGATTCTTCTGAATCAGCTCATGCTGCTGCTGGATTGAAAATTTCCGCACCGGATATGGATGGCGTTTTGGCTGGCACGACGATGCGTGTTGTGACGAACGACGAAGAGCGTGCTGCGGCGCTGTCTCTGGCTAATGCTGAGGCCGATATTTCTGTTGAATTGGCCGAAGAAGGTGTGACTATCAAGGCCGATACCGTGGGTGGATTGGAGGCCTTGGCAAAGGAATTGGGAGAGTTGGATGTGCCGATTCGTCATGCTACAATCGGCAAGGTGAATCGCCGCGATGTGCGTTCTGCTGAGAACGCGGCGGACCCTCTTCACCGCATCATTATGGCATTCTCAACCGATATTTTGGCCGATGCTCAAGAGGAGATTGATAACTCTGAGAATGGAGTGAAGTACCTCGGTTCTGACATCATTTACCGAATTCTTGAGGAGCGTGAGGAATGGGTCGAGGCGCGCACTCGCGAGTTGGAGGAGGCGTCGCGTGAGGTGGTGGTTTACCCCGGGCGAATTCGCTTGCTCCCTGACCACACTTTCCGTGTCTCAAAACCCGCCGTGGTTGGCGTTCGTGTCCTCGCAGGGCGCATACACGTTGGGCAGAAATTGCTCAAGGAAGGGCAGCCTTGCGGCCGAATCAAGTCGATTCGCTCTGGTCAGGATTCGATGAAAGAGGCGAAGCAGGGGGCTGAGGTCGCTGTTGCGATCGACGGTGTGACCGTCGGTCGGCAAATCGACGAGGATGATATTTTGCTGGTCGATATTCCCGAGTCGCACGCTAAGAAATTGCGCAAGATGGAATTGTCTGTTGCTGAGCAAGAAGTGCTCGAGGAACTGACTGCCATCCACAGAAAAGAATCTCACTTCTGGGGCCGCTGAGCTTTGTCTCGCGCTCAACCGAGCGCGACCCAATCCTCAGCGGGGCATTTCCCTGCGCCTCCCTATATTCGGTCGGCGCTGCTGTGTGATATCGATTCCATTCAATCTCAGTCGGCAGTTACAGCGCCATTCGCTAGCGAATGGCTTTGCCCAGAACGGCCCTAACTTCGGGCCGTTCGGTCTTCTTTCAAGATTCAATTCAATCTCGATGAGTTTAACACAAACCGGGAGAAACTTATTCCCAATTGAAGAGGCACATCGGCTCGTGCTCAATGAGCAGGACGAGGAAAATTCCGGTTCTGACTTCCGTAGGAAGCAGAGCGATTCAAGCGGAATTCAACCACCGATTTTCGTTGCTATCATGCTTCTTTTCGTAATTTTATACCCCTCATTGGTGGATAATTCGAATCAATTAACAGACCTTGGCGACGGGCCAAACGACCCCGATCCCCCTCTCGAAAATAACTCAACCAATCCTATTGAACCAATTGAGCCGAACGAACCCGGTGATAATACCAGTAACAATTCCACCAATCCTCACATCCCGAGTGAAAATGACACCGATGGAGATGGCTGGACAGATATTCTCGAGAATTTATGTGGTTCAAATGGAAATGATTCTAATTCAGTTCCACTTGATTTAGATGGAAATGGACTTTGTGATGAAGTAACAACTCCAACTTGGCTACCCGGTCCTGGCGAAGAAAATGATACTGATGGAGATGGATGGGCTGATTGGCGAGAGGACCTATGTGATTCTGAATCTGATAATCCTGATCAAACCCCATTGGTTTCAGAATTACATTTCATGTATGAAAATGAATCAATCCTCTCAGACAGAGGAACATTATACTCTACTGTCTTGATGGAATTTACAGAACGGCTAGTCAATCGGTCCTCACTTGACGGCATGGAACCACTAATCTACTATTATAATCCAGATACAAATTTGGAGAGATATAATCACTCTCAAAATTTACGACTAAATGTAATTACAAAATTAGATATTACAGCTCAATTATGCTCCTTTGGAGCTCCAGATAACGTCACTTCAGAAACTTTGGATGAATCATGGTATTCAGAGAATTCTTCATTCAAAATAGAGAAAAAAGGGTACTATCGCTGGAATTATCTCTCACAAGGCATCTATGATGCTCAGCCCGTCATTCTGCGACTAATCGCAGCAAGAGAACGAGGTGAAATCGTTGCATTTTGGATTGACCCTATCAAATCAAGTCAACAAGGAGCACAACCTACGTATGCGCCAAATGATGAGAATCTTTTCAGACAGTGGCACATCGTGAACTCAGGAGGATATCCAAGTCATGGTACTCCTGATGAAGATCTGAATATCTCTTCTGTATGGGATGATTATTCGGGTGCCGGAGTCCATCTTCATTTCATTGATACTGGAATTGACGTCGATCATGAGGAATTTAGTTATCTAAATATTACAAATTCTGTAGATTGGTGCGAAGGAGACAATAATCCCAATCCGACTGTCTATCCAAATTATATTGATAATCCATTATTAGATGATGACACACAAGCATTATTCGATGCATATCATGAACGAATCGGCCACGGAACTTCCACTGTCGGAATTAGCAATGCAGAGACCAACAATTCAATTGGAATCGCTGGTATATCGATGGGCGCAGATTTCTCAGTTGGACGATTAATTAGTTGTCTCAATAAGATGGATGATGATGAACTCAGAGCAGAGGCACTATCTTACAATTCGTCTGTGATTGATATTTATTCTAATTCGTGGGGATCTAAACCATTCGCAAATGATACAATTATGGCACTTTCTTCAATAGAAAACGGTTCTTTAGAAGGGCGCGATGGAAAAGGGATAATTTATGTATTCTCCGCTGGAAATAGTAGAAATAATTCTAGCTTATCGACCTATCATCCATTCCCAAACTCTCGGTTTACGATCTCAGTTTGCGCTGTCGATAGAAACGGAGAGCTAGCATACTACAGTGAGTTAGGTGCTAATCTTCTTCTATGTGGTTATAGTGATGGAATATTCACCACTGATCATTCAGGAAGTTATGGGTATAACACAGAAGGGGACTATAACTCATTTTTTTCAGGAACATCGGCATCGGCGCCACAGATCTCTGGCGTGGTCGCCTTGATGTTAGAAGCAAACCCATCCTTGACTTGGCGCGATGTTCAACACATTCTGGTGAAGAGCTCAAAAATGAATTCTCTTAATGATGAATCATGGGCCATCTCAAACTCGACTGGATTCAATTATTCCCACAAATTTGGATACGGTGTTGCGGATGCTGGAAGTGCAGTTAGGATATCCGAGAATTGGGAAAATGTAGGAAATGAACTGAACTTTAATTACTCATCAAATGGATTGAATGAAACGTTGACTGATGGAGAAAGCCATTGGTTGACTATTCCTATATTTATTGACGAAATTATTTCCCTCGAGAGTGTGGAATTATCACTAGAAATCGACCATCTAAGGCATGGTGACTTGGAAATTAATTTAGTATCCCCTACTGGTCGAACGTCAAGATTGAGTGAATTGTACCACCCAAAAGACCAAATGTTAAATCATACAAAAAACGGTTCTCTAAACTGGACATTCACAAGCGTCGCTCATTGGGGAGAAGATTCTTCGGGGTATTGGTATCTTAGAATCAGAGACATACTTGCCGGCCCAGAGAACGATACGACTATCGGAGGAACTCTCAGGTCGTGGAATCTAACGATACATGGGCATGAGGGATTGGACACTGATGGAGATGGTTGGTATGATTCGGACGAGGTCCTTTGTTGGACGTCTAGATTCCACGCATTTTCAACACCCGTTGATACCGATGGTGATGGCATCTGTGATTCAAGAGAGGTCGATGACGATAATGATGGTTATAATGATTGGAATGAATTGATTTGCGGTAGCGACCCACTTGATTCAAACTCTATTCCTTCCGATTCCGACGGAGGGCAATTGTGCGATGGATTGGATTGGGATGATGATAATGACTACATCCTCGATTGGGATGATTACTTCCCATTGGATTCATCTGAATGGTACGATTATGATGGTGATGGAATAGGTGACAATGCCGATACAGATGATGATGGAGATGGCATCTCTGACACTGACTCTGATGGAGATAACGTTGGAGGCAATGCAGATGTATTCCCAAATGATCCCGGAGAATGGGCTGACTTCGATGGCGATGGCATTGGAGACAATGAGGACACTGATGATGACAATGATGGAATGCCCGATTCAGCCGATTCCGCTCCTAGAGACTCGTCGATCTCGACTCCATCGTTCTGGAATCCTTCCTGGATTGACACCGATGGAGACTTGATTCCAGACCACATCGACGCGAATCCTATCGACCCCGATTACGGGGTCAATCCCTACTGGTTCACAGATGCTGACGGAGATGGTGTGCCGAACTGGGCTGACCCAGACCATCATGGAGGGGGAAGTGATTGGATTGGTAATCATCTCGGATTATTCCAGACGTACTTTCCGATAACTGGTAGATCAGATTATGGAGATGAGCCTACAGAACCTATCTGTCCAACCTAATTAAATTAGTATTCCCATTCTAGGAATATCAGCTAGCACTCAACTGTGGATGGCCCAATTCCATGTACTGCGAATCCTCCACATCACCTCATCCGTCACCGGCACAGTACCCCGGTTCCCAAGGAAATTGTAAGATTTTCAAGCGTTGGTGAAGACTGGAATGAACGCCGCTGAGGAACGACGTGCGCGCGACGCGCGCGGCGTTCAGAAGCGGCGAATGCTTTAGTATGAAAAAAAGAGGCCAAAGCCGTATGACAATGGCAGCGAGTGACCCAAAGTCCCGCGAACTCATCCAAACCGTGTCACAGATATCCAACGGTCTCATGGGAGAGGTCGCGAAGGTAATCATCGGAAAGCAGGAAAATCTCCGCCGCGTAACGATTGGAATTCTCTCGAATGCTAACATGCTAATCGAGGATTATCCGGGACTCGCGAAGACGCTGATGGCGAATACCTTCGCGTCCTCGCTCGGCTGCAAATTCAAGCGTGTTCAGTTCACTCCGGACCTTCTGCCCGCGGATATCATGGGGACGTACATGTACGACCAACAAGCGGGCGAATTCAAGCTCCGCCCCGGTCCACTGTTCACCAACGTTCTGCTGGCTGATGAGATCAACCGTGCCCCACCCAAGACCCAGGCGGCTCTTTTGGAGGCCATGGAGGAGAAGCAGGTGACAATCGAGGGTATCACTCACAAATTGCCGGCTCCGTTCATCACAATGGCTACCCAGAACCCTATCGAGCAAGAGGGAACCTACCCGCTGCCCGAGGCTCAGATGGACCGATTCATGATGAAGATGTCAATGGGCTACCCCGACCGACAGGAGGAGAAGTCGATTCTACAGCGCCGAAAGTTGCGCGGAAAGGACGATTACGACATCGAGCAGATTACCTCTCCGAAGAAGGTCGTCGCAATGCAGAAGGCTCTCGAAACCGTGCACGTCGACACTGCCATCCTCTCCTACATCGTTGAGTTGGTACACCGAACTCGTGAGGACCACCGCGTGATTACTGGTGCGAGTCCGCGCGCGAGTCAATCGTTGTTCAAGACCGCGCGCGCGAGCGCGGCGATCGATGGTCGCGATTACGTGATTCCTGACGATATCAAGGCCGTCGCGCTTCAGGTTGTCAGTCACAGGATTGTGCTCAAACCTGAGTCGAAGATTCGCGGTGTGACAGGTCAGCACATCATGCGCAAGATTCTGTCAGAAGTGCCAGTTCCTGTAATCCAGTAATCGGTTAATCGCCGCCTGTGATTATGAACTCCTTAGGCTTCGCTTTGTCGGATGGGACTGACTGAATTTCTTCGACCGGCGAAGAATGTCCCAACGACTTGGTGGAGTGCTAATGACCCTTGGACGCTGAAGCCACGCTTTTCCACAATGATTCTGCTCATCATTGGATTGATTGTATTCGGCGCCGGAGATGCCGTGCTAATCGCTGCTGGAATTGGAAACACTCCTTGGACGGTTTTAGCGGAAGGAATCGCAATCAATCTCGGATGGACAATCGGCAAGGCAACTTTCCTTGTTAGTGTGTTAGTTCTCATATTTTGGATTCCGTTACGAGAAAAGCCAGGCATTGGAACTATTCTCAACGCCATCTTGATCGCAGCCACAATCGAGGTGTTGCTCCCCATTTTACCGACTCCTGAATCATTCTCACTTGCCCTCGCTCAGGTAATTCTCGGGGTAGTAATGATTGGAATTGGAAGCGGATTGTACCTGACTGCCAACCTCGGTCCAGGACCGCGGGACGGAACGATGACTGGCTTGACAAAAGTAACTGGAATATCGATTGGGCGAGTTCGTGGGTTCATAGAAATCAGCGTGCTGCTAGTCGGTTGGGCGCTGGGTGGAACATTTTGGGTTGGAACGATTGTGTTCGCGATTTTGATTGGTCCCTGCGTTGCGATTTGCTTGAATGTAGCAGGGAAATCATTCCGAGTTTAACTCGCCCTCCGCCAAAGGCGGAGTTCGAAATGGTGTGTGTCCTCTCGGTCTTCGAGCCGAAGCCCACATTTCTTTCAGGAGCGCGCGCAAGAATCTGAACAATTTGCCAATCGAGCGGAAGGGATGGCGTAGAATCTCCCACGGATTCGGCCACAGCCCTCGGAATGGATGCAGCAATTGCTCCGCCATTCCCTCCGGAATGTGCTCATCCACTCCATATTCCTCGGGACCGTGTCCGGGCATGTACCAGGTCCCGAACAAAATATCCCAAATCGGTAAAAATCCTGCATAATTCGACCACAAAGCCTCCGGATGATTCGAATGGTGCCAATGATGGAACTCGGGAGTTTGCACCAATTTCTGAATCGGCTTGAGTTTCCATCGCACGTTCGCATGGAAAAATAGCCCCAATAAAATCTGCAGCAGTGCGATGACGCCGCTCGTCTCAGGCGAGAATCCAGCGGCGATCAAGAAGACGAATGCTGGAGCGATCAGCGCCCCATCGAGCGGATGCGCTCGAAAGCCGCTGATCCAGTCGAGGTGCTCGGTCGAGTGATGAATCGCATGAAACCGCCACAAAAACGGCACCTCGTGGTAAAATCGATGCGACCAATAAACGATGAAATCGAACAGGACGAATGCCACAATCGGCATCGCCCAGTCCGGAATTAGGGCGACCAGAGGTCGAAGCAAAAGCCCGGGAACCCACAGCAGGCTGAGAACGGCGAGAATCCCGGCGACGATTAGCCCAACCGTGTTGAGCACAGGCGCGGCCATGGCGTAGGCGAGGTCGGTCGCAAGGTGCGGTCTGAGGGTTTTTTGGCCCTTGTGACGCGGGAAAATTTTCTCAAATGGAACGACGATTAAGAACAGAATTAGGATGGTTCCAAGGGGTTCAAAATCGGAGGTATGAAGTCCCCAACCGGCTAGCAGTGCAGCGATTATTCGCAAGGCCCACCTCTGCCACCCACTTCGTGTTGGCGGTTCCTCTCCGGGCTCGTAAACGGGGGATTGAACCAGTTGTCGATTTTTGATGTGCTCGATGTCGAGGATGACTACCTCAGGGCGCGACACATCCTCGTGAACCATGTTCCTCGGGGGTCAGCAGATGGCTCGATACTTGAACGAATCCAGTTCAAGTGCCGCTTGATTGTTAGGCCGACGGGGGTGCCAATCGTTCGATGGCTGGCCCCGTCGTGATAGCGGTCGCAAATCACAAAGGCGGTTGCGGGAAGACGACGACCGCGGTGAATTTGGCTGCGGCGCTCGCGGTCGGGAGCGAAGAGTTCGGGATTGCGCCGCGTCGGGTTCTGTTGATCGATTTGGACCCGAAGGGGAATATCGCGACGACTTTTGGGGTCGATAAGAAGAAACTCGGGTCGACGATGAATGATTTATTCAAGGCTGGAATCGATGGGCCGAGCGTTCGGTTTGGAGATTGTGTGCTCGGCCCGGAAGCTCTGACGAATTCGATGAAAGAGGCTTATCGGCGGCAGAATCCTGAGCGAAAACGTGGGCCGCCGAAGGGGCTGGCAGTGGAGAATCTCTGGTTGCTGCCAGCCGACCTCGACCTTGCGGGAATCGAGATTGATTTGGCCACCCGCATCGGTCGAGAGAATCGACTGCGCAATGCGATGCAGGGCGCAGTCGGCCATTTTGATGTGGTGATAATCGATACGCCGGCTTCGCTCGGCTTGCTGACGGTCAATGCGCTGGCGGCTGCACAATGGGTGCTGATTCCGGTGCAAGCCGAGTTTTATGCGCTGGAAAATATGAGTCAATTGATGAATACCGTGCGCGATGTTCAGGCTGCGGTCAATCCGGGGTTGCGCTTGTTCGGGATTGCCCTCACCATGGTTCAGCGCAGCCGGCTTTCTGGTGCGGTCGCCGAGCAGGCTCGCAAGCACTTCGGCGACCGACTTTTCGAGACTGAAATCCCGCGCCTCGTCGCCATCGCCGAGGCGCCCCTTGACGGAGCCCCAATCGTCATCGGAGCCAAGCCAAACAAATCCAATCCCGGCTCTGTCGCCTACTGGGAATTAGCCAAGGAAGCGAGTGCCAGAATCGAAGTTATCCGTACCAAATGAAGCTCGAGAAGACATTCTCAATTCCGGCGTAGATACGTGGAAATTACCACGCCAATCATCACCAATGGGAATAAAATCACCATAAATCCAATCAATCGTGGCGCACGTGTCACGAGGTCGAGATTGAAGACTGGCTCAATCATCAAACCAATGAAGAACGCCACGACAACCACAATTATTCTCAAACGACGCAATTCTGCCTCGTTCTGATTATGAGATCCTTCGTCCCGTCCCGAAAATGAGGTCATGATAAGCGCCAATGAGATGAGGGAGATTGGGACGATGAGAAAAATTCCAGGTCCAGATAACCCGTGTGTCCCGCTAGAGAGAAGCGAACGATTGACTCGGAAAATCAGCATTAGACAGAGTAGAATCAAGGCTGTGGACAATAATATCGTCACTCGTAATTTCTTCACGGTTTGCTCAGTCACCTACCTCACCTCCGTTCAACACAACACGCTTCCCCATGCCATCGCGAATCCGGTGTACAAGTTCACTTCCTTCCAAGCGCGCGAGAAGGCGGCTGGCTTTCGAGGCCGAGAGGTCGAGATCGCGGACTAATTCGGCCTGCCATGATTCGCCGCCGCGCGAGCGCAGGTACTCGACCACGAGGGCCTCGTCGGTCGACAGGCGGCTCAAAGGCGAGGAAGTCGGCTGAGCCGCCTGGCCTGTCCCGGTAGAATTTGCAGCGTGACTATCAACCGGCCTCAAGGGACTGCTTGAATCATTGACAGATTGCATGTCCGTTGCCCCGGCACGAGAGAGGTTTAGCCATGTTAAGGAAGTGCCAATGAGCACACCGATGCTCGCCAAAAGTAGTGAATACAAGGCATAGGGTAAGAAATCGTTGAAGCCGCTGGTGTCCATCAATACGGGAACCGAGAACAAAACCAACAGCATGAAGGACGCCAGTATGAGCGTCAGTCGAGCGAGAAGTCGTGCCGATTCCTCCTGCCCCATGCACTCTCCTCAACATTCCTCATGGTTGAAGTTTGGGCGAACCGGTGCGTCGAAAGCGAACATGAACTGTTCGTTCGGGCAGGAGAGAGGCGCTCCCGACACACCGGCCGCTTGCATATTTCTAGGATCTGTCACCTCAGTCCTGTCCGCGCTCGCCACCGTGGTCAGAACCGTGTCCTTGCCACATCTGGCGGAAGTGTTCACCTAGGCCGCGGCGGTGGTGACCGCGGTGTTCACGCTCACACTCGCCATCATCGAGGCAATCTTCGAGGTGGTCAGCGCGGGAGTCGAGTTTCTCTGAGATTTTGGTCAGAGTCTCGGAGTCCGCGCTGCAGGCCGAGTCAGCTAGGCAGAAATCGAGAGCGGTCTGAATCGCTTCGATTCGGTCCAGCTTTTCCTGCATCATCTCACCCAGTGTACTGTTGAGATCCATTGGGCCTCTGTCGTAGCGGGTTGCATTTTCTGGGTCCTCCAGATTGGCCTCCATGTGAGAGATTCTGGCCTCCAAATCATCGCTGACGGCTGTCAATGTGTCTGAGTCAGCGCTGCAGGCAGAATCTGCCTGGCAAAAATCGATTGCTGTCAACAGTTCATTGCCGCCATCGATGCGTTTCTGCATGTGCTCAGCCATGCGAGCCTGTTGGTTTTCCATGCGGTCGTCGATTCGATCTCGCATTAAGTTACGAACAAATTTGCGAATCTTTTCTCGAGGTTTGGAATCTTCACTTTCTTCGTCGGTCGTATCCTCAGCGTCAGTCGCATCGTCGACCACTCCGAAGTACGGATCCTCATCCAGCACGCTCGGAGCGGCGAACTCCTCGAGGCTCGCTCCTGCTGCTGCGCCAGCAAGCAAGGCGAATACCGCGAGTGCGAGGGTGACGCCGTCGGTCTTGGCGTTCATCTTCATTTCTTCGTCGGTTTTCATTCGTTCACCGAACTGCACTAGCTTGCAAAAGCACATGAGGGTGTGGGGGAATTGTGCTGAAATTTGGCAAATTCCGTGAAAAAACTTGCAAAAACTCAGTCGCCGTTGGAGCGTTCGAGAGCGGATTGGCGGGCTTCGATTAGGATCGCTTCCCATTTCACTTTCAGTTCACTTTCAAGCGATTTGAGCATCTCAGCGATTTCTTTCTGTGAGAGATCACCGCGCTTGTTGAGTTGTTCTTCGAGTTTAGCGGTAAGTTCCGACTCTTTTTCGCGGCGGAATTCAGCGAGTCGTTGTTCCATCTCGACTTCGCGTTCGAGTGCAATTTCTTGGCGTTTGAGAACTAAGGCGGCGTCCATTGTCTCGCGCTCGGCTGCAAACCAGCGGTCCAACTCGGCCAACATGCCTGCCTCGGCCTCCTCCTCGAGGGACTTGAGACGAACGTCCACGTCGGAGAGCATGCCTTTTTCGCGGGATTTTGATTCGGCTGCGAGCTGCTTTTCGAGTTCTGCCTCGCGCTTTTTGCGAGCGGCAGCAAGCCGCTCGCGCATACCGATTTCTTGCTCGAGGCGGTGCGATTCGACCTTGCGATGGACCTTGGATTCCTCAGCCTCGCGAAGGTCCATTTCGACGCGGCGCTCCATGCGTTCCATATCCTGCGCCGCTTCGAGTTCGAGCCGATCATTGAGGAAGGCTTTGCGACGCTCGAACTCGGTCTCCATCTCGCCCTTCAAGCGATCTCGAAGTTTGGAAGTGTGTTCCTCGATGCGCCGGTCGCGCTCAAGATCCAATTGCTCGCGAAGTCGATTTTCCTCCCGGCGCAATCGATGTAACATCTCCTCGCGAAGAAGTCGCTCTTCACGCTCGAGAGCCTCGGTCTCCAAGCGTTCCATCTCGACTTCGAGCTCGGCGCGCATATCGGCTTCGATTCGATGCAATTCCTCTTCGAACAGAATGTCATTGGCTTTGCGAAGCGCGCCACGCATTCCTTCGACGCGTTCTCCCATCTCCGCCACGCGTCGACGCCGCTCGCGGCGCATTGCAGATCGAAGTTTACTTTCATCATCAAGACGGTCGCGAGCGCGCCCCAGAGTATCGACAACGGAAGCAGCAGAACGGACGTGAGCCTCACGAAGAGCAGCGAGTTCGTCGACGCTATCCGCGTCGTTACCCTCAGGAGACTTGCTCTCGCTCACGGTCCCATCCCCGTTTGGACGGTCTCTGACCCCTATTTGAGCGCGCAGGGTCGGTTTCAGCCGTAGGCTGTGGTTTGCGAGCACTACTCGAACCGTCCACTTTCACTTATCGCCCTCGACCACTCTCCCCCTCCTCCCGGGCTTAATGTGCCCACTCTATCATCGATTGAGGGAGGGATTCCAGCGCTTGGTTGCAGCGCGCAACAGCGCGCTGAGAATCATTGTGAGAGCCAATGAATTTTACTTAACTCAGTCACTCAAAAAGTAACGAAAAATCCAGCCTCACAAGCCGGACAATTCAGCTGACGCTTCCCCGGCTTAGGACGAATCCGCAAAGTGCGCTCGCAGCCCGGGCAGTCGACTTCGACCTTGATTACCTTCTCAGCGAGTGTGAATCCGCCCGAGCAAGCCCCGCACGTGAGTTCGATCGGCCTCTCCTCAGTGCCAGCGACAAGAATTGTGTGGCAATGAGGACACGGCACCTTTTCCTCAGTCAGCGCCTCTATTGTTGGAGGATGACTGACTTTGCAAACCGCTCCGCAGACTTCGCATTCTCGCTCGCCGAGTCCGGGTGGCAACATGTGCTCGCAGTGAGCGCATTCGGCGAGCGGCGGCGCGTGCTTCGACTCAACTTCGACTCTGTCCGTCACGCGCCTCGCTCCTCGTTTCGGTTAATCAAGCGGTCGATGGTGGGCTCCCCCCGCTTGTGGAAAATAGCACCCCGAACGCCTCGCGGATATCGCGTACCAAATCCCTGCCCAGGTCCGCCAAAACCCCGAGTCTTCTTCCCCCTGAGCCTGCCACAAACATGCCGTTGAGGATGATCAAGAAAACGCTCGCCTCGTGAATCGCAATCCCCGCAGCAATACTCGTGTTAATGCCCGCCAGAGCGGTGACAATTAGCAGAATTGTGACTCCAACCGACACTGCGATATTCGCGTTTACAACCGCTCTTGTTCGCTTCGAGAGCTGGATGAGATTTGCTAATGCTCTCGGGTCTTCGCCTGGAATTAGGACGTCGGCAGCGTCGAGATTGACTTGCTCTCCGCTGCCGACGGCGACTCCGATGTCAGCTGCTGCGAGAGCTCCGGAGTCGTTGAATCCGTCTCCAGCCATGAGTGTCCGACTGAGCTTTGCTCGCTCGGCCACCCATGATGCCTTTCCTTCTGGGTCGACATTTCCTCGGCAGATTGTTGGGTCGATTCCGAGCCTCTTGGCGAAGGCTTCGACAGAGGCTTGTTCATCGCCGCTGAGAATTTCGACGCTGATGCCTTGGGCCTGTAATTTGTCGACCATTTCGTGGACTCCTTCGCGCGCGTCGTCGTGCGCGAAGGTGAATGCTGCGACAGCCTCTCCGTCGATTGAAAGTACGCTGGCTCCGTAGCCAGCGTGACGGCTGTCGGCGAGGGCTGAATCGATATCGTATGGAATTTTGATTCCTTCAGCCATGAGCCAATCTGCGCGGCCAAGCATGACTAGTAATCCGCGCATCGAGCCTCGAACTCCGGCATCGCCATCTTCGATTTCGGTGATTTGGGTGACGGCCTTGCTGCGCTCGGCCGCCGCTTCGATGATCGTGGTCGCGTATGGGTGGTTACTGCGCTGCTCGAGTCCGGCTGCAATCCGCAGCGCACTCTCTTCGGTTTCGTCGCCGGCCACGGCGATTGCCACCAATCGTGGCCGGCCACTAGTCAACGTCCCTGTCTTATCGAGCAGAGCCAATTCGATGCCGGCTGCGGCCTCGATGACATCGCCACCGCGGGCGACCAATCCACTCGCTGAAGCGGTTGACAATGCGGTTGCGTGAGGCACCGGCGCGGCCAGAAGAAGTGAGCAAGGGCAGGAAACTACCCACAGGACGAGCATTCCAACGATGTCACCGGTAGCCGCGCCATAAATCGCTGAACCAATCAACACGAGCGGTACCCAAATCGCCGTGAACCGCTCGATAATCGTCTGAGTACGAGTTGGTTGCTCGCGATAGCGACGAACCAACTCGATCAAATCGGCGAGCCGAGTATCATCACCTGTCGCCTCGGCTCGAATATGCACAGGCCCGCGCGTGAGAGTAAGACCGGCTTCGACGAATGCCCCCGAAGCCACTGAAACAGGCATCGGCTCGCCGGTCAGAGGTGCGCGGTCAATCGCTCCCGAGCCATCGACGATCGTTCCATCGACAGGCACGACCTCACCAGAGCGCACCTCTACAACATCACCCGGCTCAAGCGCGGCAACAGGAGTCCATTCGTCGGCTCCATGGCCATGCCCTGCATCCCCCGCTCCAGCATGAGCGTGCCCAGCATGGTCATCCGCATGCCCATGGTCATCACAGCAATCGTCCTCGCAATCCGAGTCAGCAGCCTTCGAATCCGCAGCAGAAGCACCCGCAACTAGCCGCGCGCGCCTCGGCAATCGGTCCAATCCACCTTGCATCGCCTCGCGCGCGCGAACCAAGGCACTCTCCTCCATATGACCGGCCAGAGCGACCAATCCAGTGACCACCAAAGCCTCGGGCCATTCCCGGAGATAGAGCGCACCAAGGACCGCCAAAGAAGTCAGAACTTGGAAGCCAAGAACGCGATTTTGAATGCTGGCAATCGCCGCCTGGAACATCGGTAATCCGGCGAAAAGAACGCCCAGTCCAGTCACCGTCGCAGCGACCCACCAATGCATCTCAGCCTGCTCTATCACGTATACGCCCGCGAGCAGAGGAATCGTCAAAACAGCGCCCAGCAATTGCACTTGGTCGGGGCGCAGTCGGTCGTTTTTCGATTCACCAAGAGTGTACTCTCCGAGCAGTCGACGAAGCCCTTCCTCGGTCATTTCAGCGACTTTCACAGAGTCGGTCGGAACTCGTTGAAGCTCGATCCGACCGTCATCCAAACTGACGTTCAGAACGCCGGGAACATCGAGCAAAGCATTGCGCAAACCCTTGCGGTCGATGCCGAGTCGACGAGCCACTTCGCCGGCGGTTTTTCCTTGCACCAAACGCCATTCGACCTCTGGTCCGTTGCCCAAACTCTCGAGCACTGACGAGACGCGAGAGACACGCCCAAGTGCAACGTCAAGGTCAACGCGAACGCTTCCTTCGGTCGCAGACACCACAACCTCATCGACACCGGGTAGACGGTTGACTGCTCGAGTGGCTTTCATCGCACAATCGGGGCAATCCATGCCTCGGAGCCGCCACTCGAAACGCTCGACCCCGTCGACAACGAGCTCCGGCTCGAAGACCGCATCGGTGTCAGAGCCGGGGCCTGCGATTGGAGTCACATCTTGCAATGAGCCATCATCGAGAATCAATTCGTCAACTGGGCTTGCTTTGGCAGCGCGCTTCTCGCGCGCTGATGCAATCCGAGAACTGACATTTTCGAGGCCGCCGGAGATTGCGCCGCGCAAACCCGCGAGAGGGTCGCTTGGAGAGTCGCTGGAAGTGGATTTCGATGGCGCGGCGCCCGAAGACGACGCAGGCTTTGCCTGAGTCGAATCATCATCCTCATCATCGAGGATGAGGAAATCCTCCTCGCTCATGCCAATCCCGAGCAAACTGCACTCCTTGAACCTGCGTGGCCGGGGTTAAGAGTTAGCCTAGGCTAATTCGCATTGCGTACCGAGCCAACAACGCCTTGCTGACCAAGCCAACAACGCCTTGCCTGCGCAGCGGTGGAATCATCAGGAGCGGCGCAGCCCCAACGACGTGGCACTCCCCGACCCAACGCAATTCGAAATGATGGTCTTCGATGTCGATGGCACTCTGCTCGACGCCGAGGGCTACCACCCTGATTTGGTGAGTCTAATCCGACGCGTCGAAGAAGCCGGCATCGTCGTCTCACTGGCGAGCGGTAGGACGCTGCCGAACGTCACACCGATTCAGCAGAGCCTAGCAGTCTCTGGATTCGTGGTCGGCGAGAACGGCGGCATGGTCTGGGATACACATGCTGGATTTCCGATACGCGCGCTCGCCGACGGCGCTCGCGCGCGCGAGGCCGCGAATTGGTTAGCGACTCAAATCGACGGCCTCGACCCCGCCGGAATTGAATCAAATCGTTGGCGGGAAACCGAATGGTGCTTGAAAGAAGTAGGTGATTTCGAGGCTATCCGTGATGCTATCGCAGCCTCGCAGTATAGCGAATTGACGGTCGTCCCGACCGGCTTCGCAATCCATCTGACGACCCCCGGACTCGACAAGGCGAGCGGGGTCGCGTTCGCCCTCGAACAACGCGGCATCGACCCAGCGCGGGTCATCGCGGTGGGAGATGCCGCAAATGACATCCCGATGTTCGAGATGTGCGGCCACGCCATCGCTGTCAACACGACTCACGAAGGCGTGGCCGAAGCCGCGGACCATCTGACCGATGCCCGCGGCACAGCAGGAACGATAGAATTCCTCAATCAGTTCCTGAATTCAATCAATTGAATTTAGAGGCGGCAGGAGATTCTTGCTGCGAGTTTCCCTCACTACACCGGCTTCGTGGAATCTGAAGCATTGCGAAGGCGGTCGGTCCAACTCGCACCCACCGCGCGAACGGTCGCATCGATTGACATCGTTCAGTTCGCGCTCGGGTTCGAATCCTGCCGCCTGCACGCTTGATTGTGCTGTTTGGTGCAGGCGGCAGGATTCGAACCTGCGAAGCACTACGCAGAGGATCTTGAGCCCTCCCCCTTTGACCACTCGGGTACACCTGCAGGCCACGCGAGCCGCGAATCCTTCTTGATTCCAGCGGCTCGAAGCCCACCCATCTGCAACCCAGCAGGGAAGGCGACGGAATGTTTGATGTAGCGCCCGCGGAGGATGTGGAGCCGGACGCTCGCAGGCACAGGAGTCGAGGCACATGAGGCAGAGGAGGAACGGCGCATGAGGTTGAGCAAACACCAACTCCAATCCGTCGAAAAGGCCCTCTTCGAAGTCGCCCGGAAACAAAAGGCCTCGTCCAGCCCAGTCGACCTCCCCATTCCCGAATTTTGGTCCTCCGTCGGCCAACTAACCGCCCATCTTGAGGCTGAACTCGCAGAGACTGTTCGAGCCGAGGGGATGACAGCGAAAGCGCAGCTGCAGACCCGCAGGCTCGGCAATGTCCGAACGCTAGTGACGGACCTAACACGCATCCGACTGAACGCCTTCACTCAGCACGCAGTCTTGGTGAATCTGATGCGAGGCGGTGGGGCCGAGGCGGCCGCTGCTTTGCAACATCTGAGTGTGATCGATTGGGAGCGACACGACCCGAGTGAACGCGCTTACTACCAGAGCCTCGGCCATCTCGTTGACAAGTACAAACACGGTGTGGCTTGGAAAGAATTGGTCAATGGGAATAATGGTGGCAACGGCCACGGTTCGCCGATTGCGAATCCGGGGCCCAACGCTTCGTTGAGTGAATTTTCTCAGCCGGCTCCAGCGACTCCTGCCGAATCGCCGGCTGCAACCGTCGCCGCTGCGCCTTCCTCGATGGCTCCGGTGGCTTCGCCACCCGCGCCGATTCCGGTTGCTGATACGCACGATGCTTGGGATGACCCGGATTTCGATGAGGAGGATAGGATTCGCGCGATGGATGCATTTCCGGACCGCGCGACCGGAGCTGACCCGCATCCGCCGGCTGAGATTAGTGTGGTTGAGACGCTCGGCGGGGATTTGATGCGGATTCGGATTTTGCAAGATTTGTCAGACCCGATTATCGGCGAGGATGGTTCGGAAATGACTCTCGCCGAGGGCGATGTCGAGTCCTGTCCGAGTCTAATCGCAGAGACTCTCATCGCTGCTGGACTCGCCGTCGCCGCTCCACTCTGATTCGGTCTTCACTAACTTCGTGGAGATTCGAAACCCTCGCGCCGAGCGCGCCAATGATTATCCGGCGCCGGACCACGAAGCAGCACCTGCGGTGCCGACAAGCACCGAGAGGCGAGCGAAATGGGCAAGACGGTGACCAAGAAACAACTCAAGGAATTTCGCAAGTCTTTCGCGGCCGACCCGAGCGCAAAAATGGCTCAAAACGCGGTTGCCAATAACGACCTGCTCGATGTCGCCCTCGACCGCGCACTGGTGCAAGACATCGATTTCTCCTTCTCGACAAAACTCGACAAGTGGAAGGTAACCAATCAGCGCCGCAGCGGGCGGTGCTGGCTCTTCGCCACACTCAACCTCTTCCGCCCCTCGACAATGGCCAAACTGAACGTCAAGAATTTCGAGTTCAGCCAATCACACATCCATTTCTGGGATAAATTCGAGCGGGCCAACCACTTTTACGAAGCGATAATCGATACCGCCGACCGGCCAGTCGACGACCGCACAATCGGCTTCCTGCTAGGCGACCCGATCGGCGACGGCGGACAGTGGAATATGGCCATGAATCTCATCCGCAAGCACGGCCTAGTACCGAAGTCCGCCTACCCAGAATCAAAATCATCATCCAACACCCGTTGGATGAATGCTAACCTGAAGGATATCCTGCGCAGTGGCGCATCTGAAATCCGCGCTATACTCGAGGACGGCGGCACAGCCGCCGAGGCTCGCGCCCACAAGGAATCGAGGCTCGCCGACATCTGGCGAATCCTTTGCATACACCTTGGCACGCCGCCCGAGAAGTTCGATTGGCAGTGGGAGGATAAGGACGGGAAGTTCCACCGAAGGGGGGTTATCACGCCTCAGGAATTTGCCGCGGAGTACGTCGAAATCGACTGGGAAAACTACGTCTGCATCGTCAACGACCCGCGCAACGAATACTACCGCACCTACACCGTCGACTACCTACAAAACGTCGCCGGAGGACCTCCTGTTGTGTACCTGAATGTGCCGAGCAGCGAGATGAAAGGCATCACTCAGAAGCTGCTCGAGGACGGGCTGCCGGTCTGGATGGGCTGTGATGTTGGCAAGCAGATGCATCGGCAGCGCGGCCTCTGGGATGCGAAATTGTTTGACTTTGGGGCACTTTATGGGGCCGAGTTTGGCATGGACAAGGCTAACCGTTTGCGGTTTGGTCAGACGATGATGACCCATGCGATGTTGTTTACTGGCGTCGATGTTGTCGATGGGAAGCCTCGACGCTGGCGTGTTGAGAATTCTTGGGGCGACAAGGATTCTGGTCGCAAGGGATACTACACGATGAATGACTCATGGTATGACGAATATATGTTCGAAATCGCCGCTCCTCGCTCTTACTTATCCAATGCGATGACTGATGGCCTCGAAACCGATCCAATAGTGCTCCCGGCCTGGGATCCTATGGGTAGCCTCGCGACCGAATTCTTCGCTTGAGCGAAGAATTCGTTCGACTCGGCTCAGAATATCGCGATTAGCAAAGCTAATCGCGGCTGTGTAATATTTCCTAGAAGCGCAATCTTTCACTCAAGCCCAGAGGGCAAAGTGAGCACAGAAAGGTCAACGACACCACGGGCACACCGCCGAAACGTTCCCACGTTCAGTCGATGTTCACGACCGCGCAGAGCGTGGTCGAAGGCTCGCGCAGCAATGTTTCGACGTTAACAAGACATTGCGAGCAAGCCTGCGGAGGCTCTTGCGACGCTTACAGACTACCCGATTCGTAGATTGAATCGGATTTCTGACGAGCGAGTAGTCGCTCAATCAGCCTAGATGCCTGAGCGACAACTCGATCGTCACCGAATCGGGGTAGTCGATCTTCAAGACGCGTCGCAAGGCCTTCTCATCTTTTGATGCACTTGCATTAAGCTCGAGGAGCCTCTTGTGAACACGCATCTCCCAGTGGTCCCAGGTCTCTGCACCCTCGCCATCCGGGCTCTTTCGGCACGGAACTACTAGGCGGCGGGTAGGTAGAGGGATTGGGCCACGGAGTTCGACTCCGGCCTCATCGCAAATCGACTTGATCTGCGAGCAGACCATGTCGACATCCTGGTGGTTCTCACCAGTCAGCTTGATCTTGGTAATTACAGCCATAACACTCTCTCCGAGTTTCCAGCCTTCTTCACCAAGTTCACTTCTTCTCGATCTTCATGCAGACGCCAGCAGCGACGGTCTTACCCATGTCGCGGATAGCGAAGCGCGAAAGTTCTGGGAAGTTACCCATCTCTTCGATTGCCATTGGCTTGGTAGGTGCGAAGCGGATGAGAGCAGCGTCACCGGTCTTGAGGAACGGCGGGTTTGCTTCCTTGGTGCGCGAGTTCTCTAGGAGCTCGACGAAGCGCACAGCAACTTGGCTGGTGTGGCAGTGGAACACAGGTGTGTATCCAGCGCCGATTGCCTTCGGGATTTCCATGAGCTGGATTTGTCCGACGAAGGTCTCGTCGTGGCGGACGAACGCAGGTGCGCTGTCCTGGTATCCAGCAACGTCACCGCGGCGGATGTCAGTTGCAGCTAGGCCGCGAACGTTGAATCCGACGTTGTCGCCTGGCTCAGCCTTGGCGACGTTGGTGTGGTGCATCTCGATGCTCTTGACCTCAGCCGACTTCTGGCTTGGGTTGAAGACGACCGTCTTTCCAGCGTGTAGGACACCGGTCTCGATCTTTCCAACAGGCACGGTTCCGATTCCGCTGATCTTGTAGACATCCTGAATTGGAAGTCGTAGAGGGCGGTCAACTGGCTTTGGTGGCATCTGGATGCCGTCGATTGCCTCGAAGAGGGTTGGTCCCTTGTACCAACCGAGGTTGTCGGACTTGGTGTACAGGTTCTCGCCCATGAAAGACGAGCAAGGAATCTTTGGCACATCGGCTGGGTTGAATCCAGCCATCTTCAGTAGGCCATCAATCTCAGCGCAAACTTCCTTGTAGCGAGCCTCGGAGTAGTCGACACCGCTGATGTCCATCTTATTGACGTTGACAATCAGCTGCTTGACACCGAGAACGCGCGCGAGGAAAGCGTGCTCCTTGGTCTGCGCGTTGACACCATCGTTGGCTGCGCAGACGAGAACAGCGGCATCAGCCTGGCTGGTACCGGTGATCATGTTCTTGACGAAGTCGCGGTGCCCTGGAGCATCGATGATTGTGAAGTAATAGTTAGGAGTGAAAAGCTCCTTGTGAGCGACATCGATGGTAATTCCACGCTCGCGCTCTTCCTTCAGACCATCCATAACGTAAGCAAGTCCGAATCCGGCCTTGCCCTGCTCGCTGGCTAGCTGCTCGTTCTTGTCGATGATGTGCTGCTCGATATGACCTGTGTCGAGGAGCAGACGTCCGACGGTTGTTGACTTGCCGTGATCGACGTGTCCAATGAACACGATGTTAAGGTGCGGCTTGCTCTTATCTTCCCACTGTGAACTCATGATATCCACCTCTAAGTGTGGCCCGCCGACCGATGATGCCTATTTGAATCTCTCCCCAAAGGGGAGGCAATCACCACTTGCGATTACCGATTGAATTCAGCGGCGCAGTTCAGCGATATTGCAGCTCAATGATGAAGCTCTTGACATCGGTATTGTGGGTCTTCTCGTTTTGCAGGTCAACCGTCCACGTACCGTCTTGGTAACCCCTCACACTCGAACCTCCGATGACGAGCCATACACAGCGGTCGTCTGATTGGCAGTCACCGGCGTCGCGGTTATCATCTCCCACGCCGGTGGTATTTGCGACCTCTTCGTCGGTTGAATTGAAGAGGAAGAGGTCGAGTTTGTTCTCGGTGTCTACTCCGCCGAATGGTTGGTCAGCATCCTCGGCGGGGTAGGTGAGTTTGGTGCGGAGGTAACGAATCTTGTTGCGGCTGCTATCATCGTAAGTCATCGGGTAATCCCATGTCATGATGACCGGTTCTTGGTAGCGGCGGTCGATGACGAAATCCTTCCAGATTGCTCTGTAATTGATGTAGAGCGTCATCTCATCAGAATCGGTCAAGCCATTATTGTCCTTTACTGTGAGTTTGATGTCCCACGCTCCAGCGGGCATATCTTCGAGGTCGATCGACTCCCCTGTCGCGTCGACATCGTTCTCAGGGTCGCCGTCCTCGTCGGAATCTGTGTCGAGGTCGAGGTCCCATTCCCATGAGACAAGGTATTCTTCTGCGTAGCAATCGGAATTGTCCGGATTGCAACCAGCCCAAGATTCCGAACCATCGATTGTGAGGCCGGCAGAGACGGTAATACTGCGGTCGTTCTCATCTTTCTCCTCGCAGACCCAAACGAGGATGAATGAGCCTGCAGGTGGTTCCTCGCCCTCACAATCGTTATCTTTGGCGATGGAGATTTCTGCGCGCGGCTCGCGCGCGGAGGCGTCTACGATTGTGAGCAGCTTACTCACGGACGCCTCATAAGTTCCATCGCTGACCGTCAGTGTGACTGTATTGTCTCCGGGTTGAGCGTAAGAATGGCTAGTGGTGAGGCCTTCTCCGGTATTGCCATCGCCGAAATTCCACTTGAATGTCAGCGCGTCGCCGTCGGGGTCTGAAGAGCCGACCGCGCTGAAGGTGATGTCATCGCCAGTGCGGATGTTATTCTTCGGGTCGATGCTCATTGTAGCGGTCGGCGCACCGTTGAGACTGATCGAGTCGAGGCAGCCTGCAAAGGCTGCGCTGAGCATCAATAAGACGACGAAGGGGGCGATTCCTCTCATGCCTCTCACATCTCCCGGTGACATGGTCGCCATCATCAACCCTACGGCATCGTGTAATCGGATTTTTTGGCGAAAACTTGGGCGGATTTCTCCTCAGAAATCGAACAAAGCCTGCTCTCCCGCAGCCTCAGAAATCGAAGAGAGTCTGTTGCCGAGTACCCTCGAGCAGCTCCTTTTCATTCCAGCCGAATGCCTCGGTAATCCTCCCTAATGCAGTCGCCAGCCGCCGAGCATAGAACTCGGGGTCATAGGTCGGCGGCTCAACACCCAACTCATCGACCATCCAGGCCTCGATTGTCATCGGGCTGGTCTTGGCATTGGTCACAATCCAGCCGACTTTCATTCCGGGAGTAAATCCGAGGCCTGCCTGAATCCTTTGTTTCGCTGCGCGCACGTAAGGGAGCGAATCTGGATTTTTGTAAGCCTTGGTGAAATCGACGCTTCCATCGCGCCGCAAACTGCCTTTGCAGGAGCGTGAAATCACTAGGTCTGCAGCCTCCACGCGGCGCCCTCGAACATCATCGATGACCTGCTTCGTCAACTCAACTGAAGACCACGGGTCATTAGCCAGAATCAGCTCAAACATCTCGGTCATCGTCCGGGTCAGCAAGCGGAAAGAATCGGTCCGCCTCACCTCGTAACCGCGAATCAACATCTCCTCACGAGGCCACACTACACGCCCGACGTAGCGCTTCTTGGCACCGTGAGAAAAGAAAGCCGAGAGAGCGGTCTCGAACTCCAACTCAGCCCCCTCTCTCGTGAATCGCTCGGCGAGCCGATTGCCAAAGCTGAGCGTCTCCTCGCGAGCCGCCTTCCAATCCGCGAAAACCAGAGCGTTTTCCGGAGGCTTATCGATTGGGGATTCGGGTTCGACCGGGGCACGGACAAAGATCGAGTCGGTGTCGGAGTAGACCACGTCGTAACCGTCTGTCTCGAGGCTGGAGATGATTGTGCGGATATTGTGCCGCGCCCATTCGGTGATGCTCGCGCCGAGGTCCGGGTGAGTGAATCGGTAAAATGATGAGGCGAAAACGCCGTAAAACGAGTTCATCAAAATTTTCACCGCATACTGCAATTGGTCCTGCAGGAATGCTGCTTCCTCATCGCCCGCTTCGCGCGCGCGGGCAAGTTCGGATTTGTGATGGTCGCGCCTTGCCATCAAATCGCTGAGCAGGCGCGGGACGAGGCCCGAGCGTTCTTGGGAGGAAACGTAGCGGGTGCTGGTGGCTGGCGAGACGTTGTGAGAATCGTCTTTTGAGCCGTCTCTGACGAGGGTTGTCGAGCAGATATTTTGCGCTATCATGATTGATGGGTACATGGATTTGAAGTCGAGCACGGCGACCCAAGGATGGATTCCGGGCTCGACTTCGTGGACGTAGCCGCCGGCGATTTGGTCGCGGCGGCGTGAGCCGGATTGGGTCATCGGCACGGCGATATTCTCGCGGTCTGCGAGGCGGATTACGAGCGAGTCGATCCATTGGCTCGTCGTGCCGGCGGCAGCGGTCTCGACTGTGGTGCTGGCGACCGCTGCTAGGGCTTCTTTGCGCTCGACGGATTGTAGGTGGGCGAGGATGTCGAGCGGAAGATGGGTATCTCTGACGCAATATTCCATGACTTCATCGGGGCGAGCAGCCCATTCCTCGTCCATTCTGCTCGCATCGATGTCGAGTTTTTGCTTGTCTTCGGCGTCCGGCCAGAGCATATTTGCTACGAATCGAAGCGATTCGCGTTCTGGCCGGAGGGTTTGGCGGACTTGCCACCAAGCGTCGAGTGGGATTCTTCCCGTCATCCGCCAAACTCGGTTGATGGCGCGTTCGGGTTTGAGGCGCTTGGCCTCACTCTCGATTGCTGGAACGCGCCCCCAACCGCAGAGGGCTGCTTGTTCAAAGCGCGAGCGACCCGAGTTTTCCTCAGCTCGCTCGATGATTCGCGGCAGGTCGAAATTATCGATATTGTAACCGGTGATGAAATCGGGGTCCTCATCGCGAACCAGCCGCGTCAAGCCCTCAAGAATCTCCTGCTCGCTCCCCCGAAATTCGTGTTCTGAGCGCGAATCCCCCCTCGCAACAATAGCAGCCGCGCATAGAATCGTATTGTGTTTCACACTCGTCTCGAGGTCGAAGGAGAAAGTCACGAAAGGTGCTGGGAACGGGTCAGCGCGAGCCAGATCACCCACGGAACAAGCCACCACCATATCGCAAGGATAGAGCCCCGAGCCGCCAAAATCACGAATCCGCTCAGCCGCCTCGACGCGCCCGCCCTCAAACTCGCTAACCATCTCGGCGGGCGCCCGACCACCAGCCCACAGCACCTCACCTGCCACGCGCACGTGAGGCCCCAGATCGAGATCCAACAACAAGCGCTGCACGAACAAGATGTCCGCGCTCGTAACAGTCCATCCATCATCGATCAGCCGCTTTCTCAAATTCCGAACAAAGCGAGTATCTCGAACCATCACTCGGTAGTGATTTCTTGACTTCCCGTCTTTGGCTAATTTCTGTCCAACGAGTGTGGGTTCGCCAACCACTTCACTCATTTTCGCTACCGAATCGAGGGATCTCTTCGGAGACTCATCACCAATCGTTTCCTTGTCTGAGATCTCTAGGTAAGGTGACAATCCATTCACTAGAACAACCACTGAATGACCTTGTCGAGAACGGCACCAGAGCTCTACAACCGTTCTCGGACCATCCTCTGAGCCCCACGCACGATTATCTCCTGAGACGATGCACATCTCTCCTTCCCAACGCACACCAGCACCCCGAGCGACCGTAGGAACCCAACGAATCAACCCTTGTGCGACCAGCCGGAGCGAGCAAACCATGATTATCGGCAGAAATGGTTGAAAGCCAACCCCTCTCCCACTGATTCACGGTGGTCCGATGATGGAGGAAGCAGAGTCAGATTCCGAGCCTTCTATTGACTGGGACTCGATGACCTTCAGCTTCACCGAGACCGACAGAATGTACATCGCAAAGTGCAAGCAGGGCGAAGACTGGCAACCGGGAGTCATGCAAGACTTCCAAGACCTCCAACTCTCTCCTGCCGCGGGCGTCATCAACTACGGACAGGGATTGTTTGAGGGGATGAAAGCGCGACGGGCGGAGGATGGCAGGATTCTGTTATTCCGTCCGGAGCTGAATGCGAGGCGCGCGCAAGAAGGAAGCAGGCGCCTCGGGATGGCGGTCGTACCCGAAGAGATGTTTCTTGATGCCGTGCATCAAGTAATCCATGAGAACGAACGCTGGATTCCGCCAACGGGCCGTGGTGAATTGTACATTCGCCCGTTGATTTTCGGGAGCGGTGCAATTCTCGGCGTGGCTCCCGCTCCCGAGTACACTTTCCTTGTTTATGCAGTTCCCGTCGGTCCTTACTTCAAGGGCGGCATGAATCCGATTTCACTCAAGGTGTCCGACGAATACCACCGAGCTGCACCCGGTGGTTCGGGCGGCGTAAAGGCGATTGGAAATTACGCGCCCGGAATGATGCCTTCGAAGAATGCGAAGGCAGAGGGATATGCTGAGATCATCTATCTCGACGCTGTTCATCACCGATACGTCGAGGAGGTTGGAGCGGCCAACTTCTTCTGCGTCAAGGACAATGTTATCTACACTCCAGAGTTGACCGGGACGATTCTTCCAGGAATCACCCGGCTCTCTACCATCGAGCTGGCTCGCTCACTCGGCTACCAAGTGCTCGAGACGAAAGTCGACATCGAATTCGCGATGGGTGCCGATGAAGCATTCTGCGCCGGCACCGCAGCAGTCATCTCGCCAATCGGCTCGATCGAGCACGGCGGAAAAATCGCCACCTACTGCGATGGCGAAGTCGGCGCTATCACCAAGCAACTCTACGATGCCTTGTCGGCCATACAAGAGGGCAGAGCCCCAGACCCATTCGGCTGGACCCCTTCGGCCTAACCTAATCTTCCATAGTTACTTCGGATTCTGTCCAAGCGATATAGTAAGCCCAATCGCTCCAAACATACTCATAATTGTCTCTTTCAAATTCGACATGAGCATGCAATGAAATGGTCAATGTACAATCTAAGCCTGGTAGCATGAAATATACATCATTATACGCAATTAAACCATAATCTGGAATCGAACATACTGAAAACATCTCCACCACCATATCGGAATCCGGAGAAGTGAATGTGAGCGATATTGGCAAATCTGAAGAATTACAATCCACAACACAATTACCTTCCACACTTATTTCAGCGTAAAAATACCCAATATCAAGTACAGTTCCATATTCTTGTTCTAGCGAAAAATCGACTCTCGACTCAACCTCGTATAATTCTCCATATGATCCCATAGGGGCACTAATCCAAATTTCCACTCCATTCATAGAACCATCATTTTCCAATTGCGTTTTCTTGGCTTCGATGACCGAACGTTTTCCTTCCATTGCATCACATGAGCCATCGATAAATTTCGCTGTGGCTTCTGCGGCATCGGCTACAGGAACTGATGTGAAAGATATGTTATTGTGATTGAACCAATTTTGGATTTTTCCTTCTTCTAATGACACAATTGAAACACAAATATTAGCACCGTTGAGGGAGGGATATTGAGCGTTGGAACTCGAGTTAGTTCCCGTGAATGCGTCACCTCGTACCAACAACACATGATCATTTCCGGAAGAAATATTTCCAGTATTTTCAACTCCAGCAATAGCTCCTGTCATGATTCTGTAAACAGAGTCACTCGACGTTGAATTGATGTGGTTTGTAACCTCGTTAGATTCATTTGAATAATGGTTGTTCACGACTGTAACTGAAGTGTTATTGATGAAGTCCTGAAGGTTATCATCAATCATCTGATTTAGTATCTCCATATCTATTCCAGAATTGTCATTTCCATCCGGATCGCCGGAAGTACATCCAGCAAGGGATGCGCTCAGCATCAGTAGAATCATCGGTATCGCGACTGCTCTCATTGTTTAGCAATGAAAATCCGTCTATGATAAACTTAGAGCAGGATTCAGCGCTTTCCAAATTTCTTCCGGCGCGCTGATCCACCTTTTTGCTTGAACGACTTGCGTTGAGCTCGCTGCTGGCGATTGCCCTTCGAAGGGCCCTTCGCAGTAACCTGAGCCTCGGCCTCCTTGGCCTCCTTCATCTGACTGCGCAACCGCAATCCAATCGACTGCAGAACACCCTCCTTCGACTCAGCCCTCGTCGAACCCAGAGCATCCTTGGTAGAAATCTCCAGCCGCCCCTCTTGAGCAAACGGCCGCGAGGGGTGGCTCATCTCGGGCTTGCGGCGCATCCTCGTGATTCCAGCCGCGCGCGCAGCCCAAGCAACAGCTTCCAGAGTTGGATTAGCAATCGCTGCTTCTTTCGGAACGCGACGCCCTTCAGATCGGCTCAACCGGGCGTCGAAATACCCAGTCCAAACCCACATCTCATCCTTGCGCTCTGCCATATTGAACAAACCTTCCAATCATTCGACTCTCTTGAGCCGTTCGGCACATCGATGCGGTTTGAAATCTCGCCGAATCGGCTCGATTATTCGTCGATGAGAACACCAGAGACGACGCCATCCATGCCCGGGCGCGAGGTGATTCGCACCTTGCCAGCCTCGGTCTCTGCAATCGCGCCCTTGGTGATGATATTGCGTCGAACGTAGTTAGGGTCAGCATCATTTTCGATGACGCTTTTGATGGTTGAGCGGATGGTCTTGCCAGTCTTTGGGTCACTGACGTTGACCGTGTTGGCCTGCATGACACGAACGGTGGTCGAACCCGCGTGCTTTCGGTAGCCCTTGCGAAGGTCCTGCTCGCCCACGAAGGCGAACTGGTTCTCGCTGGAAATCTCCTTGCGGCGCTTGCCTCGGTAGCGGTTTGGTCGCTTCAAGCGTCCGCCGGTCGGCTTGCGTCGAGAGATGCCATGCCACTGTGCCATGCGCCTCGCCGACCGACCACCCTTATTTCAATGGAGCGGCGGGGGAATGAATTCACTCTGAGCCGACCCTACGGGTCGATACGGCGGATTCTCATTCGCCGAGTGCCGCCGCTGCAGCTTCGATTTGAGCCATCAATTCAGCATAATCTGTGGCGATTGGAAATTGTGGAAATTCATCGATGACGTTCTGCGGCGGCCGGTAGAGAATTCCTGCATGAGCCGCCGCAAGCATGTTGGTATCATTGTAGGAATCACCAACTGAAAGAGTCTTGAAATTCATTTGTCGAAGACCCTTGACCGTCTCACATTTCTGGTCTTCGAGGCGGATGCTCCAGCCGCTTATCATCCGCGTTTCATCGTCGATTTGCAGGTCGTGGCAGTAGATCGTGGGGCGGTCGAGTTTGGGCATCATCGGTTCGGCGAATTGGTAGAAGGTGTCGGACAAAATCAGCACTTGCCAACGCGCGCGCACGGCATCGAGCAACTCCTTGGCTCCCGGTAATGGCTCCATCGTGGCGATGACTTCCTGAATATCGTCGATCGTGATTCCATTCTCGTCGAGAATGTCGAGCCGGTATCGCATGAGTTTGTCATAATCCGGCTCGTCCCTCGTTGTTCGTCGCAGTGCCTCGATTCCGGTCTTTTCTGCGACGTTGATCCAGACCTCGGGCATGAGGACTCCTTCCAAGTCGAAGCAGACTACGAGCATGTGTCGTGCTTGGGTGCTCTTGGCTTGAACTTTGGTTAGCTAACCACAGAGACGCAGAGTTATCCGCGCCAAATCGGATTGAGGATAACATGGGGAACGCACTTCTGAACCGAGCGAAACCCTCACTCACGCCAGTTCAAGATTACCGGTTCCCAAGAAAATTACAATGGTGAATGAAATACTGTGCAGAAATTCTCCATTGTAATGACAGTTCATTGCTAACGTGGCCTCTCTACCCAAGGCGGAGGATTTGATGATGTATCTGTCCCTTCTGGATAATCTGAATTGTCTTCATCATACCAATAATCTGGATCTTGCCAATCCGGCACACCATCATCATCCGAATCCATCCAAGGTGGTGGAGCTCCAGGAGTTCCGGGGGGTGGTGGGCGTGGGGGTAACCAATCCTCGGTTCCGCCCTGATTGAGTGGATTTGCATCCAGCCAATCTGGAATCAAATCATTGTCATCATCAGTATCCAACGCATCGCATAACCCGCCACCATCATTGTCGGCAGGAATCGATAAATTGTCTAAGGGATCGCTTAGGCAGTCTATTTCGTATGTATCATTCCAAGAATCATTATCATCGTCTTCATCGAGATTATCACACAAACCATCCGAATCGAAATCGATCGGATATTCCCACGAATAATATGGATTTGTCAAACAATAATTTTCGTATGTATTGTTGAATGAATCTCCGTCGATGTCTTCATCACGATAATCACAGACACCGTCTTGATCCAAATCACTCGGCACAGAATAGTGAGAGAATGAATCAGTACCACACCATTGTTCAACATCATCCGTCCAGCCATCATTATCATCATCAGGATCCTCTGAGTCACAGATTCCATCTCCATCATTGTCAGATGGGGTGTCAAATTCATCGAGTGATTCTGTTCCACAATCATCTTCGGAGGTATCAGACCATCCATCATTATCATCATCGTCATCGAGGAAATCGCACCAATCTAGACCATCTGTATTGATGGGATAATCGCTTGGATCTGATGCGTTTGAATTGCAACGATTCTCTTCATAATCAGAATAACCATCACCATC
>JAERST010000010.1 GCA_016845365.1 Methanobacteriota archaeon
GTTGACTGGGCTTACAGTGAAAGGAAGCAGGCACAGTTCAGAATAGAGTTGAGGGATCTTCTGGAGAAATTCGGATATCCCCCTGAGGAATGTGAGAGAGCTGTTGAGACGGTATTAGAGCAGGCGAAGCTGAATGCTAGGAATCATGATTCTAGTTCAGTTACTGCATGAAGGAGGTTTTGGTTTTGAGTTCTGAGGCGATATCTTCGTATTCATTGGACCAAATCCTGATAATGTTACTTGACAAAAGAGGCGTTGTACCTTCAAAACTCGATAGCGATTGGATGAAAGAGGGTAATCTAGTTATTTCAGCAGATGATTCAAATTCAGATGGCTCAATAAGTTTCGACAGAAGTAAGTTCATAGATGATTCAACATTTGAAAGATGGATGGGTTCATCAACATTACAAAACGGAGATATCATAATAACTTCTGAAGGAGGGTCTTTTGCTCGAGTATCGCGGATTCGCGTTGATTCAGTAAAGAAGATAGCACTTGGACAGAGATTGTTCGCATTGAGAACAAAACCTGAACTTTGTGACCAATCATTTCTCTATCACTGGCTAAGGTCTCATGAAGGACAATATGCAATAAAATCTAGAGGTACTGGTTTGATTGAGGGTATCAGACAAACCGAACTAAAAAAAATCCTGATTAAAATTCCAACTAATGGCGTGGACCAGAAAATAGGTCATAATCTAGATATGTTCGATGAATTATTGCATGTTCTAAGAAAGTGGGAGGAAACTAGTAAGGCGATTATCTCATCACTCTTTCGCTCATGGTTCATCGATTTCGATCCTGTGAAATCCAAATCAGAAGGCAAGTTGCCATATGGCATGGATGAAGAAACGGCGGCACTATTTCCTGATTCATTCGAAGATTCAGAATTTGGCCTAATTCCTACTGGGTGGAAATTGCAAACATTATCAGATATTGCTCAAATTGTTGATTGCTCACATGCAACTAAACCAGAACCGATTGACACAGGTTACGGAGTATTACTCCATGTTTGGAATATTGATGATTCTGGTGGAATAACCCTACATGAGACCTTTGAGGTTGAAGAAAATGAATTCAATTCTTGGGCCTCAAGAATGGTTCTAAGCGAAGGAGATTGTGTAGTTACGAAAACTGGAAGGGTGGCAGCAGTCGGCAGAATTCCTCATAATTTGGATAGAAATCTTGCAATGGGCAGGAACATGATTGGGATTAGAATGGAGAATGCACCCGGTTTCTTGTATGCTTACCTAATGTCTCCATTGAAAGAAATTGAGGTTATCAAGTGGTTAAACAGTGGAACTGTGATGCCATCTCTACATGTCAAATATGCGGAAAGATTGAATGTTATCGTTCCAAGTGAAGATATTCTCGCAAAATTCGAAGAAATAGTCAAGCCATTAATTCGCTTGATTGATGATTCAAGAGCAAAGAATGTCTTATTGTCAACTTGTAGAGATTTATTACTCCCTAGATTGATGTCTGGAGAATTAGAAATTTAGATTAGAACCGTAACGGTGTGACGGGTTTGTCTTAAGAACCGTACCGCGTTCAGGCGAAGCATGGCAAAGAAGCTGTATTACCAAAATGAATTAACTAGCGAATGGAAAGAGGGTCTCGAAGCTTCGATAAAAGTGGGGAAGCTGAGGAACCATAGAGAGAAAACCACGCAAAGAAATGATCGTGATCTAGCATTATGGGTGGCTCTGGATTTCCAAGATATGGGCATTATGCGTCCTGAATCATTACAAGAAGAGTCATGGCTTGAATTGGTCAATAGATATCGTAATGGTCAAACGAGAAGCAAGAGGAAGATAACTGAGAAATCTATCAAGAAGAGAAGGGAGGGTTTGATTCAGTTATTGGAAGGACTGGGGATGCAAGAACATCTGAAGACGGTCAGAATTTGGCAACCGAAGAAAGAAGATACATCGATTAGGTACTGGTCTGAAGATGAGATGGAATCGATGAATAAATCCGCATTTGATATTATTCAAAATAGTACTAATCCAGAACGTGGAATTATTCACCTATTGATGGCTACTATTGCCCCTAGAAGAAGTGATGCTGCAGAATTCAAATGGGATTATATTGATTTCAATCAAAGGCTAATTACTTTCAAGGCTAAGAAGAATGGAGCGATATGTACCTCGATGATTCAAGAGAGTTTTATCCCTGTTCTGATGGAATATAAGGAAGAAGTTAGCAAAAGTGCAGGCGGAGATATCTATCTCTTCCCTTCTTCAAGGGCACAATCTTCTGGAACAGCCAAAACGTATCGTGAGCATGTATCTGACAAGACAATAGTCTCATGGTTGAAAGAAATTTCTCAGAATTCATTCCTTAGAGATGGAACTCCCGTTCAGGATCTAAGTGCACATTGTTACAGACACACTCTAGCCATGAGATATGTTAGCCAAGGTGAGCCGTTACAGAGAGTATGTACAATACTCGGAGATACTATTGCCACAATCGAAACTCACTATTCAGAACGAATATTCACTGCTGAGGATAAGATGGCATTTCATCGAGTGAACAAGAACTCCAGAAGGGAGAGTTCGGAAGGAACTTCTCAGCCGGGGTTCTTAACTCGCGACAAATCCCTGCTAGAGCCCCTCACAGCGAGGGGTATGGACTCTAAATGGTGGACGCTGGGGGATTTGAACCCCCGGCCCCCTGGTTGCAAACCAGGTGCTCTTCCAAGCTGAGCTAAGCGCCCCGTGAGCGTCGCGACCGTGCAGGGGTTCTTGAGTTAAACCGTTGAACCGCGAGCGATTATTCATCCCAATTTAGGGGCGCAGAAGACGGCCGACTAGCGCAAGCGAAACCGCAACTGCGGTGATGATAACCGCCCTCAGAAGAGACTGAGATTGATCGACCGCCACTCTGTTCTCCAACTCAGGGTCAGTAGGCTCAGTCGGACCATTAGGCATCGAGTGGTCATCACTAGTGTAGACAGCGAAGAAGGTAGTCTCAACCACTTCACCCTCGAATTCAACCTGATGCAACATCGAGATATTGCCAGGCAACAAACCATTCTCAGGAGCCAGCAAAACCATCGCAGCAGTCTGACAATCCTCGTCGACCTTGTGCCCAGTCTCATTCAACTCGCAAGAAGTAACCATCCATCCGGTATCAAAATCGTCGACACCCTCGAAGGCACCATCGGAATCAGCATCGACCAGAACGCGGTGCCTCGCATCCGCACGAGAATCATGATTCCTAAAGAAAATCGAGTCCGACTCGACCAGAACACCAGCCGATATCGAGTCCGGTCTCGCTCCCTCGGAGCCAAGAATCACTGTGTACTCTTTTTGATCGTGAGCGACCACAAGAGGCGAGGCAAGAAGCCCAAGAATCAGGGTGAGCAGGAGCAAACGAGCAGGTGCCACGGTTGTCCGCAGCGCGGCAAAGACTTCAACATGACTCGGAGGGTGGAGGCAAATGATGGACACCGAGCGCGTGCTGATCGCAGTAGGTCTTGCAGCCACTCTAATCATTGGAGGAGCAGCGATAATGATGCTCGGTTCAAGCGATTCACTCGACTCAGATGACAACGCTGCAATGGTCGACCCGTTGATGCAGGATGAGGAGCACGATCACCGAAACGCCAGCCAACACATGCTCTCAACAGACAATATCGTACCACTTTCATTCAACGAATTGACGGCTCCCGGCAATGCAGAAGTTCAGGTCGCCGACTCCCCTGATGGCAATACTTACGCCTACATCGCAGGTTGGTCAGAAATGCACATCGTCGACGTCACCGACCCCACGAATACTACGGTCACAGGCGTTTACTACGACCCGAATACACAGGTGTTGGACGTCAAATATCTCGAGTATAACGGCCGCGAGTACATCATTGTGCAGAATCAATTGGTAGACCCTGGAGCGGCCGACCCTAATGTCGGCACTTGGGAAGACCCAGCTCAGGTCACGGTGACCCTTGTCGACGTGACCGACAAGTCCGACCCCTCGTGGGTCGATTCTTGGTATGATGCGGACCACCCGAGTGGGCCGCACAATCTCTACACTCACATGATAGATGGTGAGTGGTACATTTTCGTCGCAAATCCCGATTATGAGGCATGCGACGTTGGTCAGGGTGATGCCTGTGGAGGCATCACCATCGCCCACCTGAATTTCGCGGCATATGGAGACCTTCCTCGAATAGTGAAGGTGGGCGAGGCCGAGGTCAGTTGGGAGACGACGCTCGGCGGTTGGATTTACATCCACGATATGACCGTACAGACCTGGCCGGGCGAGGATGCAAATGATGCTCGCTTCGGCCGGACTTACATCTACGGTGCTTACTGGGAGGCGGGACTGCGCATCTTCGATACCAGCGACGTCCCGCATCCTCAAAATTCACTCGAGCAGTACCTCTGGTACGGCTCCTTGTGCCGCCTTTCGGGCGGCTCTCAAGCAGGCTGTACTTGGCGAGCTCCTGAGGTCGGTGCTTGGATGGAGTTCGCCGACCTCGATGGCGACGGCGAGATGGATTGTGGCTGTACAAGCAATGAGAATGGAGGACGCGCCTCCTACATCCACTACGCCGAGCCCGTCGACGAAATGGTCGACGCGAGCCACCTCGGATATGCTCCGGGCAAGATGCATCTAACATTACTCGCAACCGAGGTGCTCGACACTACTATTGGAACCGGAATGAGCTACCTCCTCGACACCACCGATTACGAAGTGCTGAACGGTAAGGTTACCTTCCTCCCCAAACTCATCCACGGCTACGAAATTCCATTCGCAGATGACCACTTCATCCCCGGTGGCGAGGAGTGGTTATTGTTCAGCCCGCACAATGCCGATACGCAGATTTTCCAAACTGGATTGCCCGGGCTGCCCGACCATAGTTACGGCGGGGCTTGGGATGGTCGAATCTACCTCTCAAGTTACCACGCAGGCTTGTGGGTGGTCGATATTGAGACGCTGATGGTATTGGGAATTAGCGAGCCGAAGAACCGCTCTGTGGCCCATATGGAGGCGACGGTCGGTTACCATCTTTCACACGGAAGTGACGGTGAGCCATTGGACAGTTCGTACTATGATTTCGGCTGGACTCCATTCCTCTGGGCGGCAGAATATCACGAGGGTTACACATACCTCTCGTGCATCACCACCGGACTCTACATCGTGCAACTTGACCTCGATGTGCCTTACGGAAAACCGCTAAACGGTTAGACGCAGCAAATTCAGTCGGTTTGACCTATTTCACGCCCTCTTTAGAGGGCGCAAGCGACCGTTGCATTGAATTGCTCGACGACGACGGCAGGAGTGCTGCCATAGGTGAGACCATGTCCCGATCGTATTCGATTCCACTCATTCTGATGACATTCCTGATGCTTGCAGCGCCGCTCAGCGGTTGCATTGGCGTCTTTGAGCCGAGCGGCGAAGGCGATGGAGATTGGCAGTGGGTTGACCCAGTCGTCGAAATCGAAAATGAAAATCACTCCCACACCGATTTACTCGCTCACCGGCTGGCAACACCGAATGCAAAACTCATCGATTATCACAATTTGAATTGCGATGGTAATGTCAAGCCGCCAGCCGAATTTGACGATACGATGGGCCGGCCTTGCCTTGAAGAATTCAAGAATACAGGCCCGACACCCGGAGACAATTCTGAAATCTCCATCGAAGGAAACTTCCACGAGGATTGCGAAATTTACGCAGACGGCTCAGGCGGCTGCTATGCTTACGTCTCGAGTTACAATCAATTCGAAATCCTCGATATCTCAAAACCGAATGATATCGTTCTGCTCTCGACCTATTACGCCGAGGTCGCTCGAATAATCGACATCAAGGTAACACCTGACAATAATTGGGTTCTAATCAACCACGAATTGACCAATAGCGAGCTCGACCCAATCCCCAACGACGACGACGCCAACAGCGGAATGAACCGCCTCGACGTCGTCTATGTCGGCGACAAAACCAGCCCGGTAAAGGTCGCCGAATGGAATAACCCACCAGCCGGATTCCACAATCAAGACCTACACGTCTACTGCGATTGGGACGGCGCCATGGACCCTCGAGAGGAGTGCAGCCTCTTCCTCTTCGGAGCAGACCCTTACCCCGAGATGGTTGAGGGAAGCAGCGGGACATTCTACAAGGGAACTCAGGTATTCTACGTCCCACTAGGCCTCGAATCCTGGCTGCCAAATCAGAATAATGAGCAACAGAATTCCAGCCGTGAAATCATCCGCTGGGGCGGCTACACCCCCGAGCCGTACACAACCTGTGGCGGCTCGATTTTCAATCACGATAACGTCTTCTTCATCCACCCAATCACCAAGCAGAAACTACTCGCGATCTCATATTGGGACGCGGGACTGCGACTCGTCGACGTCTCCAACCCACCAACAGTGGCCGACCCGCTCGGAATCTCTTGGCCACCAGAGGTCGGCCGCTGGCTAGGATGCCCAAGCGCCGATGATGGCTGGTACGGACCAGATGGCGGCGGACATGCGAACATGAGCAGCGAGGAGTGGTCCGGAAGCTCCGGCGCCCAAAACGGCGCGGGTTGGATTCACTACGCAGTCCCGATGGATCACCTCCTCTGCAACGGAGTCAACGAGATGGACCCAATTGAGGAGTGGCCCGACGAGTGCGGCACAGGACCGGAGGACCCAGTCCACGGAGTAAATTGGCGACACCTGACTTTCATCGCACCAGAATACGGAACAAACTCGAACCACACGGGATATATCTGGACCATCGATACCACCGACCCGACCAAGCCTTTCTTGCTCTCAAAGTGGAAGCTACCCGGGCGCGGAATGAAGGATAACGGCTCCCACGACCACCACTGGATTCCTGGCGGCTACATCTACAGCCCTCACAACGGCGACACCGGAACAAATGGTCACGTCTACTGGACACACTACCACGCAGGCAACTGGGTTACAGACCACGGTCGAATCTGGGAGGAGACTGTCTGGGAGAACGAAGTTCCTGAGCCAGACCGTGGATACCAAGCAATCGAGAAGATGGCGACAACCCACACGATTGGTTACTACTTGCCAGCAGGTCCGACTTGGATTGATGACCCGGCTACGGCGCTCGGTTACGATTTGGCGGACTGCTGGGCATCTTGCATGATTCCATTCGATTGGGGTCTGCAATATGACCCGAGAGGATTCATGTTCATCTCAGAGATGGTTAGTGGGGTCTACGTCGTTCAATTCGATGAGGACTACGACCCCCGCTACGACTATCCAGCTCTGTGGACGGCCGAGGCCGAAGCGACTGACGAATGAGGTGAATCCATTGCGTAAGCGACTCGCCTTTGCAATGGTCGCGGTGCTATTGCTGGCTCCCGTTGCATCTGCGCACGGCGCCAATACATTCTCATTCATCATGCGGAATTCTTCTGTTCAACCAGATGAGGCATCGATGCAAGAGAATGACACTCTCGTCTTCTACAATGTCGTCGACCACAATCGGACTCTGACCTTGGACAATAATTCGGATGGAGTGGCCGATTGGGTCTGTGAGGCGGGACCGAGCGATTCGATGAGTTCGGATGACGAGTGCTATCTTTGGCTCGACCCCGAAGCGTGGGAACCTGGCACGATTGAGATACAAATCGCTCAGAATGGAACACATTGGACGACTGTAATCGTCGAGATTCTCTCAGACAATCACACAGAGAATGGGCCGCCGGACGGTGGCTTCGTGCTTCCCGGCGGCGGTCAAGAACCAGCTCAACCGGCCGACGATGACGCAGATGTGCAGAGCATCTTACTCAGCGGCGCAATCCTAGCGTTTGGAGCAGCCGCTTGCCTCTGGATTCTACGCAATGTTGGGGGCAAAGAATCGAAAACCAACGGTCAAGGAGGCGAAGAGGAATGAAGCAACTCTCACGCGCCGCTACAGCAATCCTGCTCGCAACTAGCCTTCTGCTCGCAGGTTGCATGGGTCAGGATGAGAGCCTATTCTACGGCGAGGAAATCGACCCCATCATCGCCGTCGAAGACTTCGTTCTATTCGATGAAAACGGAGAACCTTACCAACTCAGCGACCTCGAAGGAAAAGTCATCGTCATCGCCTTCCTTTTCACCCGCTGCCCTGACATTTGCCCAGTAGTCAGCGCAAACTTACACTATGTCGCAGCCGAATTAGGCGATGCTTACGAGAACGAGGTCGCAATCCTCTCGATCACCGTCGACCCATGGACTGACAACTCGACGGTGCTCAAACAATACGCGGAAGACCGAGGGTTGCACTGGCCACATCTCACCGGCAGCCTCGAGGAACTCGAGCCCGTCTGGGTCAATTTCGACGTCGGGCTCGCCACCTACGATGCAGACCAAGATTCCGACGGTGTGGCAGACGGATTCGACCAATGTGCGGACACGCCGGAGGGCGAGGAAGTAGACAACGAAGGATGTGGGCTTGAGACGCAACAATCCGAGGATTCGGACGTCACTGTGAAGCACCATCCGCTGAGCTATTGGGTCGACCACACGACAGGCACAATCATCGTCGACAAGAACCTCAACCAACGCGTCTGGTGGGCTGATACCGACTGGAATGCCGAGATGGTTCTCGAAGACATCTACACCCTTCTGGAGGAATAATTCTGCGCCGGAACATCGCCGCCTTATTGGTCGCAGTGATGCTTTCTGGCGGGTTCTCGGGCTGTCTTGGGCAGAGCGAGGATAAGGTCGAATTCAACGGGATTGAATACCGAGAACCGCCGGCAGCGCCGGATTTTACTTTGCTCGACCAGAACGGCGCTGAGTTCACTCTCTCAGACCTTGAAGGGAAGGTTGTGGTAGTCGCTTTCATCTACACGACTTGCCCAGATATCTGCTTGGCAATTTCAGCAAATATGGCTTGGGCTGCGGAGAATTTGGGTGGGGCGAGCGGGGATGTTGTCTTCCTCTCGATTACCATCGACCCCGCTCGCGATACGGTCGCTCATCTAGCCGAGTGGACCGAAGCGATGGGCTATGATTGGACGCATTTGACCGCAGAGCGACCGAGCACTCTCATCGATGTTTATTCATCGTGGAATGTTATTGTCGACAATGACCACATCGCGGCTAGTCAACCACCGGAAGGAGCGATGAATCGAGTGGTAATTCTCGACGCTTCGAATAATTCGACGGTCATCGATTTCCCAAATTCAAACCTCTCGATTGGTGATACCGTCGCTGACCTCGACCGCAAGGCTCTGGAGTCTGCTGGCGAGACTCGCTCGGAAGAGTCCGATTGGAGTCTGATGGCTTGGAATCATTCGTCGTGGGCTTGGGAAGCGGCGAGCGAAGGATTGCTTGGCGAGATTGCCAGCCACGAAGACCATCTTGCATGGGTGGCCGACGGGGCTGACCCTGCTGCGCTTCCCGTCGGCGTCGATTGCAATGGCAATGGCTGGGTGATGGGTAGTGGTGCGGGCGCTCACTGCATGTGTGATCAGGGCTACGAGCGCCCGGATGGCGATGCTCTGATGTGTGTGTCAGAAGGTTCTGCGGATACAGAGGAGACCGACGCTCATGGAGAATCTCTCGGAGAATATGAGGTCGGTCACTCGACCGTTACTTTCATCCTAGACAAGGAATTGAGGAAGCGTGTTGCATGGACTGGAACCGCATGGGATCTGAACGGCTTTGTCGAGGATTTGCAAAATCTTGCTGCCGAGTGAATCGGCATCGATGAGCTCGGGCTTAGCGTGCATCTACGATGCACGAGGCTGAAGTGCAAGTTGCTTTTTTAGAGAAGAGTTGGCGAGCGCGCTGTATGAAGAACGCAGAGCAGGCGCGCAGCCTGATGCTTGCATTCCTGATGGTTGGCAGCGTTATGGTGGGAATTTTCTACCTCGATATCCAAGATGCAGGGGTGGATGAGGCGCCGGAAATTTCGGGTGATGAGCCGGGTGACTTCGTCATTGGTGATGTTACTAGCATCTCGATCAAAATCTCTGACGAAGACCCAGAAAACTTGCGCATCGACGTTACTCTTGATGGCGAGAGGATTCCTAATGTTGTGCTCGACGACGAGGATTCGTTCACTGTCGACATAAGCGAATTGGGAGTCGGCCCCCACACTCTGAAAGTTACTGCAAAGGACCGCCTTCTGCAGGAAACTCAGTGGTTCACCAATTTCGAAATCGCATATCCCGCTGAAGACATCACCGACATTGTTCTCGATGGATTCGCAACCACGATACAATACGGTGAAGACGCGATTCTTAGCGGAAACCTAACTCATTCTTCGATTGAGTCGTGCGAATTCGATTGGAGCGATGGCGACCTCAACGTAAGCCGACTCGCCGTCGGCATGGAAGAAACTGGTCACTTCTACATGGTCTTCCCCGATATGGAGGAGAATGTCACGATCTCGATGGAAGCCCGCTGTGGAATCAATATCCACACGACCGACTCGGTCAGCATCACCTTCACCGTAGAATTCCCTGACGAACCCGAGGAGACAGGAGAAGGCGAGGGTGGCGAAGGCGACGGTAGCGACGACGGCTCCGACAACGGCACCGAATAGCAACCCGGCGGTGACGACCGTCACCGCGAGGAATTCTGGGAGAGCACACTTCTGTGCGATTCCGGAGACCTCGCGGGAGTAGACGATTACAATACCAGCGAGGATGATAATCACGTCTGTGAGCTTTCATTCTCACTCAATGAAACTCATATCACGATAGAATCGAGCGGAATACCAAACCACGATTTTGAGTCAGGCCCGGGTTGTTGCGCCAGCGCCCAAAACCACGAGTGGATTATCCGGCTCGACCCGACCAACGACACCGATTGTCAACCGATTCTAGGGACAGATGGCTGCACCATGGCACCCGAGCGTGGCGCTGTTGCATTCACGGTCACAGGTGTGTCCATATTCGGCCCAGAGGATGGCCCGGGAGGAGATGCTGTAGCAAATCATGAGGGTGAATACGAGGAGGATCGGCAGGAGGTTTGGCTAGGAATATGTCATGGTCATTCGGGACCAGGTGGCCATTTCCACTACCACGCCGATGCAAACTGCGCACATTGGCATCCCGACGAAGAGGCAGGGGAGACATGGCGCGATTACAGCATTGATTCATCGCGCTCGAAGAGTGATCATTCACCAATTGTAGGCTTCGCTTTCGATGGTTATCCCATCTATGGATTCGTCGGTTGGGATGAGAGCGGTGAGACTCGTGAAATAACCTCGTCCTATCGATTGAAGGACGGCGAGACCGGTTACAACGGAATTGATGATTACGAATACGTAGAGGGGCTGGGTGACCTCGATTCGTGCAATGGGCGATGGGGGGCTACCCCCGAATTCCCCAATGGAACATATCACTATGTCACCACCTTCGTGAACGGAGAAGGCGACCTTGGCTTCCCCTACTTCCTCCTCTGCTACCGGGGTGAGGCTGACCTTGCCAACGGTGATGGCGGAGAAGGAGAACCCGATTGCTCGGGTCACGGAGAGACTTGGGGGCCAGGTATTGGTCCCCCACCGCCAGGATGCGGTGGACAAGGCGGCGGTGGACAAGGCCAATCCGCCGACTCTGGTTTGATCGCTTTTCCTTGGATCGATTCACCACCAGATAGTGGTGCAATCGTGCTTTCTTTGCTAGCTCTCGCGGTAATCGCGAGCGCTAGAGATTCCGTTACCCGATTCAAGGAATTGAGGATTACAGAATCGGCATCTTCGACAAGCGCTCTAGGTCGGGCTGGTACAATTCTCTGATATCATCCAGCCCGAGAACCAACATAGCTAGTCGCTCCAACCCCATTCCCCAAGCGCAGACTGGCCACTCGCTGCCGAGCGGCTCGGTGACCTCAGGCCTGAAAATTCCCGAGCCGCCTAATTCGAGCCATTCGCCGCGCCAATAGACTTCAACCTCGACGGATGGCTCGGTGTACGGGAAATACGCTGGACGGACCCGCACGTCCGGGTAGCCCATTTTGGCGTAGAATGTTTTGAGGGTTGAGATGAGCATTGGGAGGTTCGCGTCGGGTTCGTGGATGATACCCTCGATTTGATGAAATTCAGGCAGGTGAGTGCGGTCGATTGTCTCCTGACGGAAGACCCGCCCGATACCAAAAACGCGGCATGGTTCGTGTGGATTTTCAGCGATGTGTCGAATCGTATTGACCGTCGTATGGGTTCGCAGTAGGCCTTTTTGGGCCTCGTCTTTGTCGAAGGTTCCTCCCCAGCCCTTGCTTCCCGTATCATGACCGTGTTCGTGGACTTTAGCCCAGAGGTCGAGGTAAGTTGGGTCGACTTCGACCTCTGCTGGTTCGGCGAGGTAGAAGGTATCCTGCATGGTCCTCGCCGGGTGCGATTGCGGGATGAAAAGAGCGTCCATATTCCATCCCGCAGATTGAACATAATCTCCCTCGATTTCAGAGAAGCCCATCTCGAGGAAGACCGAGCGTATGCGCTCGATTAACGCCTGCATTGGATGCGGGCGACCACCGGCTGGAATCGGTGCTGGCGCGTTGACGTCGAAGGGCTTGAATTCGGCATCTCGCCAAGCATCGGTTTGCAGAAGTTCGGGGGTGATTTGACCGATTTGGGAGACCTCATCGAGGGACGAGGAATCGGTGGATTTGCCGGCTTTGGTGAGGGTCCAAGTTCGGCTCGTCGATTCCTCGATGACAATGAGATTCTTTCTGCCGGTGAAGTGGTCGACAAGGGCTTGGTCGAGTGAATCCGCCGATTGCGCGGAGGATGCGAGAATTGCGATGAAGTCGGTGCGCGAGGCTATTGTCGCACTGACCGAGCCTTCATCCTCGCAGACAAATGACCCAGCCTCGACTTTGACGCCGAGCGCCTTGAGCAGACCAACTCCGGGCCCTGCTTCGTGGCGTTCAAAGCCAGCACCGAACAAACCTTGCATCGTGCACTCGGCAGCATCGGCGCCCTGCATCCAATCCCAAATTCGCGCCTCGAGAAGGCCGTCTGAAGCGGCCTTCTCGCCTTCAGCCCCGAGGCTCACAGTTCGAGAAGCGGTTTCAGCAATCTCGACCAATCCCGCCTCGGCCAATCCAGTTCCAGCCCCGGCGACGTGGACTTGGTCAGACCAACCAGTCGCCGCCAACAAGCCATCGAGAGACCACGCGCGCGAGGCATCGGAAAGCATCGCGCGCAGCATTCGGCGCTCGTTATTGCCCAGACTCATCGGCTCACCTCGGCCTCATCGGTCGCGCCGCCTCGCTTTGATGGTTGCCGCCACGTCGGTTGACTGAGCCGCATTGCCGAGCCAATTTGGCGACGCCTGCACGCGCCCCCGCTACTCTTCTTCGGCCACCCAGAGTGTCGTACCGCAGTCCACGCAATCGTACTCCGCAGGCTTACGCCCATCAACCCACTCAAGATGCCCACAACGCCCGCACAGGATTGAGGTTCGAATCGGAGGATCAAGCGAAGTGTCGACGCGGTACATCGCCCTTCCAGCATCGGGCATCTTCACCGCGTCGGGAGCCCAGGCGGCCAATTCTTCAGGATCTACGGCCGCCTCGCTAGGCATCCCCAAGGCGAAGAATAAGAGCATGACACCAGCGATCGAGATAGGTGCGCCAACGGCCAAAGCAAAGGTGTCCCCAGCGGTTCCGAAGATGATGCCAGCGCCAAGAAGCAAGCACGCCCAAGCCGAGATGACCATGTTCATCCGAACGTGAGAAGCAGAGGTTTCCGGGGTCGACAACGAGGTTCCCAACGCCTCCGAGCCATTCAACTTCGCGCTTTCGCGGCTGGCCTCGCATGTGCAGGGTTCAAGAATCGGACGCGGTCAGCGCGGGGCACTGCCTCAGTAGCTCAGCCTGGTAGAGCATCTGATTTGTAATCAGACGGCCGGGGGTTCGAATCCCTCCTGGGGCTCCAATTCGCCTCGGATTCGAGCTGTCGCGCTCTCCAGAGCGCGACGGCGCTTGAAGAGGGCCGCGCGGCTTCCGCGCGGCCGATTGGATCTGATCTCGCTTAGATTCCAAATCGAATCTCTCGGCGGGCAATCACATCGATTGAACTCTCCATATGATGTGTTGCCCAAGCTCGGAGAGAACAATCGGTTCGCCCTCGCTTAGATTGAAAATGGAAAAGTTGGAGCGCATTTCATTCGCTTCAATCTGAATATGATGTGTTGCCCAAGCTCAGAGTTGAGTTGTCCTAACTATCTTTCTGAGCCTCTGTGTCTCTGTGGTTAGTCAAGAAATCAATCCTGCAAAAGGTCAAGGGCAACGCGCTTGGGGCATTGATTGTGATCGCGACTCTATTGGATGGGAAGGCGCTCGGTTTGCGCATCGAGGCGCGGCTCGCAGAACGCGTTGCTGCCCTCAAGGATTCAGGTGTTGAGCCGCACCTCGCTGTGGTTCTGGCCGGGGATGACCCAGCCAGTCATGTGTATGTGAGAAACAAACAACGCGCGTGCGAGAGGTGTGGAATCAAGAGCACGCGCATCGACCTGCCCAACGATGTTAGTCAAGAACAGTTGATGCAGGTCGTCGCAGACCTGAATGCAGACGATTCAGTTCATGGAATACTCGTCCAGAGCCCCACTCCCGCTGGCACGGACGAGTTAGCCATCACCGAGGCTATCGACCCCGCCAAGGATGTCGATGGCTTTCACCCGACAAACTTGGGCCGTCTCGTAATGGGGCAGTCCGATGGATTGCTTCCTTGCACGCCTGCCGGAGTGATGGCGATGATCGACGATGCGAACATCGACCTAATCGGAAAGAAAGCGGTCGTAATCGGCCGCTCTCGCATCGTCGGAATGCCCCTCGCACTGCTTCTCGCACAGAGGGGCATCGATGCGACTGTGACCATCGCTCACTCTCGCACCGAAGATATCGCAGAAATTTGTCGCAGCGCCGACCTCGTCGTCGCTGCCATCGGTCGCCCTGCGACCGTCAAAGCGGATTGGATCAAGGCCGGCGCGACAGTAATCGACGTTGGAATCAACCGCGTCGCCGACGAATCGAGGGAAAGTGGCAGTCGCCTCGCAGGCGATGTCGACCCTGCCGCAGCAGATGTCGCCGGTCACATTACTCCGGTTCCCGGCGGCGTCGGCCCGATGACCATCTCGATGCTGATGACAAATACAGTTCGAGCCGCCGAAGCCAGCCAGTGAAGCGCCAGCCCTGTCAGAATACACCGAGTTCGAACTTTCCATCCTCGGTCGCGTGTACCTTCGGATCCCACGGCGGCGAGAAGGTCAGATTGACGTGAACGCTCTCCAGCCCATCGGTGGCAAGCGCAGCCCGATGAACCGCCGCCATCAATTCAGGAGCGACCGGACAACCCGGACTCGTCAAAGTCATGTCAATCTCAGCGTGATCGCCATCAATTCTAACAGCGTAAATCAAACCGAGGTCGATTACCGAGATATTCATTTCAGGGTCCTCGACCTCGACCAAAGCCTCTCGAACTGCAGCCTCATCTACCATTCAGACCATCTCCTCGGCTTCCGAACGCACCCGCTCGAACATGTTCAGGAAGCCGTTTGCACGGCTCGGAGTAAGAGAGTTACGAATCCCCATCGCATCAGCGTAATCGGGGGACAGAGCCGCAACTTCCGACGGCTCCATACCATTCACAGCCATCGCCGTCACCGACATCAAGCCCTGAACTATCTGCGCATCCGCACCCCCACGCATGAGGAATTTGCCCGAATCATCGCGCGAACATTCGACGTGCGCACGTGATTGGCAACCGTGCACTTGATTCTCCTCGGTCCACTCCTCCGGTGGCAAAGGTGTGGGGTGTTTGCGAGCGTATTCGAAGAGCAACTCGTAGCGCTCCATCGAGTCGAAGCAATCCTCGAATTCCTCGACCACGGGGTCAAGATGCTCCGGCCATCGCCTCTGCGCCATGGCCGACCCTCCTGACCAATTCTATTCAATCTGACGAGCGGAATCGCACAACTTGCTCGGTACGAATGCTAACTTCACGCTCAAGCGATGCGAACTTCGCACTCAAGCGAACCGCTCGCAAACGTAGCGAAGATGTTCGACGAATGATTGAGCCTCATCGAGCGTATTGTAAATCCAGAATGATGCACGATTCGTCGAAGGAACGCCGAGAGCATCCATCAGCGGCTGAGCGCAATGGTGTCCAGTGCGAACCGCGAAGCCACCTTCGTCTAGAAGAAAAGCAAGATCCTGAGACTGAATCGAGTCGTGCAAGAAGGAGACCGCACCGCTAGAATTTGGAAGGTTTGGGTCGCCGAAGATTCGAATGCCTGGAATCTCAAGCATTTGGTCCGCGGTCCAGGCCGCCAAATCGTGAATGTGAGCGTGAACTTCACGCATATCGAATTGAGATAACCATTGGACCGCAGCACCCCATCCAATCGCTTCTGCAATTCGAGGCGTCCCGGTCTCGAACATCGCGTGGCCCTCTTGGAAAGTCGTGCCTTCGGTGGAAACCCGCCTAATCATCGAGCCTCCGGTCATGAAAGGACCCATCTCGGCCATCGCATCGGGCCGAACCAGCAAACAACCGATTCCGGTCGGCCCAGCCATCTTGTGCGCAGATATAGCAACCATATCCGCACCCAAATTATCGAAGAAAATACGCTCGTGCGGTGCACCCTGCGCACAATCAAGCAAAACACGAGCACCAACAGCCTGTGACTTCTCGATAATCTCCTCAACCGGATTTCGAATTCCCAAAACATTGCTTGTGTGAACTACACAAACCAATTTTGCACCCTCGAGAGCCACCTCAAAGGCATCCATATCGAGGGTGAAGGTGCGAGTATCAATCGGCACGAATCGCACCTCAACTCCCTTCTCCTTACTCAATTCCTGCCAAGGTACGATGTCGGCGTGATGCTCCATCTCGGTAACAACGACGACATCGTCGCGCTCCAGATTGTACCGAGCCCAGCCATAAGCTGCCAGATTGATTGCCTCGGTAGCACCACTGGTGTAGATCATATTCGCTGGGCTCGTGCCAAAAAATCGCGCGATACTCGTACGCGCTTCCTCCAAAGCGGTGGTTGCTTCGTCCGCCAAAGTGTGGTTTGCTCGGTGGGCGTTGGAATTGTATTCCTCGTAGAAACGAGTCATCGCGTCGATAACGACCTGAGGTTTTTGGGAAGTCGCTGCATTATCGAAGTAAACCAACTTCTTTCCATTCGGCAGTACCCTGTCAAGAATCGGAAAATCACCACGAATCGCGTCAATATCAAGCCCCAAACCCAATCCTCCTATTTGCGCGATTCGATACCCCACTATCAATGAGTGGGCGAACGACTCGTGCCACCCAAGTCTAATTGGCATCGTGCGGACATTTATGGTCAAAGACCTGTCTGAGGCACTCCAATGGTGGCTGACTCTGGACAGGATATGGTCGACGCGCTCGGCAGAAAGGACTTGAATCTCGATGGCTCAGTAATCAATCTCGCCGTCGTCGGAAGCAGTCGTTTCTATGATTTCGAAGTCTTTGAGAGAGCCATCGAAAAGTGGGTTGAAACTCATGGTTACCCAGACCTCATCATCGTCGGTGGGGCTAGTGGTGTCGATTACATGGCAGAGCGCTGGGCAGACAATAATTCTGTGAAAATTGCAGTCTTTTCAGAAGAATGGAGCGACCCTGTTAGATCTCTGCGTGATACGGGTCGGCCAGAAGCTGGGAATACTCTAACTCAGAAGATCCTCGCTTCGGCATCTCATGTGTTAGCTCTTCCATCGCCTACCAGCAAATGGACTCGAGTCGTTATCGACCTTGCAGCCCAAAACGGGATTCCTACTGACATAACTGAGGTAGAATGAAATGCGAAGCCGGTCGTTCGATTCCTCAGTCATTTCGAACGGACGATTCGATATCAAGTAGTGCCTGATTTAATGGCACCTACACGGGCAAACGAAATAACAAGAAAGTAGTCGGTTATATTATGGAAAGGGGCTCACCGCCAATAATTCTGGTTTCCTTGCTACTTTTCTCGCTCACCCTACCTCTCTCAATCAGTACGGATGTCTCGGCTCAGACAAACGACGAAAATTCAGAATGGACGATGCTCGAGTCATTTGGGGCACTGAACGCATCAGATTCGGTGTATGATGTCGTTATCAACCCTGAAACTGGGGATGCTTACGTGACTGGGACATTCATCGGAAATGCCACCTTCGGAACAATCAATCTGACCAATCCAAATTGGGGCTCTCCGGAAATCTTCGTTGCAAATATGGATTCCAGTGGAGTATGGCACTGGGCGGTCTCCGCAGGCGGAGATCTGCGGGATGAAGGCCTTTCTATTGCATTAGATGAAAGCGGAGTATACGTAACTGGATTCTTCGAATCGAACTATATTTACTTCGGAGACAGTCTGCAACTTGCAAATGAGGATCAGACCGTTCCGAATTATTCAATATCCAATTACACCATGCCAACAATAGACGGATTCGTTGCTAAACTCGATTTCGAGGGAAATTGGCTTTGGGCGAGAGGGATGCATGGTAACGAAACTGATTCCGGAGTTTCGGTGAAATCACATGTTGGTGGCATAGTAGTCTCCGGAACTTTCACTTCGGCTTCGCTGAATATGGGGTCCAATGCAATAGCAAACAAATCTAGCCACTCAGTACATCAGGGATACGATGTTGATTTGTTTGTAGTGGGATACGACACAGAGGGCAGGGAGATGTGGGTTGTGGTCGCTGGGGAGTGGAACTCCGATGTCGTCACAGATATGAAGTTGGATGATTCGGGCAACGTCTACCTAACAGGTCATGTTACAGGAGCAGCCGCATACTTCCTGCCTCACAAACCTCTCAATTCAGGAATAGGATTCACTGACGGATTCGTCGCCAAACTGTCAGCGAACCTGACTTGGGAATGGGTAGCCCTAGTAGGCGGAACTGATTCCGACCAGATTCTCGGCCTGGATGTCGGAGAAGACGGGGGAGTGTATGTTGTCGGGACCTTCGCCTCAAAGAACATCACCTTCAGAAGCAGTAGTTCCTCTTCGGTGTTGGCCATGAACAACAGCGATCCGCCTAAGAATCTCACCATCCAATCCAGAGACGGTTTCGTAGCGAAGATAAGCGAGAGTGGTCAGTGGGTTTGGGCTGTGAATGCGACTGGGGAGTGGAACGAGGAGGTCGTTCAGGTTACGGTACTTCGCAATCATGTGGTAATCTCGCTGACTGCGACATCGGACACATACTCGATTCTCGACTCCACCTACTACCACTCGATAGCATTGGGACAGGACTATTGCTTCATGTCCCTCACGACGGACGGGGAATTTGAATGGGGGATTCCAATGGGATGGTGGGCAATCCCTGAGTGGATATCTATGGATAGCACTGGCTCTGACGTCTTCTTCGCCGGGGAGTTCATGACAGAGAGTCTTGATTGGGGGGTCCTGTCCGCCAAAAATGCGAACTACGGAGTCCCGGGGTTCCCGTATACAGATGGGTTCGTCGCGAGGCTTACCCTTGTGGAATCGGATTCCGATAGTGACGGGATTCCAGATTGGGCTGATGCCGACGATGACGATGATGGCCTATTCGACGAGGAGGAGGAAGAATACGGGACGGACCCCTTGAACCCAGACTCTGATGGAGATGGGTTCGATGACGGGGACGAAGTTCTGGGAGAACACGACCCGATGGACTCTGAGGATTATCCACAGCGCATGTGCTGCTCATCCTCCAACCTCATTGAGTCGGCATTGCCGGCGATTCTAGTAGGCCTTCTTCTTCTTTTCCTCATTAGGAGAAAAAAGCAAGAAAACGATTGAATCGAAATGTTCCAGCGGATGTATATTGTCTAACACACCCCTCCGCTGCTATCCCAGGAGCCTCTGGACAAGATGTGGTCGACGCGCTCGGCAAGAAGGACCTAAATCGGGACGGGACGGCGATCAATCTCGCTATCGTCGGCATCAGCCCAAAACGGGATTCCTACTGACATAACTGAGGTAGAATGAACTGCGAGGCGGGTCATTCGTTTGAAGTACGGAGTGCCTCTCGCCGTATTATGGCGCAGTTTCTGATGATTACCGCGACTACCGGCACCAACCTAGAATTGGCAGAGAGATTTGCTAGTGTAGCTCGTGAGAAAGGGCATAGCGCTGAAGTCGTCGATTTGGCGTCTATGGACCTGCCAATGTTCACAATGGAGCGCTCGAAATCCGATGATGCCCCAGATATGTCGGATTTGACCAAGCATATGATGGACGCTCAAGCCTGGATTGTCTGTGCGCCGGAATACAATGGCTCGATGCCACCGACTCTGAACAATGCACTTGCATGGCTATCTCTCGATTGGCAGAGCTTCCGCAGCCTCTGCACTGGTCGCAAGGTCGGGCTGGCCACGCACAGCGGAGGCGGTGGCTCTCATGTGATTATGGCCATGAGACAGCAATTTTCCTTCATCGGCGCGGACGTGATGGGGCGAGCACTGACCTCAGGGCGAAATAAGGAAGCTAATCCAGAGACTATCGAAGCGATGATCGACAACCTAGCTCGATGAATCTCTCTGATCTCAGAGAGCACTGAGATTCGGAAGCAAGGAGGCCGAACTGCGAAGATGCCGGGACCGGCAGTCGCACCATTCGGATTCAACAAAATCTCAGAATGGTGCTCCTGCCGGGATTTGAACCCGGGTCGCCGGGATGAAAACCCGGAATGATGGACCGTACTACACCACAGGAGCGACAGCCCGCCGAGCCGCGACCCCCACATAATCAAATCGGGTCGCCGGGGACAGGTTCACCGGCCCGCTACGGGAGCGAGCCGCACAGAATTCGTCACGGTGGACTACTATTCTGAGCAGCGGTATAATTCGACGAATCGACAACGCCGTCCTGATCGAAATCCCATGCGACCCACGTGGTCGTTACCACATGCGTCCATCCATTACTCGCATCCCACGCCCACGCGACATAGGTCGCATTGGTATAGTAGGCAAACCCTAGGTGATTGATGTTGTAACGGTAGTACACATAGTGCAAATACCACGCTTGAGTTAAGGTTCCATTAGCATCGAATACTCGCAAATGATAGGTGTAATCGATTCGTTGCCAAGTGTAATTTCCATCGGCGTCGTCGTCGATGAGCACGTGCGAATAGAATAGGATTACACGTCGCTCAAGGAAGCCGTCGCCGTCCATGTCAGCAGCATTCCACCACCAGACATTGGAACGAATCGAATCGCGAACTCCATCGGAATTATTGTCCCAAGATCGAGTATTGTGAACCGCGATTCGGATGAACCACAGCTGGTCAGTCTGCGTATTTAGCCAGCGCTCGACCGACCAAGTCGACGCGTCAATGAAGTGGAATCCATACGCATCTTGGTCAAGATTCGTAGCAATCTGGACGCGTCGGAAAGTATGTTCCCAAACTCCGTCGCTATCAGGATCCCAGCGCTTAATCTCAGCATTCAGCGTATCCTGACGCTCAAGATACCAATCATTGTCGAGGTCTGTACCATTGCTCCTCTCGAAGGTTCGATGCATATACTCGGCATTGCCGTCGACATCAGCATCGATTCGCGTCGTCGTCAATGCCCAATCGATGCGATACTCGATCATTCCCCAATCCCAATGGGTCGACCACGACCTCATCACAACGGTGTGCTCGAGGTCGCCGTCGCGGTCGGAATCATCCTCCATCGAAGCGACGCGGTAGGTCCAGTAGAGTTCCTTTACCCCGTCTGAATTGTTATCGTAAGCGTTCGTCCACTGCTGGACCGAACGCTTCAGGTCGACCGAGCCGTCCCGGTCTCGGTCGAATCTCGTAATACTGCGAAGATAATCCTGTGAAGTGTCACGATTTCCGTCCGCATTCGGGTCGGAGCGGAAACTCGTGTGGTCGATGATGTACTCAACATCCTTCGTCCCATCATCGTTCCAATCGGTCCACCAAACCATCTCAGTGTCGGAAGTCCAGAGTGTCCAGTACCACCATGAAGTGGAGTTCACGGTGACCCAGCGTGAGGTGCGGTCGTAGGCGATGTAGCGCTCGAGGTTACCGTCCTCGTCGGTATCTGTCATGCCATTTGTGACCATTTCCCAATTGGTGTCGACCTGGGTTCCGTTAGTCCAGCGCATTACGCTGTAATTGTACGAATTGCGAATTTCTGGAAGCCCATTCGAGTTGAGATCGCGAATAATCAGGCCGCGATACCACCAGTGATGTTGGTCGTCGACGCCGTCGCCATCGCGGTCCTTGCTGCAGTATTTTGTGTGCCAAAGATAGATCCACTCCGGCCCCGGGATTCCGTCGTTATCGTACCAATAACTCGCCACGCGCACAGTGCACGCTACTTCTGCCACACCATCTCCGTCCCAGTCCTCATACTCGGTTGAGTTGAGCCATGTGCTGGTGACGGTCATGACTGAACGGGAGTAGGTTGTCTGCTGGGCTGATTCATCGCTGACCTCCTCCCAAGCTGCATCCATGACCGGCTGGACGATGTTCGTGTAAGCCGTAGTAATCGAAGGCAGTGGAGTGTTTTCAGCATCGGACATCGTCGACTCTGACTCGGAGAGATAGTTGTCTTGTTCGAGTAGTTCGGACTCTACTGCGTCCTCCTGCTCTTCCTCTTCGCCGGCTTCGTCGCGGATGGAATCATCATCCTTGGTTTCCCAATTGTTGATTTCTTCCTCGTCATCCATTTCGCCGTCGCCGTCGGGGTCGAAGTCTTCCTCGTAATCGTAGGCTTGCTCTTCGTTGGCCTCTTCGACCTCGTCGACTATGCCGTCGGCGTCTTCGTCGAGTAGTGCATCGAGGTCGTCTTGTAGGACCTCTTCAGTTTCTTCTTCTGCCTCATCGTGGAGTTCTGCTGCTTCGAGGTCCTCGATATCGCCGATGACCTCGATGTGGATTAGGCGCTGAGCGGTGACTCCAGTCGGACCGAAAGCTGTCACCGTGATTGTGTAGACACCTTCCTCTGAGTATTGGTATGTCTCTTCGGAGGCGGCTGGTTCGACGGCGTGGCCGTCGCCGTAATCGATTCTGACGATTACTGGGCCGAGTTCGTCGTGAGTCTCGGTTTCGATGACGAACTGTTCAATGAGATGGAAGGCGATTCGGCCCTCGCCGCTCGGATTGGTATCGACGATTAGGAGCGGCGCATCGGCTCGCTCGATGTGGATTGCTTCGCGGACGGTGGCGACGTATCCGTGTTCGTCTTCCACCGTTGCCTCAACCACATATTGTCCGGGGTGAGCCCAAAGGTGGTTGCCCGAGGCCGACTTGCTTGAGGTTCCGTCTGCGAAGTCGACGCTGATTGTCACTGCGTCGCCGTCTGGGTCTTGGGCGTTGACCTCCCAAGCGATTGGCATTCCTGCGATGCCGTCCTTTGGTAGTTCAAGGTCGACGAGTGGTGCTCGATTGGCATCGCGAATGGTGAAAATTGCCGATGCCTCGCCTTCTCCGCCGTTGGAATCGATGATCCTTGCATCGAGTTGATGCGTTCCAACGGTCATGAAGCCGGCGTCATATGCGAGTGTCGAACTGGATTGGACGACAGCGCCGTTCAGAGTCCAAGTGACGATGAATGGGCCCTCGCCCCCAGTCACCGTTAGTACTGCGCTGACATAATCTGCAGTCGTTGTGGGACTTCCTTCGAGGTCGACGGTTGCGATTACCGGGTCGGGGTCTGCAACCGGTTCGACTGCATCCTTGGTTGCACCGATGCAACCGGAGGAAAGCATCAGCACGGTGAGGAAGATTCCGACTTGCATGCGACGACGGTTCTGGGCGTTCATTGGGGTGATCATCGGCAAGCGGTCTCACGCGCGCTATTAGAGAAGTGTGGGGCGTAGCGTTTGTCAAGAGGGTCAAAAACGCTGTTTTTTACACCTAGACGGACTTTCTGTGACCGGCTGGCATGAGCCCATCTAAACGGCTAAATTCGGGTCTGAATCGAGCTCGATTTCATCCAGCTATCACGCCGGAATCGAGAGTTGTGCCCACGCTCTTTCACCCTCGATTGTTAGGACTCGGCGAGTCTTCAGACCGCGCCGCTCGCGGCTGATGAGACCCTGACTCTCCAGCCGTCGCAGGTGATGGCTGACCAATTGCTGGCTGGTCTTGAGTTCCACCGCGAGTTCACGCTGGGTTGGAGAGGGAGCTTCAGGGGCTTGTTCAGCGATGGATCTGAGAATCATCAGGGCGACATCGCTGAGTTGGTTGACATCGATTGGACGAGGCAATCGCGAGAGCTCTGCCTCGCGGTTGACTCGATCGGTGTAATAACGGAGCAGTCGGCCATCTCTACGGCACCAAACCTTGCCTTCCATCTCGAGAATTCGCAAGTGGTGAACCGCCTGATGATTACCTAATTCGAGAGCCCGAATCATACCCGAGAGATGGCAACCTGGGTGCGCGGTCAGGAATCCAGTGATTCGACCGCGCTGGAAATTTCCAGCTAATGTTCCCGGACCCTCGCTAACCGAGAGGTCTGAGAAGCGACTCATCGATTGAATCACTCTCTCGCGGGTCGGCTCATCAGCAGTCGCCGCCAATGCAAGCGTGAGCAGAAGGGCGCCGACCAGCGCCATCACCGGCGCGAATATGCTCGAAGGCATCGACAATGAGACGCCGATGCCGCCCGAGCCGCCATCAGAACCGCCGCCCGAGCCACCATCCGAACCGCCAACCGGCTCGGGAGCCGAATCAGCAAGAGCAATCAGAGTCTCGGATTCGATTGTCCAAACTCCCTCTTGCTCAACGGTGTAGGAGACGAGGACCGTCGCCCCTTCGATTGGATGCAGAGTAACACCAGCAATCGGCTCAACATACACCATATCATCCGTCGCAACAGCGTCCAAACACCAGATTCCATCCGGATCCTTCAACCAGACGGCCTCGGCGCTCTGGACATCAGAATCTGCCATCGCGGGCATCGAAATTGCAGCTAGGAGGACGAGGCAGAGCCCGGCGACCAATGAAGCCCGAACGACCGCGTTGGGGTACCTCGCGTCTCCTCCCATGGCGAAATCAGAGCCTTAGGCGTGGTATAAGGCACGTGGGGCGTCGTGTTTGTCAAGCCCAAAAAACGCTCATTCTTCCTCATCGAGGAGGTTTTTCCACCAGCGCGCCGCCGGGATGACAATCGCTAGTCCAAGTAAGGCGGCAGCGCTGAAAGTCATCCAATTGAGAGAATTAAGCATGGCATCCCCATAGATTCCAAGCAAGGCACCAGGGATGCCGAAGCGAAGTCCACGACCGAATAATCCGGCCGCGACAAATAGGCGCAAATCCATGCGGCCGGCACCGGCGATCCAAGCCAGAGCCTTGTATGGAATCGGAGAAACAGCGGCGATGAATATGCCCGCCGTACCGTATCTCTCAACCAAAATATTGAGTCGAGCGATGGTAGAATCTGAGACAAATCGCTCGAGTATCCATCCACCACCATACATGCCGATAGCATAGCCTCCTAATGCCCCAAAAACGCTCGACAGAGTGGCAACGAGAACTACTGCGGCAACAACTGCGCCGCTATCTGCATCGAGTATCATACTCCAGACGAGCGGGTCTGGCGGAACCGGTTGTAGGGCGGCTTCGCTAGCGGAGAGAATCGCCAGACCGAGATAACCCAGCCCGTCGGCCCACTCGATGGCTGAGTCGACGAACTCTTGAGGCACGATGTCCTGCACAATGCTTCGTCCGTCCATTTCGGGATGAAGGTTGCCGCCCGTCGCCGCGCCTCGACCCTCAACCCCACCCCTGATAGGCCAGCGCGCTCAGCCCGTCGTGTGAGCCAATCGCGCGTGCTCGACACCTCCGCCCTCATCGGCTGGCCCTTGCCGGAATTGTCCGGGGGCTTTGTGGTGCCTGCGCAAGAGGATGAATTGTTGCGGGTTTCGCCCGACAGGGGAGCGATTTTCGCAGGATTGGGGTTGGTTGTTAGCGAGCCGAGCGCGCAAGCGGTGAGCTCTGCTTCCGATGCGGCGCGCGCCAGCGGCGATATGAGTGGCCTGTCGGAGATCGACCTCTCCCTCATTGCATTGGCATTGGAGAGGTCGGCCTTACTAGTCACAGATGATTATCGCATGCAGAATATCGCAACCGCACTAGGAGTCGAATGGCGAGCGGTTGGCGAGGCTGGAATCAGCGAGGTTTGGAGTTGGGAATTGAGGTGCGTCGGTTGTGGGGCGACACAAGCCGCACCAGACTCGCCCAATGAGCGCCGCAACGACTACGGAAATTGTCGCGTTTGCGGCGCAGCACTGCGATTGAAGAAGCAGCGATGATTCTCGAGAGCGAACTCAAAACGAGGATTCACTCGCTCTCGTCGGCGGCTGATTCAGCAGCAACTTCCTCAGTCACGCCGCCTCGGTCCATGTCCGACTCAGCCGAAGAAGGCGAGGATACGTCGGCGATTCCAGCTTGGAATTCCCCCTTAGCCCGGCCCAAGTTTCGAGCCAATTCGGGGATGCGCTTAGCGCCGAAGAGGAAGATTGCGAGAATGCCGATTATGACGAATTCGGTCGGACCTAATGCCATGTTGCTCGCTCCGAGGTGCGGCCCCCCTCACTCAAAGGCTTCGGCAGTCCAACCACGGATGAGCCCAAAATGCCTCAACCTCCGGAAACCGGGGGAAGAAAGGCGATTTCTGATGCATCAGAGAGTTCGGCGTCCAAATCAGCACCGACCACGCCGTCAACTGCGACGCGCAAACCGCTGTCGAGCATCGGTGTCAAGCGGAAGCGGTCGATGATATCTCGAGCGCTCGTACCGAGGAGAACAGCGACTTCAATCTCGCGCTCGCCCATTCTCTCGGCTAGCGGGCCGAAGAATAGCATCTTGACCTTCAGTGCAAGGTCTGTCTCAGGCTCTTCGGACACATCACTGCGCAGAGTCAACACCCCAATGAATGCAACCCTCTCACCTCGCAGAATCTAAACGCCAGCCGAGGCGCAATCACGAATATGTCAGGAGGCGAGGACAGTAGGCCGGAGGTCAGAGCCATCGCCTTCGATTGTGATGGTGTCCTCGCCGACAATGATTCATCTTGGCAAAATATCCACGACCACTTCGGCACTGAGAATTCCGAAATGTTGGCGAAATTCCTTCGCAAGGAGATTACAGACGAGGAATTCGTTGCCGACGACCTGAGAATGTGGCGTGAGGTTCAACCAGAAATTCATCGGGATGAAATCATGCGTTGTTATTCTGGAATCAAATTGATGCCGGGGGCGCGCGATGTAGTCGAAGCACTGCACGCGCGCGGCATCCTGGTCGCCATTGTCTCCTCTGGAGTCGACCTGTTAATCGGTTCAATCGCTCACATGCTGAAGGTCGACGATTGGGCAGCCAACGGATTCGAGTGGGATGATGATGGCTGGCTCGTCGGCGCTAAACCAACTGTGGTCGACTCTCACGATAAGGGCGCGATGGTTGAAAAATTCGCCCGCATCAACGGAATCGACCCGGCTCACATCGTCTCGGTTGGCGATTCTGGCCCCGACCTTTCGATGATGATTCCCGGGTCGCGATTTGTCGGCTTCAATCCAGCATCAAACCGCGGAGCCGACGCATTCACCGAAGCTGGAGTCCCTGTCGTCGAGGGCAAGGACCTTCGTGACATCTGGGACCCTATCTTTGGAACCCCGTTCCCTCAAGAATGAGCGTGCCCGGCTCAGAATTAACCACAGAGGCACAGAGGCACAGAGGATGAATATGCGGGCTGAGTGAAATCTACAGCCATCTCGAAACGCGCTCTTACAGATACATCAATCGATGTAAATGCCATCCGAGTCTTTCACCATTAATCCAAGCGAGTTCGATGTGAATCGGAGGCGTAGCCTCCTCATTTGAGCGCTGTCGGCGCGTCGGCGCGCCGACATCTGAAAGACGAGGATTAGGCGAATGGAATACTCGCTGACTCATGCGTATGCAAATTGATGACAGTCAAAATGCACGGCTTCGGCTGGAATCCCAACATCCGCTGATAATCGGTCTGGTCCTGCCAAGTCGAAGAGTGAACAATCGTCGTCCCCTTGTGATTTCCAACAAAGTGACCGTGCACGTGACCGGTAACGAAAATGTCAGGCACCTGCCGAATCACCATCCGGTCCTCGGGCTCGGGAGAGAGAGGAGTCTTGCCTCCCCAAGAAGGAGCCAAGTGACGACGCTCGAGCATCGCTCGCATGGCCATCTCCGGTTTCGAGTAAGTCACAGAGCGGAGTCCAGCGACAAAATCGTCGATACTTTTGCCGTGATACGAGAGGATGCGGACGCCGTGCAAACTGAATTCACAAGGGTTCCCAACGAAGACGGCGTCCGAGTAATCCTGCTGAACCTCAGGATCCAATGCAGGTTGTGGTTCCGCGGGGCGAACCGCATCGTGGTTTCCGGGGAGGATGACCACGTCAACCCAGTCCGGTAAGCCTTCTAGAAGTCGTGCCAATTCGCCGTACTGCGCGAATAAATCGGTGATGGCGAGGTGGCGCTCCTGACCCGGGTAAATCCCCACTCCATCGACCCCATCTCCGCTCAAAACGAAGTACTTCACAGTCCGCGCCAACGGGTCCTCGTTGAACCATCGAATCATCTTCTCCCACTGCGGCCCGAGGAAGGTCTTCGATCCCACGTGAACGTCTGAAAGGAATGCAGCCGACACGGCTCGATCCGCGTTAGCGGTCGCCTTCGAATGTTGTCTCATCGGAGGTAAATGGATGTTGGATGCCATGAAGCGCGGGCTTCTTTCTCCGAGGAGGAAATGCCCGCTGATTCCGATTACATCGTCGTTCATCAGACCGTCCAAAGCGGGATGCAAAGGCGCTGCTCCGGTTGGAGGTCTGAGGGAACAGGCAATATTCTGAGTCTCGTCTTCAAGGACGAAGCTGAGATTGCCTGAACGAGTCCAGCGCGAGTCGGATGCTAGTCCGACGAGGGTGATTTCGTAATCGCGCGATGTGTGTCGTTGTCTGTTTCTCCACGCCTCTGCGATACTGATTGGCCGGCGTGGCAGAGCACCGCCTGTGATGAGGAGGTTGCGGATTTGTTTCAGGCGGTCTGAGAAGAAAGATTGCATATCTGTCATCTTTCCTTCTGTTTTCGATGCGCCGGTGATGTCGTAATGAATCTCGATTTCTGCATCGACATCACGTGCTTGCATCGGGAAATCTTCCAATCGGTAATGTTCGAGCCCGTGAGGACGAGGAGGAGGTGCGGGCTCGCTCGAGGTGACCGGAGCAATTGTGCGCCCGATGGTCTGTCCGGTTTCGGGACGGGCCAGGGTTGCTTGCAGAGTTTGGGCGGCTGCCGGTGGAGTCGCAGGGGCTACTTCGGGGGCCGCCTCGATGGTCTCCTCGGTGGGAACAAACGCTAGCAATTCATCGATGGTCTGAGCGTTCAGAAGCCGCGTTTCACTAGCTGTGGCGGCTTCGATAAGCGGCTGAAGGTTGGGCAAGGACGCAATCTTCTCCTGAGCCTCCTTGCCCATGACGAGAAGGCCTGCGGCACCGAGTTGCCGGCTCCTTTCTGCCCAGTTCTCACCGGTCATCCGCCGCAGGTCGGCTCGGACCGCTCATGATGATATCGCTGAATTCGGCTCGTAGAGCCGTGTGCACGAAGGCTCATTCGTCCCAGTCTGTCAATGAGGCCAAATCGACTTTCTGAATCTCATCAGCGACCGTCTTGCTGTCTTCATCAGCCCATGACAGACTGCCAGCCCATTGCTCGGATTTTGGATCCATTCCAGAGGTGTCAATATGCTCGCCGTCCTCTCCGCGACTCTCGACCTCGGCGAGCCGCGCTTCGTCTGCCTTGACGCGGTCGAGAAGTTCTAGGCTGAGACGAAGCGCGAATGAAACGAATGACTTCTTGTTATCGAGACGGTCATTCTCTCCGAAGTCACGTCGCCGCACGATGAAGTGATCGCCTGCTGTGACGGCGACGTGGACAAGCCCGACCTCCTTGGTCGGGGTTGCACCACCAGGACCTGCGATGCCGGTGATGGCAATCGATACCTCGGCATCGGAGCGATAACGCGCGCCGCGAGCCATCTGTAGAGCCACTTGGTGCGAGACGGCGCCTGCATCCCCCTTGTCAAAAGCAGTTTTTTCGACGCCCAGTTCGCGCATTTTTGCCTCGTTATTGTAGACAACCCAACCTTGGTCGAACCAATTGGTTGCGCCGGAGATATCGGTGAAGGTAGAGGCGAGCAGTCCCCCTGTGCAAGACTCGGCGGTGGCTATGCTCCAGCCGCGCTTGCGGAGTCTCCGGCTCAGCCTCGAGGCGAGCGCTGCAGTCTCTTCGACCACGTCTGCTCGCTCGCCTCGTCCTTCTTGACTCTTTCACAGGCCTCGGGCCGATGATTCATCGAAAAGTGAAAGTGAACTGAGAGGAAACTAAACCCAAACTGAAAGTGAACTGCTCAGAAATCACGGGCCCACCACCTCGAAGATTACCATCGATTGAATTCGAGGTGGTGGGCCCGACCGGAATTGAACCGGTGATCTTCGCTTTGTAAGAGCGACGTCATAACCCCTAGACCACGGGCCCTGAGTCAGAACGCGGGCGCGACGTGTTCAAATGATTGGCGGTCGAATAGTCTGTTCGCGGTGAGGCGATGAACCCCTTGCAAGACCTCTTGGAGCGACTGCGAAAAAGCGGCGTTCCCGTCGACGAAAATGTCGCCGATGCGATTCAGAATGTCTTCGTCGGTTCGTTCACAGATTTTCCTCTGGATGCCTTCTTTCATGACCGCCCTGTGCCGTTTTTGGTAACTGAAAATGATGCTGCAAAGACGATTTCCGCACCTCATATGGTCGCCACCTTACTTCACCACCTAGAGCTTCGACAGGGGCAACACGTCCTACTCATCGGTGCGAAGGGGGGTTATCTTGCCGCTCTCATCGATTGGATGGTTGGCGAGAGCGGGATGGTTACGATTGTCGAGCCGCACGCGGCGGTGCTTGCGCACACGTCCGAGCGGCTCGAGTTTCATGATGCTAAAGGGATGGTTCGAGCGCTGCCGGTGGCTGCGCTCGACGACGCGGACGAACTCGCGCGGCGAGTCGACCGCGTGCTGATTACTGGAGCCGTCAAGGAGATTCCACTGACCGTTGCGGGAATGGTCGAGGAGGGTGGTTTTGTTCTTGGGCCGTTCGGTGGGCCGATTCAGCAAACCCTACTCAAGCGCGAGCGACAAGGCGACGACTGGTTGGACACAGAGTTGGGCAGCGTAGTTTTCGGGCCGATGGACTTGTCCGAGGCCGAGCGCGGACCACTTGACCCGCACGCGCTCGCGGACCATATCGAGGATGCGCTGAACATCATCGTCGAACTCGTGGAGATCGACGATGAGACGGTCGGACGAATTGAAGAATTGGTGGAATCTTTGCGCGGGATGCCTGCGGACATTCCGCCGTTGGATGAGGATTCGACCGAGGACGAACTCGCCGAGCATCCGGTTTTCGAATTGCTGATGGCCGAGATGGAGTGGTTGCAACCGATGTGGCCGCTTTTCGGGCAACTGCTCTCCATCGACATCGAATCTCCCGGCGATTGGGACGATGATGAACCGCCGATGGTTGGCGGACATGAAGACCTCGTTCCTTGATTGAGGGCTGTGGTCGAGCAAAGTTCGGGTGTGGATTTGTGAGCGGAGCGTTCATCTCGGTCTCGCCGGTGCCGAGGCCCGATGAGTGTTCGACCTGCGCTGGCGAAGTTGAATCACTCCGATGTGCGCCAGCGCCGTCGAGCGGTTCGCCATCTGTTTGAGCTCGACGATGCGGAGGCCCTCGATGGATTCGTCAGATTGCTCGAGGACCCCGACCCCTGGTTTCGCGAGAAGGCGCTTGAAGCGATTCAGCGATGGGCGGCCAGCAAGGACCTCGCGCTAATCGAAAGGCTGGCGGGCTCGCCTCAGCAAACCCGAAGATTACTGGCGGCGCGGATCGCGGGGCGCGCTGGCAAGGGCGGACTCGCCGTGCTGACTGCTTTGTGCGAGGACGATGACCCAAGCATTCGATTGGCCGCTTGGCAAGCGAGAATGGGTTTGGATTCAGCAGCAGTCAAATTGGGAATCTCTTCGGATGATAGAGCGGTCCGCAAGGCCGCAGTCGACCGATTATCCGCTGTAGATTTGCCCGACGAAAAGAGACTATTGCAACTCCTAAACGATGATTCCGAAGGGGTCAGAACCGCAGCACTCGGAATCATCGAGGCGGGTGATACCGCTCAATCCGAAGCAATCAGCGAGCGACTGACAGAGTTAGCAACTCAATCCGCGGGCGAGACCAAAGCTAGAATCGCAGCTCTTCTCATCGCCGACTCGCCCGAAGCATTAGGCGAATGGATCAGCGACCAGAATACAGCATTCGTCAACCATTTCGCCAAAACACTCCGCCAATCAAATTGGGCGAGCGTCGACGGCTTGCCAGCCCAACTCGAAGCGGAGGCATCAGAAGCCCTGCTAGCAAGAATTCTCAGGGGCGAGCGCAGTCAAGAAGCGACACAAATGCGCGAGTCCCTGCTAACCGATGAGGCTCGAACCCCCGAACTCCGTTCCCGCCTCATCGAGGACCTAATCGGCCGTCCAATCCACGATTCAACACTCGATATCGCCCAATCATTAACAGAATCAAGCGAAGAAATAATCGCATCCTCAGCCAAGAATTTGCTTGCCGAACACGCCGATTGAACCTAGCAAGCAAGGTTCCAGCGTTTGATCCAGCCGAAACCAATCAGTTTCCAACCGCCGGCTGCCGCAACCGAGACAATGGAACGGCAATCGGCGGCAAATGGTCGGAGAGACGATGCCGACTCGTCTTCGGCAACATCAATTTCCCAGACAGCGCGGCATCGACAATATCCTGCTTACTAATCGAGTCGCGCCCCGAATTCGGCCACAAATCCAACTCGATTGATTCATCCTCCAAATAGTCAATCAAAACGCACGGAACGCACTGCAAACCGATGCGCTGCGCGACTTCGTAGCGGTGGTGTCCGTCGAGGATAGTACCGGTTGTCCTGTCGAGGAGGAGAGGTTTGGTGTAGGCATTCCAGCGGTGTGTCATGCGCTCCAATTGGTCGACCTTTCGCGGGATAATTTGCTCGTGCGGGCGAAGCACTTCCAAGGGCACCAACTCGACCTCCATACCCCTCGCAAACGGGCTTCACGAATATGTCTGATGCTTGAACAAGGCACGCTAGATGCGCGGTAAATGTGATTGATTTCCCGACGGATTGATGGCCGGGCAGCCTGAAGACGGCTCATGGCCGACCTGCTGAGCCGTCTGGGGGGCGCCGACCGCTGGGTTCTCGAGCGCTTGTGCGCGGAGGGCGATGCTTGGGTGGTCGGCGGCTGGGTTCGCGATTCGCTGGCTGGACTCGAGCCGGGCGAGATGGATATCGCTACCACTCTGAGGCCGGCTCGCGTCGCTGAGATTTTTTTGCGGACCGTGCCCGTTGGTGCTGCCTTTGGCACGGTGCTCGTTTTGCCTGATGAGGGGGTGGGTGAGGCGCAGGTCGAGCCCTCATGGGAGGTGACGACCCTGCGCAGTGATGGCAGCTATGGTGATGGTCGCCGACCTGACGAAGTTGAATTCGGCGACGATATTTTGGAGGATCTCGCGCGCCGAGATTTCACGATTAATGCCATGGCGCTCGATCCTAGGAGTGGCGAGGTCATCGATCCCTTTGGTGGGAAGGATGACCTCGAGGCCGGCATCGTCCGCGCGGTCGGAGATGCCGGCGAGCGATTGGGTGAGGATGGTTTGCGCATCATGCGAGCCTTCCGCTTCCTCGATGGTGGAGAAGTTGGGGCTAGGGAATTGGATGGCTCACTGGCTGATGCAATCGCTGCGAATCTCTCGATGCTCGACAAGGTTTCAGCCGAGCGGAAGTGGTCTGAGTTGCAACGGGTAATGCAAGGAGCTCGGCGAGTTGAAGTTCTGCGAATGATGGCTGATGCAGGTGTTCTCGCAGCGATTCTACCCGAGGTCGAAATCACACTCAGCGAGCGATTCTCTGGCCAACCCGCAATCGACCTCGCCTTACTCTGCTGTGATGATTCGCGCTCGGGCGCGAAGCTCGCAGCGCAGCTCAAATCGACGCTCAAATTATCCAATGTTGAGGCAGCGAGCGTCGCCTTCTTGCACGACCTTCAATGTGAAGATTTAGTGCAGGAAATCGCAATACTTCGCCGCTTCAACGCCGCACTTTCGGCGCAGATGAAATCAGATTTTGTAGCATATTTCGGCGGCTCGGGAGCAGAATACGCCACAGCCGCCGCAGCCGTTGCGCCGCCTCGAGCAGGAAACAAGCCTCTCGTCGGCGGCGAAGCCCTGATGCAGGCTACCGGACTCTCCGCCGGACCTCGATTAGGTCGCCTCAAGGGCTGGCTTCACCGACGCCAAATCGAGGAAGACTTGGCGACTGCCGATGAGGTGCTCGCCCTGCTCGACTCGATAGATTGGCAGTCGGGTGAACCCGAGTCCTGGCCGGCTCTGGCTTGGCCTTGATTCAGTACTCAATCTCATTCAGGTACTCGATGTACTCAGCAGCATTGAGGAATTGGTCCTCATCAAATTCGTGAGGCTTGACGATGAGGAACCATCCATCAGCGTAGGCATCATCGTTCGCAAGGTCTGCATTATCCTCGACCTCACCATTGAGTTCGAGCACCTTGCAGGGGAATGGTGCGTTGATTAGGAGACGGTCGTCGATGGTTCGGATGGTTACCAATAACTCACCGATTCCAATCTCATGACCCGCACCGTTTGAGTCCGAGTCTGGATCGCTATCGTCTGTGTCCTTTGGAGCTCCCTCGTCATCGAGGACGAAGTCACTTGTGTCCTGAGGGTGAGGAAGAATGACGCGGACGACATCGCCGTAATCGGCTCGGATGAATTCCGACATTCCGACCTTGACGGTTCCTTCCTTTTCATCGATCAACTGTAACCACAGGTGCTCGAGGGTGTAGCGGCGGTCGTGGGCGACTCCGAACTCGAAGTAATCGGACTCTGACATCTTCATCTCCGACCGCCCGCTCTTGACGTCTGATTTGAATGATTCGTTCATAGAGTGAGAGATTAGGGGTCCACTGCGATGGATTAACAACGGGGCCGCGCTCGGTGGAACGAGGAATCGAGATGGACTTCGCGGAAACCGAGGAACAAGGAATGATTCGCGAGATGGTTCGGGACTTTGCGGAGGAGGTTTTGGCTCCGACTTGCCTTGAGCGTGACCGCGCACAGAAGCCTCCGCTCGATGAGTGGGCTGCGTTTTGTGAATACGGATTGCAAGGCGTGACGATTCCTGAGGAATACGGCGGAAATCCAGTCGATGATATTTCGGAAGCGATTATCGTCGAAGAATTGGCTCGTGTCGACCCCTCCTTCTCGGTCATGTTCTGCGTTCACGTCGGGCTCTGCTCGAAGACTATCGCGCTGCACGGAAATGATGACCAAAAGCAGCGCTACTTGACCCGCTTGGCAGCGGGTGAGATCGGCGCCTACTCACTTTCTGAGGCTGGCGCCGGGACTGACGCGGCAGCTCTCGGCTGCCGCGCAAAGCTCAGCGAGGACGGTTCACACTGGGTATTGAACGGCGAGAAGATGTGGGTGACGAATGGTGCGAGTGCGGATATTTACGTGCTCTTTGCCAAGGACGTTGACCACCCGGATTACGGCGTCAAGAAGCACGGTGGGACGACGGCGTTCATCGTCGATTCGAGCATGGAAGGATTCAGCGTCGGCAAGAAAGAAGACAAGCTCGGTATTCGCTCATCGGATACCTGCGTTTTGCTCCTCGATGATTGCAAGGTGCCGGCTGAGAACGTGCTGAAAGATGCCGGCAAGGGCTTCCCGATCGCGATGAATGCGCTCGACAACTCGCGTATCGGTATCGCCGCTCAGGCGCTTGGAATCGCACAGGGCGCGTACGAAGCGGCGCTCAATTACGCGCACGAGAGGGTTGCCTTTGGCAAGCCTATCGCTCATCACCAAACGATTGGAAATTACCTCGCCGACATGGCGACTCAAACCGAGGCGGCGCGCATGATGGTGTACAAGGCGGCTTGGGCTAAGCAGCGACATTACGAGGATGGCGCGCCGCGCCACTCGAAGGAAGCGAGCATGGCGAAATTGTTCGCCGGCGACACGGCGATGTGGGTCTCTGAGCGGGCTGTGCAGGTGCTCGGCGGCTACGGCTACACGACCGATTTCCCAGTCGAGCGCTTCTTCCGCGATGCTAAGATTACTCAGATTTACGAAGGGACTCAAGAGGTTCAGCGCATCGTCATCAATCGCGCGATTTCACCACAGTGAATTCAAACTGTTCGATTTAGGCGAGACAGGCGTGTCGCAATCGAGCAAAGAACGCGTAAAATGGTCCGAACTCGAGCGATGAATCGGTGAAACGATTCGAACTCAAGCGATGAAAGCGTACTTTCGCTGACCTTCGAGGACGCCCTCGCCGCCGATGGCGACTAGTGCAAACTCGTCGATTGGCTCGACAACCGAGTCCTTCTGGGAGCCACGGTGCAAGCGCTCGTAGACATCCTTGTCCAACGGCGTGCGAGCCGAAAGGCGCTCGAAGAGGTTGAAGCGAGCAGAAATCTCGCGCCATTCAGGCTGAACGATTCCCTCGAAGACCTTGGCCTTCGCACCCGAGCCGTAGCCACAAAGTCCGACGCGCTTGCCTTCCATCTCGACCCCGTCGAGATAATCGGTCTCCATCGTTGACATCAAAGCGAGGAAAATCGAGCCTGTGTATTGGTTGCCAATCAGGCTCGACGCGCGCTGAGTCTTCTCGATTCTGCGCTCGGAAAACTCACGGAAAGCCTCAGTCTTAGAAATCAAGCGGCGATACTTGTCGTTCGCCCGCTCGAATTCCTCTAATCCCTCAGGAGTGTCTTCGTAGTCCTCAGGGAAGGGCTCAGAGCCAATCTCAGCGACGATTTCCTCCCACATCGGCAGGTGGCGTCGGTCGTGGCGGAAGACATCCGGGAACATGCGCTTGCCTTGGAAGGCGTATGGTAAGTGAACGATGATTCGGTTCCACTGCTCGGTCAGAATTTCGTCATTTTCCGGGTCGTAACGGCCTGAATTGATTGCCTTTTGGCGGAAGTTCACGAATGCGGTCTTCACCGACTCTGAGTAACAGCGATTGGAGAATTGCCCATCGAAGACCGGCGTATCCTTGTGCACCTTGAGAGTGTGCGATTCGAACATGATATCGTCCTTCTTTGAGGAGGTTGGGAGGATTGCGAGAATTTTCTCGACCAATCCTTCCTTCTTCGGCTCGCCGGCTTCTTCAGCTAAGTCGAGAACATTCTCGACGACGGTCTTCATCTCGATTTCGCGTCGAGGCTTGAAGAAGTCGTGAACAGGCATAGTCGAGACGCCCCAATTGTCTGGAATCTCGATGAGGCGCGGATTGTGACGAATCAGCACCGCGCCGCCACCAGCACCCTGAGTGTACTCACCAGATGAGCCGAGGTCATACTTTGCATTGTCAGCGAAGACGACGATTCCGATGCGGTCCTCGTCTTCGCCACCGCGGGCGACCCAATCGAGGGTATTGTGCATGGCGTCGACCGCGCCAATACAAGCGAAAGTTAGGTCGACGACGTCGCAATTTCGGAAGCAATCCTTGCCGTAGGTATCGTCGTAGCGCTGCTCGAGCATATCCATGATGTAAGTCGCAGTTGGTTTTGCACCATCGAGAGCAGATTCTGTTCCAAGATAGATGCGACCGATTCGGTTAGGGTCGAGGTTATTTCGGTCGATGAGGCGCGCACATGCGTTCGCGCCCATAGTCGCTGTATCCTCGTGGGCGTCCGGAATCGCCATTGCAGTCAGCCCAAGTCCCTTGTTCAACTTGCCAAAATCCGCTCCGCGGAATTCCGCGAAATCCTTCATGTCGAAGTAGAGCTTCGGGAAGTGGATCGCGATATCGTCGATTCCAACGCCAGTCATAGTACAGTCTCCTGTATTCGGCCGCCGTGAGGGGAGTCTTATGATACCTGTGGCGGTTTTTCAGCACTCGATGCAGAAGTGGAATCGCATCACTGCGAGCCGGTCATACGGTTAACTTCGTCGAGCAGTGCGCTGTTTTCATCAAAATGCTCAACAACGGGCGATAAGACCTCTGCCAGACCCCGCGCAACCGCCATTTTTGCATCGAATGGGTGGACATCGCCGCTGCCCACAGCGGCGATGAGCGAGCCGAGGTCGGTCCAAGTGCTCGGTTCTCCAAACTCCGGCTTCGGCTCGACCCTCAATTCTCCCTTGTACGGTAGGACGATGTGCTCAGCAATTTCGTAGACCGGGGAGTCAGCGTTGCCAACCTCGAGGAAGGCCTTGCGGAATTTTTTCTCGATTTTCTTCGGCGTATCGTGGACGAAAATCGCGTTATTTGGGTCAGACTTTGACATCTTGTGGTCGAAGGAATCCATCCTGCCACCGCCCTTACCTTTGAGTCCCGAAAGCATCGGCGTGTGAATGCAGGTCGCCTTGGTCCAACCATTGCGGTCGGCTACCTCGCGCATGTACATGTGCGCCTTGCGTTGGTCCATGCCGCCGAATGCGATATCGATGTCTAATTCGAAGATGTCAGCCGCTTGCATTGGTGGATAGAAGAAGGCGGCGAGATCGTCGTCCGAGGAGTCTTCTGAACGACCCATGATGCTGAATGTGCGGCGGGCGCGGTTGAGACTCATTCCCTTGGAGCAGCGCAATACTCGCTCCCAGTACGCGCCCGAGTCCATCACTTCACTGGCGCGGATGAAGCGGAGTTGGCCAGCGCCGTTCCCCTCTTCTGGAAAGTCGAGAAGGACGCGGAAAACTTCGGACATATAGTCGCCCGCGATGCCGATTTTTTCCATATCGCGGCCGAATTTATCGTTGACCCAAGCATGCCAGTCGGCGAGCAGAATCAGGACGTTGACGCCTTCTGCGAGCATGTTTCGAATAGTCTCGGCAAGGATAACCCAACCGAGGTGGGCCTTGCCGCTGGGTTCGAGCCCGATATAGGCTCGAACCATATCGTCGTCGCCGTGACTCTTGCCGCCAGCAAGAACCCCTGCAAGGTGCTCGACGCCGACAATTTCCTCGACGTTCGAGAACATTCTCTCGACCGTTGCACGAACCTCAGAATCGAAGTCAGCGAGCGCGTCGGAGGAACTCATCGGTACCACTCAGGCGTTCATCAGTTTGTTGAGTTTCTCACCGCGACCGGCGGCGCGAGTGTTATCGTTATCAGCAAGCGCCGCCTCGATTTCCTCAATCAAAGCCTCCGCTTGTGATTGGATTTCGTGGCTCACATTATCTGACATGCTCATGAAATGACGAGCTGCTGAGACAGCCGACTTTGCCTTCGAGGCCTTCTTGGCCCATTCCTTGGCCTTATCTCCGCGTTGCTTGGAATTGTATCCAGTGGCCTCGTCGAGGAATGTGGTCCAGCGCTTGCGTGTGTCGCGGGCGCGGACCATTGCATCAGCATCGTCGAAATTAGGTGGAACATTGGTCACATCGACGATGAGGGCTCCCTTCTCTGAGATGTGCCCTTCAATCGATGTCATGATGTCATGAGAGCCAGTGAAAGCATTCTCGCCACTGGCCTCAATATTCTCAAAATGCTTGCTCGCCAAAGCCGCGAGACCGCCATCTGCTGTAATTTGCTTCACGAGTCCGCGCTTGACCTCGAATCTCTCCATGAGCCAGCGCGAGGCGGACCCCGTCTTGAATCCTGCCGCCGGAACTGCTTGGCTTCCGCCCCCTCCCACACGCCTAAACCGAATCGCACTTTGCGCAGGCCCATGCACGTGGCTGGGCAGGCTCAATCCGGCCAGAACAAGGTGAGAGTTCTCTCACCAGGTCTGTTTGCCGTCCTCGTCGTCCTGCTACTCGCCGGACCCAGCGTCTTAGCAACCTCAGCAGTCGAGCTCGGCGAGGGAATTTCACTCTCCGACGAGGACCTCGGTCTCAACGGCGTTGCAACCGATGTTGACGGTGAGACCGCCATCGTCTACGGAGCAGACGCATACGTGCGGGCCATGGATGCAGCCGACCCAACTCAACAAATCGACTTAGTCTGGCCCGGCTCCCAAGAATTACTCGACGCAGACTTCCATCCAGGTGGTCAGACCGCATTCGTAGTCGGCGAAGGTGGTCTGGTGCTTCGCTACGCAAAGCAAGACCAATCGCTTGAACGAGCAGCCGCGGAGTCAAGCCTCAACTTCTCAGACATCGTATCAGTTGCCTGGAATACCGGAGGTTCGTGGGCCTATGTGGGGAGCGCAGAGGGGCAAATCTGGAGGTTGAGAGCAGCCGAAGACGGGGGCGCAGAAGTCCATTCACTAGCCGGCGGAGGCACAAGCCCAATCATGGCCATGGACTGCCATCCGACCATCATGATGTGCGTCATCGCAGCCGCGGTCGAAGGCATCGGAATCATCGAGCGCGACCATACTTTCACTTGGGTTGGAGGAACCGGTTATCCGTGGACCGGAATCGATTGCCCGAGCGGAGAATCGAATTACTGCGTGGCTGTTGCCGACAATCAAGTGGTTGCGACTATCGAACTCAACCCCAACGACCTCAGCGCTTCAATTCCTAGCGTCAACCGACTCCCGGACGTCAACGCTTACTTCGTCGGAATCGAAGCCCAGCACGGAGACCGAACTCTCATCGCTGCAACCCCAGCGAGCCTAATCGAACATGACATCAGTCTGAATGCATCATTCCCATGGCTCGACTACAGCGATATCGACGACCTCAATCTCTCGAGTGACCGAATCGTCGGGACTTGGTCAACCGGCCAAAACTCGGGGTGGATTGTGACCGCTCGCGGTTACCTCGTTCCATTTACCGCTCCAGAGGCCGGTGCCGCGAGTCTGCTCACCGTTTGGATAGCGCTGGCAATTCCTGCCGCGACCGGACTCGTCGTCCTCAGTCTCGTCTACGCATCCTCACCGAAACTGCGCGATTGGACAACCGAGCGCATCGGCAGCGATGAGGCGAAGAAGGAACTCGCTGCCCAGAAGCGCAAGCAGCGGCGCAGGCGCAACTGAACGATAGGGCGCCACTGAATCGAATCTCCTACCGTGGAATTTCGATCAACAAACAACGCGTCTACGGCGCGCTCGCTAAGCGGCGGCAACCTTCATGTGGGGTTGGCCGCGCGACGAGCCTGAAACCCATGCCATACGAAGCCCTCGACTTCTACGATGTGGATTCGCTGCTGACCGAAGAGGAGCGAATGGTGCGCGACATGGTACGCGACTTCGTCGATGAGGAAGTCCTCCCAAAAATCGAGCACGCATGCCGCGATGGAGTCTTCCCAGACGAGTGGCGAGTGGCCCTCGGAGAGATGGGCGTTCTAGGAGCGCCACTCGAAGGCTATGGCTGCCCTGGACTCTCATACACAGCCTACGGAGTCATCTGCCGCGAACTCGAGCGTGGTGACAGTGGCCTGAGGTCCTTTGCGAGCGTTCAAGGAAGCCTTGGGATGTACCCGATTTGGGATTTCGGAAGTGAGGAGCAGAAGGAGTACTACCTGCCAAAGATGGCCAGCGGCGAGTGGGTCGGTTGCTTCGGACTCACCGAACCCGATTACGGCTCAAACCCCGGCGACATGATCACCAAGGCCGAGGACAAGGGAGACCACTACCTGCTCAACGGCGCAAAAATGTGGATTACCAACGGCACAATTGCTCAAGTTGCAGTCGTATGGGCAAAACTCGACGGCGTGATTCGCGGATTTATCGTCGAGGCGGGCGATGAGGGATTCTCAGCGCCCGAGATGAAGGGGAAGCACTCGCTGAAGGCGAGTGTGACGAGCGAGCTCGTCTTCCAAGATTGTAAGATTCCAAAGGACAGAATCCTGCCCAATGTCAAAGGACTTCGTGGACCGTTTTCTTGCCTCAACAACGCCCGCTACGGAATTTCGTGGGGTGCGGTCGGGGCGGCTCAGGCTTGCTTCGATTCCGCTAAGGATTACTCAATGAGCCGTATCCAATTTACACATCCAATTGCAAGTTACCAATTGGTTCAGAACAAATTGGCTTGGATGCTACGAGAAATCACCAAGGCACAATTGCTGGCTTACCACCTTGGACAGAAGAAGGATGCTGGAACTTGGATTCCTGAACACATCTCTCTGGCGAAGATGAACAATGTTGACATCGCCCTCGAGATCGCTCGCGAGGCTCGTGATATGCACGGCGCGAACGGAATTCTCGATGAGTACTGTATCATGCGACACATGGCCAACCTCGAATCGGTCAAGACCTACGAAGGGACTCACGATATCCACAACCTGATTCTCGGTCGGCACATCACCGGCATTCAGGCGTTCACTCGTGAACTCTGATTCAACGGGTACCCTTTGAATCGTATTTTTTGCGAATGCTGAAAGCGATTGACACTACCCGCTGACCGATGCCTCGCGAGGTCAGCGAAGAAGCGATGGTCAAGGCGAGCGGGTATGGCCGCGAGCATTGGTTTCCCATCCTCGACGAATTGTCCAAGCAGCACGAGAAGCGCTCAAACCTCACCAAAGCATTCCACGAGGCACACTCCGATTCGGTCAGCGCTTGGTGGTGCCAGATGATCACCGTGCAGTGGGAGCGCGAACGAGGTAAGCGAGTCGTCAATGAATCCTGCACGGGCTCATTCCAAGTATCGGCCTCCAAAACTATCGCAGGCGACGAACACCTCGTCTGGGCAAAGTTACACGCAGCCCCGTGGTTGCCCGATTCTGAGCTCGAAGAAGGAGCCGAATTCGAGAGTGAAGGGGTGCGTTGTGTTGTGCGCGCAGCGCGACCCGGGAAGATGCTGAGAATCTGGTGGTACGACCACGCGGACAATCACAAATCCGTGGTCGAAGTATCGCTCTGGCCGAGCGGCGAAAAGACCTCCCTGCGGTTCCGTCATCACGAACTTCCGCAGGAGAGTGACGTGGAGCCGATGCGGGCGAGGTGGAAGGAAGCCTTGGGTGTCATCGCAAGCCATTGAGCGGACGGTTCAGCAATCCATTGAGAGCGAATTTGAACGGTTGACTTACGCTCTCGCCAGTCACAGAATTTCTTTGTTCACCAGTAAAATCAGCTCTGAGGCGAACAATATTTCGGAGCCGTCAAAGAGGGATACCCCCTACCACGAGCATGGCGAGGAAGTCACTTTACTTTCTGACAGCCATCCTTTTACTGCAACTTGTTCCAATTTCTCATGGGCAAAACATCACCCCTGATGTTGACGTCGAATGCAGTCAACCAACACCAATTGACGTCTACCCGGGAGCGACGAGATCCACAATAATCTACTGTTTAATCCAGAATTCAAACCCCTACGACGTGAAGGTGGAATTTACTTACGAGGCAGAATTACTCACAGTTGCTGGCCCCGACTCGGTTACAGTTGGTGCTGGAAGCGAAATGGAAATCCAAGTATCTGTGAGGGCTGCACTTCGTCAGCCAGCGGGGTCACATCAAGCGTCGATAACCTACCAAGTCACAGAAGCCAGTGGGGTTCCGGTAAGCGAAGTTACTCAACAAAAAGAAATCAATGTAGTTGTCCTCATCAAGCAATTCTCTAGGCTACGAGTGTCGTCTGAACAATCATTAGTTAAGATGGACACAGGGAATGAAGTTGATCTTGAGTATTCGATATATAATGATGGAAACGCGAGGGATAAGTTCATTCTTGAAATTGCAAATATAGAAGATTTGGAAAGTTCAGGTTGGTCGGTGATTTCAATGATGAGTAGTGTTGAAATTGACTCAATGGCCCCTCCCGAGAAAGTGGCAATCAAGCTAATGGCCCCTCCAACATTGGTTTCGGATGATGTTGAAATACTGATTAACGGTAGCAGACAAATCTTCGAAATAGAATTTAAAGTTACGAGCGAATATTCGGTTAGAACCGAAGGTATTCCGAATTATGAAATCGCCGATACAAGGATTATCGTGTACGAGGAAAATGATTCGATTATTCCTCGTTCACTGCCATTTCCAAGCATAATATTCGCAGTATTGGCAATTTGTTCTGCAGCACTTTTCTCAAGAAATTCTAGATTTTGACTGCAAATCACCTACGGTGGTCACTCCGAATCTTCATAGATGGGTCGCAGGTGGGCGGGTCGTCCGAGGACTACCCATGAGCATCGCAGTACTACTCAAACAAGTTCCCGACACGACCGCGAAGATCTCCGTATCGAATGGTCGTGTCGACGAGAGCGAAGTCGCAAAATGGTCGATGAGCCCCTACGATGAGTACGCTCTCGAATCTGCTCTTCAATTGAAGGAGAGCGGCGGTGGCGACCTTGTGGCGATCACCGCCGGTCCGGCACGCTGCGAGAAGTTGCTTCGTGACGCAGCTGCCGTTGGAGCCGACACATTGGTTCACGTCTCGGCGGAGAACATCAACGACCTCGACTCGGTTCAGGTCCAGAAGTTGCTGGCCGCCGCCGTCGAGAAGAGCGGCGCTTCAGTCGTCTTCTGCGGCAAGCAGGCGGCGGACACCAACGCCGGCTCGACAGGGCCGGGCGTTGCGGAACTCATCGGAGCATCATGCATCACCCTGGTCTCTGAGGTAGCTGCCGACGGCGCTGGCTTCACCGCCACCCGTCCAAGCGCCGCCGGCCAAGAGAAGGTCGGCGTTGCAGCCCCTTGTGTCTTCGCTTTCGACAAGGGCGTCACAGAGATGCGCCGACCGAACGTTCGTGGAATCATGATGGCAAAGAAGAAGCCGATTGAGACCTGGTCGGCCGCGGATTTGGGCGTCGATATCGGCGCGGCCGCTGTTACCATCGATTCACATTCCCCACCCGCAGAAAAGCCCCCTGGCCAGAAGTTCGAGGGCGCCGATTCGGTGTCGACGGTGGTTGGCAAGTTGCGCGATGAGGCGAACGTGATTTAGGAGGAATTGAGATGGAGATTACAGTCATTGCAGAGTCATCCGGAGATTCCCTCCACCCCATAACCGCTCAACTCGTCGGTGCTGCAAGTGCACTCGGTGCCTCCCCCTCCGTGGTCGTCCCCGGTGGTATTGGTGCTGATGAGGCAGCCAGCATCGCTGGCGTAGCGAAGGTCGTCTCGGTTGTAGGCGATTGCTTCTCGACCTTCGACGGAGGCGCTTGGGCCTCCGCGATTGCGTCGCAGTGCTCTGGTATCGTGTTTGCTGGTGCGACGCCGGCTGGACGCGAGGTCGCTTCGCGCGTTGCTGCGAAGCGTGGTGTGCCGATTGTTCAGGATGCGACTGGCTTGTCTGCTGGTTTGACGATTACTCGCCCGATTTACTCGGGTAAGGCGGTCGAGACTTCGACTGTTGCTGGAGATTGTGTTGTTACTCTACGCGCTAATGCCTTCGAGGCTGCTGGTGCTGGTGGTTCGGCTGCTGTCAATGTGGTTGACCAGAGTGCTGACGTGTCAATTGCTGTGCAAGAGGCGATTGCTAAGGCGAGCGAGAGACTCGATGTATCCGAGGCTGACATCATCATTTCTGGCGGCCGTGGAATCGGTCAGAAGGAGAACTTCTCGCACCTCGAGGAGGTCGCTGACCTGATTGGTGCCGCTGTCGGTGCGAGCCGCGCGGTCGTCGATGAGTGGGGCATGCCTCACGCGATGCAGGTCGGACAGACCGGCAAGACGGTGACACCTTCGCTCTACATCGCTGTGGGTATCTCCGGTGCGATCCAGCACTTGGCTGGAATGCGCTCATCGAAGTATATCGTGGCGATCAACAAGGACCCGGATGCGCCAATCTTTGGCGTTGCTGACTACGGAATTGTCGCGACTTGGGAAGATGCAGTTCCTGCGCTCAAGAGTGCTCTTGCTGCGCTTTGAGCCTCGCTGTTTGCCCACTGCGTGCCCCTCTGCACCTGCTTGCTTGGGGGATCTGCCGCTTACTGGATTCGCACGGTGACGATTGCTGTCGTCGCTGCTCCTTTGTCGTCGGTGACTGTGAGTTCGAATGGGTGGGTTCCCGCGCGCAGGCGAACACGGACTTGGGCCGTGTCTCCGATTACTTTGCCGCGCGCGTCCTGCCAGGCGTAGCTGACGATCTGGCCGTCGGGGTCGTAGGAGCGGCTGCCGTCGAGGAGAATTATTGCGGTTCCATCCTCCTCGGCGTGGATGGTGCGGTCCTCGCCCGCGTCTGCGATTGGTGGGAGATTGATGGCGCGGGCGGAGGCAGATAGGTCTGCGAGCAGGTCGCTCTCTGAGACGACCGGCTCGTGACTTGCGAGTTCCATTTCTTCGGCCAGCGCATCGATGAGGTCGGCGGCATCGCTGGCCGCTTCTGGTGGTGCGTCGGCGGCGGCAAGTTCGTCTTCGCTGAGGCCGCCGGCGAATTCGCTTGAGCCGCTTGGAGTGAATTCGTACTCGAAGGATTCCTCTTCTGGAATGCGCGGCTCAGCATCGGGGTCGAGGAGAACTACCGGCGCTGGATTTTGACCGGCGGGAGCCTCACCGACAGCAGCGATCAGTCCAGCCCCGATGTCGAGAATCGCCGTTACCAATCCCTCGTGTTCGTAGGACCAAAGAGTCGAGCCATCGGCAGTGATGCGTTTTGTGTGGAACCAAGTTCCGACGAGGTAATCTTCACCCCATTCGATAATGACGGTAATCGGATGTTCGAAGCGAACCACCTCTTCGACTTGGCCACCGACGCTCGCCCGAACCAAGGCACCGTTCTGACAACCGACGAGCACCCCCGATTCGGTGGCTCTAATGCTCGTCGCTCGCGCGGGCAATTCCGCAGTGTGAATCAGCCCGCGCTCGCCATCCCAACACTCCATTCGATTCTCAAGCCGCTCGTCGAGGGTCATACCCATCGAGTCGCGACAGGCTAGCAGCACCCCGTCCGAGCGAAATGCGAGGTGTGAAATCGTCTCGATATCATCCTCGCTAGCCACTGATTCGTGAAGCAATTGAGCGCAATCATCGAAAATCACCAAGGTGCCGTCGCGAAGACCAACAGCATTCGCTCGGCCATCGGCAGAACCGGCCATTCGGTGAACCTCGCCGAACACTTTGCGCCCGACAACCTTGCCCGAGGAGTCGATTCGAGTAACCCCGCCAGCCCCATCCGAGACTAGCATTGCATCCCCGCTCGGCGTGAGAATCTCCGAGCCAGCATCGATCTCAACCAACCAAAGAGGCTCACCGTGAAAGGCGCAGACTCCAGCAACTTCCGAAGCCGCAATAACCGCTTCACCGGACTTCGCAACACCTACGATAACAGAACCTAATTGTGCGCTGCCCAGCAGCGCGTCGGCCTCGTGAATTCGCAATTCACCCGAGGCCGCCCCAATCGCAAAGCGACCATCTCCGAGAGCGCAGCAAGCTGTCACAGCCTCGTCCATCGCGACAAGAGCAGCGCTCTCGATACTCGGCAGACGCTCGTCCAGCACAGACCCAACCCGACTCGCACGGTTTTCACTCTGCCGAGTCGACGAGCCTCAAATGAGCGCATGCGTAACAAGAATCGGAGCGACTCAGAATCTCAAGCCTTAGCCGAATCCTTCCGCTTCTGCTCAAGCGAGTCGAGATAGGCTTGGTCAATCTGCCCAGCAACGTACCGCCCATCAAAACACGAGCAATCGAAATTCGCCAAACTCGTATCCCCAGCCCCCATGCAAGCCTGGACCAAATCTTCCAATTTTTGATACATCAACCAGTCTGCCCCAATCGCCTCGCACACCTCTTCAGTGGTGCGATTATGGGCAACATACTCATGCTTTGCAGGCATATCGATTCCATACACATTCGGGTGAACAACAGGCGGCGCTGCGGAGGCAAAATACACCTTCTTCGCGCCGGCCTCGCGAGCCATTTCGACTATCCGTCGCGAGGTATTCCCGCGGACTATACTATCGTCGACAATGAGGACGTTCCGCCCCTCGAATTCGTGGTAAATTGTGTTGAGTTTCTTGCGTACCGAGTCCTTTCGCATGGCTTGTCCGGGCATGATGAAAGTGCGTCCAATGTAGCGATTTTTCACGAAACCCTCACGATAATCCACACCGAGTTCCTTGGCCAGTTCAAGGGCTGCTATCCTGCCGCTATCAGGCACAGGGATGACGCAGTCAATCCCATGGTCGGGGAATTCAGTCGCGATGCGGTGGGCCAATTGCGCACCCATCGCCAGTCGCGCCCCGTGAACCGATACTCCGTCGAGGCGCGAGTCTGGTCGAGCGAAGTAGACGTATTCGAAGATGCACGGAGTGTGTTGAGGAGGTTGTGTGGTTGTGCATATCTGTGATTGCCGAGTTCCATCCATGCGCACAATGATGGCTTCTCCTGGTGCTACGTCTCGCTCGATATCGAATCCGAGCGCCTTCATTGCGACAGATTCGGATGCGATGAGTGTCTCGGTGAATCCGTCGATTTCACAGGTTCCCACGCTTAGTGGTCGGATGCCGTGTGGGTCGCGGAATCCGATCATTCCCCACCCGGTGATCATGGCTACTACTGAGTAGGAACCCTCGACTGTTTCGTTGATATTTGTGACCGCTCGGAAGACGTCTTCCTCGCTGAGTGCGTCGAGGCCTCCGCGGCGGCCGTTGATCGAGCGTTGAATCTCGGCCGCGAAGAGATTGAGCAGGGCTTCGGAGTCCGAGCTGGTGTTGATTCGTCGATGGTCTCGCTCGAGGAGTCCATCGATGATTTGCGCGGGGTTAGTCAGATTGCCATTATGCGCGAGGCTAACCCCGAATGGTGCATTGGTGTAGAATGGTTGGGCCTCGGCCGCTGAAGACGAGCCTGCTGTTGGATAGCGGACGTGGCCGAGTCCCATCGAGCCTTCCAGCGCCTTGATGTGGCGAAGGCGGAAGACATCGCGGACTAATCCGTTTGCGCGGCGGTGCGAAATATTGCCCTCATCACTGGTTACCATGCCCGCCGCATCCTGTCCGCGATGCTGCAAAACCAGCAATCCATCGTAGAGGGTTTTGCCGATCTGAGTGGCCGGATGCCCGACGAGACCGATGATACCGCACATCGGGAACCATTCCTCGCTCAGTCGTTAGGGACTTAGCCATTTCCAGCCTGACCGTCTGCCGGCCGAGCCACAAATCTCACTTCTTCTGCTCGGCCATCGAGCGGTTGCGCTTGCTCCAGCGGAACTTGCGCAGGCGAGCGGTCTCGCCGTAGCCACAGGATGCGCAAGCGCGCTTCTGCTTGTGGTAGGAATGCTTGCCGCAGCGTCGGCAACGAATGTGCGTGGACTTCTGCTTCTTGCCCATGCTTGGAGTACCCTTGGACATGATGGTCACCTCTTAGGATGGCGCGGCGACCGACCGGCGTGTTATGAGCATTACCCACGCTAATGCCGTGCGCGCGTGAGGGGATTGAGTGAGTTGCGCGCGCTAAATGAAGGACTGAGCGCGCGAATTCAATTATCGAGCATATCCATCAATGGGTCCTCGGAGCGCTTCCAAAAAGTCACCCTGATCATCTGTATTGTCACCAAAGCGAAGACGAGTGGAAGCCAGAGGACTAAGATTCCAGCTTCAACGAATATTACAAAGAATAACAATTCAAGAAATTCCCCGGATGAGTAGTTTCCATCACCTTCGATGGAAAGAGCAAAAATCGTCCCAACAGAAAGCATCAGGGCGACCACCAGGGGGATTACTGGCCTGTGATGAGGATTCCAAGTAACGATGAGATGAATAGCGAAGCAATAACAGATGAACACCATTCCGAAGAATACCGAGACAAAGATGATTTCCTCGTAATGGGTCATTTGGAAATCGTGTAACATCAACTCTCACCTCCCAGATTGCGCCGAATCATCTCCGTCACCAAACGCTGTTCTCGCGCGTCGAGCGGCTCGATTGGAGGATCTTTCTTAGTTCGACGTTCGGTGAATCGAATCACATAGAAGAAGAGAATTATTGTCAACGCGATACCGATCAATGTCGAGACCATTAACAACAATACATCGAATTGTGTGTAAGCAGCAAGGAACCATTCTCTCTGCCAGATAGCCCACCAAGATACAGCTAAGGCGACCCATCCGAAGAGAAGTCGCGGTGTCCGTTTATTGCCATAATAATTCGAACCTTGAATAATTGAGTAACAACCGATGAATGCAGCGAAAATTGGAATCAATGTCCAAGTCAAAATGTACTGAAAAGCCTCACGACCATCATTATTGCATAATGTGAAATGCTCGCAGCGATAAAAATCCGGTTCGAAGTATAGAGGTTGTTTGGGAAGAAAAATCATCATCGTCAGACCGAGAAATGCTACTGGTCCGGCGAATTGACTCCGCTTGAAGGCCGGACCCATCCGCCACAGCGAAAGTGCGGCAATCAGCAGGGTGAAGCCGAGAATTGCCTGATTCACCCAGAAGACCATGAGGCTGTGGCAGGGTAGGAGACTCTTTGATTTGACGACGCGCCCAACAGCCTGTAACGGCTCACACAGCCCCTAAAGGGGGCTCGACCCGGCTCGACACAATCATATACGGGTCATAGGTGGGCGCGTCGTCGCAAGACGCTGAGGTGCTCTGTCATGGTCAAGATGCCACGCAAGGTGATGCGCTACAGTCCATCGGCTGGAAAGCACACAGAGCACAATGTCGAGCGAGTCAAGAAGCGCCGCGCTTCGGAGTTGAAGTGGGGTCAGCGCCGCTTCCGCAAGGTAACCTCCGGATATCGCGGATTCCCGCGACCAAAGCCTTCTGGCGAGAAGCCAACGAAGCGCGTCAACCTACTCTACCGCTGCACCGAGACCGGAAAGGCTCACCAGCCTGCCGCGCAGCGCGCGAAGAAGTTCGAACTCATTGAGAAGTGATTGAGGGATTATCATGGGTGATGCAAAATTCCTACGAGTCAACTGCCGCGACTGCGGTCATGAAGCGATCATCTTCGAAAGGGCGTCAACCTCGATCTCCTGCTCGATTTGCGGAGCCACATTGGCCCGCCCAGCAGGCGGCAAGGCTGAACTTGTTGGAAGCACCATAGTCGACGTCCTCGAGTGAAGGGGACTGGACGACGATGGCTGGCGCAGACGAATGGCCAGAAGAAGGCGAATTACTCGTCTGCACCGTCAAGAATGTCCGTGAAAACGGCGCTTACCTCAACCTCGACGGCTACGGCGAGCGCGAAGGCTTCGTCTTCATCGGCGAGGTTGCCGCAGGTTGGGTCAAGAATATCCGAAACCACCTGCGCGTAGGTCAGCGCGTGGTAGCGAAAGTAATCGCAATCAAGAAGGACCGCGAACGCGTTGACCTTTCGATTAAGAGCGTCTCAGAAGAGCGACGACGCGATACCGTTCAATCTTGGAAAAATGAACAGCGCGCTCACCAAATCATGGGCGTTGCTGCTGAGCGCGTTGGCTGGGATGAAGCAAAAACCACCTCAATTTCAGACGAGATGACGGAGATTTTCGGCACTCTCTACGGAGCACTTGAAGAGTGCGCAATCTCCGAGACCGCTCTTTCTGAGAATGGCTTCACCGGCGAGTGGATGAACACTGTAATCGAACTCGCTATCGAAAACATCGTTCCGCCATTCGTCGAAATCCGCGGTCAATTCAACATCGAAGTCTGGGGAGCAGAAGGAGTCTACGCAATCCGCGATGCTCTGCTTGCGGCCGAGGCTGTTGCCGAGGGCGAGGAAGAAGCAACTCTGACTTGTTATTACGACGGAGCGCCGGAATATCGCATCGACATCAAGGCGCCCGACTACGAAACCGCTGAGAGACTCTGGGAAAATGCACAGAGCGCAGCAGACGAATCGATGGCTTCGGTGGAGGGTTCCATCGATATCGAACGCATGTGAAGTCGCCCTTCGCATGCTACAACTTCAAAGACCTCTGAAAGGGGCTCTGACTTCTGAGGGAACGGGATGGCTCGGACGAGACTGCAACGGTGTACCGATTGTGGCGAGTACGGACTGGGTGAGGAATGCAAGGATTGCGGCGGCAAGATGACTAATGTCGCGCCGTTGAAATTCTCACCCCAAGACGCGCAGGGAGCACGTCGTCGTCAGCGCGAAAATGCTGGAAGCGACGAGTGGATCGAAGAGCTACCGACTCCTCGAAAGGAGGAGGACGAGTGAATCGTACGCGTGTGCACTGGATGATTGGAGACTCGTTGCCCGAACACTCGGCTTTGCTGGAAGCGGTTCCTGGCGTTGGAAATGTTGGGAAATTGGTAGTTGATGCGCTGGTTCGCAAGCACCCTTCGACGCTTATCGCTCGCTTGATTCACCCCGATATGCCCCCACACTCGACCCTCGATGAGGATGGCTTACTGGTTCCTCCCTCGATGCTCGTACATCGCGTGATGCTTCCTGATGGCAGGTATGTGGTGACCGTCGGCGGCGATTTGCAACCGATGACCGCCGGCGGTCAGCACGAGGTCGCCGATGCGATTCTTGGCTTGGCTGCGGCGGCCTCGACTCCCCAATTGCTCGTTTTGGCTGGTTTGGCGGCAGATGTCGAGGACAAGGCTGTCCACGTCATCTGCGCTGATGCTGAGGTTCGTGGAAACCTCGAGGCGAACGATATCCCCGTCACTCGGGACCAACCCGAGGCGGGGATGATCGGTGTGGCGGGATTGCTTGTTGCTCTCTCGCCGATTCATGATGTGCCGACGGTGGCGCTGGTTGCTGAGACCGTCGGTGCGTCGGCCGATGTTCGTGCGGCAGACCGCTTGGCGCGGTGGATTGAGCAAGCTCTGGGTCTGCCGCTCGGTTTGGATTTGGATACGACCGAGGAGACCGCTCGCAAGCTGCTGGCCAGTATCGAGGTGAGCGGTTCTATCGAGGAGCACCTCGGAATGCCTGCCGAGGCCGATGACTTCTATGTCTGAGGCGTGCACGTGGGGTTGGCTGAGGAGGCCACGCTAATCCGATGACTTCTATGTCTGAGGCGTGCACGCGGGGTTGGCTGAGGCGGTCGCGCAGGACCGGCTACAACGCCCGGAGGAATTGAGATGATTCGCGCTTTATTGGGTAGTGGAGGAATTGGTACACCCGACCGCCGCGCGATGTATCGCGAGTTGATGGCTGAGAATTTCGCTGGTTGCGAGCGCGTCGTCTTCGTGCCTTATGCGGGCCATGACCACGATGGATATACGGCCCGCATGCGAGAATTCGCTGGAGATTCGGGGTACGAACTCGTGGGTTTGCACGAGTTCGACGATCCCCTGACGGGAATCGAGGCCGCCGACGGCATCTACGTCGGCGGCGGAAACACCTGGCTACTCGTCCGCGAGTTGCACGAGCGAGGTCTAATCGAGGCAATTCGAGAGGCTGTGCTCGAGCGTGGCGTGCCTTATGCGGGGGTCAGCGCGGGGGCGAATGTGGCCTGTCCGAGCATGCAGACGACAAACGATATGCCCATCACAATGGTGCCGTCATTCGAGACATTCGGCATCGTTCCATTCCAAATCAACCCTCACTACCACCCCGGCGGAATCTGGTACCGCGAAGAAGAGGAGGGCGAGCTGCACAAGCACTTCGGCGAGACGCGGGCGAAGCGAGTCAACGAGTACCACCAATCCCATGAAACTCCAGTGATTGGACTCTACGAAGGCTCCTTCCTACGCTGCCGAGATGGAGCCTTCGAACTTCTTGGAAATAAGGCTGCAGTAATGCGAAAAGGCGAGGAAATAATCACCCACAATCCCGGCGTGATTCTCAATGAGGATTTGCTCGTTGAATGAGATAATAGGCCTAAAAAGGAACGAATAAGTCGAGTGAATATGAACTCAAAAGTTCTCGCCGTTCTGCTAACCTCAACCATTCTACTCTCTGGTTGTACGAGTGCTACGAATTGGGAGAGAGTTGATGCAGATGAATTCGCAGAATTGATTGATAATAATCCTGAAGCATTCATCCTCGATGCCAGAACATCGGGTGAATGGAGCGATGATGGTCATCTTTCTGGTGCCGTCCTGATCCCCCATGACACAGTGAAGGATTCTGAAGGAGACTTACCTTCTGACAAAGATGAGCTGATTCTAGTTTATTGCAGGAGCGGAAGCCGTTCTCAGACTGCGGCACAGAGTTTACTCGACTTGGGATACACGAACGTAATCGACCTTGAAACCGGGATAAACGGATGGAAGAGCGCCGGTTACGAAGTAGTCTACGAGTAGTAGGATTAGCCGCCGCTCGAGACGACGATTAGCTCGATTTCGATATCATTGCTAATCGTCGAAGTATGAGGCACGATGGTATCGCCGTGGACTGCAAGCACGGTTGAAGCGGCGATATCGAGCCGAGTCAGAACCTCTGCGATGGTGATCGGCTCGTCACTCTCGACGATACGCGGCTCACCCTCTCCGCAATCGACTGTGATTCGCACAGCCTCTGTGCGGGCGAGTCAGACTTATGACCGAATCGCAGGTGGCCGGCACGCTGCCGAGATCGCATAGCCCGGTATTGCGGTGGATTCGAAATCCACTGTCCCTTGGACGCGGGGGTTCAAATCCCTCTCTCGGCGCCAATTAATCGACATTCAGCTGGCGCCGAGAGAGGATTTGAACCAGGAGCAATCTGTGATTGCTCCGGTGGTTCAGAACGCTTCTCGATTCAATCGATTTCAATCTCGAGAAAGTTCTGGATCAGAATTAATCATCCCTCTCTCGGCTGTAAGGTATTCAATCCAGCTGGCGCCGAGAGAGGGTTTGAACCAAGTCGAATCTCCGATTCGACGAATAGTTGAGTGGGCTTTCGCTATAATCAAATTTAGCAGCGGAAAACGGTCAACCAAGTGTCGAAGGGACGAGTCAGGTCCACCAACCCTTCTTCTCTTCCACTTCCTCAACCTTCAACGGATCTTCATGCGTCAACGATTCGAAAGGAAAATCAAACTCAACTCCATCATCGAATTTCAGAGTCACCGTCCGGTCATGAAAGACTTTGGTGATCTCACCACCACTCCCCCTCCTCGCCTCTTTTTCCAGAGACCAGCCGTTCAATTCGTCACCCAAGAAGCGACTAAACGAATCTCGGAACGGCTGCATCTCCGCCAACAACCACCAGCGCTCACCTTCAATGTACAGAGGGTCACCAGCAGCCAATTGGGCATCTTGTCGTGAGCCGGTGAGCAGTAGCGAAATCAACAGAGGCACGGCTGCGACTCCGCAGACTACAGAAGAGACTGACAGGACCTCAGAGCCATTCACCGAACCTGTGGAAAACATGATGAAAATAACGAGAATTAGGAAGCCTGCAGGCACATAGAAATCCCATTTATTGTGGCTCTTTGCATCCTTTACGCGAACCCATTCAAAGGCTGAACCGTAAATCGCGATGATGAGAATTGCGAACTCAATCAACTCGAAGACCATGATTACGCCCGACCCTCAAACAGCGCATGCTCACGATAAGGATGACTCCGGCATTGGTGGGTTAACGCGCCTCTCAGAAGTCTGGCACATCATCCGCGTCTGCTACGATGACTACCTTGGTTCCCGGTCCACACTTGACTTGGGGGCGTCCACCCCACTCACCTTTCTCGCCGTTGAGTACTGCGATTGTGTCTCCGCGGCTGACGGCGGAGGCGCTGAGCGGGATGAATTGCTTGAAGGCGACGATTTGGGCTGAGCCCGAAGCGTCGACCAGCGTCGCCGCCCAGCGCGTGTTGCCGATTCCATCTGGGAAGGAATCGATTGACCAAATTCTGCCAATAACGCTCACGCGCGTTTCGATGTCGACGACTGCAGCGGTTTCATCCTCGTCGGCTATCGTGACTTCAGATTCAGCGTCTAAACTGAGTTCTAATTCGCCTCGCCAGAGGCCGGCGAGGGCGTTTGAGACCTTGACTCGGGCGCCCTCGGCGATACTTCGGCTGATTTTTCTCGGGCCGCCATTGTATGCTGGCTTGACCTTGGCTCGGTCGTAGCCGTCTTGTAGTCGGAAGTGGATTTTGACGGTGCCGTCTTCGAGCAGTTCGGGGCCGGTCAAGCCGATGACTTGGCCGATTGCGTTTACTCGAGGTTCGATTTCTGCGAATGGGGTAATCGGCCAAGCATGGCCCAGACGCTCGATTCTGCGCTCTGCGCTGAGTTCGAGATCGTGGCCACCTTCTGGGCAGAAGCCGCGGTAATCGCAGCGCTTGCAGCGCGCCTTTGGGTCTGGGTCGATTGCGGGTTCGGCTGGGATTCCGCCCGCTTCGAAGTGACGGTAAGGGGCGGGGTCAGGCGGGCACTGCTCAGCGGTTGGATTGCCCGCCCGCAACATTTGGTAGAGTTCTGCGAAATCGGTTTTGTAGGATTCCATTTCGGCGACACTCGGCAGACCGACAGTCTTCACAGTGCCAGTTCCAAGGTACCAAATGGCTAGATTTGCGGCTTCTTCATCGCGACCGTGCGTCTCCCACCAGAGCCAAGCATAGAGGCGCAGTTGCTCGATATAACTGTGCGAACGGTCGCCCTTTCCGATGCTCGCCTTGATGTCGATTATGTTGATTGAGCCATCCCAGCGATAGACGAGGTCGTACTCTCCTTGGAACCAACCCTCGGAGATGCATGTCGTCTGGCTGAAGGACTTGGCATCGGGGTCGACAAACCAAGGGCGAGCTATTTCCCAAGCCTCGCACCAAGTGACTCCACCGCCATCTTGAGCGGCAGGGTGAGGCTTGGTCCAAAGCAGAGGGAAGCCGTCTGGTGCTGGAATCTCAGCGCGAGCCTCGCCCGCTCGCCAAGCGGCGAGGCTCGGCCCACCACCTGCTCCGATACAACGCTCAACCTCATCGAGGTGCAAGCGAATGCCCTCGATGACCATCGCTCGACACTCCTCCACATCGATATCGTCGAGCGAGCCGGCGCGGTTCTGAGTCGCCTCCCAATCCGCTACGGCAGCATCCCAACAGCGGTCAAAATGGACCTCGACGCGCGCGCAAGCCCATTCCATCAGCGCGTCGCGCGAGGCTGGCCAATCAGCCTCTGGCAAAGCCGCCAGCCTCGTCCCCATCCAATTCCCAGTATCCTCCCAAGCTGGAGCGCCCTCGGAATTTAGGGGTGAGGTGAGCAGGTCAGAAGCATCGGCAGTGACGAGCACGGGCGAGTCGCGAAGAACCCTGCAAATACACTCCTCAGCCGCATTTCCGCGAATAATCTGCGGCGGCATCGGACCCTTCAATCGCTCCTCGTAGGCGTGAAACCATTGGCGTGGACAAGCCTTCCACAAATTCACCTGCGAGGCCGACAATCTGCGAAACGGGTCAACCCCCGTCGCGTCCGCGTCATAGGTCTGCACAGGCACATCCAACGAAATTCATCGAGAGTACTTGAAGGAAGCGAGGGGCCATCCCTTCACTTTCGAAAAGCGAACAGACTCCTCAACTCCGGCTCAACTCTCTTCGCCTTCTTCGCCGAGGTAAACCACAGTCATTTCCAATCGCTCGTGAGTTGGATGAACTTCGACGAGAGCGATCGGTGCATCGATGGCGCCGACCAATTCCTCTGCCATCGAGAGGGGTAATTCGATGCGTCCGTTCTCCTCATCCCACAGCATGAAACGTCGCGGCAAACCTGTCTCCTGGTGAATCTCCTCGATCCAATCCGGCGCGTCGGCTGGCTCGCAATCGATAGCGCCGAAGACGAGGGTTCCATCCTCGGTGAGAATTTCATGCGGCGCAATCGTGTGTTCCCCGCGCCGCAAGAATCTGCGACGTAATTGCCCACTATCCTTGTACGTCGCAGTACAGAATTTCAGATGGTAGGGATACGGCGCGCGGACAATACCATCTTCGGGGTCCGGCGCGCCGATTTGCGCAGCCATCACACGGTCTCGCATGCGCACCGCTAATTCAGCAGAACCAGCGGCGCCGGCGGTAATCTCATCGGACAAATTGAATCCACGAACCTCCATATTGTCGTGATTTCCGACGGTGATTTCCAACTCATTCAGATTGAGGAATTGAACTGCCATCCCGCGCATCGTCTCGAGCAATTCCATCAATTCCTCAGACTTATCCGGCTCACAGGGAATCTCAACCCCAGTCAGCATCCCTGCTTCAACGCAAGCAGCCATCGTATCGATGTACTTCTCATGTTTCAAATCAAGGAAGTGAAAGCGAATCTCGTCTAGCCCAGCATCGGCAAATTCAGCAGCCCATTCGACCTTGAACGGGATACTCGTGTACATGTGCAGGTGGAAGCCATCTCCAAACTCCGCTTTCAGAATCCGACAAGCCTCCAAAACCCTCTCGCGCGCCATAACTGGGTCACCCCCAGTGATGCCCGCACCAGTGGCATTCATGGCGCGCGCCTCTTCGATTACAGCTCCCCAATCTCCTACCTCGACCTTGCGTTCGTTGGCGAACATGAAGTCGACTTCGCGGCGGTTTTCCGAGAGGGGGCAGTAGTCGCACATCCAGTGGCAGTGACCGGTGATGAAGAGCACCAATTTCGAGCCCAATTGGCATTGAATGCAGCCCTCGGTATCGTTGGCATCGGCCGCCTCGGGAAGCTCAGGAATCTTCGGCAAACGCACAGAAAATGTCATGCAGTCACCTCTTTTGCAGTTCTCAAAAGCCATTCGTGAAAGCCCGCATCCTCACTCAATTCCGGATGGAAAGTCAAAGCCAAGCGATTACCCTCTCGCACACCCACGACCTCCTCCCCTAGCATGGCTATTGCTTGGGCCGGGGCGCTTAGGTTGGTGAAGCGCGGTGCGCGGATGAAGACGCCCGGGAATTGGCGGTCGAGCAGGGCGGATTCGAGCGCGCTTTGGAAGGAATCGACCTGGCGGCCGAAGGCGTTTCGGTCGATTTCGGCGGCGACGAGTGGGTCGCCGCCGTCTTGAGGATCGCAGAGTAATATCGCACCCGCGCAAGTCCCGAGGACTGGGCGGGTGGAGTCGGCGCGAATCCAAGCGAAAAGGGCTGGAAGCAGGCCTGATGCGGGATCATTGCCGGTCAGTCGCATCGTGGTGGATTCGCCGCCGGGAAACACGAGAGCGTGCGGGTCGGCCGATTCGAGGTCGCTAGCCTTGCGTAATTCGTGAATTTCGATTTCGATATCGGCTGATTCTGCGGCGGCGCGCAGCGCTGCCATATGCACGTGGCGCGCGCCTTGCAGCATGACCAAGCCGATGCGAAGCACGAACCGTCGGCTGAAGCATCCGGCTTGAATCCAACCCAGAGTGAATGCGGCGCTGAGATGAAATCAGAATGTTTGCTCATTTTATTTGGATATGCTATATTTTCCTTAAATTACAACTCACAAAGCAGAAGATACTACGCCTAAAATCAGTTATCTGTAAAGATATTAACACAATAGGTTTGAGTTGGCTTATGTGGTGCGAAATAATTTTCTTCATACACAACCCCCTCTAAAATATACGGAGGGCATTCTTTGTTAACAACACCGTCTAATCCACTAACTCTAAAACTGAAAAAAATACCTTCCGATGAGCCATTGAATTGGTCCACAAAAATTGGTAGGGCTAATCGGTACCCCCTTGTGCTGTTAGTTTGATTGTGTTGACTAGTCTTCAGTGTTTGATTGAACTCAAGATCATAAACTTCAGCCGGGTGAAAATACGCCAACTCAATTCTTGTGCTCAGATTCAGATGACCGGATGGAACTTGAACTCGAATATAGGATTCCCCATTTATTTGCGTCTCCTCAAGTTCTGAGTTCATGTCAATGAATTCAGAAATACCATCAATGCGAGGAGAGGGTAAAACAAAATAAAAATCATCAGATTGGTTAGAACCAGATGATATTTGCAAATCAAAGATAGTATATTCTTCTTCTTTATCAGTAAATAACATGCAACCAGAGAAAAACGAGGAAATGAATAAAATTGAGATTAAGAAAACTGCTTTCATTTCAATCAAATCCAACCTTTAAGTCCATTCATAATGAACAGTGAGAACATATTAGCAGATTCACTATAACTGAAACTCACTGTCGAAAAAGGGTCATTTTCCACCCATCCGGAATAATGTGAACTATCGATTTCCAACGAATGTAATTGAGTATCAAATAATTTTAAAGAATAATTATTTTGTTTATAGGTAATTTGAATTTGTCTATCATGATTGATAAAATTTGAAATTAAATGACTAGTTGTACCAACATATGACGGTTGATTCTCTGCCAAAATAACCATTTTTGGCTGATTGGACACAGTAATAATTGGATAATTAATTGAGGATTGATTAATTTCAGAAGTCCACATCGTTGACATATTGGATGAATCATCAAGTTGTCTGCTTTCGAGAGAAACAAATTGTAAGGAAGAAATCAATAATAAAAAAATCATTACAAACGCAGTGAATTTTTTCATAAAAGACAATCCTGATTCCATTGTTTATAATTATCACTTACTCTTGAGTGGAGATTGATCAATCAATTTTTTGAATCATCAGGGATTATGTGGAAATCTAGTATCTGATTCAAGAATTGTGCGGGTGGAGTCGGCGCGAATCCAAGCGAAAAGTGCTGGAAGCAGTCCCGATGCGGGATCATTTCCGGTCAATCGCATCGTGGTGGATTCGCCGCCGGGAAACACAAGAGCGTGCGGGTCGGCCGATTCGAGGTCGCCAGCCTTGCGTAATTCGTGGATTTCGATTTCGATATCGGCTGATTCTGCGGCGGCGCGCAGCGCTGCCATATGCACGTGGCGCGCGCCTTGCAGCATGACCAAGCCGATGCGAAGCACGAACCGTCGGCTGACCAATCAGACAAGAACTCGCCGGGTTGAAGATAAAAGAGTATTAAATCAAACCAACGGATTCCAATTAGCATCAAACATTCCAAGCCAAACTTCGGTAACATCGTTGTAAGGATCAAGATTGTCACCTATGCCATCCGAGTCTGCATCAGTTTGCTCGCTAGCATCGAGCGGGAAATCGTCACTATCGTCCAGAACTCCGTCTCCATCGTCATCATCATCTATGGTGAGGGTCGTAGTGCAGGATTCGATGAGAGAATCAGGCAGTCCGTCACGGTCAGTATCCTTACCCGCGCACTCGTCAAGTGGGAAGGCATCATCATGATTCCAGACTCCATCTCCATCACTGTCTGGATCTGAGTTGTCTCCAACTCCATCTCCATCAATATCCGAGTGTTCTTCGTAATCCAACGGGAATGCGTCTTGAGAATCAGGAATCCCATCTCCATCGTCATCGGTGTCAGCATTATTGCCAATGGCATCATTGTCTGTATCTATTGACTCGCTTGAATCACGAGGGAATCGGTCATCGATATCCATCACTCCGTCATTATCGTCATCTCGGTCCTCAAAATCCCCAATGCCATCTTGATCGTAATCTTCGTATTCCCATCTATCGAATGGAAACGCATCATTTGCATTAGTGTGACCATCTCCATCGATATCCAAATCTGCATTATCTCCAAAACCGTCGCGGTCAGTATCATACCATTCATTGGAATTGAATGGAAACCAATCCTCGAAATTGGCTACTGAATCTCCATCAACATCTCTGTCTGAATTATCTCCGACCCCATCTGAATCCAAATCATTCCATTCGCTCGAATCGAGCGGGAAGTCGTCGTAGAAATTCTGGACAGAATCTCCATCTTTGTCAACGTCGGATGAATCATCAATGCCATCTCCATCGGTATCAATCTGGATTGAAGCATCTCGCCTCGCATGATCATACCAATCAAGAGTGCCATCTCCATCGTCATCAGTATCAATTGAGTCGGCTATTGAATCTGAATCGGTATCTCGCCATTTTGTTGCATCAGAATCGAATGGGTCGAGGTTGTCACCAATCCCATCACCATCCAAATCAGAAATTTCAGTTGATTGGAAGCGAAACTCGTCAGCGGCTGCAGGAGCACCTGTGCAAACCCCAAGCATCTGATTGGTGAGGGAGGAAATCAAGGAGTGAGCCAAGGCCATATTCGTATTGACAGTGATGAAGGATTCCTGGATAAGCATCGATTCAACATAATTGTAGAATAATTGCTCTTTAGTTCTTGAATCGAAGTTTGGATTGTAACTAAAGCAAGCCCAGTCGAGTGTGCCATCCCCATCTGAATCTGCATCTGCAACATCCGTGATTGAATCCGAATCTGTATCTATCAGCGTACCGCCAATTCCTATCGCAGAGGTGAGATAGGTTTCGAGAATGAAATTGTTTGAGACACAAAATGGACTTGGGTCGATTGCGATTGTGTTGACAATACCATCTCCATCCCAGTCTGAGTCTGAACAATCCTCAATTCCATCACCATCAAAATCTGACCATGAGTTTGCATCATCTTCAAACTGGTCAATCCAAGATGGAATGCCGTCCCCATCTGCATCGGAATCCGAATTATCTCCGATTCCATCAGCATCGAAATCACTGGTTTCTTGAGGGTTTAGTGGAAAGGCATCAGCATTGTCTCCAAGGCCGTCTCCATCCGTATCTATCCACTCATTGGGATCGAGTGGGGCGAAATCGATGGTGTCAACAAATCCATCTCCGTCATCATCGGCATCTGCATTATCACCAATTCCATCCGAATCACTATCGAGCCACTCGCTCAAATCTAGGGGGAAGGCATCTTCTTCATCCCAGTATAGGTCACCATCGTCATTGAAATCTGCATTATTGCCGATTCCATCACCATCAGTATCCACACTTTCTGAAGAATCTAGAGGGAAGGCATCAACGCTGTCGGTGACAAAATCTCCATCATCATCATTGTCAGCATTGTTACCTATTCCATCACGATCAGTATCTCTCCATTCATTCGAATTGAGGGGATGTGAATCGATGGCATCGACAACTCCATCGCCATCATCATCCAAATCATTACGATTTGGAATGCCATCTCCATCTGTATCAGTTTGATATGCAGCATATTGAGGGAAGGCGTCTGTTGAATCTAAAACGCCGTCATCATCGTCGTCATTGTCGAGTGTGAGAACTCCGATACTTGGTGGACAATCGCTTGAGAGGGAAATATCTGATGGTAATCCATCACCATCTACATCCTCCCAATAGCATGATTTGAGTGGGAAATCATCCAACCAATCGAAGTGCCCATCTCCATCATCATCGACATCATGGGCATTACAAAGGGAATCCCCATCTGTATCTAAAGGAAAATCATCTGAATCAAGAGAGTTGGAATTACATCTCCATTCCTCTTCATCATTGAAACCATCACCATCATCATCCCAATCGAGTCGATTACAAATCGAATCCCAATCGAGATCAAATTCCGGATAGTAGCCTGAGATTGAAATTGATTCTACAGGGTCACTCGAATCCCTAGAATCAGAACCGCAGTATATTTCTTGATTGTCGGGGAAACCATCACCATCATCGTCAGTATCTAACAAATCGGTGATTCCATCTGAATCAGTATCCATAGCTTCCAATGGTAAACCATCATCGACATCCAAGATTCCATCATTATCGTCGTCTACATCGATTCCATCACAGATTCCGTCGCCATCAGAGTCGATTGGAATAGACAAAGAATCATCATCTTGTGAACCGCAGTGTATTTCTTCGCCAAATGAATAACCATCGCCATCCTTATCGATAGGAGTACTCAAACTATTTAATGGATTTGAACCTGCGATAAGTTCCTCAATATCTGAATAAAAATCTCCATCGTCATCATTGTCAACTGCGTTGCAAATTGTGTCAAAATCGGGGTCATGATTAATCGATTCGTAGGCAGAAAAATCTCCATTATGCCAATCGAGTAATTCGCCATTGAGATTGCTAATCAACTTCAGATCGGTGTGACATTCGATATCCTCGTGAGTATTTGACCAATCATCTTCGTCATAATCACCACTCCAACGACAACCGACGTATGAAGGATAATCAGAAGCATCGATTTCATCGGTGCCGCAGAACTCCTCTTCGATGTTCAGCCAGCCATCTCCATCCTTATCTGGATCGATGTCGTCGGCATCTCCATCGTTATCCAAGTCATTATCAGTGCCATAGATGTTCAACTTCCAGTCAATCAATTCACCGGAGTTTTCAGCG
>JAERST010000011.1 GCA_016845365.1 Methanobacteriota archaeon
GGCTAAACTCTCCATCCGTCGGCGAGCATTTTCAAATACCGGTCCTCGGTCGCCGGACTACTCGCTCGTGTGGTGTAGTTCGGTCCATCATGACGGACTCTCGATCCGTCGACCCGGGTTCAAATCCCGGCACGAGCACCAATCTCTACAATCGAATGGAATCGAGATTGGTGCTCGTGCCTCGCCTGGCACATGTGATCCGATTCAATAAATTCTAATCCGCTTGAAGATAGTGCCACGGCCCGGCACGAAACTGAATCCAAAATCAATTGATTTCAGGATTCAGTTTGCTAAATTGGATGTTGGATTTTGATTGTATCCGGAGAACGAATTATATGGTGCTAAATCTAAGGTGAAGCATGAGAGCCACCGCTGTACTGCTGACACTTGTGATGCTAACTTCTGTCTTAGCCGGGTGTGCTGGTAGTGGGGATGATTCAGAGAAAGATGAGAAAATCGCCTCTCTTGAATCAGAACTTGCCAATCTAACCGCTGAAAATGAAGAAATTTCAGAGAATGCAGCTCTCCTCGCTTCAACTCTAGAAACCGCACAGGCAGAACTCGCCCAAGCAAATGTAGACCTCTCAAACATCTCGGCCCAACTCTCCTCGGCGGAATGGCACCGCGCAAATCTCTCAAACGCTCTCGAAGAGGCACAACACCAACTGAATCTCACAGAGGATGACGAATTAATCGCACAATTACAAGCGGATATCGCAGACCTCGATTCGCAAATCTCTGACGCAGATTCGCGAATCGCCAACCTCGAGGGCGACATTGCCCAGAAAGAGGCCCAGGTCACCCAACTCGAAGCCACCAACTCAGCCCTCCAAAGCACGATCGACAGCCTGACCTACGATATCCGGGAGCGAATTGGCACCTGCCCAGAGTCCAATCCAGGGATGGAGATGGTGGTGGGATACGACGATGGTTCGGGAAACGGAGTGCCCGATGATGGCGAACTGCACGATGAAGAAATCCAGTATCGCACAGGGGAGTGCCCGGGAGACCACGCAAGGGTCGGCTCGTTCCAGAATAATTCCGGTGGATTTGGGCCATATCTCATGGTAGAAATGGGTGGAATTCTCTACTTTTCAGCAGATGATGGCATCCACGGATGGGAACTTTGGAGAAGTGATGGCACAGTTGCTGGCACATATTTAGTCAAGGATATTCGTGATGAAGAATGTGAAGACGACGGAAACGGTGGTCAAACATGCAATAATTACGGTAGCCTAATCGTTCACTGCTGGAATAACGACCCACGCAGTTGCCATTATCCAGAGATTGTCGCAGGAAATGAGAAATTATTCTTCACAGGATTCGATGGCATCCCGGGCACGGAAACCTCTGTCGCCCTCTTTGTAAGTGATGGAACAAGCGCTGGCACACAGTTAGTCAAGCGAAGTTGGACAAACTGGAACCCTGCATTTGTATCGGAAGAAGGATGGGGGGAGACGCCTGGGCCACGTTACCTTATTCCAATTCCATCAAGTGGTTTTATTCCCGATCGAGTAGTATATGCTGCGCAGGACGTGCATGGAGAAATCAATTCTCCACCGACAGGAGATGAGCTCTGGATCAGTGATGGTACAGAATCAGGCACCATTATGATTGCAAATATTCAGCCTGAGGATGAATCTGCGTATAATCCAGACCAAGCGGCAACTTACTGCTGCGGAGATTTCCAAGGAGGAGAACCTGCTCATTTACTAAAGAAGGGCAATACAATTTGGTTCAGCGCAAATTCACTAGATTATGGCCGAGAATTATACAGATTCGGATTACAAGCGATTGGAGGAGGTCTCTTCCTGGTCGAAGACCTCGTTGAAGGCGAAGAGAGTAGCGACCCGATGTGGATGACGTCTGGGAGTGATGGAGTCTACTTCTCTGCCCAAGAAGAATCCACCGGACGCGAACTCTACCACAGCCGAGGCGATGCCTTCACCACTGGAATCGTCAAGGACATCAACACTGGAAATAATAGCAGCAACCCCATGTACTTCACAAAATTTGGAGATAAGGTGATGTTCACCGCTTACGATGACGAGAATGGTCGCGAATTATGGATTTCTGACCGAACGGAGTCGGGTACATTCATGGTCAAAGATATCAATCCAAATGGATCAGCAAACCCATATCAATTACAAATGTTGGACGGTATTCTCTACTTCATGGCTTACGAACCTGAACACGGTGCTGAATTGTGGCGTAGTGATGGAACTGCTGCTGGAACCTATATGGTCAAAGATATCAATCCCGGAAATAATAGCAGTTGGCATTTCGTCCAAAATGGCATTACTGGAACCATTTTCACAATTCACCAAGGAGAATTATTCTTCGCCTGTAATGATGGAGTTCACGGTGTTGAATTATGCCGAAGTGACGGAACCTCTGAAGGCACTATGCTAGCAGTTGATGTCAATGTAGGAGAAAATAGTAGTTGGCCGCTTCAACTGACAAGCGTTGGTGCGAAACTTTTCTTCAATCCATTCACCGAGGAGCATGGTCGTCAATTACACTACTTCTGGGATAATCCAGGACCATTCATCAGCGAGGCTGAAGGCTCCTGAAGTCGCTCTCAATTTCGGTCAGAACCGTCTTAAGCGCTCCTTCGTTGGAGTAGTAAGGTTCTGATGCGTGTAGAGCACGATGTGAAGCTTACTTTTGATGATGTATTGATTCGACCGAAGCGCAGTACGCTGGTTTCGCGCTCGGACGTGACTCTGGTTCGAGACTTCAAGTTTCGACATTCTGACACAACTTGGTCTGGAGTGCCGGTCGTTGCGGCGAATATGGACACGACCGGTTTGTTCAGCATCGCAGCCGAATTGCAGAAGCACAAGATGCTGACCTGTATGCAGAAATTCTACTCGACTCGAGAATATGCGGAGGCGTGGGAGGACGGGGTTGACCCGGAATTTGTTGCGGTTACGTGTGGTTCGACCGAGGAGTCCTTCGATTTGCTGAAGCGCAAAATGGCTACGCACGCTGGCACCAAGATGATCTGCATCGACGTTGCTAATGGCTACCGGGAGGTCTTCCTAGAGTTCGTCAAGAGGGTTCGTGGCGAATTTTCTTCGGCGATTATTATCGCCGGCAATGTTGCGACGCGAGAGATGACTGAGGCGCTGATTCTCGCGGGCGCTGATATCGTCAAGGTTGGTATCGGTCCTGGCTCGGTTTGTACGACGCGCAAGGTTGCGGGTGTTGGTTATCCTCAGCTGTCTGCTATTGCTGAGTGTGCTGATGCTGCTCATGGTTTGGCAGGGCACGTGATGGCTGATGGTGGCTGTTCGAGCCCTGGTGATGTGGCGAAGGCATTCGCTGCTGGGGCTGATTTTGTGATGCTGGGTGGTATGTTTGCCGGTCACGATGAATCTGGTGGCGAGTTGGTGACCGGCGCTAATGGCAAGCAATACATGTCATTCTACGGTATGTCGAGCGCAAAGGCAATGGAGACTCATTATGGCGAGGTTGCGAAGCACCGCGCTCCTGAGGGCAAGGAGGTTCGCGTGCCTTATCGCGGGCCGGTTGAGGTGACTATTCAGGCGATTCTTGGTGGGGTTCGTTCGGCTTGTTCCTATGTTGGGGCGCGGCGTATCAAGGACTTGCCGAAGTGTACTACTTTCATTCGTGTGACTCAAACTACGAATGAGGTGTATCAGCGCTTCAATGTCGAGGAATGAGTGCTGAATCTTGGGCGGGCCGCGTTGGCAGGCGTGCTTGCACTCGTGTTCCATCGACTCAATAGGCAAGAATCACATTCCTTGGTCGTCTGGACAGCTCGTGGAGATTCTTCTCGTCGCGGCAATTGGAGCATTTCTTGCCGCCGCGCTGACCGTTCCCGCTGGCTTTGGTCTCTCGACCATGCTAACCCCATTCGCCTTGCTTCTGATGGCCCCGCACGAGGCGGTTGCGGTGGTTGCCGTGGTTCACGGTGCGCACAATGCTGCCAAGTGCTATTCGATGTGGGATTCGGTCGACCTGAGCGCCTTTCGGCGCTACGGGGTCTGGCTGGTAATCGGGGCGATTCTTGGGGCTCTGCTGCAAAATGAGGTGCCTCAAGACCCACTTTTGGTGCTCATCGGTATCTTTCTCATCATCCTGCCAATTCTGACGATTTCAGAGGGCTGGACCGGATATCGTATTCCTGAGGCGAATGACCGAATCGGCGGCTTTGGTTCGGGCTTCATGGGCGGCTTATCCGGTCATCAAGGAGCTCTACGAGCCATGTTCCTAACTCGCCGCTTGCCCGACAAAATGGCCTACGCGGCAACAGCAAGCATCCTCGCACTATGCGTTGACCTCTCGCGCATTCCTGTGTATCTTGTGTTTCGCCCCGAAGAAATTCTCGCCCACTCACAGATCACAGCAGTTCTCGTCATCTCGGCAATAATCGGAGTGAGAGTGGGGAAGCGCTGGCTCGTCGCGCTGAAATCCGAGTGGATTCACAATGGAGTCATGTTCGGAATCGTCGCCAGCGGCGTCTTCTACATCGCAGAAGGCTTTGGCAAAATCTGACACTAGCCTTTGCCTCTCGCAGAGCACGCAGCGCACGCGGCATTTCATTGGTCGGCGTGAACAACTGCGGCAAAGTGTGTAGCTTCTCAAGCCTTGAATCGCCTAAATGTCGAGGACGACTTGAGCCATCCATCCCGGCCCTTCGAAGGTCGGAACACCCTCGACTCCCTCAACAGTCTCGCCATCGCCTACTTCGCGAACTTCGAGGTCGTGCAGGGTGATCGCCTTGACTTCGACCTCGAGTTCGACATCGCGCGCATCTACCCAAAGCACCTGCGCGCGCAAGCAATCATCTTCGATTACCAAATCGCATTCAACCAACCATCTATCCTCGGCAGACCCATGATAGAGGACCTCTTCGAGCCATCTCACAAGTCCGCGTTCGAGGTCACCTGTCGGCGCTGACACGGCCCACTCGCCCACGTGGCGGATGTGGCCGTCGAGCAGCGCCGCGCCGCGCTCAGACATCTGAATGCCTTGCAATGCGAGCGCGGCCTCCCTCAGCAGCCCACCCGGGCTGCTGGCAAATGCTCGAAAGCCGATGTCCGCAGTTGTCGGCATCACCCACCAAGACATCGGCTCACCTGTCTACGCGAGCGAGGCACAGGGCATGAATCCTGAGGGCGAGCGAGTGTGCATCAGTTATTGGTACACAGTTCACCCTGACTCGGGAAGCTTGTCGGATCCTTCGGATTCGTGTTCCATTTATTCTCGCATTTATTCATGTAGCCGTCGCCGTCGGAATCGATGTGCGCGTCGGCAGGGTCGAATGGATCGAAGTCGAAGTAGAACTCCCAGCCTGACCACATTCCATCATCATCGTGATCTTGGTGGTAGACCTCTGAGCCGTCTGCCCAGCCATCTCCATCGGTATCGGCAAGGACTGGGTCGGTTCGGTTTTGGAATTCTTCGTAATTCGTGTAATTCTCCAAATCATCGTAGAAATTTCCACCCTTCGTTGTCGTTGGGTCAATGTGACACTCCGCGTCCTGCGGGTCATCCGACCCCGGACAATACCGGTTCAGAAGATGCGTTCTGTTGAGACCGTCGCCATCGAAGTCTTCGGCACCATCATCGATGCCGTCGAGGTCCGAATCTGGCATTCGTGGGTCCATCGGACCTCGGGCCCCCAATGCGTCGAGTGAGTTATTGTCGACGAGGCCGAGGCTGATTGCGCGTTCTGAGGCTGAGACCTCCCAGCCGTCTGCTAGCAGGTCGCCGTCTGTGTCATCGTCGACTGGGTTAGTGTCCCAGCGGTCGGGCGCTTCGAGAGCGTTGAGAAGCGTGTCGTTATCGATGTCGAAGTTCGAGTCGGGCATCGAGCCGAATGAGGGGTCAAGAGCCCAGCGCCCGTTATTCGGAATTGTAAATCCGGTGAGATTCATCTCGTAGATGAAGTACTTCGGATCGAGGATTCCGTCACCGTTGCGGTCGCCAGAGGTCTGGAAGCCCTTCAGGTAACTATCCCAGACCCAGCCGCCCGGACCAAGACCGCACTCTTGCATGCTATCGCAGCCGAGTGGTAGCCAATTCGAGGTGGAAATCCACAGGCTGTGGGAATTGGTATTGTGTTGCACTGAGAAGACCTGCATCTCCCAGCCGTCGGGCTGGCCGTCATCGTCGGTATCATTGTCGAGCGGGTTTGTTGCGGTCTGCCATGGACGAGGGATGTGTAGAACCTCGCCACCGTCGTTCAAGCCGTCATCATCGGTGTCGGCATTATTTGCGTGAGTGATGTATTGGTCGGCACCGTTGACGATTTCTTCACCATCGTCCAAACCATCGTTATCGGTGTCGAACATCGAGGCGTTGGTGTAGTAGACAGTACCATTCCACACGAATCCGTCAACCGCCTCGGTGAAGTCTTCGAGGCCGTCTGAATCGGTGTCCTTATCGGTTGCATTGGTGAAAGTCTCGTAGTATTCTACAGCATCTGAAAGGCCGTCGCGGTCTGTATCGTACACGCCCGGGTCAGACCGCACAACTACGTCTCTGACGCCGACATCGACGACTCTAATCGTCCAGCCTATGACTTCGATTCCGTCGATGAGGCCGTCATTATCAGTGTCTGCGACTAGCGGGTCGGTGGAGCGACCGTCGACGATTCCGTCGCCATCGCGGTCGCGAGCATTGTACTCGTCGAGGTTGGTAAAGCGCTCGTGCTCCTCGACAATTGTCGCGAGATCTTGCAATCGGCTAGTGACTTCTTGGCCGACATTGACATTGATCGAGTAAACGTATCCAGCTGTTGGATTCTTGACTGGGATGTTGACGTATTGGCTTTCTTGAACCGTGCGAACCCACATGATAGTGCGGTTGACTTGCACGTAATCTCCAACCTCGACCACGATGTTGTGAACTGTTGAGACTCCAACCATGTCGGTGTAGCGAACGGCTCCGTCGCCGTCGGCATCGTAGCCGTCGAAGTCGGGGTCGTCCTCTGCATTGCTCCCATCATTAGGGTGGATGCCGGAGTGGTATTCCCATCCGTCCGGCATTCCATCGTTATCGGTGTCAGCCACTAGTGGGCTGGTGAAATTGATTGGACCCCATGTGTAAGCGACCTCGTACTCCTCGACATTGTTCAAGCCGTCTTCGTCACCATCGCCGTAGGCGTCGGTTGAATTTGCTGGGTCGAGGAGAGTATTGTAACAATACTCGAAGCCATCGGGCATGCCGTCTCCGTCAGTATCCCAATCGCCAGGCCCGTTGAGGCGACCGTCACCGTCCATGTCCTGATTGAACCAGGTTAGGTCGCCAACACCGCTCATCAAATCGGTGTAAGGCGCGACCATGCGGATGGTTCCGAATTGTGGAACACCGCAATGGACTTGCAGGTCGAGGCTGCCGTAGCCGACCTCGACGCGATCAGGGATTAGGTCGAGGTCGCTGTCTTCCTCGAGCGGATTGGTATCGTAGATTTCCTCGAGGTAATTCGGCAGGGAATCAGGACCCTGTCGGTCGATGTCGAGAACCGAATCGCAGGAGTGATCTCCGTTAGGACCGACAGGAAGTTCGTTCCAAGTCTTCGTGCCGATGATGAGTTTCATCTCAGCTTCAACCTGAGGTGTTAGGAGCGGGCAACCCCAGTTAGGGTCGAGTGGGTCGAGAAGGACGACTTCGCCCTGTGGAGTTTGGACGACCTCGGTGTAGAGCGATTCCCAGCGGTCGTTGAGACCGTCACCATCGCTGTCGCGGACGGTTGGATTGGTTCCGATTGCAGCTTCCTGCTCATTGGTCAAACCGTCGCGGTCTGGGTCGCCGAAGCGGCCATTGTCTGGGTCGGGGAATGTCTCGTTCTGTTCGCCGGTTTCTTCTTGCTCACCCGGACTGACAACATCCGTCTCGCCTTCTTGAGGCTCACCATTGTCGAGTGGGTCTAATCCGTTCTGGATTTCCCAACCATCTTCCATGCCGTCTCCGTCGGTGTCATTATTGCGCCAATCGGTTCCGTAGAGAGTCTGTTCCATCCTATCTGGAAGACCATCATTGTCGAAATCTTCACCGCCTTGTTGAACCTCAGGGCCGGTGATAATAACGTCGTTTCCGGCCGGGTCAAAACCGCCGGATTCGGTGGTTGAAAGACCGGCGTCAATAATCGTGTAGAATCCTGCTAGACAGAGCGTCGCTGCTATCGCTGCGACCGCGTATTGATTGTGGTTCAAAGCCAAATTCCTCACCTGGCCCCATAAGGGGCCATTCGGTTGACCTATGGGATGAATATAATGTTTCAGCGAGAGCGCATCTGAAGCATCATTCCGCTAGGGTTACGGCTGAACCTACAGAAAGGCGTACTGCGCCACTGTTGAAAGTGCACTTAAGGTGTCCTCGGCGTCCGTAGGCGCGTTCCCAACATGCGAGTAGGACACCACCTGCGAGGGCGGGGTGAAAACAACCGTTGAGTGTTAATTCTACTCCGCCCTGAGAGTCGGATTGACTCGCGGATTCAACCTTGCCCAGGCCATGGAGGCCGAGGTGTCGGGAGGAGATGTTTAGCCAATCCTCGGGTTGAGAAACTAAGATGTGAATTCCAGATTCGAAGACACTTTGTCGCATCGAATCCGCCGCGGCTGTCCACCACGCAATTCGCTGCTCATCCTCAAGCGGCCAAACCATGTTTTTGCGACCATCTTTGATTCCGTCGAGGTATGGAATGCAAAATTCCTCGAAGCGCAGAATGAGATCTCGATGGATGACCATTCTGCGCTCTTGTAGATTTGACCACACTGAGTTTGACTCGATTCGAAGGTCTTCCCAAGCCAATTCTATTCGATCTAAATCAGTCAATCCTGGGTTTGAGTCCCGCCATGGAATTGGCATCTCATTCGGAGCCGGTGACTCCAGATGGTCGGGTTCGAGCGAGACGACCAAGCCCTCCTGCGCATTTTGTGACCAAACGAATTTGTGGCGCTGGCCGGTTGCCCTCTCCCAAGAAGCTGTGATGAGGCCAGCGCAGATAGCCGAAGAAGCAGGATGTTCGATTAGAATTCGTGTGGACTCATCATCTTCGAGCGAAGAGTATCTCCCGAGCCCTCGGCTTTGCCAATCCCGTTGAGAGTCTGCCCAATTCGAGAGGTCACGCCCGCTTGGGGCTGCCAATCCTGCCGTATTCAGCATGAATTCCTCGTGTTCGAGGGCAGAGTGAGCGAGCCTGCGTCCAAGGCTTTGGCCGAGGCGTTGTTCGAGGCCGTGAAACCAAAACTCGAATCCGCGGACTGAGAAAATTGCGGAAGCATTGTCTGGAGCTTGGGTTCGCAACGAATCCCGGATTGTGCCGTCTTCGTGGTGAACCCAGCGTTTCTGAATTAATTCAGCTGGGTCGGCGGGGATTTTGTCGCGCTTGAGGAAGTCGAAGAATCCCATGCCGTTCAACAACCCATTCTAATCAGCCATTGATGAATTGGTCGATGCGGTCGAATGCCGTAGCAAGAACTTCGACCGGCGGCAGGCAGACCATGCGGAAATGACCGGCTCCGAACTCAGGAGAGAAGCCTGAGCCGTGAACGACGAGCACGTGATGCTGGTGAAGAAGATCGAGAACCCATTGTTTGTCGGAGGCTGCCCGCTCATCGGTGATTCGCACAAAGAGATAGAATGCGCCGCCGGGAGCCTCACACTCCAGCCCCTCGATTGCCCCAATCCTCTCCATACAATAGTCGAGTCGCTCCTTCACCTTCGCACGGTGCCCCTCGAGCCAACCATGCTCATCGCTCAGACCGGCAAGATAGCCGTGCTGAGCAGGAGTCGAGGCGCAAAGTCGGCTGCGCAGCAGCCGTTCGACCCCGTCACGAACCAGCCCAAGCCGCCCCGCGGGGTCGTGCCAAGCCATGTATCCAATCCGCCAACCGGGAGCGAAGTAGACCTTCGAGACACCGTTGAGGGCGATAACCGGAACATCGTTTGAGCGCGAGGCAACAGAGACTAGCGAGCCGGTGAAGTCGAGCCCGTCGTAGATTTCGTCAGCGATTATCGTGCACTTTGGCCAATCACGAGCGATGCCAATCAACGCATCGATTTCATCAGCGGTTGCAACATTTCCAGTCGGATTATTAGGATTGATGAGAACGAGGAGTCGGACGCTGTCGTCCATCTTAGCGCGAATATCATCGAGGTCGATGCGCCAGCCGTCCGTCGGGTCCAGCCGGTACTCGACAGTCGTGGCCCCGTACATCTGAGGATATGCCATGTAAGGAGGGTAGTGAGGTCCGGGAGCGAGCACTTTGGAGCCATGTTCAAGGAAGGCGGCGAAGATGATTTGCAGAGCTTCCGTAACCCCATGCGTGACGTAAACATCGTCCTCCGAGCACACCCAACCCTTACCGGTTTCAGCGACCGAAATCGCTTGACGTAGAGCCGGAAGTCCGTACGATGGCCCATACCCATTATCCTGCGCGTCCAAGGCTGCCTTGTAGGCGGCGACCATGTGATCGGGCGTTGGCAATCCCTCGTAGGCAAGCGGGTCGCCGATATTCAGTCGAATGATTTCGTGGCCTTGCTTTTCGAGTTCGACAGCGGGCACGACCACATCGCGAATCGCATATTCGATTGCAGCGGCGCGTGCCGAGACATCGACCTGCTCAACCATGGCACGCGGGCGTGGTCACGGATGATGAATCCATCCGACCACGCGAGCAAATTTCATTCACTCAGAATAATCGTTCCGTCGCGAAATAATCACAGCGGCTAACGCCACTGACAGAATTGAAAATGGAACTGAAAAAGGACTGGATAGATTAACCGTAACGCCAGAGCTTTGGTTCGAGGGGTCAAAATTCAATTCGGGCAGAACACCCTCCCAAGTCGGACAATTATCGCGATAATATTCACCATACGAATTCCATCCTTGCTCGACCCCTAGGTTAATCCTCAGTTCTGTTCTAAGTTCGATATCATAGTCGTCATTTTCTTTGATATCCCAGGATGCTGTGAAGGTCATCGAAACAGTTTCTCCAGCTCTGATTTCCAACTCTGAATCATAATCCAATTCCACTTTGCCAAATGTGGATTCACGGTGCTCAACAAATTCTTGCCGTTGAAGGTCATATATTCTAAGATAATAATCAAAGGTAACCCAGCTCCATGCAGTGCCCTCAAAATTTCCATCTGCCGTGATTTTAACAGTAATTTCTGATGAGTCTTTTTTGTCGCAACCAGTACGTGTAGAATGATAATCATATGCAGATTCTGGAGTCGCTTCGTGCTCAAATGTGACCTGAATCCAAGGCATGATAATCACATCGACGTCCTCTTCGACTGGCTGGCAATTATCGCAAGGGACCACTAATGAGTAAGTTTTCACCTCTGCCGTAGTATGGAAATTCTCAACACCTTCCGGCGTTTTAGAATCTGCAGAGATTTGGAAACAAAATGAGACGGCGGAATTACCACCAACGTAGATTTCGTCGCCGATTTCGTTTTCCATGCAATAACCCCAGTCCGAGACTTCCAAAGGTCCTTCGACCTGATGAGGCCAGTCTTTGGTAATCTCAACAGTGACATCATGGGCATTGTTATTCCCTACGGTGCAAACAAATGTTTGACTGGAGTAAGACCATTCAACGTACAACCAAACCGTGCTATCACAATTGTAGTCCACTTCGGGTTCGTACGGAATTTGAGCTGATACCATTGAAGTCGGAGCCATACTTAGGAAAAATAGCACACAAAGAGAAATTGCAATCGCCCTGTAATTTTGTTGATTTACCATTAGGAACACCACTTTTTCATTGGAAAATTTCAGTCGAGGTCTGCCACACCAGGGCCACCTCGAGTGATGAAAATCCCTCCGTCGGGATTGACCACTTCTTGATTAAACGCGTTCTGTTCCCAGATTGGTTTTTTGCTATACGGAATCCGCATAATGATGCTGTATTCCCTCGCCTTCTCAACCGCGGGTTCGGCTTTTTTCGAGTAGGGAAAGCTGTCTAAGAAAAGTAAAATTCGAGATTCTTTGTCAGTATTCTGATCCCAAAGAACCACCTGTGTGTACCCTGCACTAACCGCACCATCGCTCGGTGGATCGGAAATCACCTTGATTTCGTCCGAATCCGCCAAGTAGAATTCCCGAATTAATTCAGGAGCATATTCCTCATCCTCTTCGACATCTCGACAATGTTCGATTAACGCCAGAAATTTGTTATTCTTATCATACCAGAATTTGTGAGTAACGTCTTCTAACGGTTCGGGATTGATAATCGTATCAAGTCCACCAATGACCATCGGGCCTCCAAACATGAAAAATGGAATGCTGAATATTAAGAAACACGGGAGGGCAATAATCGCTCCACCGACTAAGGCCATCACAAGAACAGTAATTACGATTCCACAAAAAACCGTCCCGAAAATCAACATAAAGAGAGATTGACCCCACATCCGGCCGCCTCGAGTAAACTCATTTTCTCTGAGCAGAACGACTCCGGAAGGAACTGGACTGTGTTCGAGAACATCCATCAATTTCTCACCGCGACCGTCGTTAGGGCGGCGCTTGGTGAATTGTCTGCTCGCCGCCGCATCGGGGCGAGACTCAAAATCGCCAGCATTCACTCTATTCAATAAGCCCAATTAATCACCTCAGATTCACTCGCGGCGGCTTTCAGAAAGCGCTTTTTTCAACAAAAATTCGATATGAGCATTCAACGAACGGAATTCATCATCAGCCCAGAGTTTCAATCCGCGATGAGTATCTGGGTCGATTCTCAAGAGGAATTTTTTCTTGTCCACCGAACTCCTCCTGGGCATTCCACCTCTTGCTCCCCCGTCATGACTTGCCGTACTCATTGATACAACGTCCCTGTGTTAACGACCGGTGTGGTGTCGGTTTCTGAACAGAGCACGACTAGCAAATTGCTGACCATTGTTGCCTTCTTGTCTTCGTCCAACTCGATAATGTCCTTGGCGCTCAATTGCTCCAACGCAAGTTCCACCATGCCTACTGCTCCGTCGACGATTTCGCGGCGCGCCGCCACGACTGCACTGGCTTGTTGGCGGCGCAACATTGCTTGGGCGATTTCAGTCGAATAGGCGAGGTAGGAGATGCGCGCTTCGAGTACCTCGATTCCTGCGCGGAGGAGGCGTTCTTCGACGGAGGCTTGCAGCTCCTCCGCGATCACATCTTGATGGCTCGAGAGCGTGATGCCGCCGATGTCTTTCTGCTCGATGGCATCGTAAGGATACTTTGTCGCCATCTCACGCAAGGCGGCTTCACTCTGAATCTGAACGTAGTGTTTGTAATTCTCGACTTCGAAGAGGGCTTCTGCGACGTCGTAAACTCGCCAAACCACGACTGCAGCAATATCGATTGGATTGGCGTTGACATCATTGACCTTCAAGCGATTCGATTCGAAGTTATTGATGCGAAGGGATACGCGGCTCTTGTGGTAGAGTGGGTTGAGGAAAAAGCGGAAGCCTTCCTGTTTGAGTGTGGCGACGTATTTTCCGAAGAATTGCACTGCGACTGCTTCGTTGGGGTTGACGATGACGTAACTCTTCCAGAAAAGTAGCCAAATCGGCCCGGTGATGAGCAATAGGATGGCGATTGCAGAATTGCTGACGAGGAGAATGAGGTTGAAGAAGCCGAGAGCGATGTGCAGGGCTAATCCGGGGAATCCGTTGATCGTCTGAGCCTCGATATCGTGGTAGACTGGTTCGTTCTTCGGGGCACGCATTTGCTCACTCATGGAGTGTGGTTAGTAGGGGAGTTATTCAATATATCGTTATGATATCATTTTGATTTCGACAAACATGAATGTTCGACGAGTTTGCTAGGGTAATTTCAAGCGCGGAATCGCAAACTTACCGAAGAGGCTCTACGGACTTAGATCGCACCATTCGGTATTAACTTCGCCCCGGCATTGCGAATTTTGGCTCAAGCCGGGTGAGTATTTTCACATTGCCCGCGTGCTCTGCGTGCTCGGCGAGAGGTTCGCAGAGTGATGCGGTCAGAGTCCCAAGAGTTCGCGGGCTGCATCGAGGGCGGCGGGGATTCCATCGGGATTTGACCCGCCGCCTTGCGCCATCGTCGGGCGGCCTCCGCCGCCACCATTGATGTGGCCGGCGATGGCGCGAAGAATTTCTGTTGCATCGTGTTTTTCGGCGGCAAGACTGCCTTCTGTACTTGCGACGATCAGTTTGCCGCCGCCATCGCGCGTACCCAAAACAGCGAGAGTGGGTTTTGCAGGGTCGCGCGTCAATTGACCAAGCATCGTCATCAGCGCTTTCATATCGCCTCCAACCTCCATCACCGCGTAGCGGATTCCTTCTTTTTCGACTGCGCCATCGCCACCGCCACTGGTGCGCAGTCGCACGATTTCAGCCTCCAATGACTCAATCTTCTTCTGCTGAGATTTCCACTCATCAAAGAAGCGAGCAACCGTTGCGGGAAGGTCTTCAGGAGCCACCCCAAGGACCTCGCTCGATTCGCTGAGAAGACGCTCTTGCGCCCGGGCGTGTTCGCGTGCGGTCTCGCCTGCCACGATTTGCAGACGCTCGACCCCGTCTTGGACTTGACTCGACCGGATGATGCGTAACTCCCCAACTGCACCGGCACTATCGTGATGCGTTCCACCACATGCTTGGACGTCGTGCTCGCCGATTTTTATTACGCGAATTTCGCTGTGCTTGGGCGGTCCGCCCTGGTAAAGCTCGAAGCCGAAGCGTGCGTCGGCTTCGGCGCGTTTGAGGGTGATTTTCTCGACTGTTGGGTTCGCTGCGATTATCTCGTTTGCGTGGTCTTCGATTTGGTCGAGGTTTTCGCGGGTTAGACGCGAGTGATGAGTTAGGTCGATTCTCGCGTAGCGCTCGCCCTTGTTTGAGCCGGCTTGCCAGATGTGTGGTCCGAGGAGGGCTCGCGCGCTGCCGCCGACGAGGTGAACTGCTGTGTGGTGGTCCATTAGTTGGCGTCGGCGGCCCCAGTCGACTTGTCCTGTTGTTGGGCCCGTAGGGAGTGCTCCGTTCGTTAGGTGGAAGATTACGCCGTTTTCGATGCGTGTGTCGGCTACTATTGCTGGGCCGAGTGTGCCTTGGTCGCCGAGTTGACCTCCTCCTTCTGGGTAGAATAGCGTGCGGTCGAGGACTACTGCATGGCTTGGCCTGGTGCTGACTTCACCTGAGAGGTTGAGGGTGGCTAACTGGGCCTCGGAAAGTTCGCTGCATCCGAGGACATTTGCGCTGAACTCGGTCTTGCTTGTGTCCGCGTAGTAATCTCGCGCGGTTGCTGGGAAGCCTGTTGGGAAAACCGCGCCCTTGGCCTTGCCTTTGGCTGCCGCCTTGGTACGCTCGGCGTTTCGCGCGGCCATATCTGCTGCGAATCCCACGCGCACGGACAAATTCTGCCAGCCGAGCCCGTGAGCGATCGAGATGACCATGTCTGGGTTGAGGCCTCGTTCTTCGGCGAGGCGGAATAGAGTTTCATCGGGGGCTTCGGCAGCATCTTTGGGAACTTCGCGCAGAGCGGTTCGCACCGCCGCCTCGCCCTTGCGGAGCATCTCGTGGTAGCGCGCTTCTTCGAGAGCGAGAATAGTCGTGATTCCCTCTCGCGACTGGACAAATCCAGCCATATCGAGGTGTGTGTCCATGTGGTGCTCGCCGAGTTGGGCAAGGCTCACATCGATGCCCAATTCGCCCTTCATTCGGCAAACGCGGCGAGCCATCATGCGAGCAAGATATCCAGCCTTGGCATTGCTCGGCACCAATCCATCACCCAACATATTGCAAATCGCGTGCATGTGATCTGGGATTCCATAAATTGAGGATAGCGGCTCAGTCACGCGTTTGAGGTCGGCCACAGAAATCTTGACACCGCCATCAGCCAGTCGCTCGACGAGCCGCTGATAGAGAGAACCAACATCGGTGCCGACGTCGATATTGAGAATTCCAGCAAGTTGCGATAATTCAGACAGCAGAGCATCAGTATCGACGCCGAGTCCCAGTCCTGCGACCATCTCATCGAAGCCAGCAAGCCCCTTCAGCCACTCGACCGACTCAGGATAAATCGCCTCGTAAATCGTCGGAGTACCAGCCGCAGCCCAGCAAAACCGCTCGAGCCCGTAGCCGGTATCGATGATTTGCAGAGGCATCTCGCGGTAGCGCAGACCCTTGATTTCGATGTCTCCTTCCTCATGCTCCTCAAGGTTCATGAAAACCAGAGTCGCAAGTTCGAGCCCGCCGACAATTACCTCAAGCGCGGGCCCGGCATTACCTCCGCCAGACCATGGATTTTCGATGTAGGTGATTTCCTCGGGGGTGATGCCGAAGGTGTTGACCAGCATATCGTCGCAGTAGCGAACGCATTGGTCGATCCAGTAGATTACCTCGCCGTCCTGAGGGCGGTTGAAAGCGTGGTGAGCCATCATCTCGAAGGTCGTCAAGTGACGCCCAGAACGCCCCACTGCGGCCACATCGGTCAAGCGAATGCAAGGTTGGCTAATCCCCAAAGGGTTCGCCGGGGGAGGCACCGTCCCATTCGTCACATGTGGTTGGAAGTCAGCGATGGATGCGATTGTTAGATGGATATCATCGCGCCATCTTGCGAGCACGGGGTAAGGAGCAACACGCGCGTGACCCCGCTGCTCGAAATAGCCGAGGAAAGCATCGCGCATGGCGTCTTTCAGCGGCTTTCCTCGCATCTCAAATCCACCGATAATCGGGTTCCCGATGAAAGTGTATGAATCCTCAACCGTATCCCCAGAGGTCGTACGCGCAGGGTCGCGTGACCAGAAGCGCAGGCCTGTGACCGTGCAGATTCGAACCTCGTGACCCGACTCTTCCCAGAAGGGGATATTGGTCTGGCCGAACGGAATCTTCGCTTCTTCGCCGGACATTGCTCAACCCCCTACGCCCGCGCCATCGGCTGGTCCGTCTTGAAAGCGATTGTTGTCGAGCCTGTGCGTGGTGTTGAAAACCGGCGAGCATCACGAAGTGCCATGACTGCTGAGTGGAGGAAATACCTCGAACCGGCAGGACCGGGGAGAATGCGCATCGGGAAGCATGGTTCGATGCTGACCGATGCGCTGCTGATTGCTGATGCGGAGCACTTGGCAGGGCACAGCGACGACCGCTCGCCCGAGCAATTGTGCAATACTGCAGGAATGCCGGGGATTGTCGGTGAAGCTTGGGCGATGGCCGATTGGCACTTTGGGTACGGATTTCCGATTGGTGGTGTTGTTGCCACCGAGCTGAATGCTGGTGAACTCGGTGGGGCGATATCGCCGGGTGGAGTTGGATTCGACATCAATTGCGGAGTTCGGCTTTGTGCGCTTGATGTCGAGGTTGGCGATATCGATGCGAAGGCGCTGGCCGGTGCATTAGCGCGTGAGATTCCGGCCGGCGCTTCGAGCAAAGGTGGTGTTATTCTTGATGATACGAGCATGGCCGCCGTCTTGTCGGAGGGTGCTTCGGCGGCTGTCGAGATGGGATGGGGCGAGGCGCAAGACCTCGCCGCCATCGAATCGAATGGTTTGCTCGATAGTGAGGAGCGGAATGTTGGTGAGCGTGCCCAAAAAAGGGGCATGAAAGCCTTAGGCACGCTTGGCAGCGGCAATCATTTCCTCGAATTACAAGTTGTTGACAGAGTCGAGGATGGTACTGCCGCTGCAGCTTACGGTTTGCGCGAAGGGCAAGTTACAGCGATGATTCACACCGGCTCGCGCGGCCTTGGACACCAAGTCTGCAGCGAGCATGTCGCGGCCATCGAAAGCAAATACTCCCGAAACGGAGACCATTGGGTCGCGCCTCAATGGGATTACACATTGCGCGACCGTCAACTCGCAGCCGCGCCCATCTTCAGCCGAGAAGGAGCAGCATATCTCGATGCAATGCGCGCGGCTGGAAATTACGCCTTCGCCAACCGCTCAGCCCTCACCCAACGACTTCGAAACATTCTGCGTACTCACCTAGGTCGCGATGGCGGCCTCGAAGTCGTCTACGATGTGAGCCATAACATCGCCAAGGTCGAGGAACACATCGTCCACGGTAAATCCTGCAAATGCTGCGTCCACCGCAAGGGTGCGACGCGAGCCCTCGGCGGAGATCACCCCGAACTCGCTAGCCGATTCTCCGCCGTCGGACAACCAGTTCTCGTCCCCGGCGATATGGGAACAGCCTCATGGGTCCTCGCCGGACCGAAATCCGGCGGCAACGACGCCTTCTCCTCATCATGCCACGGCGCCGGCCGCCGCCTCTCACGCACAGCCGCCCGCAAACAAATCGACTCTGCCGAACTCAAACAACGGCTCGAAGCATCCGGCGTCCACGTGCGAGCAAAAACTCCCAACGTCCTCGCCGAAGAAGCTCCAGACGCCTACAAGGATGTGGACGAGGTCATCGCCCTAACCGCATCAGCCAACCTCGCACGACCAGTCGCACGCTTACGTCCATTCGCCGTAATCAAAGGCTGAAGTAGCCGAACAGAGAGCGCCGCACTCATTGCCGAGCACGATACTCGATATCGATGACATCGCCATCCTTCATGACGTAATTCTCGTATTCATCGTTGAGAACACCATTGACAAACATCACGACCTCATTGTCTTCGTTAGCCACCTTGTTGAGGATGTGCGTCTCATCGAATTCCTCACCCCAAACCACGAAGAATGCCCCGACAGGCGCATCCATCGAACCAGGAGTCTCGATGTGGATTCGGCCTGAATCATCGTGTGTGTGAACTCCACGCATTCCGTCAGGGCAACCCTCGTCCTGAATGCCAATATTGGTAGGTATAGCAATTTGATTGCCATCGAGAGTTACTGAGATCGTTGCGTGGATGTGCGAAATGCCGCCACCGTGGTCAGCAAGACAAACATCGAGGATATCCCAATCTGCCACGCCATCGGTCGAATCAGCGTCCAGAAGGACATATCCTGCCAATCCAAGCGTCAAAACCAGCCCCACTGCCATCAAGGTCTGAACTTCGTCCATCGTTCACTCCGACCGGTCAAGCGATAATGAATGATATCCCGCACGGGTCATGGTTGAAGCGGGTGCAAGCCCCGAATGGTGGGCCACCGCCAAACAATGCCTCTCGGCCGCCGACCCAACCCTCGCTCGGGTAATCGAAGAACGGGAAGAGCCCTCGCTCACCTCACGCGGTGACCTCTTTGCCACGCTCGTCAAATCGATTGTGGGTCAGCAAATTTCTACCAAAGCAGCCGCCACCGTCTGGGGGCGGCTGTGCGACCTTGTCGGGCCAGTGACCGACGAGTCGATCCTCGCGCGTACGCATGAGGAATTGCGCTCTGTTGGCCTGTCTAATCGCAAAGCCGAGTATGTCGCGGGAATTGCAGAGGCTTGGCGAGAGGGATTGAATCTGCTTGAATGGGAGTCGATGAGCGATGAAGAGGTCGTTCAGACGCTCATCGCGCTTCGCGGGGTTGGGCGCTGGACCGCAGAGATGATTCTGATTTTCTCCCTGCTGCGCCCAGACGTATTCCCCATCGATGACTTGGGCGTTGTGCGCGGAATGGAGAAAGTGTACAATTCGAGCGAGCCATTGAGTAAGCCCGAATTGAGAGAAATTTCAGAATCGTGGAAACCCTATCGAACCCTCGGTTCGTGGTATATGTGGCGAGCCATCGACCCTGAGCCAGTCGAGTACTAATAGCCCAGAGCCAGTTGAATACTAATCGCCCGGAGCCAGTCGAGTACTAATCGCCCTGAGCCAATCGAGTACTAATCACATCACGTAGCCGCGTTTCGGCTGGTTCGGAATCTGCGGAGTGGCGCCGGATTGAACGCCATCAGCTTCCTCCATGATGATCGTCAAGAGGGTGTGGACAAGCGTACGCAAGTCCTCAACTTCCCCTTTCAATTCCTCCATCGTGACAACTTCGCGAGCCTCTTCCATAGTCCCATCCCCATGTGAGAAAACAACTGTTCCTCGGAGAAGGGTTCCACTTTCTAGGGTCTATAAACTCGATAGGTCAGCCTGTCGGCTGGAGCAGGTTTCGACAAGTCCAGAGGATTTGCCGTTCGTGTTCAGAAAACAGGTTTCACTCTTCTTCTGAGTCGTCAGAATCCTCGTCGTCTTCTGCATCCTCAGAGTCATCCTCGTCAGAGTCGTCCTCGTCCTCGTCCTCGGAGTCATCATCGTACTCCTCATCCTCGGCCTCGTCTTCTCCTGCCTCGTCCTCGTACTCCTCTGATTCGTCGTCTTCGTATTCGTAATCATACTCCTCCGACTCCTCTTCCTCGTACTCGTACTCTCCTTCTTCCTCGCCTTCGTCCTCGTACTCCCAAGTCTCCTCGTAATACGAATCATCATCGTCGTCGTAGTAATACTCGTCATCGTCGGATCGCGAGCGGCTTACGAAGAATCCAACCATCGCGATTGCGACGATGAATACGCCACCAATAATCAGGTAAGTCATCATGTCGTCAGGACCCGTATCTGGATCGATAGGTGTCTTGACCTGTATCCCAGTAATTGGATGTGCTGGGTTATCGAAATCATCGTCCATGATGATGTAGAGAACCGGCTGTCCTGGGTCTCCAGCATGCCACTCGAATCGAGCGAATACCGAGGATGATTCAGCAGGTAGGTCCAATTCGAGAGTGCTCGATTCGGAGCGCCACTTGCCATCACCAGTCAACTCGTAGAGGTTGATTTCGATGGTTCCCTCGCGCTTTCCACTATTGCTCCAGAAGGTCTCGATGGTTACCGTCGTGTCCGGGAACGGGTCCTTTGGAGTCACGACTACATTGTCTAGGCTCGGGACGAATTGCATGATTCTGAGAGCCACTGGGCGTGGTGATTCGTCACTGCCCAATCCTTGAATCTCGTTGCCTGCCCTGTCGGTTGATGTGACCCAGAAGAGGATTCTATCGCCATTCTCGATTTCAAATCCTTCTAGCGCAGGCGTGAAGTCTAACTTGCCTTGGAAAATGTCGCGGCCGTCGTCATCGATCAGCATAGCTAGGCCGCCTGAATCTTCCGTACCTGCAACTGGTAGGTTATTCCTCAGGAATACCCAAGCAACCTGCAGGTCCTCGTCTGGCAAACCAATTTCATCGACGATTGTGACTGTTACCAAGACCTCTTCGAGCAGGTCCGATTCTAGAACTGTCAGAGATGAGTCTGGATAATTCGTCTGGTCGAAGAGAACGGTTGGCGACTTACTGTCGACGGTTACCTGCGCATCTTCGTTAACGCCAGTCGTACCTTGTCCGGGGACGTTGAGGACAGACGTCGCCAATCCCATCGTTGGATTCAGTGGAACGCGCATTGGTAGGGTCATCGAAGCGGCCCAAGTTCCATCTTCGCCAACATCAGCGACGGATTCGATCTGCTGAGTACCGTAGACGATTTGCATTTGCATCTGCAGGTCGTCTGGAATTTCACTCAGTAGAGCTCCAGAGCCTTCGTAGTAAATCTCTCCGAGCAATTCGAATTCATCGCCCTGCCTTAGGTAGAGGTGAACATCATCGGTATCTACAATCGGCGGGGTCAAATCGGCGATGCTTGAAGGAATAGCGACCAATTTATTGTCGAGTTCCCAAGTCAATTCTCCGATATTATTCTGGTAAGCAACCTCGGTGATGTCATCGACGATGCTAACACTTGGCTTGCAACCATATTGGCCATCCTCCCAAGGGAATTCCCAAGAGATTTGGAACATCATCGCGACCTCGGTTACTGCCGCTGTCACTTGATGAGTCTGTACCGACAGCGGTGAAATCATCGAATCGTCGGCAGTCCAAATGTCTCCATTCGATGGATTGTAGGTGAACTTACCCAAATTGTCGGTGCGGTCTCCACACAGCATTAGGCTCACGTTGTCCAAAGTGTGGAGGCCGTTAGGCTCGTTGATCTGCATGCGGAAGGTGTGTGGTACACCTGCTAACAGATATCCAGTATCGCGGTCGAGGTGGAATCCACTTCCGACAATGGTTGTCGGCTCGTCAGTTGCAATAACGATGGATGCCCAAGCATTTTCTGCGCCGGCAGCTCCACCGGTACCGCCTTCCTGATAGGTTATGCCAGCCCAATCTGTACCTTCGAGGTATACGTGTACCGGGCTGTTGAATGATTGACCAGAGACATCGATTCCTGCGAAGTTGACTTGTTGTTCGCCGGTCATTCCAGAACTCAATGGCTGTGTCTGAGAGAGGTACTCCTCTTCATCAGCGATGCCATCCGAGTTGAGATCGTCGACATCTGCACGCCAATAATTCAGCGTCAAAGTCTCTCCGCGAGCTTCGCCCTCCTGTACGGTAACGAACATGCTCAACGGCACGGTTGGGTCCCAGACCTTACCGTGCGCAGGGGTCAGACCGGTTGGGGTGTTGACCATTATGTCTCCAGCAACCGGCGGGTTGGAATCCTGACGGATAGTCACAATTGTTCCGGCACCGGATACATCGTCGGCACCGACGGCTCCAGCCAATGGGCCGACGCGGAATAGGTCCGGCGATGCGGTTACATCGCCGGTTCCAGATGGTGCGGAAACGATTCCGCTGAACGCACCATCGTCGGCTGAATCGAGCAGAATCATGCTTCCAGATAGATTCAGCCTAACTTGGAAGTCGTCTCCAAGAGGACGATTATCCGATGAATCTTGGAACCGAACGTTTCCTGTGACATTCAGAATGCTACCTTCCATAATCGGGTATGGGTAGAAGGTGGAATACTGATTCGAGAGAAGGCGGCCGAATTGGTCACGAACCTCGAATGTGTCCACTTGTAGGTCGTTCTCGACCGCCTTGCGGCCAGACTGTCCACTATTCTCGACGGCCGGCCAAACTGTCTCGCCCTCGGCGTCCAAGGCCTTGGCGACCCAGCGAATGCTGTCTACATCGTCCCAATTCCATGAGATGTCGAAGACCCAATCTACTGTGATATCCGTGAAGCCATCACTGTGGACGGTTTCGTAAACGCGAGATGCACTCGTATTCAGAGAGACGACACTGTCTCCACGCAATTGAGTGATGTCTACTGAATCAGCCCCCGCTCCCCATAGGCCATCTGCGCCATTGGTCGCGGTGAATTCTATCACTTCGCCATCCGAAGCTTGTCCTCGCAGGGTAATCTGTGAAAGTTCGGTATTATCGTGCAAATGGTGGTGCTTCGTGGTCACGGTGTATGGTGTACCTCGTGGGTAGAAGGTATTCGGGATGTTGAAGTCACGATTGGTGATTATGTAATCGAATTCAAGGTCACCATCGATTGTAATCACTCCAGCATCCGCTGCGATCGTGACTGGGATATTCACTTGTTCAGGCGGAGGGTCATCGGTGGTCTGAGCGTCGTGGTAGGCTGCGACCGATGGGCCGAGGCCTGAGACGTTCTCAAAGAGGAGATAGCCGATTCCAAGACGCGACAAACTGACGGTTTGAGCGTTGTTCGAATCGACGGAAATTGTCACCTCACGCCACTCTCTTCCAGTTTCTGAATCTGTGTGGCTTGTCCCTAATGCGGCGATTGCACCGAGTTGAGCCAGGTTGAGAGTATTGTAGAATGCGTAATCAGAAGACCCACTGCTCTGCGAGGCTCCGGCAACTGAGACTGTTACAGGTCCAGCGAATCCATCATAGGATTGTGAAGCAACGCTGATTATTCCGCCGTAGAGCGATGCGTCAGATGGGATTCTGACGGTGACTGAAGCGGGATTAGTACCGTCGAGTGAGAGCGTCTCACTCAGCACGTCGGAATCTCCACTGATGAGTGATTGCCAGCCATAATGACCGTAATCATCGCCCATCGGGAATGACCATTCGAGTGAGTCATCGTCGAGCATGTCAATCGATGGATTCTTTGCGTGTTCTGCGAAGTTTGCGTCGAGCACCATTCGGTCAATCCATCCGTTTGTCGGTAGAGAAATCGATAGGGCGAAGCCAGTCACTGGATAGGTGAAGGAGACTCCTCCAGAGCCTCCGCTTCCGATTGGATTGCCGTATTCATCGTAGGCCGAGACTGCGATTCCACTGGATGTGTTTCCTGAGACACTGATGCCCTTGATCGGTCGTGAAGAGTGGATATAATCGGATGTGATTGTACCCGCGATGCTCGTTGCGTTAAGCAGGCCATCGATGACTTCGATGCTAGCGCTCATATCCCAACCATTGCCATCGAAGGCGGCACCCGAGAGGAATCTCTTGCCGCCTATGCTAATCTTGTTAATTCTCGGAGTAGTCTCCGGATTCTCAGTGTCGAGATGCACGACTACCTTGACGCTAGGGTGCATCTCGGGGTCTACAGCTGCCAATGATAGCGGGAATTCTTGCTCCTCGATGCCATTGATTACAGCACCTGTGTCTGCATCAACTAGCGAGCCAACGAGGGTATTGTCTTCGTGAATAACGGCATCGACATCGACCCAACCACGGTTGAATATATCTGGGTCGGTCAAGTCAATTTCCGGACTAGTCCACTCACCAGGGTAGGAGTAATTTGGAATGAGGATTCCAAAGTCATCAATGTATCCGCCTTGGTATCCCCAATTGTAGATTCCACCATCTAGAAGGAAGCGGAATCGAACGGTGTGTCCTGCATAAGCCTCGAGTGAAGCCTTACGGTTCTCGAGGAGATCGTTGCTACAATCGCCATTGGTCCAAACATCGTTTCCGTAGAGTGAGTTAGCGGAGGACCAAACACCTCCATCATACCAACCTGGAAGGTTCGGATCGAAATATTGCCACGAACCTCCATCGACCTTGATGAATAGGCCTACTGCGCCGTAGTAATAGTAAGTGCAGACCCACTTCTCAAAGGTTAGAGTAGGGGTGCTGTTCGCTGGCAAATCGTAAGATGGGCTGATGAGATAGGCTTCAGCTCCACTGTTGTATGCCCCGTTCAAGTTGGTTCCGTAGAGGTAAGGGAACGATGGTTCGTCAGATGGACCTGCACCAGACCCGAGTTGGCCTAGAGTCCACCTATCTCCGTTCGAGCCACCTGATGGATTACGGCTCCAACCATCCGCATCGCTTACTGTCGGCGCGTTTGCGGTTGAATCTTCGAAACTCATCAGTTCATCGATGACTCCCTTGACCATCGTCGTGTACATCCAATCATTTGCTGCGCCGGTATTAACTGAATAATGACTGAAAGTATTCTGGTTACTCAAGGTGTCTTGAGTCAACAGAGTTGTTGAGTTCTTGTAGACTCGGATAGCAGAGAGCGTGACTCCTTCCTTTGGATCCGCGCTACCGCCATAGTTCACCGAACCATCGGTGTCGACAACCGCTCGGAGTTCGACTGAGTTTTGATTGTAGAAAGTCGACGGGATGTCCAATTCGATGGTGACAATCGCTCCGGATTCATCTCCGTATGAGTTGCCGTCTTGGTCTGAGTATCCGTTCTTCGGGATAGCCCCTGAACGGCTTGCACAATCCGAGGTTGTGGAAGTACTGCTCGAGGATATGTCCGACCACGAATTGTTGTTCAATGACAATTCGAAGCAGGCATTATCGTAAACTGAACCCTCAAGATCCCACTCTAGGTCAACCTCGATGAATGAGTTTGCATTTGTGCCGGAGAAATCGAAATTGCCTTGCAAGGCACCATATGCATTCGGTGAATAATAACAGGATGCAGTCGAACCAGACATACAGCCGTGGTGCCAAATACCATCGTTGTGACCATCGTTGAGATACTCCACATTGTCAATATACCAACCTGGTCGTTCCACAGCGTCAGGATGTGTCCAAATTCGGAAGCGGAATTGGATGCTTTCTGCAAAGTCGACATCATCCAATACCGAGAGGTTGACCTCGGAAGTCACCCACCCGGAGTGGGTTGGTGAGGCGAAAACAGGTAGGTCTCCTGCAGGAGCACCTTCCGGCGATGGTCCATCACTGGAGAGTGTACTTGGATAACCGCCGTCCGGTGCGACCCAGGTCCAATTCGACCAAGAGTTGGTTGAATCGTTCTTCAATCGATATTCGACCCAAGTTCCGTCGCCTTCACCGCTCGCGGTGCTGTCGACGTGGTACCAATGGTCAAAGCTGAGGCGGAAATTGTTGAAATTCAGTGAATTTGGAATCGATTGCGCCGGCATAGTAAGCCAAGCATCAGTGCCGGCGGGAACAGCTTCTCCCGGCAAGGTGCCAGCAACAACGCTGCCATCCCTTGCGGTGGAAGGTATTGTCCCATGACTCAGTATTCTAGAGGCACCGGCCAAAGTCCCGTCCATCTGAGCGGGGAAGGCTGGAGTCCACACGGCAAGACCGTGGCAGATGAATGTGTGATTTTCGTACTCATCGGTATCTAAGGAACGGTCATCGTCCCAGTCGACTCCGTCTGTGATGTTGTATCCACCATACTCACAGTTCGAACCAGAGGATTCGACTGAGATCGAAAGAAGTGCCAAGTAAGTCACGTTTGAGCCGTTGTTCGTTGTGTGGACGTCGCAATAGTACAAACTCTCCAAAATTTCGTTATTGTTCAGGGCATTGTTGTAATTATTGTCCATTCCATGATTGAGGATGTAGCCGCTGCTATTGTCACATCCTGCGGTGCTGGAAGTCGATTGAGAGGCATAGACTCTGGTGTATCCAGGGCCGCTGCGGTAATCGTTGTTGAAGAAAACCGAGACATCACCCGCCGTGAAGTCGCTAATGTTGGTCTTAGTCTGGTCATCCATCATGATGACGGCTTCCAATTCCTCACTATACTCCAAATCTGAGAAGGTTCCATTGAGAAGATCTTGCCCTTCCCAAGAGATGGTCGTATCCAACGCCGTAATCAAATCTGAGTTGGTTACGTGCACCCATCCGTCGAGAATAGTTCCGTTTCCGGGGACACGGAATCCGGTGATTGTCACCTCATCCCCACCGGGGTTGATGGTATTCGTTGTGTTCCAAGAAGCCATCCCTGCACTAGCGAATGGAGCGAGTATCATTAGCATGACAAGGGCGGTTGCAAGTCTGCGGCGGCTGGCGGGCATGTCTTCTACGTTAGTTGGTGAGATTATAGAACTCGCGGTTCCTGTTCTACGAACAGGGGATAACTAGTCGAAATCTGAAGCGAAAAATCAGCAATTAAATTTCGCTTCGCAAATTGTGCTGAATTATGGAGCCACTGGGGGGAATTGAACCCCCGACCTTCGCCTTACCAAGGCGACGCTATACCCCTAAGCCACAGTGGCAGCGAGCGCGCCACCTGCGGCAGCGATTTAACGGCTACGGAGCGGCTGCGGAGAAAGCGCGTCGCTCGCTTCATCGAAGAGAGTCATGCGTCAGACTCAAGGCGGGACCTTAGTTCGCCCGACCACGAGCCGAGGTCGCATAGCCTGGTATTGCGCATGACTGGAAATCATGTGGGTTTTACCCTCGGGAGTTCAAATCTCCCTCTCGGCGCCAAAAATCGATGCACAGAGAGCCGAGAGGAGATTTGAACCAAGTCGAATCTGTTCCAGCGTATTGCTGCGATTCGACTGACGGTTCAGAGATTCGAGTAGGTAGTAATATCACGAATCTCTGGATCAATAGAAATCATCTCCCTCTCGCCGCCAAACCAATCGTCATTCGGCTGCAGCGCCGGGCATAACCAAGTGGATTTCTTATGCCTGTATTCACGCGCTCGCCTCATGGAGGACATGGAAGACCGAGCGGCTCCCGACGAGCACGCAGTCCCCGCAACGGTCAGATTGAGTGACATCGACCTCTCCTTCACCCTCGCCGACCGCCACCCCGCGCTCGCTCGCCTCGATTCCCTCCTCGAAGAATACGTCTTCCACTCGCGCATGATTCTCGAGAGATGGGGTCCGAACGAAGCGCTCATTTTGGGCTTGGGAACTCTTGCGATTTTGCTTGGCGCATGGGATTTGGGAATCGGCGAAATCGCCTCCGGAGGAGACTATAACCGAGTCGGGCTATTTGGCGAACAAGGCGGATTTCTGCACGTCGCTGACTTCTCATTGATGCTGGCTCTACTATCCCTAATCGCTTGGCTCGGATTATTCGCAACACTCTGGACTCGCTTCCCATTGATGCGTGAGAATCTCGTTTACATGTCGGTTGCCACACTCGCTGTGCAACTCGGATACGTAGCCTCCCACTCCACTGCAACCAACTTTCCCTTAGGCGCGTCAGGCAGCGACTGGGGCGGCGTTGGAATCGGGAATTTGGTGCTCGTTTTCCTCTCGATGGTAGTAGTTCACAGAGCGGTCATAGAGACTCGTGACATTCACGTTCAGGAACGCCATGCCCATCCGGACCCTCGGGTTGTTCAGAAGGCATGGCGTGACCACAGTTTGAACGCGTGGAGCATGAGTTTAGGCGCTTGGATGATTTTCCTCAACCTATCATCATGGGCTGGCTCCCACGCGGTAGCGCCGAGACCACCAATCGAGACGGATATGACCGCTTTCATCGCCCTCTACGTCTTCTTCGGAATCCTCTCGGTTGCAATGTGGACTCACGTTTTATGGTATCCTCAATTTATGTTGGGCGCAGCCGGTGACCGTATCCAATCCGTTCGCGCCCGCGAAGTTGCAGGCGAAGTGGTTCCAGTCAAAAATGACCGCCGCCAAGGATCCTGCCCTATCTGCGGAGTTGAAACGGCTGCCATCCGCCACGAAGATAGCAGCATCGAAGTCCCTTGTAACGAATGTGACGGCGGTGGCGCGCCGGGAACCGCATGTAGCGAATGCGAGGCAATTCTCCCGACCCGAATCACCTGTCGTGATTGCGGGTCGAGCACTACTGTAATCAGCCACTTTACCCGATCTGAGGCGTGGTGAGAACGAAGCACTGTGGAGTTGTCCACATTTGTAGTGATAGAGGTGCTCTGCCATGGAAGAAGAAGCGGTTGATGAGACAATTTCACCTCCGGTGCCAGACCCATTTCTAAGCTCGAACTCCGGGCCTGAACACCCCGAAGAATCTGATGATGAATCATATTTCGGCGACGCTTTCACTTGGATGATTGGCATCGTTTCGGGGCTCGTTTCACTGTTCGCGATTAGCGTCCTCTTACTCTGGCTCTGGGCTGGTGCTAACGACATCATACTCGGGGGACCTCCTCCAACGCTCACCGGATGGCAAGAGTCGTATCGTGACCTAACTGGGTTTGACGAGGTCACAGGTTTGGATGGAAGTGGAGTTCGAGTTTGTATTGTAGACTCGGGCATCGAAATGTCTCATCCCGACTTTCAACACCTGACACTGGTTGGTTGGCTCGACGTAATCGATGGTCGGGATGCGCCTTACGACGATGAAGGCCATGGAACAGCGATGGCCGGCATCATCGTCGCACAGGACGGACTTACTGGGAATGCTCCGGGCGTTGAACTTCTGGTGGCGAAGGCAATCGATGACCTTGGAAGTGGAAGTGACGAGGGGATTGCGGCAGCGGTAGATTGGTGTGCTGAGCAACAAGCTGACATCATTTCACTGAGCCTCGGTGGAGAGGGTGGAATCAGTTTTGCTGGAATTACCACCGACCAATTAGAGCAGTCTGTTCAAGATGCAATCGACCAGGGAGTTTTCGTCGTAGCTGCGGCAGGAAATGACGGCGAAGATGATGATGGAGATGTCTCTTCGCCGGGTTCTGTCGAGGATGTGATTTGCGTAGGCGGCGCAACCCGTCTGGGCAATGTTTGGCGTGGCAGTTCAGAAGGGGATAACAACGGGCGTTTGTGGCCACCGATGTTGCCTCGTTCCGACCCGGACAAAAAGCCGGAAGTTTTGGCGCCGGGGGCTGAAGTTCCTGTTCTGATGGCTGGCGGGTCCGGCGATGGTTCTTGGTGGGGTTGGGCTAGTGGAACCTCGGCTGCAACGGCATGGGTTTCTGGTGGTTTGGCGTTGATTCTTGAGGCGCATCCTGAACTGCAGCGCGAAGGTGCTTCGGGTGGTCCGAATGCGATTAGCATGGTGAAGCAGGAGATTAGTCAGAATTCACAGATGGATGATGGTCAAAGCGAGCATGATGACCACTACGGCTACGGAATATTTCGCATCGATTTGATGCTCGATGCTTTGGGGAACGAGTCGGATTCGGCGAGTGGATTTGAGGATGAATCCGACTCGGGCTTTGAGATGGTCGAAGATGTAGCTTATCAGGCGGAACGTAGGAAGACGCCAAGGGTTCCGCCTGTCAATTCGACGAAGGCTGCGGAGTGCTCTGAATCTACCCTTCGTACGAATTCCATCCAGCGATTGAACGAAGCGACTACCTGCTGGGCTTGAGTCAATTCCTCGCCAGCGGTAGGCTCTCCGACATCACCGGTTGGGACCTGAGGTTCGAGAACCATCACGACCCCACCTGGTGCTAGAAGGTCGAAGGCGTTGGCAGCGGCTTCAGCCCGCTCTAATTCTGGTAAATCGATGATGACTAGGTCGATGGGCTGAGGCAATGGAGCGGTACGGGCTGCATCAGGCAGTGCCGCTCCCGCTGCGTTCCACGAAGCGGTTTCAGCAGCGACCTCGTTCCAAGAACGCGTCAATACTTGAGCCCACGAGGTCGCGTCATAACGGCGTAGCAGTCTATCGATAATCACGCCGAATTTTCCGCCCTCCTCAATGACTCGAAGTGTATCTGGGCGGTGATTTGCTGAGGGGGTATCCGAGGCGGGGTCACCGCACCATAGATCCATCATCCAAGCGGTGAGGTGCCCAATGCCCCCACCAACAATGACAACATTACGCGCTGGCAATCTACCGGCAATATCTCGAATCCGCGCGCGGACTGAACGAGTTAGAGGTCGCAAGTCCATGTGGAGCATCTGCTCCCCGATTGCCGCGGCAATCTCAGGCTCCTCATCGACGCGGCTTTCATCAGCGCTAACCAACCTCTCAAACATCTCGCGCTGAGACATCTGTGGCAGACCCAATCCACCCCCGATATCGCTCATGAAGCGCCCTCGGGTGGCCCTCTCTTGAACCATCCCTCGCGCGGATGGCTTCAAGAGGAGCAGTCCTGCCGCCGGGTCGTGACCGATAGTCAAGACGAGGAGCAGCCCGTCGATGTCGCGGAGTGCGGCAGCTGCGCTGACTTCACTGAGCACGAGGTGCTGCGCCGTTCTGCAAAGGGCGCCGGCGAGGACCTTCTAGTCCAATGCAAGGATTGTGGCGGGGTCCAAACTCTACACCTTCGGCCGGGTAAAGCGGTTGGAATTACCACCATCCTCTCCGATGGTGCTGAGAGCCATACCGACAAAGTCGAGGCCGACGAGGATGAACTCATAGGGATCGGGGAAGTTTTCGAACACGCAGAAATTCTCTATCGTATCACACGACTCGACGACGAAAAGTCTCGCCCACAAAATTCCATGGTCGCTGGTGAAATCTCAACTATGTGGGCTGTCCGTTGCGATAAGGCGATTGTTCGCTTGACGATGACCGATGGGGAGGAGAGTACGTCGAGAACAATCGAATGCACTCCGGACGAAATTTTCTCTTGCGGCTCAATCATGGAAATCGACGGTGTGCGATGGCGCATCCGAGCCTTGCACACCGGTAAAGGAAGAACGCTTCGTGGTAAGCGCGCGGCTATCGATATTCGTCGCATCTACCTTCACCTCCCATACGCGCGCTCCGGCGGCGACGAGCGTCGCGACTCACGAGGTCCTCGCAGAGATGAGTGGGCCGAGAGAAATGACCACCGGCACGATGCTCGCCGCCGATGATTCGGAAAAATCAACGTCGATTAGTCCACGGCATGATGATGCTTTTGGCGATATGCCAGGCGACATCGGGATTCTCGCGCAGTCGCCTGATACTGTACTCATACCATCGGCTTCCGTAGGGGATGTAAACTCGGGTTCGGTGGCCATCTGAGGCTAATTTTCGGCGTACGTTTCCTCTGACACCGAGCAACATTTGGAATTCGTAACCCGGGCCTTTCCCCTTGCGTGGACCCCCCGCTTCTGCTCTCGGGTCTGGGATGTTTGGCCCCATCCCCCTCTGGCTCAGAGCGGACAGAGAATGGTCGATTACCGGCATATCGTGGGATGCAATCGCTGTGTACGAACCGGCATCTAGCAATTGGTCGATTGCTCGGTTCGTGGCCTCTACAATTTCACGGTAGCCGGTGTGCGCAATCTGCTCTGATTCGAGGTAAATTCCCTTGCAGATGCGCACATCCGAAGCGCCCGAGAGGGCGCTCGCAAGATTAGCGATATCTGATTCGGTGCGGAATAGTCTGGCCTGAATTACCGTGCCGATATTGGTTAAGCCCAATTTGTGCATCTCGGTCACCAGATCGATTGTTGGTTGGGTGACTCGGTGGTCTTCCATATCGAGGCGAACGAAAATCTCGTTCTCAGCAGCCTGTCGAGTTATTCGCTCAATATTTGCTGTCGCGGCCGCCTCATCGATTAACAATCCAAAAGCGGTCGGTTTGAGGGAAATATTGGCGTCAAAATCCTCTGCGACGATGGCGTCGAGGACTCTCGCGTATTCTTCGACGAAGAAGTCGGCTTCTTCCAGACTGGTTATCTCCTCACCGAGAACATCGATTGTGAAACAAGCCCCCTGCGAGCCTAAATCGCGCATCACTTTGAGCGCGCCATCAAGGTCTTCGCCCGCAACGTAGCGGTTGGCGACCCAGCGGATAACGAAGCGCGGAGTGATTGGCATCGCCATCATGATCAGCCTGCCCATGATGCCCATGGCGGCCTTCGTGTGACGGGAGCACTTTCACGATTGCTCAGGTAGGAAGTCACGACCTCGGCGGACTTCTACACCCATTTTGGCGAGTTCTTGGATGATTGCATTCCGCTGCCAACCCTTGAACGATTTGCGGTCGAGATGGGCGAATACATTGCCCCCCGGGTAGGCTTGACGAGTCTTCTCGACGGCCTCGCGCAAGCTGTGTTTCCATGGTCCTGGTGCGTCATCTTCGCTGGGTTCATCGAAAACGAGAGCGTAATTTGCTAGGAGATGACCGAAATCTACCCCGCTTCGGATGATAACATCGGTGTGGCGCGGGGCGTAATGTCCTCCGCCTAATCCCAACATCACCTCACCTTGGCCGGTCCATTCGCCGAGGGGTTGGTCGCCTTCTAGAGCGAGAACTTTGGACAGGACTCGCGCCCAACAATCGGCTGCATCTTTGCGCACCCACTCGGATTCTTTCGAGCCGATCTCGAGGTATAGCGTGGGTGCGGTCAGAACCGGACCGTGATGAGTCGTCTCGAGTGTAAGGTCGAATTCATCTGCGAGGCCCGACGCGATTGCATCGGTTCTGAGTTCGCGAAAAAGTGCTGCAAATCGAGGACTTGGTGGCACCGCGACCCCCTTGCGGCCGCCCGCAAATCCTCTCTCACCATGAGGGATTTCTCCCGGTACCCCAATTGCGTGCAAGGTTAGAGAGGGTCGTCCGCTCTTTGCCACGTGTCGGGAAAGCACGAGGACTTCGTCGACTGATTCACCGACGGCGGCCGAGTGAATTTCGTCGATGCCGTCGGCGTGAATATGCAATTCTTCGATTGAAAGCAAATGGATTGGGCGAGCGATGTGTCGTTGAACCACCCCGTGGTCAAATTCCTCGGGCTCGCCCCAGCCCTCGAGGCGTCGAACCGCCTCGAGTAAATTCACTGAGGCGCTATCCGCCTCAGACGCCAGCAGCAGGGTGACCATGTCCAACGCTGCTCACCAGCAGACTTCAATTCATCCTCGACCGGAATTTGTCTGACCCCGCCCGAACCACAGATTCAAACACCCTCGCAGAAAGTTCAGCGCATGAGCCGAATCATCCCCTTCACCCCGACTCGGGTAGATTCGGGAGAATCTGAGCACGTCATCATCGGGACCCTCGGCGAATTGGCTAGAATCGATGACAAGGGTGATGCCATTGGAGAGGTGGTCAGCCCTTTTCCTGCCGCCGTCCCCTGCTCAACTCAAATCGACGGCGGCTGGCTCGGAGTTTGGGTCGAGCCAGAGCAACGCCTCGCCCGCATGGCTCGACTAAGATTCGACTCAGAGTGGCAGAATGGAATCGCCAAAGGCGAATTGCGTTCGCATCGCTCGAGCACCATTCAACCGGCTGAAGCAGATTGGAGTCGAGCGATGGACGCAGAACCAACTGCGGTTTGCAGAACCGAGACTGGATTCTGCTTCGCCCTCCGCAGTAAGGGCATCTATCATCTCGATGAGGAGGCAAATGAAATCTGGAGGGCGATGTTGCCCTCGGTTCTCGATGGGCGACGACGAGGCTTGGAAACAGCCCTCTCGATTCACCCGACAGAAGATATTCTGAGCATTTGGTACGATAATGGACTGGTAGTCGATTTATCGATGAAAGATGGAATCGAAATTGACCGCCGCAGCCTCAAAACTCCGGAACGAATCGATGCTATTTTTCACAGCGAAAATGAGCATCTCATCGCGCTCTCCGGCGGCGGTTTCTGCATTCAAGATCACAACGGAGTTCTCGAATCCCACTCAACCCACGGGCCGGTGATGGCGGCGAGGTCTGTCGACGGGGCGTGGGAATTCACTGGTTGGAGACACGATGGGCGTCTCTCAGAGGGTAAACTCAGCCTAAGCGAAAGGCCAGAAATCGGCGTGGGATTCGTCGGTCAGCGTATTCTGACCAACGATGGAACGCTGAGCGATTTCCAATTCACTCGTTCTTGATGGTGTGACCGCACTTTCCGCATGACTTGCGGTCTGCATGGACTCCGAGGAAAACTCCCGGGCCGCAGGTTGGGCAGGTCTCTGCGCGGACGAGGGTGTCGCCTTCGATTTGGTACTTTGACCACTTTGCGTTTGCGTTTGGGTCTGCCATCACTCATCGCCTCCCTCTGGTGCTGGGTTGAGCTTCGCGTGCCGCTTGTGCACATACTCTGGCTCCACGGTTGCGGCCTCGGAATCAGCGTAGATTAGCGCGAGGCCGGTCGTCTGCGGACGGCCGTACCGGGTGTTGACATCCTTGACGAATGTGAGTTCCTTCTTCGAACCTGGTTCCGCCTTGGCTGCAGCGGCGACCATCTCAGCGAGAGTTGGTGTTGCGCCGCTTGAATGCTCCCAGCGGAAGCTGAGTTCGACTCGGTTTAACAATGGATTCTCTTTCCTTTCGATTATCTCCATACAGATTCCTCCTTCAGCGGATATTCACCTTCAGTGCGTACGACCCTGGCTCGCTGACGTTCAATCGCTGCGCAACCTCGGATCGCTTTGGGTGCATGATTACCACATAGCCCGACCAATCAGTTGTGACTGGAGCGGATGGGCAGTGCATGCACTGGACAGGGTCGTTCTTACTTGGCGGGTCGGGCAAGATGCGGTTGCACTCGCCACAAGCAAAGGGTTTCTTGACCATCTTCACTCACCCTTTGCTAGCCAATCGTGGGCACCAAGACCCGACATCTTGCAGTTCAATCCGATCTTACTCGAGCGAGGATCGTTCTGGTTAATCGCCTTCGAGACGATGCGAGAGCGGACGAAGGAACCCTCTTCGATATGCTTGCCAGTCTGGGATCCTTCGATGCGTCGAATTCCCATGTTGACTTGGACCGGCTCATCGAGAATCTGCGACTTGTGGAGCAGAGCCTCGATTGGGCCGATGCGGACGAAGGCGCCGTACTCGGAGACTTCCGAGACTGCGCCATCGACGACTTCGTTGGCTTCCATTGTAAAGTGAAGAGCCTTGAATCGGACGCGCTGGTAGATTGCACCATCGCCGTGGATAATCTTCCCGCGTCCGACGGTTTCGTGACCGAAGGTCAGCAGAGTGTAATTCTCATCCTCATCGAATCGACCCTCGAAAGCGGCGTGAGCCAACTCATCGATGTGGTCCTCGAGCTTTCGATCCTTGCGGATGTACTCCGCAGGAATGCGGATGGTGTCCTCCATGGTCACGAGACTGTACATTTCCTTCTCCTCCAATCGCCGGACCGCTCCGAGGTCAGTCGGAGGAAAGGCAGGTTAACCCTCCCGTCCCTCATCGGCTGTGCCTCCAGAGGAGAGGTCCGTGCGACTCGCCGACCTGCGCCCCTCCTATAAGCGCAACGGATGAGGCTACGCCTCCCCAATCGGTCGCCTGAGACACCTTGATTGGTCGGCGCGGGTTGATTTTCACTCTTGAATTTCGGGCGGCGCTGGAGGTCGGCGTTCTGGCAAGTCTGCTCAGACCGTAGGTCTGAACGAGAGTATGGCCCGAACGTTCAAGTGGCTCGGAAAGCCGAACTTCGCCTCTGATGAGCATGCGGTCTGCTGGTTTCGGCGATTTTGAGAGGCAAAAGGCGGTGCTCGCCGTGGCCTCATTGCTACTTCTCTCGTTCTCGCCGTTATTTTTGGGCGGGGCATCGCAAGTCGCGGAGCCGCGGGATTCGCTTGATGATTCAATCTCGGATCAGGCATTTACCGGCATCATCGAACCATGGACTGACGGAGACCAACCTTGGCCTCAGCCAGGACGTCATGCTGAGCGCACCTCTGCTGGCCCTGCACACTCGCCCGATGGTGGTGCTGGAGTCGGTGCGCCTGCCGATGCCGCGGAGCTGGCATCGGTTGTCGACCCGGTAGTCAATTGGGTGTACGGGTCGTATTCCATTGGTACTGATGCGCTCGGCACGCCGGTTGCTGACCTTAGTGCTTCAATCGTAACCGAAGATGCTGCGGCCGAGCGCTGCGGCGGAGATTCCCTGTTTACCATCATTGTTCAGACCGTTGTTGTGGGTGGGAGCGACCACAGTGTGTTGCGGATTATCGAGGGCGAGGATGCGGATTTGGCTTGGGAGGTCGACTTGGGTGCGACAGAGATTGTCAAGGCATCTCCGGTTGTCGTCGACCTCGACGATGACGGCATGCAGGAGGTCTTGGTCGTCTACGATGCGGCTGGCACGATGTTTGTCGATGCTTACTCACCTCGGCTCCAATGTTCTGTAACGGGTTGGTCGCCGGGCGGTTCAAAGAGTGGTGAATTATTGTGGACCTACAGTGATGATGCTCTGCGGATTAGCAGTTCAGATGGACCTTACACTTCTTCATTATTCGGCGGTCACAAACCGACTACTCAACCACTTCTGGCAGATTTGGACCTCGATGGCGATGCTGAACTTGTCTTAGCCGCCATCGACGAAATTAGCGAAGACCCAGTCATCGTGGCTCTTCCTTTGGGTGCTAATGGCGCTCCGACTCCAATTTGGGAGTCGACCTTGCAGGATGGCAGTCATCCCTCCGACCCCGCATTTGCACAGGTCGACGATGAGACCGCATACGTCTTGCTGACCACGACTCAGGCCTCTAGTGGCGCGATGTGGGTGTGGAAACTCGATTCGGCTGATGGTGACCAGAAATGGGGTGGATTGAGTTTAGCCAATCTCGATGGAGACTCAGACGTACCGCACATTCGCCTTCCCGGACCGGTGATTGCAAACCTCGATTCGGATTCCTCTCCTGAAATGATAATCACAATTCCAACAGATGCAGATGGTTCTACTACCGTCGACGGGGCAGAATACCGCGGTTTGGAAATTGATGATGGGGCTGAAATTTGGTCATTTGAAGCGGTGAATGGTTACGCCGATGCACCTCCACTCGCGGTCGATACCGACGATGATGATGTCATCGACCGCGTATGTTGGATTTCCTGGTATCAGGAAACTACCGCTCGCCATGGCCATGCAGGTTGCCACGATGTCTCTGGCAACAATCCCCAATTGGATTGGCATCACGATTTGGAACAATCGAGCGGTTCACCAAATGATGAGATCGCCGTCGCTCAACCAATTTGGATGGATATCGACGGCAATGGTGCGCCAGAGATGCTGGTAGCTTATGGGCGCACTCTCTGGGCTTGGGATGGCGATTCCGGAACACAAGCCTCAATCAATGACAATTGGAATGACGAGGTCGAACTCGACCACAGGACTTGGTCTTCGCCAGCCCTCGCAGATGTCGATGGTGACGCCACGCTCGACATCATTCTCGGCGACACGGTCGTCTCGACAGCAATCGCCGACGTTCGGCCCTTACTCGACGGGCGCGCAATCGAGTTCAATCCGAGCGCGCCCGACCCCGGCGAGGAAGTGACTGTAACGGCCTTCTTTGAGAATGCAGGAACTTCCGAAGCCGACCGCGCGGTGGATGCAGTACTGTTTGCGGATGGAATCGAGATCGCCCGCCACCGCGCTGAAACTCTCGAACCGACAGACCCGACTGGTTCAGCAGGCTTCGAATCCTTCTCAGTCGAATGGTCTGGAGCACTCGGCGAGCATGAATTCGAACTCGTGCTCGACCCGTATCAGAATGTAACTCAATCAAGATACGATAACGATGGACAGGTCACCACTCTGACCATCGTCCCGCCATACAATGCAACATTCGAGATGCCGACGAACCCCGTCCGCGTGAATCCAGGAGAGTCCACGATAGGACAGCCGACAGTTCGCTCGACCGGCCGCTTAGCAGGAATCTGGAGTCTCAGCGTTGACTCATCCGCTCTGCCTGAAGGATGGACTTGGAGCGACCAGACACCCGGCGGGATAACCAGCATCGAAATCGCCACCGATTCGACCTGGACGCCCTCACTCAGAATCCACGCGCCAGTCGACGCTGCGGGTTCGGACGCGGGTCATCTAACGCTGACGCTGACACTCGATGAAGACTCAAACGTCAGCGTTAGCGGAGTGTTACCAGTTGAAGCAAATCGAACTAGAGGCCTCTCGATTAGAGGGCCGTCAGGCACAACCGCCAGCATAGGATACGGATTGATTGGCGAGTCTGCGAAGGCTTGGCTAATCGTCGAAAACCTCGGTAATGCAGACGAGAACTCAATCTCTATGTTCTGGGATAGCACCGCTTGGGATTCAGCAGACAATAACCTCGCCCTTCACGATGAAGATGGAGCGGAAATTCCAGCCCTAAGACTCGACGCGGGTGAGCAACGAATCGTAACTGCCCGCTTGGGAGTCCCCTCCGATGCAAATCTTGCAGATAGTGTTTCAACTCCATTGACGATGTGTGTTGGAAGTGGCGAGGAAGAAACATGCCAAACAGTCAATCTACAATTCATCGCGACCGCTGTGATTTCCGAGACTGACCATCAACGAAGTATGCCCGAGAACACTCTGGAGTGGACGATAACGGCCGACTTACCTTCTACCAGTGGTGTTCTCGACTGGAGCATCAACGATGCGGGAATGGGCATCGAAGATTGGCAGTGGAGCGCATCTGGTTCGCTCACAATCAATGGCGATGATATCACCATGCAAGGAGTTCCCGGTTCACGCGTAAGCGGCACCCTCACCCTCGAATTACCAGTGGACGCAGCTCCTGCATTCCACAGCTTTTCCGACGCCAGTAGCCTAGGGGCGGACTACTCTTTGAGAAATTCGGTAGAGGTCTTGCAAATTCATCGAGCATCTCTAACTCTTGTCTCGCCCACAGATTCCCCTCACCTCGTTGAGGTTGAGGAGCCAATCCCAGCCACGGTTCGCCTCTACAATCCGGGGAACGGAGAGGATACTTACTCGATGTCGTACAACCTACTACTCGATGATAATCTCAGCGAAGACCCCGGCATACAAGTTACATTCAGCAGCACGAGTATCACTCTCTCAGCAGGTAGTCTTCGCACCCTACCCGTCGAGGTCATCTTACCTGACACAACACCAGCACGCACTCCGGTAAATCTTGAGATTACGATGACCTCGAATGGCGACCAAAGCGTCAGTTCTACAATCACCCTAACCCTTGAGGCGCGCCAAGACCATCGCTGGGAAATCGAACTCTCCCACTTTGGCCAAGATGTCTCAGGCAAGACATTCGCGGTCAACCCCGGCGATTCCTTCATCGTAGACATCAGCGCGACCAATGTTGGAAACCTGCACGACGATATCGAAATCGCCGGCACCGGCACACTCGATCACGCTGGTTCAGACACCGCCACGAATTGGCTCATCGTCGGCGATAGCGCCGAATCTGTGCCGGTCAACGGCACCGCTACCCTCCAACTCATAGTCGAGGTGCCGACACAAGCATGGAATGGAACAACATTCGCAATCGATGTGATTGCGACCGCATTCGATGTAGCCGTCGCCGACTTCGAATTCACCATCGAAACCGCCCACGTAGCGGGATGGACTGCGGTCGCACAAGACGCAGATTTGGAGATCGACCCCGAAGGGTCGGCAGTGACACTGAGCGTCATTCAGCAGGGTAATGCTCCGACTAGGCCGTACGCCTCTGTGCATGTGACCGGGGAGAATGGTTGGGTTGTTGAAGCGCCTGCGGAACTACCGATTTTGGAACCGGGTCAAACCGCGCAACTCGACCTCGAAATCACCCCACCTGACACCGCAAGACACGGACGAACCGTCGAACTTCACGTAAAACTCAGAGAAGGAGATGGGAGCAGCGAGGCGACGATTACACTGCCGCTGCGAGTCGCCGTAATCCACGAATTTACGCTGGAAGGAAGCGGGAATTGGATAGTATCGGATGAAGGCGGGTATCCTCATGCCCAGCTACAAAATCTAGGCAACGCACCAACGACCATTTCACTCGAAGTACTGAGCCTGCCCCAAGGTTGGACGGTTGACGGACGCAGTCAGGTTGTGCTTGGCGTTGGTGAGGTGACCGGAGTTCCATTGGAGGTAATTCCAGCCGACGATTGGGATGGAGCCTCGAGAACCATCCGAATATTGGCTCAGGATGAGGCTGGAAATCAGAGGGAAATTTCACTCGATACGCAGTACGAAGATCACTCTTGGGCATCGTCGCCGGTAATCGTGGTTGTCGATGGAGATTCGGCTCTGCTCGACATCCACGGCACATCGCCTGCCTCCAGTGTGAGGGACGATATGCAGGCTGCATTAGATTGGGACCTGCAGGGTGGTTGGATTTGGCAGGCGAGCGCTGGCGGAGTCGGGACTCAATTGACCGTTGATTCAGACTCCGTCTTGCCTTACTCGGCTTATGTTATCGAGCCATCGAGTCGTTATGCTACCTGTGTAATCGATGGCTCGGCGGATTCGGTGAATGCTCATTGCAGCGTTGGAAATGGCACCGAATCCTATTCTTTCACTATCATGTTGATCGACGATGAGGGTTCGATGCTCGACAGTCATGATGGTTTCATCGCAGCGAATACCACATCGGGGCGAATCAATCTCAGCACTGCCGGCTGGAATCCAAGCCCCGGCATGCGCGAATTGACGATTCGCCTGCTAGATTCGAGAGGGATTCTTGTCGCCTCGGAAGAGACTTCCTTTGAGATTCGCCGAACCGACTGGAATGTTGGATTGGTTGGATTAGAGATTGAGGGTGAAGGCGAATCTCAGAAAATCAAGGTATTGACCAAGAGGGAATACCATCACCTTCTGACCGATGCAGATTGCAGCATCTCCGTCGAAGCGGGAGCTCACAGCGCGACCCATAGCATCGACGTCACGGGAATTTACCCGCCCGAGCCAAAGTTGGACCGACCCGATGTTCCAGATGGAACAGAAATGATCGTCACCATTCAGTGCGAATTCCCGTGGGATGAAGATTCTGATTCAGGTGATGATGAGGCTCGATTGATCCTCTCTGGAGGCTCAATCGGTGGCGGTGGGGGCTTCGAATGGGGCACCGCCTTGGGTTCGGCTGGACTGATTATTGCACTCGCACTTATCCTAACTTGGATTCTCTACAACCAGCGCGAGCGCCGACGGCTGCTAGACATGACTGAGGCCGTAATCAAACAGAAGGGGAAGAAGTCGGTTACTCAGAAGAGTAGAACCGAGCAAATTCAGCCCCGGACTCCCGAGCCTCCTGCACCAGTTGACCAGCCAACCGCTCCAGCCGATGAGACTCTGAGCACCACTCGAGAACCTGTGCCTGAACCCCAACCTGAACCGCCTACTCAAAGTCCAGAACCTGTCGAGGAAGACCTGGATGAGTTCGAGAGCAGGTTCAAGCGTCTAACCGGTGGCGAGTGAACGCCGCAGGTGGTCCGATGAGCCGTTACATCCCTCCCAGTCCATTCCATACTTTCGAGCCACTGCGCCGCGATCCATTGGAATTAATCCCCTTGATTCAGGCATCTCAAGGCGGAGATCATGGTGAACTCAAGAATCTGGATGGAGTACCCGCCTCAATTCTCGGATTGGTAGAGGGTGAGAAGCCTGAACTCGATGCTGCGATGACGCTGTTTCTTTGCAGTGTAGCGTGGAAATCTGATGGAGGAATGCCTGAACCTCTCGACAAGGGAGTATCGCGTGAGCGAATTGGGCGATTTCCGATTGAGGGCGGCAATGCGATCGCCTACCTGCTCGACCACACTATCGAGAAGGCTGAAGACGGTCTGCACGATTTTCTGGCAAAATTGGCCCTTGGATTGGATGAAGAATTCCTCGGCGAGGCTGGATTCTCACATGGTGCCGGTGGACTCGAATTGTGTGGTTGGTTAGATGCTAAGGAGGTTCGAAGCCTTCGCCGTGCGATTCAGCGGGGCAAGTGGGCAGTTGACCCAGAAGAGCCGCTCGATGGTGGAGTAGCCGATGCCTTTCGCCATCTGACAATCCTACTTCGTGGGGTGGAGAAGCGTGGCTGCGGCTTGCTGATGCGAAGGCACGCCTGAGTTGTGACCCAACTCTGAATTAGCGAATCCGACGAGAATATAGTTCGTCGAAAATCGGTTGAACTTCCGCAAGGACTTCTTGGTGCTCGGGCGGAAGTTCGCCTATCCGTGGGCGGTACTCCGCAAAACCGTCCGATGCCCAAACTGCATCGTACCAGTGCTCGGCCCAGATTCCATCGCATTGCTTCGGGCCGACCTTCCAACTCAGCATCGATTCATCGAAGGGGATTCCCAGTCTTCCACAGACTTTGCTCAGCATCCCCTTTGGGTCGAGTAAGATATCTCTCGAATCAACAATGACAACGGGCTCGCCCAGTTTCTCCACCTCCGTCACGATGCGAGCCTGTTGTGGCAAACCCGTTGCCCAGGCATCGACTGCATCGGTCTTCTTGGCAAGTGAAAGCAAGACTTCGCGAGGGTCACGGATGAGAAAACAATTGGAAACCTCCGACAACCAAGCCAACTCCACCCCCTCGATCATGTGGTGACACATGTGTTTCTGATACCATATCGGCGAGCCGTCCGGCACATCGCCTGTCAGATGCCCGACCACGGCTCGCCAATCGGTTTCACCTGCGGCGATAACCGATTCAGCGCCCGGGTGTTCTACCCCGGTCGCTGCCAAATAATGAGCATAAAACGGCTCATCGCTGGCAAAACAGTCGGGCCGAGAATCGAAGGAATACATCATCGCAGTCGAGATGTTTCGAGGCCCCGACCACATCGCGATTCGCTTTACTGAGCCCATGTCAAGCACCCGCTTCGCGTTTCACCAAGTCGATGTAGAGATTCTGCAGACGTTCAGCCATCGGACCGCGCAAACCCCCGCTCATCGGCTCGCCATCGTAGCGCACAACCGGCGTCAAACCGGCAAATGTTCCTGTCACGAAAGCCTCGTCGGCCGTGCGCACATGCTCGGTTGTGAAGTCCTTCTCAAAACTCGGAATCCCGTTTGCTTCGCATAGGTCCAGGATTTTGCGACGGGTGATGCCGTCGAGGCAGTGCTCACCCGTCGAGGTCCAAACTTCGCCGTTTCTGACGATGAAAAAGTGGGTTGAATTGCAGGTAGCGACGTTTCCGTTAGGGTCGAGCATGAGGCCTTCATCGCCGCCTTTTCTGCCTGCATCGAGGCATCCTGCGATGCAATTGTGCTTGGACAGGCTGTTGATTCGCGGGTCCTGAACATTCTGCGGCCCGCGAATGATGTCTACGGTTACAAGACTAATTCCATCGATTGCCCGCTGTGGATTGGCTTCCTTGTATTCGGGGATGATGACGATGGTCGGAGGTCCGGCTACCACCCACGGTGCTTGGTACGGAGTTGGCTTGAGGCCGCGGGTGACGATTAGGCGAATGTGGACATTATCGTGCATTTGGTTGGCTTCGACGACTTCTTCGATACGCGCGAGCATGGCCTCGCGCGAAATTGGAATCTCCAGACCGATGACCTCTGCCCCATGCCACAAACGGTCGAGATGATCGTCGATGAAGACTAGAACTCCCCCATGCAAGCGGAAGGCTTCCCAAACCCCATCGCCGAGTAGGAAGCCGGCGTCCATCACAGAGACCTTAGCCTCAGGACGCCGAAACAATTCGCCGTCTATCGAAATCCAGACATCGGCATTGCGAGGGTCGTCGACGTACTCGTGAGTTCCCACGGCCGACCCTCGAACCCACCATCACTTCAGAATGACTGACCGGTCAAACGCTCGTACATGTCCGCGTAAAGTGTCGAAGTCTGGTCGATTATCTCCTGCGGCAGAGCAGGAATCGGTGGCTCCTCAGCCCCAGTTTGACGAGCCTCGTACAATTCGGAGTGATGACCGGTCCCAAGATAATGACCGCGAACGAATTCCTTTGACAACTGAACAATCTCGCCTTCTGCGTACGCGGCAGAATCCCACCAGCGGTCCTCATCGAGCGTGCCGAAGGAATCGACAAGCACCGGCACGCGACCAGCGCCGAGCGCGAATTCCTTCTTTCCGTCGACATGAATCAATCCGCGTGCACCTGCCTCGCGCTCGATGATTTCATCGACCTCAACCGCAATCCGACAAATCGCATCGAATTCATCTCCAGTCAAGTTCGAGATCTCCAAGGCCTCTTCGCGGTCTAGCAATCTATCGAACTTCTCGAACTTGGTACTAACCTCAACATATGGAGCCGGTAACTTCACTCCTTCCTCGAGCACAGTTCCCGGCTCAAAACCAAATTCTTCAGCAGGCGCATCTCCACGCTTGTACCGGCGCCAGCCGCTACCAGCCAAGTAATGCCGACAAATGACCTCAAGTGGCACGAAGACGTTCTCTCTATCACGTGCGATTGCACCCGGTTCTCGGACCACGTCAAAGCGTCGTGCAAGCACGCGGTCCGGCGCGTTCATCTCGATGATATGCGTATCACAGATGCCCGCGTCCTCAACCAGCTTGAACCAGTGGCACGAGGTTCGGTTTAGCGACTCACCTTTGCGGGGGATGAGGCTTGGGATAATCTGGTCGAAGACTGAAATTTGGTCAGTATATCGAAATTCAATGACATCGGGGTCATCCGTACTCCAAACCTGCTTCACTTTGCCATGGTAAATCATCTCGCCCATATCGCACCCGCCTGCGCCAGCCGCCGATGAACATTGCTGGTGCGCAGACTCGAAAAAAATAGAGAAAATTGAGTCGAATCCGGCTGTCTTCGCTAGAAAGGAAATCCGTCGAAAGCAAAAACCATCACAGTGATGCAATACGGGTCGATTCTATATCCCAACTACGGCCGGATTAACCTGTGAAGACTCCAGGTCCGGGCATCGAGAGAATATTCTCTTGGTCGGCTCTCGATGAAAAAACCAGAGTGGCAATGATTGTCACAATTTTCCTCGCGGTCTCGATTGCGCCAACGGTAGGGCAGAGTATCGAGACCGGCTGGCAGAGCGTTGAGAGTGGAACAGAGGTTGACCTCAACGCGGCGGTTGTTCATGGATCTGAGATTTGGGCATTCGGCGATTCAGGCGTTGCGCTACTGAGTCAAGATCAGGGCAAGTCTTGGACAGTATTTGGTACACTTGGCGAGTCCAACCTAATCGCAGCAGATTCTTCCGGCGATTCCGTCGCAGTGCTCGCCGACGATGGAATAATCCACCTAAAAGTCGGACTCGAGGGTGATTGGCAGACTCTCGATTCGGCTGCAAATGGATTGAGGAGCATTGCCCTGTTGGATGCAAATTCGCTTGTTGCAGTTGGCGATTCGGGATTGATCCTCGAGTACTCGTCTGAAACTTGGCAAGACCGAACTACAACATTTGTTGACAATCTCCACGACGTTTCTTTCCGAGACGAATCGAATGGATTCGCTGTTGGAGAGATGGGACTGATTCTGGCTACTACCGATGGTGGCCAATCTTGGGATTATCGCGAGGCCCCTGTGGGAGCTGAGCAATCTTCTCTAGTCTCTGTGGAATTTTTCAACCCCTATCGAATGTTTGCAATTAGTGATTCAGGGCAGATTCTCTACTCAACTTCTGTCGGCGGTCACGAGTGGTATTTGCGAGAAATCGAATCTGAAGGATACAATACCACGCTTGGAATTGAACTCACTTCATTGAACGTGGTTTCCTCTTCGAAAATACTCTTCACGGGTGAGAATGGATTCCTTGGGTTGAGCCTTGACCAGGGATTGAATGTAGAGGAAAATCTTCTGCCTGATGGCATCAGCACCTCCTTCAACGACCACGCGATGATCGACCATTTGGTCGGAGTTGTTGTTGGTGATGGAGGAGTAATTCTCTATACCGAAGCCTCTGGAGAAAATGACCAAGTCGGCTTCGAAATTCCCGATTACAATGATTTTGGAGAATTTGTTGAGTACGCAGATGACATGCTTCTGGGAGGATTCATCGCAACTGTGAAAATCGTTCTCTTCGGAATTTTGTTTGGATTCTTTATCGGAGTATTCCTCGCGATGATGAAAACCGCACCAACCTCCTTCAAGAATCTCTTCGAAGGTGTCCCATTGCCTTTCGTGAAGGCTACCGGAGCTGGCATGTTGGTCTTGGGATTGGGGTTGGTTTACACTGGTGGAAGTAAGTTCGGTGCGCTCGGTTTGGAAGGATTAGAATACATATTCACCCCTGTTGGCGAACCGAGAGGCTTTGCGATTTTTGCTGTCGGATTAGCACTGTTAGCACTTGGAATCCAATTCATTAGAGCTGATGCAAAACTGAGTGGACCGCTCTTCAAAATCCGTCCTCTGAACACACTCGCTACTGTCTATACGGACTTCTTCCGTAACACCCCGCTTATCGTGCAGTTCTTTTTCATCCATTTCGGATTGAATTTGGGAATGAGGCTGCAACAGATTTTCGTCGGCTCATTCGGCGAGGCCGGCACTGACGGCCTCGACTACTTCTTGTACGGAGATCGTACCTTCTTGAGTTCAATTTTCACTCTTGGACTCAATTCGGGCGCATATCAATGTGAGACGATTCGAGGTGCGATTGCTGCGATACCAAGTGGTCAGATGGAAGCGGGACGCAGCATCGGATTGACTTATCTTGGAACAATGAAGTTGGTGATTATGCCACAAGCGATTAGAATATGCATTCCACCCATTGGCAACGAAATGGTGAATTTGGTTCTGAATTCATCTTTAGCGATGGTAATCGGTTATTCAGAACTCTCTCGACAGGGTCGTTTGATGGTTGCGACTACCTTCCAAATATTCTCAGCCTGGGGATTGGTGATGATTTCCTACTTCGTGGTGACTTGGACATTGGCTATGCTACTGCGAAGGCTTGAGGATTGGTCGAGAATTCCCGGCCTTGGGATTTCAGGAGGTGCATGAATGCCTCAGCCGGTTCTTTCGATTCGTGACCTTCACAAAATCTACGCGGGCGGCGTTCATGCTGTTCGCGGTGTTTCCTTTGACGTCCATGAGGGTGAATCGGTTGCAATCATCGGTTCTTCCGGCTCAGGAAAATCGACCGTGTTGCGTTGTATCAATCGCTTGATTGAACCCAGTGATGGTGTAATTGAATTGCGTGGGGAGCAGATTAACACCCCGGGCGCCGATGTTAATGAGGTACGAAGTCGGATTGGTATGGTCTTCCAATCCTTCGAATTATTTGCACATCTGAAGGTGTTGGACAATGTTACTCTAGGACTTCGTCATGTTCGTGGGATGAGTAAAAGCGAGGCCGAGGATGTTGCTCTGGAGGTTCTTGGCAGGGTCGATATGCTCGAGCGTGTCGATGCTTATCCCGGGAATTTATCGGGCGGACAAAAACAGCGTGTTGCCATTGCACGTGCGCTGGCAATGAAGCCCGAAGTGATTCTATTCGACGAGCCCACCAGCGCGCTCGACCCAGAATTGATCGGTTCAGTTCTGCAAACAATTCGAGGCCTCGCGGATGAGGGGTTGACCATGGTAATCGTCACTCACGAGATTAATTTTGCACGCGATGTCGCCGACCGTATCGTCTACATGGACAAAGGACAGGTCGCCGAGGAAGGACCCTCGTCAATCGTAAATGATCCGAAGAGTGAGAGGTTGCAGCAATTCCTTTCCTCGATGAACGAGGAAAACTGAACGTAGAGAGAATCTACAGGGGTGCGTGCCCCGCTCCTCAGAGCTAAAGTTTCAGTTCAAATCATGCCTTGAGCAGTCATCGCCTCAGCGACCTTGAGGAATCCGGCGATGTTGGCTCCAGCGACGTAATTGCCGGGCATACCGTACTTCTCTGCAGTCTCGTAGGCCTGCTTGTGGATATTGACCATGATTGCATCGAGGCGAGAATCGACTTCCTCACGAGTCCACGAAAGACGAAGTGAGTTTTGGCTCATCTCTAGCCCGGAGGTTGCGACGCCACCGGCGTTGCTGGCCTTTCCTGGAGCGAAGAGGATTCCATTTGCGTGGAAGACTTCTACAGCTTCTGGAGTGCAAGGCATGTTCGCACCTTCACCGACTGCGATGACATTGTTATCGGCGAGCATTTGAGCCTCTTCGCCGTTGATCTCGTTTTGAGTAGCGCAAGGAAGAGCCACATCGACGTTGACTCCCCAAAGTCCGTTGAGAGCCGGTTCTGGCTCGGACTTGTTGAAGGTCACGCCATCGTATTGCTCAGCGTATTCTGAGATGCGACCGCGGCGGTTATTCTTGAGATCCATAATCCAAGCCAACTTTTCGCGGTCGATTCCTGCTGGGTCGTGAATCCATCCGGATGAATCCGACATTGTCACAGGGACCCCTTCGAGGTCGAGCACCTTCTCACAGGCGAATTGAGCGACATTGCCGCTTCCACTGATTGAGACTGTGGCGCCCTCGAATGACTTGCCCTTTGTTGCGAGCATCTCGCGAGCGAAGTAGACCAAACCGTATCCGGTTGCTTCTGGTCGAATCAAGGAACCGCCGTAGGCGAGTCCCTTGCCAGTTAGGACACCTGTGAACTCGTTCTGGAGTTTCTTGTACATTCCGAAGAGGTAACCGATTTCTCGGCCGCCGACACCGATGTCGCCGGCCGGAACATCGCAATCAGCGCCGATGTGGCGCCAGAGTTCCATCATGAAAGACTGGCAGAAGCGCATGACTTCTTGGTCGGACTTGCCCTTTGGGTCGAAGTCTGAACCACCCTTTCCGCCGCCCATCGGCAGTTGTGTCAAGGAGTTCTTGAAGACCTGCTCGAAGGCGAGGAACTTGAGGATCGATTGGTTGACCGATGGGTGGAAGCGGAGACCGCCCTTGTACGGTCCGATCGCGCTATTCATCTGGATTCGGAATCCACGGTTGACGTGCAACTCTCCGTTATCATCGTACCAAGGTACGCGGAATTGGATAATCCGCTCCGCCTCGACAATCGAACGAACGACCGGAAGATACTCCGGGTGAGCCTCGATTACGGGGCCTAGGCTGTCAAGGACCTCTTCGACAGCCTGATGGAACTCAGGCTGGTTAGGATCCCGCGCAATTACGCTGTCATACACTTCTTTCATCGTCTTGTCCATGGGGTTCACCGACGTGTTGAACCGATTCTCAGTATGAGCACCGGGCGCTTCGGCGACCGGAGACCCCTTTTTGAAAGATATCCCTTCACAGACTTGCAATTTACAGCCCCAAAGGGGCTGGTCAGACACCGATTCGACGAGTCTGGGTCAATTGAATAGATGATTCTCGACCAATCTCGCGACATTTTTCTGGTGGCCGGGTAGTGTCATGACGTAAACCGCCGCTTGGCTCACCTGCCTCTTGCGCAAGGCTTCGGCAATGGGAGTGTGTTCGCGGAACCAGCGTGTTCTACCGTCGTCGCCGACGATGCGGATGTCTACGGCTGCCATGCGAGGCTCGGAAAGAAGCAACTTGACGCTCGGGACATCGACGGCGACGTACCCCGGTTCTAATCCTGCACGGTGGGCTAAATCATCCTCGACTTGGCATCGCTTTTCTGAATCGGTAGCGATTTCGACGAGCCTAGCGATTTGCTCGGGGGTCAGCTCTTCTTGGCGGCGGCTCGTCGCAACCTTGAGCATTTGCCGATACTTGAGCCGGCGCATCATATCTCGAGCATAATCGCCGGCTTCGTAGAGGGCTTGCCAGATTTCAGCGTCAACTCTGCGCTGCATATCTGTGGGTTCTGGCAATTGGTCTGCGCTACGCTCAACCGCCCGGCTCAGCATGACTTCGGTGACTCGGGTCACTCGGTGGAAGTAGACTGCGCTGTACATTAGGCCGCGTGCCATCAACATGCCTTCGAGCGCGGCCAAACCGCCTTCCTCAACTGCGACATCGCCGCCGTGTCGGCGTAGGCAACTGATCAGGCGGCGATGATCGACGATTCCATGCTTAACTCCAGTAAAGTGGGAATCGCGCAATAAGTAATCCAATTGGTCACAATCGACCGGACCGTGAACCAGATTTCCGAGCGTCCGGTCGTTAGAAACCAAATCCTCCTTTCCATCGGTCCATGAAAGCAAAGTCCGCTCTGTACCACGAGCATCCGGACCGCGGATCAGGGCAGCGACATCCTCAGGCTCGATTCCATGGGCTTCGAGGATGTCTGGGATTCTTCGGCGCTCAGGAACAGACGACTCCTCACCCTCGCGCAATACATCGTAATCCCCGAGAATAATCCCCTCGGTAATCGACATGTGATCCAGTCCACCCCTCTCGTGTAAGATGTGTTCGAGAGTGTGCGAATAGGGGCCATGCCCAACGTCGTGGAGCATTCCGGCAACCTGAACTAGAGTCTTCTCGGATTCGTCGAGACCAATCGAATCAGCCATCATTCCACCAACATGTGAGACTCCCAATGAATGCTCAAAGCGAGTGTGGTGCGCCCCGGGGAAAACCAGGTGAGCGAGGCCCAATTGCTTGATGTGACTGAGTTTGTTCATCTCGGGAGTATCGAGTAAATCCGAGCGGACCCCCTCGAGCTGAAATTGTCCATGGATAGCGTCGTTGATGACCTTCATGGCAAACCCTGCGCGATGCCGACTCGCTCATCCGCCTTCAACTGAACTACGCGGGTGGGGGCTCGGCGAATGCAAGAATCAACAGAATTCGAGAAAAATCCCCTCGCGCAGTTTGATTCAAATGTCTTTCAAATGCAATACACTTAATACCCCCCCTCTGTCTTGGAGGCTCAGGAGGAAAGCCGGAGTGTCAGGTCACAGCCCGATGGTATCGCTCAGAATACCCGAAGACCACTTGCTCGAACTCGAGCGCAGGGTCGGATTCGATGGGATGCGAAACAGGTCCGACGTGATCCGAGAAGCCGTCAGGCGTTACTTGGCCACACCAGCAATTTCCTCCGGTACCCGCGTCGAGGTCGACCTCGGACCGGACCTCAGCGCTCGCCTGGAGGACTTCTGTCGAATCCATGGCGAGATGCCTGATGTCGTTCTGAGATATGCGGCGCGCGAGCACATCGCGCGCGCATCGGCTGATGACGCCACGGTCGATGCGGCGCTGCGCAAGCGCCTCGACGAGCTCCGTGCTCGCTTCGACGAATCGACCGGACAATGAGGTGAGAGACTTGGGTGAGAATGGGATGCACTCTAACTCCGCGGGGGGGCGACCACGTCGCCCCTCCGCACAACACCCCTCAAAGGCAAGGATAACCGTTGGATTCGGCGGACTGCGCCGCCGCGCGCGACTGTCAAACGCAGTCGGATATACTGCTCGTGAAGCACCTCGAAGCGAGCGACCGAACCTCTCAACACGAAGTCGACACCACGATCTCGAGAAGCGAGAGAATTGAGAATCAACACACACACCGTCCCGCCCACCTCGGGCGGGACACCTCAATTAGCTCCCAATTCACCTGCAATTTCCAGCCACAACACCCCTAATCCAACTGACTGTGCAGTCTGAACCTTGATGGGTGAGAAGCCGAATCAGGCATCATGGCGGTTGGCATCTCCGACCTCGCACGCTTCGAGAGGCTCACCCCTTTTCGCGTGCGAGATGTACTCCTCGTCGCCAGCCCATTCGACCACTATCTACTGGAGGAATCGGGCCATCTCGCCGAAATTATGCGACAGGAGTACAAGGACCTCAATCTCTCTCAAGCCCCGCGAATGATTCACAGCCCCCAAGCAAAAGATGCCCTCGAATTGCTACGCACGAGAAGTTTCGACCTCGTCATCACGATGGCGAGAGTCGGTGCCATGGATGCATACGCCTTCGGCCGGGAAGCAAAGCGCATCAAAACAGACCTTCCGGTAGTTATGCTCAGCCACAATACCCGCGAATTAGCAACATTACACGCGGGCGACGGAATCGACCGAATTTTCGTCTGGACCGGCGATAGTCGAATCCTACTCTCGATTTGCAAACTAATCGAGGATGAACACAATGTCGCAAACGATGTCGAAAATGCTGACGTCCAAGTCATCCTTCTAGTCGAAGACAGTCGTCGATTCTACTCAGCCTACCTACCACTCCTCTACACCCAGCTCGTCCATCAGACCATGCGGCTGATGGGAGAAGGCGGAAACCTCCACGAGAGGCTGCTGAGACTGCGCGCGCGAGCCAAGATTTTGCTAGCCAGCGATTACCAAACCGCGCAGGAATTATTCGACAAATATCATCACAATATCATCGGGGTTTTCACCGACGGAAAATTCCCCGACCCAGTCGATGGAAGGGATACTGCTGGGTTGAAGTTGGCGAGTTACGCCAGAGAGCGTCACTCGAATCTACCGATTTTATTCCAATCAAAAAATGCTGAATTGAAGGGAGATGCGGAGGCCCTGGGAGTGAGGTTTTTGCACAAGGAAGACCCTCAGTTGTACGCCCGAATCGCCGAGTTTATGCTTGAAGAAATGAGCTTTGGTGACTTCGTTTTCAAGATGCCAGATGGGGCTGAAATCGCTCGTGCTTCGACGCTTAGAGAGTTGACTGAGAGGCTGAAGGAGGTCCCGATTGAGTCGGTTGAATACCATGCCCAACGCAACCATTTCTCACACTGGTTACGCACTCGCACAGAGTTCACTTTGGCCGCAAGCCTACGTCCCATGACGCTGTCGGATTTTGAGACGACAGAGGAGATTCGCCGATTTATTCTCGAGACGATTGAGGCGCACATTGCACAGATTCACAGCAGGACGATTCGAGACCACGATGCTGAGAGCCTCGAGATTGGGTTCCACCGGATTGGCCGGGGGAGTCTGGGCGGGAAGGGTCGTGGTCTCGCCTTTTTCTTTACGCGGATGCCTGACCTCGGGCTTGAGGATGAATTCCCCGATGTTGATTTCATTGTGCCGAGGTCGGTTGTGCTTGCGACGGATGTATTCGACGAATTCATCGAAGCGAATGGGTTAGCGAATTATGCCCATGAGGATCTCGATGATTCGGAGGTTGATCGAGCCTTTTTGGCGGGAGAGTTGAGTGGCTCGATTCGCGATGAATTGACTGCGATGGTCTCGCAATTGAGGCGGCCGTTGGCGATTCGCTCATCGAGCCTATTGGAAGATGCCAGTCACCAACCATTCGCGGGTGTTTATGCCACGCACATGCTTGCGAATGACCACGATGATGTCTCGGTTCGTTTGGCACGATTGGAGGAGGCTATCAAAATGGTTTATGCCTCGACATATCACAAGAGTGCTAAGGCATATGTTTCAGCGACGCCATCCAATATCGAAGATGAACGGATGGCAGTGGTGATTCAGGAACTGGTTGGAAGAGAGGTGAATGGTCGATATTATCCACATATTTCTGGGGCGGCGCGGTCTCGAAATCACTACCCAGTCGCGCCGCTGCGAGCCGAGGACGGGATTGCAGCGGTTTGTATCGGCCTCGGCCGGCAGGTCGCCTCGGGCGAGAAATGTCTGAGATTCAGCCCGGGGCAACCTAAGCGAATTCATCAATTTCACAGCACAGCCTCGATGTTGGACACTTCGCAAACCAGTTTTTGGGCGATTCCGATGGGAGAATCTGAGAAGCCGGTCTCGCCGGACGAAGCAGAGAATTTGGTGAACCTCGGATTATGGGAGGCAGAGACCGATGGGCGACTCGGCTTGGTCGGTTCGACCTATGTCACGGCTGACGATAGGATGGTCGACTCTGTGAAGACCGGAGGAGGCCCAAGAGTGGTAACTTTCGCACCGGTTCTCAAACACAATCGCGTTCCTCTGGCAGGGATTTTACACCATGTTCTGACCAGATGTGAAGCCTACCTGAATTCGCCCATAGAAATTGAATTCGCCTTCATCACCGATGATGAGACGGACCAGCAAATATTCGCTCTACTGCAGGTCCGTCCGATGTTAGAAGAGTCGGTCGACATCGATATCGACATGAGTGAAGTCGACCGAAACCGAGCGATTTGCATGTCTAGCCGCTCGCTCGGCAATGGGGTAATCGATGATATTCAGGATGTAGTCTACATCCACCCTGAACGCCTCGACCGAATGCGAACCGGCAATCTCACCGACCATATCGAGGCAATCGATGCACAATTGAGAGCAGCAGGTCGGCCCTACCTGCTAATCGGTCCCGGCCGATGGGGTTCGTCAGACCCTTCGCTTGGCATTCCAGTATCTTGGGACCAAATTAGGGGGGCGAAGGCGATTGTCGAGGTGCCGATGTCCGATATCCACGTCGAGCCAAGTCAAGGAACTCATTTCTTCCAAAATATTGTCTCATTTCACATCGGATATCTGACGATAACCGCAGACGATATGCTCGATTTCGAATGGTTAGATCGGGTTGAACACGAGACTGAAATCGGCCCACTGCGACACATCGGCCTCAATAAACCATTGAAAGTGGTCCTCGATAGTCGGGACTCAGAAGCGATAATCCTGCGCTGACCCTTGAGAGCCTTGCCACTCTGACGGCTTTGGCTCGTTCTGACTTAACTTCGGGCCAATCTTCTTGGGCGTTCTAGCGACAGGACGGATTCCATGAGCGGCGATGCTGTCGAAACCTCGCTGAGGTACTTCGCTCACGAGGAGGTTCGCGACTCCCAAGTGGAGATGGTTGAGGATGGTCTAACCTCGCTTCTCGCCGAGGGATTCCTGATGGCTTCGGCGCCGACTGGAATCGGAAAGACAGCCGCGGCTCTGGCAAGCGCAATCGCGGCTCAGAGAGCTTCTGCGAGCCAATTGAGAATTCTATTCCTCACCGGAAGACAATCCCAACATCGGATAGTTGTCGACACGGTTCGTCGTATCAATCAGAAAATGGGTGAAGGCGAGCCGTTGTTGCGCTTGGTTGACCTAATCGGCCGCGAAAGCATGTGTGAGAATGTCGACCGCATGAGTGGGCGATGTGATTGCGAAGAGCAACTCGACGGGTCCATGCGAGAGGAGTTGCGTGCTGATGTGCGCTCGCAAATGTGGCGAGAGCCGATGCATGTTGATGACTTGACTCGTACTTGCCGTCGCCTCAATTTGTGTGCCTGGGCGACGGCTCGTGAAGCTGCGAAGAGTACGGATATTCTCGTTTGTGATTACAATCATGTCTTCGTCGAGGGAGTTCGCGAGGCATCTCTGCCCGCGATGGGAATCGAACTCGAAGAATCGATTCTGATTATCGACGAAGCCCATAACCTTCCAGATAGAATTCGTAATGGGATGGAGCGTCGCATAATTTCGAAGACCTTCCGCGACGCTCGATTCGAGGTGCAGGAGCACCTCGAGAAAGAAATCGAAAAAGCGGCTAGGAATGGAGAGGAGGTTGACCTTGATGAAATGGAATGGGCCGAGAGGTCTCTCAAGAAACTCCAATCCGATATGTCTCGCTGGTTCTCCGCGCGAGAGAAGGAACTCTCGCGCGCATCAGATGACGATATGCGAGTTGAAACCACAGATTTACTCAAGGAGATGGATGCAATCCTCTCCGAATCGCTCGACGAGGCGCCGAGCGGAAAATATGCCAATCTGAAGAGATTGGTCGCTCAGTTATACTCGGTCCAAGTCGACCCCGACGAGGATGATGAGGATGAGAAGGAGACCAGTTGTGAGAGGCTTGGTGCCTTCATCGCAACTTGTGGAACCTATGAGGAATCACCGGCTCTCGTCCTTGTTTTTGATAAATTGACAGACGACGATCCGCGGGTTAGGTCATTCCTACTGGACCCCGGAGTAGTCTCAGGCGCTTTGTTTGAAGCATCTCGCGGCGCCCTGTTAATGTCGGGAACTCTGTTTCCGCCAGAGATGTACCGCGACCTGCTTCGTCTTCCTGAGGAGCGAGGTGTGACCGCGAAGGAGTACGATTCGCCTTTCCTCAGTGAACGGCGGCCAGTGTTGATCGCCCAAAATACGACCTCGCGGTATACCGAACGGGGCGAGAATAATACCAACAATATCCGTGACCACATCATCGAAGTAATTCGAAACACTCCGGGCCATGTCGCCCTCTTCGCGCAAAGTTACGCGATGCTCGAGACTGTTCTCGACGACTATCGCTGGATTCCCTGGGGAGTTCGGGTGGAGAAAGAACGCCCTCGCATGTCAAAACGGCAAGTTGGCGATATGGTGGAGAATCTGTATCGCAAGCGCCGCACTGGAGACCGAGTTCTACTGTGCGGCGTACTCTCGGGCAAGCTGGCTGAAGGCGTCGATTATCCAGAAAATATCCTCGACGCCGTAATCTGCATCGGCTTGCCCGTACCCCCTCCCAGCGCTCGACAGAAAGCCCTCACCGAATACTGCGAGGACCGATTCGGCTCTCACGCTGCTCGGCGCTATTCAAGCCATCAACCAGCCGTGAACAGTGTCCTTCAAGCGATTGGGAGGCCAATCCGTAAGGGTGAGGACCGAGCCTTGGTGGTTATCCTTGAGAAGAGGGTTAGAGAGAGGCCGTACAAATTCTGTTTGCCATCGAGTTTGCAAGTCATGAAATCACAAGATTCCAAGCGCACAGCCCGGGTTGCTCAGCGCTTCTTCGAGAGGTTTCCAGACCCAGCAATCGAGTGAGGAACAGTCGTTGCATTCATCCGACACGCGTGCATGGGAGGGGTGAGAGACATGTGGCAGGACATCGTAATCGAGGGTGCTGATTTCGTCGGAAAGGATGTTTCTCACGCCGAATACGGCCTCGACGTAACCGCTGAGATGATGCACCAGAGATTTCTATCTGAGATGAGCCACTTGGAAGCTGTGCGACTCTCGCATGAGAGGATTGTTGCCGAGGCGGCGAGTACTGTCGATTCATCGCGCGCCTCGCTACGCGGAGTCGATTCACCGAGCCAAGCATTCGAAGCATTGGATGGCTCGGTGGTAGAAACTGGATTCGATTTAGAGTTGAATGTCGAGTCATTGACCGACCTCTCGGTCAGCACCAGTATCATCGATGGTGAACGAACAGTGAGAATAATTGCGCCTGAGAGATTCGGTGGCATGATTCACACGCTTTCGCTTCCTCCAGCGCTTGATGTCGAAGCCGCGACATTAACCGAGGGGACGCTGAGTCTCACATTCCGCTGAATTGCGGCTCATCATAGCCACAGGGCAATCATGCCGCGGCTTCGGTCAATTCGTAGGAGTCACGCTCTGGAACATCCTGCAATTCATCGATTTCCTGAAGCACCATCGAAAGAGCATGTTGTGCATTCTGCCTGTGACCATCGCCAAGTCGATGGGAAGAATAGCGAGCTTCCTCGAAGATTCGGTCGAGAGCAACGAGAGCCTGCTCGCCGATCGGAAGAGCCTTGCGAATTGCCATTTCGAACTCACGTACAGTTTCGAAATCTCGTCGTAGGAATCCGTGCCTCATCAGAATATTGCAAAGGCTCTCGTAGCAGTTGAAAATCGCCTCGCGAATCTCATCGCCGGCAGCCAACAACTCAGCGGTATAGCTGAAGATTCCTGCCATCTCCTCGAGAGCAGCCTGTCGACGGCGTCGCAAGGATAGGGCTAGACCTGCTGCGGTTCCTAGAATCAAGATGACTCCGACAACGGCGATGATTTGCCAGAACGTTAGAGGCGGCGCAGGGTCTTGGTAAGTCATCTGAATGCCTCCGTGCTCATTAGCCAACCAGAATCGGTCAGCCGGACTGATCAATTGCGAATCCGTTTGGAAAATGAGTGTTAGGTCGCCCCACCTCGACTTATCGTAGAATGAAGGTTGGTTCTCGATTTCAAAGCGGTAATCCATTACTCCATTGGAATCAGTCAACTTGACATTCTGGAAGTGAATCATACTGCTATTGACCAATCTTGCAACGATTGAGATTCCCTCAACGGGCAATCCTGTATCCTTCGCGGTGATTGTCACATTGCCTTGGATGACTCGTTGATTCTCCTTGATGTGATGGCCTTCTGGATTGAAAGTGAAAGTCACTGGGACTCTGATGTTGACGACGTGTTCTATCGTTGCACTATTGAGGTAACGTTCTGCATCCGAAAGGGCTGCAAGTTGTAGCGAAAGTTCACCAGCGGGCATTGTTGACCTCGCAGGCGAGCTCAATTCGAAGTGTCCTGTGGATTCGTCCCAAAGTACGGTCGAACGCTCTGCAACGCCGTCCCAGAGTAACGCGAGTTCCATCTCTTCGATGACATCTCCTTCGCCTCCGACCTCGACTATTCTGCCGACTAATTCGATGTCGTAGGCGTCATTCGAGCGGATGATGATGTCGGTTTGCCAAAGTAATTCGATCACCACATCCGCTCGCGCGAAAACAGTCATGTTGTATTCGACTGGGAGATAGAATGTCTGTCCCTCAAAGGTAAATCGGACATCGTGTCCACCACGCGCAATCAAGTAGCCAATCGCGTGGTCGAACTTGAAATTACCATCGTATCCAGTGGTGGTTCGGTGAATCTCTTCACCGTTCAAAGTGACGATAATCTCCCGTCCAACCAATCCCGGAGCACCGGCGGTGTCAGCATCGAATAGTCGTCCTGTGAAGTTCCACTTCTCGCCTCTTGTAACCGAGACATCATCCACTTGCAGGTTCATTCCGGTGTGGTAGGCGATGGTCAGGTTGGCGTCGATGCTTCCTGGGCGATGGTAACCTTGGGCGGGAGCGGAGATTGTCAGAGTGTGGAATCCTACATCGAGGAAGTCTGAGATGACCCAATTGTAGGACCAATCGCCATTCTCGTCCGTTGAGGTGATTCCCATGAGTGTTCCATCGATGAATATCTCAATCGAGTGGTTGGCGAGCCAACCGTCGGGGAGATTGTCTCGCACGGTTCCTGTCAATCGTAGTTCATCGCCAACCGCGTGTGCGACTGGCGGGTCGACGTGGACTATTGCTGGACCGTAGACTGTGAAGACGGTGGTCGAATTTGAAGCGAGGATGAATTCCTCACCGGCGTATGTGATCTTCACCAGGCGCGGCCCGAGCGGCATGTCAGGCGGTATTGGGACGAATATGCTGAATGTACCATTGCTTTCAACGGTCAAGCCGGTGAGGAATTGACCGTTCATTGTCACCTCAAGATAACGGTCTCCGAGGGCTCGACCGGCTCCATCGGTGAGCATCCCCTCGATGAGTAGTAGCTCATTTCGGTCAACCTCGCCGGGCGGGGTGGTTAGTACGACTTGAGAAGTCTGAGTGACGTTGAACATCTCAGTCGTGCTAGATGGCAAGTAATATTCAGGATTCAGTGAATCTCCCTGACCCATCGGGTCGACCCAAGTGAATCCACCAAGGAACTTGGCGGTGACCAGATGGGCACCATAATCCGTATCGAGCGGGAGATTGTAGGTCACCGACCACTCTCCGCTGGATGCATTGGTGCGAGTTGTGTAGGCTGAGCCGACATCGACACCGTCAATCCAGATGTGAATAATTCCGCCAGAGAATAGCCCTCCATTGGTTAGAGCTTGACCGTGCTCATCGAGGAGAGTGCCGGTGAATGTGATGCTTTCTCCGGCAATCATCGAACCGGTCATTTCGGTAATCTCGAGGACTGAAGGAGCCAGGACGATTACCCGTGTCCATGTAGAATCTCCATTGAGACCGGTGGTTCCGTTGATACCGGCGAATTCAGCAGTGATTAGCATCGGACCTTGTTCTCGAGTCGCTTCGACTGGGATGACGATGGTGGCTCGTCCGTCGACGTCGGTTGGCACAGTCTGAAGGACCGTTCCATCGACGAGGACGTCGACATTCGCATTGCCAACGAGTTGGCCAGCATTATCGATTAGTGAGATATTGACGCTGACATCATTACCACGAACGACTCTTCGATCGGGGTCGAGGTCGGCTGGGTCAACGATGGTAATCAGTGAGTAGCCGCGGCTATCGAAGGTGCCGATGCCGCTGCTAGAACTGTAGTAATTCACCGTAGGCGTGTAGGTGGCCGCGATACTGTGAGTACCCCTTGGGAAGGAGAGACCGAGGGTGATTACGGCACTCCAGGTTCCATTCGGATTGACCGACCCGCCCGATACTTGGAATCCACTATCGTCGCCATCGATTTCGAATGTCAGGAACGCGGCTAGAGCGGCACCTGAGCGGTCCATGATCCCAGTACCATTGCTGGAAAGTAGGGTGCCGCTGACATTGAATGATTCCCCAGCTACTGGATTATCTGTTACTTCAGAGACGTTCAGAGTGGTCGGTGAGCGCACCGTAATTTGGTTCATCACGGTGGTTGTAGAGTGGAGCGATGCAGTTCCGTTGAACATTAGGGTGACTCCGATTTGGCCGAGCGGATGGTCATGTGGGACATCGAAGGTGAAGTTGGCCAAGCCCTCTCCATTGGTGATTGTCTCAGTCAACCAAGTATTGTGGAACTTCGCTGCAACGGTCATTCCCGAGAGTCTCAGGTCATTATCCGTGTATTCTGTTAATCGCGCTCCGAATGTGACCGATGAACCGCGGTCAACTATCGTTTGAATAATCGGAGTGCGATCCATGAATCGAGTCACTCCGCGGACTAGAATCGAAGCATTACCCGTTCCGGTGAGATAGAATGGACTGGTTCCCTCGAGGACGCTAACCACGACTGTCTTCGTCCCACTAGATACTCCATCTCCTCGTGGGTCGGTCGGCACCGAAACGGTGAACGAACCATTGTTTGTTGTGGTAAAGCTCGACACCAATGTCTCACTGGTATCGTTGAGGAAGAAGACCTCTATCGCCATCGGTCCGTCGACGGAGCGATTATTGTCGAATCCGTCGAGTACCCTGCCACTAATCGTGAATGCTTGACCCGCGGTCACCTCAGCAGGAATCGAATCGATGGCGACCGCGCTGTCGACCTGCACAGTCAGATTCACAAAGGACTCATTTCCAATCCAGCGCCCGGCATTTGCAACGGTCAAATTGTCCGTCAAATCATCGGGCGCATGCACGCGCAGGTCGTAGAATCCAGGAACTGTGTTCGCGAGTAGTGTTGGGTTGAATCTAGCGATTCCATCAACATCGGTCGTAGTCGTATCGATGATGGTCTGATTCGCGCCACCCCAATCGAAGTAGAGGTCGACACTCGCGTCAGGTACAACCGAACCATCCGCGAGGTCGGTTACCGTCGCATTCAGTATCAGTGTGGTTCCGGCGACCACGATAATCGAGGTTGGAGCCGCCTCCACCACGAATTCACTCTGAACCCCGATCGCCACACGAACAGGGTCGCCTACCACGAAGTATGGTCCGGGAGCGGGGGCGGTTGTGGCAAAGTCCAGTTGAATTCGCATCATGTATACGCCTGAAGGAATATCACTTGGAATCGTGAATGAGTAGTTGTACTCACCAGTTGTCTCGTTAATCCAGCCCTCGGCTAAGCGGTGGATAATCGGCGGAGCCGGGCTGCCATCGGGCCCGGGTGGAAGGTCAGAAGGCTCCTCTAATTGAATGAGAATCGAAGAATTATTTCCGGTAACTGCAGTCAGATGAACTACATCCTGAGCGATACCGGACACCCAATTCGTCATTCCGCGTTGAGTCCACTCTGAACCCAAATTGACCGTTACGTTCGACCGCCCTTGGATGCGAATCATATCATCGGCTGTCGCTGCCGCCAACCAGGTCGAACCAGAGTAATTCATCTCCCAGGAATAATCTCCTGCGAGCATATTCCACTGTGGCATCCACACGACGGTGTAGCGTCCTGAGGAAGGATCGGTAGTATTCCACACTTGAGTTCCGTTGAAATCTACGGTGTAGCTACCCGCGAAGTCAGCAACCGAGGTTCCCGTGTGGTCGGATAACTGCACATCGACCGCAGCCTGATGTCCTCTGGTCGTCGGATTCAATGTGTAACTGAATTCAACATAGGAACGAATTCCGTAAATCGAAGGGAATGTCTCTTCATCCGCAGCGAATAAGCCATCGGCATCGTAGGTGAACTTGACCTCGACCTCTCCAGCTGGAATGTCGACCACGGACTCATTGAAGTCCCAAGTCAAGGCGAATTGTCCTGGTGTCGAGGTCCAATTACTCGCGTTTAGGGCCCAAGTCTGCAATGTCGTGTAAGGTCCGTTTGTGCCGGTTCGTCGCATCGCGAATGTTAGGGTGCCATTGAGAGGCTCAGGCGAAGGGCCACGGCTAACTGCAGTTCCATTGATGAAAACCAACTCATTGATGTCCAGAATGCTCGCATTGGCGTCGATTCCCTCGAGTGATACTGTGAGATTTGGTGAAGGTGTGATATTGAAATTGAACGCCATCGTACTCGGACGCAAGTGGTACTCGGGATTCGTCAAATTGTTGAGGTCATTTTGATGCCATCCGAGGAAGGCAAGGCTGGCGTTGATGAGACCCAATGGCTCACTTTCTGAAATTGGTACATTGAATTCGTAATAACCGCTCGCACCGACATCAGCAATCAAATTCACAGGGCCATCTTCGACAGTTGTGTAGTTGAGCAATACTTGCAGAGTATCTAGTTGGGCTGGATCGGTCTGAGGTGGATTCGCCCAAGCGAGTGTGCCGGTTACCGTTGTGTTCACGCCGGCACCGAGCATCGGTTCGTTGGTCGGTGCTGGACTTGATATCGAGATGTCAACATCGTCTGTGATATTGATGGTCCATGGGAATGAGATTCCCTGCACTCCTACGTATCCTTGTGTATGTGTCAACAATACCAAGGAACCGTAACCCGGTTGAATCATCGCTGAAGGAGCGCCGTCGAATGAGAAGTAGCCTGTCTCATTGGTAGTTACTGTGCCGATTAGATGATTTGCGGTTGCCGCGCTTCCGGGGACATTTGCTGTATCGTTCGATGGAACGAGGTATAGGTCAAGGACGATTCCTTCGATCGACGTCGCATTACTTGCGAATTGGAGTGTACCATTCAGAGTAATATTACCAGACGAGTAGTCTCGCTCGTAGGAATCTGGTGACCAAGTCTCATTGACGACCTCGACAACCGACATATCTGGACAGGCTTGGAATGGAATCCATCCAAGGTCGAGTTCTCCTTGGTTGGCATTAGTCTGCAAATGAACCTCGACCCACCAACTGAAATCGTGGCCATAGACTTGGAATCCATTGTCTACCCAAGTTCCCCCCGAGAATCCTGTGACCTTTCGAGTTGGTAATTCGAGGGCGCGAAGTAGAGCGGCGAATACTGTTGCATATTCGTCACAATCACCCTCAAATGCCTCCTCAAGAATCCACACGCTGGTGTCTGTTAGCAGGTGGTTTTCGGCTGAATCACTTCGATTTGATCCTGCGTGATTTCGTAAGAAAGTCGTCGTATTATTGCCATTAATGAGGAATTGTTGCAGGGCGATTACCTGGTCCCACGCCGACGTCCAACCGCTTTCATTTACAATCGACCAAGCGATTCTGGAGATATTGTCAGCGGACTCGATTTTTCCAAGATCCTTCGCATAGGAACTATTCTGGAACGCTGTGGTATTATCACGAATAGCATCGGTCAATGTCACCTGTGTCGCTGTGACGTACAAGGTATCGACAATCGATGAATCGATGAGAACATCACGCGTGTAATTGGAGAAATTCAGTCCCGCATCAACATCGATCCAGTCGGTATAATTCACAGCATTGTACGGCGCAATCAACTCGTCTCCAGGATATAGAATTCCATTATTGCGGAATGATAATTCCCAGCCGTACAAAGTAGCGTCATCCCACAGATCCTGATGTGCAACACCCTGTAGGGTTGACCAACTTGGGAACATCGGAGTATATCCTACAAGGCTCGTGTTGACCCCCCACGAGACTCCAGTGTAGTAATCGTAGGTGTGCCAACGCCAGTAATGAGTTTGGTTGAAGTCGATTCCAGCAGTAGTGTTCTCAGCGAAGAAGTAGAGCATATTGGTTTGGAGATCATCACTAGGGTCCCAAGGGTCCATCGATGCATCAGCGCAGTCATTTTCCCAGAAGGCCGGAGGACATTCATCCCCATCGGGAATACCTCCACCATCGGTATCTGGGTCGCGCCAATCCGTGCCAATCTCTTGCTCGATGGTATCAGGGATTCCATCGCCATCGGTGTCGAGTGGGTTCATGTCATCATCGGGATTATTCTGCGGGTTGGTCCCATCGAGATACTCCTGATAATCTGTGACTCCACCGTTATCCGTATCGGTATTATTCCACAGCGTAGTGTAATTGTCAAGGGTCATATTCCCACCCTCAAATCCGAATATCAGCGGGCACCCGGTATTGTTCTCGAACCAATTATTGAGACCGTCACCATCGAAGTCGGCGAGATTATCGCACGGTTCCATCGGGTCAGTTCCGTTGATGACTTCATCGAGGTCGCTGACGCTATCGCCGTCGGAATCGGTCATGTTCGGCATGGAGATGTAACCCCATGAACCGAGCGACTCTTCCCAATCGGCTAATCCATCGCCGTCACTATCTTTGTAATCGTCGTCACAATGAGGTTCATTCAGTGAACCGAGTGCAGGGTCCCAACACCAAGAACCGTTTACCACAACAACGAACATCGCATCAGACGGCATAGTAATCGAAACCGCTCTCAAAGTATTACCATTGAGGGATGAATATTGGAATGGAGTCCGATTACCCGTCGCGGATTCGAACCATGCCATCGGTTCACCATTTTGTCGCCAGTCAACAGGGGTTGGGTCTAATCTTGAGGTATTATTGACAGTGAGAGAATTGTCCGCCGGGACCCAAGCTACGATGTCGAGATAGAGTTCGTAGGTATTGGTACAAGGATCGGTAGCGTGGGCAGGCGTGAGCTCCGCACCATCATCAATCCCTCCTCCATCTGTGTCAGAATTATTCCATTGGGTGCAAGTGGCATTTTCTTCCCAATTTTGTATGCCATCTCCATCAATATCTCCGGCGTCCTCAATCCGAGTGGGGTCGGTTTCATTCAAGTCCACGACGCCGTTGAAATTGGTATCTTCTTCACCGTCGTCGAATTGATCTCCGTCGGTGTTGTTATTCCTCGGGTCGGTAGCCTGCGGGGGATTACCATAGGAACCGTTGACCTCGACTCCATCTGAGATACCATCCCCATCCGTATCGACATGGGTTGGGTCCGTAAGCAGAACCAAGGCCTCGTACGAATCGTTTAGTCCATCGCCGTCGGTGTCGTTATTGTTAGGGTCAGTATAGGTGACTCCATCCACTTCAGCAGTGAAAATCTGACAACCGCCCGGTCCAAGGTTCTGGACGGGATTACACGGAGATTCCGTACTCGTCCGATTGTCTGGACCAGGGCGCCAATATTGGCGAGGAGGTTGAACCGAGCCATTTCGAGTGCTCCACGCCGGATTCACGTATTCGTAGAGGTTGACCAAACCATCGTTATCAGGGTCTCCGGATGCACCATCATCATTCGAATTCGAAGTTGGGTCGAGATTGTTTGCAACCTCCCAACCGTCTGGCATTCCATCGCCATCGGTATCCCAGCCATCGGGGTCCTCGTCGGTCATATTGTCGCCGTCATCATCATCGGTGGCGCAATCGGCGTCTCCATCGAAGTCGCCGTCCCAACTATCGACCATTCCATCGTGATCATCGTCGAATGTATTGAAGCAGATATTTCCCATTGGGTCTTCATCAGCTCCGTCTGAGTTGAGGCCCTGAATGAGTTGCATAGCGCTCTCCTCATCCCAATCGCTGACCGGAACAGTTCCATTCCACCAAACCCCATTATCGAGTTCGTTTGGAGTTGAGGCCGAATCCCAGTTGGATGGAATCGAATATTGGTATTCGTTCAGATTTGTCAGAGAGTCTCCGTCGGGATCGCCAGTCGAGCCGTTCTCTCCCGTTGCAGATAGAGGGTCGAGGCCATATTGCCACTCCCATCCATCTGGGAGCCCATCGTTATCGGAATCCCAATCCTGTGGTTGAGTGCCGATGTAGTATTCCAAACCGTATGGTAGGCCGTCGCCATCCGTATCGGTGGAACCTCGGGCTTCCCAAGATGCGAACTCGATTGCAGAGTATGATGTGAGCAGCATTAGCAGGCTGAAGAGCAGGGCGGAACGCTCCTTGCGGCGAGCGACTCTCGCCTGAATACTGCTCGCTGCGACGTACATGATGCACACCCTCTACCGCCTACGGCGGTTCATACGGGTCTTAAGCGGAATGGAGCGTCGTTCGGACGATGCTCGCTGATGTTGTTGGCTCGTTCATCAGACTAGTTCGATGTCATCGTCATCGTAAACCATCTCATCGGGCTCTTCTTCCTCTACGACAGGATCCGGTAGATGGTAATCCTCAACTTCGTCCTCATCTCCCTCACCATCGCCATTCATCGCTTCCAAAAGGGCGAGGTGGGCTGCCCATTTCCTTCGGTTCATTCTGCTCTGAATTCCTCCGAATACGAGCAGGATGGCAACGACCATTACGATGAGAGTCGATGCTCTCGGATTGGTGATTTCGTTGAGCATCCTGTCGAGAATTCCATCGATTCCAACAACCATCGTCACCTTTTCTTCTGCAGTGAATTCGTCAGGCCAGCTTTGCTCGGTGTGGTGAGGTTCTGCCGTGACGGTGACGATGACTTGGTCTCCGTTATTTGCGGAGGCTGGAACGGAGACCTCGAGGATGAAAGTAACCTCCTCGAAGGCGTCCAATTCGATGAGCCGAGAGCCTGTTGGCCCGCCGATATCGACATCCCAGCCCGTAGCGCTACTGGTCTCGGCATCGAGGAGGACAATCATCGGGCTATTGCCCTTATTTCGAACCTTGAGTTGGAAATCGTAAACTTCGCCTGGAGCCAATTTCCGATTGGCGGTAACTTGCACAATCTCAAGGTTAGGCTCATCGGCATCGACTTCGAAGACCATTGGAAGGTCGAAGTATCGAGGGTCGGAATCTGATGTCTCCTCGAGTATTCGCAGATAGACGGTGTGATTACCAACCACAACTTGGTTGGTCAGGGTGACGACAACGAAGACCTCAGTAAAGTCACCCGGACCGAGCGAGACCATTGGAACAGCAGAACCATTCTCATCGAGAATTCGATATGTCCACTGCCCATAGGCTTGGTTGCGATCGGTGTTTTCTGGGAGGCTGGCTGGATTGATGATCTGCCATTGGCTTGCAGATTCGCCAGTCGTCATACTGTTGGTAATACGTGCGCGAAGGTTGACCTCTGGATCGCTGTGTGATGAACAAAGCGAGACTTGGATGTGGCCGAGCGGAGTCCCATCACAATCCTGTGAGACCTCCGCTCGAATCCCGAAGGTTCGCTGAATGGTAAATTCAACAGTGGTCCGCAGTGAAGCGTTTCCTGTACTAATAACCTCGAGCTCAATCATTCCAATGTCCGGGTCCTCTCGGTCGGCAGAAGGCTTGACGTTGAAGCGCAGAACCTGTGTTGAGTGCCGCTCGAGAGGTGGTACGTGGAAGGTCCCATCTCCGTCGTCCTCAAGGATTCGCTCCCCCGTGTCATTATCGTAAATCTGGATGATTGACTTTGATCGCTTGAGGACATCAACACGGAATGTGTCGGTGTCGAATCCCGTGTTGAAAATTTCCAGCAAGAAGGTAGTGAATTGGTTATCTTCGACATATCGTGGAATTGTTGCATCGATGTCCCCCGGACGCGTGGAATTAGCGATTGGGACATCGTGGTCTTCATTCCAAACCGAGACATCAGGCGGTTGAAAGACCTCGAGTTTCTCGAGGTCGAGTGAGAGTAGGTCTTGGTGAACCACAGTCTGCACTCCCTCGATGCTCGCCTCAGCTACAGCACGGATTTCGATCCGGTCAGGAGTGCCGGTGAGGTCGTCTGGGGCGGTGATAGTCAGAATCGGATTGAGAATGTCTCCGCCGGAGTTGAGAGTGTAACCGCCCGGCGAATCGAACTCTACCAGCCAAGCGCTTCCAAGATTGGTTAGTAATTCGAGTTCGACCGTCATCGACTTAGTCGAGTCACCGCGATGAACCAATTGCAATGGAACAGGAGTAGTCTCACTTGGAGCGACGTACTCGACGGTTCGGTCCTCGCGGTGGTTGATCGCGACTCCCCATTGTTTCATCTCGACCGCTTCGTGCTCGACGAGGAAGGCATTGCCTTGCACGTCGGTGATTTCCAATTCAACCGTGTATTCACCCGATGGCAATCCGCTCGGATATGTCCACGTGTAGGTTCCGAAGATTCCTTGGCTCGTGTCGCGGATGCCATCGTCATCAGAAGACACTTCATGATCGATGCGATAATTGCCGTTCGGATCTCGCATCAAGAGGCGTACCGAGTCCATATCATCCCGCCCAAAGGCGCTCTTGACATCGAATGAGAACTGCATTGTGCGGTCTGACAAAACATCGTTAGGATACCATTCCAACTCGACGCCGTCGGCCAGTTCTGCCCCATCTCGTTGCAGGAGCACCTCGCTGTCGGCGATGGCGTTGGTCTCGACTTCCATCTGTGAGTAGCGATTGTTCTCCCCATCGATTTCGTTCCACGCAACCTCGGCTTCACAACTGCTTCCGAAAGGTCCGCCGCCGCCCTCACAACCGGTCATTTCAGCAGATATTTCGACAGTCATTTCCCTACCGTCGAGCACTGCGAAGCTCTCCTCGTCATCGTCGAGGATGACTTCGAAGAGCTCGTGATCATAATTGCAGGAATTTGTGATTCCTGGATTGCACGCATCGGTTTCCCAATCCTCTGAGCCGACGGTGTTCCCATTTGCCTTGACAACAATACTCCAAGTGACTTGGGAATTGCTCGGGCCTTGAGCTCGTAGGAATAATTGCACAGGGATGTAGAATTGGCCCGAGGATGAACCATGCTTCGGGCGACCGTGAACCATTAGAGAGCTCATCAGGTCGCCCGTGCTGAATTCAATTGTCGAGTCGAGGGCACTGGTTGAGGATTGACCACCCGACTCGGGAACCTGAGTTGTGATATGACCATCGCCGCCTGATGAGGAGTTGGCTTCGGCGAAGTACAGGGTGTAGAGTTTGAGATCGACGTCTTCGGAGGCATTCGATTTGGTGTCCGACGGAAGACTCTCTGGGTGGCTTGCAACCGCTGCCAAGGGTGCCGTTACCATGAGAAACGCTAGAAACAGCGCAATTCGGGCGATTCCGTCCCCGTGAAATGCCTTGCTGCTCGCACTCATCGGCCTTCGGCTCTCCGCGGGGTGTTAAAGCGTTCGTGAGGTCCGAGCCGCCGATGCATCGTTTTCTAACGCCCCCAAAAGGGGGCGTCGGAGGCGCTCGGTTCAAGGAGTATTGCCGTTTCAGCCGGCCCGCAGGGGTACCCGAGCTGGTCAAAGGGGCCGGACTTAAGCTCCGGTGCTTAGTGCTTCGTGGGTTCGAATCCCATCCCCTGCACCATCATCGATTTCAAGCGTGCAGGGGATGGGATTCGAACCCTAGCCGAATCTGTGATTCGGCGGTGGGTCAGCGCTGGACCGCCGTAGGCGGGAAGCGCTGGGATTCAATCTCCCATCCCCTGCACCATCACCACTCAAATCTGAATTGAGAAGTGTCACTTCAACCGCGTCATCGAACAACCCAATTGCCCATCACCATCGAGCACATCCAATTTGGTGATGATGACGCTCGCCCCTTCAACCGCGGATGGGGATAGAATTCGGTCGAGCAATCGGTTGGCGAGCGTCTCCAGCAAAGCCGCGCGTTCCAATTCCAAAGTTTGGTCGAGCGCTCTGATCAGATACTCGTAATTTAGCACATCATCAATCTCATCCCCGCTCGGCTCCGCAGCCCCAGCGAGCATCACATAGACATCAAATCGCAGCCGCTGCGGCGCCCCAATTTCGTGCTCATGAATGCCGATATCGACTTCCCGTACAACGTTTTCAAGGAAGAGTGTGGTCACGCCCTGAGCCTGGGACATGAGTTGCATGAGTGCTTCGGAATGGCCGCTCACAACCCGCCCTCCGTCTCGAATAATACATCACGACTCCGGGCCAGAAACCTCTCCCCAGAATCGACAAACAAAACCTGTCCGGTCACCGCCCTTGCGCCTACGAGATAACCAACCGCTTCAGCGATATCTTCGGGCGCCGGCCCGAAGCCGAGCGGGCTCTCTGATTGAGCCCGCTCGAACCCTTCTGCAGTCTGGTCGTTGCTCGCAAGCGTGTGCCCGGGGGCGACCGCATTGACGCGCAGGCGTGGTGCGAGTCCGCGGGCGAGGGCGTCGGTGAGTCCCAACAGTGCGTAGCGCGAGGCCGTGTACGAGAGATGGTCCGGATTCGGGTCAGCGATTTTCTGGTCGAGGATGTTGACGACTGATCCTGCCGGGCCGCTTTCTGTGCCGGGCGTGCTGCCCGCCGCGCCGCCTGCTGCACCGTTCGGCAATTGTTCGAGGAGCGCGCGCGTGAGGAGCATCGGTGCGCGCGCGTTGACATCCATGTGCGAGCCCCACGACTCATAATTGACGCTCTCGATATCGTCGTGTTCGAATTTTGAGGCATTGTTAACGAGGTGTGTTATCGGTCCAATTTCTTCACTGGCTTTTGCCAGCAGAGATTCGACCGCGCCAGCATCTGAAAGGTCCGCTTGGATAGCACAGGCTTCGACGCCTAGGCTTCGGATACGTTCGACCAGTGCCTCGGCGTCATCACTTGATGAATTGTGGTGAACTGCGACCGAGTGTCCTTTTTCTGCTAGGTGAAGGCAAATTGCAGCGCCGATTCTTCTCGCCCCTCCTGTTACGAGCGCTGCACTGCGAGCCATCGACTCATCCGAGTCTCGTCTCGTATATCGCACCTCGTCCTGAACGACCTCATGTGCGAGTGTGAGGCGAACGATTAACGGTGTATGTCCACTCCTCGGCTTCGATGAGTGTGCGGCTGCCGCAGGCTGATGCTGGAGAAGTGTCAGCCGGAGGCTGTGGCGGCGCGGCTCGAATGAGTGCTGAGGAGCGCCGCAAGTCTGAGCGGAAGCGGCTTCCACCTTGGTTCAGAACCACGCTTCCAACCGGTTCCGCTCAGGCAAAATTCAACGATACAAAATCCAACGTGCACGAGCATGGATTACACACGGTTTGCGAGGAAGCTCGTTGCCCGAATATCCACGATTGTTGGGGCCGCGGGACTGCGACTTTCATGATCGCAGGAGAGGTCTGTACCCGCGGCTGCCGCTTCTGTGCTGTCGGCACACAAAAGACTCCACCAGCATTGAATCCTAACGAGCCCGCCGAACTCGCAGAAGCGGCCGACCGCATGGGCGTCAGCCATGCGGTCATCACCGTCGTAAACCGAGATGATTTGCCCGACGGTGGAGCCGAGCATTACAGAAAATGTATCGAGGCCGTGCACGAGCGTCGCCCAGATGTCGGCCTCGAATTGCTCTGCTCAGATTTAGACGGAAATTTCGACGCACTCGCCCACCTACTCACCGACCTTCCGCTGAAGGTATTCGCCCACAATGTCGAGTGCGTCCCTCGCCTCGACTCGGTCGTGCGCGACCCACGCGCATCATTCGAGCAATCCCTCGAAATTCTGCGCCAAGCCAAGCGCCTACGCCCCGACCTGAAAATCAAGTCAAGCATCATGGTTGGCGTAGGCGAAACCGACGAAGAAGTCGTCGAGGCGATGCGACTCCTGCGCGAAGCAGGAGTCGAACTCATCACTCTCGGCCAGTACCTCCAACCGAGTTGGAAGCATCTGGCTATCGATAGATTCCCGGAGCCAGCCACCTTCGCTGCCTGGGACCAGGCCGCTCGCGAGATGGGCTTTGCAGCAGTCGCAAGCGGCCCACTAGTCCGCTCCTCCTACCGCGCAGGTCTGCTCTGGGAGGAAGCGATGGGCGGCGAGCCGGTAGTAACCAGAGACTCCACAGGCTCTGCGATCAGCCACCTCAATCCGAGCAAAGATCTGCTCGACGATGGAAGTCAGCAGGCGCTGATGACGAGCGAGGCACGGCTATCTGCCGAGCATCAAATGATTTGAACCAGTAACGGGTGAAAGAGACATGGCGGGCAAGAAAAAGCAAGCGAGCATCACAGTACCCTCCGCGCCTTTCCGCCCCGGTGACAAGGCCAGTTTCGCCCCCTTCGCCAACGAACCTGGAGACCTCGAACGACCTGACCCCGCAACCTGCACTGCCGCAGAAACCACAGACCATGCCTACGGTCTCGTGCGTGTACTAGACTCGGAGGGCAAGGCGAGCGGCCCATGGAATCCTGAACTCTCAGCCGACGACCTCCGCCAAGGCCTCGAGCACATGGTCCGGATGCGCATTTTCGACGACCGCATGATGAAGATGCAACGCACTGGCAAGCTATCATTCTACATGCGGTCATTCGGAGAAGAGGCGGTCGCCATCGCCCAGACGATGGCGCTCGAAACCCAAGACTGGATTTTCCCATCCTACAGACAACCGGGTGCCCAATTCGTCCGCGGGCGCGATATGGTGAGTATGATCAACCACTGCATTGGCAATGAGGAGGACAATATCAAGGGGCGTCAAATGCCGGTTCACTACTCCTACAAAGAAGGCCGATTCATCTCGATTTCAAGCCCCGTCGGAACCCAATTCAGCCAGGCCGTCGGAGTCGCAATGGCTTCGCAGTACAAGGGTTTGGACGAGTGTTGCATCACTTGGATCGGCGATGGTTCAAGCGCGGAGGGCGACTATCATTACGCGCTCAATTTCGCCTCCGTCTTCAAGCCTCCAGTCATCCTCAACGTCGTCAACAATCAATGGGCAATCTCAACCCACAGGAATATCGCAAGCGGCAACCCAACCTTCGCCGCTCGCGGTCTAGCCTACAACGTCCCTAGCATCCGTGTGGATGGCAATGATTTCCTCGCGCTCTACGCGGTTACCAAGTGGGCGCGCGAGCGAATTTCTAGCGGCGCGGGTCCAACTCATATCGAGGTCCTGACCTACCGCGCCGGTGCTCATTCTTCCAGCGATGACCCGAGCCGATACCGCCCGGGAGACGAGCACGAATGCTGGCCGGGCGGCGACCCAGTCGAGCGGCTGATTCAGCATCTCGTGGCAATCGGCGAGTGGTCTGATGAGCAACAAAAAGAGATGGAGGAGCGCATCGATGGCGAGGTCATGGCCGCATACAAGGAAGCGGTTACCTACGGTGACCTCGCAAACGGCCCCTATCCTTCCGCTGACACAATCTTCACCGAAGTCTACGAGGAAGTCCCATGGCATCTGCAGGAACAATGGGACGAGATGAAGCGATGGAGGAGTGATTGAAATGGCTGAGATGAACATCGTTCAAGCGGTCAACTCCGCGCTCGACAATATGCTCGAGCGCGATGAAAATGTCCTCTTCTTCGGCGAGGACGCGGGATATTTCGGTGGTGTCTTCCGCACATCCGACGGACTGCAAGAAAAGCACGGAAGCCACCGCGTCTTCGATACGCCGCTCTCCGAGGGCGGAATAGCGGCTATCGCATTCGGAATGGGAATCAACGGGCTACGCCCGGTCGCGGAAATCCAATTCGCCGACTACATCTTCCCAGCCTACGACCAAATCGTCAATGAAATCGCCAAGGTCCGCCACCGTTCAGGCGGCGAATTCTGGTGCCCAGTAACAATCCGAACTCCGGCCGGCGGCGGAATCCGCGGCGGCCACCACCATTCCCAAAGTCCGGAATCCCAATTCACTCACACTTCCGGTCTGAAGGTAGTCTACTCATCGACCCCTTACAATTCCAAAGGACTCCTAATCGCAGCCATCGAATCCAATGACCCAGTCATCGTCTTCGAACCCAAGCGCTGCTACCGAGGCCCATTCTACGGCGACCCTCACAATGTCCCGACTTGGAAAGACCACCCAGAAGCAGAGGTCCCCGAATCGCATTACACAGTGCCAATCGGCGAGGCGAGGTTGGCGATGGAGGGTGATGATTGCACCGTCATCGCCTGGGGTGCGATGGTCCATGTCGCCGAGCAGGCCATCAAAGACTGCGGCGTCAGCTGCGACCTCATCGACCTGCAATCGCTGGTCCCGTGGGACCGCGATGCAGTGGTAAAATCAATCGAAAAAACAGGGCGGTGTGTTATCGTCCACGAGGCTCCGAAGACCAGTGGTTTTGGAGCAGAGATGGCGGCCAGTGTTCAGGAACGATGTTTCTATCATCTGGAAGCACCAATTGAGAGAGTCACGGGATGGGACACCCCATTCCCGCACACAACCGAGTGGGATTACATGCCGAGTCCCGCTAGAATCGCTGAGGCGATCAAGAAAACTATGGAGGAATGAAGATGTCAAACCGAGTGTTCAAACTGCCGGATATTGGAGAGGGAGTCGTCGAGGGAGAAGTCGTGCAGTGGCACGTTTCTGTGGGCGATACGGTCGCCGAGGACGATGCCCTCGTCGATGTGATGACCGATAAGGCGACGGTGACAATTCCTTCGCCGCACGATGGTGCAATTACTGCTCTGCACGGCGATGTTGGCGATATGGTCGCCGTCGGCGCCGCCTTGGTTGAATTCGATGGTGGAGGCGGCGCTGCAGCCGCTGAGCCAAAGGAATCCGCTCCTGAGCCAGCGGCTGAACCAAAGAAGGAAGCAAAACCTGCTGCTCCGGCACCAGCGCCCGCTGCTCCAGTTGCCCCTCCACCAGCTCCGGCAGCCCCAGCACCTGTGGCTCCCCCGCCCGTTCCAGCAATTTCCTCACCCGCCCCACTGCCACCAGTTGCCGCACCCGCGGCTAGCGCTGGTGGGGCTGGTGGCAAGGCACTAGCAAGTCCCGCTGTGCGCCGCCGCGCGCGCGATGCTGGAGTCGATTTGAGCGCGGTTCGCGGCAGCGGACCGGCAGGACGCATCCGCCATGCGGACCTAGACGCATTCATCGCCGCTGGCGGAATGGTCCAAGGCGCTGCGCCAGTCGCTTATTCGACGCGCCGCACCGATATTGAGGAAATCAAGGTCGTCGGACTGCGCCGCAAGATTGCAGAAGCGATGACCATCTCGAAGCGGCATATTCCGCACTTTTCCTACTTCGAGGAGATCGATGTGACCGAGTTGGAGGAATTGCGTCAGATGCTGAATGCAACGCGCTCGCCCGAGCAGCCAAAGCTGACCTACTTGCCGTTCATCATGCTCGCACTCTCCAAACTCATGCCGAACCACCCGGAGTGCAATGGTCACTACGACGAGGCAAATGGGCTTGTTCGCCGATATGGAGCGGTGAACCTTGGAATCGCTACACAGACCGACCGTGGACTCTTCGTCCCGGTCGTCAAACACGCTGAAGCGATGGATGTCTGGCAGGCCGCGGCTGAGATGCAGCGAGTGTCTGGCGCGGCCCGCAACGGCACCGCAACCCTCGATGATTTGACTGGTTCAACCTTCACAATCACCAGCCTTGGTCGCGATGGTGGCCTTGGTGCAACCCCAATCATCAACCACCCAGAGGTGGCGATTTTGGGCGTGCACAAAGCTCGCGAGATGCCTGTTGTACGCAAGGGCGAAGTCGTCGTTCGCCGCATCATGAATGTCTCAAGTTCCTTTGACCACCGAATCGTCGACGGAGCCGATGGAGCGGCTCTTGTGCAGTCACTCAAGCGTATGCTCGAGCACCCTGCAATGATTTTCATGTGAGGTGAGAAAAATGGCAGATACTCGGAAATGTAAGGTGCTCGTTGTTGGAGCAGGACCGGGCGGCTATGTCGCTGGAATTCGTGCCGCCCAATTGGGATTGGACACAGTTATCGTTGAGGGAGACAAAGCGGGCGGCACTTGCCTGATTCGTGGATGTATCCCGAGTAAGGCGATTATTCACGCTGCTGAGCGCTTTGAGGCGCTGCAGCAACACGCTAACGAGGGCGGACACATGGGAATCTCCGTGAGCGGAGAGGCTCAGGTTGACATGGCTGCTCTAGTTGACTGGAAGGATGCTATCGTCACTCGGCTCAACAAGGGAGTCGAGGCTTTGCTGAAGGGTGCTGGAGCCGAGCTCATCAAGGGCTGGGCTACTTTTACCGACCCGAAGAAGTGCACTGTTGAGACTGCTGACGGACCGGTTGAAATCGAGGCGGAGAACGTCATTATCGCAACTGGCTCCAGTCATATCGACTTGCCATTCATGCCCTGCGACGAGGAATTCATTCTCTCTTCGACAGGCGCGCTCGACCTCGACAAGTTACCCAAGTCCGCTGCCATCGTCGGTGGCGGTTATATCGGTCTCGAACTCGGGTGTGCACTCGCTAAACTCGGCACCGAAGTGACGGTCGTCGAGGGCATGGATTCAATTCTTGGAATCATGGACAAGGAAATCCGCCGACCACTCGAAATCTGGCTCAAGAAGCACAAGGTCATAGTACACACAAATGCCCTCGCCCGCGGAACCGAAATCAAGGGCAAGGGCGCCAGTCGCAAGGCTCACCTGACCTTTGAGAAAGACGGAGAAGAGCAGACAATCAAGGTCGACAAGGTGCTCGTAACCGTTGGACGGCGCCCCAATACCAAGGGTTGGGGACTCGAGAATATGGGCGTGCGAATGGATACGGGCGGTCGCTTCGTGCGAATCGACCGCCAATGCCGAACCAATGTCCCCGGCGTCTACGCAATCGGCGATGTCGCAGGCGAGCCGATGCTCGCCCACAAGGCATCTGCACAGGGCGAGATGGTAGCAGAAATCCTCTCAGGCGAAAACCGCGAGTTCGACAAGGTCGCAATTCCAGCGATCGTTTTCACCGAACCTGAAATCGTCTCGGTTGGCCTTTCACCAGACGAAGCGAAGGAGCGCGGCGAGGAGATAATCACCGGCAAGTTCCCACTCGCCGCCAATGGCCGCGCGCTGACCCTCGAAGCGGAGAAGACAGCCGGATTCATCCGCGTCACAGCGCGCGAATCCGACCACGTAATCCTCGGAATTCAAGCCGTGGGCAGCCACGTAGCCGAACTCCACGGCGAATTCGTCCTCGCACTCGAAATGGGCGCGCTGCTGGAAGATATCGCAGACACGGTCCACGCTCATCCAACGATGACCGAAGCCTTCCACGAAGGCGTTCTCAAGACTCTCGGACACGCCATCCACGCAGCCTGAAGAACGCAGCCTGAGCAAAACGTCGAAAGCCAAACAACAGAACTCAACAAAGACCGCAAAAAAGTGAGGAAATCGAATGCGCCCGCTGCGAATTCTGCGAGCAGAAATCGAACCTCACGCAGCGGTCGATGAGGCGATGCGCCGCCTGCAACAGCAGCGCATCGAGGACGAGATTCCCGACACGCTAATCCTCGTCCAACACCCAGAAGTTGTGACACTAGGCCCGAAAGCGGAGCGCGACGGAGCTTTGGAAGACCCGGCATTGGCGGATTATGCAACGACAATCGTCGACCGAGGTGGGGGGATGACCTACCACGGACCCGGCCAACTCGTCGGCTACCCGATCATCAAATGGCAACAGGATGAACAGTCAGTTCGCAGCATCATCAACCGAATCGAAGACTGGGTAATGGCCGCTCTCGCCGACTGCGGAATCGAAGGATACCGCGACGAACGGATGATGGGAGTTTGGCTTGAAAACCACAAGATTTGCTCCATCGGACTGGCCTTCAAACACTGGGTCAGCCGTCACGGACTCGCCCTCAATTACAACACGAATGGAGGTCGCATCGAGGCACTGACCTGCTGTGGACTCGATGCGGGAATGACAACTTCACTCGCCGCCCTTGGCCATACCCATGACATCGAAGGGCGGCTTCTCGACCGCGCCCGATTCGAAGAAGCACTGCTGGTTCATGCTGAGGAATACCTCGGGCGCGTACCGATGATTCCAGAGGATTGGACGCCGGGGTTGGTCGTCTGAGACCGCCTCGCAGCGAATTGGCTCACCATTGGTCGCTAGACCCCGACATTACCTTCCTCAACCACGGCTCATTTGGTGCAACACCGACCGCTGTGCTCGATGAACAATCTCGCATTCGAGCGCAGATGGAATCTGACCCTGTTCGTTTCTTTGAGCGCGATGCTGTCGAATTGATGGCTAAGTCGGTCGGATCAATCTCAGAATTCCTCAATGCCGACCGAGATGGAATGACTTTCTGCCACAACGCTACCGGCGGAATCAACACGGTTCTGCGTAGCCTTGAGCTAAACGCCGGTGACGAAATCATCGTTCCCGACCACGCCTACCAAGCCTGTTGGAACGCGGTCGAATTCGTTGCACAGCGAGCTGGCGCGAAGGTAGTCGTGGTCGATTTACCATTCCGTTGTGAGTCAGAGGATGAAATCATCGAGCCATTGCTCACGGCGATTTCGCCGCGTACAGTTCTCGCGATGATCGACACTGTGACCAGCCCGACAGGAATGAGGATGCCATTCGAGAGGCTGGTCGCTGAATTCCAAGCGCGCGGCGTCGATGTTCTACTCGATGCCGCCCACGGACCGGGTATCGTCCCGTTGGACCTCGACAAACTCGACGTGGCTTGGATTACCGGCAATTGCCACAAATGGTTGTGCTCGCCGAAGGGGGCTGCTTTCCTGCACATCCGCGAGGATAAGCGAGAATCAACCAAGCCATTGACCATCAGTCACGGCTTCAATGCCGAAATGTCAGCGGTGGAAAAATTCCGCTTTGAGTACGATTGGCAGGGGACTAGCGACCCGTCTGCAATCTTCTCAATCCCAAAATCGATTGAGACTCTCGAATCGATGGTGTCGGGCGGATTTGAAGCCATCATGGAGCGAAATAACAACCTCGCCCGAGCCGGCCGCGACGTGCTCTGCGAGAGCCTTGGAACCGATGCACCACACCCCGATTCGATGGTAACTGCAATGGCGACAATCGACCTTCCGGGAACTTATGACGGCCCGCCAGATTTCCGTGGCGACCCACTTCACAATGGCCTGCTGGACGACTGGGGAATTCAGGTTCCCGTCTTCCCGTGGCCTCACCACGAAATGCGATATTTCCGCATCTCTTCCTACCTCTACAACTCACTCGCGGAATACGAATACCTCGCTCAGGCATTGAGCGAATCGATGTGAGGCAGGTTCAAGCGCAAAAGGCAGGAGGAGAGATTGTGCCAGAAGCAGTAGTCGCAATCACCGGCGCATCGGGAGCACGATACGGTGTGCGCCTGCTCGAGGCCCTGTGCGAGGTTGGTTGGGCGACGCATCTGATCATCACTCGCGAGGGAGCGATTAATCTCGACCTCGAATGTGGAATTACTCCGGCAAAACTCGTCTCAAACCCACTCATCACCCTCGAGAATAACGACAATCTCGCGGCTCGCTCTGCCTCCGGTTCCGCTCGCTTCGACGCTTACATCGTCTGTCCAGCGAGCGGCACAACAATCGGTAAAATCGCTGCGGGAATCTCAGACAATCTTGCTACCCGCAGCGCCCTCGTCGCGATGAAAGAGCGACGTAAACTAATACTCGTCCCGCGCGAATCACCCTACGCTACCCCACACCTTCGCGCGATGGCAAATCTCTCAGAATGGGGCGTCGTAATTCTACCCGCCAGTCCAGGATTCTACAATAAGCCAGAATCGATTGAAGACTTGGTGGATTTTGTCGTCGCCCGAATTCTCGACCAATTGAATATCGACCACGACCTCGGGCGACGCTGGACCGGCGAGGAAATCGGCTCTCAGTGAATCGAATCCTCGCCGGCACTCAAGCAGGTTGGGTTCAATAGGGGTCCACCAACCGAGCGAGGCGAGGAATCGCCATGACCGACTGGGAATCGCTCACCGTCGCCCAGCTCAAGGAGGAGTGCTCGGCTCGTGGCCTCGCCGTCGGCGGGCGAAAGGCAGACCTCATCGCCCGCCTCGAAGCAGCATCCAGCAAGACATCCTCACAAGCAGCCGAAGAAGACGCAATCGAGGAAGCGGTAATCGACGCAGAATTGGTCGATGAAGCAGAGAAATTCAATCCACAAGAATTGCTAACCCGCGCGAAAGAACTCCCAGTTCCAGTCCTCGCCGTAATCGGAATCATGCTGGTCGGAACCATGGGCGGCGCAGTCCTCTACGGCGATGACCTCATCGATTGGATTCAAGGAAGCCCGGATTACGAACTCATCGAGTTCGACCCAGCATCAGCAAGGGGCTACGCGCAGAGCCTCGTAGACCTCGGACACCCACAATGGGAAGGTCGAATGTCTGGAACTGTCGAAGAACACAATACGGCCGAATTCATCAAATCCAATTTCACGACGATGGGAATCCCATCAACAATCGAAGATTTCGATGTACCAATGTTCGTCATCGACGATGAACCTGAACTCTCAATCTGTCACGCGGGAGACGTCGGCCAATCTTTCCCAGCCTTCGCCTGCGGAGCAACCGACATCAACGCGCAGTTCATCGAATTTGAGCACCGCTCAGATTTCGTCCTGCAAGGATATTCGGGCTCAGCTTTCATCCGATACGTCGACGATATCGAGGTAGTTGACCTTGGAACAGGTAACGAGACCGCGGACTGGTCAAGCGCGGCCAGCGCAGTCGCCCTCGTCCACATGACCGCCGAAACTGAATCGAATACGGCACTATTCAAGCGCGCATCCGAGAACGATGTATCAGGTCTAATCCTCATCAACGAGAGGCAGAATTGTGACGAGCTCGTCAGCGGAGACTGTGTCCCGTACTTCAAATCGGTTGGAATCTCAGAGATCGACAACATCCCTACCAATCTCGGATTCATCATGGTCAGCAAGAGCGTGGGGCAGACCCTCATCGATGAAGTCGTCAACGGGGACGGACGCTTGGAATTCCGCACCTACGTCGAAAACGCTGGGGAGGCCACCGTCAAAGTTCCCTGTGGCATCATCCAAGGTAAAACCGACCAACTGATCATCATAGGGGCCCATCATGACACCGTTTACATGGGCCAAGGCGCGGTCGACGATACCTCCGGTACGGCGACCGTGCTCGAGATGGCTCGCCAATTCGGACTTATCGAGAGCCAGCTCGGCACCCCAAAACACACCATCTATTTCTGCACCTGGGGAGGCGAGGAGGAGGGGCTCTTTGGGTCGTCAGCATGGGTTGACAAGCATCGAAATAACCTCTACGAAAACCTTCGACTCTACATCAATCTCGACATGAATCACGTCGACGCCGAGCGCAACACAGGAGTCACACTCTTCGGAAATCACAAGGCCGACGTCGAGCATATTCGCGGCATCACGGACAAGTTCAAGCAAGAACATCCAGACCTCGCAAACCGCTACAACATCAACGTCCGACACCTCGCAAATACCGACATGCCCTACAACTCCGACCACGCTCCATTCGTCTACAATATCGATGAAGATGACTCGGATGGGACGAAATATGGTCGAGCCGTAGTCTGCTACGGCTCGGGTTCAACAGAATACCACACATATCTGGATAATATGGATCGATTCAATGAGGAGAGCCTTGCTGTATCAGGGATCATTTACGGCTCGCTGGTCTACCATTTGGCCTACAGCTGATTGGCGAGTCGACTTGGCTCGAGTATGACTGACTTGGGGAGATTAGGATTCTAAGTGGGCCAGAACCGCTTCGTAATCAGGCTCGATTCCTGGGCCTTCTGCAACCCAAGCATAACTGATTTTGCCGTCAGACTCGACCACGAAAACCGCGCGCTGAGAGGCTGTGTAATCTGGCATAACGAATTGAATGCCGACGCCGTAGGCATCGGTTGCGATTCGGTTGGTGTCAGAGAGAAGTGGGAAGCCGATTTCATTTGCGTCGGCAAAGGCGGCATTGGCGAAGATCCCGTCTACCGATATGCCGAAAATTTCTGCTTCAGCCGCTTCAAGGCGGTTCATCGAATCGGTAAAAGTACACATTTCCTTGCTGCACACGCCGGTGAATGCCGCGGGATAGAAGAGCAAGACGACTCGGTTACCGATCGATTCCGAGAGTCGTACCATCGTCTTGTCGAAAGCCATCAATTCGAAGTCCGGAGCATAATCGCCTACTGAGACCATGAGGGGGCGAGGGATTGCCCGTCTTCAAGTTCGCGTGAGGTCACATCCGCAGTGGGGCGGCGATTCCGAGCAAGGATAGTCCGGTCTCGAGAGTGCGGGCGGTGAGGTCGCAAAGTGCCAACCTACTCTGCTTGGTCTGACCCTCTGAAGTGAGGACGGGGCAGGATTCGTAGAAGGAGGCGAAGGCCTGTGCCGTGGCGTGAAGTTGGGTGGCTAATTTGTGCGGAGAGTGGATTGCACAGGCCGAGTCGAGCGCTTCTGGGAATGCGATGAGGGCTCGGGCGAGGGCTGCCTCGCGCTCGTGGTCGAGCGAGATTGATGCGTCGCGGATTGAATCTCGCTCGATTTCTGCCTTGGCGAAAATGCTGCAAATTCGGGCGTGGGCATATTGCAGATACGGGGCAGTATTGCCCTCGAAGGAGAGCATTTTCTCCCAGTCGAATGTGTAATTATTCGTTCGGTCGGTCGAGAGGTCGGAGTATTTTACCGCGCCGATTCCAAGCATATGGGCTACCTCGGCGCGCTCATCGGCAGGGAGTGATGGGTTCTTTTCGGCGATTATCGCATCTGCCCTCTCGACCGCTTCTACGAGCAGGTCCTTGAGCCGCACCGCGCCTCCTGTCCTGCTCGCGAGTTTCTTGCCATCTGTTCCCATGACGAGGCCGAATGGAACGTGAATTGCATTAACGGCCTCGTCCATGAAGCCAGCACTTCGCGCTACTTGGAAGACCATCGCGAAGTGCTGAGCCTGCTCGGCGCCGACCACATAGAGGAAGTCTCGGCTGCCGACATTCTCGATTCTGTCAATTATGCACGCGAGGTCGCTGGTTGCGTAATTGAAGCCGCCATCCGCCTTCTGAATAATCAGAGGAAGCGGCTCACCCTCACGATTTGTCCATCCTTCGGGATAGACCACCTTCGCGCCCTCGCTCTCCTCGAGCAATCCGACCTCGCCCAATTTTTCGACAATACCAGGCAGTGCAGCCTCGTACTTCGATTCGCCTGCCAAGTCATCATCGGTCAGCAGCACACCCATCATCTGGTAGACGTCGTTGAAATGCAGCAAAGAGCGGTCGACGAGCATCTGCCAATGTGCAATGGTCTCTGGCTCATTCGCCTGCATCCGAACAACTCGCTTGCGCGAACGGTCGGCGAATGCCGAGTCGGAATCGAATTTTGCCCGGGCATCGGAATAGAAAGTCCCGAGGTCGATTTCCTCAGCAGGAGTATCGACCCCGATATCGATCAGATGCTCGATTAGCATACCAAACGGTGTCCCCCAATCGCCCACGTGATTCTCAGCAACGACCGAATGACCCTTGAAACTCAGCATCCGGTTCAGAGCATCGCCAATCACCGTCGAGCGCAAATGACCCACGTGCATGTGCTTGGCAACATTAGGCGAGGAATAATCGATGACAATTACACGCGATTCCTCAGCCGCAACTCGCAATCTCTCATCGGCCAATGATTCCTCCATCCGCATGGCCAACCACTCTTCATCAGCGGTAAAATTGAGGAATCCATTGACCGAACTTACCGAGCACAGCCCAGCTGTGCTCGAACCCAACAAATCGACCACATCATCTGCAATCGCCACAGGCGCCTTGCGAAGCACCCGCGCAAGCGAGTGGCAAGGCATCGCAACATCGGCAAAAGCAGAGTCGGTCGAGCCTGCCAAGAGCCCTTCCCAATCTTCGCGAGCAAGGCCCAATTCTGACATGGCAGCATCGAGGTGCGAGCGCAAAGCATCGACCAAATCGCGCATATCATTCACCTCAGGTCAAGGAATACCTCAGCAAGGCTGCTATGCCACCAAAAGAAGTCATCAGCGTTGCACCCTCCTCGGAATCCATCGAAATCAGACTAACCTTGGAAGAAGTATGACCCGCGAGGAGGGTCAATTCATCGATTATATCCATGGTTCTATCAGGGTTTTCACGAGCATCTTCCGAGCCGCACTTGGGGCAATCCGGAACATCCGAGCGGCTCGTTTGAGTAGTCTCCCATTGGTGCGAACAACCCTTACAATCCCAACCAACCCGACGCTTGCGCAAGCCTTCAGACAAAAGGAGGGTGTCGACAGCTCCCTGCTCAAGGGCGGAGCGAATCATCATCTCGCCATATGTCGCCTTGGGGTGAGCTTGCATCACCTCGCGCAGGAATCTATCGACCAGAGCGCGCTCCGCATCGAGCTCGATTTGATCCATCAATTTGCCAGCCCTCTGAACCAATTCGCGTAATCCACTCTCGTTGGAATATCCGACGTCAAAGTGGGGCTCGCGAACCAATTTTTTGATCTCGTGGTGGAAGTAATCATTCTTGACGACGAAGTCCTTAGTGTGGCCCGGTCCACCGATTATGATACCCTGAAGGTCGTCCAACATAGGCAGCCAGTAATTGCAAGCATGTTCGGTCGCCCGCTTGAAGAAATTATGCGCAGCCTCCTCGATTAGTCGCTCGAAACGCTGGGCAGATTGACCTCCCTGACGGTGCTTGCCCATGATATTGCTCTGCAATTCTTCCTGACAGTGAATTCGCTTTCCACTGGCGATTCCATAGGCTGCTTCACCGCGGTCGACGACGAATAGCCCGTAGGCTGTCTTGTCGATGAGCATGTCTTCGAGTTGGGTGAGTTCGAAGGTCGAATCGCAGCGGTAGCGGAACGAGGTGAAGGGTTCTGGTGAGTCATCGATGACGACGGTTACCAAACGCGTCTTGTTATTGCCCACGATAACGTGCCCAACAAAGATGGCTAGGCCGTTCTCTCCTGCGTTCTTGTAGCGGTTGAGTACAGCGATTCCTGACTCGATTGCGTCTGCTACGTGCTTTCGAGTCGACTTCGACTTGATGTTTGCAGCCTGTGCCGCCTCCTGTCCGAGTTGACCTCTGACATCGCTTATTAGCCGGTCAGGCGGGATGATGACGGTGACCAATTCGGTACCCATCCCGCGCATGCCTTGAAGCTCCTCGAGAGTCTTCTTGGTGCGCAATCTGCGTTGCTGCATCTCTAGGTCGTCAGCCATGGCCAAGCCTCCGTGCTCAAGGCCGCGGTGAGCGGCATTTCAACCCTCTCGCCCGTATCTTGCGAAGGCATTGAAAGGGGCACTCATCCCCGAATGCACGATGGCGACCATCGTTCTGGCTCTCGGGGGTAGCCTACTGCGGCCTGAGGTTGAGGAGCGGCACGCTTGGTTGGAAGACTTGGTCGGCATCGTTCGCGACCGCGTAAATGTCGATGACCGAATCGGAATTGTAGTCGGCGGCGGGGCGCCGGCGCGTGAGGGAATCGAGCTTGCTCGTCCTATCGTCGATAGTGAGGATAGGCTCGATAGGATTGGGATTGCAGCGACTCGCCTGAATGCTACAATGGTGCGCGAGGCGCTGGCCGATGCCGGAGTCTCGGTCTCTGGAACAATTCCACATTCGGTGAATGAGGCATCGATGCTTTTCGATGAAAGGCCGGTCGTGGTCATGGGTGGTACAACTCCAGGACACACGACCGATGCGGTCGCCATCCGACTGGCAATCGCCAGCGGAGCCGACCGCTGTATAATCGGGACTAATGTCGACCGGGTCTACGATTCAGACCCGCGAACAGATCCGAAGGCCCGCGCTCACGACGAATTGACTCACGAGGAATTGCAAGCCATCGTCGGCCCTGCCGAACACAAGCGCGCGGGCCCATCCGGCGTCGTCGACCCCATGGGAGTGGCCGACGCCGCCGAGGCGAGAATGACCCTGTGCATTCTCGATGGACGCGACCCTGCCCTCATCCGATCCGCCATCGAAGGCGAGTCTTTCGAGGGCACCCTTGTCGAGTCCGAAGAAGAGTAAACATCTGGAGGATGAATCCGCATGAGCCGCAAAGACCGCATCGCAAAGGCCGCAACACGAACTGCGGCTCAAGCGCGAGACACGGCCGCGCGCGAGCGCGGCCGAAGCAAACGCTCAACCAGCGCATCAGGAGTAAGCCCCCACAGACATTGCACGGTCTGCTGGGCTCCAATCCCGCTCAAGGCAGACCCCCCAGTCTGTTCAAACGAGGAGTGCGAGGCAACGCATGACAAGAGAGAGGGTTCGCGCAAGCGCCTAACGATTATGCTGTACCTTTTCCCAGCCATAGCCATTTTACTCGCAGTCCTAACCTCCCTGTGACCCTAACAGCGTCAGGTTCAACACTCACAACAATCGAGGATTCGGCATGAAGATGGTCCGTGTCCTCGGCGTCCTGCCCGGATTTGTCGGATTCATCTGTCTCCTTTTGGTCGGTGCGAGTCTCTTTGGAATCGATCTGGATTCGACTCGCGTCGACGCGACAACCGTCCCTTGCCTCGACGATGATGCGGGCGGTTGTCCCGTCGGAATGACCGGCGAGGATTTCTTCGTTCCGTGGGGATTCAGTCTGCTCGATGTGCAAGTGAATATCGAATGGAGCGAGCCGGGTAAGGCTTGGATTGGTGTGGTTGATGCGGAATATGCCGAAGTCTGTCCGCCGGATTCCAATGGCCTGACCACCTGTGAGGCGGACGATTTCGAGTTCGTAGCCGGTGGGCCGGACTACGAAGATGAATTCACTTTCTCACTCGAGCCGGGCGAGTATCGCTTTACCAGCGCTGGACGCGACGGCTCGAACCTCGATGACCAATTGGTAACGATTAGCTCGACGATTCACATTTCTTGGGTCGGTGAGGTTCTCTTGGGCGCAATCGGAATTCTGTTGATGATTGGTGCAATCGAGATGATCTATCCAATCAAACTCTTCTGGAAGAAATTCGTTGAGGCTTGATTGCCTTCTTGGAATTTTGAACGAAGTAAGTCGGCGTGTTTTTGTAGCGATTGACGGTGGAAGACACATGGCAGTAACCGAGTGTCGTTCCTGTGGGGCTGAGATTAGGGGTGAAGGATTGCCACCTTCCTACGGCGGTTACAATGTCTACTGCGTGACCTGCGGGGCGCAATTTCACGTGGACTGAGTGGAAAACTGCTCGCTCAGCGCTTGTCTCTTCGGCTCAACGCTTGTCCTTAGGGCTCAACGCTTGTCTCTTCGGCCACGCTTCGGCCTTGGATTATGTCGCATGGCTTCTTCCCTGCGGGCTAGAATCTCTTCTGGCGAGCCGACCGGCTCGATTTCCTCCACCTCGCGATGCCAAGTCTCTGGCAGAGCGAGGGGGTCGATGACCTCGTCCGCGGCGATTTCCTCGATGAGAAGTGCGCGCAACTCCTCGATGCCTTCGCCTGTGTGGGAACTGATACGCATGGCATCGCTATCCTCGATAGGCTCGTAGAGGTCGGATTTTGAATGGACGACGAGGATTGTTCGCTCGGCTAGTAATGCTTGGACCTCACCGAGTAAGTGCTCTTGGTCGGCGAGGCTCATCCCACTGCTCTCGGACGGCTCGATGAGGAAGAGTACGATATCTCCAACATTCTCGAGAGCGGCGATGGCCTGCATTTCGATTTGATTGCGCTCGGCCATCGGTCGGTCCAAGAGACCGGGAGTATCGACCATCTGGTAAGTGCGCCTGCGGTGTTCGAAGTGACCGACGTGCAGGCGCTTGGTGGTGAATGGGTAAGCGGCGACCTCTGGCTCGCCGCTGGAAAGTTCTGTGATGAGAGCCGACTTGCCGACATTTGGAGCACCAGCCACGACGATACACGGCTCGGCGGCATCGATTGATGGTAATTGCCGCAAAATATTGCGCGCCTCGCCCAGCCACAGAATGTTCTCGCCGATTTGCTCGATAACCGAGGACATTCGACCGTAGGCGTGTCGGCGCTCGGCGTGAAATGGCTCAATCGAACGGAATTTCATCATATTCGATTGCGATTCGCCAGCAATCTTGCGAACCCGCTCGGCAGCCCATTGAATGGCCCCGAGATTCTTCCGAAATTCATCCGCCCCAACCGCCGCATCGACCAGTGCTTGGTCGAATTCAGATTGAGCATTGAGACTCGGCCATTGGTCAATCCACTTGAGAAGGGTCTCAGCAATCGTGTCACTGGCAGCCTGAACCATGCGATTCATCTGCTTTCGGACGCGGTGGTACTTGTCTGGGTCCTCGACTAGAAGCGATTGCTTGCTAGCGCGGCGGAAGGCCTTGTCTAGAACCTCTTGTGGGTACAGGACTGTTGGAATCTTGCGCCACTCCACCGAAGCCATGACCTCGCCTCCGTTCAGGCGGCCCCGCTCATCCTTCTTCAATCAGCGTGCTTTTCCAAGGCCGCACAAAGCCTTGCTCAATCAGCGTGCTTTTCTATGGCCACGCGCACCCGACCCCATGACCGGCCAGCGCCGAGGTAACCGAATCGACGACCTGCCCGACTGGGCACAGCGTTTGGCAGAGCAATATGGTGCGGGTGAGCTGCAAGGTCGCGGCGACGTTTTCTTCGGGCCGTTGATCGACCGTCGCAGCGGACTTCGCAAGGATGATTTGATTGAATTATTGATTGATGCCCGCGCACTGCGAGCCGATGACGATCCTTGGGTGCGCGGTATGTTACTCGCCACATCGCGCAATGCGGTTGAGATGCTGGACGAGCATGGACAATACCGCTCCATCGCGCGCGATGTGATTGTCGAGGTACGGCTAGTCACGCACCTTCGCAAGCCGTACATCGAGGACGATGAATTGCTGACCTTCGAGAAAGAAGACATGCGGCGGCGCTCGAATGTGCACGAACAAGCCGAGCGCCAAGCCGATGGCGGCTCGGATGATAGTCACCTCTGGGGTTGAGGCAATTGTCCGACCTCGCGAGCCGGGAATGCGTTCCCTGCAAGGGCGGTGTGCCTGCGATGACCGCGCAGGAGGCTGAAGAAATGAAGTCTGAAGTGAACGGAGATTGGGATGTGGTGAATGGCCATCATCTCGAGCGAGTTTGGGCCTTCAGAAACTTCCAATCAGCCCTCAATTTCGTAAATGCTGCGGGAGCCATTTGCGAGGAGCAAGGACACCACGCGGACTTCGAATTCAGTTGGGGTCGAGTAAAAGCCCTCATCTGGACTCACAAAATCAATGGTTTGACCGAATCCGATTTCATTCTAGCTGCGAAATTCGATGAGATTTGAGGACGAATCATGACTGAGGAATTCCGCTTACACGCTTTCGTCTGCACCAATCAACGAGACCCCAGCAAGCCGCGTGAATGCTGTGCTGCGAAGAACTCACTCGACTTGATGGGGCGATTGAAGCGGGCTGCTCGAGCGGCCGGAATCAAGGATGTTCGAGTCAATAAAGCCGGTTGTTTGGACCGCTGCGAGCAAGGGATTTCTTGCGTGGTGTATCCCCATGGAATCTGGTACACGATTCCCGACGACGATGAGGCAATCGCCCGCATCGTCGAGCATTTGGCCGGTGGTGAGCCGGCGAATGAATTTCTGATGGGTGAGTGAATGGAACGCGTTGTTTACCACAAGGCAGGTGGGTTAGATTCGATTACCTTTGAGAATTTTTCAGAGTCCGAACCCGCTCTCGGACGGGTTCGAGTACGAGTTCACCGCTCGGGGATTAATTTCGCAGACCTGATGATGAGGCAAGGGCTCTACGGCTCTGCCCCCGATTTTCCCTTCACGCCTGGATACGAGGCGAGTGGAGTGGTTTCGGCAATCGGAGAAGGTGTCGAGGGACTCGAAGTCGGTCAGCGCGTGCTAGCGATGACCGGATTTGGAGGATATTCGCAGTCTGTGGAAATCGAGGCTGGCCGAGCAATTCCAATCCCCGATGAAATGTCTTTTGATGCCGCTGCCAGCCTCGGAGTCACCTACGGAACTGCTTACCACATGCTGGTTCACTTAGGAGGACTGCGCGCAGGAGAAAGTGTGTTGATTCATCATGCAGCTGGAGGGGTTGGAACCGCCGCCGCGCAAATCTGCCAAGCCCTCGGAGCGACCAATCTCATTGGAACTGCCAGCGCGGCCAAGAAAGAATTCGTCGAAGCCCAAGGTATGCGCTTCGTCGACCGCGACTCTGAAGACTTCGTCGCGGTCTGTAAATCGCTCACAGACGGGAAGGGTGTTCACCAAGCAATCGACCCTGTCGGTGGCTCGCACCTAATGCGCTCCTACCAAGCCTTACGCAACGGCGGAAAGTTGCACTGTTTCGGTGCATCATCCGCAGTACCAGGATCAAAGCGTTCGATGTTCGCCGCGCTTAAAATGTGGCGCAGTACGCCGAAATTTGACCCTCTCAAGATGATGAATTCGAATAAGGCCGTATTTGGTGTCCACATGGGTCGCATGGAAGATGAGTCATTATTCACCGGCCATCTTCAGGCTCTCTCAACCATGCTCGAAAGAGGACAAATAAACCCGATTATTGACAGCGTCTGGCCGTACAAGCAAGTCGCAGATGCCCAAAAGCACATGCACGATCGAAAGAACCGAGGTAAGATCCTACTCGATTTTGAGTGATTACATATCGACGCCGGCGCCGGCAAGTGCTAGTAGCTCGCCGTTAACAACCAAAGTCACATCGTCTGGAATAATGATTCCACCGGCCGCGAAGGCCTCTTGAACTGCCTTACCAACTTGCCAATAGCCATCAGTATCGATCACCGAGTTCATCGTTTCCATGTCTGGCCAAAGACTGACCGCGATAATCGTATCTTCATCCGCGGCAAGTGCACCGCGGATGCACCCATTCTCGAGAGCGTAGGCGAGGAAGTTATCCTTCCAAGCCTGCGCCATTTCTGCTGTTACTTCATTTCCTCCGGTGCTGACGCACCAGTACCTTGCGATAGGCATGAAAATTGATGAGCAAAAGTTGGTATGAATCTATCTCTGCCGAACTGATTCACAAAACCGAAAAATCAGACAGATAAGAGAGAAATTGCCGCAGAGCCGCCGCTCACATGCGCACTGGGCGCGTGGCTCCGCAGGCCTGACACTTGAGGAGAGTCGTGCGGCCTTCCTTGATGAATCGAGTATCTGGAGCGCGGCACTGCTCACAGAGGATGTAGGTCTTGACGTAGCCAACCAATTTCTCTTTGATGCGCTTTGGTGGGATTCGACCCTTGAACATCACACGAACTTGCTCTCGCGTACCCGATGTTCCCAATTCGTTGATGAGATATTGGTAGACATGATTCGGGTCGCGGTCCATCGAATCGACGATGGCCGAGAAATTGCGCAGAATGGTCTGACTTCCTTCGACTAGAATCTCAGGAGTAGGCATGGTCCAACGAGCGCGCTCGCGGATATCCTTCGGGATTCGGTCACGCGCGCGCTCAAGCAGAGCGTCGTACTCGAAGTCGGCCATCGACTCGGGCGAGCCATGCCCCCTTTTTCACCCCACCGGGCGGCTTCACCCATCCATTGCCACCCGAGAAGTTCTGCGCACCAACCGTCAAAGACCAGTAATCCAACCCATCGGCATGGACGAGGTCATCGAGGTCAAGGTGGCTCGAGTCCATGCCGATGCACAACTTCCTACTCGCGGCAGCGCCCACGCTGCCGGATGGGACCTCTATGCTCTCGAAGACACAGAGGTCCTCTACAGAAATGCGACCCTCGTGCGCACAGGCCTACACGTAGCTATCCCAGTGGGCTACGAGGGTCAAGTCCGCGCCCGTTCTTCACTCGGCAAGCGCGGACTCATCCCGCCGCATGGAATCGGCACAATCGATGCCGATTACCGCGGCGAATTATTCGTCATGATGACATGGATTGGCGAAGGCGATTCTTACACCATCGCAAAGGGTGAAAGAATCGCTCAATTACTCATCACGCCAATCCCCAAATCCGCCTTCAAAGAAGTCGCCATCGAAGACCTCGGAGAGACCGACCGTGGCACCGGCGGATTTGGCTCTACAGGCCGCTTCTGAAAGCCTCCCCAGAGTTCAATCGCGACCAATCTCACACGGTTCGTAGAACCGTGCTTCTCCATAATCAACATACGAATGCTTGATACGGGCCGGTTCAGGCCAGTGATTGATGCCACTGAGCATAGACGAGCTTCGCAGCAAGGTCGAGGATTACCGCAACAAGGGCCTGAACAGTCAGCAGATAGCAGACGAACTCTCGCTCTCACAGACTACCATCCAATGGCTATCCTCCTCCAATGTCCCTATGGACGATGAGGCTCCTCACGACATACGCGTCGGCTGGCGGTCCATCGCTGTGAAAGCGGCTAGAGTCGAAGCTGTTTCGTACGTTTTCTGCGACATCATTGACGAGGAGATCGGAGATGATGTCGACACCGTGGTTGGTATCTCAATCAACGGAATTCCATTTGCTCAAGCTATTGCCGGACAGATGGACCTCGAGTTGTCGGTAAGCCGATCAATTTCCGAATCTAAGGCAGGTCATCTGTCCGAAGTCTTCGCTAGTGTTGGTGGAAAGCGTGTTGTCGTTGTCGACGATGTTGTGTCGAGCGGTTCAACCATGCGCAAGACCGTTGAGCACCTTCGTGATGCGGGAGCCGAGGTCAAGTTGTGCTTGGTTTTGGCGAATAAGACCGAGATGAACGAGATCGATGGAGTTCCACTGCGCGGGCTTGTTCGAGTGGTCACAGTCTGAGGTAGAAATCGATGCACTGGGCGGACTTCACCGCTGGACGGTTGCTTGAGGAGCGCGGTGAGCAACAGGTTGCTTGCTCTGGGATTACGCCGTCTGGCGAGTTCCATATTGGGCATCTGCGGGAGATTCTTTCGGCTGAGATGATTCACCGCGCTTGCTTGGATGCCGGGCTGGATTCGCGCTACATTTTCATCGTTGATTCGATGGATCCTTTGCGCCGAGTTTACCCCTTCCTTTCTGATGAATATGAGCGGTACATCGGTTGCCCATTGGCTTTCATTCCGGCTCCGGATGCTGATGGGAATCCCGACCCGGATGCGGGTTCTTATGCCGAGCATTTTCTTGGGCCATTCCTTGATGCGCTCGGCCAAATCGGAGTTTTTCCCGAAGTTATCATGAACCATGAGACCTATTCCAGTGGAGGATTCGCTGCCAAGATTCATTCTACGATTGAGCAGGCGGACGCGATTCGCGAAATCATCGAGTCGATCTCTGGTCGGGAACTCGACGATGATTGGTTCCCGTACAAACCGCTGGGATCGGATGGAAGTATGGATGGGGTCACAGTCACTGGCTACGAGCATCCATTTGTTCACTGGACTGACCGCCACGGCGAATCCGGCTCTGCTGACATTCGCAAGGCTGAGGGGAAATTGCCGTGGCGAATCGATTGGGCGGCTCGCTGGGGTATTCATGGAATTACTTGCGAGCCGGCTGGAAAGGACCACGGCGCGGCAGGCGGTTCCTTCGATACCGGCCTGCCGATTTGCCGTCTGCTCGGTTCCGAGCCGCCAGGAAAAATGGTCTACGAGTGGATTCAAGTCAAGGGTGCGGGACCGATGTCCTCGTCTTCTGGTAATACCATCGGTCCAGTCGAAGCACTCAGCTTGGTTCCGCCGGAAATCGTTCGCTACCTCATAGCCGGCTCAAAAATGAACAAACATATCGATTTCAACACCGGCTCTGCCCTCTTCCAAATGGCTGACGAGTACGAACGCTTGGTTGCAGACCCCGTCGACCCTGAGGCAGAAGGTCTGAGCAAGCGACAGCGAGTTGCCGCGGTGACAAATAACGGAGCGATGAGGCTCAGCCAGGTCCTGCAAGGAGCCGACCCTGCTGATTCTTTGGGTGGCGTATCATTCAGGCACCTTGCCATGCTCGCCCAAATCAAATCCGATGATTCGGATGTCTGGGCATCTATGCGAGCCAGCAACCATCTGCAAGGCGAGCCGAGCGATGCCTTGATTCAGCGACTCGAGCGAATGCGAAATTGGATCGGCAGTATTCACTTCCCGGAAGATGCGCGCATCCACATCCACGAATCGATTAGCGAGGATGCGCGAGCAAACCTCAGCCCCGAACAGTCGTCATTTTTGTCAGCCTTAGGGGAAACTCTCGCCGATTCCGAGTGGTCGGATGAGGCGATTAATCAGAGTATCCGCACGGTCACAAAAGAATCTGAAATCGGCGGACGTCAAGCCTATGTCGCACTCTATTGGGCCCTTCTCGGGCGCAGTCACGGGCCGAAGGCCTCAGCCCTAATTCTCGAAATCGGCCAAGAGGCCGCAATCGCCTTACTCACTTCGTGAAGCCTTACTCACTTCGTGAATCCACGGGCCACGCGAGTGAATCTCACTCATCGGTCAGCATCGAGATGAGAACTGTCGTCCCGATATATCCGGCCGCAACTCCGGTTCCGAAAGATCCGAGTTCGAGTATCGAAGAGAATATCGAACTCGCCGCATCAACCAACCAGGCGACAATCCCAGCGATGATGTCGATGAGTCGCCCGAAGTTGATGTCGATGATTCCGGCAACTGCGAGGAATCCGAGAAATGCCGCCTGGGCGATTACGATGATTCTCATCGCTTGCATTGAGATATTGACGAGGAATGCTGCGAGGGCTCCGAGAAGAAATCCGAGGACGCCCTTGACCCCGTAATTGGTGATGATTTCCACTTCAATCACCCCCCGATTTTCGCTCAGCCAAGCACCGCTATGTCGAGTAGACGGGGTTCTGGCATCCCTTCCTTGGCCTCCGCAATTGCTTGCACTTCCATTCGTGCTCCGGCCATTGTCGTGACGAATGGGATGTTCAGTTCGACGGCGAGTCTGCGCATCATATTGCCGTCGAGGACCGCCCCGCCCGTGTTCCGGGGCGTGTTGATTATGAGGTGGATTTTGCCCTGACGCATGAGGTCTAATGCATCCGGCGTCAGGCCCTCAGTAATACGATAACAGGTTTGCACATCGACTCCACCTGAATCGCGCAAGACGTGGGCTGTCCCGCGTGTTGCATAGATGGTGAAGCCCATTTCTTCGAGTTCTTGCGCGAGTGGAATTACCTCATGCTTGTCGGCATTCTTGACGGTGATGTAGACGCCACCTTCGGTCGGCACAGGTAATTCGGTGGCTAAGCGCGCCTTGAGGTAGGCTGCAGCGGCGCGCTTGTGGCTTCCCATCACTTCGCCCGTGCTCTTCATCTCTGGACCGGGCGCGGGGTCGAGGCCTCGCAATTTGATGAATGGGAAAACAGGTGCCTTGACACAGACGGCCTCGGTCTGTGGCTCTGGGAACTCAAGGTCGGCGAGCTTCTCGCCGAGCGTCAAACGAGCGGCTATGCGCGCGAGTGGGACACCTGTGGCCTTTGCAACAAAGGGGAATGTGCGGGAGCCTCGGGGGTTCACTTCGAGCACGTAAAGCGTCTCTCCACGAATCGCGTACTGAATGTTGAAGCAGCCCTTCACACCCAATTCTACGCCGATTTTTCGCGTCCAATCCTCGACCTGCGCTAGAATCTTCTTCGAGACATTTTGCGGCGGGATGAAGCAGGTCGAATCGCCAGAGTGAATCCCAGCCTCTTCGAGATGTTCCATGATTGCACCGATGAGGACTTCTGAGCCGTCACAAACAGCGTCGACATCGAGTTCGATCGCGTTACCGAGGTACTCGTCGACGAGCAATGGCCGGTCAGGCGAGAGGAATGCCTCTTCCATGTAGGCTGCTAATTGGCGGTCGTTCGAGAGAATCTCCATGCCACGACCGCCGAGAACGTATGAGGGTCTAATGAGAACTGGATAGCCGATTTCTTTCACCGCCTCGCGAACCCCTTCGGGAGTGCTCGCGGTGGTGCCATTTGGCATGCGAAGACCGACTCGCTCAGCGAATTCTTCGAAGCGTTGCCTATCGCTGGCTTCGTCAACCGCGTCGGGAGTTGTTCCCTGCATCGCGAGGTCGAGCCCCATCGATTCGAGGTGTGGTAGGCGGCCGGCCAATGGTAAGGCGAGGTTGATTGCGGTCTGGCCGCCAAATTGCAGCAGGATGCCGTGAGCCTTCTCTCGCAGTAGAATTTCAGCTGAGTGCTCGAGGGTCAGCGGGTCGAAGTAGAGACGGTCGCTAGTATCGAAATCGGTCGAGACCGTCTCGGGATTATTGTTGATGATGATCGCTTCGTGGCCCAATTCGCGGATTGCTCCAACTGCGTGCACACAGCCATAATCGAATTCGATACCTTGACCGATGCGAATTGGACCACTACCGACGACGACGATTCTTTGCTTGGTGAAGTCGTCAATACCCGGAACGTGGTCGATGCCTGTTGGTGCCGAGCCGCCCTCGTAAGTTGCGTAATAATACGGCGTGACGGCGGCGAATTCTGCCGCGCAGGAGTCTACCATGCGGAAGCGCGGGTGGATGCTGAGGTCGTGACGCCGTGCCATCACATCGTCCTCGCCGGCACCATCTGGTAGAGTCTTGAAGCCGCTCGCCGGGAAGCCGGCGAGCGCATCAGCGATGTGTAAATCTGTGAATCCTGCACCCTTCCAGCGGCGCATCTCAAGAACTGGGATTTCAGACGCACTCATTCCCAATTCACCAGCAGCCCGAATCTCGGTCTCAAGCGCCGCCATCTTCTCAAATCGGTGCAGGAACCAGCGCGTAATCCCTCCAGACACATCGCGCACATCCTCAATCGTATATCCGCGGCGGAAGGCCTCAAACAAGGCCCCCATTCGTCGGTCGCTTGGAATCCTCAACCAATCGATGAGCAGTGCCTCAGGCAGCGGCTCACTGGCACGCTCATCCATCGTTTCGCCGCCCGAGGCATCCGCCATCGTCAGCGGCCTCGGGTGCGGCTGGCCATACTCCAAACTGGCCCAAGCCTTGAGGAAAGCCTCCTCGAAGCAGCGGCCAATCGCCATCACTTCTCCAGTCGACTTCATCGAGGTGCCGATCGTGCGGTCGGCGGTTCGGAACTTATCGAATGGCCAGCGTGGAATCTTCACCACACAATAATCGAGGGTCGGCTCGAAGGCAGCGGTGGTCCCCTCTCCGGTAATCGGATTTGGCAACTCGTCGAGTGTGTAGCCCACCGCGATGAGAGCCGCCATGCGAGCAATCGGATAACCGGTAGCCTTGCTCGCCAAGGCCGAGGATCGAGATACACGAGGATTCACCTCGATCACTCGATAATCCCCAGTTGACTGCTCGACGGCAAATTGAACATTACATCCACCCTTGATATTCAGCCGTCGAATCAAGCGAAGCGCAGCGTCCCGAAGCATCTGGTGGTCACGGTCGGAGAGGGTTTGTTGTGGAGCGACGACGACCGATTCGCCGGTGTGAACTCCCATCGGGTCGATATTTTCCATCGTGCAGACGATAATCGCGTTGTCGGCACCGTCGCGCATGACTTCGTATTCGTGCTCCTGCCAGCCGAGGATGCTCTCTTCGATGAGAACTTGACCAATCGCAGAATGCAAAATTCCCTGACTCGCAATCTCAACCAACTCACCCATGTTATGCGCCGTCCCCCCTCCAAGGCCACCCAAAGTGAAAGCGGGTCGTATGAGCAATGGGAAGCCTCCGAGCGCGTCGGCTGCTTCGATGACCGCTTCGATTGAATCGCAGGCGATTGCCTTGCAGACCGGCAGGTCAATCGATTCGCAGACCTGCTTGAACAGGTCGCGGTCTTCTGCTTCGTCGATTGAGACGAGGTCGCAGCCGATGAGCTCGACTTCTAATTCATCGAGGCTACCATCGTGGGCCAGTGCCGAGGCGATATTGAGGGCGGTTTGACCGCCCATACCGGCTAGCAGCGCATCGGGTTTCTCGATTTCGAGGATGCGCTTGACGACTTCTGGAAGCAGAGGCTCGATGTAGATGCGGTCGGCCATCTCGGGGTCGTTTTGGATGGTCGCTGGATTGGAATTGATGAGGATGACCTCGTAGCCGTCGGCGCGTAGGGCGCGGCAGGCTTGGCTGCCTGAGAAGTCGAATTCGGCAGCTTGGCCGATGCGTATTGGGCCGCTGCCGAGGATGACGATTCGCTCGAGGTCGTTTCGGCGTGGCATCAGTTCTCACCTCCTGCGGTTGGAATTGGTATTCCGGCTAGGTGGTCTGCCACCATGTCCGCGAATCTGTCGAAGAGTGGGGATGCGTCGTGTGGGCCGGGGCAGGCCTCTGGGTGATATTGGATGGTGAAGGCTCGCTTTCCAATTAGGTCGAGGCCCTCGACAGTTCGGTCGTTGGCATTGACGTGGCGGACCTTGAATGGGGCCTCGAGTTCGTTGGAGCCTCGCGCCGAGCAGGCTCCGGATGGGTGCTGCGCGAGCATTCCCTTCTCTGGGTCTTCGACGGCGAAGCCGTGGTTTTGGCTGGTGATGTAGACTCGGCCTGATTCGAGGTCGACGACCGGTTGGTTGGCTCCGCGGTGGCCGTATCGTAGCTTGTAGGTGCGGAGGCCAGCGGCCAATCCCATCAATTGGTGGCCGAGACAGATGCCCATCACTGGAAGGCCCGCGCGCACGGCTGAAGCGAGCGAATCGCGCGCGGTTGTTGCAGCGCCTGGATGCGCAGGGTCGCCTGGACCGTTAGAGGCGAAGAAGGCATCTGGCTCCCACTTGAGAATCTCATCAAAGGTGGTTGTTGCGGGGCACCAAACCACTTCGAAGCGTTGGGATAATTCGCGAAGGATGTTGTATTTGACGCCGCAATCGATTGCCGCAAGGCGAGGTAGTGGCTTTCCATCTGCGTCGACGGCTCCAGGATTGATGATTACCGCTTCCTCGCAGGTCACCTCGGCGACCAAATCCTCAGCGTCGGGCGGGGTCATTTCGTCGAGGCGGACGAGCATCTCTCGCTCTGCCTCGACCGGACCGAAAATGCACAGCACAGTTCCGTGTTCGCGCACGCGACGAGTCAATTCACGCGTGTCGATATCTTGGATGCCGGGAACCCCGTGCGCGAATAACAAACCGTGAACGCTACCAATCGAATCTCGGTGGTCGGGTATCTCCATCAATTGGCAACAAACGACCCCACGCGGCCACACTCCAGCCGATTCAGAAGTGCCCGCGTGAACCCCATAATTACCCAATAATGGCCAGGTAAATGTCAGAACTTGTCCAGCGAAGGACGGGTCGGTGAGGCTCTCTTGGTAACCGCACATTCCGGTCGTGAAAACCAACTCTCCTTCGGCGATCGTCGGCGCACCGAATAATCGTCCTCGATACCGTGTTCCATCCGCTAAGAGCAGAAGACCGTCAGCGCCGGAAGGCGGTTCTGGAGTGTCGGAATCCAGCAAGGCATCCGCTGCATCCGTGAAGGTTGGCGGATTCTTGACACCGGAAACGCCCGCGCCGGGAACGAAGCCCCTGTCGGGACTGTTCCTTGACATCAGCGATGCTGCCCGAATAAGCCTCTTAATCATTCGCTGAGAGACTGATGTGTCGCGCTCCCTCGAGCGCGACATCGCTCATCCAGAGCCGCAAGCGGCTGATTGAATTCAATCCCGCTCGGCTCTGATGTCAGTCTCTCAGCGGGCATCAAAATAAAATCAATATCAATTGCTTGATTATTGAATAAGAAACGTCAGCGGTTTCCAAACCGCTGCCGTGAGAAAATCACTCATCAGCTGTGATCACTTTCTTGCGGTCGGCGCTGGGAATGACTTTGATTTCCCCGCCGGCGAAGTGGTCTTCTGGCAACTCGCCGACAAATGAATCGAGGAAGATGCCGAGCGCGGCGACCTCAGAATGCGGTTGATTGCCGACCGATACATTGTGAGTCGCCAGTTTGAACAATTCTCCCGGAACTTTGGTCCCACCAACCACCACAACGGTCGGCCGGTCGCGCTCGATTTTGGAGGTAACATCCTTCCACGGCTCGCCATACATCGTCAGATGAATGATTACGCCCGCCTGACCATCTCCTGCATCGCGGGCGAATTTTCGAAGCCAAGACAAGGGCTTGGCTTCGTAGCGGCACTCGAATTCACCACCGAATCGCTCACTCACAGACCTCCAAGTCTCGAGTGCCGATTCATCCTCTTCTCCCGCGAGGATGACCTCATCGGCCCCAAATGCCCTCGCGGTCAAACCAAGATGACTCGTGATGCGCTTGTCACGCTCGCGACGATGCCCGAGCCTAAGCACAGAGAGGTTCGCTGAATCGCTGCTCACAGCATCACGCGGCCGGCCCGACTTCATCAGCCTGACCCTCGTCATTTGAGCCGTTGAAGGCCGGCATCAATTCCACCGGCATGTGAATCATCTGAGTTCGAACCCACTGCAATAGAATCGAATCGATGAATAATTTAGCAGAATAATGAATCATCGCAGCCAGCGCAAATAATCGCAGACTACCAAAGAACGCAGTCTGCATCACCACGTGGTCAGTCAGTAAGGCGAACCCGAGCGGTTCGAGAATGTAATACAGAGCGAGGACGACCAAAAGCCCACCAATATTCGACATAGAAGCATGTCCTCGCTCCCTTCCAACACTCCACACGACGGTAGCGAGGAAGACCAGTCCGGGGACGACCAAAGCGAGTGTGGCAAAGTCGAACGTGCCCAAGAGCGAGAGAGGGATGTCATCGTTGTTTAGCGCGGTTGCACCCTTTCCAACAGCTATCCACCAGAATAGTCCTGCCATCATTAGCAATACGCCCGAAAGCCAGCCTCGATTGGTGATCATATCGCGGATTTCGTGTCTATCTGAAGGCTGAAGTCGTTGCAAAATCGACTCCATCAATTCGAGGGCATCATTCGTCGGAAGATCCTCTTTTGCTGCAGCAGCGATACCCTGTTGAGGGCTGTTATCACCTGAATCTGCAGGCTCGTCGCCCAGAACCATTGCCGGATTGCCGCTCCGTCACATCATAAAGGGTGCGTCGAATCCAAGGCGCGAAATGGCCGACTGGAGACGAATTCTAAATCGCCGAGAGGACGGTTTTCCAAGAATTATGGGCATTCTCAACGTCACTCCGGACTCATTCCATGCTGATTCAAGGGTAGATTCGGTCGCGGACGTACTTGCTCGTGCTCAGCGGATGGTAGAAGATGGGGCTGAATGGTTGGATATCGGCGGGGAGTCGACTCGGCCTGGGGCTGAGGAGGTTGCTCCCGCCGACGAATTGCAGCGCGTTTTGCCGGTTGTTGAGGCTGTACGCGCTGCGCTTCCAGATGTCGGCATTTCGATTGATACGCGGCGCGCGCTTGTTGCGCGTGCGGCGTTGGAGGCTGGTGCCGACATGGTCAACGATGTCAGCGCGCTTTCTGATTCTGAGATGGGCGATGTCATCGTTGGGGCCGGCTGCCCTGTGTGTTTGATGCACATGCAGGGCTTGCCGGCTGATATGCAGAACGACCCGACCTACGGCGACGTGGTCGGGGAGGTAAGGCAGAGCCTTGCGCAGTCTGCACAGGCTCTGTTGGATGCCGGTATTCCGGCTGAACATATCATTGCGGACCCCGGCATCGGTTTCGGTAAGTTACTCGAACATAATACGGCTCTATTGGCGGCTGGACGAGATATCGTTCCAGACGTGCGGATGCCGTTGATGTGGGGGGTCAGCCGAAAGAGAATGTTCGCACACCTGCTAGGCAGGGACGAAACAAAACAACGGCTAGCTGGCACCCTTGGCGTCGCCGCGATGGCTCCCGCCAAAGGCGTCGACATCATCAGGGTGCACGATGTGCGCGAGCATGCTGACCTTTTCGCGGCGATGCGAGCGGTCGAGTAAATTGGACGGACGGAGGTACTGGCATGGGGCAGAATATCGTCGATATTGATGAGAATCTGCGTATCATCGGCACGGCTCACGTCAGCAGTGCCTCGGTCGCTCTCGTCAAGGAGCAAATCAAGGAATGGGGGCCTGATTTGGTCGCGGTCGAATTGTGTGAGTCTCGCCTGCGCTCTCTCAAACAACCCGATGAGCTCGACAATGATGACCTTCTGAAGATCATTGGCGAGGGGCGAGCCTCGATGATTCTCTTGCAATCTGCTTTGGCCGCTCAGCAGCGCCGTATGGGGATGGAGACCGGAGAGAAGCCCGGAGCGGAATTGCTCGCTGCGATCGAAGCGGCCGAGGATGCAGATGTCGAACACGCGCTGATCGACCGCGATGTGGTCATCACTCTTCGGCGGGCTTGGCGAAAGATGGGACTGCGCGAGAAGTTGCGAGTCCTCGATGCTCTCCTCTGGGAGGAGGAGGATGAGGAATTCGACCTCGATGAGCTCGTCGAAGATTCGGATATGTTGACCAATTTGATGGAAGAGGCGCGCGAGGCTGCACCGCGCGCTGGCGAGGTGCTAATCGACGAGCGCGACGCCTATCTCGCGGGCCGAATTCAGCAAGTCCGCGGTAAGGGGAAGGTGCTCGCGGTGGTCGGTGCGGGTCATATCAACGGAATCATCGAGCACCTTGAGAAGCCGCCAATGGAGACAACTTCGCGGCTTGCTGAACTCAGGACCGAGCCACCCAAACCAATCTGGCCCAAGGTCCTGATGTGGGCGATACCGCTCTTCCTTGCAACGGTGATCGGTTACCTCGTTTACAATGGTGAAATCGACGCACTGAAAGACACTCTCTGGTATTGGCTGGCGGCTAATGCTGCCTTCGCGGGCATCGGTGTAGCCCTCGCCCGCGGCCACCCTCTATCCGTACTTGTCGGCGCGGTAGCAAGCCCGATTACCAGCCTCAACCCAACCCTCGCAGCAGGCTGGTTCGCCGGCTATACTCAGCTCAAAGTCGCCGCGCCAACCGGCGCGGATGCCGCTGATTTCTTGGCCATGCGCGATTACGATGTGTTCTACAAAAATCGAGTCGGACGAGTCCTCCTCGTCACCTTCCTCGGCAATCTGGGATCTGCCATAGGAGCATGGCTAGTAGGAGCATGGCTAGCGGGCGGTGCAATAGTCGGATTGTTATTCGGCTGAGCGGTTAGAGCAAAAGACTGCTGAAATCGTAGATGTACCGAAGTAGGCCAACGGATACTATCAGCACAAATGATGTATTGATTAGCCTCGAGGGCACCAATTTGATCGCGGTCGTAGCTCCAGTCCAAGCGACCGCGGCCACCGAAGCACAGACCAATGCCACGGCGAACGGCGAGGCAAGATGCGAAATTGTGGAAAAGCCACCATTTGTCCACAGATGGACCGCGAGTGCAGCAGGAACTCCAATGAATTCTACAGAATAACTCGTTCCAGCAGCCGTATGTGAACCAAGCCCAGCATACGAACGGCCAAGCATTACCATTACCGCGCCACCTCCTATTCCTAGAATCCCAGCAGAAAGTCCACCGATACCGCAGCCAACCTCGTATCGAGCGAGGGGGTGATTTTCGGTGGTGTCAGTCTCTAAGTTGCCCTTCTGCGCCTTTGATTCCATCTGGGTCGAATTGATATGTGTTTTTTCCATCTTCATCTGCTCGAGAGTATTAAGTAGAACAAATGACATTAGAAAAATAACACTAGCTTTGACGAACAATTCCGAGACATTTTCCAGTAGGAAATATCCAATCATTGAACCGAGAACAGCCGCTGGTACGTAAACTGATAGTCCAACCTTAGCAGCTCTGGCATCCTCCTTTCCTTGCTGATGATGTGCAACCATCGACCCGAGTGAGACCATCCAAACGAGACTCAATGAACCAATCATCGCTTCTTCAAGAGTCCAACCCAATACATAATGCAGGATCGGTACAAACAGAATACCTCCGCCCAATCCAATTGGAGAAAAAAGAAGGGCTACTGTAAATATCAATAATAATGCGATTATAGTTTCTACCAGCATCATCCAAAGTCCTTCTGAAGGACCGCCGATGGCCGTGCGTATATAATCATTTTCTTATATTCTTTTTTTTTAATATGACAATAGTTTTATGTTCCTAGTTACGCCCGCGATTGTTGGTGAGAGCATGATGGAGAGTGCCTCAGATTCCGAATTTTCTCGTGAAGAGCGATTCGGTGCAGCTGCAGCAATAATGCTACGAACTCTCGGGCATCCAGATAGATTGAGAATTCTTGAGTTTCTGATGGATGGGGAAAGAACGGCAGGTCAAATTCAGAAGCATCTGGATATTGGCCAACCAAGATCCTCGCAACACCTCTCAAGAATGAACGATAGAGGCATTCTGGAATGCAGAAAGGAAGGAACGAAGAGATTCTATTCGATCTCAAATCCCTTTGTTCTGAAGCTTTTTGGATGTTTCACTGAATGTAGAACCAAAGTAGGTTCAGGAGAATGGGCTCATTTGCTCGAAGCGTTCATGGAGGCGAATGGAAATGACACAACAGACATATGACGATGAATTGGATTGCTCAGGGATGAATTGTCCCTTGCCAGTATTGAAGACAAAAATGAAGATTGACGAAATGACGAAGGGCGCTGTGCTTTTAGTGAGTACAACCGACCCTGGTTCCTGCAAAGATATGCCAGCTTGGGCATCTAGGGTCGGACACAAAATTGTTGATTCAGGTGAAGTGGATGGCCGATTTTTGTTCTACGTTCAGAAAGGTGAATGAATGACCGACGAACCGAAGAAGATGGCGATCATCGCTTCGCAAGGATCCTTGGACTGGGCTTATCCACCCTTTATTCTCGCCTCGACCGCCGCAGCGATGGGAATAGAAACCAAGGTCTTCTTTACTTTCTATGGACTCCCATTATTGAAGCCGGAAATAAAAGCCAAGGTCACCCCGGCAGCCAATCCAGCTATGCCGATGAAGATGCCATTCGGACCAAAGGGATTCCAAAGCATCAATTGGCCGATACCCCACGCAGTCAGTGGAGTTATGCCGGGTTTCGACACTGTTGCAACATCCTTGATGAAAAAGACATTTGCGAACAAAGGTGTCGCAACCATCACCGAACTTCGTGATATGTGCTTAATGCTCGGAGTTGATCTTATTGCGTGCCAGATGACGATGGATGTCTTCGGATTCGAAGAGAAGGATTTCATCGAAGGAATCAGTTATGCTGGAGCGGCAGCATTTCTTGACTTCGCAGTTGACGCCGACATACAATTGTTCATCTGAAAGGAGTGGTCCCATGGCTCAGAGTTATTCTGCTGCAGAACTCTATGAGTGGATTGAGAATGGTGCATCTCACATCTACCTCGATGTACGAAATGAGGAGGACCATTCTCGATTCGCGGTCGAGGGGCCCCACAATATCGAAATGCGGAACATCCCCTACTTTGATTTCATTGAGGCGCCTGAACAAGCTTCATCTCATCTAGATCCTGAGTCGTCGGTGAGGGTTATTTGTGCGAAGGAAGGGTCGGCTCAATTCGTTGCGGAAGTTCTAGAATCTCTTGGATTCATCGATGTTTCTTGGTTGGAAAAAGGAATCATATCTTGGGGGAACTTACTGATTCCAAAGCGTATTCCTTCCCCAGATAATTACCAATTATGGCAGTTCAATCGGCCAGGTAAGGCCTCTTGCTCCTACGGACTCATCCATGCCGATGAAATGATGGTTTTCGACCCAAGTCGAAACATCGGGTTTTACAGTGATTTTGCCACACAAAGGGATTTGACAATTACTCACGTCTTTGACACTCATCTACAAGCTGATTATATCTCTGGAGGCCCAAACCTTGCCAAGATTTCGCAAGCTGAATATATTGTCCATGAGGGAGACTTTTCTGGTAGTGATATTGAATTTCGACCAATAGTTGACGGCGAGCGTATTCAATTCAATAATTCATCAGGGCCAGATATTCTTTGCACTCATTCACCAGGGCACACACCCGGCTCGACTACATTTGTAATCGACGAACGATTCATGATATCTGGAGATACAGTGTTTATCGTCTCGGTCGGAAGACCTGACCTCGGCCGAAAAGTCGTGGAATGGGCTAAAGAACTCTATCGAACTCTAAAGACACGTATCTGCACATTACCAGAGAATTTGATTGTCTTACCTGGACATTATACTGATTGGGATTTAGAGTCGACTGATGATTATCTGATTCTAAATGACTTCGGAACCGTAAAGAGAATGAATGAGGATATTTATGAAATCGATGATGAAGACCAATTCGTTGAATATATCATTGAAAATATGAGAGAACAACCCGAAGTGTATGATGAAATTCGGAAGGTAAACGCTGGATTCATCGATCCTGATGAAGACGAACAAGACATCATGGACCTGGGGAAGAATGAGTGTGCAGCTAGCCACATGGTCTCTTGACCTAATGAGGGGGGGGAATATAGAATGGTCAATTTCGGCTTCGTCATCGACAACAGAAAGTGCATCGGCTGCCACGCCTGCACGGTCGCCTGCAAGTCCGAACACGACGTTCCTATCGGGGTCAACCGCACCCACGTCAAATACATCGAGAAGGGCGAATATCCAGATGTTACACGCGAGTTCTCGGTACATCGCTGCAATCATTGCGAGGACTCGCCGTGTACGACGATTTGTCCGACGACTGCGCTTTTCACTCGAGAGGACGGCATCGTCGACTTCGATGATGACCGTTGTATCGGCTGTAAATCCTGTATGCAAGCCTGTCCTTACGATGCTTTGTACATCGACCCGAACAAGGGCACTGCGGCCAAGTGTAACTACTGTGCGCACCGGATTGAGCATTCTTACGAGCCCGCGTGCGTGATCGTTTGTCCTGTTGAGGCGATTGTCTCTGGGGACTTGGATGATGAGAATTCCTCGATTTCGAATTATGTGCGCGAGCACGATGTGACGGTGCGTAAGCCCGAATCTGGGGCTAAGCCGAATGTGTACTATGTCGAGACGAGCGAGGATATGCTCGACCCTCACGCAACCGAGCGTTCGGGTGAGTATCTCTGGACTGACCAAGCCGCTGGTGTTGGGCATTTTGCCAAATACGCTGATTCGCGGCTTGGGGCTGCTAATACCAATTCGATGATTGTGCAATTGGCGCTTGAGAAGAAGGCGCGGGCTGCTAATCCACGGGATAGGGCGGTCATTCGCGATGTGATGGAGCGCTTGGATGAACAGGCTCAACGGCCCAAGCGCAGTTATGACCAGCCCGCCAAAGGTGTGCTCTGGGGCTGGGAAGTTTCGGCTTATATCGTCACCAAGGCGGTGGCTGCTGGAACCTATCTGATGGCGATGCTGGCGATGTTCGCTGGCTTGCTCGAGATGACGGATGAGTTGTGGTGGGAATTGGTCATCGGTTGCACCGCCTTCCTCGGTCTGACCGGATTATTACTGGTCAAAGACCTCGACCGGCCTGAGCGCTTTCTCTATGTCATGCTCAGGCCGAATTGGGATTCTTGGTTGGTCAAGGGCGCCTATATTTTGGGCGCTTTCGGCGGCGTTCTGGCGCTCAGTGGCGCGGTTTTATTCTTCGACCTCGACCGCGCCTATCTCGAATATCTAGCAATCGCTGGAATGCCACTGGCCTTGTTGACTGGAATCTACACAGCTTGGCTCTTCGGCCAAGCCAAGGGACGAGCCTGGTCCAAGGACCGATTTCTCGCGCCCAAGATGTTCGTCGAGATGGCGATTCTTGGCGGGGCTTCACTGATTCTTCTCACATCTGAGGCATTCCTGGACTGGATGGGAGCTGGACTGCTTATCTTCCTCGTTTGCCACCATGCCCACCGAGTGGTCCTCGAGCCACAATTGGAGACCCTACACTGAGGCGAGATGATGGCACGTACATTCATTGAAGATATCGCGCAGAAATTGCGCATTATTCCGAACCTCGACCGAGAGCACGCACAAGGCAACCAACAAAGCCTGCGCAAGTTCCCCTCTCCTGACGAGTGGCACAATTTCACCGAACTCGACGCAAATGCCTGGCCGCTTCGCCTTGAGCGAAATTACTCGCTAGTCCCGACGACCTGCTTCAATTGCGAATCGGCATGTGGACTCCTCGCCTATGTCGACAAAGACTCCGGACAGGTCTCCAAGTTCGAGGGTAACCCGCACCACCCCGGTTCGCGTGGCCGAAATTGTGCAAAAGGTCCGGCCACGATCAATCAGATTCAGGATACCGAGCGCATAATGCATCCACTGCGCCGCACTGGAAAGCGTGGAGAAGGCGGCTGGGAGCGTATCTCTTGGGACGAGGCGCTTGACGAAATCGCCGAAAAAATTCGCGCCTCGCTAAAACGCGGCGGCGTCGACAAAGTCGTCTATCACGTTGGAAGGCCCGGCCACGAAGGCTATGCCAATCGAGTGCTAAAGGCATGGGGTGTCGACGGTCACAATTCTCACACCAATATCTGCTCAGCGGGCGCTCGCACCGGCTACGCACTTTGGCATCAACACGACAGGCCGAGCCCCGACCATACCAATGCCAAAGTCATCCTGCTGACCTCTTCGCACCTTGAAACTGGACATTACTTCAATCCGCACGCACAGCGTATTCTAGAGGGTATGATGGATGGAGCCAAACTCATCGTCATCGACCCTCGACTCTCGAATACTGCGGCCATGGCTGACCATTGGCTTCCGACATGGCCAGGAAGCGAGCCCGCGCTCTTCCTCGCGTGGGCGAAGATGATTCTCGAGCGCGGGCTATTCGACCGCGAATTCATGGAAACTCAAGTCAACTGGGAGATGTGGATGAACGCGGTCCACCCCGACGAGCCATGCGAGTTTGAGAGATTCATCGAATTGCTCGTCGAAGAATACACAGAATACACCCCCGAATTCGCCGCCGCCGAGTGCAGAATCCCCGTCGAACAGGTCATCGAGGCAGGCGAAGTCGTAGCCAGCGCCGGCAGTCAATTATGCACACATGTGTGGCGCAGTGCAGCGATTGGAAACTTAGGCGGCTGGCAAGTCAGCAGAACTCTCCACTTCCTCAATGTTCTGACCGGCTCGGTCGGAACAGTAGGTGGCACGAGCCCCAACTCTTGGTCAAAATTCAAGCCGTCTCTCTTCGATGTACCACCAGACCCCGGCGGCTGGAACGAACTCCATTTCCCACCAGAGTACACTCTTTCTCACTTCGAGATGAGCCATATCCTGCCGCACCTCGTCAAGGACGGCCGCGGCACAATGGACGTCTACTTCACTCGAGTTTTCAACCCGGTTTGGACTTACCCTGACGGATTCTCATGGATTGAGATGCTGGAAAACGAAGAGGCAGTCGGCTGCCACATCGCGCTAACCCCCACTTGGAACGAGACGGCATTCTTCGCCGACTACGTCCTGCCGATGGGACACGCAAGCGAGCGGCACGACGTCAACTCATACGCTACATCCTCAGGCAAGTGGGTCGCATTCCGCCAACCCGTTTTGCGCGAGTACGCACGGCGCGAGGGGCGCGAGGTCGAGTTTACCCACGAGGTCAATCCGGGCGAGGTCTGGGAAGAGGACGAGTTCTGGATCGAGCTTTCTTGGCGCATCGACGATGGCACAATGGGCATCCGCGAGCACTTCATGAGCCCCTATCGCGAGGGCGAGAAAATCTCCGTCGATGAGTACTATCAGTATCTTTTCGAGCGCGTCCCGGGACTACCAGAAGCGGCTGCAGCAGAGGATACCGACGCGCTCGGTTACATGCGTCGACACGGGGCTTTCTTGATTGAAGAAGCGACCTATGAGAAGCATAAGGAGGAGGGTTGGCCGACGCCGAGCGGGAAGCAGGAATTTTACTCGGAGACGATGATTGAGTTCGGTTATCCCGAGCATTCGATTCCGCATTATCGCCAGAAATCTCACGTTCATCCTGACAATTTGAGTGGCGATGACGAGTACTGTCTACTGCCTAACTTCCGCCTGCCTCAACACATCCACTCTCGCTCTGCCAATGCAAAATGGTTGGTTGAAATCGCTCATCGGAATCCGATTTGGATTCATCCGAAGGACGCAAGGAAACTGGGCGTCGCTGAGGGTGACCTGTTGAAAATCGAAACTGAAATCGGTTGGTTCGTCGACAAGGTTTGGGTGACGGAGGGAATCAAACCTGGCGTCGTTGGATGTTCGCATCATATTGGGCGATGGCGACGAAGTCAAGACCGTGGTAATCGCTTCTTGACGAATGAGGTCGCCATCGAAGATATGGGTGAAGGCAAGATGAGAATGCGCACTATTAGCGGGGTCGAGCCTTGGAAATCAGACGACCCTGATACTAATCGTATCTGGTGGCGCGATGGGGGAGTTCACCAGAATATCACCCACGCGGTTCAGCCTGACCCAATTTCTGGCGCCCACTGCTGGCTGCAAAAGGTCAGGCTGTCACGCCCTGCTGAGGGTGAAGAATACGGCGATATCGAGGTCGACCGTACGAAGTCATTCGAGTATTACAAGCGCTGGAATGAGTGGGCAAAGGAACGAGAAACTCATCCACGGGGCGAGCGTAGACCCCTGTGGATGAAGCGTCCATTGGCTCCTCGGAGGGAACATTTCTTCATGCCCGGCTACGGCCCCGACGCCTCAGATTCTCACGAGGCAGAGAGCCAAGATTCAGAGGAGGTGGAGTGAACGGAGGAATTCTACGCCCTGGCTGTGATTCTCATCACCGCCTTCATGTTCGCTCCATTGGGGCTGGGCGGTGGCGTCCTCTTTGTGCCAACACTCCACTTCATCCTCGGTTGGGATTTGCACCTATCCATCGTTGCTTCACTAATCCTCGTCTGGTTCGTCAGCATCGGTAGTCGACAGGCGCACGATGAGGGTGGTTACACCGTTGCTGATGTTGGCCGCAAGGGTCGATTGGTGGCGATTGGAGGGGCTGTAATTGGTGCGCTTGCGGCCGATTTGATCTTCGCTGAGTTCGGAGATGATGTGGTCAAATTCCTAGCTACGATTCTGCTCGCCTGGGTGATTTATCGAGGAATTCAGAAATTGATGGAGGAGCAGCACACCGATGTTCACGACGAAAATACCGACCCACAGGTTGAGGGGGCTCTGCTCTATACCTACAAACTCGGTTGTCTGGGTGGTGGGACCGCTTCTGGTCTGATCGGAGTTGGCGGCGGTGTGATTTTCACCATGCTGAATCGCACGATTCTCGGTCTCGAACCGCATCGTGCGGCAGGAACTTCCTATCTAATCGTCATGCGGGTTGTTCCGGTTGCAATCGGTGCTCACTTGCTCTTCGAGCCCTCATTGATTGACGATTTGCTCGCGTTGGATTTGACGGTTCTTGCGATTCCACTCGTGGTTTTGGGAACTTCTTGGGCTGGGGCAAAAACCGCGATTAAGATGTTGCCACAGCGAGTATTGACCTATCCCTATCTAATCGCGGTCTCAGTATCTTTGATTCGATATCTGATGGATGTAGCAGAGACACTCGGGCTTTGATTAACCGGCCCACGGCGAAAACTCAGGCCGCAGGAACGACGTCGTTTTTGCCCCAACCGATCGTGTTCCAGCCCCTCTCATGCAGGTAATAGAGAATCATCTTGGTGACGACTTCGACGCCTGCAATCGATACTGCAATAGTCGCACTCGAGGTGAAAAAATACCCAATCAGGAAGGTATCTGTCGAGGCGATTACTCTCCAGGTCAGCGTTTTGACTAGGCTTCTCTCTCTCGAAACTTGCAGGCTCATCGTTTTCTGAGAGCGAGCATCTGCGATAACACCTGCGCCGTACAGCCACTGGCCAAAAATGAGGACCACAAGGGTGGCTTAGCAACCGTACAGGCTCACAGTGCTTCGATAATCATCGCGATTCCTTGGCCACCACCGATGCAGGCGGTGGCGATACCGAATCGCTTGTTCTCGCGCTTGAGAGTGTGTGCAAGTGTCAGTGCGAGCCGGCTACCCGTTGCTGCCAATGGGTGGCCGAGTCCTACTGCTCCGCCGTTGATGTTGACGATCTCGGAGCTGATTCCTAGGTCCTTCATGCAGGCAACCGCTTGGCCTGCGAATGCTTCGTTGATTTCCCACAGGTCGATGTCCTCGACTGCCATGCCTGCGCGCTCGAGGGCGAGCCGGCTGGCTGGTACTGGGCCGTAGGCCATGATTGCCGGCTCGAGGCCGACGATGCCCCAATCGACGATTCGTGCGAGGGGTTCGTCGCCGTCGGCAGCCGCTTGACTGGCCGATTTTACGACTACCGCGGCTGCCCCATCGACTACACCTGAGGCGTTTCCTGCGGTGACGAGTGAGGTTGGACCGAAGTGGGTTCGTAGGCCTGCAAGACTCTCCTCGCTGGTTCCGCGAACGAAGTGGTCCTCCTCGGTTGAGGTGACGGTTCCTTCTGGGGTTTCGACGTTGACAATCTCGTTGGCCCAGACGCCATTGTCGACGCTATTCTCTGTGCGGGTGTGGCTGATGACTGCGAATGCGTCGGCTTCCTCGCGGGTGACTCCGACTCTGCGGCATATCTCATCGCTGGTTTGTGCCATGAATGAGTCACAAGTTGTGTCGAGTAGATTTGTGAAGAGGTAATCTTCCATATTCTTCTCGAGTTCGTAGCCGGCTTGCGGTGGGCGTCCGAGCTTGAATGTAGAGCGCATGTCGCGTAGGACGTGAGGGGCTTGGCTGAGATTTTCCATTCCGCCGGCGACGACTGTATTGGCTTCGCCGAGTTTGATCATCTGTGCGGCTGAGATGATCGATTGGACGCCTGAGCCGCACAATCTGTTGAGTGTGAGCATTGGAACCTCTTGTGGAATTCCTGCGTTCAAACCGGCGTGACGCGCTCCGAAAATCGCTTGGTCGCTGGTCTGGAGCGCGTGTCCCATCACCACGTGGTCAACTGATTCCGGGCTCGTCCCCGTCTTCTCGAGGGCGCCTCGGATTGCGATGGTGCCGAGTTCTTCCGCGCTAACCGAAGCCAGTCTTCCACCGGCTTCTCCGTCGCCTCGCTTACCTCCAAGCCATTCACAGAATGGGGTTCGGGCGCCTCCGATAATCACGACGTCTTCGGTCATCGAACCACGCGAGCCACCCGCCGTTCAAGAGTCTGACTATCCCAAAGGGAAAGTGCATTACTCCAGCGCGTTCAGTCTTCGTCCGACATTGAGCCCAAGTAATCGGGGAGGTCGACGCCAGCATTCGATGCGATATCGTGCAGCGGCGGCAATGACTTGACGAGGTTGGAGATGAAGTTCGAGGTCGAACTTCCGTCTCCATCGCCGCCGGAATCCCATACGGTGATGCTGTCGATCTTCAGGTTGCGAATCGCCTCAACTTGAGCCGCAACCATTTGGTCGATCTTCTCAACCATCAGAAGGGTTGCAGCTGCCTTGGCATCTCCACCAGCGCTTACAACGAGTCCTTCGTAACCGGCAGCCTTGGCTTCCAGAACCTTCTGAACACCAGCCGCTTCGGCTTCGTAGCGAGCTAGAATCGCATCTGCCTCACCCCGAGCGACACGGCGTTGGCGCTCGGCCTCTGCCTCTGCTGCAATCTCAATTTGCTGCTTCTGAATCTGCTCGCGAACGATGTCGCTAGCGCGCAAGCGCTCTTCCTCTTCGGTATAGCGAGCGCGCTCGATAGCGGCTTGAGATTGCGCGGTCGCAACATCGGCTCGCTGCTTTGCAGCGGCCTCGGCCTCAGCGAGGTCAGCATCGGATTGAGCGACCTCGGCCTTTGCTGCGTTCTCACCAGAAATCGCAAGAGCTTCTTGTTGACCGACGTAAACACGCTGGTCGGCCTCGGCGGTCTTGCGACCCTTCTCAGCCTCAGCAAGATTCTCGGCAACCTCAATCTCTCGTGCCCTGTCTGCCTTAGCAGCACCAACCGCACCGTCTCTCTCAGCATTTGCAACGTCGACGCGGGCGTTCTCGACCGCGGTCGCTGCTGCCTTCTTACCGATGCTCTCGATATAATCGGACTCATCGGTAATATCGACCAAGTTAACGTTGATTAGATAGAGTCCAATCTTTTGCAATTCTGTGTCGACATTCGTCCTGGTTAATTCGAGGAAAGCATCTCGATCTTGGTTGATTTGCTCGATTGTTAGAGAAGCAACGGTCAGACGTAGTTGACCGAAGATAATCTCCTTTGCCATCTCTTCAATCTCAGGCTGCTTCAGGCCGAGCAGACGCTCGGCCGCATTAGCCATGATGTGCGACTCCGTCGAGACACCGATGGTGAAAGTCGAAGGAACGTTGATTCGAATATTCTGAAGAGAAAGAGCGTTTCGAAGGTCAATGTTGATGGTAATCGGATTTAGTGAAAGGAAGGCATAATCCTGAATCAACGGCCAAACTAAGGCGGCACCACCATGTATCGTCCGACTGGCCTTGCCCTTGTCGGTACGACCGTAAACAACCATGACCTTGTCAGGCGGACAGCGCTTGTACCGTTGAGCGAAGAATATCACAATCGCAACCAAGAAAAGCAGGGTCGCGAACATCATTATCGTCAGGAAAACTCCGCCATGTTCACTCATACGTAATCACTTCAACACGCACACCACGTGCTGACTGATTAAGGCTATCCCGGCACAATGCAGGTTTTGCTAGCGCTGAGCCGACTAAACTCGCTTGACTACGAGGGTAGAAGTAATCGTGTCGACAACCTCGATGAAATCGCCTGTAGCAATGCCTTGTCCATCCTCTGACTTCGCGTTGTAGGTCTTCAATGCCCCACCCAATTCGAGTTGAACTTGACCAACGCCACCTTCAGGAATGCGAAGGTAAACCGTGCCCTTCACTCCTACTGCCTCGGAAATTTCGATATTACCACTCGCCTCGAGGGCGAAGAAGACTTGGAAGATTTTCCCAGTTCCGTACATCGAGGCGGCGCCGGCGATACCGCCGGCGGCAATGGCGAGCGAGTCGCTACCATCTGAATTGAGAGTATAGAGTCCCGCGAGCCCGAAGAACATCATGAAAGCCATGACACCTTGGAAGGTCATTGCGTCGAAGGAGCCGTCGGAACTCATTGCATCGAATTCGAGACCGAAGAGGCCTTCGAAGACGCCTTCAGCGACTCCTCCGAGAAGCATCAAACAGAACCAGAGGAGGAACAGAACTCCACCGATGAGGGCTGAGGCGGAGAAAATCAATTCCAGAGTTGAGGAGGATTCTCCGAAAACCAGCGCAATCAAATCAAAGTCGCTTAGACTGACCATCGATTGATTCACGCGGGGGGGTTGCTATCAGTCCTTCGCCGGATGAGTTGTTTGCGGCGGGGTTCGCTGTGGGACGGTTTGAGGCGGCGTCCTGTGCGCGAGGGTTTGAGGCGGCTTTGGCCGCTCGGGCTGTTTCCACCGAGTTCACCGTCGCCGCAGCCATTCAGCGAACGCCCTATCGAGATTGAATGCAGGGCCGGCAGCCAATCCGGTGAGGACTGCTGTGACCAATTTGTGTTCGGTGACCGTCCAGACTAGGAGTCCGAATATCAGCAAGAATGTGGGAATTGCCATGCGGCGAATGAAAATCTGGTAGCCGCCGAGCATTTCGTATGCGGGATTGTTGATGATGTCATCAACCGTGTCTGACAGATCCCGCTTGCTTCCCAGCGTCTCACCTCATCCGGACATCCAGACGAGGGCGCTGAGCAATGTAAGTCCTACTGGACCTGCGTACCAAAGCAACTTGCTTGCTGTGGGGGTGGCATCTCTCACAGTCAACTCACCGGTTACTGGGTCGCGAACGATAGTTGTCTTCTCGAGTTTTGAATAAGTGTCCTCGAATTCCTTCTGGTGCCGAGCGATGAAGAGCAAAAAGTACAGCCCCAATACAACCGAGCTCCCTCCGGTGCCTTGGAGAATGGTTCCCAAGATTGCGAAAACTGGGTCGCTGGCGATTGCGCCTCCGAGGATTAATTGGGCGAATCCGAGGAGGAAGAAGATGAGTGAATCTACTCGCGCCATCGTATGCTCGTGCGAATGGTTCGCCATCAATCCTTTGCCGGCGTGGCGGGTGATTGAGCCCCCCCCTTAGGGTTGGTTTGGCTCGCTCAGTCGCTTATTGCGGCGACTCCAGTCTGCACCGACCAGAGCCGCGAGTAGAGGCCTTCTGCTTCGACTAATTCCTCGTGGGTTCCTTCTTCGGTTATCTGGCCGGATTCGAGGACGGCTATCTTGTCGGCGTTGCGGACCGTCGATAGCCGGTGAGCGATGATAATCGTCGTGCGGTCGGCTGAGATTCGGTCTATCGACCGTTGTAGAGCCGCCTCGGTCTCGTTGTCCACGTTGCTGGTCGCTTCATCGAGGACGAGGATTGGTGCGTCTTTGAGGACGGCGCGGGCGATTGCAAGTCGTTGGCGTTGCCCGCCGGAGAGCCTGTGTCCATCCTCGCCGATATCGGTCTCCCAACCGCGTGGCAGATTGTCGATGAACGCGGTTGCCTCGGCGATTCTCGCGGCTTCGAGGACCTCTTCCTCGCTCGCCTCAGGCCGGCCATAGAGGATATTGTCGCGCACGGTTCCCGGGAATAGAGTCGTATTTTGCGAGACCAGCGAGATTGAACCGCGCAGTGAGGCGAGGCGAAGGTCTTGCACTTCGTGACCGTCGAGAGTTACCGTGCCTGCGAGTGGGTCGTGGAAGCGTAGCAGAAGGCCGACTAGGGTGGTTTTGCCCGAACCGGTCGAGCCGACCAATCCTACTGTTTCGCCGGCTTTGATGTCGAGCGAGATACCCGAGAGGACCGACTCTCGCTCGGGATAAGAAAAATCGATTGAATCGAATGAAATCGCCCCCTTTGTCCCATTGAGCTCAATCTCGCCTTCGACCAAGCCAATCGGAGTATCGAGTAAATCCAAAACTCGCGAAGTCGAAGCCATGGCGCGCTGGTACAAATCGAAGGTCTGTCCCAAGCGTGTCAGCGGCCACAATAACCTCTGCGTGATGAAGACGATAACCGAGTATGCCCCAACAGAGAGTTCCCCCTCCAGGGCCAACCAACCACCAACCAGCATATTCGCTGTGAAGGCGAATAGAATCGCCATGCGGATTAGCGGGACGAATGAGGCGGAGAGACGAATCGCATCGCGATTCGCGTCCCGATACGAGCGCGAGGCCACGCCCACGCGCTCGACCTCCAAATCCTCAGCGGTGAACGACTTGATCGTCGTGATACCGCTCAAATTATTATTCAACAGCGCATTTAGGTCGCCAACTTCCTTGCGTACCTTGGCGTAGCGAACACCGATTCTGCGCTGGAAAACGAAGGACCCAGCAACGATAATCGGAATCGGCAAAACAGCCAGAATCGCCACCTCAGGCGCCAGAGCAAACATCACTGCGCCGACGACGATAACCGTCGTCGCGACCTGAAGTAAGTCGTTGGCACCTTGGTCGAGAAATCGTTCTAATTGGTTGACATCATCATTCATGATGGCCATCAGGCCACCTGTGGTTTGCTCCGAAAACCACTGCATCTCGAGGTTCTGAATGTGCGAATAAGCATCCATGCGTAACTCGTGCTGTGCGCTCTGAGCCAAGTTCCGCCACAACACACCGAACCAATATTCGAAGAGGGATTCGAGAATCCAAATTATGACGGTCAGCCCGACAAGAATGAGGAATTGGTCGTGAGGGTCTGGATAGCCGAGGCCTGCCAACATGGAATCCTCTTTGTAGGCGACAACATCGATTGCCATTCCGATCAGAATCGGCGGTGCGAGGTCCCAGAATTTGTTCATCACCGAGCAGAACGAGGCCAGCCAAACCTGGCCTCGATATTCCTTGAGATGAGTTAGTAGGCGCATCAGCGGATGTGAAGCGCCAGCCATGAGCCGGACTGAGGCTTGGACGGTGTTTGAATCTCACCTATACAGAACGCGTTAGATTTGAGCAGAAACTCAACCCAACGAAACTGTACCAAACAATTTGTCGAAGTGCCGAGGGCACATTCGGGCGATGAGCGACTTCAATCGGCAATTGGTGCAGCTGCCGAGGATAAATCGAGATTCGAATTCTCCTCGATTATCTCCTGTTTGCGAACCTCGGCTTGCAGAGTCAACAGCTCAAGATAGGCATTCTTCGCCTCGGTGTATCGGGTCATCGCCTCTTGATACGCTACCTTTTCCATGTGGTAGGTCTGTCCGTCGCGCGCGGCAGCGTCCATTTTGTAGAGCAAGAAGAAAAAGAAGGCGGTGGGAGCCCAAGCGCCGATTAGAAGAAGCCAATTATCATCGAAATTGAACGGTCCCATTCCCATAAATTCCGTATTCGCTCCAACGACCATCGTCGACAAAATCGAGATTGGCCAAAGCACCAAATTGACGAGCAGCAGCACCCACTCGTACATTTCATACTCCGATCGTCCGCGTGGCCTCTTCGGTCGTGGTAGGGTTTCTGTAGGGTCCGTCATATCCGAATCGAACCACAAGAATTCCATCGTCTGCTTTGAGGGTTCGCCCGACGCCGAGGCTTCAGATTGCAATATCTCGGGGTCGATATCGAAGCCGGTCGAGGCTTGCTCGGAAGGCTTCGACTTGAATTTAGGCAGAAACAGGAGGAAGCAGAAAAGAGCCGTGAATAGGATGATTGTGAGAGATTCAAAGATTGCGAATTCGCTCAATTGCGCGCCGGATTGGAAGGGAATTACTAGGCGCGCGATGAGTGAGATGGCGAATCCGCTGGCTGCGAGGGCGCGTGATGCGCGGATTCGCAGAAAGAATCCAGCGGCACTGAATAGCAATAACACGCTGACTAAATCGAGAACCGGAACAAGCTCTGTTGCTGTACTCGCGTGAAATGGAAAGGAGATTATTCTCCCCGGAACTAACCCACCTAAGAATAGCAGAGCCATTGCTCTAGATGAGATTCCGGTGAGTGAAGTGAAAGCGTCGAGGAATTCGTTGGCGAGGCTGCCTTCAACAAAATATCCAATCCAGATGACTGTACTGAACAGAATGATTGCGGGCAATGTGTATTGCATGTGATTGAGGATTGCAGTTGAAATCTTGCTCAGAATCCCCACCTTCGGTTCTTCCCAAACTACCAATCCGGTCGAAACCGGATTGATTGCCTGCTGACCCGCTTGTGAGGGGGAGCCTACGATTGGCGGTGCTGTATCGCGTACCACTCGGACCTCCCTGGGCCGATTAGCGAACTCGCTAGCACGTTCTCGCGCATTTGTCGTGCTGGACTTGACCGACTCTGCGAACTTGGTCTTCTTCGCTTCAGCGCTCGACTGCAATTCATCGTGGCGCGTCTTTAGATTGTCACCGAGTTCTTCCATCTGTCCAGTAAATCGCCCGGCCATTCTGTTGAAACGGTCAGAAGCAATCGCCGATGCCTCATGCGACATATCGTCGATTTTTCTGAGCAATTTGTTCAATCTCTCTTCTAGCGGCTCGTCCTTTGGGAACTCGGCCATCGAGGGCAGGAATTACTCCGACCGTCTTCAACCCTTAGCAGGCGAGCCGCGAATTCAGACATTTGGTAGCGAACGATCATCGGTCCAAGATTCCGCCCAAAGGTCGTAAACGGAAATTTCGACTTCAGCTGTCGAATTGGTTCGAATTTCGTACAAATCTCCAGCAGAGAACCATCCGTCTGCATTGTAATCCATCCAAGTGAATGCCCACCAATCACCGTTCGCATCGGTCATATTTGCCTGACCGTCACCTAGATTCATCGAGGCGAGGCTGACTTCAGTAGCATCTTCGCCAGCCTCACGCGCGTGGAATTCAATCTCGGCGGGGTCAACCTCGGAGGTGAATCCACTAGGCACTACCCCGCCCCAGAGCGTTACACCATCGGAGACTTGCAATGCCTCTCCGACAACGAATTCAATCGGACTTCGGGGAAGGTCAGGCTGCAATTCTAGTTCAACCTCGTCCCCGGTGCTGATGCTCATCACGAATGCCGAGTCATCGTCGCCATACAATTCGACGCCAACGATTGCCGGCGGCATACCCTTGAGAACGAGAACAATCGAGTGCGTCGCATTCCTTCCCGTTGCAATTTGTTCTAAGGCCTCAAGGTCATGAGTAATCGTCCACTCGAGTCCCGAAATAGCAGTCGTATCGAATCCGAAAGTCGGCCACAACCCTTCGGGATTTGCAGTGGCCTGTTGAGCGATGTCGTGGAATGGGTCCTTGTATTCGGGAACGGCATCGCGCCCCTCATACCAAACGTTCCCGAGTCTGATATTCGTTGTCTCGCCGCCCTCGATGACCTCGGTATCGATTGAAGTCGTCCCGAGGGCGAATCGCATTGCAATCGAACGAAGCCCTGCTTCGTCGTCTTTTGCAACGCTCCAGTGAATCTCGCCTTCTTGCGTCTCGGTATAGTACGTCGTCGAGGATTCAACTTGCAATTTCGAGTTATGAGTTGCTAGTAGTAAGACGTCGAGTGATTCCGGGTCTGAGAGTAATTCATTCAGCACTTCACTTCCGAATGGGAAGCACTCGGTGCCCTCGCAGGGTTCCAAAGGCACTTCCAGACACCCTGCGAGTGCAGGCGCGAGCAGAATCAAGCCCAATAGCGCCGCTCTCATCATTTCTGATGGCGACACCTCTCGCTGATGAGACTATGCTTCAGGTGTCGCCATCAAATCCCGCTTCGCGAGATAAAATCGAGTCTCTCGCGCCTGCGTTGTTGCTATATGGAACCGGCTTGACGGGGGAGCAAGACGGGGTGTGTTCGTGGTTCAGGATGTGCTGGTTGTCTACAAGAAGAACTTCGAGGAGGTCCACGATAAGGCGTTGGACGCGGTCCGGGCCGAACTCGATGCTTTGGTCGTTGAGCGCGGTTTGCGTGTGGATTATTCCGCGCGGGAGACGGTTCGTCGTGCGGATTTCATCGATCGTGACCTGATTATCGTGCTCGGTGGTGACGGAACCCTGACTTCGATTGCTCACTCGGTGGATTCCGAAACGCTGGTCATGGGGGTAAATTCTCACCCTCGCGAGACCGATGGTGATGGGTCCTACGGATTCTACATGGGGAGTGACCCGAATAATTTCGGCGCGGATGTGCGCGCCGCGATTGCCGGTGAGGCAATCGTCAACCACTTGCCGCGATTGCAAGCTGAGATTGTTACTACGAGCGGGAATCGCATTCGATGTGATCCCGCTCTGAATGATTTGTTGATTGCTAATACGCATCAGTATCAACCGTCGAAATATCATCTGATGCGAGGCGATTCTGTCGATTGTCGTCAGTATTCTTCGGGATTGCTTTTCTCGACATTCCTTGGGCAGGGTGCTTGGTTCAGGAATGTCGCGAATATCGAGGGGACAACATTCCCCTCGTCTGAGGTTGATGATCACTATTTGTTTGTCGCGCGGGATTTGCCTCGGGCGGAGCGGCGCGACGACGGCTCGTACTGGGATTGGACTGGGGAGCCGACCGTGCTGGTCAGCGATATGCATCGAGGATACGTGGTCAGCGATGGGTGGGATGAGACGCACTTTACTCGTGGCTCGACTCTGACTGTTGATATCGAGGGACCAATTCTGCAATTGCTTACTTTCCGAGGAACAATGCTCTACCGCGTCTCGCATTGGATAGACGGCTGAGTATAACGAACGACAAGGGCTCAGCCAGCCCATCCACGAACTCCATAATCTGCGGCACACCTCGTCACTGCATGGAAGGCTTCCCCGTCGTGCGCGAATTCGTTGTTCATTGGGGCGATATGGACGCGCTCGGTCATGTCAACAACACGCGCCACCTTCGCTGGATGGAGACCGTGCGCGTCGACTTATTCCAGATGATTGAACTAAGGACGGCCCATTCGCAGGCTCACGGCCCGATTTTGGCCAACCTGAGCGTCGATTACCACAAGCCAATCCACTATCCGGACACTGTGACCGTGGGAACAAAGGTGGCGAAGTTAGGGAATTCGAGTTTCAAGTTGGAGAATGTGGTGTACGATGGCGCAGGCGATTTGTGCGCGACTGGTGAGTGCACGATTGTACTCTACGATTTCAAGAATCAATGCTCGGTTCAACTTAGCCAAGAATTGCGCGCTGCAATCGATGAAATCCATCTGAGTGCCGCCGAATTAGTTTGACTCAATCTTCCTTTTTCACCGTCAGATGTGGGAAGGGGACTGTGACTCCTTGAGCCTTGAATTGTCGAAGAATTTCGATAAGAATCCAATCCTTTGCCTTGCGCTCTTGATTGTAATCTTTCACCCAACAGTCTAGACGGAAGACGAGAGCTGTCTCTGATATATCGTAAAGCAGCACCTCGGTTTTACGGTAATCGACAGTGTATTCACAATCTGTTATCGCTTTCAACATGATACTTTTGACGAGTTCAGGGTCTTCATCAAGAGTCGTCTGAACTCGAAATCTCAAATTCATCGAATCGGGGTTTTCCAAGGTACTTCCTTGGGCGTAATTCTCGACCAGTTCGCCGGAAAGCGAGGTGTTCGGAATGATGACCAATCGCTCATTGCCTGTTCGGATTTTTGTGGTCATGATACCTACATCGACGACCTTTCCTTTGACTCCCTTGACGATGACTTTGTCTCCCTTCGCGAATGGCTTGTCGATGAGCATCAGCATTCCTGAGACGAGGTTTCCTGCGGTTTCTTGCAGGGCGAGACCGACAACGAGAGTGAGAATGGTTGCCGATGCGAGAATTGGTGTGATGTCGATATTCATCTGGTCGAGGGCGAGCAGGATTGCTGCCAACCAAGCGACGACCTTCGCTGCACTGACCGAGATTGTTTGCATTGTCGAGAGGTCGAGATGAGTCCGGTCGTCGATTTCTTGGAAAATCGGCGGAATGAATTCGTCGACTAATGCAGTCATGAATTGCGCCAACATGACTAGCAGTATGGCAATCGAGCCGCCGGCAAATGCTGACCGCTCGAAGGAATCTGCCTCGTAAGACCATTGGAAGGTGAGCCAGATACCAGTCAGGAAGACACCGATGTTCAGTAGTGGGGTTGCGAGAACAAAGACCCGGTCATCGTAGAGATTCTCGCTCTTCTCGATGCGGCGAAGTATCGGCCCGTTGATTAAGGCTCGAAAGAGGAAGGTAGCGAGTAAACTGGCACCAAGCCCAACACCCAATTGAGCAAGTGTGCCCGCCTCTTCCACTCGGTCCAGATATGGAGTCAAGGCCTCTATCATCGATTTGCGAGAACCCTGCGGGGTTATCGTGATTCCCCCGGCACGGGAAATGCGATTCCGGCCAATTCGAGTTCTGTGTCAGAGAATCTGCTCAAGGAAGAGCTTCGTTCTGTCGTGCTTCGGGTTCGAGAAGAATTCCTCCGGCGCTGCTTCTTCGATTAGGTGTCCTTCGTCGAAGAGAATGCATCGGTCGCCGACTTCCTTTGCGAAGCCCATCTCGTGAGTAACGACAATCATCGTAATGTCACGCTTGGCAAGGTCAACCATCACATCCAGAACCTCCTTGATCATCTCTGGGTCGAGCGCACTCGTTGGTTCGTCGAATAGCATAATCTTGGGGTCCATCGCTAGTGCTCGGGCGATTGCTACACGTTGTTGCTGACCGCCCGACAAACCACTTGGATACTTGTAGGCCTGCTCGGGGATTCCCACTCTCTCGAGCAGTTCCATCGCCTTCTCCTCAGCCTCTCGCTTCGGCATTCCCTTGACCTTCATCGGAGCGAGGGTGATATTCTCCATAATTGTCAGATGTGGGAAGAGATTGAATTGCTGGAATACGAAGCCGACTTCTGAGCGAATATACTTCAAATCCTTCACAGAAGTATCTTCATCGATTGTTATTCCATCGATTTCGATTGAACCGCCACTGTGTGGCTGGAGTCGGTTCAGAGTCCGAATAAATGTCGATTTACCTGAACCGGAGGGTCCCAAAACCACGACGATTTCACCTCGTCGAATTTCCATATCAATGCCTTTCAGCGCCCAGAAATCGCCAAAATTGACCTTTACGCCCTCCGTTTTGATGATGACTTCCTCGCAACACTTCCCGTTGCAGCAGTCATCACCACACTCCTCACACACATCGCTCTTATTTTCACTCATGCTAATTCTCCACCACCTTCTTTGACCAATCCGAGGCTCTTCTCAATCTTCATCGAGACTCTAGACAGATAGAATGCGAATACCCAGAATACTAGGGCAGTGACGTAAAGTGGCTCTAGGAAGTTTCCTAAGAAGCGCAGGTCGGTGGCAGGGAGGTCCTTTGCCAGCTTGAAGAAGTCGAGAATGTTGATGATGAAAAGTAGTGTAGTGTCCTTCCATAGGCCAATGAAGACGCTGACGATCGAAGGCAGTGTAGTTCGGACTGCATTGGGCAATTCGACGGTCAACTTGGTTTGGAATGGTGAAAGACCGAGTGCGATTGCCGCCTCTTTTTGTCCACTGTCGACTGCTTGTAGACCACCTCTGAGTACCTCTGCGATGTAACATCCTCCGAAGATTCCGAACATCAGAAGCATGCGAATAATGTCCTCTGCATTATAGAACGGATCCATCATATCTGGCATCAAGAATACTGCGAACCAAAGCCAACAAATTAACGGGCCAGAGCGAACAAGCTCGATTAGAATGACCGAAGGTACGCTGAAGAATGGTTGATTGCTCTGGCGACCAAATGCCAGAATAACACCGATTCCGAATCCGATTACACAACCTGCTGTTGCTACAATGAGATTCACGAAAAGTCCGCCCCATTGAGAGGCTTCGATGCCATCTCCGGATAGCTTGTCCAGAGTGCTCGGAACTACTGCGCCAGAGGTGATTTCATCACTGCCTGCTACAGCAGGTGTGCCACCTAGAAGTGCAGCGAAATCCTTCACAAACTCTGGAGGATTCATGATCATAATTGCGAAGAAGAATGTTGCAACGGCCGCGATCGCGATATTGCGCCTTAGGCGATTGGCTTTGTATTCCTCAGAAATAGAGCAGTAGTAGAATGAAGCGCCATATGCAATGTAGCCGATGATCATGGCCTTGGCGAGATTCAACAGAGGAACCTCCTCGTAGTAGTTGATTTCTGCCGGAACCCATGCAATTCCCATCAAGAATAGGGAAAGGAATGTGAATGGAATTAGGAATCTAGCTGGCTTGTCTGCAGTGGTTCCGTAGGCGCTTGCGATGACGGCGAAGGTTGGATACAATATCCACCACAAGCGCCAGTTCTGGTTGATACCATAACAATTCAAGACATCAATACAAGACTGTGAGCCGGGTGATTGTGTCATCTGCTCGGTCATTTGTTGGCCGACTACCAATAGAACTCGGTTGGCCCAGACGACATCCCAATCTGCTTCGACTAGAACGAAGTGGCTAAGCCCTCGAACTGCAACAACGACAATCCAAGCGGTGGTGATTCCCAGTAATGCGGTGGTGAGGGTCTTTCCAGGCGTCCACTTGATTAGCGCTGTGAGAGTAACCCACCAAGCGAATATAATCGCAGCAGCAGAAAGAATTCCGTAAATCTGAGCTTGAGGAATTGAGAGGTGAATGAACGAAGTCGAGATGATCATATTTCCTGCGCCTTCGGCCTCAGCTTTGGCTACCAATTCGAAGTAACCATTCAACAAGAATTCCTCAAACATTCCTCCGAAAATTCCGAAGCAGAGCGCCAGAGTCATCGCAATGGCGGAGAGAATTGAGCTGTTACCCTCAGTAACCCATTTGATTCTACTTCGCAATAATCCCTCATGGTGGTCCGTAGGGAAACCACCAGGCTTACCTACAATCGACTCCTCTAATTCGAGAATCGATTTGATGGAGAGTCCTCCTCTAGAATTCATATCTTCACCTTCGTAACTCTAGAGTTGTACCAGTTCATTACCGCCGAAATCGCAAGGCTACCTACTTGGTACGTGATGAGGAGAAGAATGAACAGTGGAATCAGTTTACCCACGTTATTCATCATCACTAGAATAACGTAGAATATGTCGCTATAGGCGACGATTACCGCTAGACTGGAGTTCTTCCAGACATTCATGAATTGGTTATTGAACAGAGGCACCATGCTCCTCAATGCCTGAGGGAGAATCACCAACCTGAGCCTCTGGAAAGGACTCAGTGAGAGCGATATTGCTGCCTCCACCTGACCCCGAGGTAGAGACTGAATACTCCCTCGCACAATCTCTGCCACGGTTGATGCAGTAAACAACGTGAGACCGAGCATCATTGCGAGGAAGAACGGAGTTATCTCGAAGCCAGTGCCTTCTGCGATATGCCAAGAACCAGGGGAGTCGATAACTCCGTCTCCATTCCAATCCTTGACGTATTCCGGCCAAGATAGGCCCTTGGAAAGTGCAATCCCCGCTGCAACAGCGAAACCCCCCACCCAGATAGTGAATCTCTTCCTTAGCCCTTCTTCCGAATCATCGATTTCCATTGAGTTGATGCCATCGTCATCAACAGCACTCGTAATCGCAAAGGAATAGACGAGTAGAGCGATTCCGGTTGCTGCTCCGAATCCCCCTCCGTGAGTTGAGGCGAATGGTACGAAGAGGTCTACGAAGATCACCGCAGCAGCGACGAGGAAGAGGTCTGAAACCAGAGCCTCAAGTTTCCATCCAAGTGTACTGAAGGGTCTTTTCAGATGGCCAATTGGGGTGCTCGGATTGACAATCACTCGCGGTTCGATTCTATCCATATGTCGTAGCGTTACTCTAAGTAAAGCAAGAGCGATGATTCCAATCATCAGCCTTTGGTAAGAGGCAACAGTGACGAACCAAATTCCTTGATTGCTGAAGAAGACCGCACCTCCAAACAAGAATACCTCCTCGCTAAATAATGGGGCCTGCATGCCAAACTGAGTAGCTATCAGGAATAGTAGAACCGCTAGTGGGAGGTTCCTGAATACCTCGACGTAAACAGTAGCCATTGTCGAAGCCAACTTGTTGTTGGATAGTCGAGTTACTCCGACCAAAGTACCGAGGATTACACACAATACAATACTCAGCAAGGTAACCCGAGCGGAATTAATTATGGCCGCTTTGAGGAATAACCACCTTGAATCGATATTTGGCTCAACTTCCATCGGCCAAGGATTGATCTTGAAGGTGTTCACACTTTCCATGAAGTCGAATTTAATCTCCCACCGATTAGCCATCACCGGATCAGGGTCATGCTGTAGGTAAATTACCCTGAGAAGTAGATACATGATGAAGGGTAAGAGTGCCAAGTATGCGAGCGCAGCCGTCCTTCTCTCCTGCACAGAGGGTTTCATGCCTTCCTGAGATAATCTCCAAGCCCAATAGAAGACAGTAATCAGAGTGACGACTGAGAGGAAAAATGGGATATCTTGGGAAATGGCTGGAATCATCGAAATATTCAGAGTGAGAATAACGAAGACAAGAATCGAGCCAATCGTGACAAGAATTGCAGGCTCGCGGAGAGTCGATTGAATATTGGAGGGCCTGATGGCGAAAACCTCTGGAATGTTGTCCTGTAGAAGGATGATGCCTGCTACTACGGCACCTCCAAAGAAAAGGAACGGCACTTGAGAACCAGGCGTTAACTCGAGGAAAACCAGTAATACGAACGATATCGCGAAGCTAGCGATTGCAAAGAAGGTAGTTGAGCATTCCAATACCGCATTCATATCGCCCCGGCGGAGCCCTCCCAAGATAGTCCGCAACTCATTCTTGACCAGTAAGAAACAGAGGAGAATAAGTCCACCGACAATTAGAGCCAAGGTGCTCATCGGAACAAATGAGGGGTTCATTTGTGTGTCATTGATGGTGATATCCCTGGACATCGCCGATAGATATTCGACAGACATTCCGAGGAACTTATTCGAATATATCCAGAATAGATAGACACCCATGATTGGTACTACGTATCCTGTCAAGAAGTCTCGAGGAGAATTGACCCGAGGCAGGGATGATGTGAAGCCCCGGAAGTCCATGCTCCCCTACGGGGAGCATGGGGTGTAAAAGCATAATGTGGCCTCTGGGGGAGAAAATCCCCCCCAGAGGCTTACGTAATTCCGATTTCAGTGCTAATTAGTGTAATCAGCGCATTGGCGGAGCGTACTGGATTCCACCCTCTGAGACCAGAGCGTTGAGAGTTCCAGCGCGCGAGATTAGGCAGCCGGTCATTGCATCCGAGCCACTGGTACCGTCGTAGGTACCGTCACAGAATGCATCATCGTATGCCTCACCGTAGTTGCCTGCAGCTCCAAGAACTGCCTGCATCCAGGTGTCCGCAAGTGGGTTGTCGGAGGTGCCGAGACCTAGGTTAGAGGTCAATAGGCGGCACATACCAGGGTCGGTTGCCGATCCAGCAGTGTTCTCAGCGCATGCGGAAGCGGCCATGTCAGCTGCGTTAGCAGCGGTCACGCCCATTTCCTCAGCGGTAACCATTCCGTACCAGACCCATGCGACGACGTCCTTGAAGTCGGAATCCATGTCACGGGTTGCGGCGCCTAGAGGCTCCTTGGACATCAGTTCTTGAGCGATCCAGATGTCTACTGTGTTTCCTTGGTCATCCTGAACGGTGCCGTCGTTGTCGAGCTGCCACTTCTTGGCGACCATTGCCGACATGTCTCCGGTGAATGCATCGCACGAACCATCGATGAACTTGGCAGTTGCCTCAGCAGCGTCAGCCACAGGGACCGACGTGAAGGAGATTGCCCTTGAGGAGAACCAGTCTTGCAGGTTGCCCTCTGTGGTGGTTCCTATTCCAACGCAGATTTCAGCGTTCTCAAGCTGATCAGCCGAGCCTGTTCCGTATGGGAAAGCATCGGAGCGGACTAGGATTCCTTGTCCATCGAAGAAGTTCATTCCAGCGAAGTCAGCGTTCAAGTCAGCGTCACGGCTGGTTGTCCAGGTCGTGGTGCGGATTAGAACGTCGATAGTACCAGAGGCTAGCTTGTCGAAGCGGTCTGAGCCCGAGGCCGGGATATACTCGACATCGGTATCAGGGTTCAGTCCTAGAGCAGCTGCAACAGCGCGGCAGTAGGAGATGTCGAGACCGGAGCGAACTCCAGTTCCAGCATCAAGGTAGCCCATTCCATATTGGGACTCCTTTACTCCACACTTCATTGAACCGCGATCGATGATCGTGTCCAGCGTGCTCACAGGCGTAGCTTCTGCAATTCCAGCAGCTCTACCTTCCTCTCTCGCGGCATCTACGTCCTCTTGGGTGACGTCAGATCCCGCACAGCCCGCTAGGGCTGCAGTCATCATTAACAGCATCAATGTTGTAGCGAGCAATCGTCGCATGGCGTCACTTAGGTCGTGTATTAGGTATATACCTTCGGTATGTTGATTGAAGACAGTGTAATTCGGCACACCGAGTGTGTTTGTGAAAAATCAAATCATGACTCTTGCTTTCGCTGAATCTTGTCAAATATTGTTAGAAAAGGTGGAAGAGCGGGGCGCCGAAGCGCCCCGCCCCCCCGGGTTTTCCGAGTTTCTCAGGAGGTGATCCATCTGCAGGTTCCCCTACAGATACCTTGTTACGACTTAACCCTCCTTGTCGAAGGCAGGCTCGAATACCCCACTAAAAGGTAGCCTCACCCACCCCCAACTAAGATGGTTTGACGGGCGGTGTGTGCAA
>JAERST010000012.1 GCA_016845365.1 Methanobacteriota archaeon
ATATTGAATTTAAGTGGAAATAATTTTACATATATACCACAGCAGATATTTGAGACATATGATAGTACATTGGAACATTTGATATTAGATGATAATCCTATATCGGATAATGTATTAAATGATAGATTTGATGAAATTACATTTACAGCTGCAGGTAATCAAATTGATCAACTTAATACTCTATCTTTAAATTCATGTAAACTACAAGATTTACCTGGTTCTATAGTTTATATGGTTGATAATATGCCTAGATTATTTGATTTAAAAATATGGCACAATAATTTATATTGTGACGGTAATATACCGAACTGGTTAAGTGGGTTTTATAATAATTCGTATAATAATATTAATACATCAGTCTATGGGTATCCGTCTGATGGAGCGGATCCGGTAGAATTACCTGAAGATTTACCAAATCAATGTTGTTTGGAATGTGATGATGGTACATATGTATGTGATTTAAATGAATGTTAGTGATGGGGAAATTATATAATGTCGATGGATAATATATGTGATGATATACTTGTAGATATAGATGATAGTCAATCCGAATGTTATCATGATTATGGATGTGAATTATACCCGGAGGAAGAGTGTAATTTACTTACCAATAAATGTGAAATCGCTGAGTGGGTGTTATGGGGATGTGATCATGAATATTGTCAACCAGGTAGTATGTTAACATGTTCTCCGATTGGTTATGGTATATGTACATGTTCTACTCCTAATAATGCACCATCTATAGACAATTGTGGTAGATGTCAATCACCATCATCACAAGATATACTAGATGGTGGATGTGGATGCTGTGTACCAGTATGCCCCAGTACTTGCGGATCACATCTGGCGTGCCCTAATACAGATTGTATTTTATCTGGTGGGAATTTAATTGATTGTTGTATTGAATCCGGGCATATATGTGAAGTTAATGAAATATACGGATGTATGGATGAAATGGCTATAAATTATGATATAACGGCTACATTAGATGATGATACATGTGAATATTCAGATGATATTATTTTTGGATGTACTGATATATATGCATCTAATTTTTTAACTCAGCCTGTGTGTAATATTGCATTCCCACAAGGATGTGGTGGGGAATGTAATATAGAATGTCCTAATACGTTATTACAGGGTGATTGTGAATATGATGGTTATGTAGAACCTTCTATCGATAGAGTATGGGAATTTATTATAGGGGATGAATTGATAGATGGTAATATTTATTCACAAATGAATAATTTTATATCTAATGAATGTGATCAATATAAATGTGATAATCCACTGCCACCTATAGGTGATATAGTAAATTTATATTATGGTACAATCAGATTACAGAATACCGTGTATTCAGATAATCCGGATGATATGATATTCGCGTTTATAAATAATGAATTGAGGGGATCATCTTCTGTGAAAAAAACTAAAAATAAATCATATGTTTATTTAGAAGTTAAGTGGAAACGATATTTTGAGTCAAATCTGGATATACATTTTTATGTATATGTAAATGGGGAGTTTTATTCTATATCCGGTATAATAGAATTTGGGGATGATATTATAAAGGAACAACCTTCAGAAGTAACTTCTGACTTTGGGTTGGTGTAATATTTTGGATATATAAATTATGAAAATATATAACGAAGTCATAGTACAATGGAATGAAGAAACACAATTATATGAAACTATATATGAAGATAGTTTTGATTATACTGAAAAAATAGATATGTTAATGCCTCCTGATCCTGGGAGTTATTGGAATGGTGGTGGTGATTCATCGGGTGCAGATTCCGGAGGCAGTGATTCCGGAGGTGGAAGCGGAGGCGGTGACACTGCTAGATCTCATATATGTGAACATGATGATATAATAGATGATATGTTTGGGTGTAATAATTGTAATGGTGGTGAATGTGCATATGCCCCTGTATCTGATCAGACAATATATAGCTATACAATTACAATAGGAGTTACATATGAAGATGTCAATACTTCTAATGGGGTGGGTGTATATTTTTGTAGATCTAATGAAACTATTGGGAATTCCCCCGGTGATACCATGTTTGATACTGATAATTGTGTGTTATTTAGCGTCATACCATCTGTGACTGATAGTCCGACGTGGAGGGGAGAGAATGTTACATGGAATGTATTTTCAAATGATTGTAATTCTAATATAGAAAATAAAGGCCAGTGGTCACATACCGTATTAGGGAGTGATTCCTGCTATCCTGATGTAGACTATAATTATAAATTTTATGTAATTGAGACTGAGGATAATAATGATGAGTGGTCCATTTCCCCATTTACACTTCATACGGATATATGTAACGATGAGTCTGCTTGTAATTATAATCCAACTTCAACTGATGATACTGAATGTTACTATGCAGATTATAGTGGGATATCACATGGTGCAGTTCTATGTGATTCTAATATTATTGAAATAAAATGTAATGTAGAGGAATGTATTCACTATTATGGGTGTACGGATATAAATGCATGTAATTGTTTCAGTAGTTCCGATGGGGGATGTGCTGGTTTGTATCAAAGTGAGTGTATTGAGTGGTTAGATACATGTAATTCTGTATATAATGGCATCGCACAATCATGTTTAGATGATTTACCACCACCAGTGTCTATTGGATTTTATAATCCACATTCAATTGAAGATAATAACCAATGTGAGTATCTTAGTGATACGTGTAGAATTGCGGATTTTGACGGAAACCTCTATAAAGTGGTTATGATTGATCAATTAGTATGGATGTCCGAAAATTTAAAAGTAACTCACTATCAGAATGGCGATGTTATCCCCAATATAACCAATAACGGTGACTGGGGTAGTTTAACTACTGGAGCTTATGGTGATTATGACAATAACCCAACAAACTCAGAAACTTATGGCAGGTTATATAATTGGTACACTGTAGATGATGACAGAGGCATCTGCCCTGATGGCTGGCATGTACCAACTGATGATGAATGGAAAGAACTTGAAATGTTTCTTGGTATGAGTCAATCAGAAGCGGATGATACAGGCTTGAGAGGCACTAATGAAGGCAGTAAACTTGCCGGTAATGCTGAGCTTTGGAATGATGGAGATTTAGTCAATAACTCTGAATTTGGGACATCAGGCTTTAATGGTCTTCCTGGTGGGTACCGTGGCAGCGAGTCTGGTAATTACCTCTATATGGGTAACTACGGCTACTTTTGGTCTTCTTCTGGGTACAGTAGTACCACTGCCCTGGGACGGCTACTGCAATCCTATAATACAGAAGTCGTTCGTGGAGCATACAGTAATGAACAAGGAGGTTCTATTCGATGTGTAAAGTCGATAGAGGATTATGTGATGTGTTCGGATGTATATATTCACGGATGTATGGATGAAGATGCATGTAATTATAATCAATATGCAGAATTGGATGACGGAAATTGTTGGTATCCTGATGATGGGTGTGAATGTATAGATGGTATGAATGCTATTACTGACTGTAATGATCAGTGTAATGGAAATGCATACATAGATGATTGTGATATATGTGTGGGAGGTACTACTAATTTATTACCGAATCATATGGATGTTGGATGTGGATGTGGAGCTCCACCTCCAGTTACATATTATGAAGATGTCGATTTTGATAATATGGGGGATCCTCATACATCCGAGGAATACTGTTTATATCACTCCGATATATTAACTAACAGTGTCATTCACGCTAATATAGTACCGACGAATATTAATAATGATTTTTATCACGATCCATGTCCCACTGGATATCCGGATATTGAATCTGATGGATGGGAATCCGGTTGGTGTATGGATAACACAGATCATTGTCCGGACGATGCATCGGGAGTGTGGGATGAGTGTAATCAATGTTATGGAGGAAATACTCATGAGAATTGTGTTGGTTCAGATTGGAATGAAGATGAATGTACACTAATGGATTGTACTGGTATTTGCGGGAGTCACGCTGTATTAGATGATTGTGGAGAATGTACTGGTGGGACGACTGGATTGAATAATAATACGTGTGATGGGGAAGTAGAAAATAATATATGTACCGGGAATGTAATATTATCGTCTGGGACTTCATATGGGTTTGATTGTTCAGGAATGTGTAGTGGTACGGCATATATAAACGAGTGTAGTATATGTGTGGGTGAATTCGATTCTATTCCAGATGAAATATATAATTATGATCCTGTATCACCATCGGATCAATCATATGAAGTTATATATGGACAGGATTGTGCTGGTATATGTTGTGATGATGTAGAATGTACTTCGTCTATAAATTTTATAGATGAATGTGGGTGGTGTGTTGGGGAATCCACCAATACATCAACTTTTAATTGTTATAGTAATGTCAGTTTATATGGATATGATATAGCTGTTAACGGGGGTACTAGTTCACAGGGAGTAGAAATAGAACCGATGAATGTTGATGTGTGTGAGAATGGGTGGTCGAAGGATTGTAATGGTACATGTCATGGTAATGCTATGATAGATGCATGTAATATATGTTCCGGTGACCAGACCGGTAAATCAGTTAATACATGTTCTCAATTAATGGTAAATGGTAGATGTAATGGTGAATTCAGTGGTAGTAATATAGATTCGTGTGGTGATTGTAATGTTGATTGTATTGAAGGTATAACTGAAATTATAGATGGTGGGTGTAATTCGTGGAATTCCGGATGTTCAGATTGTAACGGGGATCCGGGTGGTAATGCATTTGTAGATGATTGTGGCGACTGCGTGGAGGGTAATACCGAGATAAGTTCAAATTGTAAAATTAGTGATGAACATCCTGAAGGAGTTGGTTATGGGTGTATTAATTTTATTTCTAATGGAGGAGTACATGGTAATTTAGAATTGGATTGTAATAATTTATGTAGTACTAATACACAATCACCCGATATAAATTATGGAGCAATATTGGATGAGTGTGGTGAGTGTTCTGACAATGATGGATCATATGGACCATATTTTACAAATACATATGGAGTAGTAGGTCATGTATATGATTCGGATAGAGATTGTGGTGGTATTTGTAATTCTACCACCTCTTTATGTACAGAATTAAATTGTGATGGCGGATGTGATCCGTATGATAATTCATGTGATGATTGGATGGGAGATCAAGGTAATAATGGAGTGGATGAATGTGGAGTATGTAGAGGTAATAACTATGGATGTGATTATCCATATAATGATATTAATTTGGATGAGTTGTGGTTTGATGATGGATGTAGTTGTAGTGGATGTATAAATAATCCATTGTCCATGGGATATACAAATAATTCACCAGGATGGTATGATGATTCATTATCTATAGACAATGGTAGTTGTAGATATGTGAGCTCAAGTAGAGAATTTCATCCGAATGAGGGTGGTGTATTAGTTTCACCCGACGATTCTAATGTATGGGTTGAGATTGTACCTGGTACATTTGATTCACCAGCCATGGTAACTCTTGAAAAAAATGAATTAAATGTGGACACTATACCATTATTACCGGAGGGTGATGAATTCAATGATGATATGATGTATAAATTATATATTGATACATCACCGAATATTCCTATCAGGATTGTTATGGGATACAATGAATCATGGGATTCTCCCAATTTTATAAGAATGGTAAATGTTGTTGGTGAGGCATCCGATGGTAATAATTATCATGATAAATGGTCATCTATAACCCCTGCCAGTCAGACTACACCATCATTTACTGATTGTAATTATAATGGGGGTGAGGATTGTACTGATAATCATCTTGGATACATAGATGTAATGAATCAATATATATATTTTACGATAGGTAATATACATGGTGATATAGTATATGGATGTACAGATGAAATTGCAATGAATTATCATTCTAGTGCTAATGTTCAATATCAACCATTGGATTGTATAAATGGGGATGTTCCTACATCTGGATGTTGTATATATTTTGATACACAATGTCCAACTGGAATATCCGGTATGACTGATTTTCCATTAATTACTATAGATTCTGGATTTAAAAATTATGTTGGATTTACCTTACCACCAAAATCTGATTTAATATGTGCTGGAAATAGATCTAATGATGAATCGTGTTTAGATGCACTTGAGGGTGATACTTGTGGAACTAATCCCGATTTCTTTTTTACTGCTAAATGTTCACAATATGATCTTTCTGAAATATTAAATAATTCGATATTTATTGATGAAGATTTAACAGAATTAAGACCATGGCAAGAGTCAGAGACTATATATTATGAATTAAATGGTCAAATATTCATCGGTGAGTATAGAAATTCATGGTCTAGTTCAGGGTTAAAGTGGCAGTTTTTAGGTTATCCGGGTATTCTACCTGGAACTGGAATACAGATAAATCCTTTACCAAATGTTAGTGGAACTAAATTTTATATAAAATGGAATGAAAATCGGGAATAATATGTAATGGCATGTTCATATACAAGTGTATCTGGTGGTATAACAATATTATATTATACTATTGAGGGTGGAAACCCATCAATGGACGATGAACTAATAATTTATATTGATGGTGTATTGTTTGGAACGTTCGCTCCATTACAGGATGGGGCTTGTGGAACACCTACAATACAAAATCTCCATCATCCAATGGATGATATAATTGTTTTTTCACTTACAAATATACCTCAAAATGGAGTGATTTCTTTTGAATTATTGATTGATGGGGAAGTATATCAAACCAATTCAACTACTTCGATAACATCAAATGGACAATCAGTTACCGTAACATCACCCACTTTTTTTTTACCCCTACAACTCGAACCAACTATAATAGTAAGTGAGATTTATTCTAAACGAACCGATAGTAATGATGGTGGGACTTGGTTAGAACTCTACAACACAACAGACTCCGATATACGATTGTGTGATGATAATAATTCAGAACATTATTATATTCAGTTCTGTACATACGGAGATAATTTAAATTGTAATTCTGATAATTTGGGAACATATCCAATAAATCCTATTAAATGTATAACATCCTCCCAAAATTCCACCGGAGAATATCCAAATTATTTTATCCCATCACACGATAGATTTTTGGTATTAGTGGATATTGGTTCGGGGGATTATGATAGAGGATGGAATGATTATAATATAGATTTATTTGACTATGATGATGATAGTGTAAAATCATCCTTCAAAACCGGTAAATTTCATTATAGTGGATACAATAATGATGGAAATGTAATCGATTATTTTGAAGATAATTCGAGACTTTATTTCCAACTCGAACATTACTTCGGATTTTCTCACGGGAGATGTATCAACGGATTCTGTTTCGATGGGTACTGGGACGGAAACACCTGTACAAACCATTCCGATTGTGGTGTATATTCGGGATATTTATGGGATTATACTGACTCAGATGAATCAATATTGAATTTTTCTGATTATGATAATTCATTCACAATTGTCATCTACAACGGAAATCCAAACGGCACAACTTCAGACTTCCCTGGTGAAGTTATTTATAAAATATCACATGAATTCGATTATCAATCAGGACAATCAAAAGAATTTAGTAGAACAGATTGGAGTGATCCATTAGAAGAATCTGAAAACCCCGATAATTGGATTGATATACCTGAAAATGATTCCCAAGAATACACTCTTCCATTCCCTCCAATAAAATGTGAAGACTCATATATTTATAGTCATGAAGATTTCGATGAAGACTTCGGATTTGGTCATTGTCAAGGAGACGATTCGTGGTATAAATATAATTACGGAACTTTAATTTGTGTCAAGAGTGATGGTACTATTATTGGAGATTGTGATGGTGGTTCAATTGTAGGAGTATCCTGTACCAATTCTAGTGGAACTGAAGGAACATGTTACGGACAATGGTTAGTCCCAAATGAAATGGTGTTTAGAGATTATGATGATTTTTCTGATGGGACTCATTTATATCCAATAAACTTCGGATCCCCACTAAAACAAAACTATTATTCCTGTTACGGACAATGTTTGATTGATGGAGAATGTACCGATGAACCTGGTACAGGATATAGTCCACTCGTCTGTGAATCAGACGTACCTTTAGATTGTATGGGTAACGAATCTTATCTCCTAAATCCTTGTATCTTCAATGATTGTACTTCGAGTACATGTGAATCAGTATATACCGATGATGTCCATATAACCGATTCCTGTGGAGATTGTATAACTCCATATTGTTATGGACAAACTGACGGATATTGGATGAATTATTACGTTAGTAATATCTCAAATGAATGTAACGGACAAGGATTCTATGATGAATCTTCATCTTATTGTAAAGAAAATCTATTAGAATATGATCCAAATGGAGTTGGAAATGGGTATGAAAACGGATATTGTGGTAACGATGGACTTTGTGTCGGTGGACATAGAAATCATCCACCATTTATGGTGTCAGTAGATGGAAACCCCTGTACCCAAGACACCGATTGTGGTGAATATAATTGGTTTTTATATGGAGATTTAAATAATTTAACTTTCAACGATTCCTGTTACGGATGTCGAGATGACAACGGAGGAATGGTATATAACGACTCTTTAGAAGAATACGAACCTGTAACAACATCCACCCGTCCACTATTAGATTGTCGTCGTATCCCAGGAGGAAATGACAACATCTGTTGTAATTACTACGTAGAACTTTGGTTACAAGAAAATCCATTACATGGACACGTTGATTTATATATCAGAAATAAAAAACCACTAACTAATTTAGGTCCAATTCGAATTACAAATATCGATATTACAGGAGTTTTAAATAATAGTGAAGGAATTTATAATTTTTCAGTTGAAGAAGATGATACATATGATGGAAATAAAATAAATACATTATGGTTAGGAACTCAACCATTATGGAGTAACAACGGAGTTAAATTATTAACAATTGAATACAATGTCGATTCAATGACTCCAGGAGATATTGTTCATATCCTAAATATGATAGATGATTCCACACTACCATTAATTAATATTGATTGGTACACAGGTGGATCATCCCCCGGTTACTCAACACCACACGATATATTCGTTAATTGTCAAGGACTTATAGTAGACAATCCATCAACAGACGATGACATCGGTTGTGACGGAATCTGTACAACCCCACTCTGTGACGGGCCCGGGGATTCCGTAAATTGTAATTCCACCCTCGATTCCTGTGGTGTATGTAATGGGGGAAATGAATTACAAGACGAATGTGGTGTATGTAATGGAGAATGTAATCCATCCAGTACAGGATGTGTTATAGGTGGTACAGAATATTGTGATTGTGATTTGAATGTAAATGATTGCAGTGGTGAATGTAATGGAGATTCTGTAGTAGATAATTGTGGTGTTTGTAATAGTGATCCATCTGATGATTGTACACAAGATTGTGCAGGAAACTGGGGCGGAGATGCCGTAGAAGATGATTGTGGAGTCTGTGGAGGTGACAACACAAGTTGTTCAGATTGTGCTGGAGTACCATATGGAGATTCTGTAGTAGATAATTGTGGAACTTGTAATTCAGATCCAACTGATGATTGTGAACAAGATTGTTTAGGAGAATGGGGTGGAAGTATAACAATTGATTCTTGTGGTGTCTGTGGAGGGGATAACTCAACTTGTACTGGATGTAATGATACAACGGCTTGTAATTATGGGAATAGTGGATCAGACTGGATAATTGGGTGTACGGATGACAATGGAGACAGTATGTCCGACTGCTGTTCGTACCCCGCCGGGTATACATGTGAGTGTGACGGATCATCTAATGACACTCCGTCGAATGGATATTGTGATTGTCAAGGTTCATCTCTCGATTGTTCTGGAGAATGTGGTGGTACAAAAGTAATTGATGAATGTGGGGAATGTGGTGGTAGTGGTATAGAAGATGGTACTTGTGATTGTAGCGGAAATACTTTGGATGAATGTGGGATTTGTGGTGGAAATGGTGTTCCAAATGGATTCTGCGATTGTGAAGGACATGTTGCGGATGAATGTGGAGTCTGTGGTGGTGATGGTATCCCAGAAGGTGCGTGTGATTGTGATGGTAATCTTTATGATGAATGTGGAGTATGTGAAAGTACTGATGTATGTGGTGTTTGTGATTCTGATGATTCTAATGATTGTGAATCGTATATAAATATTTATAATTTAAACTTAAATAGTAATACATTTTCTATAGATATAACATCATCATATCCAGTGGATGGTATTCAATTTGGAATCAGTAATATAATGATAAATTCTGTAACTGACGTAACAGGTATATTGGATGATTTTACTATAGTATTATCTGATAGTGAATTAATGATAGTTTCATTTAGTTCATCAATTATACCCGCTAATAATACCGTTACATTATCTATAGAATATAATACCATATTAGCTCAAAGTATATGTATATTAGATAATGGATTAAATATTGTAATAAATGATAATACGGATATATCTGAAGTTACATTTGATACACAATGTCTATCATTCACACAAGATTGTGCAGATATATGGGGTGGAAATTCAACTATTGACGAATGTGGTGAATGTGGTGGAGATAACTCTACCTGTTCAGATTGTGATGGAGTTCCGAATGGATCATCTGTAGAAGATTGTTGTGGTGTATGTAATGGTGATAATTCAACGTGTTGTAATACAGGAATAGTTGCCGATGATGACTGTACATATAATTGTGGTGGTGAAACTCCAGATTGTGATGGTAATGGTACATGTGGATGTGATAGTGGACAAGATTGTTCCGGTATTTGTGGTGGTACATCAACTATCGACAATTGTGGAACTTGTAATTCAGATCCAGCTGATGATTGTGTACAAGATTGTAATGGTGAATGGGGTGGCATAGCTGTTGAAGATGAATGTGGTGTTTGTGATGGTGATAATTCAACATGTGCGGATTGTATGGGAGTTCCGTATGGATCGTCTATTATTGATGATTGTGAAGTATGTAATGGTATTGAGGAGTATCAAGAATGTATACAAGATTGTAATGGTGAATGGGGTGGTGAATCCGTAGTAGATGAATGTGGTGTATGTGATGGTGATAATTCTTCATGTGCGGATTGTATGGGAGTTCCGTATGGATCGTCTATTATTGATGATTGTGAAGTATGTAATGGTATTGAGGAGTATCAAGAATGTATACAAGATTGTAATGGTGAATGGGGTGGCATAGCTGTTGAAGATGAATGTGGTGTTTGTGATGGTGATAATTCAACATGTGCGGATTGTATGGAAGTTCCGTATGGAGATTCTGTAGAAGACGAATGTGGTGTTTGTAATGGTATTGAGGAGTATCAATCTTGCGTTCAAGGTTGTGATGGGAATTGGGCTAATGATAATTCTGAATTAGAAAACGATGATTGTGGAATTTGTGATGGAGATAATTCTACGTGTACCGGATGTACGGATCCCACAGGTTGTAATTATAATTCAGGATGTAGTTACACCGATTCAGATGGTAGTTTAGTAAATGAATGTTTATTTGGCGATGGTAGTTGTACATATCCTGACGATGATTGTCATAATTGTGATGGATCTTGTGGGGGTGTTAATAGTTGTGTTCCGGATTGTAATAATGAATGTGGTGGGGAGGAGTACTTGGATTGTCTTGAAAATTGTTCAACAAGTTCATCGTTTATAGGAAATACAGGATTATTAAATGAAAATGGGTTAGATTGTAATGGTGATTGTAATGGATTGTCAATAGTTGATTGTGGTGAGAATTGTTGCGGTGGAAATACAGGAGTTGATTGTTGGGAAATAGGATGTGATGGAGTATGTAATAGTGGACATAAATTTGACGATTGTGGTATATGTGAAGGACCAGGTGCACCCTGTATAACAATATCCATGGGAGATTTTATATTAGTTGACGCTGATACATTTGGTAAATATTCAATTCCATTAAACATGTCACATACTTCTGATATTGGTAGAATGGAAATCCCATTTGAAAATTATTTATATGGAGTAGAATTACCAAATGAAGTTAGTTCAGTTTATGATGAAGTAGAAGTAAATGGATATAGAAATGTCATTTTAACATCAACTTTAAGTCCTTTTGGATATGAAAATGGACAAAGTGAATTTAAGTTAATGGATATTATATATGAACCCGTACTTAATACCGAAAATCACCCTACAATAGATTTAGAAAATGACTATGTTAGTTCAGAATTTTCTATTGACCCGTTTGATCATCCGAATGTACCAAATGAAGGACTTGGACAAGATGATGGGATCGACGTAAATATTTTCCATATAGATGGAAGTAAATATGATGATTCCTATATTCAATTAGAAGATTCTTACAGAAAACGAATGGTATTTGGATGTACAGACATATTTTCAAATCTAATGTCAAAACAGACTGATGGTACACCTCATGATAATTGTAATACTGAAGAATGTGGATGTATTATGGTAGAATTTAATTCAAACTTCTGTACGACTCAATCCTGTACACCATTAACACATTCAGGTTACGGAACTTGTGATGAACCCGGTTCAGGGGAAAATTGTTGTTGTACTTATCCTGAATTGAGTATTTCAAAAATTAAACATAATACTAATGATTATTTAGTAGAAGATCATGGAGGTTGGGGTCCAGTTCCATTCAATTTATTAACTGAAACACATCATATTACTAGAAATTTGTTTACTTTACATTGGAATGATAGTGGATTTGATGATTATTTTGGAAGTATAGATGATACTCCAAATAGATGGTTATTAAAAGAAGTTATATTCCCGTATGATTTCTGTATTGATGGATATAGTGGAACATTAGTTTCAGAACATACAACACAACCAACTTGTGTTTCCGATTATACTTGTGGTGAATTTTCTAATGAACAATGTATTTGGACAAATACAAGAAGTGTTGAAGTTACTGGAATTGACGATGGTATGGTGAGTATATTCGATTCAGTAGATTTTTTCCCAAATGATGTACCATCTGAACCCAAATCTGGTGAATATACAATAAGAATAATGTGGCCATTTCAAGATTTAGATGGAAATCCTATAACTTGGGAAAATTCAATTCTAAAAGATTCAATCACATTTAAGATATCAAGAGAGGGATGTACAGATCCAGAATCATCCGGATGTAATTATAACCAATATTCTACAGAAGACAATGGACTATGTAAAATTCAAGATGTATATAATACTTGTTGTCTGGATACCGGAGTGTGTAATGATTGTAATAATCCATCTGGAATAAAATATCGATGGTATAGAGACGATGATATGGATGGATTTGGATGTAGTACTTCATATCAAGATTTATGTCCTATAACAAATTATCCTTTTGGAAATCCGTGGATTGAAGAACCTGATCATAAGTGGTTATTAGATGGTGAAACACCAGGGACAGGAACAGGAACATCTGATTTTTGGAGTGAAGGAAATTATTCTTCACAACAATATAATTTCGATGGTACATCAACACTGGCTTATTTACAAGGAACAGAAAATACACTAGAATCTTGTAGTTGTCCCGTTAGATATTATTGTTGTGATGACACAATTGATTATACTTCACCAACAAATCATTCTTTACAAAATGATGGTTCAAATTGTATATATACAGAATATACTTCAAATGATTGTGATACATCTTGTGGGGATGGATATACTTGTAGAGGAATAAATTATATTCACGATTCATGTGAAAATTGTAGAAGAGATTGGGGTAATACAGGAACAATAAATACTGAAGATGACACTAGAAATGAATGTGGATTGTGTTCCGATGAGACAGAGGAAATTGAACTTGATGATGGTACATTAGTAACTTATACTTATTTGGAGCCTTATGATTGTGGTGGACCTTCTGAAACTTCTTGTTTAGGGACAAGATTTTGTGATGATTGTCTATCAGGGATTACAGGTACATGTTTATCTGGAATATGTTCAGGTGGAGATACAGGACCTACACCAAATTACAATATAGATGATTGTGGTATTTGTCAATGGGATAAATGGGTTTGTGTAGATAGTTCTCCTATTATATATGTACATAGTTCTAGTAGTTGTAGTGATTATGGCGAGTCGCCGTGTAGTGATTGTCAACGTATGTCTGAATCTTACAATGATTTCCCATATGGAGTCACAAATGAAGGAAGTTATTACTGGAATAGATCTTGTTCGGGATGTGATTATTCCGTAGGTTCTGATAGTAAAATTGATGAATGTGGATATTGTTGTTTAGGTGTAACAGGATTAGAATGTAATGAGTTATGTATTGGTCCTGGAGACCCCGTTGGATGTCCGGATACTGGTTGGGAAACATTTATACTTGGACCGAATGCTGGATGTAGTGGACAATGTAATACATTAGATACATTTGATGATTTAGGAAATTGTTGTACTATAGATACAATGAATAATCTATTTCCTGATTTAGACTTAACCGAAGATGGTTTCGGTGAAAAAGGATTTTGTTCAGAAAATCCAGAAGGTTATACAAATCAATCTGATTGTGAAGGTGACGGGAATACATGGGTATATACTAATGCATTAAGGGTTTGTAATAGTGCTGGAGATGGACCTTTTACTTATTCCGGAGGTTCTATTCATAATTGTGAAACTGATCAATCAGATGGAACTTTACCTAATGTAGAAAATGATGGATGTAGTGGATGGACAGGACAACCATATGGTGATCCAGGACAATCATTTAATTATTATGTTGCAACAGATGATTGTTTTGGATATACTGATGATTGTGGTGATTGTTGGAGTTTTGAACAATGTCCATATGGAATAGGTGATTGTGAACTTTATAATAGTGCAATGGATTGTAGAGATACAGTATCTAGCTGTGATGCATCACTTCCATGGTTTGTAGATGAATGTGGTGTGTGTATGTATCCAAATTGTGGTGATGGGGAATTTCCAGATAGATGGGCAAACCTACCAGATGATGGACCAACTAAAACTGCTTGTGAAGACGGAGAAATTCCAAAAAATGTTGAATGGAATTCAAGTTGTACTGGATGTTTAGATGGGGATGCTAGTAATACATGCGTTAGTTGTTTCATAAATTGTGATAATATTACGGATGAAGGTTCAAATTATTGTTCAGATGCGAGTGATTATTTGGGGTGTTGCTGTCATTATAATTTTGGTGATGTATTACAGGCAGAACCAGTATTGGATCAGTCAGGAACGGTAATAGAAGTTAATGGATATATAGCTAATGCTATTATTCAAAATAGTGTTCTTGTAAATCCTGTAATATTAACTTGGTCCTTTGATGGTCCTGGACCAGATTTCCATCAATATTATTCTTTCCAAGTTTATAGAAATAATAGTTTATCGACCCCACAATGTGATGAAGAATTTATGTTGATTGGTGAAGTACATGCACTTGATGATTCACCAGAAAATAGTGGTAATTATGCATTTATTGACTTTTTTGATTTAGCATATTCGTTAACTCCAGAAACAGATATGTGGATATCTTATTATGTTAAAGTTACTGGACAAGATAATACAATAAGTAATTATTTAGGATGGCCAGGTGTAACTCCATTTGGATATTGTGATCAATTTGATTACGACGATGCAGTGTATATAGCTGACATAAAACCATCCGTTGAAATTATAAGTTCAGATTGTTCTAAATATGTATGTGATGATTCAACTTATACATCACATGATGAAATATTGGTAAAAATTGATTATACTGATATTCCATTTACTTCATATGATTCTGCATATAATAAAATGAAAGTGACTCTACATGGTGGTCATTATACTTGTACTGACACCGGTGGATCATATATAAATCCACAATGCAATTTAGAATGTACGGGTGGGAGTGATATCTGTGAATTTAATATTGAAGGTCAGATTTCATCAATTGGACATATACAAGAATTACCATGGGATAGTACATGGAATAATACATTTGATGGTAGTGGTAATAATGGAGAAGGATATTATTGTTCTAAATTTGGATTGAATGATGACCAATATGATTCTCAAGATGATTGTGAAGCTATCTGTGGCGAAGGTTGGTGTGATAATGAACATCATTTATTATTTAGATTAACTGATGAAATATGGACAAATCCTGGTATTATAGATAGTGGATATTATTTCATTAAAGTCGAATATCCAGCTCCATTAGATGATCCGGTTTATATGGATACAAGTGTGGGTGATAGAGAATTTAGAATATATATAGATGTTGTATCGGGGTGTATGGATTCTGGTGCATGTAATTGTTGGACATGTCCTGGATATTGTGATGATTGTGATTATGTATGTGATGGAATCACACCTTCATCTTGTTATGATAATGGATTTTATAATCCTAATGCCTCATTTGATTATTGTGATGAAGAAATAGAAATTAATGGGGAAATATATCCACCTGGTACTATACCTTGTACTATGGACATTAGTGGAGTTTGTACTTGTAATTATTCATGTGAATATAAAACATCCGGATGTATGGATGATGGACAACAACGTGGTGGAATATGTACTGATCCTGTTTCTACGGTTGTAGAATGTTTGGTAGATGATGATTGTGAATCCGATGAACTTTGTGGTTGTGATGGATATTGTCATAAAGAATGTTTCTTAGAAGGTGAAACAGATAATTGTTCATTATATGGGGGTACATGTGAAATCGGACCTAGTACTTATGTAAGTAATCAATCCCATAATGGACAGGTTATATTTGGTAGTATAACACCGGGGAATCCATCTAATAATTATGATTCAGATGCTACGATAGATGATACGAATTGTTTGTATATTGGGTGTGTTGATGATGATGCAGTCAATTTTGTTGGAACATATTATGATGGAACATGTACTGATACAAGTTATGATAATTATCAAGATTGTTACGATAACGGGGGTGAGTATGATGTATATGGTTGGGGAACATGTACACCTTCGGAATCTTGTTGTGTCTATAATTTCCAATATAGATTAAAATATCAATTATTCATTGATAATAAATTGGTTAAGTTATCTAATGGTGAATTTAGTAACTATATCGATTTGGGAGTATGTGATGATGGATGTACGTCAGATGGATCCGATACTATATTAAATATTCAATTACCAAGGTCAAGTGAAATTATGTTGGGTATACCATATGATACTACCGGTGATCCAGAATATAAACTAGTATTAACAATAGAAGGTAGTTCTTCAGCTGAGGAATACGCATGGTTGAATACAGAAGGTATGCCATCTACAGAAACTATTTATGAGTTTATTCATGCAGTGGATGATAATGCGTGGTTATATCCGGATAACTTGGAAATATCAGGTGCATCAGGAATTTGTTATGATAATTTATCTTCAATTGAACCATGTGATTATTTTAATAATACATGTACTTGTGTACCTAGATCTTATAGTTTTATAATACCGGAATATTGTGTAAATGGGTTAAGTGGATGTATTGGAAATTCACCTGAAACTGAATTGAATCAATTTACGGTAACACTTGCTCATCCAGATGATCCTACTATAATTGTAAGTAAAACATTAAATGTGAATTTCATTAGAAATAATTATGATATATATTTTGATCTACCACCGGTGGGAGAACTAGATACGGAAATTGTTATGATGAATTTAGATGAGTTTGAAGAAGATCCTGATAGTGGTGATTTAATAGGTACAGTAGAATATTCTGTCACTTTAATAGATAAGGACGATGATCCATTTACATTAAATGTTGATGTTATATCTGGTGGGTCAAATTTAACAATAGAACCTTCAGTAATTTCTTCATCTGATATAAGTGATGATGGAGTGGTATTATTAACATTTATAGCTAAAAATACTGTAGGTAATTATGATGTAAGATTAACTGTTAATCAGAATGGAAATTTATTATTAGTTCCAGTTTATGCATGTGTATTAGGTAGTGATATTGTTAATGGTACTGAGGGTAGTTGTATAGCTGATGAGAGTGAAGAAGGTGATTCATATTGTAACGGTATATCTGATGGATCCACGTGTAAACGAATAACTACACCTCTATATGGATCTAATCAAATAACAAAGGATATTACTGTCAGTGTTATAGATACTAGAGGACCTGATGGTGATATTTCAATTAAACCTATAGAGACATTTGGGGTATCGGATAATACCTATAATTATAGACCTATAGGTAATGATAATAGAGATTCAATTGGTGGACAGGAAACTGAACAGCAAATTCCTACTGATTATGTATTACCAAGTATAACATATTCTTATGGTGAGATGATACCAACATATGTTTGTCATAATAATGATGGTGAAGTAATACTATCTGATGGTGAATCAATTTCATGTAGTGATCTAGGATATCCATGTGATATATCAGATAGTATGTGTAGCGTGAATACAGAATTTTCATCCATTAATATGTGTGGGGAATTAACAAATGAAATTACAGTTTATTATGGTGATAGTACTATTGGTGGTATACCATCAGATG
>JAERST010000013.1 GCA_016845365.1 Methanobacteriota archaeon
GTCCTGAGACCATTGCATGAATGGTTGGATTATCATGCTGATGACCTGATCTAATAGCGAAGGAGGCATATTCCCGTTTCCTGGAACCAGTGTGGTGTTCAAAGGGCTCCCCTCTGTATCACCCATGGTCGGATGGGTACCCTTTGTTCAGGGGTGGAATAGGAACGCAGCCCCAAGAATCACGTAAGCTCCCAGAAGCATCGCCCCTTCCAACCAATTCGACTTCCCATCAGCAGCGATCAGATTGGCAATCATCACCGCACAAAACACCGCCACGGTCTCGAGCATCCCGAACTCAAAAGTCAGCGGCACACCAAGTAACCAAGCGATCACGACCATCAACGGCGCAACGAAAACAGCAATCTGCGTCGAGGAGCCGACCGCAATCGCGAATGACAAATCCATCTTGTCTTTGCCAGCGACTGCAACGGCGGTGAAATGCTCAGCTGCATTACCAAAAAGCGGCAATAAAATCACGCCGATGAATAGATGCGGCAGACCGACATCATCGGCGGCAGATTCGACTGAATGCACCAAAATCTCTGCCATCCAAGACACCAGAACGGTAGCGAGAACCAGGAGAATTATGGCGTCGCGTTGGCTCATTTCGGGGGCCTCGTGGTGTTGGCCTTCGGTGGCGAAGAGGTGCGCGTGCGAGCGAAATTGGAAGTAGAGGAAAAGCCCGTACAACCCCAACAAAATCAGCGCTGCAATGTGGCTCAAATTCTCTACGCCGGACTCGCCCACATCTCCTCCAACAGATGAGTGAAAAGCGGTTGGTACGACGAGCACGACCATCGCCAGAAGCAAGAGACTGCTATTGGTGCTGACCTGGGCTGAGGAGAATTCCTGCTCGTCGAAATGGATACCACCCCAAACGAAAGCGAGCCCCATGACTAGCAAGAGATTTCCAAGAATGCTTCCAATCAGGCTCGCTTGGACAAGGTGAATCATTGTGTTCGCGGTCTCACTGCCCACTCCTGCCTTGTAGGCTGCATAGATTGCTAGTCCTGCGATTATCATCTCGGCGGCGTTTCCAAATGTTGCGTTGAGTAGTCCGCCGAGCGATTCGGATGTTCTCAGTGCGATTTCTTCTGTTGCCCGTCCCATCAGGAATGCCAGTGGCATGATGGCGACCATCGATGCGAAGAATGCGGCTGTCGAGTCGTGCGCGATATATGCGTAATAGCAGGTTATCGGCAGCGCGAGTAGCAGGATATTCAGTTTATTTTCTCGCGGGTCCATCGCACCAAGTACGCTCACAGACTCACTCATGTGCACGTGCGTGAGCAGGGGATGGGTCAATGTTGCGCCGGCATTACCGACTCAAATCAGATTCAGAATCTTTTCAAGTGGATACGGCCAAGGTCGTAATATGAAGGTCGCAGTCATCCAGATGGCACCTGTATTTCTAGACAAATCTGCATCGTGGCAGAAACTCAAGGGAATGATTCTGGAGGCGGTTGCCGAAGGTGCTAGTGTGATTACTTGGGGTGAAACTCTCATCCCCGGTTATCCTGTTTGGATGGGGAGTACCGACTCGGCTCGCTGGAATCATCCAGATCAGAAGCGAGCGTACTCGACCTATGTGCGAGAATCTGTCAGTCTCAATGACCCAATCGTTTCCGAAATGTGCGAGATTGCTGGCGAAAACGAAGTCATGTTGATGGGTGGCATTCTCGAGAATGGAGGTAGTAGCGTTTACTGCACTCTATTGACGATTGGTTTCGATGGTGTAATCCTCGGTCGGCATCGAAAAATCAAACCGACCTATGATGAACGCTTGATTTGGGCGGACGGTGATATCGAGGGACTGAGGACTTACGAGACTCCTGAAGGTAGAATTGGTGGCCTAAATTGCTGGGAGAATTGGATTCCACTTGCTAGAGCCGCCCTGCATCAAGAGGGCGAGATGATTCACGTCGCAGTTTGGCCGGGCTCTCATTCACTCACCAAAGACATCACCCGATTCATGGCAATCGAAGGGCGGTCATACGTCCTCTCGGCCTGTGGAGTCTACAAGGGAGAGGACTTCGGTCATCTCTCTGAGGAGGATTTTCCGATGAAATCGAGCATGATGGAAGCTGGAGGGTTCCATTCAGGAGGTTCTCTCATCGCAGGCCCGACTGGGGAAATCCTCGCTGGTCCTTTGCCAGATTTCGAGGAGGGGATTCTGTACGCCGATGTCGAAAAGAGAACGGTTGTTGAAGAACGTCAGAACTTCGATTATAGCGGGCACTACAGCCGGCCTGAACTCCTGAATCTCAGCAGAGATTGAGTCGGTGCGTTCATGGCTTCGCGGCGGGCCCGAGGCTTCGTGACAGATGCCTTCCGACTTGCCCTCGCCGGCTCTCCCGGCACTGGCAAGACCACCGTCGCCGCACTATTGGCTGCGAGCGGATTCGGCATCGTGACAATCGAAGAATTGGCCGATGCCGCTGGTGCTTTGGGCGAGGTCGACCCTGCAGACGATGCTCGTCCAGTCGACCTCGATGCACTCTGTGACTATCTCGATGAATCTTGGGAGTCGGCTCCTACCTCGCCGGAAATAATCGATGGACACCTCTCGCACCACCTACCCGCTGACGCTGTGGTGGTGCTCCGCTGCAACCCAGCAATCCTGCGCGAGCGTTTGCGCGAGCGTGGTTATTCATCAGCAAAAATCGAAGGGAATGTCGAGTGGGAATTGCTTGGCGGCGCTTGGAACGAGCGTGAAGGAATTTCTCCTTGGGCGGAGTTCGATACCTCGGCGAATTCTGCGGACTCCGTTGTCAAAGCGATTCTCACATGGATTTCAGATGGCTTCAAACCGGCTAGCCCTGAGGCGGTCATCGACTGGATAGCGCGGATGGATGAGTGATGTTCGAGAAGATGCGTGACACCTGGACTCGGGCGGTCCACCCCCTCGTCCTTCGAATGGGAGACCTCGACCCAAGTGTTCTGACCTGGACTTCACTGGTTATTTCGGTCGTCGCCTTCTACTTGCTGGCTATTGCTGGGATGGACAGCAGCGGCGCGATGATGATTTTGGCTGCTGTCGGCTTGGTTTTGTTGGCTGGAATTTTCGACGCGCTCGATGGGGCGCTTGCGCGGCATCAAGGTACGGCTGGTCCTTACGGGGATTTTCTTGACCATACCATCGATCGCGTCGTCGATGTTGGATTGATTCTCGCCATCGGCTACAACGCCGCATACGTCGTCGACCCGCTGGCGGGTTGGGCTGCGGCGCTTCTCACCTTGCTTGGCTCGTACATGGGCACTCAGGCTCAGTCGGTTGGCTTGGGCCGGTTGTATGGCGGATTTTCGCGGGCTGACCGATTGGTTGTCACTTTGGCTGGGCTGCTTTGGGCGGCTTGGCAGGCTGGCACTGGTGGGGCTGGAATCGATATTTCTGGGGTTCATGAATATGCGAATTGTGTGCTTCTTGGCAATGATGTGTTGAATGGGATGACCCTTGCTTTGGCGGTGTCCTTCTGGGGTGGCGTCTACACTTTCCTTGTGCGTTTTGTTGAGACGCGCAGGGGGCTTTTGGCGCAGTGAGAGAGTGTTCGACAATGGGCCCTTCGGGCCCAATCGCTACGGCAAGCATTATCCTTGCTTTGAGCGCCAGCGGTTCGTATGAAGCACCTTATCGACCGTGTATTGGAGCTTCAGGATGGGGAAGAATCGCCGGGCGCGCCGGTCCAGACGGAGTCCGATCCTGAACTGAAGAACTTGCTCAAATCCCTGCAACCCCGCATCCGTGTCTTCGGCTGTGGTGGCTGTGGTTCAAACACGGTGGCTCGCTTGGAACTCGAAGGGTTGTTCGATGGTGAGTATGTTCGTGGGATGGCGATTAATACCGACGCCCAGCATCTGCTTCGAGTGGGCGTCGACAACAAGGTTCTGATCGGTCGCAGCGCTCGTGGTCGCGGTGCTGGCGGCGACCCTGAGAAGGGGGAGCAAGCCGCTTTCGAATCGGAGAAGGCTCTCAAGAAGGAGGTCGCGGATTGCGACTTGGCTTTCATCACCGCCGGACTTGGTGGTGGTACCGGAACCGGTTCGGCGCATGTGATTGCCCGATTGGCTCGCGCCGAGGGTGCGCTGACGATTGCTGTTGTGACCTATCCATTCCTTTCGGAGGGCGCTCTGCGCCGGCAGAATGCCGAGTGGGGGCTCGAGCGATTACGTGAGGTGTGCGACACGGTCGTTGTTTTGCCCAACGAGCGGCTTCTGGAGGTTGACGGGGTTCGAGATTTGCCGCTCGATGCCGCCTTCCGCGTGGCTGATGAATTGCTGATGCGGTCGATTGCAGGTGTCTCGGAGATGATTGCCAAGGAAGGCGTTGTCAATCTCGACTTCCAAGACTTGCGTTCGGTGATGGAGAATGGCGGTGGCGTTGCGATGATTGGACTCGGCGAGGCGAGTGGAGAGAATTGCGCCGAGAAGGCCACCGACGAGGCGCTGGAATCGCCTCTGCTCGACATCGACATCTCAGACGCGCGCGGTGCGCTCGTCAACGTGGTTGGTGGACCGACGCTTTCGCTTGGCGATGCCGAGCGTTGCGCCCAATTGATTCGCGATAGAATCAATCCGTACGCGCGAATCATTTGGGGCGCGACAACCGATCCATCGATGGGAGACGAAATACGCGTACTGCTCGTCTTAACCGGTGTCAAGTCCGAGCAGATTCACGGTGCGGCGCTGCATACTCAAATGCGCAACCTGCGCACTCGCACCGTCGAATTCGTCAATTGATTCGCAACAAGATTCGCCGAGAGCGAATTCGGCCATCGAGTTCTAGCTCTCGTCAACGAACCCTTTGGGGTTCGCCCGGCGTGCTTAAAGAGGGGTGGTCGGTCGCCGGGTCGCTATTGAGGGAGAGCCATGGCTATGGAGAACTCAGACGTCGGGTCCATCGAGCAGACTGCTCAGAAGTTGCAGGATGACATCGAGGAGCGCGTACGCCGAGTTCAGACCGGCTCGATGGCTCGTATCTTGAAGATGGCCCGCAAGCCATCCAAGCAAGAGTTCCGCCAGACTGTAATCGTCTGTGGAATCGGTATGTTCGTTCTCGGCGCAATCGGCTTCGGCATGCTTTGGCTGATGGACAATGTCCTGCCGCAATTCTTCGCTTGGCTAACCAGCCCCTGAGGTGTGAGAGATGTCTGACGCATTCGTTGTCTACGTTCGCCACGGCGAAAAAGTTCTGATTATGCAGCGCGCCGATGAGGTCGCTGATTTCCCCGGCGCTTGGGATGGAATCTACGGCGTCGGCAATCCAGAAGATATCGACGCTGTTACCGCTCGCGTCACCGAGTGTACCGGGCTCCCTGCCGAGTCGCTCGAACACGTTCGCTCCGGTCCCGCTCGCGGTCTCGAATTCGGAAACCGCCTCAACGACGTGATTCCTCTGCTCTTCGTCTCAGATACTAACGAGGTCTCACCTCGAACAATCTACAAGAATCACGATTGGGTCGACCCGGCCAATATCGAGCACTACAAGACCGACAAGGCCGAAGGAACAGGCGCACCTCGCTACGCTATTCCTCAGATTGGTGCAATGTATGGCGACGTCGCCTCTTTCCTCTACATCCTCAAGACCAGCATCGGTCAGGAGCAGAACGTCGCCAAGGAAATCCGCGCCCGTCTCTCAGGAACCGGGTCGCTCAAGGATATCCAAGACGAAATCTTCGGAGTCCTCGTCCCAGGCCACGTCCGTGGCTACATCTTCGTCGAGGCCTCCGCGCTTCACCACGTCGAGAAGCTCATCGGAATGGTCGGCATGACCACGACTCGCCTGAAGAATTGCCGCAAGGTGCTTCCAGGTGTCTCGCCTCTCGAAAACACACTTTCCTACCTCGAGCCGAAGGCGGCCACCGCCGGAATCGAGGAAGGCTGCATCATCGAGATTAGCGGTGGCGCCTTCAAGGGTCAATCCGCTCGCGTCGTACGCGTTACAGAATCCAAGGAAGAGGTCACGGTCGAGCTCTTCGAAGCGGCTGTACCAGTCGCTCTGACCGTGCGCGCTGACCAAGTAAGAGTCACTCAGCGCGTCGAATAAGACAATTTAGAGCACAATCAGGAGAATCCGGAGGTCCGTCAGCACGCTCAAATAGGGAGAGTAGGTCGGCGGGTCGCTTCAGAAGGGGGTATCAAGGATGGCAGCACGTAATGAGACGCCTCATGTGATCATTCAGACCCTCGGTCAGAAGAAGTGCAACGGCGACTGGGATGCGTCCACTGAGAACCTCTCGATGGACCAAGTCAAGCAGATCGCTGAGAAGCAGAAGGACCGCTTGACCGGTGCTAATCTGTATGCGCGCTCGCGTGAGGTCATGGGTACCTGCGTGGCAATGCGCGTCAAGGTCGAAGGCATGGAGCCTAAGGCCGCTCTAGCAGCAATGACAGAAGGGAGATTCAACGAGCATTTTGAGTGAATTATCACGAATTGCGGGAGAGGGAAACCTCGCAGACCGCAGAGGTGAGAAAGATGAGAGACAACATCCAAACAGCAATTGAAGAAGCACTGAACAGCGCTCCAGAGCGCAAGTTCACCGAAACCGTCGAGTTCTCGTTCAACTTGAAGGATATCGACCTGAAGAATCCATCAAACCGTATCCAGGAGGAGATTCGTCTCCCTTCAGGTCGCGGCAAGCCGGTGAAGATCGCTATGTTCGCCGGCGGCGAGATGGCAACCAAGGCGCGCGCCGCCGGAATCGACATCATCGACCCTTCAACAATCGAGGACCTCGGTGGAAACCGCCAGCAGGCTCGAAAGTTGGCCAATAGCATCGATTTCTTCCTCTCCGAAATCCCACACATGGGAACTGTCGGTCGCTTCCTCGGTGTTGTTCTCGGTCCTCGAGGCAAGATGCCTCGCCCAGTTCCTCCAACCCTCGACCCTGCGATGATCGCTGCAGGTCTGAAGGATACCGCAATCGTTCGCAGCCGCGACAAGATGACCTTCCACAGCCCAATGGGCTCGCGCGAACAGAGTGTCGACGAGTTGACCGCCAATGCAATGGCAATCTGGACTCGTGTTATCGGCAAGCTCGAGCGCGGAACCGGAAATATCCGCTCGTGCTACGTCAAGACCTCGATGGGTCCTTCGATTAAGATCGAGGTGATTGAATGATCGAGGCAAAGGTCGCTGGCTGGAAGCGTGACCGCGTCGGCGAACTCGCCGCTGTACTCTCCTCTGATGGAGTTCTCGGAATCGTCGATATCAGCGGCGTTCCAGCCAAGAATATGCTCAGCATGCGCGATGATTTGCGCAACAGCATGAGCATCACCATGGCCAAGAAGACACTGATGCGCCTCGCTTGGGAGCAGTCTGGTCGCCCAATGGGTGAATTGGAGACTCTTCTCGATGGTGCAATTCAGCCTGCTATTGTCCACAGTTCTTCGATGAACGCATTCCAACTCTTCTCGGAACTCGAGAAGACCAAGCAGGGCCGCGCAGCCAAGGAAGGCGAAGCGGCCCCAATGGACATCGTCGTCGAGAAGGGACCGACCGAGTTCGGACCTGGTCCAATCGTCGGTGAGTTCAACGCGGTCGGAATCCCAGCAAAGATCGACAAGGGTAAGGTCGCCATTCAGAAGACCACAACCGTTGTTGAGAAGGGAGAGGCAATCTCTGCCGACCTCGGAATCATGCTCGCAAAGCTCGGAATCAACCCGATTGAAATCGGAATCATTCTGACTGGAGCAATCGAGGACGGATTCCTCTTCGAGGCCGATGCACTCGACCTCGACACGGATGGATTCCGCTCGGACATCATTACAGCGACCTCAGGCGCGTTCAACCTCGCCTGCAATATCCGCTGGTTCTCTTCACAGACAATGCCAACCCTACTGGCCAAGGCCAGCGGCGAGGCAACATCTGTCGCTGTGGAAGCGGGCATCACCAACGATGTCACGATTCCACTATTCATCTCGCGTGCGAACGCACGCGCGCTGGCCCTAGCAGGCCAGCTAGATTCCTCTGCGCTTGACGACGAGTTGGCGGCGGCACTCGGTGCTGCTGCTAGCGCCGCCGCCAGCGCACCCGTCGCAACCTCTGATGCGGCAGACTCAGTCGAGGAAACTCCGGCTGAGGAGGAAGAAGAGGAAGAGGAGGAAGCTGCGTTCGGTGGACTTGGCGACCTCTTCGGCTGAAAAAAAAGGTGAGAAAATGGAATACGTATATGCTGCAATGCTTCTGCACTCCGCAGAGAAGGATATTGATGAAGACGGTGTGAGCTCAGTTCTGAGCGCCGCTGGTGTGGATGTTGACGGTGCCCGTGTAAAGGCGCTCGTTACTTCACTCGGCGATGTTGACATCGGTGAGGCAATGGCTACCGCTGTCGCTGCACCTGTCGCTGCTGCCCCAGCTGCTGCTGGTGGCTCGAGCGACGCTCCTGCTGCTGAGGAAGCTCCAGCTGAAGAAGAGGAAGAGGAAGACGACGCCGGTGGCTTCGAAGGACTCGGATCTCTCTTCGGCTGAAGCCCAGAGCAAGCGAGAATCACACTCCTGCAACCACCGCTGAGCGGTGGCTATCAGGTCGTGCGGACGCTGGCCGCTCCAATGGGCGGATGCCGGGGGACGGCTCACCCTTTCCTCGTCCAGGCTGCACGACGGACGCGTCGGACCCCCGTTGGCTGAATTTGCCAGCGGCGCTCGATGCGACTACACGAAGTCGCTACGCGCGACCGATGTGACCGGGCAACATGGTCGAGCGGTTGAGCTGACCATGCAGGTTCAGGACTTGGCCTCGTTCACGACTTGGCCTGGTTCACGACTTGGCGTGAATGCGAATGATGTCGCCATTCTCGACCTCGTGGTCGGCACCGATGACGCGCCCACTGCGCGCATCGGTGGCGCGGATGAATCCGTCTCCAAGGTCAGTGTGAACCGCGTAGGCAAGCCCCTTTGCAGTGGTTCCTTCGGCGATGAGGATGGCGTCTGGTAGAACGTTCCCATCGCCATCTACCCAATGGGTTTCGTCTTGCACAGGGTATGCGACTCGTCGGTTCAGCCTATCGAAGACGATGTTGCCGACTAGGCCAACGAGTCCTCCCCCTGACCAAGATGTGAGGGACTCTCCTATCGATGCGAGAGCTGCCCTTTGAGCTTCGGAGAGTTTATTCTCACCCTCGGCCGAGATTGTGAATTCAGTTTGTCCAGGCCGGTGCTCGATCAGTCCTGCCGCACTGGCGCGGCTGAGTGCGAGTTCTGCCTCAGCGCTAGATGGGACGAGTATTCCACCGCTGGATTCGACGAGCGCTGCGAGTTCTTGCCAAGCATCCTCAGGCGCTCGGTCAGCTTTGTTGGCCGCGATGCAGATCGGGAATAGCGCAGTCCTAACCGACTTTGCAAGCGTGGTCAATTCAGCCTGCCCCCAATCCCAAGGCACTCCGGCATCGGGGTGCTGCGAGCCTACAGCAGCGATTGCAGCAATCACTTGGGCCTCGCTGGCACCGATGCCGCTCAATTGCTCATGCAGATAGGTTGCCAGCGCTTTCTCCCCCTCAGATTGAACTCGTCGGGCGCCGCGCTGCCAACTCGACTCGATTATTCCACGAATCCACGCGTCGAGTTCACCAAGTAAGAATTCGTGTTCCTCAACCGGATTCGAACCTCCCTCTCCAACAGGATTGCCCTCAAGATCGGTCGAACCCGATACATCGACGACTTGGATGAGAGCATCACAACGGGCGAGGTCAGAGAGGAATTGGTTCCCTCGCCCGCGCCCTTCGTGAGCACCCGGGACCAACCCAGCCACATCGACGAGGGTTACAGGAACCAATCGATTGTGGCCAACACAAGAGCCGGTATTTGGAGTGCAAATACTGCCTGCGCGAGGGTCGTCTGAACTCGTCGCCTCAAGCCGTCCATCAGCCTCGCGCCTCTCCCTCAGTGCCGCGCAGGCACACGGTTCTCGTAGTGGAATCCAAGCCACACCGACATTCGGTTCTATCGTCGTAAATGGATAATTGGCGATGTCCACAGGAGTCTGAGTCAGAGCCGAGAATGTCGTGGACTTACCCACATTCGGCTTGCCGACCAGTCCAATCCTCATACAATCCCCTGTATCCAACTCGGGCGTTCAGCCCTCAACTTGACGGTCCACCAATTTGGCCGCCCGAGTAATTCGCCGCTAGTGATCAGAGGTCGGTCGCAGAACCAGCCTCATCCGACTCGCCGACCGGCACGACGACTGTGTCCATTCCAGCGCCAGAGCCGAGGATTCGAGCCACAGTCGTCGCCGTAGCGAGATTGTAGGTGTCCGCCTCGAGGCTCGAGGCGTCCTCACTGCCCTCACCGACAATGTTCCCGCGGAATAGACCGCTGACCATGTTCAGGCAGTGCAGAATCATTGCAATCACTACGAAGTAGAAGATTACCGAGCCTGCCACAGACAATTCGTGAGCCAGGCTCGATGGGTCCTCGACGCCAGCGTCGAGTAGAGCCATGTCGATGGCGTTCGAGGTCAAAGTAACCATCAATCCCAACAAAACGCCGCCCGACATCAGCCAGAAAGCAGTGCGTGCGCGGCTTGCAGAAGCCAACTCGCGCCCAGTAATCGACGGGTAAAGAGCCAGAACCGCACCGAAATTCAACGGCACCAAAACGGCCCAGCGGCCCATCTCATCGATGGTTGCCGCAAGCCCGGTCAAAGCATCGGTGCCGGAGACTGAATCAGTCTGAATGAACAAAGCACCAACAAAGACCGGCACCATCGCCATCACACCGAGATTCATCTCAGCCAATCCAGCCCCGTTAGGGTTGGAACCAGAAGAATCCCCACCGCGCATAGTCAACATCACATTTGCACAGAAGGCAATCACCGGAATTGCAGCGAGTGCAAGCAAGAAGCTCGAGACAACCATGTCCGATTGTCCCATCGCCATCTCGCCAGCATCCAAGCCGAACAAGTCAGCGACCAGCTTTCCATCGCGGGCACCGAGCGGCTGCAGAGTGAACAGTCCACCGAGCAAGGTCGCGCCAACCAAAGTGCGCGACCAAAGCGCATTGCCGCTCGCAACGCTGGCAGCGTAGAGAACGATTCCAGCCGTCGACATGAAGAAGAATCCACCAGATTGCAAGCGGTACATCAACCACTGACCATCGCCATCGGTAATCGCGCCGGTGACAATTCCAGCGACCAAATTGAATGACTCAGCCATCAATCCAAACAGAATCAACCAAGCCGGCGCAGAGACCGAACCAGCACGGTTCGCCAATGTCAAAAGTTGGTTAATCACAATCGCTGCAACAGCCAACACGTGAATTCCAGTGCCAATAACCAGCACCTTAATTCCCAAAATTTCGGGGGCGTGCGAGCCGATTATCATCACTACAACCGACCCCGAGTAAAGGAAGGAGACGAGGGTGCCGTTGCGCTCACTCGCCAAATCGGTGCCTAGCAACTTCGGCAAAACGTGCAATCCACAACCGATGATCGCCATCGACACACCGCCGAAGATAGTCACGGCCTTGCCGGTAGCAGCAAGAGTCTCGGCGGTCGGGTCGTAACCCCATGCACCGAGTGAATGCAAAGCGGTAGGGTCGTGAGCCAGCCACAGACCCTCGAAAGTAAACAGCCCACCGAGCATCAACCACAGGGCTGACTGAACAATCCATGCTCGTGCCGCAGAGCCTGAACGGCCCTCCACCAATTCGATTCCAGGACCAAGGGCCTTCTCGAGCATGAACATCCCCATGCCACGAGCGACGTCGGAGAATATCCACAGGCCACGGTGAACGAGGACGTAGAAGATGAGGGCGCAAGCCCAGAAAACTGTGAGAGTTGAGAGTACCGAATCCATCATGACCACCTCACTCGCGAGTTGCCTCCGTAATCATCGTCGCAACAATCGCAAACATTCCGAAGGTCGCTCCGAGGATGAAGAACCAGATTCCGCCGGTTAATGCGCCGAAGGTTTCGAAGTCCGAAATTACTGGATAATCCTGACCGGGGTAGAGGATGCTGAAGACCACCATGAAGATGAGAGCGGAGACCAAAGCTCCGACCAATATCACCCTTGAAGCCGCGGGTTCGTTATCGCCTTGCAGAAATCCGTCGTCATTTGTCATGCTGACACCACTGACCCACAAAACTTCGTGGGCAGACCGACCACCGGAGATTTGCCCTTAAGCATTGGGCGAGGGACGTAGTCCCTCACCTCAGGGCGCTCGCATTAGGTCAACGCGGTTGCCTCTGCGGTCGCGCCCTGTACCGAGGGGCGTCGGGAGCGAGAGATCTGAGGAGATTTCTGAGCTCCAGACGGCTTTACAATCGCAGTCTAATCCTTTGAATTCGGCTAATTCTCGTGAGACTGAGTAGCGTTCGATTGCGGCGACCACATGCTTGTCGCATTGGCCGCAATTGTGGGCGCCGCGGATTTTTCCGCCCGCGGTTGGATGTACGATGATGCGGGCGTCGTCGTCGACGGTCGCTTCGTGGGTTCTCTGAATCATTTCGACGAGCGACCATAGCCATGGCGGGCGGTATTCGCGATTGCGGAAGAGTCGGTCGACGATGGTTCGATTTTGGATGTTCATTGGGTTGATCGATACCTCGTCGGATAGCGGGGCGACTTCGACGAGCCACTTTGAGGTGTGTTCGAGAGCGTCGCCCTCGCTCATGAATGGGGGCTTGAAAATTAGGTAGGTTTTGACTCGAAGACCGTTGGCGCGCAAGTCTTCTACAGACTTGCGCCAGGTCTTCGTTGAGAAGCCTTTGTTGACGTGAAATCGCAGCACTGCGTCGTCGTAGGCTTCGAGTCCAATCGCTACTGTCGTGTTTGGATTGTGATTTGCGAGGAAGGCGAGTTTCTCCGGTTTGCACATGTGAGCTTGGGCTTCGACGATGAGGTGCAGGCCTCGTTCGTGGGTCTCGCGGAGGACGTGTTCCTGCCATTCGACAGGGTTCTCTTGGTCTTCGAAGAATGTCCCCGAGGTGTAGACCTTGACCATGCTACAACCATCGAAGTCCTTGGTTTGCTTCTTGGCGTATTCCCATTGTGCGAAGAGGTCGTCTGCTGTGACATCATCGCGAACGTCGTTGAAGTATCCGCAGAAGGTACAACCGGATTTCCACCACCAAGCGCAGCCGCGAGTTCGCAAAATCACCGTCGCGGCTTGGCAAGGAGTCCCATCGGGCATGCGCTCGGGTGTGACGTAGACGGTTGCGGGCTTGCTCGCGTCCCACGATTCTCTGCGGGCGATGGACTCAGCTGTGTTCTCGGGCGCCTTGACCAGATGGTGGACCTTGACGGCGGGCGAGCCGTCGCCCATCATGCCGCACGCTTGAGCCATATCCATTCGGCTGTCGGGCTCGTCTTGATTGTGCCGCCGTGCCAAATTTGATGACCGATGCGCCTCGACAGGGTTCGGGGTGGGTGAGTGAAGTCGTTTGAGTTGGTCCAGAACTTTCTCACCTTGCTCATCGTTCCCTTCCTCGCAGCGGTAGTCGGGATTGCTTCTGCGCCCGCGGTCTGGATGTTTCTCGAGGCGCGGGCGCTGCTCGTCAAGCAGGAATATTGGGTCGAGATTCTCGGTACGAGCCTTGCCCTCGGAATGGCTTGTATGATCTGGGGAACTACCTTGGTGATGCTGAGCGGATTCCTTGGGGGTTTGTTCCGACCACGCTTGGAACCGGGGCGCTACCCTCTGCGTTCCTTCGTCACGATTCAATGGGCGTGGTCGATGATTTTCCATCGGATTGCGCTGCTTTTCCTCAAGACTCTGGTCCCCTCATTCATGGGTACTGCCTACTATCGCATGTCGGGTGCGAAGATTGGTTCTGGTTGTCAAATCAATACTGAGAATCTCAACGACGCGGGGTCGGTTGTCATCGGTGACCGCGTCGTTATTGGTGGCCACGCGGTCATCAATGCACATCTAGTCGAGCGTGGCGAATTGGTCATGGCTCCGGTCAAGATTGGTGATGATGCGTTGATTGGAGCCAACTCGACCGTCCAGCCCGGATGTACGATTGGCGCTGGAGCGGTCGTCGCCAATAAGGCGGTACTTGCGAAGTGGACCGAGATTCCGCCGGGCGAAATCTGGGGCGGAATTCCCGCCAAGTGCATCCGCCTTGCCGACGGTTCAAAACCGCAGTGAAACTGCTGTGGCTTGAGTGCGAAATGCTGCGCAGTAGCGCGATTTAGTTGATTTGAGCCGAGAGCGGGTCTCGCCGAGAATCACTCGTCGTCGACTTCTTCTTCGGGCTCGTCTGCAGCCATCTCTTCTGCTGCATCGGCTGCCGCCTCAAGCGCCTCATCCATGCGCTCGCGGAAGGTAGCCTGCTTGAGTTCCTGCTCCCGAATCGCTTCGATGGCCGCATCGATCATATCGTAGCGGGTCTGAATCGCTGTGCTGAGGTCTTCGAAGAGCTTCATGTGTTGAGCATACCAATCGTCGCGAGCGGTCAATTGACCCTTGGCAACGCGCAGAGCCTCATCGAGGTCTTCTGCGACTTCGAAAACGCGACCGAGGCGAGCCGATTCGCGAGTGTACATCTCTTCCATCTTCTGCAATTCCGGCTCGAGGTGCTTTACTCGCTGAGAGTTCTTCGCACCATCGAGCTCGAGGTCGCGGATTCGGTTATCCTTCTCCGAAAGTAGACCCTCAAGTCCCTCTCGCTCGATCTCTTTCTCGATGGCCTCCTTCTCGAGGACATCGATCACCGCATCCTTCTCGTCGGAGGCCTCTTTGAGCGCGGAATATCCGGCGTAGAGTTTGTCCAGACGGTCCTTCTCCTTGACCAGATCCTCCTCCAATTGGCGGATTCGCAACTCAGGCGAAGCGCTGGTGTCTTCATCGCTCATGAGGGTCCCTCGCCACCTTCGACACTCGGCCCCGCTATAATTGCGGCGGAGCGATTGTTCTGCGAATTCGCGGTTGGAAAGTCCACGTAGCCGCCTCAGAAAAGGCAAATCTGCTCTGCCAAAGGCCGGCTATGGCGGCTCTGACTCACTCGCAAAGTGCGGCTACGGCTGCTGCTAGCGCCACATTCAATCGCTTTGAGTGTGGAATATGCAATTTCTCGTCCGGACCATGGGCATTATTGCCCGGTCCGGCCGACCCCGTGCAAAGGAAACAGGCATCAGGGAATTTATTCTGAATCATCGCCATGAATGGAATCGTTCCGCCAATCCATGTCGCCATCGGAGGGAATCCGGTCAGGTGCTTGCAAGCTTCCTCGAGTGCAGCCGCAACCCCTTCGTGCATCGGCGGAGCGTGGAATCCATCAGCAGGCTCGGTGGCATGGTAGGTCACTTCCGCTCCGTATGGCGGGTCGGCCTCGAGGGTTTCTTTGATGATGGCCTGAACCTCCTCGGCCTTGACACCGGGTGGGATTCGGAAACTCAGTTTCAGGTCGGTATTGGTTCGCAGGACATTGCCTGCGGTCTGCACCGGTGGCATTCCATCGGCGCCGATGACTCCCATCGCTGGTCGCCAATTGACATCGAGAAGAATTTGGTCGGCGCCGCGAGTCTGCGGTTCTAGCGAATCGACCACTGGCAGACTCTTCCACAAGGCATCTCCGAGAATTTCGCCGAGGGCTGCGGCCTCGGCGCGAATCTTGTCTGAAATATCGACGTGCATCTCTGGAATCAAGATTCGACCGGTCTGACTATCCTCGACTCGATCGAGCAACATTCGCTGAATCCTGAACGAGGATGGAATCGCACCTCCTGACATCCCAGAGTGTACGCCCTCGTGCGAGACGCGCACGCTGAGATTACCAGCGACGAGGCCTCGCAAAGCCTCGGTAACCCAGATGTGGTCATATGTCGGCCCACCGCTATCGAGCACGACAATTAGGTCGGGCGAGCCAAGTTCCTCGGTTAGCGCATCGAGGTACGGAGGCAGATCGAATGAGCCCGACTCCTCGCAAGTCTCGATTAGGAATGTCGCCTTCGGGTGCGGGATTCCAGCCTCCTGAAGAAGGCGAATAGCAGCCACGCAGAGATAACCTCCGTAACCGTCGTCGACGGCGCCGCGTCCGAACAAAAATGGCTCGCGGCGCACCGCTTTCAGTGGATGAAGTCCCTCCGACCACAGTTCAGGTCGGCTCGGTTGTTTATCCAAATGTGAGTAGAACAAAACCTCGCCGGGGCCGGTGCCTTCAATCGTCACCAAGAGCACCGGCGAATGGTCGCCGATTCGATGAGTTTCATGGCTCATACCCTCAAGGCCTTGAGCCTCGAGCCATCCAGTGAAGAGTTCGATCGTTTCTTGCAAATCGCCCTTGGCATCCCAGTCGGGTTCGAACATCGGTGAGAGTGCATGAATTTCGATGAATTCTGAGAGGCTGGGCAAAATCGACTGCTCCCAGATTCGCTCAGCGTTTTCTGTCAGGCTATCGATGTCGACGCTCATGGCTCCGGCTGAACGCGTTGGCAAATGGATTCTTCCCCCCGCTCGCTTCGTCGCTCGCTCAGGCTTCAAGGTCCTCTTCCGCCTCTTCCAAAGGTCCGCAAATCGGTAGGTCACCCCTGCTGAATGGGCACATGGCACAGATGTGTGATTCGGATGCTGGGCGGCGCTGGAATTGGGCGAGTGGTAGCTCTGTTGCGAGTTCCATTCGCGCCGCTTGGGCTAGAATTTCGTCTATCTCGGCCTGGGCTTGGGCGAACATTTCGGCCGGATAGACGACGAGGCGGCCGGTGAGACCGACTAGAATTGCCGGCCGCTCGACTCTTCGACGCTGGCCTTCTGGCCGCGTCGCTTCCATCTTCTCCAAGGCTCGGTGATAGAGGGCTAATTGTAATCGATGATGGAGCAGCATCTCGGTTTCCGCTTGGCTTGCGGGTTCTGTTCCCTCGATTCCAATAGTTTGGAGGAGCGGTCCAGAGCCGTCGAGAATGCTCGCCGCTTGCTCGGTCTTGAGGTCGATTGGGCGGATCGAGGACGAACCATCGGCGTGGGATGAACAGAGGACGAGGTCGATGGAACCGTCCATGTCCACCCTCGCTGTTTCGATGCTCGCCAATTCTTCGATACCGTCTGGTGTCCAGCGGGTTCTGGGGACTTGCTCAAATGCCACTTGATTGGAAATTGTGAATGGGTATTCTGTTCGCAATCCTTCGACTCTTTCGCCTTCGATTTCTTCGGATTGTGTAAGGCGGCCGACGATGCCGTCCTCGATTCGCTGCAGCATCGTCGTGACGACTTGCTGAGTCTTCGCCTCGTCGACTCCGCGGGGTAGCAACTCTGCGAAGACCTCTGCTAGCAAATCTTGGTCTAGCAGTCTGCTGGGGTTTGGTTTTGACCAAATTTCGGGTAATGGGATTGATGGTGCGGCCCCTTTGGGGCCGGGGTTGCCGATTCCCACCTCGAGCATTCTGTGGACGAGGAGACCCAATTGGGTTGGAATCGGCAGGTCTGCGTGGGTCGAATCGGGGTCGCTATCTTGAGTTCCGCCGGGGCTTAGGCCGGGGCTCAGGCCAGGGGCGAATCCGGGTTCGTAGTCGGGCTCGTCTAGCAGTTTGGCCGAGCGGGGGTCTTCCTCGTCGTTGTCGACGAGTTGGGCGGCGGCGATCGCATCTGGTTTGAGGCCGCCGCGCGTCTCGAACCAATGTCTGCGCGGACAGGCGTCGATCTTCGACAGGCGATGAGGTGCGAGACGGATCCGAGCGCCTGTCGAGACCCGCGTGGAGAGTTCGACTGGCTCGACACGCGGGTCATTTGCTGCTTGGTTGAGCATTGTTTGGCGAACGAGGGGGGAGTGGAGAACATCCTCGTCCTCTTCCTCACCGCGCAGACAATCTGGATGATGGTAGACCGCCATGCCATTCTTCGGGTGGCCCGCCTCCTCTGCTCGCAGCCAAGCATCAGCTTGCAATTCGGCAGGATTGAGCAGGTGGTCAGGGCCGTTTTCTGATTCCAGCGGGTGTGAATGGTCGTCGTCTTCGGGCGAGACCCAAGGCGAATCGTCTGATTCCTCACCCCTTCGATGCGAGCCCTGTCTAAGTGATTCTAAACACATTTGGCCCAGTGTGGTCTCGGTGTCTGAGTAGCTCCATTTCAATTGCAGTCCTTCCCCATCCGACCACTTGGTTTTGTCAGGCGAGCCGACGATAACCAGATGCTTTTCAGCCCGCGTTGCGGCGACGTAGAGGAGTCGGCGAGCTTCGGCATTTTTGCGCTTTTGAGCGATGCGGCGAGAGTGAATCCACATGGCCGAGAGAGGGTATTCTTTGCCCGGCCATGGAGCTGGGTGACCTGCGAAAAATTCTGGATTGACGATTAGCCGAGATTGGTTTTCATTGGTCAGGGTCACCTGCTTTTTGCTGAATAGGTCGGCGATGAATACCACCTTTGCTTCGAGTCCTTTTGCATTGTGAATCGACATCAATTGCACCGCATCGCGCTCGGGCGTATTCTTGCCTTCAAGCGCCCGACCGACCTGCTCGCGCAGGTCGCGGAGTCGGTCGGCGATGACGATTGGATCGCCGCCGGCCGAAGCAGAAATCGACCTCACCTCATCGATGAATCGCTCAACATCCTGAACCGCTCCCTCATCGCAATGGGCGATGAGTAAGTCGGATTGGTCGATAGTTTCCTCAAGCAAATCGACCAATCGTCCAGCGGCTGCGAGGTCGAGCCAGCGCTGGACCAGAGCCTGCTGCCGAGTTGTTGCGGCGTGGTCGAGCAGCCGGATCAGCAGGTTTTCGCCAGCCTCGGCTGCGAGGAAGGCTTGCAGGCTCGCATCATCCATCCCGATGAGGGATGAACGCGCGACCCAAGCCGCGGCAAAGCGGCTCTTGGGTCGCGCAATGAATTGTACTAATCCATCCAATTCGGCGACCACCGGTCGCCGCATCAAGCCGCCCTCACGGTCGGCTTGAGCAGGAATGTCGTGGTCGCGCAGATGGCGAAGCAGAGCATCGCGAATCTTCGACCTGCTCGCCATCAAGATCATGATGTCGCTAAAGCGAATCTGTTCCTCAGACGCGGGCACGACTTCCCAATCCCCATCTGGGCGCATCACGCGCGTGGGGCGGTTCTCAGTCAGCGCTTTGATGCGCTTTGCAATCATCATCGCTTGTCGCTCGAAAGAATCCGCTTTGCCCGGTCCGAATGGGTCGATGTAAGTCGTCAATTCGGTCGGAGGGTCCTCGCCTCCATCGTCTCGATCCGGGCAAATCCATTCGAGTGCGCCGGGCTGATGCTCGTTATCGGTGGAAGGCAGCAATCGCTGCGGCTCAGCATAATAATCCGCATTTGGGAAGAATCGATGGCGGTCCGAGAAGACATCCTCCCACCACTCATTCATCACGTTCAGGAGGTCACCATCGGTGCGGTAATTGATGGTCAGAGAAATCTCGCCCTCGCGCCGAGCATCAATCTCTCGAGGGTTTAGTGAGGCGACCCCTTCAGTCGTCCCAAACTCAACCCATCCCGTGAGATTGCGCGCGTTTTCGGTTAGCAATTCAGACGCGCGCCGAATCTGTAAATCATGTGAAAATCGAGGGTCTCGGCTGTGGGTTTCACTACGCAAAATCGGTTCGCGCGTGAGTTCGGCGATGTTGTCAATTTCGTGCCGATTGATGGTCCTCAGTCGCTGCGCGAATTGGCGGAATCCGGCGACTTCGGCTTGGCGGAAGGCGTAGATTGATTGCTTCATATCGCCGACGTAGCAGACCGTTGGTTGCCAATCTGTGTCGGGTTCTTCGACCTCTTCAGAACGCACTTCTCTCGGCCCCCAAAGCCTCGAGAGCATCCTCCACTGCAAAGGAGAATTATCCTGTGCTTCATCGATGATGAATGCACGGTAGCGCCGCCTGATTTGGCGGAGTAATTCGTGGCGGCGCTCGAGATCCGTGCGGATCTCGCCAAGTCGATTGGCTGCATCTCCAGCCAATCTCGGATTGGCTTCGAGGGCTTCCAGCGCGACGAATGCACGGTGAATATGGTCGTCGCGCCAAGTCTGTTCCTCGATTGAATCGAGGGCTTCGATGACCGACTCTGGGTAGAATGAACGGCAAATGCGCGGGCAATTTGCCAACAATAAGTCGCCCGCGAGCAGCGCGATGTCACGATGCTCGTGAACCTCATCGCGCTCCTTCAGAACATCGACGATACCCTCGAGTCCCTTCAATACAATTCGGATATCGTCGAGGTTACGAGCCTCGCTCGTCAAATCGAATGAATACTTCTTCGCTGAACGACCAGGAGGCAAGCGCTCGGGCAATTCCTCAGGCAGGTGCTCGAGCGCATGAGGCGCATCGCTGGGTATTCCCAATCTGCTATCCGGATCCAGTACCAGGGCGAGGAGAGCGTGGTGGCGTACACGAAGGCCAATTTCCGAGGAGAGCAGGGTGCGTGCTTGGTCCTGACAATTCTTCCACAATTCCCGCAAGTTCACCCGGTACGGGTCGTCCAAAACCGCATACGAACCGATTCCAGCCGGCCATGCATTATCTGGCAATTTTTTGTCTGAAAATGCCTGCCATTTATCATCGAGTAAGCCGCTTGCCGCGATGCAATTGAAGACGCGGCTGAGCCAAACCAATCTCTCCCAATCCTCCGTTGGCGGACCACCATCAGAGAGTCTTGCTAAGAGGTCAATTCGCGAGCCTGCGTCCCATCTTCCGGTATCGGTGAGACCAGCCAAATTGGCTCTCGTTCCATCGACGTAATCCTCGATTATCGGGTGTATCTGGTCAACCACATGAGCGATGTCTTCGCTGCGAATCGAGGACATGATTCTCTCGTGCAAACGGTTTGGGTCGATTCGGTTATTTTGGCCGAGTAGGCCTCGTTCTCCCTCGGCGATGAAAATCGAATTTGAAATGAGGGGGCTGAGAATTTTGGTGGCGCGATATCTGCCTGAATAATTCGCGGAGATTCTGTCGCGGGCGGCGAGGACCTGACCGACTCGCTCTGCCGGAATTCCTGCGTCGACTGCGTCGCCGAATAAATTGGGAGAATTTGGTAGGCGCCAGAGTGTGTTGATACTCTGTTCGACGATGCGAAGAATCTCTGATTCGGTTACAACATCGTCGCCTAATTCGTCGCCCAGCAAGCTTCGGTACGGGGCGACGAGTTGATTGAAGAAGGAGTCGATTGTGCCAATCGGGGCATCCTCAACCAGCATCAATAATTGCTCGGGGAAGCCCTCGTGAGTTATTCTTGGGTCGTAGTCAAAATCGCTCGACCTTCTGTATGAACCGGGGCGCAGTCGAGCGATTTTTTGCCGTAATTCGCCTCGCATTTTATCGGCGGCGGCAACGGTGAAAGTGAGTAGAACCACCTCCGCTGGAAGCAAGCCATTCCACTCTTGCAGATTCATCCGCTCTGCTGCTGGCGAGAGCACCGTGCCGCCCTCGAGCATCCTTGGGCGCTCGGGTTTTGGTAGGATGCGAGTGGCCCGTTGGTCCTCTTCGAGATAGTGTTGGATTACCCGTTCGACAATCGTCATCGTCTTGCCCGTTCCAGCCCCAGCGTCGATGACGATGTGAGAATCGAGGTTCAGCGCCATTCGCTGACCTGTGTTGAGAGTAAGGCCGTCCCCGTCTTCTTCGGTGTTGACCGATTCCTCAATTGTCGATTCCTCGCTCATCGGTCGTCCTCCTTGTGTCTGACATTGCAAACCGATGTCACCGGGCAGAATTTGCAGGCATCCTTGCCCGGGGTTGGGTGAACTCGTCCCGCGGCAGCTCCCGCTGCCGCTGCCAGCGCAGTCGAAAGTCGCTGGGCGAGCCAGGCTCTGAATGGGTCGCTGGTACTCTCGTGGTCCTCGTCCGGGAATCGATGACGGTCCGGTGTCTGTTGCTTACTGGTATCGCCGATCTGCAAGTTCCTCGCTGCGGCGGGAAGGTGTCTGGAAACCTCGAGGAAATGTTCGGTATTGTGGCCAATGATACTGATTCCTGCGGCGACCACGAGGTCGCCGGGATGGGCCACCTCCCACGCGCGAGCGTAAAGGGCGAGTTGCAACTCCTCGAGTAGACCTATTCGATGTCGCTCGAGAGGGATTCCCTCGCTGGTTTTTATGTCGCGGATTACGATTAATCGGCGCGGTTTCCAATCGCTATTTTCGAGGCGCAGTGGTGCGATTGTCTGCGCGCCCGATTCGTCGACCAGCACTTTCATATCGGCATCGAAGGGCAGCAAGTCGACGCGGTCGATTTGCCCGCGCATTCGCAGATTCGGCAATTCCTCCTGCGCGGGACTGCTTAGGGTCGCGGGAATACTGATTTCGATCCCGTCTGGGTCGTGGCTCAACGCCTCCCACTCGGTCGCGATTGGAATGCTTCCACTGAGATTTCTTTCGGCGTTGATTAGCCGGCCAATGCGGCCGGCAGCCTGAGTCGGAGCCGAATCCTGCAACCAGTCCAACCACTCCGTACGACTCAGGCCGGTTAGTGTTCGCAATCGAGCGTTCGATACTGCATCTGTGCGCTCCAACCACGGTGCAAATCTTGAGAGTTCGTCGAGAGCGATCGATTGCAACTCTTGCTCGCTCAAGCCGCTCTCGGCGATATTTCGTGGCACACCAGCCTCGCGAATCTGCTCGATGGTTTTCTCGACGCCCTGTTCAATTCCGAGGATTCGCTCGAGGATTCGATGATGGACTTCGTGCAGAAGATTTCCTTGCACTCGCGCGTCCAAATCTTCCTTCTGTCTCTCTTCCTCCTCTGCTGAAAGCCCTCGAGACAGCCAGCCACGCCTCGGGCATGTGACCCATTCTTTCAGCCGGCTGGCTGACCAAATTTCCACCGACTGCGCAGCGCCCTCAAGGTGACCATGTCGGGAATCAAATGGCTCTGATTCAGTCGCCTGAGGCCTCAACGGGCGCGGGTCGATGCTAGCGCGGCTCGGTCCACCGATGACTGGCCAACGCGCCGCCAAGCGAGGTGGGATGCTTCCCTTTCCGCGGGTAGTTCGCAGGAGCAGGTCTTTGCCGACCGCCCAGATGTGCTCATCCGCTCCTTCTGGAAGGTAGCCTTGCTCATCGACCAAACGTGGCTGGCGGCGCTCCCTATCGCCTTGGATTTCGACATCCAATGGGATGGAAATTGCATTTGGATTCAGCGCTGGGCGAGATGGGGCTTGCATTCGTTGCAGGTCTTGGCCGTCGCTCCAGCGCTGGGCTCGAGCATGGTTCTCACGTCCAGGCGATTGCTCGAGCAGCGGCGCCTCAGTATCTGGACTGTTGAATTGAACCCACTCTCTGACCGGCGCCGCCAATGGTGTGGATTTGTCTTGGCTCGGGTCGAGGATGACGATTTCGCCTCGCGCCGCGCTCAACAGGTGTGAGAGATGGTGTCGGGCGTTGCGGATTGGGTCGTCGGGCCTGAGGATGCCGAGATGGTGTCTTTCCTCGTCGCCGAGTAGGGGGATTTTTGGTACTCGTAGGTCCCAGGATGAGCTCGAAATATTTGCCAGAATGATCAGGTCAGCCGTACAACCCAATGCTCCTTCGGGAGTGGTCAACCGGACGTCACCTCTGCTGAAACCACCACCGCTTGGGACTGGAGTCGAGGACAGAATCGTGGTTAATTCCTCGACCCAATCGGCCCCTCCATCGGGACTGTTCTGGCCGATTGTCAACTGCATATGGCGCAGTCGTGAATGGGCATCGACGAGGTTCTGAACGACTGATGCGGGTAAGGCCGATGAGCCATCTGCGGCCTCGATTCCCGAGGTTAAATCAATCCTAGATAAGGCCGCAGTAAGCCATTCGTCGGCCGTTGCTGCTGCATCTGCAACAGGCAGGTGCTGACCGCTATGGCATCCACGCCATAATTCGCGGTCAGCCAGAACGCGCTGGTCATAATCCGCAAGTAGCGCGCGATTGGAATGCGCGAGACACAGTAGCCACCATTGCGCAGCTTCCTTCCTCGGTCCTTTCCTGATATCGGGCTCTTCACGCGCAAGGGTGACCAACCATCTCTCCAAGGCTCCCGCTCCACCCAAGAGATGGTCGCTGCGAGCGGATTCGGTCAGTAGGTTGGCATCGGCGACTGGGCGAACCTCGTCGAGGGTTGGGTGTTGAGGAGCCGATGCGAAAAGTGTCAGTGAACCCTGTAAAGCGAGGGCTCGCAGATTCTCCAAAGACCATGCATTCGGCCCATGACAAATACCGGCAAGGGCCGACATCCAATGTCCAACAGGATGGCTGGAAGCCATCATTTCGCTCGCCGGAAGTGCGATTCCAAGGTCGGCGAGCGCGCGACCCCACCGATACGAATCATCATCCGCGGTGGGGTCAACGATCAGAATGCTACTGTTAGGGTCAGATTGCATCTGCGCAGAAATCAAGCGCGTTGCCTGAGGAATCGAATGTGTTTCGCGCTGCAATCTGAATCGGCGGTGAGGGGAGCGCTGCAAACCACCGGAAAAATCAGCAATCTCATGCTCGGGCAGCCATGGCAACTCAGATAGATCCTCAACCGGATATTGGTCTTCCAAGAGCAAGCCGTGTTCCCCCAAGCGGAAATTTCCCGGATTGGCCAATTGATGCAGCGATTTATGGCGCGAAATTGCCCGTAGCAATTCGCGCCGACCCGCGCTCATAACAGGCGCATGGTCGAGCATGATTATCCCATTAATCTCCGAGAGGCTGAACGGCGTCGAACCGGCTTGCAGTGCCGCATTCAGCCCCTCGATAACGCGGCTCGTCACGAAGTCAGGATGAGTCCCGCCAAGCGCCTCCTCGAGCCTGCGAAGAACCCGCGAAAATGGCCTAAGGCGCCCCTCCTCCCAATCCAGAGCCGACTCGCGCGCCAAAACCGAATGCAAAGCAGCCAAGGCACGCGTCTTATTCCGATTCCAAGCAAGGCTCGGAATCGGATGCAAAATCGGAAACTCAAGCCGCGCAGCTGCCTCCGCACAAGCCGCATCCAGCACCAATTGCCAACCGCCAGAAAGAGACAGCACGCGCGGCAAGCGCAAATCAGCCAAGAGAGATTTCTCAAGAGAGTCGAGGGTATGGTGTAGAGTCCTGTCGATCACCACACCCTCGTCAGCGAGCCGCTCGAGATTCTCGCGCCTCGCCTCCTCCCCCGCGTACAACACCAGCACCCGCGAAGGCCCGCCCATAGAGTGAGGACGAGGGTCGCAACTCTGTGCGCGCATGTGGTCGAGCAACCATCTCGGCAGAGGACCGGGGGCCACCTCCTCATTGCTCACAGACAAGCCCACTTCCAGAACCATCACCCCACCGAGCGTCGACGATGCTCTGAGGGGGTTCTTGAACCCGCCGATTGGTGAGAGCGGAGAAACTCAGTCTTGGCGCGCTGCTCGGGTGAGTGGAACTGCTGCGAGCAGCGAGAATAATGTTGCAATTCCGACTCCGGGAAGACTACTGTGAACGTTTGGACCGGAGTCGTGTTCAATTTGCCAATCGATGAGCAGTATAGCGTTCATATCCTCTCCATCCCATGCTGATGGCGCATCGATTGCGGCCGTGCCATTGGTTCCGCTGAGTTGCACGGCCGAGTGTGTAACATGCACGTAATCATCGAGTCCGTTCGAGCCGTCCTCGAAGCGCGCCGAGTCCTCGACGAAGAGAATCCAAGGCGTCGTCGTCTGCTCGGGACAATCATCGGCGCAGGAGAAAACAAGATCATCAAAATTCCATGTGAAAGATGGTGTCGCGTCTGAGAAATCAACCGAGAATTGGATGGTTCCACCCATGAACCAGGCGCGATTTCCAACTTGCAGAGATTGAGAATAATCGTCGACGAGAGACGTCCCCTTCGGCGAGGAACCTACATGCATTCGTTGTCCGTCGATGACCGATGATGGAGCAGTTCTATTCCTGTGACTCGCCTCAATCGAAGACTCGCCATATACTGAAACCCAACGCTCCTCCGTGCTAACCGAACCGAATGGATCCTCGACCTCAAACCAATGACGGTGGTAGTGAATCAATTCAGCATCGACGCCATCTGTGGCCTGCTTCATGGCGTTCTCACTGGTGACGCAATTCATGCACCAAGTTGCCGTGTAAACCTCGACGATATTTGGTAAATCGTTGTACTCAGCGGCTACGCTCGCGTCGATTGTGCCGTTTCCGAGCGCGAGCTTCAGCCCGCCAAAGGTTCCTGCATCCTCCTGATGGCGGGCTGTACTCCAAATCGGCTCACTCTCAGCCAGCGCGCCCATCGGAGCCAGCAGCAGAGCGGTCATTGCGAGTGCCAACAGGGTTCGCATCGAATCGCTGAAATCGCACTGATGATGAAAGATTCGCCCTTATTGCGTCGCGGCAAAAGCGGCGATTGCGCGCTCGATATCTTCGTCTGTGATGTGCAAGTGAACCACTGCGCGAATCGTTGAATCGTCGATAGTTAGGGTGTCCACACCGTGCTCGGCAACCTTGTCGACAATTGCTTGGGCCTGTCCTTCCGCCGTTGAAATGTAGGCCATATTTGTTTGAACCGCAGCCATGTCGACCGCGTAGCCGTCCATTTTGTTGATTGCTTGTGCAAGGCGGTGTGCGCGGTCGTGGTCTTCGGACAGCCGCTCGACATGATGGTCGAGCGCGTGGAGGCCGGCGGCGGCGAGGATGCCTGCTTGCCGCATGCCGCCTCCAAACATCTTCCTCCAGCGATAAGCCAAATCGATGAATTCTCTACTGCCGACTAGGACGCTTCCGACCGGTGCCCCGAGTCCCTTTGAGAGGCAAATCGAGACGGAGTCGTAATCTCGAACCATTCGAGCAGCGTCGGTTCCTGAGGCGATGACCGCGTTGAAGATTCGAGCCCCGTCCATGTGAGCGATGCAAGCGTTTTCGTGAGCCACTCGGGCTATCTCATCGAGGGTTTTCTGCTCATAGCAAGAACCCCCGCCCATATTTGCCGTATTTTCTACGCAGACGAGCGTTCCATCGGCTGAATGACCCAAACTATTCTTCGCCTTGCGAATGGCTTTCTGAACATCGCTTGGTTCCATCAGCCCACGCTCGGCTTGGACCAGCGCTATCGAGCATCCCGAAAGGGCGGCAAATCCGCCGCCCTCGTAGAGGTAGATGTGACTCTTTGCTTCGGTGATGACTTCATCGCCAGGCTTGGTATGAGCCCTGATGGCGATGGCGTTCGACATTGTTCCGCTCGGCACGAAGAGTCCTGCTTCCTTGCCGAGCATCTTGGCCAGACGATTCTCCAGCGCGATTACCGTCTGGTCGTCGCCGAGAACATCGTCGCCGACCTCGGCTGCTGCCATGGCTCGTCGCATAGCCGCGGTCGGCTGCGTCACCGTGTCCGAGCGAAGGTCGACCCTATCGGAAGGATGCTCGCGCATGCCCGCCACACGGCGGGCCTGCATATCAAGCGAACGCGCGTGAGAAAATCTCACTCGGGCGGCCGTAGCGGGCTCACTCGGGTGGTTGCTGCAGGCTCACTCAGGCGGCTTCTTGCGCCGCTTGGCTCCCTTTGGAGGAGGCCCGCGGCGCTTCTTCCCACCGGAACCGCCCTTCGGCGGTCCGCCGGACTTTCCACGATTCATCATGAAGAATCCAATCGCAGCGACGGCAAGAACCGCACCTGCGATTGGCACGATCGGCAGGCTCGAATCGCTCGCGTCCTTGATGCACTCGGTCTGTCCTCGCGCTTCCTGCGAATATCCAGCAGCACACTTCGTCTGCGAACTCGCACCTGCCGTATCGACATAATGACCCTTCTTGGCTTCCTTACAAGTCGTCTCACCCGAGCGGTCCTGATAGGTTCCCGGCTCGCAAGGAATCTGCGAATCGGAGCCCTTCACTGGAACATAATGACCCGGTTCGGCATCGACACAACTCGCTTGACCCGAATCGGGTTGGAAGGTCCCCAAGCCACAGGGCTCTTGCTCCTTCTTGCCATTCAATTCGACATGATATCCGGGGTCCGCGTCCAAGCAGGAAGACTGACCAGCGCTCGGCTGGTAAGTTCCTGGCTCACAGAATGATGGATTGGTCATGCCTTCCTCGCCTGCGTAATAACCCGCTTCAGCGTCCGTGCACGAGTCTTGTCCGGTTCGGCTTTGGTAGGTTCCCGCTGGGCAGGGAGTTTGCTCTGCTGCCCCATCATCAGGGACGTGGTGACCCATATCCGAGTCTACACAACCAGTCTGTCCTGAGTCCGGTTGGTATTGGCCGGATTCGCATGGGATATCCTCGGTTGAGCCTTCGACGAAGACATAGTGTCCGGGGGAGGCTTCGATACAATCGGCTAATCCTGTCGTGTCCGAATACGTTCCCACCGCGCACCTCTGTTCGGTTGTTGAACCTGCTTCTGGGACATGGTGGCCTTCGCTGGCATCCTTGCAGAATGTGCTACCGGGCTCGTTTTGGTACGAGCCCGCGGGACACTGAGTCTGGTCTGTTGCACCCATTCCATCGATGAAGTGTCCCGGGTCTGCCGCGACGCAGCTCGAAGAGCCGGTCGCGGTCTGATAGTAACCGCGGTCACACTCGAGTTGGGCACTCATGCCCTCCTCATCGGTATAGTGGCCTGCATCGGTATTGATGCACTCGGTTTGACCGCTCGAGGGTTGGTAAGTTCCGGCAGCGCAGGGGGTGCTACTCGACGCTCCTTCAGTGTTGACGTAGGTGCCCGGGTCAGCGTCCTTACAAGCTGTCAGACCGGTTACATCGGCGTAGGTTCCGATGCCGCATGGGGTCGTGCTCGTCGCCCCTTCGGTGTCGACATAACCGCCGATGTCTGCAGGAGTACAATCGACTGTTCCGTTGCTATCCGCGTAAGTCCCAGCCGCGCACATCGATTGGCTGGTCGAGCCACTCGTCGCTACGTGGTATCCCGGGTCGGCGAGCAAACATTCGCTTTGGCCTGCAGTGGGTTGGTACGAGCCAGGCGCGCAGGGGATTTGCTCCGAATCGCCACCTGTCGTATAGTGGCCAGCGCCTGTCTCAAGACACTCTGTCTGTCCTTCTGCTGGTTGGTATTGGCCGGCGGGGCATGGCATCGCTTCCACCGCCGCTTCGTAATCGACGTAATGACCAGCGGGCGATAGCAAACAAGCCGTTTGGCCCTCTGCAGGTTGGTAAGTACCGTTGGCGCAAGGAATCTGGTAGTACATCTGAGGTTGGTCGGTGTAGTATCCGGGGTCAGTCGCATAGCACTCGCCGGTCGAGGTATTAATCCAAGTTCCAGCGATGCAACCGTAAGGCGATGGGTCGAAAATCGATAGTAGACCATCATCATCAGGGTCACGATCGTCGAGCCACATATGTTGGCCCGTAAAGTTCAGCAATTGCGGAGTGTGCTCATGCGTCTGGGATAGACCATGTCCAACACTGCCAAACCAATTATTCCCCCAGCAATACACCTCTGCATCGGAAGTGATACCACAAACGGTATCATCCAAGAATGAGAGACTAACAAATTCATGCGAACCCGTGACTGTAGTTGGTGTGCTCTGTTCACCCCCCATCGAACCAGAGCCGAGTTGTCCCCATCCATTAGCACCCCAACATTTTGTATCACCCCAATCGTTGATTATGCAAGTAGTATAGAAACCGGTTACGATGGAACGCGCTGTGTCTGTCCCTAAACTGGAATAAACCGGAGTTGTCTCATCATCACCGGATTCCCCATTTCCAATTTGGCCGTAACCATTTGCTCCCCAACACATTACCTTGCCATTGTCCATTATTGCACATGAATGCCAGCCGCCTGCAGCGATTGACACCACATCTCGATTGAAGGGAATAATTACCATAATCGGCTCATAATCCCCCTCATCGCTGTTCCCATCACCGAGTTGCCCAAACGAATTATCACCCCAACAGTAGGCATTACCTGTATTCGTAGCAACGCAGGTGTGCTCATTGCCAGCTCCGATGGAAATTGCGTACTGAGTTCCCGGAAGGTCGACGTGAACAGGATTCGCTTCGGTGTTTTGGTATCCAGAGGCTCCGACCGCTCCATTCTCGTTTTCCCCCCAACAATAAACCTCGTCATTATCGGCGATTACACAGGCATGATGTTCACCAACAGCCAAAGTTTTGGCGGTTCTTCCAGAGAGTAAGTTAACTGGATTAATCGGGCGATTGGTATTACCAGTTGTGCCATCGCCGAGTTGTCCAGACCATGCAGCACCCCAACAGTAGACATCTCCTGAATCCATGAGGGCGCAGGTGTGGTACATACCTGCTCCAATCTCAGCGGGTGTTTCATTCGCAGGTAGGACGACATAGGTTGGATTGGGGGAGGCTTCATTGGTACCATCGCCAAGTCCACCATTACCATTGCCGCCCCAACAAATCATGCTCTTGTTCAGCAAGATTGCGCACGAGTGGACATGCCCTGCGGTGATGGTCAAATTCGTGTAGACCGAGCCGAGAGGGGCTCCCGGCTCGTTGAGGCTCGTGTGTGTTGGTGCTACGGCGGTGTCCTCGGGGAGTGCAGCGGGTGATTCTGTGTCGAGGCCTCCCGCTGCTACCATGCCGAGCATGAGCAGAATCAAAGAAATCGAAATTACGTGATCACGCAGTGACTCATCGGCGGTCAAATTGGCTTGTCGATTCATGCTTCTTCATCTCCTTCGTCTTCTGCAGGTCGCTCCCAACCCGTGGTTTCGGGTTCGGCTTCGCTCGTTTCCGCCGGTCGCTTCCGCCTGCGTCGTGCGCCCTCTGGAGGTCGTCGGCGTTTGGGCTGTTCAACCTCGGGCTCGCTCTTGCCGCGGCTCAGCATGAAGCCGGCTAATGCGATTATTACGAGCGCGCCGGCTGCGATTGGAATTATTGGGAGCGAGTCATCCTCATCTGCGATGCAGGATGACTGTCCAGTATTGGGTTGAGATGTACCAGCCGGACATGGAACTTGTTTGGTAGATCCGGCTGATTCGACATAATGCTGAGTACTCGCCTTGCGACACTCATCCTCGCCGAATAACGGTTGATAGGTCCCCGGCTCACATGGTGTTTGTTCGCTCGAACCGGGCGATTCGGCGACGTGTCCGGGTGAGGCGGTTTCGCACTCGCTTTGACCGGTCAGTGGTTGGTAGGTGCCAGCGTCGCACGGAATCTGTTCGGTTGCACCGTGTGAGAAAACGTGGTGTCCAGCATCGGCTTCTAGGCAGGATCCCTGTCCTTCATCGGGTTGGTATTCGCCGGGTCCGCAATTCGCGACCGTCGTGGCCCCGGAGCCGGCCGCGTAAGTGCCCGCAGGTGCGATGATGCATTCAGATTCGCCTGATTCCGATTGGTAGGTCCCCTCCGCGCAGGCTACTTGTTCGGTTCCGGCTGCTGATTCGACATAGTGTCCTTCGTCGGCTTCGAAGCATTCGGTTGCGCCCGCTTCGCCCTGGTAAGTTCCCGCCTCGCACGCGACCTGTTCTGTTGCTCCATCGTTCATTGCGTAATGGCCGGGCTCGGCTATGCTACATTCTGAGGATGCAGGGCTTGCAGAGTAGGTGCCTGCGCTGCATTCCATTTGCTCTGTTGACGCGGGGTTGGCGACGTACCAGCCCGCGTCAGCATCGATGCACGAAGTGCTCGCCTCCTCGACTGAATAGGTGCCTGCTGGGCAGGCCATTTGGTTGGCTGTGCCCGGTTGGTCGACGTAGTATCCCGGGTCGGCAGCTAAGCAGTAGGTTCTGCCTTCTTCGTTCTGGTAATATCCCGCTTCGCAGGGTATCATTTCGGTCGAACCGATGTCGGGATTGTGATTGCCGGCTTCTGTGGTTAGGCATGCGGATTGGCCGGATTGAGGTTGGTATTCGCCCGGTGCGCAAGCTGTTTGGCCGGCCGCGCCGGAGGCTGCGACGTAGTGGCCGGGGTCGGCATCGGCGCATCCGGTTAGGCCGCGTTCACCTGCGTAGGTTCCCGGTTCGCAAAGGGTTTGGGAGTCGGATGCGGCCTCGCTGACATAATGGCCAAGATTTGCTTTGATACAGCCGTCTTGGCCTGAATCCGGCTGGTACCAGCCGGGCTCGCACGCGGTCTGATTGGTTTGAGCTTCCGCGTCGACATAATGGCCGGGATTGCTGAGAAGACACTCTGTTTGGCCGGTCGTCGGTTGGTATTCACCTAAACCACAGGCGACCGCTTCTTCGGCGGCGGAAGTATTGGTGAAATATCCCGCCGGCGAGTCGATGCACGAAGTCTGCCCGACCTGATCTTGGTAGGTTCCGGGCAGACAGGCTGTCTGATTGACCGAGGCATTCGTATCTGTGTAATGGCCTCGAGTCGTATCCAAACAATGGTCTTGCCCCGCGTCGGGTTGGAAGGTTCCAGCGGGGCATTCGAGTTGCTCGCTCATCCCTTCACTCGGTGTGTAATGACCGGGGTCCGCATCAAAGCACTCGTAGCCGATCAAATACTGTCCACGAGGGCAGGTCGGCGGAGGGTAAGGAGTATCGTCGAAGATATTGAGAATGCCGTCATCATCGTGGTCTCTCTCCCCCAATCTCCCATGAGTATTCGAGCCGACATCAACGAACAATGGTATGTCGCTATCGGTAGTCCAACCATTGCCTAATTGACCAATCTCATGGGCTCCCCAACAGTAGACAGAACCATTCATCACAATCGCGCAAGTATGTACTCTACCCGCGCTGATTGTGGCAACTCCGATGCCTCCTGGGAAGGTGACATTCGTTGGCGTTAAGCGGTCCGTTGTGGTATTATCACCAATCTGGCCATATTCGTTATCACCCCAGCACATGGCGCTATTATCGTCGAGAATTGCACAGGTATGCATCATACCCGCATCGATCGCGATTGCCGTTCGGCCAGCGGGGAAATCGACCTTAACTGCGGAGCTATTCATTGTCTCAGTATTCCCGTCTCCCAATTGGCCATCATCCCCCCAGCCCCAACAATAGACGCTTCCATTGTCCAACAAGCCACAGGTGTGTCGTACTCCGATGGATATAGCGGCGAGGTTTGAGTTCGCGGGTAGGACCGTAATCGGTGTGAATGAGGTGTAATTTGTTGTGTTTCCATTGCCCAATTGTCCATCTTGATTGAGTCCTGTGCACATGCCGGTGGAATCGTTCAGTATGATGCAGGAGCTATCGAATCCACCTGTAACTGCAATGACGCTACGATTGTCTGGAAGGGTTACCGATGTTGGGACATTTTCACGCTCGGAGGTCGTACCCAAACCTAGTTGACCCACTCGATTATCACCCCAACAATAGAGGGAGCCATCGTCCATCACTGCACACGAGTGATGGAAACCGTTGGCTACAGTTTGAGCGGTTCTACCTGTGGGCATGGTCACTTGAACCGGTGTTGCATCGCCACCATGCCACCCACCACCGGAGCCATGGCCGTTTTGGCCATAGTAATCCTCACCCCAGCACTGCATCGAACCATCGGTCATTACAGCGCAGCTGTGGTGGGTTGAGCCTGAACTGACTTCTACGGCTGTGGTTGGGCCGCCGTTACCACCTAAATTGACTGAGACTGGGTCTGCTCGGTTATACCATTGACCATTTCCGAGGCGCCCCATTCCACCATCACCCCAGCACTTCATCGAATTGGTGTTGAGGACAACGCAGGTGTAATTCCACGAGGCGAGGATGGTAGAATGGGAGTAAATCGAACCCGAGGTCGAGCCGCGTATATTCCGGCTGAGATGTGAGGCTCTGGGTTCGTCCTCAGCAGGTAGTTCTAGGTCCTCGTCTGGGGGGTAATTATCCGATATTCCGAATGATGCGCTCATTCCGAGCATCAAGACGACTAATGAAAATGCGAGCAGGCATTGGCTTCGCTGGGTGGCAATCATCGCACGCTCAACGGGATTACGCCGATTTAATCATTCTCCTATCGGTGCCGAAATTTGGCTATCCAATGCTTTGGTTGACTGATTTTTCGGTCCGGAAAGTCCCTATTTTTACATAATTCGGAAGGAGGATGGCACACGCTTTCATGAGACGATGAGAATTATTCGCCCTGGTATTCGTGGGGTTCTTCAGGTCGCCCCCAACCTGTTTCTTCCTCCTCGTAATCATAATCTTCCTCGGCATAATCGTAGGTTTCTTCGGCCTCGGATTCTACTTGACCGCCGCGGCGAGTTAGAACGAATCCGACTATCGCGAGTAATACCACTGCGGCGCCTACAAGAGGAATAATTGGCAGTGAACCTCCTGTATTCGGCGGCCAAACGCATTCGCTTTGGCCCTCGAGAGGTTGACTCGATCCTTCTTCACATGGTGTCTGTGTGCTCGCTCCAGTCGTCGCGACATAATGGTCGATTTGTGCCGTCTTACACTCGGTCTCACCAGAGCCATCTTGGTAGGTTCCAACTGCGCAAGGGGTTTGCTCGGCCGAACCTTCTCCGGCAGCGAAGTGGCCCGGCTGCGCTCGTAGACACTCGGTCTGGCCGGTGGCAGATTGGTACCATCCTGGGCCACAAATTGTCTGCTCAGTCATCCCTGAGATGAGCACATAATGCCCCTTGTCTGCGGCTCGGCATTCACCTTGCCCAGCATCTGGTTGGTAGGTTCCTGCTGGGCAAATCACCTGTTCGGTCATCCCCGCCTCAGGCGTGTGATGACCGGGGTCAGCATCGATGCAAGACAGCATTCCGACAAGATTCTGGTAAGTACCGGGAGGACACGGAGTTTGAGCGCTCGCACCCTCTTGGTCGACGTAGTGGCCCTCCTCAGCAAAGAGACAGGCGAATTGACCAGACTCCGGTTGGAAGGTTCCGTTTCCACAAGCGGTTTGTGCCGTGGATCCCTCGTTATTGATGTAAAATCCGGGTGAGGCGAGGGTGCACTCGACTGAGCCTCGTGAATCGGTGTAATTTCCGACCGGGCATCGAGTTTGCGAGGACGAGGCTGGCTCGGGAACGTAGTAACCCTCGGCAGACTCGATACATTCGGTTCTGACGAAGTGACTTTGGAAGGTTCCTGCCTCACAAGGAGTCTGTTCGGTAGCTCCCGTTTGGTCAACGAAGTATCCGGGTTTCGAGGTCTTGCAACGGTCCGCTCCAGACTCGCTTTGGTAATATCCAATTTCACAAGCAATCTGTTCAGTCAACCCCGCCCGATCTGTATAATGGCCAGGGTCGGTCGTCAAGCAATCGGCCTGCCCGCTCGCGGGTTGATATTGCCCGAGCGGGCACCTCACCTCGCCCGAGGCCCCAATTCCACCTACAAAATGTCCAGGATTTGCATCCTTGCATTCTGCCAAGCCGGTGACGTCTGCGAAGGTTCCTGCTGCGCATTCGACTTGGGTGGTGGCGCCCTCAGTCGGAACGTAATGCCCAAGGCTTGCATTGGTGCAGACGTAGGCGCGTATCGTTGGATTGTAAGAGCCAGCTGCGCAGGGCGTTTGGGAGGCTGACCCCACTTCCTCTACGAAGTAACCAGCCTCGGCATCGAGGCATTCTGTTTGACCGGGATCCGGTTGGTAGGTTCCCAAGAAGCACGGGGTCTGGTCTGGTGCTCCTGCTAGCGAGAAATGTCCGGGCGTGTTATCTAAACAATCGGTTTGACCGACCGACGGTTGATGTTGACCTGCTGGGCAAGGTGTCGCAGAGTCTGAGGCTTCAACATCAGTATAGTGTCCTGCCGGGGAGAGCAAGCACTCGGTTTGACCTGAGGACGGTTGGTAGGCACCGACCGCGCATGGGATTTGATGGTCTAACTCAGCTTGGTCGGTGTAATAGCCCGGAGATGCCCATTGGCAATCCCCGTGCGTCGAATTGTACCAAGAGCCAGCGATGCACCCAACCGGGAAGTCATCAAAAATCGACCAAGTGCCATCATCATCTGCGTCTCGGTCGTCGAGGTAAGCATGGTTAGGTGAGTAATCGATGGTGGAGGGGGATAACTGAATATTGCCACTTGTGCCTTGTCCTGCTTGGCCGTTGTTATTCTCACCCCAACAATAAATCTGGGCATCATCCCTCACCGCGCAAACCACGTCTCCCCCGAAAGAAAGCCCAACGAAATCATGATTTCCAGCGACTTCAGTAGGCACTGGATGGGTAGTGGGTGTGGCGCTCCCCGTACCAATTTGTGCTTTCTCATTATTACCCCAACACTTGGTCTCACCAGAGTCAAGAATCATGCATGCAGAGCGATAGCCTACCGCGAGCAGATTGGCAGTCTCTCCTGAACCCATCGAGACATAGATCGGAGAAGTTTGGTCGCCACCGAGAGGCCCGCGGCCCAATCTTCCATCATCATTCGAACCCCAACACATAACCTTGCCATTATCCATCAAGGCACAGGCATGAGTTTCTCCAATCGATATTGAAACTGGGGTTCGCCCACTTGGAAATAGAACCTCGACGGGGGTGGTCTCGCGAATGCTCGTCGAGCCATTTCCGAGTTGGCCATCATCATTTTTCCCCCAACAATATGCCATTCCATCTCGGGTGATTGCACATGTACTGAAATCTCCGGCTGAGATAGATATCGCAGGACTCTGCGTTGGCATATCGACCCTCACAGGTAAATTTCTGTTCGATATTGAACCCTGACCGAGCTGCCCATCCTCTCCTCTACCCCAACAATAGATGTCACCATTATCGACGATGGAGCAAACGTGGTCGTGAGCTATTGAGACTGAAAGAGCGGAGAGACCTACGGGAAGCGAGACGAGTTGCATCTCGGTATTCACCCATTCCGACCAACCATTGTAGGGCTCACCATTGCCCATCTTTCCATAGGCACCAGATCCCCAACAATATACATCGCCGGACTCCATCAGAGCACATGCAGTCGATGTGCCAGCTGCTATCTCAATCGGAGTCTCGTTAGCAGGGATAATTGCATGAATCGGACTGTTAGAATTGTTGGTTGTCCCATCGGCAAGTTGGCCGAACCAATTGGCACCCCAACATATAATGCTCATATTCTCAAGAAGGGCACAGCTGTTGTACGAACCACCCGCGACGCTCATATTCGTGTAGATTGAATCCGGCGAGAAGCCGAGGTCATTGGTGCTGGTATGGGTGCCTCGCTCGTCGATTGAGTCCGCCAAATCCACTGGATTCTCGCCTTTTTCCGGACCGATGGCAAATGATGCGCTCATCCCGAGCAGGATGAGAATAGAGAACGCGAGGAAGATTTGGCGTCGGTTGGGAATAAGCATCGAGTCCGCACCTTCGCGGGCGATATATAGCGATTCTCGCCGAGCCCGAATTTCGCGGGAGTGGCGAGGAACATGATGATGTATCGAAGGCATAACCGGCGGGCATGGCTGAGCGTGTGGAGTCTTTCTTGTCGGATAATTGCCCGCCGATGGGAATCTACGAGACGCTCTATGCCTTCGCCGACACCTTCGGTCAATTCATGGGTACCGAAGGAACTCACCCATGGTCGCAAGGCTTCCCTCTGACAACACCCCTCGAGAAGTTCGGAGGGCCTGAACTACCCTCCAGTGTGGACGTAACTTGGGAGGACCGCTTCTACCCCAAGGCGTGGGGGCATCCAAAATTGCGAGAGGCGATCGTTGCCTTCTACAACGACCAATACGGCTCGAGCATCACGCCCGAGAATGTGATGGTATTTGCGGGCGGGCGGCCTGGAATCTACACCGTGATGGCCTTCCTCAAAGAGCATGTCAAGGTCAGAATCGGCAATATCGAATGGCCGGCTTACCTCGATATTTTGACCCAAACAAATACCGAATACGATATCGTTCCGTTCACCAAGGAAAACGGCTTCCACCCGAGCAACGAGGATTACTTCGACCGCTCAGGAGTCGCCCCCGAAACAGCACTGATGCCAGTCATATCGAACCCCCAAAACCCCTCTGGACAAACCCGCTCAGGTGAAGAATTACGCGACCTAATACGCATAGCCGAGCAACCCGGAAACGGCGTACTGCTAGACGAGGCCTACGAGATGTTCCACTCTCCATCAGTCAGTGGAATCGAATACGTCGAAGACCTCGACAACTCAAACGTCTTCATCGCTGGCGCCTGCACCAAAGGCCTGCAATCACCAGGAATCCGCATCGGTTGGATAGTCGCCAGCAAAACCAATATCGAGACAATGGCAAATTACTCGAGTTTTGGAATGGGCGGCGTAAGTCACCCTTCGCAGCATTACGCCGTCGCGCTCCTCGAACCGGAGCGAGTCAAGCGAGCGAGAAAGGCCGTCGAAGAACACTACAATTGGCAGCGTGAGCGTTACGGCGAGGCATTTGAGGAGATGGGTTTGGGTGTGTACACGGGGAACGGTGGTTTCTACCATTGGCTCGAATTACCCGAAGGCATGACCAGCGACGAGCTCAACAAGCGGCTGTTCAAGCGAGGCGCTGCGATTCTCTCAGCGAAGGATTGCGATATGGCACGTCCTCACTCGAAGGACCCGAGTTATGTCTCACCATACATGAGATTCTTCCGATTCTCATTCGGCCCCTTGCTGCCTGAGACATTCGAATCTGACATCGAATTATTCCGCGAAGTGTATGAGGATTACAAGCGCGATTGTGGAATTGAATGATTTTCGAAAATTGATTTTTTCCCGACCGCTACGCGGTCGACTCGGAAGCCGGCGCGTAGATGTTGTAGGCGTACAGGGGCGGAGTGTAGACGTGGACATTTATCAGTTCGCCATTCGTATCATTGGAAATGCGGTGAATGTCCGGTTCTGCTGCTGCACAAACCTCTCCCGCTTGGTAAGTTCGAGACTCGGTCGGTACGGCAAGGCCTGCTTCGTTTAGCTCGTAGATCGTCTCGGTAGAGACGCCGTCGGCGATTAGGAAAGCGCAGTCTGAGCCGACGTGATCGTGGATGGGAGTCTGTTGACCGGGGGTCCAGCAGATTGCGACGAGTTCGTAGAACTCGGTTTTCTTGATGACGTTGCGCTGGTAGCCGTCATCGGCGTAGCCGATGCAGTCCTTGAGTGCTGCAACGTTGACTTCGAGGCCGCTCAGGTGGTTGTCTAATTCGTCGAGACCTGGGCGGCGGTCGATTGTGTCGAGCCAATCGACCAGGCCTGAAAGGCCTGTGCACTCGGTTAGCAGGTTGTCGCGGACATCGGGGTCGAGTGCGACCTGCACCACCATAGGTGGTGAGGGTGGGTATCGATTCTTGACGGTTCGGGCTACGGTGCGTAGCACCGAATGGTGTTAGGAACACTCGATGAGGCCGGTGTTATCAGGTGTTGTCGGATACACCGGCGTTCGGAAACAAGTTCTGAAATGCGGTTGCGTTTCCGTTTTTCGGCAGTTTCGATTATATACTCACCGAATAGCGCGAGACCGCTCGCTTAGGCGGGAGGAAGAAAAGAATGAACATAGATATGGATGCGATGAAAGCAGAAATGGGCGGCGCCTTCGTGGTGTCGTGGGTTGTGCTAGGCTTAGGTCTGGGCACCCTCGAAGGAGCTGTCGCGTTGGCGGCTGTTTGGATGACGTTTGCCGGCGCTCATGTGCTGCCGGTCGTGACCTGGTGTCACATGATGACTGGTGCCCTTGACGACGTCGAGGGTAACTGGCTGGCAAACGGAATGCGATTGCTTGCACAAGCAGTCGGTGCGGTACTGGCGATAATGCTGGCAACCGAAGCCGGCGCGATCGAGACAGGCTGGGCAGCGGTTGAGTTCGCAATGCCTGAGACCTGGCCGTTACTCGGTACGGTTGCTGCAGGTGCTCTATGGTGGACTGTGCACAGCAGGGCTGACTCGGCTTGGGTCTCTGCCTTCGGACTGATGGTCCTCGGCGGAGCAATGACCCTAGACGGTGGTCACCAGATGGGTGCAATGATGGCTGATGGATTCGGTTCCGTCGCTGATGTTGCTCCAGCATGGATCGTCGATGGTCTACTAGTCGGTCTAGGTGCCCTCGTTGGCTCCAAGATCGACGAATTGATCTGAAGTTCTGAGAAGTAATTCACTGAACTGAACCACGTAAGGCAGGCTGGGGGACTTTGGTCTCCCAGCCTCGCCGAATCTCAAACCCCCCTCGGAGAGGATTCCCTCTGCGAGGGGTTGCTTTCGTTTCGCACGTAGCGACGGCTTTCGATACACGCCGAGCGTGGTTGCGCACATTCTTCTGGGACACGATAGAGTCCACCATGAGGTGGGGCTCTCTGCCTATCCCATGAGTTGTAGGTGACCGGTTATCTTGTCGATTTCACTACGAGGCCCGGGCCCTAATCCAACGACGGTTACAGTCCCTGGTGGAATCTCTGTGTGGCCCGCATCTTTGACGAGATATGCGATAACGCCAGTGGATTTTGCGTGGGCGAGAATCTTTCGCAGAGCCTCCTCGTCCGCGGCCTTGCAGACGATTTTACGCGCCCCCTCACGTCGATAGCGGTCGAGTTCGCGCGGTGATTGCTTCTTTGCGGTCACTGTGCATTCCAGCACAGCATGACCGCACTGCGCGGCCAATTTCCCCTTTGAGAGTTTCAGGTCAGCCCTAGTCACGAGGACCATGGTGAGCTCTTCACTCGGTGGCAAGTTCGCTCACCGTTCCAGCCGAGGGCTTGACGCGATGGCGCTGCATGATCTCGCCCAGCGGCACTGCCAACCACGCGATGAATACGAGGTTACCAACAGCGTGGTAGAGGTCGTAAAGCAGACCATTGAGCAGGTAAGGTGCGAGCATCGAGACATCCGTCTTCAACAAGATGCTCGAGGAAACAATCCAATCGAAAGCAAATGCGGATATCATGGCGAGTGCAGCAAGAGCGTGCAATTGCAGCTCGCCATCCTTCAGCAATCGGTCGGCAAACAAAGCCCCAGCAAGGCCGACCGCACCCCATCCAAGCACTTGGAAAAGCGTCCACGGACCGTGTCCCAAAAACAAGAGATTCGATGCCAAAGCGATGACTCCAGCAAGAGCCAGCGCGCGAGGCGCGCCGAAGTAGACGCCGGCCAGCAACACAATCACCGTGACCGGCTGGATATTTGGTAGCGGCTCGAGCAGGATGCGACCCGCGATGCCGAATACAGCAAGAATTCCAAGCATCGCGAGAGGATTCGACTCCTCGATCCGCCTCTCACCCTTGAGCACGGCGTAGACGATTACCGAAAGAATCGTGGCGTTGAGCAGCAGTGACTGAGCGGGCGTCAAAGCGATGTTGTGGAAGTCATACATGGTGGAACCCCGTTCGTCTGGATGTCTGGTCACACTTGATGGTTGCTGAGAGCGCAGGTTCACCAAGTGCCGATGCGCCAGAGCAGAACATCGCCCTCTGACAGGATAACATCGCCGATTCCGACCATCGACAAGGCTCCGTTGTGATGCAATTCCCAGTAGGCTCCACTGAAGTCGCCGGTGAGATTGTTGGCGTTCAGTCCACCGATTGTGTGTACGTATGGGCCCCAATCTCCAACATCATAACCGACCGCGAGGTCGCCATTCGTTGCGTTCGTTGCATCGAGGAAGAATGACATTCCATCGGTGTACCCAGAGAATCCTCCGACACAAGCGCCGGTTCCGTTGTAGTCTGCGTTGACTCCGTAGGTTGAGCCGTCGGACTCGATCATTGTAACTCCGCTGTTGAATTCAGCGTGTGGTGAATCGTCTGGGAAGAGGACGCAGAGGATTTGGCTCTCGTTCCAAGATTCTGGCATTCCATCGTGTGAAGATTCGCTATCGTTGACGTATTTTGCTGCCTCTTCTTTGAGGGCGTTTTGGATTGCGGGGGTGAGGATGATGAGAACGATGACCGCTACTATCGCTGCGGGTTTGAGGTCGTTTGACATGGAAGCCGAGGGCTCGGTTTTGAGTCTATGAAGTTAGCCTGAGTGAATTCTATTGAAAGAGGTTGAATTTGGCGTTTTTTTGTTGAATCTCTGGTTCACTCTTCGGTGATTTCGTTGATTTTTTCGCGCAAGATTTGGCTGACTAACTTACCGTCTGCGGACCCTCCCAACTTGCCCATTACCATTCCCATGAGTGGTCCGACCGCGCCTAAGCCGCGCTCTTTGACGAAGTCTGCGCGGTCGGCGAGGATGTCGTTGACGGCTTCCTCGACAGCTGATGAATCGGCTGGGGTTAGGCCCTCTGCCTCGGCTCGTTGCGTGAACCAATCGAGGCGGGTGTCGAATTCTGTATTGCTGTGTGATGGCCCTTCTTGGAGGAGAATGCGGGCCATCGGGACGAGGCCTTCGCGGGTGATGATTCCTTGTTCGCGCGCGTAGAGTGCGAGGGTTAGGATTGGCCACGGGAATGAGTCGGGGTTGACGCTGGTTCCTTCTGCGATTTCTGCGCGCGTATTGTCGAGGAGTGCTGATGCCATGGCTTTGGCTGGGACCCCTGGGCAACCGCATGGGCCTCCTTCGACAGCCGTGATTAGGACGTCGTCGAGTTCTGCGTTGAGCAGGGCTTCGACTTGGTTGTTGGAGACGTCGTAGCCGCTCAGTCGCTCGGTTCTTTGAGTTCGGTTGAGTGGGAGGTCTTCGCTTATGCTGGACCACCTTTGCTCGTCGAGTGGGACGACTGGGATGTCGGTCTCGGGGTACATTCTGGCCCCACCTGGGAGTGGTCGCATGGCTGTGGTCGTGCCATCTTCAGGTGCGCCCTTGCGGATGACTACGTTGCGGACTTCCTTGGGAATTCTGTGGTAGGATTGGCGTGCGCGGGTGATGACTGATTCGAGGGCTAGGTCAGCTTGCCACTCTGGTGCTAGGCAGAGTACGAATGCGTCTTGTTCGGTGAGTTCGAGTGAGTGGCGGACTGCATCGACTTCTGGCTGGGCGATTCCGTAGGCTGGTAATTCGTCCGAGTGGAAGATTCCTGCTACGCCTGCCTGCTTTGCTGCGCTTGCGAGTTCGCGACCTAAGCGCGGGAGTTGGGCTCCTTCCTCGTCCGATTGTTTGGTGCCGATTTTGCCTGTGAATCCTGGTAGGATTGCTGCTTTGACGACTGCCCCGCTTGCTATGCCTCGCTCGACCATGGTTGATGTGCACTTTGCGAATGCTTCTGTTACGTCGTGGAGTTCCATCGGGATTCGTGCTGCTGCGGACTTGGCGACGCGATTTTCAGTTGGGATTTGGTCATCGCGTCGGTCATTGGGTAGTGCTGGGAGGTTTGCTTCGGCTCGTAGCTCATTTGCCAGTCTGAACATGTGGAGTTGGCGGGCCATTTCGAGGCGGATGATTTTGGGAATCCAATCGAGATCTTGGCATCCCTTGATTTCGACTCGGTCTCCACAAGCGATGCTGACGTTGAGGTCTTGGCGGATCGAGCCGAGACCGCGGCGGACCATTCTGGTGTCGCGCAGAAGTGTTCCGAGGGCTAGTGCGGTCTCCTTTGCGTGCTCGGGGGTTTGCACGTCGGGAGCCGTTGCGATCTCGACGAGTGGGACTCCGAGTCTGTCGAGGGTGTAGATTACGACCTCGCCGCCCGCCGTTGATTTTGTGTCGAGTTTGCGGGCGGAATCCTCTTCGAGGCAGATTACATCGACGCCGACGGCGCCTGAATCTGTCTGAATTTCGCCGTCGGTCGCGATGAGGGTGGTTCGTTGGAATCCACTGGTGTTGGAGCCGTCGACCACTGTTTTTCGCATGGCTTGCAGGAATGGTACAGGCTTTGCGTCCATCATCGCGCTGATTGTTAGAGCAGCGCTGACCGCTGATTCGTCGTGGGCTAAAGGCGGCGCCTCATCGAGTTCGATTAGGCCCGAATTCGGTGATTGAACGTAGACGAAGGAGCGGTTGCGGCGCGCCTCGAAGCGCGCCGCCACATCTACTCGGCCGCCTTCTCCTTGCGCCGCCCGCAGGCGGCGCGCCTCACGCTTCCACTCAGTCGGAATCTCTTCGATTCCCATTTCGTACAGTGTGCTGGGCATGCGTGAGTGTAACTTGCCGGTGTTGAGTTGTTGGTGGATTTCGAGGCCGCACATGAAGCCAAGGCCAGCCGGGTCCAACTCGGATGGCCTTGCCACCTCGCCACGTGGCTCGCTGCTGCTCACGAAGTCCAGCGAACGGTCATCGCTCATAGGCTCAGCGGGCGAAGGAATACTCGTCGGTGCGGGGGTTGAACAATTCGCCGCTTTGCAACATCTTGGAGAGGACACCCTCAACTTGGAACTCGTTGACGCCTCGATTTTCGCAGCGGTTGAGGATATCCGTAAGTTCTGCAACGCCCTTATTTGAGCAGATATCGCGTAGAACTGCCCTCACAACATTGCTCGCGTTCCTTTGGCCGACGGACACTCCGGACATCAGTTCCGACTCGTCCTCGATTCCTGCTTCCTCGCGCCAATGGCGGAAGATCGCAAGCGCCATCTTCGCATCGTCAGCGGTAGCGATATCGCGAAGATGCATTCTCGCATGCGCTTCGGTTAAGCGGATTAGGGCTTCAAGCGCACGCGGAGTAATCGGAATCACTTCGGTTTCAGTGTACTGCGCCTCATCTCGGCTGAATGATTGGCGCTCGTTCGTGTAGTATTCTAGAATCATCGCCTTAGCATCCTTGTTCAGATCAGGATGGATATTGCGCTTCGCGTAGGCGATGTATTTGCGAAGGAATTCAATTGTAAGGTGCTGAGAACCATCAACTCCTTCGCCGTAGATTTGTCCTTCATCGGCTTCTCTAAGGTCGAGTTCCATCGCTTCATCCAACTTCGATTCACTGATTCCTTGAGTTCTGACTTCCAAAATATGCCGAGCAATCCGCTCATCGTCGTCTACTCGAACCTCGTCGCGGAGCATCCAGATGATGTCGAAACGCGAGGCGAGGGGAGGAGGTAGGCCAGTTTCATTGAATGAGTGCATCACACTCTCATTTGAGCCACGCTTTGTGAACCGCCCTTGGATTGGATTGGCTGCCGCAAGGACCGCGCAACGGGTGTTCAATGTCGCCTTTACACCACCCTTCGATACATCCAGCCGCTGCTGCTCCATGGCAGGGTGCATTGTTCTCCTATCCTCTTCACTAATCTTGTCAAATTCGTCGATGGCTGCCATTCCTCGGTCAGAGAGTGGTAGAATTCCCGCTTCGAGGGCGAAACGGCCTCCGCCGCCGAAATCGTCCCGCACCGCCGCTGCAGTCAGACCGGCTCCCGAGACACCTCCTCCTGTTGCGAACATGCCGCGAGGGGAGAGTTTAGACATGTAATTCAGGAGTTGAGATTTTGCTACACCGGGATCACCCATCAACAGAATATGGATGTCGCCACGCGAGCGGGTTGCGTCCTTGTTAACTCTCGAAACCCCGCCAAATAGTTGCATTGCGAGGCTGCGTTTGACATAATGCACGACTCCGGTGGCGTAGACCGAAGGTGCGATTGACTGCTGCATCAATTTCAGCAGGTCGGGGCGAGAGCCGATGTCGAGAATCGCTTCACGGTCCTGGTCTGAGATTTTGATTTCAGTGAATGGAGTACTCTCATGCTCCGAACTGACGAGGTGATAGATGATATCGAACATCGGGGTTTTCTTGTTCCTTTTCACCTCGGAATGAACCACTGGAATCACATTGACGACGACTCTCTGGCCGGGTAGGTGCTTGTTGACGAGGTCGCCTTCGACGAGAACGTGCCCTCGAGAGGGTTGGGCACCGCTCGGCACGTTCTCGGGAACCTCTTGAATCTCAATCCACTGATTGTTGACCATGCGAGAGATGTTCATCACGAGGACGAAGCGGGTGCCGCCGTTGCGACCAGCCATCTCTCCGCAACCGGTCTCTTCAGGGCACTTTAGCGGCTCTTTCAATTCCCGCTCGTTATCCTGAATCTTCTCGACGGTGTGGCCGCAAGCCTCGCATTGGAAGACCGCTCGGTGAATGCGAGGCTTGATTTCGCTGATTTTTGTGACGATTACCTCAGCGCTTCGTAATCGCTCGATATCTCGACTGCCCATGTCGCGTAGGTCTCGCCGACTATCCTTGGGCAGCTCGCCAACTCGTAGAAGACAGTCGAGGTCTTCGCCTCGCTCGCGGCAGATTTCGTTGAGCGTCTGGCGGCCTTTATCGAGAATCTTGCGAGGATCGATTAGAACGTCCTCTGCGAACTCAGGGTCAAATGCCTGAAGCTCGTGAAAGGTGACGTCGAGGACAGCATTTTCGAACTGCTTTGACAGGAGCAAAACAATCTCCGGTTCCTTGGCTTCGGTGAAGAAAGTCCTCCACCGCGCCGATGAATCATGTGCTGCCATTGTCATCGATTTCACCGCCGGGCGCGGGAAGTGAGAATCCGTGGTCTATGAACAAAGCGGGTAGGGAACTCGACCCCTTCACTTCCGGTGGAGGAAATCACCGCCTCACGTCGTCAAAATGAGGGGCTGAGGCCTTCCACTGCAATTTCTTGGTCGTCAGCGCCGAGCCCACAGGAAGTGTACCTTGGGATTTGTTCAAACACCGATTCCCAATCGCTAGGTCATGGAGTACACACGTTCAGGCAGTGACATCCTCGTGCGAATTGACCAAGGTGAAGAAATTCACACGGCGCTGAAGGAATTGACAGATGAGCTTGGATTCGATGCGGCTGCTATCACAAGTGGTATTGGTCGAACTCGTGACAATCAATATGGATACATGAACTCAGAAGGTGTCTACCAGAGGCACCCATTGGATTCTCCTTCTGAATTGGTCAGCCTTTCGGGCAATATTGCTCGCACCCAAGAAGGAGCCCCATTCACCCACATCCACTGTTGCTGGTCTGATGATGACAACAATGTGCATGCAGGACACATGTTTCAGGCGACCGTACATGTCGTCGCTGAAATTCACCTCCGAGTGATGGATCATGCCTCGATGACGCGATGTCCTCTCGCTGAGTTTGAATTATTGGGCTTGGAATTTGATTAGAACCAATTCGATGGGCGGATGATGATGCGGATTCTGTGGGCTCATGGCCTAGAGGGAAGTCCGGGTGGTTCGAAGCCGACTTGGATTGTTGAGAATCTCGGCTGGGAAGTTGTTTCGCCAGCGATGAGTGAGCGAGGCTGGACCATCGCTGAGCAAACCGATGTCGTCGTTGAGGCGATTGCTGCTGACGACGACCTTGATGTCATCATGGGGTCATCCTACGGCGGGCTCGCCATCGCCAATGCCGCCGCACAATTTCTCAACCGTGATTTGCGAATTGTGCTGATGGCGCCCGCCTTCGGCCTCGCCGAGAATTTTCGAAGGATTGCCGGCGAGGCCGGTGTGCGCGAATGGGAGGAGACCGGCTCGCGCCCATATTTTCACCATGGATTCGGCCACGAGGTCGAGTTCGGCTGGGATTTCATCACCAGTGCCGACGAGATGTCGTGGCCAGACCTTCAGCATCCGACCGTAATCATCCACGGAACGTCGGATGATATCGTTCCAATCGAATCATCTCGCAAAGTTGCGACCTCGAACGAATTGGTCGAATTAATCGAGGTCGATGACGGCCATCGTCTAGCCGAATCTTTGCACCTCATCCCGCTGGCCGTCCAGCGCGTTCTCGCTCATTGAGGACTGAGGGAATTAATCCCGCGCGCGTGTGGGCGAAGCGTATTAATGGGGCTGAAATTGCCCCGACAAATCCCTTCAATCAGTGAGACCCGAGGAAGTATTCCCCAATTTCAGGGTCGGTCAGAATGTGTTGAGCATCACTCGTGTGAACCACCTTCCCGCTCGCCAAAATGTAGCCACGGTCAGAGCGAGCAAGGCTCAACCGAGCGTTCTGCTCGACGATTAAAACAGTAATTCCCTCCTCACGCAGAGCATCAATCCGCTCGATGATTTGTTGCTGATATAGCGGAGACAGCGCCGCTGTTGGCTCATCTAAAAGCAAGAAAGTCGGATTGGAAATGAGCGCCCTCGAAATCGCCAACATCTGGCGCTCACCACCAGAAAGTGAAGCAGCCAAATCGTGGGTGCGATCGCGCAAATCTGGGAACATCTTCAGAGCGCGCTCGATGCGCTCATTCAGCACCTTAGTAGGCAATTTATTGCCACCCATCTGCAAATTTTCGTGCACAGTCAGCGAAGGGAAGACATTGTTCACCTGCGGAACGTAAGCGATGCCGCGGTTGACCAATTGGTCGGTTCGCCAGCCGGAGACGTCGTCCCCATCGTGCTCAACGGTTCCCGAGTAGTGGGTGGCGATGCCGAAAATCGTCTTGATGAAAGTGGATTTTCCGCAGCCGTTCGGGCCGATGATTGTCACGAATTCGCCCTTGTCGACGTAGAGGTCGATATCGTAGAGAATCTGCACAGAGCCGTAGCCGCCGTTCAATCCCTTGACCTCGAGGATGCGCTCGCTCATTCCTCCTCGCCCCCTTCGCCTTGGGCCTCGCCCTCATCGCCAGCCGCGCCCAGATAGGCCTCGATGACAGCACGATTGCTGCGAACCTCGTCCGGAGTGCCGACCATGAGGATTTCACCCTCGTTCATGACGACGATTCGGTCGACTCCTTGTCGAAGAATGAAATCCATATTGTGTTCGATAATCAGAACCGAAATGCCCGTCTCATCGACAATCTTTCGAAGATTGTTGAATATCTTCATCGCCAGCGGACCGGCTACACCCGCAACCGGCTCATCGAGAAGCAGAAGTTGCGGGTCACCCATCATCGAGCGGCCGATGTCAACGAGTTTCGACTGGCCACCAGAGAGTTCGCTGGCGAGATTGTGCGCCATGTGCGGAACTTCGAGCTGGTCCAGAACCTCGTAAGCACGTGCCAATCGGTCTTGCTCGGCGGGTCGAGAAAATGGTTGCAGAATCGCCTGTAGCGGATTCGGTTTGAATTGCTCGCGAGGCGGCACCAAGAGATTCTCGATGACCGTCATCTGCCGCCAGAGCCGAGTGTGCTGGAAAGTGCGTGTAAAGCCGAGATTCTGAATCTCGTCCGGCCGCATATCAGATGCATCCTCTCCGAAGACTTCGACACTTCCAGAGGTCTGCTGCAGCAATCCACTGATGCAATTGAAAGTGGTTGATTTGCCGCATCCGTTCGGCCCGATCAAACCTACGAATTCACCCGGGCCGACCTCAAAAGAGACATCCTTTACAGCGACCAGCCCACCGAATTCCTTGCGAAGATTCTGAATCTTCAACACAGGTTCACTCATTCGAATCACCTCCGGATGTCGAGTCCGACCGGGTAGGCCGGCTCGGAACTTCTGGCATCAAGCCCTTCGGATTGAACTTGAGAGAGAATAGAATCAGACAGCCGATTAGGAAGACCTTGACGTAGGCCATATCGGCTTGGAGTCCACCGATGAAAGCCTCGTCAATTGAGCGTTGGCCCATCATCAAGCCGGTGAAAGTGAAGGTGACAGCACCGGCTAATCCCACTTCTCTGAGCCCTGCCTTCCCGATTAACCAACCGAGTAAGCACAGAATGATGCAGAGGTTGACCACTTCCCACGAGTCGACAACTAGCCACTCAAACAGGCTATCGATACGCGCGGCCGTCGTGTGCAAGGGTAAGTCTGCAGAACCTTGGCCGGCGACTAGAACGTTGAAGACGAATTCCATCAGTACGATGATGAAGGCGCCGACGACCATTCCTCGGTTATTCGCGGCTCCACCAACGATGAAAGCAGCCCAAACGAGGAATGTCGACCTTGCTGGCATCATATGGTTGGGCTGGAATCCTGTAAGCTTCCAAGCCCAGAGTGCCCCTGCGAAGGCGGCGATTGCCGCGCCGAGAGCGAGGCTCGCCGCCTTGTGAGTCAAGACATCGTGTCCGTGGTGTTGAGCGACTTCTTCGTCCTCGCGGATGGCTCGCAGAATGCGACCCCATGGTGAGGCGAGCACCGTGTCGAGAAGCCACCAAATCAGAACGGTTGCGACGATTCCGATTATGGCTAGCAGGAGCATGTAAGGAGCTGGCTCACCCAAATTCAGCAAGTCGCCAACCGAAGCCGCGGGACTTGACAAATCCACTACATCGCGGCAATCTGCCGGTTCCATCTTCGAGATGATATCATCCGCAGTCCCCAAAGTGGCATCCGGTCCAGCCAAAGGCGCCTTATTCGGAACATCGGAACCGCAGAACCACCATGATTCACCCGGCAGAGTATACCGTGAGATTCCAATCGAGGAACCCCAAGAACCAGCGCGTAGCAAGGGTTCACCAGCAAGCAATACGCGTACGATTTCACCGAGTGAAATCGTCACGATTGCGAAGTAATCCATCCGCAATCGAGCGGTTGGATAAGCCAGCAGCCAGCCGGCGAGAGCGGCGATGAGGACAGCCGCTATCGTCGCCGGAATCACGGGCCAATCGTAGCCGTGTAATTCAGAGGGAGCGCTCAGAATCCCCACGACGATTGACCCGATACCAACAAAGAATATCACACCAAAATTCACCATTCCCGTGACACCGGTGTGGAGGTTTAGTGAGAAGGCCATGAGGGCGAAAATAGCCAGTGTGACCAGCACGTTTGAGACTTGTAGGACCTTGATGAAGCGCATTCCATCCTGTTCTGCGACCGGCAACCAAGCCAAGAATAACAGCAAAATGAACATCATTACACTGAACATAATCCACGAGCCCTTCGGACTCTCACGCCCGTACAATGCAAGGTGATCTGTGCCGCTAGACTCCGGTCGAACTCGCGAAATCAATGGAGAAATCTGCTCTGAAATTTGCACAGTGAATCCATCGATCTGCGCAGAGACCCTCGTTGGAATTGTGTTGAGTTTGACAGCGAGTTGATTCAAGGAAGTCGAGAGATTTCCAAAGCCCGGGCTCGCGCTCGCTGTTACGTCTTCAATCATCGAAGTTATTCGGCGAAGTGGGTCTTCATCACGCCCCTTCAGCAGATTGATTCCCTCGACAATTGCGATGAGCCACACCAAGATTGGTAATGCTGGCCAAATCACATCTCCGAGGGTGCCAATGATATCGAGTAAGGCCAGCTCGCTTGACATCAAGTCAAACCAAGTCTGATTCATGAAATCGAGATGTTCTGCCGTCCAGCTCTCGTGCAGATATGGGGCTACGTCGCTGGGCGGCGAATCGATATTCGATTCTGTGAACGGGGCATCGGCCAGAGTGAGTGAGCCATCGCTTCTGCCCGTAACCAATTCGAGATTGGTTGCGATGCCTTCTGAGTCTTGGCAGGTTTGCGAGCAGGCGCCCTCAGAGAATGAGTTCGCGCCGATGAATTGTGAGATTCTGTGGAATACGTAAGCACCAATCGTCGCTATCAGCATCGATTGACCACGAGCCTCTTTGCGCTGCTGGAAATTGTGTAGACCCAATGCACCGGTTGGCAGAATCGCAAGGATTCCTCCTGTCTTCTTGTTCGGTGCCCGGTCTTGCTCAGCGCGTTTTCTGAGTCGGTCGACCTTCCATTTCTCATAGGCATCGCCGATTCCCTCGGGCATAATCATCAGGATAGCGATGAGGAAAATGTAGGGCATTACTCCGTCGAGTGCTGTGTAATTTGAGCGCCCGAGTGGTTGTCCTATACCGATTAGGACGGGGGATGAAAGGGCGCGAACAAAACCGACGATTAGCGAGCCGATTATCGCTCCGGGAATTGAGCCAATGGTTCCGAGGACGATTACTGCGAACGATGGAAGAAGGAGTGTGAAGGCCGTTTCAGGCGTGAAGCGGAGCGTCATCGCGAAGATGGCCCCACCCATCCCAGAAAGGCCGGCCGAGAGGAAGGCGCTGGTCATTTGCACCCTCTCGACGTTGATACCGCTGGATGCGGCAAGGTCTGGGTTGTCGGCAACAGCGCGCATGCGGCGGCCGAGGCGAGTCTTGTTGAGGAGAATCAGAAGGAGAATTACCGAGATGAAGATCACAACCGGCATGGCACCCTTGTAGTAGGCATAGCCGGTTGTGGCTTGGTCGACACAATTTGTCGCCAAATCATAGGTCTCGAAGAGTGGTTTGCTTCCTTCGACGACAATCCTCTCGCCGCCCTCAGCATCGCAAGAATTCAGAGTATAGGTCGAGCCTTCCTCGATACTGCGGTCGCCGAGGTAGAGGCGAAGTTTGGTTGTTGGAATGTCCCACCGCAGGGAAGGTACGCGCCAATCTGCATCTGGCTCGAACATATTCTTGCCTGCACCAAATCGAAGGTAGACGAGTGCGCGCAAAATCAGTGCCACACCCAGCGATGCGATCATCATCACCTGAGGTGAAGCATCGCGCTCGCGGAATCCGCGATAGACCAAACGATCGATGACAATGCCAGCGATTCCAGTCAGTACAAAGGCGCCTAAGACTGTCCACAAGAGGAGAGACCAGACGATTACACCGTCTCTAGGAGCAGCGGCAAGTGGGTAGAAATGATCTACCCAAACCATCACCATTGCCAAATACATACCAATCATGAAGAATTCAGATTGGGCAAAATTTCCGTAACGCTGGACCTTGTAGGTCAGGGTTAATCCGACGGCTATCGCAAGATATGTCGTCGACCAAGTTAGCGTTCCGACTCCAACCGATACTAGGTCGAGGGTAATGATTGCATCATCGGCCATTCCCTTGAACAAGAGGTCCAAGGTTAACCAGACAATGAATAAGAGAAAAAGTGGAGAACAAGCGATTCCGATAGAACGGGCGGTGCTTTCTGGGACATCATCGAAGAGGATTTTGATCAGCATAAATCCGCCTGAGATAGCCACGACGGTTTGCAATAACCATACCATATCATTCGGAATTCCTCCCCCGAGGATAGCGTCACTGTGATTGAGTAGACCGAAGCCGTATCTCAAGCCCAGCCAAGCATCGAAGATGATGATTAGCGAAATCACCAGGCGCTGGCGGCCACGGTCAAGGGATTTCCAGCCGGAAGTCACAGATTCAATCATCTGGCACACCGTCGGGAAAAAGGAATCAGTTTCAACTCTGCAGTTTCAAAAATAGGGTTGGGGGGCTCCCCAGCGAGCGTGTTGCCCGCTGGGGAGCTTTACGTTCCCAGTGCGTGTCTCTACGAGTTCACGCGTTCGTTACGCCGCCGTCGCGTGACCAGAAGCGGTCACAATCGAACGACACGGCACCATCATCGGCGACGTTGAACGTACCGACGCAGTATCCGTTACCAGCGACATCACCAACAGCATCGAAGCTGTGGACACCAGAGGCGCCCACGAAGCCTTGACCTACAGCCGAGATGAGAGCGCTCAGAGGGGTTCCCTCTGGGCTCGAAGCCAATGCGAACACCGAGTAACCGATGATGATCATGGCGTCGAATGCCTCTGCGGTGTAGATTCCACCAGCGCAGTCAGGCACAGCGCCGCAAGCCGCGGCGAATGCCATCGAGCGCTCGTTTGGTGTTGCTGATGCTGGCTTGGTAGCCACCGCACCGTCTAGCAGAGAACTGTCTGCCATGTCGGCTGCGATTCCTTCCTCAGCGACTCCGTCGCCACCGTAGATAGCTCCGGAGAAGCCCTGAGCACCGAGTTCCTCGATGATTGCGGCTCCATCACTCGCGTACGAGATCAGCATGACGCTGTCGCAGCCACCGTCGACAACAGACTGCACCTGTGAGGTGAAGTCAGTCTCGGTGTCTGCGTATCCGACCTTCGTGCAAAGTGCGTTACCTGCATCTGTCCAAGCAGCCTCGAAGGAGTCTGCAAGACCAGAACCGTAGTCGTTGGTCATGTAGAGCAGTGCAATGTTGCTGTGGCCACCGGCGGTGACAACATCAGCGAGTGCAGGTCCCTGAATCGCATCGCTTGGCACGACACGGAAGAACAGCGGGTATGCCGAGGCATCGCTGAGTCCAGGGTTAGTGCTCGCGTACGAAATCATTGGGATTCCAGCAGCCGATAGGACTGCGTTTGCACCCATGGTTGCACCAGAGCAGGCTGCTCCAGCAACTGCGACTACACCGGCGTCGATCAGAGTCTGAGCGCCGGTAGCAGCGACGGTTCCGTCACAGCCCGAGTCAGCGAATACCAACTCGAACTGTAGGCCTGAGCCCCATCCTGCAACGTTCATCATCTGAAGAGCGATTCCTGCAGCAGCTGCGAATCCTGGCGCGTAAACAGCGATAGGACCGGTTGCTGGATTTAGGAATCCGATCTTGACCGTCTGGCCGGTGAAATCGCTTGCAGCGACTCCACCGTCACGGGTCCAGTGTGCTCGGCAGCTGAAGAAGACATCAGTGCTCGACAGAGCGTCGAAGCGGCAGATATCGTATCCTGCTCCTGCGACGTCTCCGCTCTCATCGAAAGTGTGAGATCCGGATGCGCCTTCGTAGTCGGTTCCGACCATGCCAAGGTGGGAAGCCATGTTAGCTCCCTCTTCCATCATTGCAGCCTTACCGATCATCATGACCGCATCGTAAGTCTCTGCAGTGTAGATTCCACCAGCACAGGTCTCGTCAGCAGCGCAGCGCTCACCGAAGTCACCAGCACCGGCTACGGCGCGTGGCTTGGTGGCCTGGACGCCGTTTGCAGCACCAGGTGCGCTGAAGTCGTCGAGGAAGCCGGCGTCAGCGATTCCATCCGCGCCGAATGTTGGCAAGGATAGGCCGACGTAGGCCATTGTCTCGAGGATTGCAGCACCGTCGGTTGCGTAGGTGACCATCACGACGGAGCCACAGCCCGCGTCAGCGATTGCTTGGACCTCAGCAGCGAAGTCGGTCTGAGTGTCCTCGTAACCGATCTTTGTGCAAAGGTTGTCCGATCCCCATGCGCCCTCAAAGGCGTCTGCTAGACCAGAACCGTAGTCGTTGGTCATGTGCAGAAGTGCCGGGTTTGATGCACCAGCTGCTGTTACCATTGCGGCGATTGCAGGACCCTGGATTGCGTCGCTTGGAACGACGCGATAGAAGCCTGGGTAAGCCGAGGCGTCAGAGAGACCAGGGTTTGTGCTGGCGTATGATACCTGCACGATTCCAGCCTCGCTGAGGACAGCGTTTGCACCCATTGAGGCACCAGAGCACGCGGCTCCAGCGACACCGACAACGCCGGCGTCAACAAGGGTCTGTGCGGCTCCGCTTGCGACGGTTCCGTCACAGCCGGAGTCTGCCTCGACGAGTTCGAAGTCGCCGCCCATTGCGTTCAGGTCAGCGATTGCCATGTTGGCAGCTGCTGTGAACGGTGGTGCGTAAACTGCGATTGGTCCAGTCAATGGATTTAGTAGACCGATCTTCATCGACTCTACTGGCTCTTCTGGAGCCTCAAACATTGGGTTATCGTTACCCATGTAGTGAGCAGCGATCTCATCGACGAGCGCGTTAGCGACGTCGACATCGAATCCGACAGCGTTACCATCTTCGTCAATGCTCTCGAACGGCGGGTAAGCCGTGTCCGAGCAGAGCTTGAGCGAACCGGACTCGAGAACCGCTGAGAGGGTTGATCCCTCGCTCGGGCTCGGGTAAGCGGTTGCAGTGTTGTCGTCGCGGTCATCTGTTAGGACAACAGCGCCATCGAACCAAGCACCGAAGATAGCGTCGTACTCGCCGGAGTCGACAATCGCGGTGATTGCGACGTTGAGGGCATCGAGCAATTCGCCCGAGTCCTCGCGGACAGCGAGTCCGAAGGTCTCATCCGAAAATGTCGTCAATAGGTCACCGGACAATGCCAGCACGGGCGAATCGCCCATAGCGTAGTCCGCCTCACCATTTCCAACAGCCGCTACGACCGAGGGGAAGTCAGCGTATGCGACGATTGTCGCGTCACCGAGGTTATCCTGGGCGTAGAGATCGGAGGTCGTTCCGGATTGAACAGCGACGGTTGTACCAGCCGCATTCAGTTCCGAGACGTCCGAGATAGCTGCAGCACCAGCCGCACCGATTACACCCTGGCTACTCGTGTAGTAACCGCGGGTGAAGTCGACGACTTGGTCGCGCTCCTCCGTCTTCGTCATCGCCGAGATGATGGCATCGCACATCTCGCCGCCGTTCAAGTTGGGAATAATCGGATCCCAATCAGACGTAACAAAGTCTGCCGACACATCGTCGGCTGGACTCAGTTCCCACGTCTCTTCAGGTTCCACTTCCCCGCCCAGACATCCTGCGAACGCAGCCGCAAGCATGCTGAGCGTCATCAGCATTGCAGTCATTTTCTTGTCTAACATGGCGTATCTCACGCTCCTTAGCCCTCGTACGACATTTCCTATTTGTTATAGAAGTTCGCAATATTGTTCCAGAAAACACCGTTTCGGTATGTTGGTGAAATGGAATCCTGAATGATTGGAAACTGAGGTAATGCGCGGATATGATTCCCTTTTGTGATAATTTTCTTCCATATTTCTACAAATTCTAGAAAATGGCGCATCGGAAATTCCCCACGAAGTGGATTTTTTAGAAATCCGAATTTTTCGTGAGTTTTGAGAAGGGGGCCTCAAACTCTTTGCTAGTTTTTTTCTGAGTTTGAGCAGCCGATTGAATCATGAAGTTGGCCCTGCGCGTTCGGTGCGTGGCAGACACCCCCATGGACTATGCCAGCAGCGGGGTCGACATCGATGCCGAGGGAGCTGCGATTGCCAGTCTAATCGGTTCGTTGAGCGGCTCGGTCCGACAGCCTGGGACGAGGGGAGCTCCGATTCCTCTTCCCGGGGGCTTTGGTGGTATCATCGAATTCGGTGATTCACGCTTGGCTCTGGCGACCGATGGTGTGGGTTCAAAATTACAACTTGCTAATTCTCTCGGTCGCTACGAGGGGGTCGGCATCGATTGTGTCGCAATGAATGTCAACGACTTGCTCTGTGTAGGTGCCGAACCACTCGCCTTCGTAGATTACATCGCCGTGCCTGCAACCGACCCAGCGACTCATGCCGTCATCGGCTCATCGCTTGCTGAGGCTAGCCGACGCGCGCGAATTACTTTGGCCGGCGGCGAGACTGCAACCCTTCCAGGTATTGTTACCGAACTGGATTTGTCCGGTACCGCACTTGGTTGGTTTCCAGCAGGTGGAGCGATTACGGGTGAGAGGTTAGAGGCCGGTGATGTGGTCATCGGTTTGCCGAGTAGCGGCGTCCACTCAAATGGCTACACTTTGCTCCGAGCAGTGGTTGAGAAATCAGGACTCTCGCTGACCGACGCGGCACCATTCGATTCGGAGCACGCCGGGCGAGTGATTGAGGGGGCGGGTGAAGCAGGTGCGAGCCTTGGCGAGGTTTTGTTGAACCCGACTCGAATTTATGTTGACCCAATTATCGATTTGATCGATGCTTGCCGCGACGGATCGGGCCCTTGTGCGAGCGAGGATTTGAAGGCGATTGCTCACATTACAGGTGGAGGTTTGTCGAACCTACTCCGACTTCACGACTCGCTCGGTTGGCACATCTCAGACCCCTTGCCGGTTCCGCCTGAATTCGGTTGGATAGCAGAGGTTGGCCCTGTCGAGAATCTCGAGATGCACAAGGTCTTCAATATGGGAATGGGGATGTGTCTCGCCGTATCTGAGGATGTTGTTGATTCTGTCGAAGAATGGCTTGCTGCGAGGCTGTCGGGCAGTCGACGAGTGGGTGTTGTGACCGATGAAGGACATCGGGTAACCCATGCTGATTCCGATGTTGTGTTCGAACATTATTGAGACTCATTTCGTGAGTACTCACCATTCTGTCCGAGCAGTCAAGCCAATGTGTGAGGGCTCATCCGAGGCGACGTGACATCTCCAACTCCGCGCGGTTGGCCCGGCCTTGTCCACAGAGAGGGAAGGACGCTTACTCGCGTGACGAAATTGCCGGAATCCACCGCTCGAGGACCGGCGGCAAAGAGTGCCGATGGAGTGTTTCTGAATCCGGCGATGGCAGGCTCGCGCACGCGGAGCGTGCTGTTGATGGCGCATGCCATCGAGTCTGGAATACTCGGTGATGGGAAAATTCGCGCCCTCGATGGATTGAGTGCGTCTGGGTTGAGGCCCCGGCGTTGGTTGCGCGAATTGCCCGAAGACGCCGCCGCGCGATTGATTGCGACCGCGGGTGACATGGATCAGAATTCCTTGGACTGGGGGGCGGCGACCGAGGCTGAATTTCCTAGTGGCCGCGGAGAATTGCACTCACTTCTCGGTGACCTTCGCACCAGCGTCCTCTCCCAAGGTTGGCACTGGATCGACATCGACCCCTTCGGCTCGCCGGTTCCATTCCTCGACACGGCAGTCCAAGCTTTGGCACGCCGTGGTGTTCTCGAGGTCAGCGCAACCGATACAGCCGCACTTACCGGCTCTTCGAAGAATCCCTTGATGCGCCGTTACGGGGCCAGAGTGCGGCTGGACAAACTCAAACACGATTCAGGGCTTAGAGTTCTGATGGCAACGGTCGCGCGCGCGGCTGCGCGCCACGACCGGAGCATCACGCCCCTGCTCTCAATTTGGGATTCGCACCACCTACGAGTCTCGGTTCAGGTACGTCGAGTCATGGGTGGTGCGAATGATATCGAGGCATCGCTCGGCTGGCGAGTTTTCTCGCCAGACCAGTCCGAGGTCGATGCTTCGGTTGCGGCAGGTCTGCTCCCGGCTGACTCCGGAAGCGACCTGCCAATCCGTTGTTTCCTACCTCTTTCTCACCCCGTCGCCCGCGGCGATAAGCGGGTGTCCGGGCCGATGTGGATCGGCCCGCTCGGCGATGCGGATACGATGGCTTCGATGAGCCAAGAGCGCGCACTCGAATTGTGTGGACCGGCGGCTGGAGAAGCCGAAGACCCTGCGTGTTGGAGCGAGAAGCAATTTGAAGCCGAGCGAAGACGAGTTGCACGCGCCGTCAGAAACATCGCAGAAGAATCTCAAGCCATCGACGCAGCCCATCTGATCGCCGTCGATGAACTATCCAGTTGGCTGGAAAGAGGCAGCCCCCCAAGCCCAGCCAAGATGGTTGCCCACCTCCAAAAACAAGGCCACTGCGCGGCAGTCTCACACTATGCAGAACCCTCGTTCAGCACCGACGCGCCGTGGTCAGCAATCCTCGCCGCCTTCGATGAAATCACGGCAGGCGAGTAAAACTCAACCGCCGATATACGACATTTCAATCCGCGGAAGCGCAGAAGCAGAAGTCTCCTCGGAACGGAGTTCGGAATATCGGTCGGCGCGACGCTCCCAGATAGCAGCAATTGCAGCGGTCAAATTTCCACCATTCGCGCCATTTTGAATCAGCGCACGTAAATCGTGCCCACCAGAAGCGAAGAGGCAAGTGAAGAATCTGCCATCTGCAGAAATACGCGCGCGAACGCAATCTCCACAGAAAGGCGCGCTAACAGAAGAAATCAGGCCGATCTCGCCCGACCCATCGGAATGGCCCCACCTCACTGCAACATCGGAGGCGCGCTCGGCCGCGAGCGGAATCAAATCGAATTCACCACGAAGATGCTCGAGTAAATCCCCGCTCGCCACAACCTCACCCAAAGTCCAGCCATTGGTCCGGCCCACGTCCATGTATTCGATGAAGCGGACGGTGACGTCGGTGCCGCGGAAGTGGCGTACGAGTTTTGCCGCCTGTTCTTCGTTGACCCCCCTGCGAATAACGCAATTCACCTTCACCGGAGCTAAACCCGCCTCCAGTGCAGCGTCTATTCCATCGAGGATTGTTTCGACGGGGATATCGGTATCGCTCATCGCCCGGTGGACATCATCGTCGAGGGCATCCAGACTTACTGTGACCCTCGTCAAACCGGCGGCTGCGAGGGCGGCTGCGTTGCGGCGGAGCAGCGAGCCGTTAGTTGTCAATGCGAGCTCGATTTCGAGGTCTGATAGGCGTTTGACTAAGTCGGCGAGGTCAGGACGGAGTAGAGGTTCGCCGCCGGTCAGTCTAACTTTTTCGAGGCCGAGTGGGATGCTCGCGCGGACGACTTTTTCGATTTCGTCGAAGGAGAGGAAGGCGCGGCGCGGAAGGAAAGTGTGCTCCTCGCCGAAGCGCTCGCGCGGCATGCAGTAAGGGCAGCGGAAGTTGCAGCGGTCGGTGACTGAAATTCGCAAGTCCTTGAGTTGTCTTCCGAGTCGGTCGGTGACCTGCTCGGACGTCATGGTCGCTTGGTGTGTGCGATGAGTCAAAGGCTTGGTGATGTCGAAGGCTTGCTGTTGTCGAAGGCTTGCTGATGCCAAATGCTTGCTGATGTCGAAGGCTTGGTGATGTGGGTTTGGTGATTGATGACTCAAGATTTGAGTGGCTGAGTCCGGGATTTGTTTGGCGGATCACTTTCACTTTCTGCTCAGCCCACTCGCCCGCAGGTTGAAGACGGGTGGGCTTGTGAACGGGGTGAGAGCCATGCTGTCGATCACCCCGAAGGCGCGCGAGATGCTCGATTCATTCGCTGAACAAGCTGGCGAAGATGAGCTCTCGCTGCGCGTAGAAATCATCGGTCGTGGTCCAAATGGATTCCAGTACGACCTGCAATTCGTCGGCGCCCAGGGCGGCGGCGAAGACGACCTCATCGTTGAGGTCGAGGGAATGAAAGTTCGAGTCGCCGCCCGCAGCGTGCAATATCTCGATGGTTCAACGCTCGACTTCAAGGAGACGCTGATGGGCGGCGGATTTTCATTTGACAATCCAAATCCTATGTGGGTCGACGAGCTCTCAAAGAAGGTCGCTGAGATCATCAATAACGAAGTAAATCCAGCCGTGGCCAGCCACGGCGGAGTAGTCGAACTCGTCGGTGTTGACGACGATAAGGCAATCATCGCCTTCGGTGGAGGCTGCCAAGGCTGCGGCATGGCGGATGTAACTCTCAAGCAAGGTGTTGAGGTGATGATCAAGGAGAAGGTCCCTGAAATCACCGAGGTCATCGATTCAACAGACCATGCCGCTGGAACAAATCCGTTCTATTGAGTCGTTCAACACGACTTGAACTGCGGCTCAGTATACCATTCTGACTTCATCGTCGTCACGATTGTCACCAGGCGCTGGTAGAGCATTTGCCTGCGCCCGCTCAAATGCCTCGCGCACGCGCTCTTCGATAGCGCGCGCATCCTCGAGCAAGCCCTTGACGGGAATCTCCATGTCGAGTAAATCGCAGACTCCCTCAATCGCTAGAAGAGCGGCTCGAGCATCCGGATACATCGGATTGCACTCAGCTAGAAGTGCTGTAACATCGAGTCCGCGTCGCTCACCCTCAGCAATCAGATAGCCGGAGATTCCTGAGACGATTCCTTGCTGAATTCGTTGAATCCCGGAATCGTCGAGCGCATCGCGCCCAATCGCAGTCGAGGAGACTCCCCAAAGGTCGCTCTCCTCCTTGATTCCCAAATCATTGCTAACCACCCCGTCGATGACGATTAGGCGCTCGAAGCCACCTTTGGTGAACCACTCGAGAACGGTCTCGCCGAAGTGGACGTCGTTTTGGGGTGGGAATTGAATCTCGGCGATGAAAACGCCGAGGTCTTCGCCTTGGTAGACGCGAACCGGGTGCTTAGGAACCGAGTCGTGAATCAGCGCGATGGCTGGAAATTCTGGATGGAGCACGGTTCCCATCGGATTCAGTTCGAGGGTCTGTATGATGTGAGACATCGCGATGACCCCGACCGAACCAACCGTCGAAAAGCCACAAATCGCTGTACCACCAAGCCTTGTGGGGTCCGCTGCGGAGTGCAGGACGAGGGGGTAGGCCGAGTTGTCGTGTCCACCCATCGTGTCGTTGCCGGGTTCGGTCCGTCTTGAATCAAACGGTCGCGCGAGGGGGCGGTGAGAAGGTGGGCATATGTCGGATAGGGAGCGGCCGGGAGGACGGCCGGAGTAATGCCTGCCGCTCTGAAAAATGATATGATTTGCGCGTCGATTTTATCAAAAGGAGGCTTTTGCTCGCGTCGATAACATGTCTGAGGATGAGAATACAAACATCGGACGCATCTGGATTCGAGTCGGGTCGACCGAGGTCGATTTGACGGGATCAGCCCGCGAAGTCAATGATTCTTGGCTGAAATTGAAGGATCAAGACACCTGGGCATCTGCTCTTTCGAAGATTCGAGCGGCCAGACAAGACGCTATCGAGGCCGCTCGGCAATCGTTGAGCGAAGCGGGTGTGCCTGAACGCGGCTCAGCCTTCAGGCGATTGCTTGAGAATTGCAATATCTATCGAACCGGAGACGTGATTCTTGCCGCAATTCACTACCTGCGCTCGGTCGAGAAAGAGGAGGATACTCCACCTCGCGCAGTCAAGAAATTGATTGCAGATTCTGGTCGCTGGGATGAGGTCGAGCTCGAAAAGTGGAACCTCTCGCTCTACATCAATCGCATGCTCGATGATTCATCGGCTCGCGGAAAACCAGCCCTTCTGACATATCCGGAGGGCCGCGAGAAAAATCGCTACGTCATTCTGACCGACGCGGGGCGCGACTATCTCGAGAGGCTGTCATCGTGAGCGAGAATGTCGAAGAAGGCGAATCGGTCGGTGATGGTGAAGAAGCCAAGGATTGGTCCTTCACCTCGCACGTCGGTGCTGATTTGCGCGGCGCGAACCTTGCTGGTGCGAACCTGCGCCGCGCGGTTTTCGACGGGGCTGACCTTGAGGGCGCCGACCTATCAGGAGCCGATTTGCGCCGCGCTTCCTTCAAGCGAGCCAATCTAATGAAAGCCGCTTTCGATGGCGCGGACATGCGCGATGCGAGTTTCATCAAAGCACGCATGAACCTCTCAAATTTCCAATGGTGTAGACTCGACCGCGCTGACCTGCGCGGAATTCGCGGTCGCTACGCCATCTGGCGCGAAGCGAATTGGTGGGACGCGATTATGGATGATGACCTTCGCGCCGCCCTAACCAAAAAATGGCCAAAGAAAGAGTGACTGCACCCCAGTCAAGCAAACTCAATTCATTCTGGCGCCATCTTCGCGAGCCCTTCACGCATCCAGTCTGGTACCGAAACCTTCTGCTGAATCTCACTCATGTCGACACAAACTGTCACTTGGTCGGCACTCCAACAAAGAGTGCCGTCTTGATTGCGAAATTCGATACGCCAGGTAATCGAAGTATTGCCCACGCGAGGGACAGTGATCGTGCAGTGAACGGTATCGCCATAGGCCAGTGGATGGTGAAAATTTGCTTCGGAATGAACCAACGGGAAACCGATTTGATGTTTCATCAGCACCTCATTGTAATGCATGCCACACGAAAATTCCCACGACTCCTCGTAAAATCGGTGCGCCAAATCCCAAAATCGCGGATAATACACGATACGCGCGAGGTCAACCATGGGGAAGTCGACGCGGCGAGTCGAGGTGAATGCCATGTCGCCGCGTCGGGGCTCAATCAATTGAACATACAGGTGGGTTCGCCATCTGGGCTTACTTTCGTTAACAAGCGCCGAGATGGCGGACCTCCCGCACAATCACAGATTGCGCTCAGGTCCACCATTCAGGAATGCATACGCCTCCAAACGCCTGAATGGCGGACCCACCGCGATTCGAACACGGGTTTGAGGCTCCGCAAGCCCCAGTGATATCCAGGCTACACTATGGGTCCAGCGAGCCGCTCGACCTGTGACTTCGGTTTAATTCCGACGGTCGCTGGATGGGCTCAGAGACTGAGCGGAAGAACCGTCTTCCAGCGAGGCTCTGCGAGCTTCTTCGCATTGGGGCCGTCGCGCACATTCCTAGTCTTGTGAGTCAGTACACCGTGCATGCCATCGACAGAGAATTTGACACGAAGTTCGACCATTCGATCGCGCTCAGCAGCATTCATCTGGTCGCCATCCAATTCGATGGTTCCACCAGCATCAGCGCCAGCATTGGTGATGCTCAGTGAATTGCCTTCCATGCTGGCGCGCGGAGCAAAATCGAAGTCGTTTGGGTCGTTCATGAAAACGTCGACATCGACGATGAGACGGTCTCGAACCGAGGCCTTCTTTATCTCGATAGAGCGCACCATCGTAGCCTTCCACAGGCCGGGAGTTGAAAGGCCTTCTCCATCGGAATTGAGGCTCTAGACGCCGACTTCGCTGACCCTTGGAATCAGAATTACGTAATCGATTGTTAGTGTCCAGTCGTTGCCTGTATCGGGGTCCAGTCCATCGATTGGAATGTCCGGGTCACACTCGTCAGCCGTTACTGTCCAAACCCACTCCCCCTGACCAAACCTCGCTCCTGCTTCGTTGAGCAAACTCGCTATGAGGCTCTCAGAGGAGTCGGCACTGACGGTGTATCCACTCTCGGGCCACGGATTCATCTCGCCTCGGTCGATGCGCGCGGTCGCGTTGAGTGTGACATTATCCTGAGCGGTCTGCGCGCTCGTGGTCCAACCTGTCATCGGCACGTTGAGTCTGAGCGTGAAATTGTCTTCCGGCCAGTGAATAGGGAGTAGGTCTCGTGCCAGAGTCAACGTCGCATTGACCTGCATGATGCGTGCTCCTTCACCAGGGATATGCTGGTTCACCGTGCTCTCCCCTTGCTCGGTGTGCCCATTCCATTCGACGCTGATGTGCTGCTCTTCCCATACTACGTTGAACATGCGCTTGACGACCATCAGACTCCACGTCTGAGTGGTCGTCGCGCCATTATCGTCGATGAGGGTCAGCCGGCCTGTTTGATTGCCCGAATCGGCTGAGGAAATTTCGACTGAAGATGCGGTGGAGTCTGCATCGTTGGCTGGGTCTCCATCGCCATTGCGGTCGAAGGCGAGGTCGAGATCCCAGATGTACTCGACTCCCCCGCCTTCGGGGTCGTACGATGCGCTGGCATCGATGGTCGCCGTCTCGTTCGTGCGAACGTATCCGGGCATGTCGAGGACGACGATTGGAGGTGAGTTGACGAAGATTCCAATCGAGGCGCGGTCGCTCTCTCCCTCGTCGTTGAATACCTCGACCTCGACGTCGTGGTTTCCTGATTCGGCGAAGGTGTGGAAGGTGATTCCTGTGCTCGTAGTTCGCTTCTCACCTTCGCCAAAATCCCAGACATATTTGTCGATGATCGTAGGTTCGGGAGTACTCGATCCTCGCGCATCGAAGTTGACTGTCTCGCCTACATTGACCGTTGTGCGGTCCGCGGTGATGTCCGCGATAGGGGTTGTTGAGGCGAGTCCGGTGCAGCCTGCGAGGGGGGTTGCGAGAAGGATGAAGGTGAGCAGGAGGGCGTGAGTCGCGCGGCCACTTGTCGCTGAGTTGGCAACACTCTCCCCGCTGTCCATCGAAGACTTGGCGCGAAGGGGCGCAAATAGGCATGACGGGTTCAAGCCCGCCGCCACAGAAGTTCATGGGGGGCCTCTCGCACGAGCCGCCATGGCCGGGGGGATGCTGTCTGGGTATCGCGTTCTTGGCTTCGATTTGGAGACTACAGGTCTCAATCCGCGCTCGGATAGAATCGTTCAATTTGCGCTGATTGGCAGCGACGAGGATGGCTCGCACATCAATCACACATCTCTCGTCGACCCGCGACGCGCGATTCCTCCCGGTTCCACGCGCGTCCACGGAATTACAGATCTTGATGTCAAAGGGGCTGGGCAGTTTTCTGAGCACTTGCCCGAGTTGAGTCGATTGATGGATGGGGCGGTTATCGTCGGACACAATGTCACTCGATTCGATTGGAGATTTCTCGAGTTGGAGTGTATTCGCGCGGGATTTGAGGTGCCGGTACCGCGCGCTATCATCGATACTCTGACCTTGGCGAGCAAGTTGCGAATTCCTGGCCGTCACGCGCTCGGACCACTTTGCGCGCGCTACAATATCAGCATCACTCGCGCCCACACGGCCGATGCCGATGCGGGCGCGACACTCCTCTTGCTGTGGTCGATGATGCAGAGTCATCCGAATGAGTTCCGCGGTGGCCTCGACGATTTGCAAGACATGCTCTCAGGCAACCGCGGGGCTAGCGACCGGCTCGGTCCGGGAATGGCTGACCTCGAGCCGGTCGAAGGAACAAATGGCAGGCTGCGGCACTCTGAGAATGGCGTAGTCCTCGCCTTCGGTAAACACAAGGGACGCACTTTGCAAGAGCTGGAAAGCCTCGACAAGCGCTACTTGGATTGGTTGGCTTCGCCATCTTCGCCGATTCCTTCGAAGACGGTATCGGAATTGCTGCGAAGCCAGCGGGAATGATCGTGCGCGTGGCCCTCATTCAGCGGTGACCAAGGAAGCACCTCACACCAATCTCCTAAGTGTGCCACGCGCCCATCCATGCGCGCGCTGCCAAGGAAAATCGCGCCTTCGTGACCCGAGTCAAGCAAATCGGTGAGATGCTGCAAGGCTTGGTCGCGTAGAACCGCACCAAATTTGTGGTCCGAAGGCGCCAATTCTCCCTCATCTCCGACCGGAGGCATGCGCTGGAAGAGAGCCGCTCCCGCCTCACGGTCGAAGCGTACGACGCTGACGACCTCATCACGGAACATGTGGCCCGGCGACAGCAGCCCATCGCGTCGAGCCGACCACCAAATTGGGCACCAAGCCTTCCACTCGCACCAGCCGCATTGCTGGTCGCCAGGTGTTGCCGGTAGAGGCGTGGTCGAAGGTCGCATTCCTTCCCACGCCTCAAGCGCAGCCTCCAGAACATCCGGCCCATCCGCCTGATGCACAGTCTGATTTGCCGAATACCAACCCTCAGCGACAACCGGTGGGTGGTCCGGATTATTCTGTTTCAGCAGGTCACGATAGAATCTCAACTGCCTGCTGACCTTCTCATTCAGACTCGGAGATGGAGGCCGGCCGGTCTTCAGGTCGGCGACAATCCAGCCGCGAGATTCACCATTTTCATCCAAATCAGCGACAAGCAAGTCGAGGCGACCCATCATCCGGCCACACTCGGAGACGAGAGTCCCCTCGTTAGCCAGAACAATCGACTGAACCTCTCTCCATGTACCGACGGTCACCTCGGAGAAATTCTGCACTTCGACATTCGATTTGCTGAATAGGATGTTGAGAGCGCCGATCAAGCCATCGTGGGCTTTGGTGATTTGTTCGTCCTTCCAGCGGGGGTGACGTGGGGTTCCCAGAAAGTTGTCCTTCTCGATTTGCCAGTGACGGTCGAGCACGGCCTTTGCGGTCGCGGGAAGCCAGTCGGACTCGTCTTCTTCTCGGCCTTCAAGGTCCAAATTGCAGAGGTCTTCGACAGAGTTGTGGACTGCGTTACCCAGCGCTGCGGGCATGCTTGCTTTGCGCGGGAGACCTTGTCGTGAGAGCCAGTATTTGCGTGGGCATTCCTCGTAGCGGTTCCACGAAGATGGCGATAATTGGTGGGCGATGAATCCCTCTTGCGATTTCTCGTCAGACGGTTCTTCCTCCTCCGAGGAAACCTCCTCCTCCGCGGTCGACACGGGCTGTCTGTGGAGGCCAATGATTAACAGTATCTCGGTCTGTTCCGCACCGATGAGCGGGGCTCCTGTGGTTGCGGTCGACGAGAGTTTGAACGCTGAAGATGCACTTGTGGTGACTTGTTTTCCGTCGGCTGGGTTCGTGAGCAGCATCGTTGCGCACTACTTGGTCGACCGTTTGGGGTTGAGCTTCGTCGGCGGTGCCAGAGGCAATGGCCTACCGCCGGTTTGCTTGGTGCAGGAGGGCAAGCCTCTGCCTCCCCTTCGCTTCTATGCGGGTGAGCCGATTTGCCATATGGATAGGTGCGATAAGGTCGTTTTGATCGCTTCTGAAATTCAGGTTGCTGCGGAGCAGTCGCTGCCATTGACCGATGCTATTCTCGATTGGGTCGAGGCTAGTGGCGCGACTCAAATGATGATGATTGATTCCTATTCTCATGGGCCTGACCAAGCACATTCTATCTTCGATGATGATGATTCGGATGAATCGATGTTGGGGATTGGTTCTACGGATTCTGCTCATGAATCGCTGGGGAAGATGGGAGTTCCCTTGCTCAAACATGGTGTTGTTGGCGGCATGAGTGGAGTGATGCTCGGTGAATGCCGCCGTCGCCAAATCGATGCGATGGCGATACTTGCTGAGTCGGGCGATGATTTGGCGAATGGTGCGATTCCCGATGCTCGTGCGGCGGCTCGGATAATCGAGCGCTTGGATGGGCTCTTGCCTGCGATAAAATTGGACCCCGAGCCTTTGTTGGAGGAGGCGAAGCGAATCGAGGAGCAGATTCGCGAGATGATGGCGATTCAACTGAATCAATTGCAGCACGAGCGCTCGGGCGGCGAGAGTTCGGCGATGTATGGCTGATTTTGGTCGATTCGCCCTCGTAGGTGTCCTCGTGGGTCAGTAATCCCCAAGCGACATTTGTTGAGGGCCGGTGTCAGCGACGATTTCACCGCTCGGCTCATCTTCTGGGATTGCTTCACCGCCGAGCATCAATTCCAATTCGGCCTCGCTTAGGACGTTGACTGAGAGCCTATTCGCTTTGTCGAGTTTTGAGCCGGCGGATTCTCCGGCGACGAGGTGGTCGAGTTTGCCGGAGACTGCCGAGACGACTTTTCCGCCCGCGGCCTTGATCATTAGCGCGATTTCTTTGCGCGGGCGGGTGAGAGTTCCAGTGATGCAGAATGTTTGGCCGGTGAGCGGTCCATCTTCGGTCTCGACGGCTTCTTCGGGAGTGATTTCGATTGCTTCCGCCAGCCCTTCGACCATCGATTGGCGCTGGCTGAGTCCTTCGAGGAATGAGCGGGCGACCGTCTCACCGACTCCATCGATTTTTACCAGTCGAGGAATGGCGGAATCGTGGTCTGATAGTAGTTCGAACATGCTTTCAGTATCGCGAATTTCGCGGGCGAATGCGGTTGCGAGTTCGGGTCCGATTCCTGGTAATCCGAGGGCTGAAAGGAAGGCTGAGAGTTGTAGCGAGCGCGTTGAATTGAGTTGTTGGATGACGTTTGCTGCGGATTTTTCGCCCATTCGCTCGAGGCTCACAATGTCCTCGTGACTCAATACGTAAAGGTCGGGCAGGCTCTTCACAAGGCCTTGTTCGCAGAATTGTTCGGCGAGCTTCTCGCCGATTCCGTCCAGTTCGAGCGCGCGGCACCAGTATAGGATTGCGCGCTCTAGGCGCGATGGGCAGTCGAGATTTGTGCAGCGGATGAATGCTCCATCCTGCACTAATTCGGTGCCGCATCGCGGGCAATCGAGCGGGATTGCTACGGCTTGGCGCAGCGGTAGCGGGTCGCCGAAGGCTGTGCCATCCGCACGGAATCTGTTTTCGAGGTCCACTGATTTGGCTGGGCCGAGAACCTCGATAATTTTGGGAATCACATCGCCTCGGCGGACGATTCGTACTCTATCACCGATGTTGATTCCTAGTCTTTCGATTTCTCCGGCGTTGTGGAGAGTTGTGTTCTCTACTGTGACGCCGGAGACTGTTACCGGCGCGACCCGGGCGACGGGGGTTACCGTGCCGGTTCGGCCGGTCTGCCAATCGACTCCCATCAGAACGGTCGATGCCTCCTCGGGCGGGAATTTCCAAGCCAGTGCCCAGCGGGGATGGTGGGCTGTTTGACCGAGGAGGTCGCGTTTGGCAAGGTCGTCGAGTTTGATGACGACTCCGTCGATTTCCCAATCTGCTGAGTCGCGGGCGGCGGTCCAGCGGTTCGTTGTAGCGAGGATTGCGTTGGTGACCGATTCGTCGTCTTGTCCGCTGACGACTTCATTTCCCGCCGCTTCGATGCCGTTGGTGATTAGCCAATCGATCTCTTCGGAGTCGAAGGTGAATGCGGGGGGCGCTGGGCTGTCGGGATGACGATTGGCCACATCTGGGAACATGACATCGTAGGCGTGGAAGGAGAGGTCGGCTGCGTCACCCTTTCCGGCATCGGCGCTCTTCTGGCGCAGGCTTCCCGCCGCGAGGTTGCGCGGATTCGGGGCTATCTGGGCATACTTTTCGCGGAAGGTCGCCAAGGGCATGACCACCTCACCGCGCACGTGAGCATCGCCTTGCCATGCGAGTTGTGAGGGGATATTCGGGATGCGGCGAGCGTTTGCCGTGACATCTTCTCCACGCTCGCCATTTCCGCGCGTTGCCGCGCGAACCAATCGGCCCCGGCGATATTCCAATGAGAGGGCCGAACCGTCTAATTTTGGCTGACAAACAAAGCGTCTGCCGTGGGCGGTGGTTTCGGCAACAAAGTGGGCGACCTCTTCGGTTTCGGTGGCCTTGTCGAGGCTGCGCATTGGGAATAGATGGTCGACTTTTTGTGAGCCGGGTGCGGGGTCTGAACCGACCTTCGAGAGTTGCGGATGCTCGGGTGCGAGTCGCTTCAATTCGTCGAATAGCGCATCGTATTCGGCATCGATAATCTCGGGCGTGGCGAGATTGTAATAGAGGTTTGAATGGTGGGCGAGGAGCCCTGCGAGCTCCTCGATTCGGGCGCTGTTCGCCCACTCATCGGTGCCCTCCGGGACCATGTTCTGCGAGCCTCGCCAGACCCCTAAAAGGTGCGTATTTCGAGACGTCTGAAGTCGCCGTCAAGTGCCTATTTTGAGCAAATTGAGCGCGTCCAGCAATGAAATTTCAGCAATAATCGGCCGAAGGCCGCTGACTCCGAAGCGGTCGATTTTGAGTCTAAACGAGATTGTATTCAATCAGTCGCGAAGCGACTCTAGATGAGTGCAGTCGCGCTCTAGAGAGCGCGACAGCTCGACCGCAAGGAGTAATGGTGGGCCATCCAGGATTTGACCTTCGAACTGGATTACTGCGAAGATTATGTTCGAAGGCGCAGCCAATCTATGATTGGCCAAGCGACCAAGCGACTAGATTCAATTGACTGACATGTCGCGAGGTTCTGTCAGCAATTCTCGGCTGGCCACCATCGATTGCTATCGCTGATAATCATCGATGGTGGGCCAGCCAGGATTTGAACCTGGGTCGCGCGGCCCCCAGCCGCGAAGTATAGGCCAAGCTAACCTACAGGCCCCTTGTGTGTGGTCTTGCCGTGATTCGATTCTCACAAAGCCTTGACGGCCGGTGGAATCAATCCTCGCGAGCGATGCTGAAAGGCGCAACCTCATCGATCAAATCGATGTGGCCGACGTACATCCTTCGGCAGCAATATCGCTCGAGGCCGATGTCGTCGAGTACCTTTTGTGGGTCCTCGCCAGCATCGACTGCAGTCTTGAACTGGTCATACAGGTGAGCGACGACTTTGCCGCAGCTCCAACAACGAACTGGAATCAACATCTTGCATCACCTGTACGACTTCTGCCACTTCTTGCGAGCGCCGCGGCCCATTTGGTGCTTCGGCTCCTTGCGTCGTGGGTCATTAACCAGCAGGCTTCGGTCAAATCGTAGGTACTCGTCACGGAGTTCCTCATCAATTCCCTCGGCACCGCCGTTGTAGTGTACGAGACCGCGAGCAATCGCTGTGCGGATTGCGTCTACTTGTCCCATTTGTCCACCGCCCTGAACATCGACGACTACGTCGACATCAGCGAGGCGGTTCATCGCCTCAGCGATTTGAACTGGCTCGAGCGCCTTTCGGCGAGCGAGAGCCGGCTCCATGATGTGAATCGGCTGGTGGTTGATACGCACTCGACCTGCACCCTTGCGCACGGTTGCGCGGGCGATTGCGGTCTTGCGCTTGCCACTCATGTTGACGATCTTCGCCTTCTTCCTTGCCATCACTGGTCACCTCCCCATCTGCTGGAGTCCACTCCAAGGTGGGCGCTGATTTCACCGAGGCGCACGAACTTCTGTGGAAGAGCGCGCTCGAAAGTGCTCGAATCTCCCCATGCGTGACCTTCTGGTAAGTTCTCGCCAGCGAGGTTTGCTGGAGTTCCAATCATAACTCGCAGGTCGCGAACCGCGTTGCGTCCGCTGCTATTCTTCTGGTAAGGTAGCATACCGCGCACAGTGCGCTTGAGGATCTGGTCCGGCATGCGTGGGAAGAACGGACCCTTACGAGGGTGGTTCAACTTGTACTTGTGATCGTACTTGGCGAAGACCGCGGTCTTCGGGCCGGTTACAATCGCCTTCTCGGCATTTACGATGATGACGCGCTTCTGGCCTCCGGCCTTGCGCGCTGTTAGCAACTCGCTAGCCACATGGCTGGCGAGGCGCCCGAGAACCTTGTCCTGGGCATCGAAAACGAGGGTACTTGCATCAGCCAAGGATCCTCACCCCCTTGCCATTCGGGTTCTCGTCCATCAATTCGCGGATCGTGAGGACACGTCCGCCTGCTGCTTCAATCTTCGAGCGTGCGCCAGTGCTGACACTGTAAGCGGCGACGCTCGGCTTACCGGACACATCACCGCTGCCGAGAAGCTTGCCAGGAACGAGGACGATGTCCTCATCGGCAGCGTATCGGCTCAGGCGGCTCAGGTTCGGTTCAGCCCAGTTGCTGCGGCTCTTCTCGAGCCTAACAGCGACGTCTCGCCACAGTGCAGAACCGGTCGACCTGCTCTGGTCCTTCAAATCGCCGATTAGGGCGATAAGGGCCTGGTTGGTCTTTCTCATGTTCTTACTCATAATGACTCCCTCGACGTATGCTTGGGTAGCGCGCCCACCTGACTGCCTGTTATGAATGCTACGGGTTGCCCCTACGGGGCATAGCGCCGCAGTGCATCGAGAAGAGGGAGAAGCGGGCCTGAACCCACTCCTTCCCTCGACTCTTCGTCATCAGATTCGGAAGCCGCCGTCGGAGTCAGAACCATCGTCGATTCCGGCGATGCGCTCCTGTCCCTCGGAATCGACGAAGGAACCTGCCTTCACGATCGACCCGTAGAGGCCGGATTCTGTAGCCGCGGTGCGGCTCAGCATTCCCTCGCCCAATGAGGCGCTGATGTGGTTGATAATCGACTGCAGCGCGCCGATGGCTCGGTCGCGCTGGTCGGCTCCAATCTCGTGGTCAGAGTACCTCGCCTCCTCGAAGAGCGAGAAGAAGACGTCGAGGTCCTCTGGCGGCGCGATGCCGCTGAGCATGCTGGTTACAGCATCCTCGAACTCTCGAGTAGTCTCGTAGACCTTCTTCATAGCGCCGCGGCTGCGGAAGAATCTCACCAATTCCTTGTAACAATTGAAGATGGTATCTATGTACTCATTCGAAGCCTTCAGCGACATCAGCGAATCGGTGAGGATTCCACGCAGAATCTCGATTCGTCGGCGCTCGATGTAATTGCGATACATGATCGCGCCAACCATCAAAGCGAAGGCGAGCGCAATTCCCATAATCGTCAGAACTTGCACTGTGAAGAAGCTGGTTTCGCCCTTTGCAATCGGTTCGCCTAAGAATATCGAAGGGGTGCTGTTGAGGTATTCCTCTTCAAACTCGTGAGAGCCCTTGAAGTGGATGATAACCTGCCATTCTCCTCCGGATACGCAATAACCGCCTTGACTGCATTCGAGTTCACCGGGGACATCTTCTCCTGAATATTCGAAGCTGAACGCAGCAACTCCCAATTCGTTCGTCGTGCCATAAACCACGTTGTGCGGTATCCACTCGCCCTCCTCGGCATTCCAATACTGGTAGGTGAAAATCACCGTTTGATGCTCGACCGCGAGGTCGAGACGGTCGCGCAGAATCGCGACCGACCCGTTGATCCAATCTCCTTCTTGGTAGCCATCTGGGTTAGACCAGTGGTTCTTCAGAAGGATGTCGACTCGGCTCCTGACGAGGACTTCGACATCGATGAAGGAGCCGTTGACAACAGGAGTCGTTTCGGCTCTACAACCACCTGGTAATTCCTTAGTCGGCTCGTAAGCGATACGTATCACTCTGAATCCTTCCATCAAATCGCCGACCGGCTCAACACCGCGTCGACTCGGATTATCATCCGGATCGCCGCTAAACCACTCGATTTCGCCGGTTCCATCACGAGTGATGGAAGTGGCCATCGGGCGGGTGTTGACCTCAGGGTCGAGGTAGATATTCAGACACTTGCCGCCGATTGGGTTGCCATTTGTTTGAGTCAACTTAGCATCCAAGTGGAATGATTCCTTCAGGTAGAGAACCGGGAAGACCGATCCATTCTGGAAGGAGTAGGAATCCACGTCGTTGCGGAACGGTCCAACCTCTTGCAGGTGTAGGGTCGAGTTCGAGAAGACCGGGAATAATCGCGTTACGCTGGCGTTGTGGTAGCGATATCGGTCGTTATTCTCGTAGGAATTGAACTCGACCTTGACGCGAGCTTGCCCGGCTTGAACACCGCTCAGCGGGCAAGTAATCTCGAAGAATCCGTGGACGTTTGTTGCGCCCGGCAGACAACCGGTTACACCAGTCTCTGAGCCAACCATCTCGTAGGTCACGCGGACAGCGCGATTCGAGAGGTTGGAACCCAATTCGTCGACGAGTTGTCCTGTGACGACCATCGGCTTCTCAATCGGTTGGCCCGTGTGAGGGTCAATTTCTGAGGTGTAGACAATTTGGTCGTCGACATTGAGATTCGTTCTGCCGATTAGGCTGAATCCATCGACCTGGAATTGCATCACTCGGCGGTAGTGGTCGCTGTTGACGACTTGGGCGCATGGGTCCCATGCGCCCGAGGTGCTGAGCGAATCCGCGTCGAGCGGTTCGCAACCCTCGTGAGGTAGATTCTCCTCGAAGCGCAGAATGACGTTGACTGGTCCGAATCCATCCGGTAGGAAGGATTGCGGGTCATCGCGTAGTAGTTGCGGGTCGAGGACCATCTCGTGGTGGATGTTTCCTGCGTTCGGGCAAAGCGTCTCGACGATTTGCCTGTGCGTTCGGTCCTCGAAATCGGTTCCCTCCATGATTAGGAGGACTTCTCCACCGTTTGCTCCACAGCCATCGAGAGCCTGTCCGGCATCCTTGACGATGGCTGTGCGATTATCATCGGTCACCTGAGCAGTGAATTCCCAAATATCGCCGTTTGACCGTATATTCGGAGTCGTATCCTGTAACGTAACGTACGTACGCGATACAACCCAGAGATCCATTTGTCCCGAAGTGCCCTGATGGCGTGGGTCGCCTGGATAATTGTAGGTCAAGGTGAAGTTACCCAATTCGTGATTCTTGTCGATTGTTAGATTGACCTTGAACCAGCCAGTTCCGTCGGTTTCTGCGATTCCGTTCGTTCCATCTGCGGACCAGACGTAATTGATGTGGGAATTCTTCAGAGGTTGTAGCGAATTGTCCAGCAATTGCACTTCGATGGAACGATTCTGGCCACGGTACAATCGAGGTTCGAGTAATTCCTTGAACTCGGTAGTTCCAATCACGGAGACGTTGAGATATGCTCCGGTTGGAGCGAGAACCGCGCTCTGATTACCTGTGAAGTAGAAATTCGAATTGGTGAAATCCGCGCGGATTCCGTAGTGGCCAGCAGCGTACTGCGAGTACCATGTCCAATTGTAATCGAATGTTGCGACACCGTTGATCATCTGTGGGGCTCGCGCGTAACCAGTCTCCTGCGAGCCAGCAAAGATTCCATTGTGGTCGAGGTCGACTTGCAGCGTCATCGGGTCGTGAGGCCATGGGACCATCGTGCGATTCCAGACACTTCCGATAACTCGCAGAGTCTCGCCGGTGAACATTTCAGGAATAATTTCGCAACGAATGTCACTATCCGGGTCGGTCGGTGTGACCGGCCCGCACGGTGGGACATTGAAGTCGCCACCGTTCTGCATGGCGATTCTCCAGTGAGTGCCATTCGAGGAGAGGAATGGTCGCAAGCGCGAACTCTCTCCTGTCAGACCTTCGGGAGTTCCATCCCATGACATTGCGTATGGCTTGCCTAAGCTCACGTCTGCATAATCGAGTCCTGCGGCATCGAGGCTCGGCTGGTGGAAGAGTGCTCTCCACGCACCGAAGGACGAGCCGGTGAATTGTGTTGAATCCCAGAAGAACACCGGCCGAGTTGAGGCCGTGTACATATCCGCCTCAATGTACATTCTGTGCATCGAACGGATTGCGAAGGCTTCGGTCTCCGAGCCTTCGAGGTATGGGAATGGCCATTCATCGCCAAGGTCAGGTCTAGCGAATCCTATGAAGGCATAATCGCCGATTGGTAAGCTGGTATTGGTGTAATCATAACGGCCGAGGACATAGTGATCCTTGGCGTTATCATCCCAGACGATTTCCTCGTAGCCACCAGGCAATTTGCCAGGGCCATTATCCATGGTAGAATTCCACTGTACCTGCTTCCATTGGCCCTGCGCGCCGGCGGTCTGGACGAAGGTCAATGAGACCCATCCGCCCGAATCGGCGCGGTAACCGTAGCCGTATCCATCGAAGACCGTCGGGTGAGTGTGGTTCCCGAAAGGACCGCCGTGGACGCGGAACGAGATTGGCGCGTGAGAGATTCGATTGTCGAAAATTCCACGGTCCCAATCCGCTGCGTAGTGAACCTTGTAATCAACGAAGAGAGGTTGTTCATCGCTTCGGAAGTAGGTCCAAGCGACGTAATCAATCGTTGTATTAGCGCGGATTTCAACCGGCATCGGTTCGGTTTGTGAACCGTCGTGGTAGAACATCTCGGTCACTTCTGCATACACATTGTATGTGGTATTCGGACCGACGATGAGATCCTCTGGGAAGAGGAATTGACCGACGACGAACTCACCCGCAGCGTCGGTCAAGACATCGACGGTTTCGAGGGCGAGAGTGCCGTTTCGAGCCCATTCGATCGTCACTTGTACCGGAAGGTCAGGCGCTGGCTCGAAGATGCCTGTATCTGGGTCGAGCCAATTCACAGTTCCACTGAAGATTGCAGGGTTGACAGCATCGAGCCAGAGGACATTGGAGCTGGTTAGAGTAATTCTAGTCGGCACCTTGTCATCCTCGTCGAGGATGCCGTCATTATCGTGGTCCCAATCAGAGGTATTGGACCAATCCTCCTCGAAGTGGTCCCAATCTCTGTCTGGGCGTTCATCAGAATCGTCATCCTCGTCGATTGCATCAGGGCCAGTGAATGGATCTGAGGGGTCGGCAAGGCCAGAGCCATTGCCGAAATCATCGTGGTCCCATGGATTGGTAGACTCCACACCGAAGCGCGACGGCCAGAGCATGACCTCGTCTTTGTCGAGCATTCCATCCGCGTCGTCGTCGAGGTCAACATCATCGCGTAGGCCGTCGTTATCGTGGTCCCACGGCGAGATGAATGGCGTCGCTGTGTTCAATTCGAGGGTATTGACCAAACCGTCGGCATCCCAGTCATCATCAGCCCAATTGAGGATGCCGTCGTTATCATGATCCCAGACACTCTGCTCTTCTCCGACGAAACACAATGTCTCCTGAACAACGTCAGAAACCCCGTTATTATCGTCGTCTGGGTCTTCTCCATCAGGCACTCCGTCGTTATCATTGTCGACATCGTAGAAGACTGGGAATAGGAGTGCCTGCCCTAACACTCCCTTATCCCAAACCGCTTGGTACCAACCATCCTCATCGGGGTCGGTATCCCTACCATCGTCGTCATTGTCCTCACAATTCGTGCCGGTGAAGAAGCTTGGAGCGTGGGTATTAGCATCGTCGTCAAGGTCGTCATTGCTGTCGACTTCGAAGTAATCCCATATTCCGTCATTATCATCATCGACATCCCAATGATCGTACACTCCGTCGAAATCATCATCCAAATCTGCTGTATCATTCACCATACATTGTGGATTCATATTCCCTGAAACAGGAGCTCCACAATCATCGTCGGGGTCGACATCATTATTCAACAAATCAGCGACTTCATCGGGGAATAGATTTGCATTGCTATCAGAAGTCCAACGGAAGAATCCAAAATTAATTCCTACCCAAGCTGTGTACAAATCCCGATTGTCTTTCATCTGGTTGTAATTTACAGCCGCACTCGGTCCAGCATCACCTTCTCCAAGGAAATCGAAATGCCAACACTGAGTTTCACAGGTCCACTGGCCCTGTGAATTGGTTCCATTGTAAGCTCCTTGGTCAAACTCAACATCGGGTCTGCTGGAATATGGAATAGTGAATGGCATCCCATTTGTGCGGCTGGCCGGAACAACCGGATAGCCGTAAAGCCAAGCGTAAACTAGCCCGCATCCTTGAACGGCTGCTTGCTGGGCGACTAGAAGCCACCAGAAGGTGTATCCACATTCGTTATTGTCGAATGAGCCTCCTTGGCCGGGATCATTGACATCGAGAATTCCATCGTTCCCTTCATCTTGGTCCCACCAATCTGGAAGTCCATCGCCATCCAAATCGATGTCGATTCCATTTTGTAGCGAATCTCCGTCGACATCGATGTCGAAGTAGTTAGGACCGTTCCAAGGGCTCCAATGCATCAGAACGTACCAATACATCTCAGGAATCTGTCCATTGGTAAGAGGGACCGTTGAGTCATCGTAGCCGTTGTGAGGATAGATGAATCCATTGTCCTCTGTGAACGGATTGAAGTGCCACCACATATCCCAATGTGTGTCTTCAAATTGTTGCCAAAGTTGACTGTCATCAGAACCGTCGATTAGCTCGCCATCGCCGTGTGAGTAACCATAGTAGGTCGCGAATGGGTCGGTTGCGTCGTTGTCAACCTGCCCACAGTTTCCATCATCTGGGTCGTAGTAATCTGAGATTCCGTCGTTATCGTCATCCCAATCCTCGTCATTTTGCAATCCATCTCCATCGACGTCGGTATCGATGTCGTTCGGACCGTCATCTCGGTAACGAGAACCGTTCAGAAGGTGCAGATCGTTATCGTCATCCAAATCACAATTCGGGTCGATATCGAGCCAATCGAGAATACCATCGTTATCGTCATCTCGGTCTTCCCAATTGTTAATTCCGTCCCCATCCCAGTCGTTATTGCCGGTGTATGACTTGCGAGCTACTGTGCAATTCATGTCGGAATTCTGCGGGTTTGGATTGTTCACGGTAGCGCAATCCCATTGCTGGACCTGTTCGTCGGTCGCAAGCATGTAAGGGTCGGCCTCATTGAGGATGCCGTCATTGTCCAAATCGTATGGCTCGTCGTCAGGGTCGGTGCGAGGAGCACCGTTTGGATTGTCGAGTTCGTCGCGCTCTAATGCACCCATATCGGGGTCCATCCAGTCCCAAACCAAATCGTAGTCCATATCGATAGACCGGAAACGATCATCGTCCAAATCGCGGTCGTAATCTATCTCACAATCGCGTCCCGGAATTTGTATTTCGAAAGCATTCGGATAATCGCCCTCGTCATCCATATTTGTATCGAGTTGCATGCACTCGTCAGGGATTCCGTCGTTATCGTCGTCTACATCGTACATGTCGAGCAGGCCGTCGTTATCGTCGTCTGTATCGGCAGAATCCGGTGAACCATCGTTATCGTTGTCTGGGTCAAGGAAATTCGGGATTCCATCCCCATCGAGGTCTCCATCAACAATCTCGGTGAATGATTGATTCCTTGGGTGCCAAACATTCGCTTCCATTGAGACATAGTCGACACCGCCGATGAATTGGGAGTAGGTATTGTCGGCGTCGTCGGCAGCGGCTTGTACGGTGATTGTGCCAGTCATCGCTGGGTGAATTGTACAGGTGTAGCCGTAGGTGCCAGAATTCTCGAAAGTGAATGACCAGCTGGCACCGGGAGCGATGGTTCCGCTGTCGAAGGCGCCGATATCTGAAGTCACGGTGTGGTCCTGAGTGTCTTCATTGGTCCAGATGACCGTGTCGCCTTCGTTAATCGTCAAAGCACGGGTGCCGAAGGCGCCAGCGTTTATTGAAATCTCGTAGGTTTGAGCGGAAATCCATTCGTAATAATCGTCCCAAAGAGGGGCTGTCTCGGTGATGTTCGTAGTGACTGTGGCATCCCATGGGTGGGAGTCGTATAGGTCGACTACGCCGTCGTTATCATCGTCGGCATCGAAGTAATCCATAGCTCCGTCACCATCGAAATCGCATGGCCAGGTGAATTGGTCGAGGCGAGCATCGTTATCATCGTCCTCGTCGTAAGAACCGCGGCCACTTCCATCGATATCTTCGTCGGTAACACCGTCGTTATCGTGGTCCATCGGATTCTGGTCTACTCTGTAACCAGTGCCGACCGGAGTACCGGTCCACGGGTGGACCGAGTTCGGCATTACGTAGCGATCGGCGCTGACATTCCAAGGGTCGGCACCTTGTGAGTAATCGATTGGACCCTCAAGGATTCCATCGTTGTCGTCGTCCCAATCGTCCTCGTCTGAGATTCCATCGTTATCGTGGTCGAATGGGTCGGTGCCATAGCAACCATCGAAGCGCTCGATGAGATCGCTGATTCCATCGTTATCATCATCGAGGTCGTCTAGATCATTGATTCCGTCGTTATCGTGGTCTTCGGTATTGGTCTCTTCCAGATGGAATCCGTATCCTGGGTCGGTTAGGAGTACGGATGGGTCGGAGATCTTCCCAACATAGGAAGCGGGGTCGACCCAATTAGCATCGGAAAATGCGGGATGGTCGAAATCGGCCATCGCCGCTGGCTGGCCTTGTGTATCGCCAGCGGTCGGCCCGGCACCTTGTTGGAATTGCTGGTAAGCAGTCCGGGCCGGCATCTCCTCGACCGTTTCAAGACTGGATTCAGTCTCTTCTACACCGATGAAATTGTACATCTGTGTGCTCAGTAGCATCAGGGCGACCATCGCCAGTGCTGACACGCTCTTGCTTCTATTTTCTCGACTGTACCATGTCTGTGTTGCTTCGTTCATTCCGACCACCGAAGTGCCCGTGGACCTTCGCCCACCTTATCAACGGAACCCCTCGCATGCGCGCGAGCGTATCAGGCAGGCTTTCGGGTATCATGATTCGAAGCCAAATGAGAATTGTTGCCAGGCTTTCGAATTCGAAGCAGAATGTGATGGTCTCTTGGCCTTCGAATTCGCCCCCTCAAGCCGCCCTCGCATTCAAAAACGGCGGGCGGGTCGCCCGGTTCGATGACTCCCCTTCGCTGGGTTCTACGCTCGAAAATTCACCGGGCTACGGTGACTCAAGCTGATTTGGATTATGTTGGGTCTGTATCGATTGATGAGGATCTTCTGGATGCTGCTGGAATCGTCGAGTGGGAGAAGGTCACCGTACTCGACGTGACCAATGGGGCGCGCTTGGAAACTTACGCGATCAAAGCGCCTCGCGGCTCGGGTGAAATCTGTATCAATGGAGCCGCGGCTCACCTCGTTCACCCGGGCGACTTGGTGATTCTGCTTACTTTCCAAGCAGTCGAGGAAGGTGAGATCGACGCTCACGAGCCTCGAATCGTTCACGTCGACGAGAAGAATCGAGTCGTCGAACTCGTGACCGCAGAATCCAATTTCTGAGGTCAAAAATCTCGGCAGTCAGCGCAAGCTGTTAACCAATTTCAGGCGCGATGATAAGGCAGCCCTTTGATAATCGTCGAAGCCCGATATAATTGCTCCAAAAGCACCACTGCGGCCAATTCATGTGGGAGCGTAATCAGCCCCAGCGAGAGCGAAGACATCCCATCTGAATGCTCGCCAAAACCTCCGGGCGGGCCGACGACGAGGTGAACGTCGTCGCCCGATAATCGCCAATTTTTCATCTTCTCAGCGTAGCCCATCGAGTCGAGATTCTCACCCCTCTCCTCCAAGACGATGACATTCTTCGCACCAGCCTTGGCGACGATCGACTCGAGGTAGGGACCAGGGTCGGTACGGTTGCGGTGTTCGGAGAGCGAGACCCCCTCGCCCGAGAGTCGGTTGGCATAATCCGATATCGCCATTCGGAAGGCAGCATCCTTCGCCCGCCCATGCAGGTGAACAACAATGCGCCCCATGTTGACCCTCCTGTGCGCCACATGACTTGAGGGATTCGCAAGCATCAAGGGTGACGGCTTGCGCGATTCGGTTGAGAATCCATGGGTTGGTGGCCGTTCAAGCGCAAGCCGGCGCCGCTGCAGGATGATCTGCACATTCGCGGCACTCGTGTTTGGTTGCAAGACCTGCGCGAGGCTTGTGAGAGGAATTTCGACAATCCCGAAGAGGGGCGCCGATTGGTTCGCCAAATGCAAGTTGAATGGAGCGATGCCCACTCTGAGGGTGAGGTCGATGAGGCCTTGCGCGATGGTCTTGACAGGCGCGCACTGCGCCTGTTGCGAGCCACGGATGACGAGTGGTTGAAGTGGCTCGATAACGATGATTTTTGGAAGCCTGGATGGCGAGACGAACCTAGAGGTGAGGTGGAATGAGTTCGAGCAGTATGCCGATTCTTGACTTGTGGATTGTTTTGTTTTTGGCGCTCGGTGCGGTGTCAATCTATTACGCGCGCCATCAGCCATTTCCCGAGTATGGAAGTCGCTTCGGCTGGATTAGTCTTGGATTCGGGCTGGTCTTTTTGATCAGCCGAAGCGCACCCCGAGAAACTGCAATTCTCGCGCCGACAGTCATCGCCGCTATCTTCGGCGGTCTTGCTGTGGTCTACGGAGTTCGGCACATGGTTGTGACACAAAGAGACGTGTTGGTCGCACCGTTCGGAGGGATTCTACTCTGCTTCGGAACATTGAGTTTGATGACCGATGCTTGGAGCGGAATGGACCAAACTTCGCAGATAATCTCCTTCGTCGCGGCCTCGGTCGTAATTCTTCTCGAAATCTACCTCGCATTCCGTGGACTGGTCGTCGGTGTGCAAGGAATTACATGGTCAAAATCCGGCTTGAGACAAGTCAACCGTGGTCTCCTCGAGGGGCCGCGAGGAGCTATCTCTCACTTCGAGCGTTCTTGGGATATGGATGACCAATGGCTCAACGCGATGAGCCATGCCGCTCTAGCTAAGATTCACCAGCATCTCGGCGACGAGGCTGCGCACAAGGAACACGTCGCCGAACTGAAAGCAGTAGGTGGCTGGGAGTCCGTCGATAGTGCTTGGACCGAGGCCATTTCAGACGGCTTAGCCGCCTTGACAACTGCTCAGCAGGCGCCGACTGCCAGCGGGGACGATTGAAAGCGGTAAGCCCAATCCGGAGTCGATATCATGGTCCGTATCACCAAGGTCCACACCGGCGGCGGGGATACAGGAGATACTTCGCTCGTCGATGGAACGCGAGTGGGGAAGGAACACCCGCGCGTAGCGATTTACGGCACCATCGACGAGGCCAATGCGGCGATCGGTGTAGTTCGCATGGAACTCGACCGAGCGCCGACCCATTCTCCCGATGGCGGCTTCATGGCCGCCATCGTTCCAATCTACGAGCAGGCCGACGGCCTGCTCGGCCGCATTCAGCAGGAACTCTTCGATGTCGGAGCTGAATGCGCCTGCCCGCCCGGCGGCGTCCCCGAACAAATGTCGGTAATCGGCGCCGAGTCGGGCGAGCGGCTCGTGGCCGAAATGGATACGATGCTCGAAGACCTCGAGCCGCTAACATCCTTCATCCTCCCGACGGGCAACCCCGCAGTAGCCCATTTGCACGTCGCTCGGACCATCGTTCGCAGAGCCGAACGCGAAGCCTGTGCGATGCGTGACGAGGTCCGTCCAGAAGTCATCAGTTACCTCAATCGGCTCTCCGACCATTGTTTCGTTCTCGGGCGCTGGCTCACAGCGAAAATGGGCGACGATGAGACGCTCTGGACTCCGCTTGGAAAGCGCGAGTAAAGCCTCGCTCGCCGCCCGAGAAATTCAGACAACTGCCCCGCTCGCAGCCAAGTAGGCGCGAGCGTCCCGCAGCAGAGCTTTCTCTTGGTCGAAGGTCAGCTGCGCCTCTGCCTCGTCGAAATTCAACCAGAGATAATTCGTATGCTCATGCGAGAGAGTGACATCCAATTCATTCGTCGAGGCGATGTACCAGAAGACCTGTTTGTCAATCCGGCGACCTTTGTGGTGGAAGGAGTATTCAGTGCGTTGAGACCAGACAGAATCGATCTCGACATCGCTGATTCCAGTCTCTTCCATCAACTCCCGTCGAGCCGTGGAAAAGTGGTCCTCGTCGCCTTCGACATGCCCCTTCGGGTAGGACCAATGTCCCTGTGGGTACTGTAGGAGGAGGACGCTGTCGAAATTGACCAGCACGAAGCCGCAAGAGGTCTCCATAGGAGCCGGGATAGGCATCATCCATATCTCAATTATCCTTCTCGCGTCAATGGGTTTTCGGTGAATTTTACTCAGGATTTCGGCAAATTTTGCTTTAATTTTCGGTGAACTTTGCTTGGGTTTTGGGTAAACTTTCACTGGGTTTTCGGTAATTCGTTGGCTGGCTTGCAAGGCCTTGTGTTGCAAACAGATGATAGGGGGGGCGCGGCGCAGTCCTATGATGGCTCACCGCGCACTCGGACTCGACATCCGTCGGATTGTGACGGATTCTGACCTCGACGGTGTCGTCACAGGGGCCATCCTGCGACGCTGGTGGCCCGAGGCTGAGGTTGTCTTCGGGCATCCCGGCGCTCTGCGGGCTGGGATGCTCGACGATGTGATCGATCGGCGGACTGCCGTCTGCGATTTGCCCCGGCACCCTGCTTGTGGTTTGAGTATCGACCATCATCAATCGAATGAGCCTGAGGGCTCGGATTCGGATGAAGATGAAGGCGAAATGGTGGTGGTTTGGCGACCGACACTTTCGGCGGCCCGAATCGCCTTCGATTTGGTTGGCGAGGTGGTCGATGTCAGCGATTTGGCTGCGCTAATGGAGTGGGTCGACAAATTGGATGGGGGCGCGGTCACCAAGGACGAGTATCTCTCAGACCACCCAGTGGTTTGGCTGGGCCGAGTCATCGGTGGAGACGATGGGGTGGCTCTGGAGATTCTCGAATCGCTGACTCGAGGCGATTCGGTTGAGGCGATTCTTGCTTCGGACCGAATCGCCCCTGTGGTTGTTGAGAAAGGTGAGCGCTACGCGCGCGCTGATGAATTAATTCGCGAGCGAATGGAAATCGTTGACAGGCTCGCAATAGTCCGATTAGAAGACATGGGAGTTCGCTCCAATGGCTACCGTGTAACCGCACTCGCAGGTAACGAGTGCGATGCCTGTTTGGTTGTTCATGGAGATGTCGGAGCGAGTTTTGGCGAGGAGGATCGCTACCCCGTTTCTGCATCATTTTACACAAATTCATTTTTGCATCGAGGCGGGGGAATCTACGACTTAACCCGCCTCGCAACCCGCTTCGACCCCGACGGAGGAGGACACGCGAATGCCTGCGGTTGCCGAATCCAAGCCCTCGCCGAGGGAGTTCGGGTCGAGCGTTCAGTTGTGGTCGAAGACATCGGCCAAAATATCGCCGAATGGTTGGCGATGTGGGCCGAGCGTTGAAGCCCAGAATTGAGGCCCAACGTTGAGGTCGAGAACTGGCGGCGATGAGCAGATGCTCAGCCTCAGCCAACCAATTGCAGAAAGTAGAGGAAGCCAAGGAATGCATGAATGGCGATTAGGGCAACCATCACATCGGCAAGTCTTCCATGCAGCATTTTGGTTCGAGCAAACTTCTCCCCGGCCGCTTTCTGAGCACTGACTCTGCGGCCAAGCATCCAAAGATAAGTCATCAAAGCCAAACCCAACAATCCAGCCCAACCATGGAAATGTCCGGGCAAGAAAACCCCTACTTCGAGGCTCTTGCCCGCCAACACAACCGATACCGCGCGGGCAAGAAAGGCGAGGCCGACAACCGCGAGAACCATCCGAAACAGTCGCTCGCCATCGGCCTCGTGGCGCTCTAGAGCTCCAGCCCTCTCAGCGCCCTTCAGCGCGAGACTTTCCTTACGCCACTCGCGCTGCCTCAAAAACTCCCGAATGACGAGCAGTGCAGCGATAGGGTGGAGCAGGAGGATGAAGACCTGCGTGGGTTCCACGAATTGACGCTGAACTGTGGGGGTCTTGAGTCCTCTCTTTCACGCCTTGCATAGCAAGGCGATGTGTTGATGTATGGAGGGGCGGGGCGAAGGGCCTACCGGAGCGACTCAACTTGGAGGACTATCTGCTCGATTGCGTCGAGGAACTGCAGCGTGCAGGCGACGACCCGGGCAGGCGAAAAATGCGAGTTCAACGGCCAAAGGCATGGACTCTCCTGAGCAAGGAATGGAAGGCTCTGGCTCTACTCGCGGCAAACCAAGCAGCTCCTGAATCGGTAGATCCCGATGCTCCCGATGCTGCGAATTCTCGTCCGGCGAGGGGTGCTCGCCGAATCGGTCGCAGGGGAGGGCGAGGCGCGGGGTCCGGTCTGGAGGACCGGCTTGAAGCGCCTCGAACGGTGATTTCATCGAATGAATCGGCTGCATATCGGCTTGCAGTCCTCATCGCTCAGAAGCAGAAGATGGGAGATTCCTGGAAGGCTGAATGGGACGATGAGGCGACTGCCCTGAGGGCTGAATGCGAGGATGGAGTGCATCCAGTCTGGGAGCGGATGGCTCGTGAAGCACCGCTTCTGGCTGAACTTGGGCGCTTCCCACAGGCTGAGACTGTCGTGACGACTGTAGATTCGAGCGAGTGGGCGGCGGCAGCACGATTCGACCCACTCGACCAAGATGCTCTCTTGGGTTGGTTGGAGACCTGTGCGCTGAGTTTGGATATTCATCAAGCCTCAGCGCTGCAATCGATTACTCGTGATTTGAGGTCTGGAAAGACTCGCCCGAAGAAATGGCGCAATTGGATGAATCCGGCGCTACTCGGGCTCGAGGGTGATGCAGTCATTCTCGAGGCAATGTTGCTCGCTGCTAGTTTGGATGCGGGCGCGATTGCAAGATTCGAGGCGGTTGATTCGCAGGAGTTGCAGACAATTGCCTCGACTCAATCTCAACTTCTGAAAATGCGAAGCGGCCAGACTGAGGATTGGACTTCGGCCGCTTCGACGAAGGGCGATGATGCACTATCCTCAGCCCTTCGACTCGAGGCGTGGAAAGGATTCACCAGCGCTGAGGGCGCTGATGTCGATTTCCTCTTTTCCGGTTTGCAGACGCTGAATGAGGCTGGCCTCACAGCGCCAGATAAATTGCGCTGGCAAGTAATCTCAGGTTTGGTCAGCGCAGGCCGATTTGAGGAAACCTCAGGCCTGCTCGACGGCTTGGACATCGATAGCGAAGAGGAGATGTCCATCGCGTTGGCTTTGATTTCAAAATCGGGCGACTCAGGACTGACGGACACAGTCATTCGAGCAATGAATAAGTCATCTAACGAGGTGATTCTCTCAGTTATGCGCGACTCAGCGGCTCCGCTCAGCATTCGCAAGAGAGCTGCTGACTTACTCTCCGACAAGGGCCTCGATATCGCTGAAGAAATCCTCGATATCTACACACTCTCTGCAGATGTCCAAGGACTTAGTCGAGAATTCCTCTCACACCTCGACTTGGCTGCGCAATTCCCTCACCGGGCCCTCATGGTCTGGCACTTGATTCCAGCAAATCAGGCGGTCGCCGTCCTCGAGGATCTCGAAACCATGCGACGGACGGCGATTACTTCGCTGTCCGAGAGCGATGAAGATACTACTCTCACAGGTGCAGCTTCATCTCTCATCGCTCTACTAAGTGGAACTCCATCTCAAATGGATTCGGTCCACGATAAGTTGGATTCCGATGGTGTTCTCGCTCTCAACGAGGTTCGTCGCGCCCTCTCAGCTGATGGCGATGGAATCGTGCGCGAGAATCGCATTGAGACTCTTGAGCAGGCGGTACTCAATGCGCAGTTGACATATCTTGAACGCAGCTTGTTCAGTTCCCTGCTCAACGCCCTGCGCCTCAATCGGGCAACCATAGATCTGCAGAGCGGAGTTGCAGAGCGAGGCGAATTCGCCATTGCAGCCTTGGGTGCACTGTGCGCTGAAGCCGAGGTCACGATGCGCACGATTGGTTTCGCAACCGACCTCGTTCTCGAGCACGATGCCGCTATTCCCGAGCTCGAGATGTGGTATCGATTACACGATAATGGCTCGGCTGAGCATCAGATTGTTCGAGCCACCATCGCCTGCTCAAAGGACGACCGCATCAATGCAGCTCGCTCATACCGCGATGCTGCGATGAAGGTCCGCGACGATTTCGAGCAATCCGCCCTGCTCCTCAGAAAGTCGCTCATCGAATTCGCCCACGCAGGCGGATGGAAGGAGGCGGTCGACATGATTGACCGGCACTCCGAATTGACCGCCGCGGTCACCTCGAGATTCCAACTCTACCTGCGAACCTGCGCCGATGCGGTCGCAGGACGCAACGAGGTGGCAACCCAGCGCATCATCGAATATGTTAGCGAGCGCGAGCCGAGCGACCCAGAGATTGAGGGCATCGATAGAGAGGCTGTCAAGCGACGGCTCGAAGTCCTCGATAGAGCTCTACGATACGCTTCCGAGCACCGATTGCCCGAGGATCCATTCCGCGGAAGAGTCCTCGCAGCGCAAATGATGATGCGCCGAAGAGAGAGCAGTAGGCGAAGCGAATTGGAAGGCAGATTCCTGCTTGAACTCAATGAGCGAAAGGATGTTCTCGAAATTACCCTCATCGCCGAGGAAGTCGCCGAAATCTCACCGATTCGCGGCCTCAGAATGTTTGAGACGGCGATTCAATCGGGTAATTTCGACCTGCGCCAAATCCAGCAACTTGTCCGCTCACAAAAGGCCCTCTTCCGCCGTTATAGTCGAACAATTCCAGTGCGTCAGAGGAGTTCTCTCAGCCACCTCTCACTCCGGCCACTCGTGCTCATCGACACCAATATTCTCATCGACGCGCTGAAGGATGATTTGCTCAGCCAAATCTCGACCGATCGCCTAGGAACCTTCGATTGGACGGTCGAGCGAGCCTTCGTTTGGATGCTCAAGCGCCGCAATAGCGAGGGCCGTGTCCACCTCTGCATTCCGGCATCCGCACAAGCTGAATTCCTCAACCGAACCCGCAATCCAAGCGTCGCTCTGGGCTTGTTCAACAATGTCTACGTCGACCGAAAGGCGTGGAAAGAGACGGTCACCGACGAACTTCTGCAGGAGAGGGTTCAATCGGTTCTGCGAACCTTCGGCTCTTTCCGCACCGAGGTCGATGAGGAAGCGAAGGCCGCCATCGACCTCGACTCATTCTTGCAGCGTCACTCGGCAATTTTCGAGAAGATATCCGAATCCAAACAATTGGCTCGGGACAATCCACCTCCTCGAAGCGAAATCGATGGGGTGGCAATCTATCCTGAATCTGGCGACCTCGATATCATGCGCGATTCGACGGTTCACGCAGCCTCGAATATGCCCGATGTAGGCTGCGTTTTGGTGGCCACGCGCGATTCTGACTTCATGCTCATCGCGCGCGCATTACACGATAATTTCGGATTCGGCGCTATCTGGACTGCACAGCAATTGAATAGCCACATCATCCGAAATTGAGGCGACTGAGACGCGACCGCGTCTCGGTTCAACTCGTGCTTAGCGAGTCGCCGAGTCGTGACATGATCACAGTCGCCGACTCGATATCGTCAACGGTTTCAACACTCTTTCCAGCCGAGAAAAATTCCTTCTTTTTCTGAGTCGAACCTTTGCCCTTGGCGAGGCGACGAAGTTTGGAGAAGGAGAGGAAGTTAAGGAACATTCGAGCCGAGTGTTTCCAGCGACTATTGAGCCAACGACTCATCAGCCAGCCGTTCTCTTGTTGGTAGCCGTCTGAGCGAATTACCGAGATTGGAACTCCGGTCAGGCGGTTTGTCCAAACGATATCTGTCTCGCGCGCGTCGACGATTGCCTGCTTGTAATCCTCGGGCGAATTGCACTCTGTGGTGGCGATGAATCGCGTACCCATCTGAACCCCCGCATAACCCATGGCCATGACCTCTGACAACTCGGCCTCGCTGCCGATTCCTCCCGCGCAGATGAGTGGTTTTCCTAAGTCGCTGAGTTCGGCGAACATCGCTGCTGCTGAATCGGTACCAAGATGTCCGCCGGCCCGATTATTGACGCAGATTAGGCCATCAACTCCACACTCTATTCCCTTGATTGCGTGCTTGCGCGTGGTCACATCATGGTAGACATAGCCGCCTTTGGCGTGGACTCGCTCGCAAACCCAATCGGGTTTGCCGAGCGAGGTGACGAAGAAGCGGATGTCTTCTTCGAGCGCGATATCAATCCATTCTGACATGCGCTCGATGTATTTCTTCGAGCCTTTTTCGATTAGAGCGTTGAAGCCGATCGGCTTGTCCGTGAGGCTTCGGATGTAGCGGATTCCTTCTCGTAAATCCCAGCCGTGAACATAGGTCAGTGAGACCGGCTGGAGGATTGCCATGCCGCCGCCCTCGGCGGCGGCGGCGACTAATTCTGGGTTCGAGCAAGGATACATGGCACCGCAGATGATTGGGTGCTCGACCCCAGCGTGCTCGGTGAAAGCGGTGCTCATTCCCATGCAATCTCCTCCTGTGATGCGCCCCTAACGATTCTCGCGAGCACGGAAGTTCCACTTGAATACCCACTCGGAGACGATATCACCTGACGAGTCTCGTCCTACCGCGCGCATATCGAGGTCGATACTCTCGCCGCTCGCAAGCGTCTCTTCGATTGCAGCGCGAACGGCACCAACATCCTCGCAAGTGAACAAAATCTTGCCCTTCGCGCGTTTGACGAATGTCGCCTCAGTGCCGACAACAAACATGCGAATGCCGCGCTCACTGGCACGTGAAATTGCAAATGGATGCACACCGGTAGAGAGTTCAGCAGCCATTCCCTGTGCCGCCCAGTACATCGTTTTGAAGGGATTTTGTGAGCGCCAGCCACCCGGAATTGAAGTCACGCAAACTGAATCATCGGCGCGAATTACTCGAAGCCCGACGAAGGCAGCCGAAGGCATCGAGAGCAGGGTAAATGCCCGAAATCGCGCCCAGCCTGAGAAGCCACTCAACTCGCGCTGAAGTCGGGCTTCGTCGATCATACGATTCAACTCGGTGAAGGATTAGCCCCGCCGCTCATCAGCCTCTCGACAACGGCGATATAGCGCTCCATCGCATCCTCGACGCTGGTCCCGCGCAACTTGCGCCAAGCCCGCCATTTTGCCATTCCAACCATGCCGCCCGAAATCGGTCGCGGGCTCTTGGCATCGCCTTCAGTGGCCTGTTTGTAGAGCGCGTATAACTCGAGTAGGGTCATGTCGTCGGGGCGTTCTTTGAGTCTCCAGACTCGCTTTGCGGCTTTTTCGAATCGCTTGGTTAGATTCATTTTACTCACTCATCATTGGCTTCAACCACCCCTCAACCAATTGTGCACGCACTGCTTGGTCCTCGGTCGAAGTATGGTGCATACCCTCGACTAAGTGGATGGATGAATAGGAATCGTTGGCTTCGAGATGCTCGCTCAGTAACTCGTAATGGTCGAGACCGAGCGTCTCGTCTTCTCCTGCTTGAATCACTAGGAATGGTACCTTCGGAGTGCCCCAATAGGGCAGCTCCGAATTGGCGTAGCGCACGTTGAGATCTGGGTGGATGCGCTCGTACTCCCGGCGCAGGACATGTCTTACCCAAGGCTTGGCCATGACCATGCGCCCGGGTAATTTCTCGTCGATGATTTTCGGGAATGATGTGACGGGGGATTCGAGGATTATTCCTTGCAATTTATTCTCCCACCATCCGGATGGATGGCTGGCAAGTCGGATGGTGATGAATCCCCCCATCGAATGCCCGTAGACCCAGACGCGCTCGGGCTCGAAACCGAGGTGCTGCGGCGCTTCTTCGAGCAAAGCCTCGGCGTCTGCGACCGCCTTCAATAAGGTCCAATCGAGACGGCCGTCCTGTCGCCCAAAACCACGCTGGTCTAGCCCGATGACCGTAGGGCCGAGCCCGTTGAGGTGTTGGCAGCGTGTCTCACCTCGTCCGAGCGAGGAACTGTAGCCGTGGAGGTAGAGAATGAGGTCTCGATTCGCGGGCGAGCCGGGCAAAATTTGAGCCTTCAACTCCTCATCTCCCCAGCCGCAGAAGCCGATGGCTCGCCAACGCTCATCGGTGATATCGACGAAATCGCGTGTTGGGGTTGTGAAAACCGAGAGGTAGATTTTCCAGTAGACGAAGAGCCATGCTCCGAATGGAATTGAGGCTCCGATCAGGAGCACGATTGCACGATTCGCAATCATCTCTGGCCAGAGCACAATCGCCAGTAATTCGATGCCGAACATGACCGACAAAATCGTTGGGATACTCGGTGTCCAGCGGACTGGAGTCTTGGCGTAAGCGGCCGCTCGACGAGTCTTCAATCGAAGCTTTTCTTGGCGGCCTTCATGCATCACATCATCGCCTCAGGATAATCCATCAAATCCTTGTGTCCTGCCTGAATATTGGCTCCCAGTGCAATGGTTTCAGGGTAAATGCGCTTGAAGAAAACTCGCGCGGATGCGAGTTTTGCTTGGTGGAAATCAGAGTCTGGATGCTCGAGGCAGACGCGTGCCATCCGTGCCCACATGTATGCGAGCATGATATTGCCGAAGTAGCGACAATAATCGGTTGCTCCGGCGGCCAAAAAGTGAGGGTTGCCCATGCCTTGGCTGATCATTAGCAGGGTCAATTGCTGGAGTCCACGAACGCCCTTGTGGAGTGGTTTGTTGAACTCAGCCATCTCGGGAATATCTCGATTCTCCTCGATGAATTCGACAAGCGGCCACATCAGATAGCGTAGGTTTCGACCGAGATCTTGAGTGATTTTACGGCCGGCCAAATCCAAGGCTTGGATGCCATTTGTTCCTTCCCAAATCTTCGAAATGCGCACGTCGCGATAGAATTGCTCAACGCCGTACTCAGAGCAATATCCAGCACCACCCATCACTTGCATGCAGGTGCTGGTGGTCTCGCAACCAAGGTCGGTAAAGTGAGCTTTGACGACCGGCGTGAGAAGGGCGATTAGGGCCTCGGCACGCTCGCGGGTTTCCTCGTCCTCCGAGCCCATCTCGTCGAGTAGCGTGCCGACCCAAACACCGAGGGCTCGGCAGCCCTCGTTGTTGACTTTAGCAGTGAGTAACATACGGCGGACATCTGGGTGAACGAGGATATTGTCCGCCGATTCCGACGGGTCGCGGACCCCTTTGAGGTCGCGACCCTGTCGTCGCTCTCGCGCCCAGGCGAGAGCGTTCTGGTAGGCGATTTCACCTAAGCCAAGACCCATCATTCCGGTCGCCAATCGCTCGCGATTCATCATCTCAAACATCAGCGACATGCCGGTATTCAATTCACCTACCAGCCAGCCGACCGAGTCATCGAAATTCAGCACACAGGTCGGCGAAGCATGCAGTCCCATCTTCTCCTCGATGCCAGAACAAGTGACGCCATTCCTGGCATCGCTCAACGACCGTGACAGACCCGCAACACCGCCCGATTGCCAATCCTTTGGCAAGTATTTCGGCACCAAGAAAAGTGAGATTCCCCGCGTTCCCTCGGGCGCATCGGGCGTCTTTGCCAGCACCATGTGAACGATGTTTTCCGAGAGATCATGCTCACCTGCGGTGATGAAAATCTTCGTCCCAGTCACGCGATACGAACCATCGTCTTGGGGCACCGCCTTTGAACGAATTATCCCCAAGTCGGTGCCTGCGTGCGGCTCTGTCAAACACATAGTGCCGCACCAATGCCCGCTCGCCAAAAACTCGGCATAATGGTCAATTAATTCCTCAACACCATGATGAGTTACCAACTCGTAGACACCGAGTCCAAGAGCGGGCACAACTGACAATGCCATATTCGTCGCAATAGCAATCTCATCGACTCCATTGCGAACAAATTGCGGCAAGCCCATACCACCGTGTTCAGGCTTGCAAGTAGCTGCAAACCAACCAGCCTCGACGCCTTCCTTCCAGGCGTCGACGAATCCGCCAGGCATCCGAACCTCACCGGATTCGAAGCTCAACCCCTCGCGGTCACCAACCTCGTTGAGGGGCATGAGCACCTCCGTGCAATAGTCTCCCCAACCCTCCATCACCATGCGGATGAAGTCGCGGTCGATGTCTTCGTGGCCGAGGCGTTTTGCGAGGTCGAGAACGTCGAAAACTTCGTGGAAAAGGAATTCATATTCTTCGTAGGGTGCGTTGTAAACTACCATTTTCTCACCTCAATTCCTCAATGGCTTCCCCTTCGTCACCATGTGCTCCATCCTTGCCAAAGTGGCTTCGTCGCGCGAAAGTTTCGAAATTGCAGCGAGTTCCATCGCCAGGATTTCGTCCTCGCTGAGCTCATCGAGAATATCGGTGTCTCCGCCCGAGAGAATGTGGGCGAGTTCAGCGGTTACTACGACGTCGTGCGGAGTGGCTTGGCCGGACCGTGCGAGGTCGGCAACCGCCATGTCGAGTGCGGCCTTCGCGGTGGGGCCGGGAAGGTTGTACGTGTGCGGTTCAGGGGGAGTGTAATCTTGGGCTAACTCGAGGAGTTTTGCTTTGGCGTCAGCGATGAGCCGGTCGCGGTTCATCGTGACCTTGTCTGTAGGGCTGAGGAAGCCCATTCTTCGTGCTTGTTCGGCTGATTTTGCGACTTGGGCTGTGCCGATCATCTCGAAGGCTTTCATGACTGGTCCCATTGGGCCGCCTGCTGCGATTCCGAATTTGCGCAGGCGGGCGAGCATCTCCTTGCAACCACCCCATCCAGGGACAATTCCGACTCCTACTTCGACGAGTCCGATGTATGATTCAGCGTGGGCTTGAACAGCGTCGCAGTGCAGCAGAATTTCGGCTCCGCCGCCGACGCAGATTCCAGTTGAAGCTGCTACTACTGGGACTTCTGCGTACTTGAGAGCCTGGTAGGCTTCTTGGCCCAGCGAGATGAATTCCTCGACCTCGGTCCATGCTGCGAGGTTTGCTGCGAAGAGTGCGAGGCCGAGGTTGGCTCCGGCGCAGAAATTCTTGGAATCGTTGGCGATGAGGATTCCTTGCCAATCGCCGAATTCCGCCATGTCGACTGCGGCGAGGATTATCTCCATCGAAAGTGGGTCCATGGCGTTCATTTTCGAGTGGTATTCGATGAGGAGGACTCCGTCTCCAGCGTCCCAGATGCTTGCTGATGCATTGCGCTGGAGAGGTTTGCCGCGGCGCTTGAGGTCGGCGACTGTCAGGGTGTCCGGTCCGCGGGCGACTTGGGCTCTTGTGCCGCCTGGTGTGAGCCGCTGGATTTCGGATTCTTCGATTGTGTAGAAGCCGCCTTTATCGGCTGCGAGAGTGATGAATTCCGGGACTGCTTTACCGGCGGCTTCGAGGCGTGCGACGATGCTTGTCGCACCTACTTCGTCCATCATCTCGAATGGGCCGCGCTTCCAATTGTAGCCGACTCGCATCGCTCCGTCGATATCGCTGATGTCTTCTGTGACCTCTGGTACGAGGCTTGCTGCGTAGCAGAAAGTGTCGAGCAGTACCTCATTTACGAAGGCGGCGCCCTCATCGTGGTGGTCGAGTAAACGGGCTAGGCCTTGCTTGGCCATCTTGGCTGAGGGATAAGTTGCTTTGCGGTTGGCAGTCGCGTATTCTCCAGTTGTGAGGTTGCGAGCTTCCTTGATTCGCTTGCCGCCCTCGGTGTTGAGTCGGAAGAAACCACCCTTGCCCTTGCGGCCGGTGTATCCGTCTGCGATCATTGTGCGGATTATCTCGTCTCCCGCACCGGCGATTTCGTGGAAGGCATCGTCTGGTTGGAGGTGAGCGAGCATGCTCTCCATGACGTGAGGGATGAGGTCGATGCCGACCAAATCCATCAGCGCGAATACTCCGGTTTTGGGCAGGCCGATTGGTCGGCCTAGCATGGCATCTGCCTGTTCTACTGTGAATCCATTATCCAGCGTCGCCTTGAAGGCGCGCTGGACAAAATACACGCCCAAGCGGTTGCCGATGAATCCGGGCGTGTCGTTGCAGAAAGTGACGCGCTTGCCTAAGCGAACATCGCCAAATTCGGCAAAGCGCGTAACGACCGTTTCGTCAACTTCTGGCCCCGCCACGACTTCAAGCAATGGAAGATATCGTGGCGGATTGAAGAAATGAGTGATCAAAAAACGGCTAGCCACATCGTGCGGCATCCCGTGGGTTAGGGCTGAGCGCGGCAGGGTCGAGGTATTCGATGAGAGAATCGTATTAGTGCCGAGATGTTCGATGAGTTTCGCGTAAAGTGAGCGCTTGATTTCGAGGTTCTCGATGATGACTTCGACGACCCAATCAAAGTCTTTGAGAAGTTCGAGATGGTCTTCGATATTACCCGCAGTGATACGTTTTGCGTAGGATTTGTGCATCAGCATTTCCGGGTCCGATTTGAGCATCTTCGCAATCGCTCCCTTGGCCAAAGCATCCCTGTCCTCTGCACCTTCGGGAACTATGTCGAGAAGCATCACTTCGCAGCCGGCATTGGCGCAATGAGCGGCGATTCCAGCGCCCATCACTCCGCTGCCGATGACGGCCACGCGCTCAATTCCGAGAGGTTTTGCGCTTGCCGAACCGAGTTCGGAGGCCTCTGCAGCCTCGCCGGCTTCAGCCGCCGATTTACCATCCAATCTCGCACCCATTCGCTCACCTCATTCGTACTTCTCAAGGACGGTGGCGATACCCTGACCGCCGCCAACACACATGGTTGCCAGAGCGCGCTTTGCCCCATTCCGTTGCAAGAGACTTGCAGCCTTCCCTGTGATTCGCGCACCGCTAGCACCCAGTGGGTGCCCCAGAGCAATGGCTCCCCCATCGATATTGACTTTCGAAGCGTCCAATCCAAGCTCTTCGATAACCGCAAGTGATTGTGCGGCAAAGGCCTCGTTGAGTTCGACGATGTCGATATCATCGAGGGTCAATCCGGCACGCTCGAGCGCCTTGTTAGTCGCCTCGACCGGGCCGATGCCCATGATTTCAGGCGCGCATCCACTGACAGCAGTAGAAAGGATGCGCGCAAGCGGCTTGAGAGCGTGCTCTTTCGCGAATTCCTCGGTGCAAACCAGCACGAAAGCCGCCCCGTCGGTAAGCGGTGATGATGTCCCAGCAGTGACCGACCCCTCAGCATCGAAGGCAGGCCTCAGCCCCGCCAGAGTATCAGCATCGGTTCCAGGCCGGATACAACCATCAGCATCAACCAAGCCATCCTCTGTCTCGATACCGACTATCTCGTCAGCGAGGTTCCCAGCCTCGCGCGCACCCGCGGCGCGCGCGTGACTCTCTACCGCGAACGCTTCCTGCGTCTCGCGGTCAATCCCGTATTTCACAGCCAAATTCTCAGCAGTAATTCCCATCGAGGTGAAGGCATCAGGTGCCACCTCGGACATACGCGGATTCGGCATCGGATTGAAGCCCGTCATCGGAATCCGCGTCATCGATTCAATCCCACCAGCGATGAACGCCTCACCAGCGCCCATCGCTATGCGTCCAGCAGCATCGTGAATCGCTTGCATGCTGGAGCCACAAAACCGATTGATAGTAACTCCCGGAACCGACTCGGGAAGTTCGGTCAGGAAGGTAATCATCCGAGCGAGGTTGAATCCTTGCTCCCCCTCAGGGAAGGCGGTTCCGACAATAATGTCCTCAACCAGAGCAGGATCAAGACCTAATTTGTTGAGCAGTCCGTCGACGACCGTTGCGGCGATATCGTCAGGGCGAGTGCGAGCGAGTGCCCCCTTTCGAGCGGGCGTGAAAGGCGAGCGTGCGTATCCGGCGATTACGGTCATGTAGTAAATCAACACTCGGTGCAATAATTAAACCGTGAAGTGATAATAATCACAACGGCTACAATGATTTACAGTCGGTGCAATTCACTACACCGCCTCTATACGCCGAATTGCACCGGAAGCGAAGGAGTTCTTGCTGAAATGCGGAAAAATATCAGAATTTGCCGACGAATTCTTGAAATTCTCAAATTCAGTAATTTCCGCCCGGGAAATCATACAAATCCTTGTGAGTCAAGAAAGGCATCTCAGGTTTCCCTAGTGGGCGGCCATCTGGAGTGAGGTCAAACATGAAATTGTACTGCACATATTCGAGCAAATGGCTTCCATAAATCGAGTAGGTATGATACACATTACCATCTGAATCCTTCTTGAAAATCGATATCCCCGGCAGGTTGGGTGGTCCTTCGTCACCACCTGGCCATGGGTTGACGTAATCGTACATACCCTCCGCTCCAGCGTAACCTCCGTCTTTTGTAACTCCGAAATCTTCTGGGAAGGTGTTCTCGGAGGCTGAGTAGATATCCCAAATCCAATTATTGTGTGAAATCGCTCTCATCAATGATTCATATTCTCCCTTTGCTATGATTGCGAAGGTCATCAAACCAGAAGCTTGGACGTGTAATTTCATCGATTGAAATTGGTCGAGAAGTGATGTGCACCTTGGACACGCTCGATCCTGCCTACTCGCGTACATCAAATGGTAAACGAAGAGCGTGTCCGCCTTCCCGAAGATCTCTGAGAGCGACTTCTTACCCAATTCCCCACCGTCGAAGACATAGTCTTCGGTGACTTTTCTCCAAGGAAGTGAACGTCTTTTTTCGGCTAAAGCCAGCGTTGCTGCTTTGTGCGCTTTTTCATCTTCCATGAAGGCGATTCGCGCCTGTACCCATTCTTCATCGGAAACAACATTCGGATGTGCACTCATTATTCGTCTGCCAAATTGGCAGTGACTTATAGATTGTTTAATCCGAAGTCGAATCTTAGAAGGTGCGAGTCGCCCGCCGCCTAATTTTGGCCCCGGCGGTTGTGTTTTTGCCGGCGGCGATTATCTCCTTTAGATCTACGCCGCTTCTTTCCGCCGCTCTGCTGATTCTGATTCTTCTTCGAGCGGCCTGACTTCTCCTTTCCAAGAGGCTCGCCGCTCTTGCGATTATTGTACGAGCGCGGCGGCGAGTTGCTCCTTTTCCCGCGTGCGCCTCTGCCTCCTTTGCCATCTCTTCGGCCTTGTCGGAGCTTTTTCGGCGCCTTCTCTCCCTTTCGTGACTTGGCTCTCTCCGAGTGGAATGGGTGGTCTTCGTCGACTGGGATTTCTTGGCGGATTGTCTTCTCGATTCCTCGTAAGTACTCGCCTTCATACTCATCGCAGAATGCAATCGCAATGCCACCTTGCCCCGCTCTGCCTGTTCGGCCAATGCGGTGTACGTAGACCTCTGGCTCGTTGGGCAGGTCGTAATTGATGACGTGGCTGATGTCGGAGACGTCGATTCCGCGGCTTGCTACATCTGTGGCGACGAGGATTTGTAGGGAGCCGTCGCGGAATCGGCCAAGGGCGCGCTCACGCGCACCTTGACTCTTATTTCCGTGAATGGCGAGAGCATCGAAGCCATCCCGTTCGAGGATTTTGACTATCCTGTTGCAGCCGTGTTTGGTGCGCCCGAAGACAAGCATTTTTTCAGGATTTTCTTCTAGTAAAATATGCCTGAGAAGCGAACGCTTGTCGGCTTTCATAACAAACATCAATGATTGATTAATCGCTTCGACGGTAGTCGATTCTGGGGTGATTGAGACATTGACAGGATCTCTCAACATATCCTTCGATAACTCGACGATTGGCCTCGGCATCGTAGCGCTGAACAGAAGGCTCTGCCTTCTTTCTGGAATGTGTGCGAGAATCTTTCTGATGTCGCGAATAAAACCCATGTCGAGCATTCTGTCGGCCTCATCGAAGACGAGGAACTCAACTGAGGAGAGGTCGACATGGCGTTGTGAAATCATGTCTAGAAGTCGTCCGGGGGTTGCGACGAGAATGTCTACTCCAGTTCGGAGTTTCTTCTCCTGCGGTTTTTGCGAAACTCCGCCAAACATTGCCATGCTTCGAATGTCTAAATTTGCAGCATACAATTCGATATTTTCGTGGATTTGAGCGGTTAGTTCGCGCGTTGGACAAAGCATCAATGCGCGAATTTTTCGCTTGCCGGCCGTTGGATCTTTTGCCATTGCATGCAGAATTGGTAGCGTGAATGCGGCTGTTTTACCAGTGCCTGTTTGAGCACAGCCGAGCATATCTCGGCCCTTCAGGAGATGGGGAATTGCTTCTTCCTGAATGGGCGTAGGCGTTTCATAGCCAATTTTTCGGAGGGCTTCCAGCAAGGGCTGGCACAAATTGAGCCCTGCAAAATTCAACCTAACCACTCACATGTGGGAGACGAGCGCCTGTCCAAAGGCAGAGCATGAAAGCAGGGTCGCATCATCCATCAGGCGCTCGAAATCATAGGTCACGGTCCCGGCTGAAATTGCCCCTTCCATTCCCTTGACGATGAGGTCAGCAGCCTCGCCCCAGCCCATGTGACGCAGCATCATTTCTGCGGACAAAATCAGGCTTCCGGGGTTGACCTTGTCTTGGCCTGCGTACTTTGGTGCAGTGCCGTGCGTGGCCTCGAAAATTGAGATTCCTGTGTCGTAATTGATGTTGGCTCCAGGCGCGATTCCGATGCCTCCGACCTGAGCGGCGAGAGCGTCTGAGATGTAGTCGCCATTGAGATTCATCGTCGCCAAAACTCCGTACTCTCGCGGGCGCGTGAGGACTTGTTGCAACATTGCGTCGGCGATGACATCCTTGATGGTGATCGTATTGCCAGTCTTCGGGTTGGTCAGAGTGCACCATGGGCCTCCGTCGAGCTCCGTTGCTCCGAATTCGTCCTTTGCCAATTGGTAGCCCCAATCGCGGAATCCGCCTTCTGTGAACTTCATGATGTTGCCCTTGTGGACTAGGGTTACCGAATCCTTGTCATTGTCAATTGCGTACTGGATAGCCGCTCTAACGATGCGCCCGGTTCCTTCTATGCTGATTGGCTTGATTCCAATTCCCGATGTGTTCGGGAAGCGGATTTTTGTGACTCCCATTTCGTTTTGTAGGAATTCGATTACCTTAGCGACTTCCTCGCTTCCCGCCTCCCACTCGATGCCCGCGTAGACGTCTTCGCTATTCTCGCGGAAGATGATCATGTCAACGTCGCCTGGGTTGCGAACAGGGCTTGGTGTTCCTGCGTACCAGCGTACTGGGCGGACGCAAGCAAAGAGGTCGAGTTGTTGGCGCAGTGCCACGTTTAGGCTGCGAATTCCGCCGCCGACTGGCGTGGTGAGCGGGCCCTTGATTGAGACTAATCCTGTGCGCATTGCGTCGAGGGTTGCTTCTGGTAGCCACTCGCCGGTGGCGTTGAATGCCTTCTCACCGGCGAGGACTTCTGACCAGTGGATTTGGCGAGTTCCATCGTAGGCTTTTGCGACTGCTGAATCGACGACTGAAATCATCACCGGAGTGATGTCGACGCCGATTCCGTCACCCTCGATATAGTGGACGATGGGCTCGTCTGGGACGTTCAATCCGTTCTCTCCCATTGTGATCGCAGCGCCACCGGTCATATCTCTCAGGCGCGCGACCTGCCATCCATTGATGAAGCCAACCCATTGACTTGAGCTACTGGCAAGGGTGGGATTCTCGGTTTTTGGGGGGTTGAGGTGAATTCTGTAAGGCCGAAGCCTCAAGACTGACTGGCTTGAGGGCGCTCCATGAAGAGCACAGTGCGCTGGACTGGCGGTCGCACGATGGAGGGCGAGACCGAGGCGGGCAAGCTCGCGCCTATCTACTCGGATACTGCTCCGAGTCCGATGGAATTGGTTTTGCAAGCCCACGCTGGATGCTCACTCGTCGATTTGCGCGTGGGCTTGAAGCACAGAATGGATAATGTCCGCGCGATGTGGATTGAGGTCGAAGGCGACCGCGCGGAGGAGTCGCCCCGCGTCTTCACCGCGGTGCGCATGCACTACGTCATCCAAGGCGATGTGCCAGAGAAGCTCGTGCGACGAATTATCGCCCATTCGCACGAGCAAGATTGCTCAGTCGGAATTATGATTTCGCGGTCCGGCGCAAGTGTAGATTGGACACTGGATATCCAAGCCTGACCGGCTAACTTTCACACTGCGAGAAGACGCGGATTATACATTTCCCAAGGTCAATCCATCTCTACCGACAAGGTCCATTCCTCAATCATTAAAGTCCCTCCTTGAGCACAACCGAATCCTTCGCGCCTGCGAAGGACAGAATCGACCCGGGGAAATGATTCGGAAGTGGTAGAGATGCAGACGCGAACAGAGGATGAAACGGTCGCTGACGTTGGAGAGGCTGAGAAGGGCCTAGTCATCGAACGCCGCTTTACTTCTGCAGGCGCTGACCCCTTCGATGCGTTCGACTGGATCGAGATGAATGTCGAGATTCGAAACCCCGACGGAAGCCTCGCGCATGAGATCGAAGGGGCTCGCCTTCCTTCGGGATTCGCAGGAGTTCCCGGAAAGGTCTGCGCTCAGAAATACCTCAGAAAAGCCGGCGTACCAGCCGTTCTGCGCAAGGTGGCAGAAGATGGTGTGCCGGTTTGGCTGCAACGCAGTGAGCCTGACCACGAGAAGTTGCAGACTCTTGCGGCCGAGGAGAGATTCGTTGGAGAGACCGATGGCCGCGAATTATTCCGCCGCCTCGCTGGGACCTGGACTTACTGGGGCTGGAATTACGGTTACTTCGCCAGCGAGGCCGATGCTCGAGCTTACTACGATGAGATGTGCTATCTCATCGCAAGCCAGCGCTCGGCCCCGAATAGCCCACAGTGGTTCAATACCGGACTAAATTGGGCCTATGGAATTGAGGGTCCTGCCCAAGGTCACCACTATGTTGACGGTACGACGGGTGAGTTGAGACTCTCAGAAGATGCCTACACTCACCCGCAGCCTCACGCCTGCTTCATCCAATCCGTCTCAGACTCGCTAGTCGGTGGTACCGAGTCGATTATGGGGCTTTGGAACCGTGAGGCTTTGCTCTTCAAGTACGGTTCTGGGACCGGCTCCAATTTCTCTCGAATTCGTGGAGCCGGCGAGCCGCTCTCCGGAGGCGGCTCGTCCAGCGGCCTCCTGTCATTCCTGAAGATTGGAGACCGCGCCGCGGGAGCGATAAAGTCGGGCGGAACTACTCGCCGCGCCGCCAAGATGGTCACCCTCGACCTCGACCATCCTGACATCGAGGAATACATCGATTGGAAGCTCTCCGAGGAAGAGAAGGTCTCTGCCCTCGTCATCGGCTCAAGCATACTGCAGAAGCACGCCGACTCGATCATGTCAGCAATCTGGGCTCACGACGAGGACGACTCGCGCCTAGATCCAGCTGCCAACGGCGCGCTGAAGATGGCGATGGTCAAGGCTGTGCGAGACAGCGTTCCTCAGCCTCACATCAAGCGAATTCTAGACCTCGCCGGCCAAGGCTGGAAGCAGATGACTTTCGAGAAGTTCGACACCGATTGGCAGGGCGAGGGATACAATACAGTCTCAGGTCAAAATTCCAACAACTCAGTGCGTGTTCCAAACTCATTCATGGACGCACTGCGCGAAAATGGAGAGTGGAATCTCTACCATCGAACCGAGTTGGAGCGAGCGGCCGAGGCCGGCCGCGAGCCGGCGCCAAGCCGCTCGATGCCTGCAAACGAACTCTGGGACAAAATCGCCTACACAGCATGGGCGTGCGCTGACCCGGGAGTGCAGTTTGACACGACCATCAACGAGTGGCACACCTGTCCGGAGGGTGGGCGAATCAACGGTTCAAACCCGTGCAGTGAGTACATGTTCCTCGACGATACCGCTTGCAATCTCGCGAGCATTAACCTGCTTCACTACTACGATAAGAGCACTCAAACCTTCGACGTGGAAGACTTCCGTCACTCGGTCAGATTGTGGACTGCAACCCTCGAAATCAGCGTTCTGATGGCTCAATTCCCCTCCGCGGAAATCGCTCGCAAGTCCTACGAATACCGCACCCTGGGCCTTGGCTACTGCAACCTCGGCTCGCTCTTGATGCACATGGGAATTCCATATGATGATGAGCGCGGATACGCGATTTGCGGCGCTCTAACATCGGTGATGTGTGGAGAATCCTACGCGACGAGCGCCGAGATGGCATCCGTACTCGGTCCATTCCCGAATTATTCCGACAATGCCGACCACATGCTGCGCGTGATGAGAAATCACCGCCGCGCCGCATACGATGCTCCAGCTGAGGAATATGAGGGTTTGACCGTCGCTCCGATGGGAATCAATTCCAAGAAATGCCCGAAGGATTTGCTCGAAGCTGCTCGCGCTGCTTGGGATCGCGCTCTGCGCGAGGGCGAAGAGCACGGATTCCGTAATGCTCAGACTACTGTTATCGCGCCCACGGGTACAATCGGATTGGTAATGGGCGCGGATACCACTGGTGTCGAGCCGCAATTCTCTCTTGTTCAATACAAGCAATTGGCTGGTGGCGGCTCGCTACGAATCATCAATCACGGAGTTCCAAACGCCCTCAGGCGATTGGGATACTCCGACAAGGAGACCGAAGCGATCCAGGAATACATCATGGGAACTGCATCGCTTCGCAATTGCCCGACGGTCTCTTCCAAGGCGCTCAAGGCGGCTGGATTCAGCGCGGCCAAAATCAAGACCGTCGAAGCCAGCTTCCCAGATGTTTTCGACTTACGTTCAGCCTTCGCGCCTTCGATTCTTGGCGAGGAGTTCTGCACTGAAACACTCGGCATGACGAAGGCGCAATTCGAGGACCCGTTCTATGACACTCTCGGCCGCCTCGGGTTCTCGTCAACAGAGATTGACCAAGCCAATGACCACGTATTCGGTTACGGTACAATCGAGGGCGCGCCCGGATTGAAGAACGAGCACCTCGCCGTCTTTGATTGTGCAACGCCTTGCGGAAAGTACGGCGAGCGCTCAATCGATTGGAAGGCTCACGTCTTGATGATGGCAGCCGCTCAACCATTCATCTCTGGTGCAATTTCAAAGACGATCAATATGCCAGCGGATGCAACGATCGAAGAAATTCGCGCGGCTTACGAATTGAGTCATGAGACGATGAACAAAGCATGCGCGGTCTATCGTGACGGTTCCAAACTCTCGCAGCCGTTGATGAACCAACTCGTCGATTCGACGATCCTCTCCGACGAGGAGGAAGAGAACGAGGCGGTCACCGTCGTCCACAAGATGGTCGAGGAAACTGCTGCAGCCCTACCGATTCCAGCTCCGGCAGCGACTGTGATTGCAGAACAATTCGTCCACAATTACATCGCCACGCGCTGCCCACTGCCTGATGTTCGCTCGTCGAGTACGATGAAGGCGCGCGTTGGCGGCCACACCGTTTACCTGTCTTCGAGCACTTACGATGATGGTCGACTCGGCGAGATTATGATCACCACTTCCAAGGAAGGAGCCGCTTGGAGATCTTTGCTGAACCAATTCGCTATCGCCGTGTCAATCGGCTTGCAGTACGGCGTTCCTCTGGATGCTTTCGTGAAGTCATTCACCTTCCAGAAGTTCGACCCAAGCGGTATGGTAAGCGGCGGAAGTGGTCGAGTCAAGATGTCGACTTCCATCGTCGATTACATCTTCCGCGAGCTCGCCATTCAGTATCTCGAGCGCGACGACCTCGCTCACGTGTCGGCCGAAGACATGGAGACGACCTCGATCAGCCGGCCCGAACAGACTGAGGATGGAGTCGTTCGAGTCCAAGGTGAGAAGCGCAATATCCAACCAACTCTCAACGCTTACACACCCGTCGAAGACGATGAAGCTCGCATCCGCCGAATGGCTCGCGAGCGTGGATTCACCGGAGATATCTGTGATGATTGTGGCGGCAGCCAGATGGTTCGCAACGGAACCTGTCTGAAGTGCAATGCTTGCGGTGCGACCACCGGCTGTTCCTGATTTTCAGCGAATTCTCTCGCATAGAAAGTCGGACGGCCCGCCAACGCTCACCTGAGTAGTGCGAGAGATTCCGGGCTGCGCATCTCAATCCAGCGAAGTAATTCACCATGGGCTGCAGAGTCACTCTGGGCAATACCCGAACAGGTCTCGACAAAGGCTTGAGGGGCGACGGCAGCCTGCTCGACAATGAGATTCCCTATGCGAGAACGCCCCACTGAGGATGAGGCGAGCCAGGCTGAAGTCAGCATTGAATGTGGGTCGCTTGGATTTGCAGAGAGGTGGTCGCGCAGCCCAGATTCGACAAGGCGTTGGACTGCGCGTTCATTGCCGCCAGCCAAGATTTTTAGTGAGCGCGGCACAAATTCTTCCTCCGAAAGTCGAGCCAGTCCGCCGACGAAGGTTGCGGTGAGAATCACCACGGAAAAGTCCTCGTCAAGCAGAAGGCGATCAGCGATAGTCAGCGCTAACTCCCCTTCCTGCGCGTGGATTCGTGAGAGTGACTCGGCCACGGTTCTGCGAGCGGAAGAGGAACGGTGGTCAGCGGAAGCAACCAAGATATCCCGGGCTTCATCGGGCGAGTGAGAGAGCATCTGCAATCCTGCCCGAACGAAAGGATTGCACGCCTCACCCTCAGCCTGTACCAATCCATCGAGGACGCGTGTGGCAACGTCGAGGGTTGGACAGAGACGAAGTGAAACCGAGAGGTTCTCTAGCCAGTAAGGCAAGACTCCGGCTGCTGATTCGGCACGCATCGATAAGGTGTCGAGAATGCTCGTAGCTGCCATCGCGCCGGCCGGATGCGGAGGGAGCGGTTCAGCGGTTGTTCGTTGCTCCGACCAAGCCAATTGATGCCGCCCAGAGACATTTGAGTACGGCAAATTCCCAGGCGTCACCGCGTAGGCAATCGCCTCGAGCAGGTAGTAACAATCCTCACGGGCAACCTGAGAACCTCCCAAAGCAAGGCCTTGAACAAGAGCCGCGCCGAGATACCAACGGTCGGTATCGGGCGAGAATTCGTCAAGCGCGACCGCAAGCCAATCTCGCGCCTGTAAAACCAATACTCGCTCGGCTAATTCAGCAGCATTCGATTCCATCCAATTCGATTCGGCCTCTTCCGGGTCGATTGCCCGCTTCGCGTGGTCCGGAAGGTGCTCATCGGTAATTTCGCTCAAGCGCAAATTGAATCCCTGTCGATCGATTGCGAAGATCCCTGCCGCCTGCCGAACCAGAGAATCTGCATCGATGGGCGGAATCGCAGGAAAATCGGGAAGTTCGAGCGGCGGATTAGGAAGCGGTGCAATCTCAAACGCTTCGCGCACAGCACGCTTCAGCCGCTCATCGGTCAACTGCCAAACCAAGGCACTGCCTTCGCGTCTGGCCATCCGGGCCACCCGACTCAAATCTCGAGTTCGATATTCAGGTTCTGGATGAGTTCCTTGTACCTGTTTCGAATAGTAACCTCAGTCACTCCAGCGACCTCGGCAACCTCGCGCTGAGTTCGGCGCTTGCCACACAGAACCGATGCGATGTAGATGATTGAAGCGGCGATTCCAGTAGGACCTCGTCCACTGGTCAATTCCTTCTCCTGAGCCTTGGCGATGAGTTCGTACGCCTTCGCCTGAACCTCGGCGTCGAGGTCGAGGCCCGAGCAGAATCGAGGAATGTAATCCTCGGGCTTGGTTGGTGGAATCTTCATCTTCAATTCGCGCACCATGAATCGGTAAGTTCGGCCGATTTCCTTTCGGCCAGTTCGGCTAGCCTCGCCGATCTCATCGAGTGTGCGCGGATTGTTGCACTGGCGGCAAGCTGCATAGAGGGAAGCAGCCGCCACACCTTCGATTGAACGACCGCGGATGAGTCTCTTCTCAACCGCTTTCTTGTAGTTGACAGCCGCCGTCTCGCGGATGCTCTTCGGCAAGTCGAGGCGGCTGGCCATGCGATCCAACTCAGCTAGTGCCATGGCCAAATTGCGCTCGGTTGCATTGCTCACACGCGAGCGCTTCTGCCACTTCCTCATTCGATAGAATTGAGAGCGGTAGCGGGAGGAGATGGTCTTACCAGAGTAATCCTTGTTCTGCCAATCGATATCTGTCGACAGACCCTTGTCGTGCAGCATGACGGTCATCGGAGCACCGGTTCGCGCACGCTGGTCGCCCTGCTCTGGGCTGAAAACGCGCCACTCGGCTCCTTGGTCGATGACCTTGTCTTCGAGAACGAGTCCGCAATCATCGCAGACGACCTCTCCTCGAGTCTCGTCTCGGTTCAAATTTCTCGAACCGCATTCGCTGCATTTCACTATGTCTTCAACCAGATACTCTGACATCCCCTCGCACCCCCTTTCAGACAGAAAGGTAAAATATTCGCAATGGACTTCCTATTTAAACCTTAGAGGTTGCAGAAATCCTCTTGCAAATGATGCTCTGCGAGCCTGTGTCGGGCTTTACGAACGGTGAAATAGCAACGGACCTTGGCGAGCACTGTCTGTGAGGTGCTGATGTGGAGTCATGGCCGCCATCTGAAGTCGCTTTGACTCCCGGAAAGAGGGTGCTTTTCCTCACCAAAGACCTCGAGTTGATTCGCGCGCAATTGTATGATGGGCTCGACCTGAGAATGGAGGATTTGTCGGTCGATGACTTGCTTGACGACATCAATACTGATGTGATGACTCCCGCTTGGGTTTGCTTCGACCACGATCCCGCTATCCTCGCCGAAAACGGCTACGCCGGACTGCTCCACGAAGGGCGTCGGGTCTTCGAAGAACGGGCTTTGATTGACGGTGGCTTTGAGGTGATTGTTAGCGGCCACCGAAAGGGGACTGGAAGTAGCCGCGAGACGGCTGCTCAATGTGAGCGATGGTCGGGTATTCGCATCGTCATCGCGGCTTCCTTTGCGCCCATCCACGAGCGAAATAACATCAATCTCGGCCAGTTGATGGGCGACCATTCGATGCTCGAGCGGCTGCAGGCTGGTGAGAGCATCGACCTTGGGGAGTTCACTGGTAAGTACGACCCTGTCACTCAATTGATTATCGAGAATGGGGGGATTTTTCCATTCGCTAAGAAGCTCAAATCGGGTGAGGTTGCCTTGCCGGTGGTTAGCACGGATGCCATTCCAATGACGATGGCTGAGAAGATGATCTCCAACAAATTGCTTGGGCAGAATGGTTCGCGCGGTTATGTCAAGCCGGGTGATGCTGTGATCGCTCAGGTCGATGGCGGTTATTCACACGAGTTTACAACCGCGCAGGTTCACAACTTCTTGGCGGCGGAATACGGCGGGGATTACGCGCTGCCGAACCCGCCGAAATTTGCCGTCTTCGAGGACCATTTGCTATACGCGACTGGCGTCGCTCGATTCAGCAGATTCGCCGATAAAATCCAGACTTTGCGCGACCTGCAAGTCGCCTTCCAGCGCCACACCGGTGTGCGCGACTATTCAGCGGTTGACGGGGTTAGTCCGGGTATTTGCCATCAAGTCGCGCGCGAGGAATTCATCGATGTTGGCGATTTCATTCAGGCCACAGACAGCCACACCTGCATGGGTGGGGCGAGCAATGCGCTAACCTACGGTGTCGGTTCAACCGAGTATGCCAACCTCGTCCACAACCAATTCGCCTTCGTCAAGGTGCCCGAGAGCATTCGCTTCGAATTGGTCGGCAGTCTCGACCCCGGTTGCACTGCGAAGGATGTCATTTTGCACATCCTTTGGAAGTATGCTGCGCAGTCAGATACGCTCGACCGCTCGATGGAATTTGGTGGGCCGGGTTTGGCTTCGCTATCGATGGACGAGCGGGCGACGCTGTGTAATATGGCGACCGAGTGCTCGGCAAAAACCGGTATTTGTGAGCCGGATGATTTGACGGTTGAGTGGTTGCTTGAGCGTCGTGAAGATTTGACTGAAGATGAGGTTCGGGCAGCCTTCGTGCTGCCCGATGAAGAAGCTGTGTATCATGGCGGAGTTCACACCATCGACTTGTCTGCGATCCGTCCGATGGTGGCGCATCCGGGCGACCCGGATGCTGGCATCCCATCCGACCCAACCAATGGAGCCTACATCGACGAATTGGGCGAAGTCCCAATCGATATCGCCTACGCAGGCTCCTGCACCGCAGGCAAGGACGATGATTTCGCTTACTACGCGATGGTTGCTGGTGCTGCACTCGACGCAGGCTTGACCGTCGCCGAGGGTGTAGATTGCTACATTCAATTTGGCTCAAAGGCAGTCAAGGATTTGTCGGCGCGCGAGGGCTGGACAGAGTTGTTTGAGCGCGCCGGAGTTCAGCTAATCGACCCCGGATGCGGAGCATGTATCGGGGCCGGGCCGGGTGTATCTGAACTCGAAGAACAGGTCACAGTCTCTGCAATCAACCGCAATTTCCAGGGGCGTTCGGGCCCGGGGAAGTTGTATTTGGCAAGCCCATTGACGGTGATGGCGAGTGCGTTCACAGGCAAAATTACCTCTTGGCGCCCAGACCTGTTTGAGTGAAATCCTGATTTGCCCCGACGCCAACGGCGGCGCATGTCTGAGTACGAGGTTGCCAAGCACACGAAGGTACGGCGGATTCCTGAGCGCGGCCATTACGATGAGGAAACGGTTCACTCGATTATCGACGCCGCGCTGATTTGTCATGTCGGATTCATTGAGGATGAGCGCCCGTTCGTGATTCCCTGCATTCACGGGCGCGAAGGTCGAACCCTCTACTTGCATGGAGCCAAAGCCAGCCGATTGATGGCGGAATCGGGTTCGGGCAAGCCGCTGTGCATCACTTTCACACATGTCGACGCGATAGTTCTCGCACGGTCGCTCTTCCATTCCTCGATGAATTATCGCTCGGTCGTCGCCTTTGGTCAGGGGCGCGTGCTGGAAGGAGATGAGAAGATGCACGCGCTCGAAGTTGTCGCCGAGGGTTTGTGTCCGGGAAGATGGGATGGTGCGCGCGAGCCGACTGAGAAAGAAATGCGCGCGACTTCGGTTGTTGCAGTGGATATCGAACACGCTGGGGCGAAGATTCGTGACCACGGCGTTGGTGATGATGAAGAGGACCTCGATGGGCCGTGGTGGGCGGGGCTACTGCCGGTTGAGCGGCGAATTCTCGATGCGATTCCGAGCCCCGACTTGCGAATCGAGTCAACTCCGCCAGAGCACGTGCAGGCAAGGGTCGGAGACGTGCTCTGACATTCTCGCAAATGCAAATTCACTTTCACTTTCAGCGCGCGCGCCCTCTCTCTGTTCCACAGGGTTAAGTGATGCACGCGCTCGCACCACTTCGACCACAAGCAGGCCCCGTGTCATTCGGACTTTGGGAGGACCTGAAGGGGGTAGTCGCCATGGCAGATGCAGAGAGAATCGCGAGCAAACAAAAGCAAATCTCGATTAGTGAATTCTTTGAGAAGAACAAACACTTCCTCGGCTTCGACACCCTTCAGAGAGCTGTGATCACCGCGGTCAAAGAGGCTGTGGACAACTCACTAGACGCTTGCGAAGAGGCACGCATCCCACCTGACATCAAGGTGGAAATCAATCGATTGGAAGGCGACCGACTCGAACTTATTTGTCAGGATAATGGTCCGGGTATTCCGCGAGATTCGGTCGAGAATGTCTTTGGAAAATTCCTTCTCGGTTCCCGATTCCATGCTATTCGCCAAACCCGTGGTCAGCAAGGAATCGGAATCACTGGTGTGGTCATGTATGCCCAATTGACCACTGGCTCGAAGACTCACGTAGTCTCCAAGATTGCATCCGATTCCTCGGCTGTTCACGTCGACCTCGGTCTCGACACCCGCAAGAACCGCGCGACCAAATCTAACGAGCGCCGAGATGTTTGGTTTGAGGATGGCGAAGAGGTTGAACACGGTCTGAAAATTCGCACGGTGATGCGAGCGAAATATCAGCGAGGGCGGCAATCCGTTCATCAATATCTGAGGATGACAAGCATCGTTAATCCGCACGCGACAATCAAATTGACCGTGCGAAACCGCGAAGGAGAAATTATCGATGAAGGTCATTGGATTCGCACTACTGAGCGCCTACCGCGCGAAGTCGAAGAGATCAAACCTCATCCTCACGGCATTCATCTGGGCCAATTACAGCGGATGCTCAAAGAGGCTGAAGAGCGCAAACTTACCTCCTTCTTGCGGCATAATTTCTCAGGCGTCAGCATGCGCGCCGCTCGCGAGATTCTCGAACTATCTGAGCTCGACGAGGGACGCACTCCAGTACGCGTGAAGGCTGACGAAGCCCAATCGATGATCGATGCTTTTCAGAAGGTAAAATTGCTAGCCCCACCGACCGATTGTCTCTCTCCAATCGAGGAGATTCTCATCAAGAAAGGGCTGTCGAAAGCGATTGATTCACGCTTCGCATCGACCGTCACTCGCAAGCCGACCGTCAGTCAAGGACAGCCGTTCCAAATCGAGGTGGGGCTGGTTTTCGGCGGCGACCTCGCCGCAGAAGGTCCGATTGAAGTCCTACGATTCGCAAATCGGGTTCCCCTGATGTATCAACAAGGTGGCTGTCTACTAACCAAGGCTCTAGAGTCCGTCGATTGGAAGCGATACGGACTCGACCAGCCCGGCGGGCGAGGGCTACCAAAAGGGCCGGCCGCCGTGCTAATCCACCTCGCATCAACCAACGTCCAATTCACCAGTGAAGCTAAGGAAGCTGTGGCGGATAACGAGGAGGTTTTCGAGGAGATTCGACGAGCCATGTTGGAGGTTGGACGAGGTCTTCGTAACCATCTGAAGAAGAGTTCTCAGCGCAAGAAAGCGCAAGAAAAATTCGACCTAATCAACATAATTCTTCCAGAAATTTCACGAAAATCAAGCGAAATGCTCGGCCGAGAAGAGCCAGATCTCGCACCGGTCATCACACGCATAATGAATGCGGTTTTCCTTGAAGACGAAGTCGTTTGGAACAAAGAAACCAAGCAAACCGATTGCTCGATCACGGTCTACAATTACACCGCCCGCGCACGTGCCTACACTCTACTTGCCAAATGGCCAGAGGGCGAAGGGGTGCGAATCGCCGAAAACCCACGCGGTGGCCGGAAAGAGACGACCGGGCTTTGGGCATGGCGTCTCGATACGTTGGACCCCGGACAGTCAGCCGAGATTCACTTCAGCGTCGATGGATTATCGCGAGGCGATTGGACCGAGAGCGAGATTTTCTTCCGCGGAAATGGCGAGATAATTGGCGCCACGAAAATCGATGAGAAACTCTTGGATGAGATGCGTAAAATCGAGGCGCTGGCGGCCGCCGAAGCAGAGCATGCGAAGGCGGCCGAAATCGGCTCGATGGACCGATTGGCTGAGCGAGCCGAGCCGGTAGAAGCAGCAATTCCCGAAGCGGCGGAGTCGAATGAAGAGGCAAAAGAGCCTGTGCAAGCCGATCCTGTAGCTCCGGCTGCTGAGGTGATTCCCGCCAACGATGATTGGTTCGGAATGAAGGATGGTGGTGCTGAATGAGTGCGAATGGATTCACCAAGGAGCAGGTCATCGAGGCCTTGCACGATATCGCCGGCGAGATGCATAACAAGATGCTCAAAGGCGAGCCACCGACGATGACTCTCCCAGTCAGAACCAAGCAGAATATTGCCTTCGACCCAAAACTTGGCGTCTACAAATATGGCAAGAAGAAATCGACGCGCGATGCTACTTCACTCGGTTCCGCGCGTCAATTACTCCGCGCATTGCACGTGACTGAATTCATCGAGGAAATGATCGAGGCAGGCAAGTCCTCGACCCTGAGAGAGATGTACTACATTTCCGAGGGTTGGGGACACGGTAAATTCGGCTCACAAAATGAGAGCAATAATCTCGCCGAAGACCTCGAAATCATCACCAAGTGCATGCGCGAGGATTTCAAGCTCCGCCCCGAAGAAGATGGAGCCCGAATCATCGGGAATATCACCTTCGAGGAGCGAAATCGTCGCGGCGAGTGGATGCGAATCAATTGCCGCGACGATGTTGGAGATTCGGGCTACGGAGTTCCATACAATGTCGAGGCGGAGAAAATCCGTCTCATCGACCACGATGTCGATTTCATCATGGCAATAGAGACTGGTGGTATGTTCGACCGACTCGTCGAAAACGGCTTCGACGAGTCGGCTCGTTGCGCGCTGATTCACCTCAAGGGTCAGCCAGCGCGCTCCACTCGACGCATCATTAAGCGAATGAACGAGGAATGGCAGCTACCAATCATCGTCTTCGCTGACGGCGACCCGTGGTCGTATCGAATCTATGCATCAATCGCATATGGAGCGATCAAAACCGCGCATATCTCGGAATACCTTGCAACTCCAAGCGCTGATTACCTCGGTATTTCTGCAGATGACATCGTTAGATTCGACTTGCCGGCAGATGATTTGTCGAGTAAGGATATTCAGGCACTGAATGCAGAATTAAGCGACCCTCGCTTCGCCGATGCTGCCTGGCAAGATGAAATCAATTTGATGCTGGAACTTGGAAAGAAAGCTGAACAGCAGTCTCTAGCGAAGTATGGTCTAGATTTCGTAACCGACACTTACCTGCCTGAGAAATTGGCAGAAAAGGGCTACAACTTGCTATGAGGCAAATAGCCAGCATCAAATGTGAGCGCCGACTGAGTCGGGCGTGAGCCTCGACTACCGCCGCATCGCAATGTGGACTTCTGGTATCTCTTGCGCCCTTCTACTCGTCGCCATCGCAACCGCTGGCAATGCCATGGATGCGATGACTCCGATGCTCGACCCAGAGCAGCAGAATGTATTGCACCTCCAAGCCGGCGAGAGTGCGGGAGCAGATCTCATTGACACCCATTATTACGTCGCCCTGAGGCTTGTCGAAGATGGTGAGGACCCAGATGCGGACCTGAGATTGGTTACTGGTGATGGTGAGAAGGAAGTCGAGGGTTCGGCCCCGACTTCGCTTCACGTCGATCGGCAATTATCTGCAGACGGGCCGATCTATCGCCCGGTTAAGGTGTTCATCGTCTCCGAGACCGGTTCTTACACCCTTCACAATGAAGGAAATTCTGACTTGTGGTTGGTCGATGATTTCGCCAATGAAATGCAGGTATTCACCGACCCTACCGTCTTACTGATGTTCGGTTCTTGCTGCCTCGGGCTCATCATCGGAATCGTAGCGATTGTCTTCGCCGTCCTGACCTTGCGCAACCGCGGCGGAGACAAAGGCCAGAAGGTCAGTGGGATTGTTATCGATGGGCGCGTAATGACAACCGACGAACTGTATCGCGCCCATCGCGAAGGCGGGGTGCAATCTTCGGAGAATACGGCCGGTAACGCAGGCACCACCGACCCCGCCTCGCAAGTCCCAGACCCGTTCATCGACAGTCCGAGCCAATCCAACGCCCAGGAGCCCAGCAATTCCCCCGTAGCAAGACAGAGCCCGCAAGAGGTTCACAGCAGTGGCGAGGGTGCCGCCGAGAGGGATGAGAACTGGCGGTCTTGGGACGAAGGCTGAGCCCGGGTGCCTCGCAGTGAATCGCTTTGGCGAGGATTCGTGTCATACTCGGGTTTTTATTCCCCCTTTGACTACACAACCTTGAGTTGGTAAGTCGTGGTGGACTTCGATGAGGCTCTGAACATCCTTGAGAATAGGGCACGTCGCGACATTTTGCGCCGCCTTGCGAAGGAGCCTCACTATCCATTACAATTGTCTGAACTGCTCGAAATTAGTCAGCAAGCTGTTGTCAAACACCTGAAAGTGCTTGAGGCGGCGGGATTCGTTGAATCGGAAAAAGTGCCATCGGTCAAGGGCGGGCCGCCGAAGAAGATGTACACGGTGAACCAGTCGTTCTCACTACGTCTCGACCTCGGTCCGAACCTCTTCCGCGCAGAGCATCGCACAATGCCCAAAGGTGGTCCGATTCGTCTGTCTTCGCGGCTTCCTGGGGAACTCGACGCCGTGATTGATGAGATTGGCACGAGGCGTCGGCTTCCGCTCGTTGATGCAATGTCGATGCTCTCAGAGATGGATCGCGCACTCGAGCGAATCGACGAGCAGCGCGACGCTATCATCGCTCTGCACCAGCAGGTGATGCAGAAAGTCGCGCCTTCAATCGATGATTCTTCGGAGACCTACGAAGAACGCCAACTCGCGCACGCGATGTTGAATCATCCGCGCAGACCGCTGGACCTCGATTTGTTCTCCCAAGGTCTGCGCATCCAATCGATGCAGGCTGAGGCGATGATGGATGGCCTTCGAGAGCGTCTACTACGGGATTTCGCTTCAAGTTCTGGCAGCATCATCGCCGCCAGCGAAGGCACACCTCTGCCTTGGTGGCTTGCTCGCTGAGCCATGAGGGCTTGAGAGCGGCCGTAGCCGGCTTGAGTGGACCGGGCGGGCCGTCCTTTGGTAGCCCGTCGCCCTCATCATCCGAGGCAGGCCATCGCTAACGCTGCGCGGCTTTGTAGAGGGCAAGCCTCCAACAATTCCTGAGCAACTCAGAAGACTTGGTCGTCATCAGAGAGATTTGCCAGTAGGCTGCTCTTCTCTGCGAAGCGAGTTAGTGCTTCCATCCTGCGTCCATACATCACGACGCCGGCCACACCCATCAGGGCGATGGTTGCGCCGAGAATGATTGCTGGTACAGAATATTGGGCGACTATCTCGACGCCGACGTCGAGGATTCCCCAATTGGAACCCATCTTACCATCGACCATCTGGATATTGTTGTCCTCATTCGATTCAACGATCATATTGTCCGGGTCGATTACGACTGCAACGTCGTGCGACCCGGCCTTGACTAGATACAAGAGAGTCAATGACGGCGGGTCTTCATCTCCTCCAGCACCCACCGGCATCACGGCTTCGACGAGTTGCCTGTAGGCAATATTCTCCTCGTCGCAACCGTACTTCGAAATCGAGCGCTTGGATTGGTCGACGCAAAGCACGACGTTAACGTCGGTAGCGTGGATGTTTCCGATGTTACGAATCTGCACGTTGACTGAAAGCATGTCGCCAACAGAAGCCTCTCTCTGCGAGACGGTGACGCTGACGATTTCGAGGTCAGGAGCCCGTAGTCTCAATTCGAGAATCTGCTCATTGGTATCACAATTCGGACGCGCATTGTCAGGCAATCCGTCGCCGTTTTCATCGAGTGTACACGAATCATCCCAAATCGAGGTTTCATCGTGGTCGCCTCCGTGCTCAGCAGATCCGAATGAAGATAGAACCTTGATTCCAATCTCACGGTCGCTGAGAGCGGCGGCTGGATCGATGTGAATTATCGCAACGATGTGTAAGGTCGTGTAGGCCGGCATCATCGGCAACATGACTGTTCCAGCCGAAGTTCCAACCGCGGTCTTGTAGCACTGATTAGCCGCCGGGTCCTCTCCAATCGTCAATTGCACACATGGGCGCTCAATCGGGAATTCTGTGTCGAATCCTTCGAGCAGAGCGTAGTTCACCTTCCAGCCACTCAGAGTGTTCATTCCAGGGACTGCATCCCATCCAGCACCTGTCTGAGTGTGGTTGTGAATCGATGGTTGGTCAGGGACGTTACCGAAATTGCTGACATTCATTGTGTATCGAACGACTCGGCCCGGAGCCGTAGTCTTGATTCTGGACTCAACCATTGGGTCGAGTTCGATACGCATATCGTGGAATTCGACAATTTCGATATTGAGAATGATACTATCTCGTAATTTCGTTCCTTGGTATGGTTCCTCGCTGAAGACATCGAGGCGGACGACATAATCTCCCGCGTAGGTCTTCTCTGGCACATTGATGTGAATCACGAGTTCCTGCTCAGAATCTCGTGGGAGTTCCTCAAACAGCACCCTCGGAATATCGATGTCCCAGACATCGGAATTACCATTCGAATCAACGATTGAATGAACTGCCATATCGTATCTGTCATGTCCATTTCCGACATTTTCGATGATTGTATTCAATTCAAACGACTCGCCCGGATGCAATTGCAAATTCGTCGCCGGCACCGTCGCCTCGAGGTCGTAAACTTGGATGACATTCGTCACCAATACGACGGAGTCACGAACGCGAGGCGCGCCTTCCAAGTGCGCCTTGACAGTCACAGATTCTCCAAGTCCTGCAGTCGCATTGTACGGCGCGCACATTATCGCAGTCACAGTATACGGTGTTTCGATTATCGACCAATATCTCGGGTCATCATCCGGTATTCCGTTCCCTCCTGGTGCATTTGCAAAGTCGAGGTCGACCGTCCAGTGGTCATATCGCCATGTTGACTCAGAAATCTCTGGCGGTCGCTCCTCGGGGCCACCGGGAGTTGTGAATATCAGGTGGCCCGGCGTGAAGTGCTTGGTAACCTCAATATCGAACTCAGCGCAGTCTCCGGGGAGGACGTGTTGAGTCGTATCACCGAGGTTGAAGACAATATTACCAGAGCTTCGAATCGAGACGTTAATCCACAATTCTAGCACATCGTAGGTGCCTCTATCCACCGAGAGAACCGGCTCGCCAGTCGACCATCCCTTGAGATAAATCACGAATGTTCCAGGGTCCTGAGACGTTGGCACATTGACCTGCAAGTTGCGAGTAACCGATTGACCGGGATCGAGCGAAAGCGAGGTTGGGAATGTTACACCCCATCCAAATGGTAAGCCCCATTCGGTCTGGCCTTCTCCGGTTGCTGGATCGTAGAATTCGAAGGTATCGTAGACGTTTCCTGTATTCGTCACCGTGATAGAGAAAATCGCCGATTGGCCTTGTTCAACATCGACCTGATAGTGGCTCGTATCGAGGTTTATTCCGTGGACCACGTCCATCAACGTCAGAGTCAATCTCTCATCATTAATCGCCGGGTCCTTATGCGATACTGCGTTGACTGTGATTGCCGCCAACTCATCCTGATCTGCTTGGTAGATGGTTGGAGCACGCACGCGCATGTAGATTGGAACTACATCGCCGCCACGCAGGAAGACCGGCGTGGAATCGAAGATTGGCGTGTGGTTGGTAGCGAAGAATAGCGTCGCGGTCCAGTTGTTTGGAACGCCTTCCATCGTCACGGTATAGGTGTCCGCGACGAGTTCGGCCGGGCCAGGGGTTGGGTTGGAGATCGACATGTTGTATGTCGTCTGCTGGCCCGGCTCAATCGTGTGATAGAAGGTCTCGGTCTCGGCCAGAGCGACCTCGACGAGACCGGTCAGAACGTGCACGTAACAGATTGTGTATGCGCCCTGATTGTTCTGATCATTACAGCGATTGGTGTCGGACCAAGCGATGTGAACTCCGCTACCCAAATCGTTAGCGAAAGCCGGTGGTTGACCGAGGTCGGGGGCGAACGGCGAATTTGGTCCGAGCTTGTCGGATTCCCAACTTGAGACCTCGTTAATTTCCCATTCATCGATGACGCCTGAAGCGAGGGAGTTCAGCGGGAATCCCTCTGGGTGATCGTCGTTGGTGTGGTTAAGGCGAACATACATGATGGTCTCGCCTTGGGTCTCGTTACCATTGTCAAGCCAGGTAATGTGAGCATTGTCGAACGAGTCGGTTAGAATCTCAGGCATGTGAGAATTAGCCCCGTATGGCCTGTCTTCATCGACTCCGTCTATTCCTTCGACATTCGAGATGACGGAGTCGGTAATCTGCTTGATTCCATAGGAGGGAAGTCCCTCTTCTGCGCCGTCCCAAGCCGCTGCTCCGCGCAGGCGCAAGCGGACGTAGTAGATCTCGTAATTCACCGAGATGTCGAATCCGTAGGCTCGACCATCCATCCATGCAACGTGGGTATTGCCAGAAGTATCGATGGCGATGGATGGATGCAGACTGAACGCATCCTGTAGGGTGATTCGAGTATCGTTGACGACGACTAAGTGGCCGTAGCCTTGGTGATCGGACGATGGCCCGACATCCTCGACGTAGCGATTGTTGACTACGCGAGTGCCTGGGTCGCCCTTGGTCCAACCAGCCCACGGGCTGTCTAGCAGCGAGTGCGGGTCGAGAATAGTCAAGAAAATCTCACGAGAGTTATTGGTCGCAAGATAGACCAGCGCTTCGACCATCAATTGGAGGTCAGCAGCGCTGGTACCAGAGGTTGGGAAACTGTACATCTGTCCTCCAGCATCGGTATTGCGAGTTGTTGTGCCCGGACAAGTCCTCGTTCCAATCGAGACGAATCCATTCGGGCACTGCGCCAAATCTTGCATGTGGGAGCCGACATCGGTAGAGCCAGAGCCCCAACCTGCTGCGAGAAGCGGCACTGGGACGATGTCGGCGATTACGCAGGCATCGTGGGCTTCGTTGATACTCTGTGTATCGTCAGATTGCTGGGCTGGGTCGCCACCGTATGGACCCTCATCCGAAATCGGAATGACGATCTTGGTCGCGTTCGGATTCCAGCGGTGGTCGAGTTGAGTCGGTGGGTTAGCTGAGTTACCCATGCGACCGGCTGCATCTCTCCACGAGAGGCAGGCCCAGGTTGAAGCAGGCCCCCAGAATTCAGAGTAATATCCGCCGTCCTGAGGCAAATTGGTTGCGGCGCCATTGTAGACGACCTCGGTCAATTCGCGAATTCCACCCGAATCATCGGATGGGTTCTGACCGAGGTGAGTCGTTCGTGGGCCTTGGCTGCCGGAGCCGCCGGTTTGGTAAGCGGCGGCGCAGGTTCCAGAAGTTGCAGCTGATGGCCAGTTTCCACTGAGAGCGTAAAGGGTCTCGAAGACGGTCATGTTTGCATCCTCAAGCATCGGCTTGAGTCCTTCGAAGTAGCCGCCGCTGGCGAAATTACCGCCGTAGAAAACCACACACATGTCAGCCCACTCGGTATTCATCGAACCCGAGGTGTCGATTGGTACGACCATCTCGACCTTTCCACCACGGGTATCGTCCCATACAATCTGGACGAAGTCGTCAGCATCGACTGCGACATCTGGGTGTCCCTTGTGACCGATGATCGGCGTCAATAGGGTGTCCTCGATGGCTACGATTGCTTCTCTTCCTGGAAGGTCGATCTCAAGCATCGAATAGTAAATCTGAGGTTGCTGGTAGAATTTGTCCAGCGGCTCGTAGGAATCTTCCCAGACAATGTGAGGGTTATTGTCCGAGTCGACGTCGATCGCTGGCCAGTCACGGTTCTGCTGATGGCTTACGACCTCTTCATCGTCGATAATTGAGAGAACCGAGTCAAGACCGGAGCTCCCATCTTGGTCATCTTGGGAGGGGTCCAAGAGAGCGTAGAGGATACTCCACTGACCGGACTTGTCAGTCCAAACGACGTGGACATTGTCGTCGGAATCGACGACGACGTCCGGATGCCAAGCACGGTGAGTGCCGGCATCCGAAATCTGTGTTTCATCGATTAGCACATCGCCTCGAGCATCGAGCATCTTGTAGTAGAGGTGATGCGTATTACGGCTCCAAACGAAGTGGGTATTACCCATCGAATCGGCGTCCATTGCGACCATTCTGTCGCTGTGTGTTCCTCCATTCACGACCTGTACTGCATCTGTCAAAACTATCTCGCTGCCTTCTACCGGCTCTGAGAATTCTAACGCTGCAAACATGCTCATCATCATGATGAGAACCATCGTGATACTGTTCCTTACCTTCACTGTCTCCATTTCGCTTCCTCCAGCATCAATGCTACAACATCTCCATTCGCTCGTTTTCGATACTTAACCCCAACCCCCACGCGTCAGGCGTGCGCGCGAGGACGAGGTGTTGAATGAGAGTGGTTGGGATGTTAGCTAATCGGAGGTGGGGCTGTTGTGATCGAGGTTGGTTCAGGCCCACTCTGCCGGGTCAAAATCCGTGCCGAATCCACCGGTTTCATCGGTGTCAATTGAATGTGGTTCCGGCTTACTACGAGCCGGCTGACCCCCTCCTTGTCGGGCTTTCTTTGCTTTCTTGGCAGCCCAGTCGTCGACCGGCCCTGGCTTTCCAATGCCTTGACCGTAGCCGAACTTGATTTGGTGGATGAGTTCGAGTTTGGTCAGCCATACCCCTCTCATGGTCTGCATAAATTCGTTCTGAGTCAGGCCGTCGAACCAAATCGGGCGAGAGAGGTTGAATGCTTGCAGAGGGCCGGGTAATTCCTCCTTTGGCTTGCCAACGTGAAGGACCCAATCTAGGTCGGCGCGAGTCAATTGAATTCGAGTCATGTGCAACCATTCCTCCCACGCGCCGGGGTCTTCTTTGCCGTGTTCTCGCATCTCATTTTGTTGGCCTTCGTCGACTCTCGTTATCGAGTAGATGAGGACTAGATTGCGGTTCTTCGGAATGACGACGTTGAACACGTGACCTTGTTTTGTTGGAGGGTATTTGACGTGAAGGTGGAGCAAGGCTTGGGCGTCCTGAACTTCCCTTGCTTCCAACTTCTCGCTGGATAGCCAAGCCTTGACGGCGCTCGCCGCAGCCTTTCCGTCCATGATGGCTGGCTGCTGCAGGTCCTATTTGAGAGCGCCGAGGCGCGAGGTGATTGAATCCAGCAACTCGTCGAGCCTCGCCCCGTCCTCTGTGCGGCTCAGGTTTGCCCGTCTTGAGGCCGTGCGGGAATCGGACCAAAGGTCGAGTCCTCGGATGCAAATCCAAGCCTCGATGTAGAAGCTCAGAACCAGGAGAATGAATGTCCAGAGGGAGGTGATTGTGAGGCTTGGGCCGGCGATGAGGAGGGTGCCGATTAGGGCGATAGGCGGCCAGAAAAAGACTGGTGAAAACATCGCGGCTAGCATGAAGTAACTGGTTCGCGAATCAAGTCCTTCATCGCTGCCTTCGGCCATGAATTTTGCAAGGCCCCATTGAGGCCCGGACGAAAGGAGCGTAATTGGCAAAGAGGCAAGCATCAAGAGCATCCCGAAGAGGCCGGCAAGATGTTCGCTTGGCGATTTGCGAGCGAGGCGGTTGTTCGGTGCGAGGCTTGTCGCGTAGAGGTCGTTCTTGTGAAGAATCTCAGCCGCTTCCTTGGCTTCTTCGATCATCGAATTATTCGCATCTGAACCGATGGATTCGCGGACGTGGCGAGCCGCGTGAACCTCATCGGCTAGATTCTTCAGGGGGGAGTCCGCTTTGTTTGCGCCGAGGTGGGCTATCAATTTCCACGCGCGGTAGGTTTCCCAATCGGGCGCATCTGGAGTTAGCGGGGAAAGCGCCTCAAAGATGCGCGTGCGCATTTCTATTGTGTCATCGTGCGAGGGTTCGACCCATTCGCCATCGACGAGTTTGGCTCGGTCCTCGGGAGAATGAGTTTCAGGGATTGGGATTGGCTCGCCGAACTCGACGTAATGATCTGTTCTCAACCAATGATGAGTTCGCCAATGCAAGCCGACCGGCTGAACTACTGGGGCGGACAGCCCCTTCTCGGCGGCGATTGAGGCCGCGGCAAGGGCCGAACGCGAGGAGCCGGTTCGAAGGGCGTGAAGGCGCGAATCTTGGTGTGATTTTCCTTCTGGCATTACTACTGCTGAGTTGCCAGCGGCGAGGCAAGAAGCGACGGTTAGCATGCCTCGGTCGTTGATGTAGCGGGCGAATTCTGCATCGGTGATGCCCGCTTCAATTTCAGCGCGGCGCAGTACTGGCTGGCTACCGAAGCGCCGCGCCCACCAACCGATTACCGGCCTTGTCATCAAATCGTGTCGGCCGAGCGAGATGACTCTCTTCTTCTGCACTCGCGTGATTACCATAGGGTCAACCAAGCCATTGATGTGCGTGGCGACGTAGATTACACCACCCTGAGCCTCGGGCAATGGATCGGCTTCCCACTTACGGAAAATCGCTTGATTCCCTAATTCGAACATGATGTCGAGTGCGCTCTGTGCCCAGCGTTTCCCGGGGTGCTTTCCAGTGTGGTCGTACGGCACCCGCTCGAGCTTGTCGCGCTTCAGTCGAGTCGCGCTCTGCGACAACTCCGGGAGAATCTCCGGCGCGTTTTCCTGCTCGGCCACGCCGGTGCGAATCAGGCTTAGGTTGAGAAATCACCGATTCTATTCGATGGCTGCTGCTATGTCTTCGGCGAGGGCTCCTGCCGTGGAATGGTCGATCTCCCCGTAGGGCCAGACGAAGGAGTGTGTCGAGTCCGCATACCGCGGAATGATGTGGATATGCACATGAGCGATGGACATCCCGGCCTCGCGCCCATTGTTCTGAATCAGATTGTATGCGGTCGCACCTGTGGCTTGCAAGATTGCTCGGCAAACTTTCGGTAGGGCTGCTCCGAGGGCTGCTGCCGATTCTGTGCTGAGTTGGTCCATCGAGGGAGCCGGTTCTTTCGGAATCAGAAGGGTGTGGCCGCTGGTTAGCGGTTGAATATCGAGGAAAGCGATTACTTGCTCGTCCTCGTAGACCTTGTGGCAGGGAATTTCGCCCTGGATAATTCGTGTGAAAATGGATGGCTCTTCGCTCATCCTACCACCTTAGGAGTTGGCGATTTGCTCGGCCAGTGCAATCATGCCCTCGACTTGCAGCGCCGTTGCGAGTTCTGTGTTCATGACCTTCGATGAATCCGTGAGTTTGATTCCTGCTGATTTTAGGTCGGCGAGCGAGGCTGCTGCTGCCTTGAGGCTGGCTTCGTCTCGCGAGCCGTTGGTGCACGAGGCCATTATCGAGGAGAGGGTTGCTGCTGTTTGGCCGACCGAGGCGCCTTCGTCTGAGCGCAGCGCCTCGACCCTTGCTTGTCCGGCTTCAGTGGCTTGTTCGACGTGGCTTGAGCCACCGAATGAGGCATTTGCTGCCCACTCGCCGGCGTGGGCGCCGGCTGCTGCTCCGCCGACTAAATCGTCGAGGAGTAGGTTGCCAGAGAGTAGGCCTGCGCCGTGCATGCCATTGTTCGCTGAACGGCCGGCCGCGTAGAGCCCCGTTGCCCACTTGCTGCCGTCACCGATTGTGACGCGGCCGTGTTCGTCGACCGGCGCTCCCCCGGTCGTTGCCGCGATGCTCGAAGAGATTGGAACTACATCGCGGGAGATGTCAAAACCAGTTCGATCCTTGATTTGGGAGCGTGTGTTGGCGAACCAAGCATTTGCGTCAGAATCGAGGTTTCGAAGGTCGAGAATACAATCGTCTTCACCGACTTCAGATGGGTCCACATCTTCGCCGCTGGACTTGCGAACTCTTCCACCAGCGCCCAAAACATCGAGGCTGATATTGAGGTCTGTGCCTCGAACTGTCAGAGGATGAGATGGTGTGCTCGCCATGCCGCTAAGGGCGATTCCTGCCGAGGCTGCAAGAGCCGCCCCGAGGCCTGCTCCATTAGCTGCGCCCGACCAAATTCCTTGGTGGCCATCGGTCGCCAGAACGACTGCCTTGGCTTGGATTCCAATTACTTCGCCAGTCGATTGGTCGTATGCGGTCAGGCCTCGAATTTGATTGCCGTCCATAACCAAGGACATCGCTTGAAGGTCAGCGCGGCGGATCACGCCGCGCTTCATCGCCTGCTCCTCGAGGAGTCTGGTGATGTTACGGCCAGTCGCATCGCCGCAGCCGGTGAGGCGAGGCATGCTGTGTCCAGCGGCCTCGGCTGCATGTGGCAGACCGCCGCTGCGGCGGCGCAGGACGAGGCCCCAGCGCTCGAGTTGAGCGAGGACTGCAACGCCTTCGCCGCAAACTCGTGCGGCGGCCACCTTGTTCGTTGAATCGCCGCCCGCAGCAATCGTATCGTCGCGGTGGGCTGCTGAACTGACTTCATCGATGGAAGCGGCGAGGCCAGAAAGGTCTGAATTCGCGCTTCCTGCGCCGATTCCGCCGGATTCAAGGATAACGGGAGTGGTTCCGGAATCGGCGGCAGCGATAGCAGCGCGGAGAGCGGCAGGGCCGGAGCCGATGATGACCAAGTCCCAGGATTCCATGGTTCTCGGCCCGAGCGAGCCGCGCTGCCGACATGAAGATGACGCTCGGGACTTCGTCCCGATGAAAGGAGTTCGAACGGTTGTTTCAGCGCGAGTTTGAACGGTTGTTTCAGCGCCCGATTTTTCTTCGGCTGGCGCCCTATTTGTCTGCGGCCAATGACTCAATCTGCTAGAGCCAGTGCGATGCGTCGCACCTCATCAGCAGCCTCGGCCATGCGATGCCCCATGCTTTCTGCCTGAACTCCCGAGGACAGGGTCGTGCGCACCACAATCGATTCCAGAGTCTCTCCAACCTCGTCGCGCAAAGTAACCTGAACCGGGTGCGGTCCAGACAAAGAATCGGGCCACGCAAGCCCTATCCAGAGCACGATTGAATCGGCGAGAAGGCGGCCAAATGATTCCGTCAGAGCCCCCCGTCCACCATCGACTGGGGTCGCCGAACGGGGTTGGGACGAGGCCTTTGCCATCACCCTCAGAGTTTGAACCTCGGGCTCCCCAGAAGCGGCGAGGATGTCCACCTCGATGGCTTGGTGCCTTCCCGAATGATTGTGAATCATGACGAATAAATCGCCCTGCCCTTGTCCACATCTGGGCGGCAGGTCGAGGTCGAGCCGCCACGGCACCTCGGTCAAACTCGGATCGCCTCGAATGACCGAATCCTGCAGCCGGTCTGTCAAGCGGAATAGTCCCGGCTGCCAAGCCCGCGTATGGGCCAGCAATCTGCTGAGCGTTGTCATATTGAAGCGGGAGTGCTCAGCGATTAGCCCATCGATTGCCGAGACCTTGAACACCCTTCGAGTCTCGCTGAGCAGACCATTCTCATCGAGCAAACCAAGATGCTCAAGATGCAATGCCTGCAACAAATGCTCAACAGCAGACTCAGGGGTCTGGTCGCTGCGCACATCATTCTTCAGCGACTTAATCCAGATATCCCAGTGGCTTGCAGTCTCAGGGTCAAGATGAGCAACCAAGAGGTCGCTAAGAACGCGGTCGAGCGCACTATCGTGAAGCGTTGGCGCGTGTAAGGACAGCAAAGGGAACGAATTCGAGCGCATCGGTATCGATTCCTCCAACCGCAAGGTGTTCAATGCTGCAATGACCCCCAAAACCAGACATACTCCAAGCACAATCGAACTCAGGGTAGAGCCGGCCTCCAAATTCCACAAGGAAGCCAATCCGGCCGTCGCCAGCGCCGCACAAGACAACCTGACGCGCTCGCGAATCCGCCGCTCATCCAAAGAATTCAGAATCCGCTCAACGCCCGGATAAGCATTCATTGAGCGGAAACCAACAGCGCGCAATCGCAGCCTATCCCTCGCAGACATGCGCGCAAAAGCGGCGGCAAAAAGCGCCGGAACAAAACTAGCGGTGAGGGCGACGTGAACGAATATCGCAACCTCGAAGGAGGCCTGTTTCCAGCCAATCAGCAAGAGCGCGGAAGTAACCGGAGCCACGGCGGAAAGGAAGAGGCGAAGTTGAGGTTGTGGCCATCCCGAAGCCATGCGAACCCAGAACCTGCGCCCCGCATCTCGCGCCTTCACCCTCAGGCTCAGAGCTTGCTCCTGCTGCACCTGCCGCTCGCTCTCCTCGGCGTAAGGAGTGGGCAGGCTTCGCTCGCTCGCCATGGCCCTCCGAACCCCATCAAGGCTTGATTCTCTCGGCTGTTTTACCCCCCGCAGAAAGCGGTTTCAGCACCCTCACATTTGATTGCGGGGGCGCGGTCGCCGGGCTGGGCGTGTAGCATAGCCTGGATAATGCACCGGCCTCCTAAGCCGGGGACCGCGGGTTCGAATCCTGCCGCGCCCGCCACCTGATTTTCTTCGATTACTGGTGGCGAGCGCGTAGGATTCTCACCTCGGAACGAGATTATCTTCGCTAGATCGTTCCTTGGTCGCTTGTGAAATCAGAGATTTCACTGCGCCTTCGAACATGGGTATTTCTGGGTTGAGTTCGAAGGTCAAATCCTGCCGCGCCCGCCGATTGAATGACTGCGCTCGTTTCACGGAAAACGCGTTTCAGCCGAAGGCGAGTCCATGCTTTCGCCCTGAGGCTGCAGCCTTGTGGAGGAAATTCTCGAAAGGAATTCTCGCATGCATCGTGCTGCGAATCTGCGTATCGCAAACGGCGAGGTCGGCCAAAAGTTCCCGGCGCAACTCGTCAGGAAGCGATAGGCGCCGGCCGACGAGAACATCGTGCAATTGGGCGATGAGATCGTCGGCATCGAGGCCGTGGTCATTCATCAATCGGTCGACCTCAGCCATGGCGCCTGCCAAGACCTTGGCTCGGCGCCCACGAACATTCTCCCATCTCCATTCGACGACGCGACCGCGAAGGGCGAGCTCGAGCAGATGCCGTCCAGCCTGTAGCGTCGTCGACTGCACCAGCCGGTGAACAGCCGACCTATCGGCTGCCAAACCTCTGGCACTCAACATCTCGAGGGTGAATAGCGCCTTGCGCAAATTCCCCTCGGCAACATAAGCGAGGTCGCCAAGAACTCCTTCATCGACCTCGACTTTCTCGGATTCTGCTACCGAGCGCATAGTCTCGATAACCACCTGCTGCTCGGTCGAAGGAATCCGCACCATCCTAGTGCGTGAGCGAAGGGCATCGATGAGGCGCGAAGGCGCTCGCGCCACCAAAATGAATCGACTTGCAACGCCGACCGTCTCCATCATTCGGCGCAAGTATGCTTGCCGAATACCACCCAAATGGTCGGCGTCCTCAATCACCAATAATCGGCTAACTGGAATCCGGCCGGCTTCAATCTCAATCTCAGCCCCGGCCGGTGCCACATCACCCTCACCCGCGCGAATAATCCCACGATCGTAAGCATCCAGACTCATCCGGCCAGCAAGAGTGTCTGCCGAACCCGAACCGCCCGGCCGAAGAAATTCCTCAAATTTCGCCATCGCACCTCGGGTTCGAACTAGGTCGCGCGCCTGCAATACGTGCGTAGTCGCCTCCCACCCCGGACCCAACATCTGCCGCGCGACCAACTTCCAAGCGGCCGTTTTGCCAACCCCCGCAGGCCCCGTAATCAACAGATGCGGGGGTTCAGCCGCCAGGCTGGCTCCAACAAGCGCCTCCCGCACGCCAGCCGGCACGGCCAGAGCGTCGAAGGTACGCGGAGCGTGTGTGTTGAGCCAACTCGCCACGGGCTAACCTGAGTTAGGCGGGTCTTGAACTCCGCGCCGCCACTTCCACTAGGAAGCGAGGGTCAGATGCAGGAATCATCGAGCCTTGATGACCTTGTAGCCGCGGTCGGTTCCTTCCTTGCGAGGCTTGACGAAGATGCGGTATCCACACTTGTGGCAGGACTTGCCGACTGCGCCGACCTCGATCCACTCAATGTGTCCACAGCGAACACACTTGTAGCGTGTCTCGAGCGAGTCCATCGGAGAGCTGCAGTGGTTGCACGCGACGTTACCGTCAGTATCGTACGGCTTGCGGTCTGTGCGGTTGCAGGAGCGGCACTTGTAGAGAGTGAGCCTGTTCGCCATCGAGCCGGCGACCTGACCACCCTTCTTCAATCTGCTCATCGCGCAAATGGACTTCATCGAGCCTTTCTGCAGATTTCAACGAAATTTTCGAAGATCTGTGCTCCATACTCAGAATCGTTGACTTCAGGGTGAAATTGCAGGCCAAATCTGTCCTGAGTTTCGTTCTCCATCGCTTGGATTTCACAAGACTCACTGCTCGCTGTAATGCGGAAACCCTCCGGTACTTCGACCACCTCGTCGTTATGGCTCTCCCACACTGTCTGGGTGTCCGGTGTTCCGGCGAAGAGAGGGCCTCCGCCGTCGACGAGATTGATTGTTGCTGCACCGAATTCGGGTGCAGGGGCCTCATCGGCGCGGCCACCGTAGAATCCTGCCATGAATTGGTGGCCGGCACAAATTCCTAAGATTGGGATTTCGAGTTTGAGATATGCTCCGCAATTGCCGAGTTCGCCTGTGAGGCCTACTCGGGCTGCGCCGCCGGAGAGGATTAGTCCGTCGAGAGTGCGGAGTTGCTCCAGCGGCGTGTTATTGTCGATGATTTGGGTGTCGACGCCCATGTAGCGAAGCATGCGCCATTCGCGGTGGGTCCATTGGCTGCCGTTATCGACGACATCGATGACGAGGCGGTCATCGCTCATGTCGAAGTGGGGCCGAAGAGGGATGATGAATGATGCCCCACTTTAGTTTCCCAAATCGATTGAGATTGGGGGGTTGGCGGGGCTGGGTCGGCGCACTCTTGCCTCGCGAGCGATTGAAATAGAGAACGGCTGTCGTGCCGATGCCCAGCCCCGATGGTGTAGTGGCCTATCATGCAGCCCTGTCGAGGCTGCGACCCGGGTTCAAATCCCGGTCGGGGCGCCACAATTTGCCTACAGACGCGGCCGGGGCGCCACTCATTCGCTTGTCGCGTTGGAGAGTTTCTCCGCTAGTCCATATGCCGTAGGATGCAATCCGATCCCACTAGCGGCTGCAATAAATACCGCGTAATTCCATTCATTAGGTAGGAAATCGCCCCACTGGTAGATACCGATAAGATACCAAACAGCAAAGAACAAAAGATGGAAATTGCTTGCCTTCCTTCCGAATTCCTCGTCTCCTTCTCGGAATTTGTACCACGTGGCCACGAAGGTCGCCACGAAAACCAGCGGCAGCAGAGTGCTCATCTGCCAATGGACGTAGTTGAGAAAGGGCAGGTCCCATAGACGGACTTCTGTGAGGACGAACCAGGCTTCTTGGAGCGACCATCGTAATGCTTGGAACCCTGATGCATACCCCCACCAAGGAGCAATTAATGCGATTACCAGAGCAACAGTGGAAATGCTCATTTTCTGGTGTATATCTCCTTGCTTGAGATTGTATGTGTTTTCCCCCTCAGCAGAGTCAATCGTCGGCCTCTGGGCCCAATTCGATTGTAGATGTCTAACTATGGTGAATGCCAAAAAGAGGGGTAAAATTATCCAGAAGGCTAACAAAAACGAATACTCCATCGTTTCCTCTTGAGTATCGAAAGTTTTGCAGTAATCTCCCTCATAAATCCATTCGGGGACATCCCAACAGGCGGTGTATACGTAGTCCCGCCACTCATAGTATCCCTGCTGGACATTGCCCCAAGGTGTCTCGAGGACGCCTGTCGACACCCAAGGTCCGAGAAGTTCAACCTCGCCGAAGGCCGAGACCAGCCAGAAAGCTAGAAACGGCCACGCGACCAAGAACGGGACGATAGTGGGCATCTTCTCGGCTGATCCAGTGCTCAGATCTACGATGTCGGGTTTCTCCAGATGCCAATCCTCGGGAGACCAATCAACTCGTGCGATGTCCCAGTCCCGTATCCTCGCGAAATGCTCCTCCAACCCGCCCTCAAGCGAGTTCCAGACCCATGGTTCTGTGCCTTCCCCTTCCGTTGGAGCCCCTGCTTTGGATAGGTTTTCCTTCAACACGGAGAGTATGTGCTCTTTGTCCGCGTAGCACAACTTCTGGATCGCCTCGGCCCTAGCCGCTCCATAGCCCAGTTGGGCTTCGAACATGATGTCGCGCTCGGCGAATTCCTCCCATATATCGGAAAGTCTCGATCTGTACTGTCCTCCCCACTTCTCACCCTCCACCAAATCCTTCTCGAAATTCAGAAACAGGTTGCGGTCATTGTGAATGAGATGGAGAAGGTGGAGGTCCGGATGAACCAGATTCTTGCAGTGCCAGCATATTCCGTCGTAGGTATCGAACTCACATACCCCATAGTGCAAGTTCGGGTTGTCATCACAGCGTTGGGTCTCGTCTTCCTCGGTCCACCAGAGGTCATCTCCGGAAGGGAGAATGGTTTCCGTTTCTTGCTTCGTTTTTTTGGGCGGAGAGGGCGGAGATGGAGGCTTCTGGCCCTTGTGCTTGTAGCAAACCAGACTATTGTACATGTGTTGGCGTTTGCAACCTTCAACCGCACAAGGACCGCCTACACTCACTGTTCCTCACTCCGCTTGTTCTTTCCACCAGTTTTCTTATTCCTCAGATTCTGGTTCCGAGTTTGATGACATGTGGTCTTGATGTTTATGACAATAATCTGTCATTCGAAAATTACCTGTGTTACATCCAGGTACTGAACAATTTCTTGACATTAGTTCTTGGCGTTCTGATGGAGAGAGAGTTCCTGGGCTTATTTCAGAATCCGTTTGAAATTCGGCTTCCTCGCTTTGCGGAGATCTTTTTGCGTTTATCAGTGCGTAGAATGTCATACTGATTGCGGCAAAGACACCTAGGGTTGGGGCTGACTGAAAAAACAGAATAATCAAAATCAAACCGACCAGATAAAGAGTAATCTTGTTGTTTCTTTCCTTTCTTTTTTCGATTTTTTCCAAGATTTTTGCATATTCTTCTGGATCGTCTCTGGCGGCTTCGAGTTTCTTTTTTTCTTTGCTTTTTTGCATCGATTCTCCCGTAGCATCGAGCGCTAACGACCCCAGAATATCGAGAGGCATGGAGCCTCATAGCTCCTACCGATGATAAAATCGATTCCGGCATCAAAAATCCTGAATGTGGCCGAAAAATCAGTTAGATTCTATCCAGGCCTCGAAGGAGCAGAGTCTCAGCGATGCGCTATAATCGCGTTTGATGCGCAGCGCTGGTTCTGGTTTTCCGGGCATCGTCGGCGGCAAGCTTGCGCGAATCGCTGCATTGGCTTCCTCGATTCGCGCCTCTTCGACGATTGCTCGACCGCGAATCATCGATGGTCCGCTGCGGTCGAGAAGAGGAATCAGTTCAGGTAGAAATTCGATAGTGCGATGTGGGAGATTGACCAAGACCAAATCCCACTTGCCGGCGATGTCCGAATCTTCTCCGAGTTTCGTTGCATCAGCCAGCCCGACAAAGCGGCCCTCGTGCGCGCGATGAAGTTCTCTTGACTCGTTAGGATAAGGTCGCTTATCCCACTTTGAGAGATTCGTGAACAGCAATTCAACCGCGTCTGGATTGAGGTCTGCTGCGAGTAAATCACCAACTAAGTCAGGCTCAGCGAGCAGCGTAGCCAGCGCTGGCCCGACTCCACAAAATGGGTCTGCAACCCTCAATGGACGACCCAATTCAGCCCGCATTTCCTTGGCCAGCGCCAAAGTCTCAAGCCGCTCAGTCTGCAATTTCGTAGAGAAATATGCGCGAGTGGGGTCGCAGCGAATCACACGCCCACTCTCCTTCACCGCCACCTCAGTCGTGAGCAATTCTGGCGGTGCAAACTCGAGGGTTGGACCAGCCAAAACACGGTCTGCGAGCCTCGCACCAATGGGGCGCAGTTGCCTGATTCTGAACTCGCCTTCGACCCCATCATCGGCTAGCAGAAGGCGAATGTGCGGATGTGCCCCCAACTTTGCTCGGGCGATAGAATCGGTGTACTCAGCAACCGCATCTTCAATCCGCACGATCATCAAATCACCAACAAATTCGTGATTCGATGGCCAAGCCTCTCCCTTCTCAGCGATGGTAGCCTCATCAACCTCAGCAGCGAGCAGAGCAAGCCAATCGGTCTCGACGCGTTCGTCCTCAACCCCCTCGTGCATCTGAACCTCAAATTCAGCCAGCATCCCCGGCAATTCAGCAGGCGCACCTGCATCGAGCGGAATCAATCGCCCGCGCCCATCATCAGAAGAGAAAACGCGGAAGCCAACCGCACCCCATCCGCGCGCGCGAATATGGCCGAGAACAGCCTCGACCTCGCGATTCGGCACGACCAAGTGGCGCATCATGTTGATGACGGGCAGGCACGCCCCCCGCTTCACCATGACGGACGGCGCGCTGCCCGCAGGACTCTGGCTAATCGGCCTCGGACCGGGCGATTTGGGCTTGATGACCGCCGATGCCATCGAGCACGCCCGCGCCTGCGAACACAGGTTTCTCGAAGGCTACACGGCAACCTTGCCCGCCGATCAAGAAAACCGCCTCGAATCCATCATCGGACCCTGGCAACGAGCGATGAGGCCTCAGGTCGAAGACCCCTCAGAAATCCTCGAATTAGCACGCAAATCAGCAGTAGCGCTCCTCGTCGTCGGCGATCCAATGCAAGCCACCACCCACATCGACCTCGAAGCGCATTGTGCCGAGCAGTCCATCGATTTCTCAGTCATTCCCGGCCTCAGCGCGACCTCGTTAGCAATCTCCCTTTCCGGCCTGCAATCATACCGCTTCGGCCGCCAAGTAACACTCCCCTACGCCTACGGAGATTACCTCCCAACCTCCCCTCTCGAACTCATCGACGCAAATTACTGCGCAAACCTCCACACCCTCGTGCTACTCGACCTCGACCCGACAGGAATGGGGGTCGACCAGCCTCAACCGATGCAACCGGCGAAGGCGGCAGAAATCCTCGCAGCAATGCAGCACCGGCTGGTCGAACGCGAGGGCAAAACCCGCGAGAGCATGTCAACGCCCCTCGCGCAATGGAATACGATTCTTCTCAGCGACCTTGGAACGTCCGACCAAAGTGTAGTTTCAGGCCATCTTGGGGACATCGCAAAGGTGGAGGGAGGGCGCATTCACTGTCTAATTCTACCAGCGGAATTCAGCGGAATGGAGCGCGAAGCCTACGAACGCCGCAAAGGCCAACGATGAAGCGAGGAATCCGGAGGCGACAACATGGCAAAGCCCCCCGCAGAGGTCAGCTTTCCCGGCGATAAGAATCGTCGAAAGAAGGTTCGAGTACGCGGAATCAAGAAGGCTTCCAAGCAGATTCAAGCGCGCCTCGATCGCAATCTTGAGGCTTTGTTAGAGAATCCTGAAGTCTTCCTTCCCGACCTCAATTTCGAGCTTGGAAAACCTCGACGTGACCCTTTGGCGGCGACTATCAAGGAGATTGATGCGGTCTCGAAAAAGCGGCACGACCGGCGCTGGTTGACCAAGAGGATGACCAAGCGGCGAGGCGATATTGTCTGTCGCTCATTGGCTGGAAGTCTGCTTGCGGCTGGCGAGGCAGATACGTCGACTGTTTCGATTTACAATAGCCCGATTTACGGGGCTTCGAGTTTTGTTCGTCGAGGAAATGGCAAGCAATCTCACATGGTGGGAATTCAGAATTACACCCATCCAAAGTTGCGACTTTTGGTTTGGGACGACCACGCAAAGGCAGGTTGGTGGTTCTTCTCTTGGGACGGTGGCTTCGTCTGCTCTGGGCAGGAAGCGAAGGCTCCCGCTGAATGGGTCGAAGATACGCTGGATGGATCGAGTATCGATTTGGCGGGCGACGATGTCCGTTGCTCAAAGGGGCTTGAAATGGACATCGTCGAGAACGATGAGTTCACCGAATCTGGTTGGTTGAAATTGCAATTTGACGAGGTCACGGTGGGATTGTCTGGGGCGGCTCTGGCGAAGACTGGAGACGAGCCTTTCGTGCCCTCGCTGGCTCTTGGGATGATGCCGCCGAAGATATCGGCTATTGCTGAGGCGGAATGGATGTGGCGGCCGGCCGGATGGCCGGCCGAGCGCGAGCTGCCCGAAGCAGGTCGAGAGGCGCTGGATGAGGTGCTGCTCGCCTGGATGAATCTGGCGGTGCCCGACGATAAAATCGCTCGTTCGTGTCGGGATGCGATACTCGGCTCGATTGAGGAGGGCTACATCGCTGGCAATCATTGGTTTGCCGAGGATGCCCGCGATGACTTCCTCGCGCATCTTGCAGGTAGTGCTGATGAGCGCGAGGCATTGGATATCGTTCTCGACTCGATGGAAGGCGGGGCGCTGGTGCGCTCCGATGGAGTCGTCTTGGAATCTGAGAACGATGTCATTCGATTCGAGGATAATTCCTGCCATCCGATTCTTGTTGCTCTTTGGGAGGAATATGGAATGGAGATTCTCGAATCGATGTTTGGCCTCGTCGGAGACGAGGCCGCTGAAATTTACACAAAACAATCGCGCAGGAAGCAGGGCTTCGGTGCTTTCCTGCGCGAACTCAAGGGCTCGATCTCGTCGGCTCGACGGCTCGAGCGCTTGCCTTGGGATGAGGGGGCAGTTCCTGCCCCGCTCGGATTTGCTGAATCTCTAATCCGCAAGGCGGCCGAAGACGGAATTGCCTCGACGGTCGCTATGTGCCGTAAGGCCAAGGGGCTTGAGGCAGCGATGGGTTGGGCTTGGTTAGTCGTGCACGATAGAACCGAGTCCGATGCTTGGCGCTTCGATGAGGCAAGCCGCGACAAGGGCGGCGATTGGGTGCCGGCGATGACGGCTCTGTGGGATGCCGCCGATGCATTGCTTCTGAAGGATGATTTAGAGGCGAAACAGGATTACGTCGCGGCGATGAAGTGGTTGGCAGAATCCTCAGGGACCAGTGGATTGCCAGCAGCATGAGCGGCTGGCGGCCACATAAGCGAATGTCCGCAATCTGATTCTCAGTGAGGCATCGCGACCCAGATTGCGACTGCGATGAGCGATGCACCTAGCGCGCCATTGAGAATGCGGGCTTTTTCGGGGCTGGAGAAGAGGCGGCGAAGCGCAACGCCGAAGGCCGCCCAAGTCAGAACCGCTGGATAGCCAGCGATCGCATTGATTGCGACGAGGAGAAATTTTCCTGTAAATCCCGTGCCGAATAAAGCGCCCCAGGTAGTCATCATGACGAGGAAATGAATCCACGCCTTGCCATTCACGACTTGCAAAGTCAGGCCTGTAAGGAAGCCAAGTCGTTCTGTATCCTGCGCGGCTTCTTCAGCCGGCTTGGAAGTAGCAACCTTCCATCCAAGATAGGCGATATAGGCCGCGCCGATGTAGGTCAAGCCGAGAAAAAGCGACTCATTTTCTTCGATGAATACGGTGCCAACTCCAACCGCGAGGCCGAGGCTGGACCAGCCGGTGAGCATGCCGAGCGAAAGGGGAATTGTTGCGCGGAAGCCGTGCTGAGAACCGTGCGCAGCGCAAAGAAGGTTGTTTGGGCCAGGGGTAAAACACATTGGAACGATGAAGACCAGTAATGCGATTAGGTCGGCTTCGTTAACCATTAATTCACCCCAACAAGCCGACAATTTGCTCATGGAAAGCGATGTCGAGGGCGACAATCGCGACCAAGCTGCCGAGCGCTAAATTCACTCGCGCCGCGCTGGTCGGATCAGCGAAAACGCGGCGCAACATTGCACCGGCTCCCGACCAAAATAGAACTGAAATGATTCCAACGATTGTCGTGGTCCCGGCGAGTAGAATCACAATCTCGAAACCCTCGCCGACACGGTTTGCGTATTCGGTCATCAATAGCACAAAGTAAACCCAGGATTTCGGATTGACAAATTGCAAGAGAAATCCTGTAACCGGCCCCAGCGGCTTATCCTCAACCCGCTCATCCCCATCACTCTCACCGATGGGCGGCGCCTTGGCGATGTGGTAAGCGAGATACAGCATGAAAGCGGCGCCGAGATACTTCACAGCATCCAGCGTCGCCTGATTATTCACAACGAATTCGACCGCAGCCCCGATCAGCACGGCGACGGTGAAGAATCCAACCGCCATCCCAGCCTCAAGCGGCATTGTGCGAAACCAACCATGGCGGTTTCCGTGGGCTGCGCAAAGCATCGTATTGGGCCCTGGCGACCAGCACATCAGGAACATGAATCCGACTGTTATGGCGAATTCTGTCCAGTCCACCCGCTCACCTCAAGCGAGGGTTGCTAGGTGTTGCTCGGTTTGTGAGAGTGCCGTGGCAATATCGTTCCAAAGGTCTTCCACGTCCTCGATTCCAACGCTCATACGAACGAATCCGGGAACTACTCCCGCCTCGTTACGCACGTCCTCTGGAACGAACATATGGCTGGAATTGAATGGGCATTCGACGAGGCTTTCGACGCCACCGAGACTGGTTGCTTCGAAGATGATGTCGAGGTTGCGCATGAAGTTGAGAGCAGCCTCGTCGCCTCCCTTGACGATGAATGACATCATGCCCGTTCCGCGTGGAACGATTCGCTGTGCCACTTCGTAGTCCGGGCTTGATGGAAGGCTTGGGTGGTTGACGTATTCGACCATGTCGTGGGCTTCTAGACGGCGAGCGATTTCTGCTGCATTCGCCGTGTGGATTGGCATGCGCGCGTGGAGGGTTCGCATTCCGCGCTCGAGTAAGTAGCACATGTGAGGGTCGGCGGCTCCGCCGAAGTGGACCTTGCGTGGGAAGATTTCAGCGACTAGGTCGGCGCGTCCGACGACTAGTCCGGCGATTAGGTCGGAGTGACCGCCGAGGTACTTGGTGCCCGAGTGGATGACGAGGTCGAAGCCGAGGTCGATTGGGTTGCATGCCCATGGTGAGGCGAATGTATTGTCGACGATGGCGATGAGGTTGTGCTTCTTGGCGACCTTGACCATCGCTTCGAGGTCGCAGACCTTGATGACCGGATTGGTGATTGTCTCGACGTAGAGAATCTTCGTGTTCGGCTGGATTGCGGCCTCGTAGGAGGCTGGGTCGCGCATATCTGCCATGGTGATCTCGATGCCGAACCGAGGTAATTCCTCGGTCATCAGACCGTAGGTACCACCGTAGCAATCGGCGCTGGCGACCATGTGGTCGCCGCTCGAGAGTAGTGAGACAAGGGTTGTCGAGATGGCGTTCATTCCGCTTGCAAAAGTCTCGCCATCCTCGGCGCCTTCAAGCTCTGCCACCTTCTTTGCGACTCCTTCGGAATTGATGCTTGAAAGGCGCGAGTAAAGCGCTGTGTGTTGAGCGCCGGCAGCCCATCCGGCGTAGCGTTCGTCGGTTAGGTTGTAGGTTGCTGTGGTGAAAATCGGAGTAACCGCTGCTCCCTCGATATTCTGTGTGCCTGACCAAACCGCGCGCGTTGCAAATTCCTTGTCGGAATGCTTCTCGTTCATGACCCTCCGAAGGAGGGGGTGGAAATCAACTGAACGCCGACCTTCGGGAAAAATCGTCGGTAAAATGACGGTGTTTCATTGAAATGCCGACGATTTGACGGAATGGCTTATTTTGTTCCGTCGAATCGCCAATTCATGCCTCTGGACAATTTGGATGCGAAGGACCAGCGAATTGTCGCCCTCCTTCGTGGCGATTCGAGAATGACGACTCAATCGATTGCTGATGAGTTGAAGATGCCGCGCGTCACCGTTCACGACCGCATTCGTCGCTTGCAAGAGCGCGGCATCATCCGCCGTTTCACAGTACAGTTGGACGGCGGGGCGATCGGCTGGCCACTCAATGGCTTCATCCTGGCCAATTGGCAGGGCGAGAGAGGCTTGACTGACCGGCGTGAAATCGCTGAGGAAATCTGTGCCCTGCCCTTCGTCAAGAGTTGTCATATCGTCACTGGACAATGGGATTTCATCATCCAAGTCATCGCCCATGACATGGAAGATTTGGGCGATGCTATCCTCGACAGGCTCTCTTCAATCGAAGGCATGGGACACACCCGCACCATGGTCTCATTCTACGATTTCGCCGGCCCGGCAGAGAATATCGCCTGAGGTTGAAAGTACTCAACCTTCGCTGACCCAAGCCGCGAAATCGGCAGATGTCTCGGCTGTGAAGGCAAGAATCATCGGGATGTCATACGGGTGGTCGGCGCGCATCGCTTCGATGAGTGCCGCCTTGCGCGCCGCATCGGTCTTACACTGAATCCTCCATTCCGGCGCACTCTCAACCTGGCCTTCCCAGCGGTAAACCGAATCTATCCGCGAACGCTGAGCACAGGCCGCCAATCCTGCCTCGACCAATTCGTAGCACCAAGCGCCAACGCGCGCCTCATTCCACTCGCCAGGCAGCGTCGTTTGCACCACTACCACGCCTTCATCCATGGCTAAGCCGCACATGTGCGCGGCAATCAATACGATGGTGAAGTTTGAATGCCCGACGACACTCGACGGTCCTGCGGTGCTGCTGTGTTAGACTACACTCAACCCATTGATACGGGCGATATTCCCGATGATGGCAGCGCCTTCGACGTCATCGTCGTCGGCGGTGGACCGGCTGGTTCTGCCGCCGCCGCGTACAATGCGATGAACGGAAGTAAGGTCCTGCTCATCGAGAAAGACCTCTGGCCGCGAGACAAGCCCTGCGGGGACGCAGTAGGTGGAAAATCGCTCTCGCACGCCAAGGAACTTGGCGTGCTCGACCTCGTCGACGAATCTCCTCATTATGTCGTCGACTCGATCGTCTTCGGCAGCGCGAACGGCTCCGAAGTTCGCGTAATGCTGCCCAAAGAAGCCTACGAAGCGCAGGGCTTGCAATCCGGATACGCACTGCCGCGCCAACAATTCGACTGGCTCATGTTCTACCGAGGCCAAGAAATCGTCCGCGAACACGGCGGCGCGGTAATCCAAGGATACAGTGTCCTCGAAGTCACACACGAGGGCGAAGGCGCTTCCGCCCAAATCACAGGCGTACGAGTCAAAGAGGGCGGCAAGCGCGGAGACGGTCCAGAACTCACCTTCACCGCGCCCCTAACCATCGGTGCGGGCGGCTACAATTGCCCAGTCGCGCGAAAAATCACCGAGGAATTGCACGGAGAGCCGCTGCGCGATGATGACCACTTCTGCGGCGGCTACCGTGAATACTGGGAGGGTGTTGAGGGCCTTGATGGAGACATCGGCCCTATCGAGATTCACTTCATCGACGAAGTCCTCCCAGGCTACTTCTGGCTCTTCCCGGTTCGCGACGGCCTAGTCAACGTCGGAATCGGTATGCTAATCTCAGAACAACGCAAGCAAACCGGGATGAAGAAATCCCTCAAGAAAATCCAGCAATGGGTTATCGAGGAACATCCTCGATTCAAGGAACGCTTCGCCAATGCAAGCATGATTAGCGGTTCGGCGAAGGGTTGGCAGCTACCATTCGGCTCGCCGCGCAAGAAAGCGCCATCCTTCCAGCCTCGACGCAATGCAATGGCTGGCGCAATGACCGTTGGTGACGCGGCAAGTTTGGTCGACCCCTTCAGCGGTGAAGGGGTCGGAAACGCGCTCGTCTCAGCCAAGATGACAAGCGCGCATTTCGACCGCGTCGCGCACGCAGACGGATTCCCAGAAAGCGCCGCGGTCGCCTACATGACTGATCTTTGGGATACCTTGGGCAAGGAGTTGAGCAATTCGACCAAGTTGCAGAGGATGATGAAGTGGAAGCGTTTGTGCAATTATTTCGTTAAGCGAGCATCGAAAAAGCCAGAAATCGGCGAGATGATGTCTGAGATGATCGCCAGCAAAGAGACTCAGAAAGTGCTGTGGAATCCGTGGTTCCTGTTCAAGACAATCGTCCTTCCATAGGTGGTTCAATGACGCTCGAAAAGACCCTGGCTGGAATCAAGGCAGTCTTCCTCGACCTCGACGGAACCATCTACCTTGGCGACACCCTGATCGAGGGTTCGTTGGACTTCCTTTCGCGGCTCGAGGAGGCTGGGATTCGGCGGTTTTTCTTGTCGAATAATTCGAGCCGCTCGGTCAAGCAATATGTTGCGAAATTGCACGGCATGGGGATTCCTGCTGAGGCGGATGACGTGCTACTTTCGACTCATGATTTGTTGGCTTGGTTGGCCGACGAGGGTGTGAGTGAGACTTGCCTCGTCGGCACTGACGGGATGCGTGAAATGCTTGAGGAAGCGGGCGTTTCGACTGCTTCTGCAGAGCCGCAGTACGTCGTTTTGGGGTATGATACTGAGATTACTTACGAGAAGTTGACGCGCGCGAGCGTGTTGATGCATCGCGGGGTTCCGCTCGTTGTGAGCCATCCGGACATGGTCTGTCCTTCGCCGGATGGCGGACTTCCTGATACAGGAGCTTACATGGCATTGTTCGAGGCTACGACAGGTGTGAAGCCGACACATATCACTGGCAAACCGAATGCTGGAATGATTCTGCACAAGGTGGAGGAATTGGGTTTGGCGCCTGAAGAATGTGCGATGGTTGGTGACCGGCTCTATACCGATATGGAGATGGCTGATAGAGCCGGTGTTCACGGTATTCTCGTGCTTTCTGGTGAGGCGACTCGCGAGGACTTTGAGGCGGCTCCTCAGAGTCCGAGTCTCGTCGTCGGTTCGGTCGCCGAACTCTGTTGCCGCGGTTGCTGAGATCGCGGTCGAGTCGCGTAGCGAACCTTCATCCCAAAGCCTCGGCATCGGTATGCATGCGCTCGGCTGGACTGCTCGCCCTGCTCGTGCTCACCGCAGGGCTCGCGGGGTGTGCCGGGAACGGGGACTCTTCGCCCGTTGAGGGCGAACGAGATGCGAAGATTGTCGAATTGGAGCAGCGGCTGAACGAATCGGCTGAGACAATCGATGGTTTGCACTCGCAATTGGCTGAATTGCAGGCGCAGGCGGATGAGGTTCCCGGACTAGAATCGCGAGTTGCTGAACTGACTGCTGACGTACTCTGGTTGGAGAGTAATATTACTCATCTGAATGCCGAGATTATCGTGCTTGAGCGGCTTTACTCCGAGGCGCAGAACGAGTCACAAACGTTGGCTGAACAATTGTCAGACGTGCAGAGCCAAGTTCTCGCTCTCGAAGTGGAAATCGCAACACTCGAAGCCGATTCTGAGGCCTCACAAGAGCGCATCGAAGAACTTCAAGCACAATCCGATGCGCTCAATTCAACCATCGATAATCTCCTCTCTCAAATCGAAGCCTACGATGTGATCATCTCCAATCTGGAGGCCACACGCGATCAATTACGCGACCGAGTTGCCGACCTCGAGGAGGACATCGAAGAACTCGAAGCCGAAGTCGAAAGTCTCGAGGCGGCCCAACTCGAATGCGATTCGAGCACTTACGAGGATAATGGCGTGTGCCGCTCACGAGGGATCATCTGGGTCAGCATGCCCTTCGAAGACGGGCATCAAGTGAATATCACCCAAAGTCACCACGGATATTACAGCCACAATGATGCCATGCTCTACGCGGTTGATTTCCCCACGCCAGAGAACACCACAATTACAGCCGCCCTACCAGGAATCGTCATCCAAGTAATCGAACACAATACCGGCGGCTGCCCATCCTCAGAATGCGCAAACCAATCAAATCTCATCATCATCGACCACGGCGACTCAACCTACGGAATGTACGCCCACCTAACCCACAACGGAGCACTCGTCGACGTGGGTGATAGCATCCATCAAGGACAAGAAATTGCCCTCTCAGGGAATACAGGTTGGAGCACAGGCCCCCACCTACACTTCGAGGTCAAGGACATCTATGGACAATCGATACCAATTCGCTTCCACGAGCTCGCAAATATCAGCAATGGAGTAGCCTATTGGGGAGCGAGTGTGGCATCTGCAAATACACCCTCAGGCCAAGGCCTGAACCACACGCACTCGATGTGCGATGCGGAGCTCTTCCTCGCCTTCGGCATCCTCCTCGATTCGAATATTCCATGCTCCGTCGCACAACTCGACACAACTTACACTCTGCAAGGGTGGACGTACGGCCCGGCGGGGAATGTGGGGGTTGCACAGTACGATATCGATGCGGGGTATTGGCTCTACTCTTGCTATTCCTCCAACGCAAATGGCTGGTTCAACATCAATCTCGAATTCGACTCGGCAACCCACGACGATGCGGTCTACTTCATGGTCTACTCAGCCGATTCAGACTGCATTTCCTACCAAGCTTGGGACCAATCGATTGGGCTCTGGCTCGAGTGATGGGTCGCGTTGTGCTCGATTTGCGGGCGACCCGTCGCGCGCGAGGGTTGCGAAATGATGCGCGCGGCTATCCGAGAGGGGTGGGTTTCAATAGTGGATGCGTGAGAACTACGCTACGTGGAGAGGGATTGGAACGTTCAGGACGGTTCGGACTGCGATTTGAATGCGCTCCCGCTTGTCAGGACCTGGCCAGGGTTGTCCTCACATGCTGAGGCGGTCGAACGGCTGGTTCTCATGGGGGCGATAGAAGAGGATGAATTGCGTGATGTGCTCATGCGCACGCCGCGCGGGGTTCACGCCTTGCCTTTGCCGATTGGTGAAGAGGGCGTGAATATCGAGAGTAGCGCGCTGCGCATGCCTTGGTGGTCTGAAGTCGATGCTCCTAACTCGCTTCTTCCTGGGATTTACGAGACTGCTCAAGTGATTCAGATGTTGGAGATTGAGCGCGGCGATTCTGTGATGCTGGTTGCGCCGCGCGGTAATTGGTGGACTGAGGTTTTGATGCAATTGGGCGTTGGTCGCCTTCGCATCATCGAGGTTGACGATGGTCGGCGTGCTGAATTGGAGAGGCGATGGAATGAGATGCGCTTGGACATCGTCGCTGATGCCTGTGGCTGTCAGATCGAATGGGGTGGAATTTCTGATGTTTACAAGGGCACCCCCGAAGAGGGGTGGGATAGAATTCTGGTTACCGGCGGATTACCGCGAGTGCCGATTGGATTGTTGATGCGCCTTTCCTTTGAGGGGATTGCCGTCGCTGCAATTGGCGAGGAGACTGGTACGGTTCTACAGACGATGACGAGGCAGGCTGAGGGCGAGTTCCAAGCTCAGTGGTTGGCGATTTGGAACGTCGATATGATTCAGGATGAGGCGGCGCAGACGCTTTGCGATTTGGCGCCGCTGGTTGAGATTCCTCAACTCGAGTCGGTGGGTGCGATGTCGAATAAGGCGGCGTGGATGCACGCGAATGATGACCCGACTCGAGACCGCCTCGGACCGGCTAGCCTACTCGATATGATTGAGGAGGTTTGGTGTGATGTCGAGGCGACTACCGAGGGCGAAGGCATCGAGGTTGGTCTGCGCGAGGTTCTGGCTCAAGATTTGTTCAAGATGGGGAATGTGCTTCAACGGTTGGGGATTTTGCGAGTTGCTGCCGAACACCACGGAACCTCGTTTCAGTTGAGCCCTTCTCCGGAGGCGGCGTGTTATCTCGGGATGACTTTCTCCGAGGATGAGGAAGACGGCTTGGCTTGGCAGAGGCGCGCCATTGAGACGAATCCCGATTATGGCGGCTCGTGGAATGAGATTGGTGAGGCTCTGCTGCAGCGGGGCGAGGCTGAGCGAGCCATCGAGTGGTTCCGCGGAGCGATCAATTCAGTGAATTATTGTGAGCGCGGGGCGGCTTGGGCGAATCTTGCTCGGGCTCATCTTGAGATGGGGCGGACAACTTCCGCACTATTTGCCGCTCAAGAGGCGGCGACTCTGATGCCGAATGAAGAAGAATTGGACGAATTACTCGACCAATTAACCGATGGTTTGGCTTGAGTCAGGATTGAAGCGGTGGGGCTCATCGCGGTGTGATGGCCGTAGTCGTCACCGGAGCCTCCGGATACATCGGCTCGCATATCGTTGCCAATTTACTTGCTCGCGGCGAAGCGGTTCGTGCCACGGTGCGAGATGTTACTGACCCCGAGAGGGTGGCTCATCTCGAGGCCTTGCCAATCGCCGATGGTGGTTCTCTCGATATTGTCGAGATGGACCTATTCGATGCGGCCTCGGTTGATGCCGCAATCGCTGGTGCGAGTGACCTAATTCACACCGCGGCCAGCGTCATTGTTCGCTCAAAGGACCCGCAGCGAAAAATCGTCGACCCGAGTGTGATCGGTACTGAGAATGTGGTTGCTGCGGTCGAGAAGGCTGGCACTGTCGAGCGCTTTGTTCACACTTCTTCGACCGCTGCCATCCGCCCGATGAATTACCGAGATGGTATGACTTTGACTACCGATACTTGGGCGGATGATGCGACCTTGGAAGACAATCCGTACGGTCTTGCGAAGGTTAGTTCGGAGCGAATTGTTCGGGGCTGGCATGCGGCTCAACCGGCCGAATCGCGTCCGCGGTTGGTGACGATCCACCCCTGCATGGTCTTCGGGCCGCCGATGTCGCCGCGTCACCTACGCGGCTCGCTAGCGCTCTTGATGGCGATGGTTAGGCGCGAGACTCCTCTGAATCTACCAATGCAAGTCTCGATTGTCGATGTGCGCGATGTGGCCGAAGCACACGTTCGGGCACTAACCGGCGGCGAGGAAGAAGGACGCTACCTAGTCGTCGCCGGTGATATGATGATGGGCGATATGGCCAAGGCGCTGAAGAAGGCTCATCCCAAACGAAGGTGGGCTACTTGGGTAGCGCCGTATTGGTTCGCTCTTTTCGTCGCGTTATTCCACCCAAAAATCAGTGTTTCATGGGCTCGCAACCATCTGCGCAAGAAGCTCTACTGGGATGCGAGCCCAGCCGAGAGAGACCTCGAGATGATTTGGAAAGACCCAATCGAGTCTCTCCTCGATACAACACCAGCCATATTCGAGAATGGTTGGGATTGAGCGATTAGTGCCACCAAACAAAGTGCCCGCGAAGCGCATCAAGTTTAGACCAGCGGGCCCGACCCGAAGCCGATGCGAAGCGTCGCCTGGCTGTTCACCCTCTTGCTGATCGCTCCAGCAATTAGCGGTTGCTTCGGCGGCGACGATGCCGCTCCGTCAGAGCCAGAAGGCCCATTCGTCTTCGAACAAGGCGCAATCCCAACAACCACTTGGTATCATTATCCAGGTTCGGTCGCTTCTCCCTTCGCGATTGATGCGACCGACGCCGCAGCCGTAGCTGCGGCCAATATCACGCAGAACCTAACCGGCGCAAGCACCCCGTTCTTCGCCCAGGGAACGTATTACGGAACGGGATATGACACCTTTGAGCCGACCATCGGAGTAACAAGTTCGGGAGCGATTTTCTTCACAAATTACAATGGTTTAGGAGATGGTACTCACATCATTCGCTCGCGTGACCAAGGACAAACTTGGGAGGATGTCGGGCCATTCGGACAAATCGATGATGACTCGGGTCAGACTCCGAATTCAAACGACCCGTATCTCTACGTCGACAAATTCACCGATAGGCTCGTCAAATTCGATATGCACGTTCTGGCGGCGATGTTCGTCGAGTATTCTGACAACGATGGAGATTCGTGGAGTGTACCGTTCACCGTGGAGGGATATTACCAGCCTCAAGACCATCAGTCGATCGCTTCGATGCCCGCTCCGGCAGGTGTAACCGCCTTCCACGAGGTCATCTACGTCTACTGCATCAACACCGGTTCCTCCGCAAATGGCGCCCAATGCTCGCGCTCGCTTGATGGAGGTCATACTTGGGATGTTCAGCAGCCCGGATATCCGGTCGAAAGTTATCCGCAGTGCAGCGGTTTGCACGGGCATGTTGCGGGTGGCTCGGATGGCTCGATCTACCGTGGGAATCCGAGCTGTGAGGGGCCGGCCGTCTACCGTTCACTCGATGGTGGCTACGATTGGACCGAGCACACGATTACCACCGAAGTGCCGATGCAACAGGGTTGGCACTCGCACGAGGTGGCGGTTGCTGTCGATGAGGCAGGGGCTGTTCACGCGACATGGATTTCACTCGACCAGATGCCGTGGTATGCTTACTCGCGCGACCAGGGTGAGACTTGGTCCGAGCCGATGATGGTGGCTGCGCCCGGGGTTACCGAGACTGGGTTCCCGACGATTTTTGCTGGTGACGAGGGGCGCGTTGTCGTCGGCTACATCGGTGAGGTGAATGATTGTGAGGCATCGGGAAACAATACGACTGGAGACAATTCATCGAACTGCGGATGGGGTGGATACATGGCTGTGATGACCGATGCTTTTGCTGAACATCCGTTGATCACCAGTGTTGTTGTCAATCTGCCTGAGGACCCGCTTGATATCACGGGCGATTGTGGAAATGTTCGCTGTGGTGGCTTCGGCGATTTCATCGATGTTGAACTCGACGATGAGGGCCGGCCTTGGATCGCCCTTGCGCACAATGCAGCCGGCACCGAAGAAGCGGTCATCGGGACTCTGATGACTGGTCCGGCACTCTACGGAGAAATCGTTCAATTACCAGAATTACCGGCCGGCGGCGCGACGACTCTGAAGATGTGAGTAGCCGCGCATCTGATGTATCAAGTCGAAGCCGACGGCTCATGCGAACTGCAGCCGCAGCCGTCGTCCTACTGATGATGGCGCCGATGCTATCGGGCTGTTTTGGCGGCGATGAGAAAGCACCCGAGGCGCCTGACAGCGTCTTCGATTCGCTATGTCCTGACGGTATCGCAAACAATGTCTGGTACCACTACGCCAATGCAACCGATGCCGTGAACACCTCCAGTACGTTCAATGGAACCGATGTACTGGTCGGCGATAACACCCCATTCTGCGCAGTTGGAACCTACTACGGAATAGGAATGTCAACCTTTGAGCCGACCATCGGCATCACCAGCGCGGACAATCTCTACATCACCAGTTGGGGCAATGGACAGAGCGGTTCAACAGCGATTGTCCGCTGCTCGAATATGATCGGAATGACCGGTACAATCGATTACGATTGCACCGATGTCTACGACCCACCAACTATCCCGGTCGCCAACTCAAACGACCCTTACGTTTACGTCGACCCTTGGACAGACCGTATCATGAAATTCGACATGCATGCACTTCTGGGAATGACCGTCGAGTGGTCAGACGATGAGGGCAATTCATGGAGCCCGCCGACGGTCGCTACAGGTTGGTCGGTTCAGGATCATCAAACGATTGCCTCTTCACCGTACTCAGCGCTTGCACACCCGACAACCTGGGTATTCTGCGTCAACGGGAATTACCCATACCCAGTTTGTGCAGCCAGCCAAGACGGCGGAGCAACGTGGGGCCCAGAGGTTCCCGGAGCACCTGCCAGTTGCAATAGCGGAGGCTTGACCGGCCACATGATCGGGGCGAATGATGGCAATTTCTACCGCGGAAACCACGGCTGTGACGGGGGCGAGGGCTACTCGATTTACCGCAGCACAAATGGCGGACTGACCTGGACTGAACACCCACTTCCAACGGCTACCACAGGCAAGGCCGATACCTGGAATGCTGAGGAGGCACAGGTGCATCCAGATGAGGAGAATAATCTGCACGCGATGTGGAATGGGCTCGACAATATGCCGTACTATTCCTACTCGCGTGATGAGGGAGATACGTGGTCAGAGCCTCTGATGATTGCGCCGCCGGCGGGCTTGGTAGGGACTGGATTCCCTGCTGTCGCCGCCGGCGCCGAGGGACGAGTCGCCTTCGCGTATCTTGGAGATTCGGGCAACGATACATGGAATGGATACATCTCGATTATCACCGATGCTTTCTCGGAAAATCCTCTGATTACCACCGTCCAGCTCAATGCCTTCGGCGATCCGTTGGACACCACCGCTGACTGTGGATACAATCGCTGCGGTGGATTCGGCGATTTCATCGACATCTTGGTTGACCAACATGGCCGCCCTTGGTTCGGACTCTCACACAACCTCGTCGATGAAGGAATCTTTGGGACGATTTCGATTGGGCCGAGCCTTCGCGGACCTCTAGCACCTCTTCCTGAGATGCCTGTCGGTGGGCCGGCGACTCTCGCGAGTTCGCCCTCAGGCGGCAATATGACCGTTTGAGGATTAGACCTGTCCGAGCAAGGTGTATGCTTGGTAGGCGTAGCCTGCGGCGAATCCAATCATCAGGACGCCGCAGACGCCCAGTGCTGCTTTGTATCCGCGCTCGGAGAATTGCCCACGCGCGCGGTCGAAAGCATAGGCGATTGCAGCCTTGACGAGCATAATTGTCACGAGGAAAGTTATCGCATAAGCGACTGGTGCAATCGGCTCTTTATCGGCAGCTGCCGCCATCAACGGTCCGCCGATGAGGAACCAGAAAACGTAGACATTGGGGTTTAGCAGATTGGTAATCACACCACGCTTGAACGAACCTGTCGGCACTGGGGCATTCTCGTCGTACGTCGGCGGGTCGATGCCGAAGCATTCGAGTCCCATTTTGAACAGAAACGCTGCACCGAGGGCTGAAATCACTAGCAGCGCGGTCGGATTTGTTGCAATCCAAGCGGCGGCGAAGAGGCTGACTATCACCAACGGCCCATCGGTGAAAATCGGCGCGGCCGCAGTCCATAATCCAGCCCGTAGTCCGCCCGAAAGCGTCTCACGAATCACCATTGTAAGCAGCGGCCCTGGCTTGATCCCCTCGACAATGCCAAGGGTCGCCCCGGCTATCGCCAATCCCAGAATCACGTCGGTCTCCAAAGTGCGCACCTCAACGAGAGCTTACCTTAGCGAGGAGTCTCAGTATCTCAATGTAGAGCCAAATGAGAGTGATCATCAGCCCGAATGCGGCCCTCCATTCCAATTGCTTCGGAGCGCCGCGCTCGACGCCTTTCTCGATGAAATCAAAATCGGCAACCAAGCACAATGATGCAATGCCGATTACAAAGACCGAGAAGGCGATTCCGTATGGGCCATTGCCATGAATGTAGGGGATTTCAAAGCCGACGAATTGTCCAATGAATGAAATGACATAAATCAGGAAAATCGCCGACACCGAAGAATAAGTCGCGATTGCCAAATTCCGATCCCAAGAAATTAGATTTGCACGATAAATCGCGATCATCGAACCCAGAATCAACAAAGTCAGAAGAAGTGCCTGCAAGCCAATTCCGGGGAAAATCATCTCAAATTGCCAAGTCAAACCTCCAAGAGCTAATCCCTCAAGACCGGCATAGAGAGTGATTAGAATTGGGCTTGTCGAACCAGAAAATATGATGATTAACGCGACGATAAACCCGCCGGTGGCTCCTAGAATCATCAGCCCGCTAGTCTCCGGCATCCCCAGAGCGGTCATGATTCCCGTAGCGGCAATTATGAGCATCAGGAAGGCGGTCTTCTCCGTCGTTCCACGCATGGTCATCATGTCGGCTTCATCGGTCCACCAAGCAGCGCCATCGCCCTTGTCGTAGGACGATTTCTCAAAGGTCGAGTCGGACAGAGCCGGATTTCCTGAGCGGTACATCGGCTCCTTGTCAGCGTCGGTCCCTCAAAAGGTTCAGCACGGCGCGGCCATCACAAAAGCGGCTTCAGATGCTTTCCAGTGTAACTTCGCTTGTTGTGAGCCACCTCTTTCGGCGTTCCTTCGGCAACGATATCTCCGCCGTGCTCGCCGCCCTCCGGGCCAAGGTCGAGTACCCAATCGGCGCACTTTACCACGTCGAGGTGGTGTTCGATGATTATCACCGTGTGCCCATTGCGCCGCAATCTCAGCAGGACTTCGATGAGCTGATGCACGTCTGACATCGCCAATCCCGTCGTCGGCTCATCGAGAATATACACTGTGTGTTTGCGGGCGGGTCGGTGCAATTCAGTCGCCAATTTCACTCGTTGCGCCTCCCCGCCCGAGAGAGTCGTCGCTGGCTGACCAAGGCGGATGTAACCCAGCCCAACATCTTGCAGCGTCGATAGAATTCGATGGATACTGCGCTGATTTTGGAAGAATTCGCAGGCCTCTTCCACAGGCATTTCGAGTATGTCGTGGATGGTTTTTCCGCGCCATTTGACCTCGAGGGTTTCGCGGGTGTAGCGTTTGCCTTTGCAGATGTCGCAGGTGACCCAGACGTCGGGTAGGAAGTTCATTTCGAGCTTCATCGAGCCGGCCCCTTTGCAGGCTTCACATCGCCCTCCCTTGACGTTGAAAGAGAAGTGCCCGGGCTGGTAACCGCGTTCGCGGGCGAGCTTGGTTTCTGAGAGTAAGGTGCGGATTGGAGTGAATGCTCCCGTGTAGGTGGCTGCATTGGAGCGTGGGGTTCGACCGATTGGAGATTGGTCGATTACGATGGTTTTGTCGATGTGTTCGATACCTTCGATTCGGTCGTGGCTTCCTGGAGTCGTGTCGGCTCCGTGTAATTCGCGCAACAGGGCTGGTGCGAGGGTTTCTGTGATTAGAGAGGATTTGCCGGAGCCGGAGACGCCTGTTACTGCGATCATGCATCCGAGTGGGATTTCTACGTCGAGGTCGCGCAGATTGTTTTGGCGGGCGCCGCGGATTGTCAGCCAGCGCTCCTCGTTGGGGCTTGCTGGGTCTTCTGGTAGTGGGATTTCGCTGCGCCCTGATAGGTATGCGGCGGTGACGCTGTCTTTGCTTGAGAGTAGGGTCTTGAGGTCGCCATTTGCTACTACTTCACCGCCGTCTCTTCCTGCTCCTATGCCCATATCGACGAGCCAATCTGCTTGGCGCAGGGTGGCCTCGTCATGCTCGACAACGAGCAGAGTGTTTCCGAGTTCTGTGAGTTCGCGGAGGGTTTCGAGGAGTCTGTCGTTGTCTCGCGGGTGGAGTCCTATTGACGGTTCGTCGAGGACATACATCACGCCTGTGAGGCGTGTGCCGATTTGGGTCGCGAGGCGTATTCGTTGCGACTCGCCGCCCGAGAGTGTGTTTGCGCGGCGGTCGAGGGTTAGGTAATCGAGGCCGACGAGCGCGAGAAATCGCAGTCTGGCCTCGATCTCTTTGATTACTTCGCGGCCGATGAAGAGGCTGCGCTCATCGAGATGTTCGGCCGCTTCGACGATTGTTGTTGTCGGCGCCTCTCGCTCGAGGCGCGACCAAGTTTCATCGATTGTTCCGAGGCGCCAATTCTGCACCACTGCCAGCGCCTCGATGACGCTGCAAGCCGAGAAGGCTGGCAGCGTCACCCCACCAACCGTAACTCCGCTGACCGCCCGGTTGAGCTTGCGCCCATCGCATTCGGGGCAGTGCTCGTCGGTCATGTAGGAGGCAAGGCGTGAGCGTGTGCGGTCCGACGATGTCTCTGTGTAGGTTCGTCGTATGCGGGCGAATACACCCTCCCACGGGCGAGTCATATGGTAGGCTGAGCCCTTATCGGAAGTGAATTCGAAATTGATTGCCGTGCTTCCGGTGCCGTAGAGTAGGATGTCTTTGGCGTCTTCATCGAGGTCGCCGAATGGCGCATCCGAGGGGATGCCATAATGCTGGCAAACCTGCGTCATTTGAGTTCTGTACCAGCCCGACATCATCGATGTTCGGAACGGCCGGATGCAGCCTTCTTCGACGGTGGCGAGTCGGTCGATTACGAGGTCGGATGAGAACTCCCTCTGGACTCCGAGGCCTTGGCAGGCAGGGCAGGCGCCGAGGGGGTTGTTGAAGGAGAAAACTCGGGGGCTCACCTCGGGTAGGAATGAGCCGTGTTCTGCACAAGCGAACTCCTCGGTGTAGGCAATTGTTTCACCGATTTGAGTCTGGAATCTCTGCTCGGTAGCCTCTTCTTTTGAATCGGCCACAGGTGCTTTGAGGCTCTCGACTGCGACGGCCCCGCCGCCCAATCGCATACCTTCGGCGACGGCTTCGGTGAGGCGTTGTTTTGCTGTGCGGGCGAGGCGCAGTCTATCGATTCTGATGTCGATATCGTGCCTGAGGTTCTTCTCGAGGGTCGGTGGGTCTTCGAATTCTGCATCTCGCCCATTGACCTTGCCATGCAGATATCCCTGCTCGACAAGGGCGGTGAATAGATCGGCGTGAGTTCCTTTTCGATTTCGCACCGCCGGAGACCAGATTGTTATCGCATGGCCCTCGAACCGCCAGAGGATATCATCGACGATTTCCTGGACGGTTCGCCGCGCGACTTCTTTGCCGCACTCAGGGCAGTGCGGCAGGCCCACTCGCGCCCACAATAGCCGCAGATAATCCATGATCTCAGTGACCGTCGCGACCGTAGAGCGTGGGTTGTGGCTGCCTTGTTTCTGGTCGATGCTAATCGCAGGAGAGAGGCCTTCGATGCTATCGCAATCTGGCTTCTTCATCTGTCCTAGGAACTGCCGCGCGTACGAGGAGAGCGATTCGACATAGCGGCGCTGACCTTCTGCGTATAGCGTATCGAAGGCAAGGCTGGATTTTCCGCTGCCTGAGACGCCTGAGATGACGACGAATTTTCCGCGCGGAATCTCCACATCGATATCGCGCAGATTGTGGGTGCGTGCGCCTTTGACGACTATCCAACCATCGTCGGCGGCGCCGTTCTTCTTCCACCCAGCCAGATGCTTCCCCCCTGTGCGCAGGCTGGGCGTGAGTGAGGGTGTCCTTGAACTCATCCGCTTGAGATGCCGTTTGCTCAGGAAAGCCAGAGGGCATCGATGGTTTGTCCTACCTCTGCATTTGTGTCGGGCGGCAAGAGGGTGAGTGCGTCGTGGGCGACCAAGCTGTGGAGATTGCCGCTACCTTGGTGGGTGTGGGTCGAGGCTGTGAGTTGGTCGCCCTCGCTATTGATTCTGATGCGGCGCAGGCAGAGTTTGCCGGGTGCGCCGCGAACCGAGTCTTGGAGGCGTACTCTGATTCGGCGGGCGAGCCTTGGCCCCAATTCATTGTGATAATTGAGGCAATGAGAAATCCAGGGTGCGACGAGGATTGTGAATACGACTTGACTGCTGACTGGATTTCCAGGGAGGCCGAATAGTGGAGTGCCGTTCCAAGTGCCGAATAATGGTGGGCCGCCGGGGCGTACTTGCATACGCCAGAAGTGGATGTCGCCCTCTTCTTCCATGATTTTTCGAACCAGGTCAAACTCGCCCATACTGACACCTCCGCTGGTGATGATAGCGTCGCAATCGGCTAGTGAATCGAGAGTCGATCGTAGGTTATCGAGCGAATCTTGTACCGCTTCGAGGCGGATGGCTTCGCAACCCATTCGCTCGACAAGGCTTGCGAGTGCATGAGAATTTGATTCGTGGATTTGGCCCTCGTTGAGTTCGCTTCCCGCAGGGACGAGTTCGTCTCCTGTGGACAAAATTGCAATTCTTGGGCGGGCGACGACTTTGACTTCACCGTGGCCCATCGTCGCCGCCAGAGCAAGGCTGGCTGGGGTTAGGCTTGCTCCGGATGGTAAGGCCTCGTGGCCTTTGGCTAGGTTTTCAGCGCGGCGGCGGATAAAGCCCGGTCGCGCTGGACCGAGGATAGTGACGGAATCTCCCTCGACTGAAGTATCCTCGACCATGACTATCGCATCCGCGCCCGAAGGGAGCGGCGCTCCGGTCATGATACGGCAGGCTTGGCCTGCCGAGACTGCCGGTGGCATCTCGCCACCGGCTTGTGAAATCCCGATGATTCGCAATACTGCGCCGTTCTCACTACAATCTTCTGCACGCACGGCGAAGCCATCCATCGCAGAATTATCGAAGCGAGGATCATCGACTTTCGAGGCGAGAGATTCAGCAAGAACTCGGCCTCTCGCCTCGTCTAAACTCAGAATTTCGCTGCGCCGAGCCATCGGTGTAGCACAAGCCAATTCGATGGCTCGCTCCAGACTCACCCCGACTTCCACGCTCTCTCAGACACCGCCTCGTTGAAGTGTTCTTCCCGCCTCCTGAGTGCGTGCTCGGAAGCGAGGAAGTGCTGATTTCGCTCGCGCTTCTATTGGTCGCCGCCCTGTATTCATCAGTTGGCCACGGCGGCGCTTCTGGATACCTCGCTGTGCTCTCATTGACTGGATTTGCGACGATGGAGGATGCTTGGTTGAAGCAACATGCCTGGTGTCTGAATCTCATCGTCGCTGCAATCGCTTTCCACCACTATCATCGGGCTGGCCACCACCTGCCGCGGCTGACGTTGATTTTCGTTGTAGCAAGCGTCCCATTCGCTGTACTGGGAGGATATTTGCGGGTTGACGGGGCTTTGTACGATACCCTGCTTTCACTGACTTTGGTGTGGGCGGCGGTTCGTTTGCTGGGCTTGGGTTCTGAACTCGACGAGGGGGTTGCTTCTCACCCCACTCTTGGGCAGGCTGCGCCGGTTGGTGCTGGAATTGGTTTGGTCAGCGGCATCGTCGGTGTTGGCGGAGGGATTTTCCTCTCGCCCCTGATGCTTCTCAAGCGTTGGGCGGCACCGAAGACTGCCGCTGCGACGGCGGCCCTGTTCATTTGGGTAAATTCTGTTGCGGGCCTCGTCGGCTCTTCTCTTTCTGGTCAATGGATGGTTGAGCCTGTGACCTTGGCTCCTTTTGCGGGCGCGGTATTGGTTGGCGGGTTTGTGGGTTCGAGGTATGGGGCTGATGTCGCGCCTCAGAAGACTGTGCGAATGGTGCTCATTGTGGTGTTGCTGCTGGCTGCTGCTCGCCGGTTGCTCGTCGTTGTGGGGCTCTGACGCCCGAGGGTTTGACCGATTCTGAGGGCCGGTGGGAGTCCGTGCGTTCAAAGGCCGATCATGTCTGAGTGGCCGCACTCTTCGTAAGCGCACTCGACCTTGTATCGGTCGCGCTTCGGCTTTGGAATCTGCATCATCGAACCGCACATCGAACATTGGTGTGTGACGACTTCTGGCTCCTTCGGGCCAGTGTCTTCGAGGTCTTCAAGCACGTCTCCATGGACGGTCCAGCCGACCTCGTCTTGGTAGCGATCTTCATCTTCAGAAATCTCTGATTCCCTTAGGCCGAGCTTGATTCGAAGGCGGCGCTTGCGCTTCTTTTTGCCGCCTGGCGCGCCCTTTGGTGCACCCTTCGGCTTACCCTTTGGCTTGCCCTTCGGTGGTCCTTTTGGAGCGCCCTTTGGCGGTGGGCCGCGGCGCTTTGCTCCGTTGCTGGGCAGGCCTGCTGGGCGCTTGCCGGCCGGTGGGGCTGGTCTCTTTCCTGCTGGAGGTGCTGGCCTCTTGCCCTTCGGAGCTGGTCGCTTACCAGGAGGAGGGGCCGGTCGCTTGCCTGGAGGTGGTGGTGCTCCGCCCTTTCGAGGTGGTGGCGGAGCCTTGCGCTTGGCCGGTGGAGGAGGTGCTGCGCCGCCTTTCCGGGGCGGAGGAGGAGGTGCTGCGGACTTCTCGGCCATGCTAATCCTCCTATGGCAAAGCCGGTGATGCTATGAAAGAATCGGGGCGTTGATACCGTGCTAAGCGGGGAATTCCAAGAGAGAGATTGCTGGTATTGGAGAAATCGCTTCTCTGCCATTTAGGCCGTCCAATTCAATCATGAATAACGCCCCGATGGTCTCTGCGCCTGCTTGGTTACACAAATCGATGCAGGCATTGACTGTCCCCCCTGTGGCAAGAAGGTCGTCGACGATGACCGCCTTATCTCCGGGAGCGAGGGCATCGTCGTGCATTTCGAGAGAATTTGTTCCATATTCGAGTGTATATTCTACTCTCATCTTCGAAGATGGAAGTTTGCCTGGTTTTCGTACAGGAACAAATGAGATTCCTAATTCGGCGGCGAGCAATGCTCCGAAAATGAAGCCGCGTGCCTCAGGCCCGACGATCGCGTCTGGTTTCCAGCCTGCTTCATTCATCTTCTCGATGAAGAGTTGTGTGGTAAGAGAGAGGAGAGTGCCGTCGGACAGGACAGGTGTGATGTCGCGGAACATGATCCCTTCAATGGGGAAGTCCGGTACTGTCCGAACAGCATCTCTCAACTTTTGCGTCACGTCTTCTGACATGCTAATCGCTCCTTGCGGTGCGGGCTCGGGCCTTTGGGCTATCCCCTCAGGCCCGAGCACCAATCACTGCGAAATCAGTTTCAGATTCCGATTGTCTCGACAACCCAATCGAAGGTCGAGCCGTCTCCTGGACCCATGTAGAACATAGCCATGAGAGCAGCGACAGCCATTACGACTGGGTTGAGGTCGTTGGTCTTGCCTTGCATCAACTTGATTCCCACGTATGCAATGATACCCCACGCGATTCCATCTGCAATCGAGTAAGTGAATGGCATCATCACCATAGTCAGGAATGCGGGAATTGCGATGTCGCCATTGCCCCAATCTATGTCAGCAGCTTGGCGCATCATCATTGCACCAACGATAACCAGCGCAGGTGCGACCGCGAAGGTTGGGATCTGCTTGAAGAGTCCTGCAAAGAGGATTCCAGATAGCATCAGTACACCAACAGTTACTGCTGTCAATCCAGTCTTTCCGCCATCTTCGATACCGGCTGCCGATTCGATGTAGGTGGTCACTGTGCTGGTTCCCAATGCGGCACCGACCATGGTTCCGATTGCGTCGGCCATGAATGCCTCATCCGAGTTCTTCAACTCGTCATTCTCGTCGACGTAGCCTGCTTGGCGGCCGACGGAATAGAGGGTTCCTGATGTGTCGAAGATGTCGACGAATAGGAAGGCGATCATCACGAGGACGAATTGTCCAATCGTAGTGCCTCCATCAGTTCCGACGTCGCCCAGCGCGCTGAATGCTGCACCGATTGCAGAAGTGTCATCCGCGATGTCGAAGAGTGCTCCGGAATCGAATGAGACCGACTCAACTCCATTGAATGGGTCTGAGGCTCCGATAACCCATCCGCCGACTATAGTCGTGCCAAGGATACCCCAAATCATGGCGCCCTTGATGCCTTGTGACATCATGACCGCGATGGCGAGTAGGCAAATCAATGCCCACAATTCACCAGATTCGTACGACCATGCGCCAGCATTAGTCATATCCACTAGAGTGGTTGGGTGGTCTACGACCCATCCCATCTCACTCAAGCCGATGATAGCGAGGAACATTCCAATTCCCGCACCAGTAGCGATCTTCAAGTCGGTCGGGATTGAATTGAGCATTTCTGTTCTCCAGCCGAGTTGAGGTAGTGATATTACCAAGAATAGCGCACCTTCAATGAAGACTGCTGCAAGAGCTACTTCCCACGCAATTCCCATACCCATGACCACGGCGAAAGTGAAGTACGCGTTCAGACCCATGCCAGGGGCCAGAGCGAAGGGTAAGTTCGCCCATAATCCCATGATTATACACGCGACGAATGCCGCGATGGCTGTCGCGAATAGTGCTGCTTCGAAGGGGACTCCTTCGACCGCTCCATCTGTCAATATAGGAGGTAATGAGAGGAGGTTCGGGTTAACGAAGAGAATGTACGCCATTGTCAAGAATGTCGTAACTCCTGCCCGAATTTCTCCCTCAACGGTACTTCCCGCTTCGGTTATTCCAAATTGTTTGTCTAATGCTTCCATTTTTTCACCTGTCTTTCCATTGACGCAGCGCATGGGCTACGTGCCCTCCGAACCACTCAGCCGGCTTATGAAAAATACCGTCGAAAACGGGATTATTTGAGTTCCAGAGGGGTTCCGTTCACTGGAAGTGAAGGTGTTGGAGATTGTTGGAATTCGGCGGCGATGGCGGCTCTTGCTTCCGCATCGCCGTGAAAGAACACGACATGACGAGGTTCGCACGCGCGTACGAAATTGAATAATTCTGAATGTCCGGCGTGGTTCGAGAGTTGGAATTGGTCGATTTCGAGGTCGATGGGTGTTAAATTTCCGAAGATGGGGAGTGAGCCCTTCTCGAGTAAGCTTCGGCCGCCTGAGCCTTCAGCTTGGTAACCGGTCAACAATACCGCATTTGCAGAGTCGTGGCGAAGGCGGTTGAGATACCAAATCGCAGGTCCGCCATCGAGCATTCCGCTGGTGGTCACGATCACATCAGCGTCGAGGGCTTTCTTCCGGTCGGATTTACTTCTGACCCTTCGCGCCCAGCGCCAGACCTGCTCCAAACCCTCGGGCTCACGAATGTGTTCGGGATTATCCATCCAATGCTGGGTGATGCGCGTCCCCATCCCATCAAAGTGGACTTCGAGGTGTGGGGCTGCTTTGTGGAGAATTCGAAGAATGTCTTGGCAGCGTCCGGAAGCAAATGCTGGGATCAGTGCTAAGCCGCCTCGGCTAACCACCTCTTTCACGCGCGCGACAAGTCTTGCTTCTTCCTCGGCGCGATTAGGATGTTCACGGCCGCCGTAGGTAGATTCGATGCATAGAATATCGCAATTGACTGGTTCTGCGCCGAGGACGTTTGGGCTATCGCGCGTGTCCATATCTCCACCCCAGAGCAACCGTAATTCTGGAGTTTCAATCTCCACCATCACCGCTCCAGGAATGTGTCCGGCGCGATGGAAGCGAAACTTCCACGCGCCGATTTCAAACCATTCGCCTATCTCATGAATTTGCCAGGCATCTAATGCACCATCCAAATCTCTGTGGTCCCAAGGTAGAGGATATCCTTCAATGCTCGAGACTTTGTAGGTGTCCCGCCACATCATTTCTGAGACAGCTGACGTAAGTGTGCTGCCGTGGAGAGTTACTCCGTGATGGCCGACTAGCCACGGGGCCATACCGATGTGGTCGATGTGAGAATGTGTGATTATCGCGTGGTCGACGGGCGGGCATTCCGAGGGATATCGCGGTGGCCTCGTTGGAGCTAATCCGTAATCAATGAGAATTCGAGTGCCTGTTCGATCTTCGAGCACGCACCCCACATTCCCAACTTCGTCTCCCCCGCCGAGGAAGTGGAGGCGAATTCCAGATTCCACTGGGGCTTCTGGATGAGTGCTGGTTCTGCCCGGAGTGTAGAGAACCATGCTTCGTGCGATGACGTAGGTCACATGAATCCCCCTGCAAAATGAGCGGGGGATCCCCTCTGTTTCCACTCGAACTCCACACAACCGAATCGGCTTCGACCGGAACTTACCCAATGGCTATTGGCTGGCAGTGACATAGGCTCAATGACTATTGCAGATTGACTCAAAAAACTCGATTTCAATCGCATCTTACCCCGTCCAGACTAATTCCAATGGAAATTAGGGGGTCGGGGTGGCATTTGAGAACCCCAATCCACCCCGCAACACCGATGGCACGCCGTCCAGAGGAAATCCTCTCACTCAACGAGGAGAGGTGTTTTGGTTGTGCAGCATGTGTGGCGATATGCCCGGTCGACGCATTGGATTTGTCGGATTTACTAGTGATAATCGAAGAGCCAAGATGTACTCATTGTGAGCTTTGTCTACCGATCTGCCCCGTCCACGCACTTTTCTTTGAACCAATTTCACAACAAGATGCAACCATGGTGGTGTGATTCTGAGGATAGTAATCACCAGCACATCACTCCCTGCTCTTATCTGTGGTCACGATATTCTCGATAACAACCCCCATTTCGAATTGCATCTGATTACCGAAGGAGCCGAGGTAGGGTTACTCAACGAAGGACCAGGAATCCTTTCCTCACCCTTCGACCAATTGATACCACAAGAATGGATACACAATCTAAGAAATCAACACCCCAGCGAACACAGTTCTGCGGTTCGCCGCTCTTGGTTAGAACGGGCTATGGCAAGCAAGCTAGCCGAGCGCGGCGCGACCCTACATCTTCGTACGAATTATTCAGTCATTGAAGACTCAACTCGAAGAACTCTACAATTGAGCGGCGCGGGTGTTGGAACGGGAACGAGGTTAGAGGCCGACCACATCTTAGATTTCCCAGAAGTAAAAACCAGACTAATCTGGATGGGGGGTGTTCACATGGGTGAGCCGAATAATAGAGAATTCGAGGGTTGTAGGCCTGATGGTAGTGTGGAGGTTTGGTGGAGAAAAGGAGAGGACGAACCACTCTGCTACGGTAGTTGGGTGCAATCTATGGAGTGGATCGGCGAAGACCCTCGAGAAGCGATTGTGATGGAAATCGAAGAGGGGCGCTCCCTGGCCGCATCCATACTCTGACAACCATCGCCGTCTGAAACACTTAGACACCCAATCCCTACGCACTCACATGGCAAGAGCCGTTGGCCCGACATCCCAACACGTCTCCAACACCTCTGGTGGAGCACGCCATGCGATCCTCATCGACCCTGCAGACCAGACTCCAGAGATGGCCGCGAAGCGTTGCATGGCGGCGGTATCAGCAGGCTCACGCATGGTATTGGTCGGTGGCTCAACCGGGACGGATATGGCGAATGTCCACCAAACAGTGGTCGCCATTCGCGAAGCTCTCGAACTTGTCACTTGGGCATCGAGTCAAGATTCGGATTTGGATGAAGAATCTTGGTCGGTACCAATTGTTCTGTTTCCGGCCGGTGCAGCTGCGCTGTCTCCGGCCGCTGATGGAATCACTTTCATGATGCTGATGAATAGCACAACGCCGCGATTCTTGATCGAAGAACAAGTCGCTGGTGCACCATTCATTCGCAAAGCCGGCGTTGAAACCCTCCCGATGGGTTACGTGGTCTGCGCACCTGGAGGGCGCGTTGGCGAGGTGGGTGAAGCAGACCTCCTCGAGTCCGGACAGACAGATCGTGCAGCCGCGTATGCGATGACGGCACAATCCTATGGATTCGAATTACTCTACCTCGAAGCCGGCAGCGGAGCCCACACTCCCGTCGACCCTGACTTGATTCGTTCTGCAAGAGCGGCTTGCGATCTAACTTTGATTGTCGGCGGCGGAATCCGAGACGGAACTACCGCCCGCCGAGCAGTGCAAGCGGGCGCGGATTGGATTATCACTGGCAATTTGACAGAATCTTACGACGATGCAGATGAATTGCAAAGAGTTCTGACAGAATTCATCAGTGAGATGAACTCCTGATTATTCTGCTTGGCCGAGCTCGCTGAGCAAACCCATCAACTCATCAATTTTGGTTTCCATATCCAAAATCAATAGCAAGTGTTCTTCCTCACGGCGAATCAAAGCAGCGTTCTCTCGCCGCAACTCATCGATTCGCCCCTCTCCAACAGCTTCCTCAAGTTCACGCCGACGCTCACGCTCGTTGACTAACATGGATTCTAATTGGGCGCGCCGTGCTTCAGCAACGTGAAAGCGCTCTTCGATTTCAGCCAAATCGGCGCGCCCGCCCGCCCTCGTTCGAGTCTGGCCGAGTTCGTTATCGAGGGCGCGAGCGCGCTGTCGAGCCATCGCGAGCTCGCGCTCGACCTCTCCTAATTCCTGCCAAACAGAAATCACTTCATCGACGAGGCGCTCCTTCGAGAAAGCCCCCAAGTGGGCGACTAACTCATCGCGTCCCATCGGAGTCGCCTCGGCGACTTCTCCGGCACCACTCACCTCACTCTCACCAGCGCTCACGCTAATCAGAGAGCATCGCTGACGGTCCATTCTTGAACCTTGAGTCGCTCATCCAGAGCATCCGTCGATATTCGCGCGCTGGGCCAATTTCCAAGCCAAGTATCTCTAGTGGCGTTTATATCGAGACCTCGGGTCGGCCGCGCCATGAAGGCCTACCGAGCAACCGGAACTTTCCGCAACGGCCGAACCGACCAGGATTTCACTCTCGACGTCGTGGCAGCCGATGAGGACGCAGCGCAACACCTCGTTTTCTCAAACTTCGGCAGCCGACACGGCACACCTCGCCGCTTCGTCAATATCGCCTCGATGGAAGAGATCGATCCAGCGACTTCATCCGAGCCGCGCGTAATCGCTCACTTCCGCGATCAGTGAAGCAGTACGACTTGCGCGCCCAACCATGAGGGCAAAGCGCGGCGTTCAAGGCCAGCAACCCGACGCGAAGCATAGGAGGAATCGGTTTGCATAGGTACAATCAGATACCAAATCTCCTCCTCATCGGCGGGCCGAAGACAGGCACGACCTCGCTAATGCACTGGCTTCGTGACCACGAAGCAATATTCCATCCGTGGCCAAATGAGAGCCATTTTTTGATGGCGGGCGCGGCCGAATTCCCGACAGCACCTATCCATCCCAAAGGGCATGCAATAATCGCGCCCGAACCGGCCTTCCACAAGTTCGCAGACGAGGCTTGGGTGATGGACAAATCAGTCCTACACCTCTACTCTGAGCGCGCGCTGGCTGCAGTCCGCGAGCAATTGCCAGACGCGCGCGTAATAATCACCCTTCGAGACCCAGTTGAGTTGATGCTCAGCATGCACCAAGAACACTCGAAGCGACTAGTCGATTACAACGCGTCGCAAGCAGAAATGATCGCCGCAGCCGCCGCAGGCGGCTACCAAGCCAACTCCGATGACCCACAAACCTGGAGCTTCCTCGCCTTCCCCCGCCTCAAACATCCAACTCTGCGATGGGTCGAAGCCCTCGGAGGAGCGGAAGGCGACCGAATCAGAGTAATCCCAATCTCATCGATTCGCAACGATTCCCTCGCCACCCTGAACAGCATCCTCGAGTGGCTCGGCGAGCAACCATTCCCGGCCGATACAAAACTCCCTCGACACAACGAGGGCGGCGACATGAATCCAGCAGGCTGGGCTACATTCCTCCGCCAACCACCAGCCTTCCTCGTAAAACTCGCGAAATTATTCCTTCCATCTCACAACCTACGAAAGGCGATTTTCGACCCACTGCGCCGCCCCGGTTTCAAAGCAAAGAAGGCGCCAAGGCCAGAATTGAGCGAGGAGCAGAGAGCCGAATTAGAAGCCGCATTCGCGGAGGAGATCGAGTTCCTTGCGGACCTCGAAGCGCACATCGACCCCTCACTAATCATCTCTCATTGACCTTGAGCGGCGTACCCCGGCCGTACCGCAACCAGCCCCACCGAACGCCGACCGAGCACGACGAGGGGGCGCAATCGTGAAAGGAGAGGGTTTGGAGCAGCGGGCGTGCTGAAGAAGGCAGTCATGCGTCAATATTGGCGCATTCAACAGAGCCAGACGCTAATCTCGATGGGCTTCTGGTGTACCACTCTGACACTCCTCGTATGGCCACTAGTCAGCTGGAGATTCGAAGAAATGGACGCCGTCATGGGCATCCCTCCAACCTACCTTGGCCTTCTCGGGATCGGGGGAACGGTCCTAGCAATCGTGCTTGCAATCGGTTGGGTTTACGACGTTTCTTTCGGATTGTGGCGGGAGCATTTGACGGTTGTTCAGGAGCGCAATCCGTTCACTACCTACAAGCTGAATGCACCGATTGGGATGATGCTTTCACAGACTAATACGATTCTGCGCAAGGTCGCTGAGGATGATGAGGATGTTCAGCGACATTGCGATTTTGTCGACCGCTGGTTGGAGTGGAATTCTGAGCAGGAAATCTGGATGCGGTCGATGTCCTCGTGGAAGTCGATTGTCGGCGACGAGGACCCGTTCTTGCAGCACCTTTCCGATGAGGCGCGCGCGAAGCTTGAGGCGGGCGCTGACGAATTGCAGGATTTCTGAATTGGAGGGAGCCGATTGGACCCCGAATCAATCGTAGATATCGCCGTGCGCGCGGGCGAGGCAATAATGGAAATTTATGAGGCGGCCGAGGGCATTGAAGTTACTCGTAAGGGCGATGATTCACCGCTTACAAAAGCGGATTTGGCTGCGCACGAAATCATCGTTGCAGGCTTGCAGGCTATCGATTCCACGCCGATAGTTTCGGAAGAGGGCCGCGTAGGCGACCCTTTGTCGAGCGGAACTTGTTGGTTGGTTGACCCGCTCGATGGGACGAAGGAATTCATCAAGCGAAATGGGATGTTTACCGTCAACATCGCGCTGATGCGTCGAGATGGTGCGCGATGGTCGCCGTTGTTTGGTGTGGTTCACGCGCCGGCCACGGATACGACTTGGTTCGGCGGCGCGATTCACGCATCTGAGCGAAGGGGAGCCGATGGCTCCGGACCGATGATGGTTCACGCGAGTGAAGGCAAGGTTCGATTGGTCGCCAGTGGTTCACACCGAGGCGAGAAGGACGAATCATTCGCTTCTGCTGTTGGCGAACACGAATTGATTCGAATGGGCTCCTCCCTCAAGGCCTGCGTAGTTGCGGAGGGGGGAGCGGACCTCTATCCGAGATTCGGCCCGACCTCGTGTTGGGATATCGCCGCCGCCCACGCGGTTGTCTCAGGTGCGGGCGGCATCGTAGTCGGGCCGGACGGGGCGACTCTGGATTACGACCTCGTCGAAGACGTACTCAACCCGTACTTCCTCGTCGCCGCCGATGGGCGATGGACCGAGCAATGGGTCGCCCATCAGGATTGAATCATCCATTGTTCGACCGCGAAGCCGGTCGAATCTTCGAGCAAGGCGAGATCTGCATTGACCTGCTCGGCCAGAAGCGCTCTCTGAGCATCACTGATTTCGCGCTTTTCTGGCGCAGCACTTGAGAGCACCGGTAGCTTGTACACATTGGTTCCACGGGCCTGTAGGCGGCGCACAATAGGTCCCTTGATGAAGCCGGGTAATAGGCTTGCAGCGAAGCGAAAGAGCCGACCGAAAGGCGTCATTGGACGCCGGTCGGCAGCAGTATTTGCATTGTGCACGGCATCCAAATCAAAATCGAAGGAATCGATGCCGAGATGAGCACAAACTTCGGCAAGAACAACCCCTGGTTCATGCCGCATACGATTAGCTTCGATCAAGAGAAATGAGCCCCTCTCAAAATGATCCAACCAGCGAACCATTGCCGCCCCGTAAAGCGTGTCACAATTGAGGCGCGAATCATCCCAAGCAGTAGCAAAGTCAGACCAGTCAGCGCCGAAAGCAGCGTCCTCTTTGGTATCGAGAACCATATTCCAATGCGATACAGTTCGACTCGCCGGCTCGCGCAAACAGACGATGAATCGCGCACCCGGCCAATGCTTTGCCACCCGTGCCGGTGAGACAGGGCAAGCCAGCGCGTGAACCGAACAATCGATGCGAACCCCCGTGCCTTCGAAACAAGCCGAGTAAGCACCCCAATCAGGCTCAGAATCATCGCGAGGAAAAGTGCCTTTGTGGCTGGCCACCATATTCGGCTCTTTGGGGTTCGAAACGCAAATCCCAGGGTGCTGAGTCAGCGCCTCAGCAAGCCAAGTAGTGCCACATTTCGGCGCCCCGAGCAGAAATGCATCGACGCGTGGCGCCGCACTTCCCAACTCGGCCATGAATCGGCTCGGACGGGCTCGGATATAGGATTGCGCGCCCGCCGAAGCCCCACTAACCCCATCCCGTCGATGTTAAACAGAACACGAATCACGCCGAAGGCGTGTCCCATCTTGACGCGCTGGAGGCTGAAGCCATCCACATCATGCGAGAGGTAGCGGCGCAATTTGAGAATCCTGTGATGCTCTATTCGGTCGGAAAAGACTCGAGCGTGATGGTCAGAATCGCGCAAAAGGCCTTCTTCCCCGGCAAGATTCCATTCCCGCTGATGCACATCGATACCGGCTACAAATTCCAAGAAATGATCGAATTTCGTGACAAATTCTGCGAAGAACAAGGCCTCGACCTCATCGTTGAACAAAATACCGAATGGGTTGGCAAGGCTCACCCAGACGAACTGGGTACCGACCGCTGTTGCCATCTTCTGAAGACGACAGGATTGCTCGACGCGCTGGCCAAACATGGCTTCGATGCAGCATTTGGCGGGGCGCGTCGCGACGAAGAAAAATCGCGTGCGAAGGAGCGTGTGTTGAGCTTCCGAGATGCGGAAGGTCAGTGGGATCCAAAGGCTCAGCGGCCAGAGATCTGGACGCTGTACAATACTCACAAGAAATCAGGAGAGACGGTCCGCGTTTTCCCAATTTCAAATTGGACCGAAGCGGACGTCTGGGAATATATCGAGCGCGAAAATATCCCAGTCGTCCCGCTATATTTTGCCCGCAGTCTACCGGTTGTGGAGCAGAACGGAGTGCTTGTCCCAAGTCCCGATGGCGAAGAGCGAATGTGCCGTTTCCGTTCACTTGGTTGCTCGCCGTGTACGGGGGCCGTTGAGTCAGACGTAGTCGATTTGGCAGGCATCCGCGAAGAGCTGGCCGAGGCGAAATTTTCCGAACGGCAGAACCGCGTAATCGACCACAATGCCGAGGCTTCGATGGAGCAGAAAAAGCGGGAGGGATACTTCTGAGCGAGGGCGAAAGCGCAGTCAAGCGCGACCTGCTGAGATTCGCGACCTGCGGGTCTGTGGACGATGGAAAATCGACCCTAATTGGGCGCATGTTATGGGAGACGCGCAGCGTTTTCGAGGACCAAGTTGCTGCGGTGGAAGAGGCTTCAAAGCGCCGTGGCAAGGAACACATTGACCTGTCACTTTTGCTCGATGGATTGAGCAGTGAACGCGAGCAGGGAATCACCATCGACGTCGCTTATCGCTACATGTCGACCGAACGCCGCTCGTTCATCATCGCCGATACCCCCGGGCACGAACAATACACTCGAAACATGGTTACGGGAATGTCGACCTCAGACCTTGCTGTCTTGCTTGTCGATGCTCGCAAGGGTCTGCTAACCCAGACCAAGAGGCACGCGACCCTTGCGGCACTTTTGGGAGTGCGTCATATCGTTCTCGCGGTCAATAAAATGGACTTGGTTGAATGGGACCGCGCGACCTATGATTCGATAGTTTCTGATTTTGTTGAGTTCGCCGGTAAGTTGCGACTTTCCGAAGTCATGCCAATCCCTGTTTCGGCACTTACCGGCGGCAATGTGACCGAGCGTGAAGAGTCAACTCCATGGTACCAAGGCCCAACCTTACTCGGTCACCTAAATACTGTTCACTTGGGTTCGACACAGAACCACGTCGACTTACGCTTCCCCGTGCAGACCGTGATCCGCCCGGACTTGGACTTCCGAGGTTATGCTGGTTCGGTGGCTTCTGGGACTGTTCGGGTTGGTGATGCTGTGGCTGTATTGCCGAGCGGACAGCAGTCGACGGTTAGCCGAATCGTGACCTACGATGGCGATTTGTCTGAGGCTGGCCCCGATTCGGCCGTGACTCTTTGTTTGGCTGATGAAATCGATGTATCGCGGGGCGATGTGCTGGTTCGGGTGAACAATCGCCCAGAACTCCGTCGCCGCTTCGACGCTATGCTTTGTTGGATGGACGAGGAGGCTCTAGAGGTCGGCAAGCGCTACCGTTTGCGCCACGGGACTCGCGAAGTTTGGGCGACGGTTGAGAGTCTGAATTACGAGCTCGATGTGAATACGTTGAGCCGGGCCGATTCCACCACTTTGGAGATCAATGGAATCGGGCGGGCGACACTTCGTGCGAGCGGCGATTTACCTTTGGATACCTACCAGCGCAATCGCCGCATGGGCGCATTCATTCTAATCGACCCAGTATCGAATATGACTGCATGTGCAGGAATGGTCAGGCGCACGGTTTCTCAGAGCGAGGAATCCGCCCGCCAAAAGTCGCCTGGCGTCGTGATGGAATCTACCGGCGTGGCCTTAGATAGCCGTATCGAAGCCTTCGGCCACGGGCCCGCAGTGGTCTGGTTGACCGGCCTTTCTGGAAGCGGCAAATCGACCGTGGCCCGCCACCTTGAGAGACGATTACTCGAGGAGGGCGTGCGTGCAGTCAGACTCGATGGCGATATCTTACGACACGGCCTAAATGGCGACCTCGGATTCAGCGCCGAAGACCGCCGAGAAAATATCCGAAGAGTTGGCGAGATGGCCAAGGTCTTGCACGACCAAGGAATCGTCGCCATTTGCTCCTTCATCTCGCCTTACCGAGTCGACCGCAACCGAGTGCGCAGCCTCGTGCCAGAAGGCGCATTCATCGAAGTCCACATCGATTGCCCAGTCGAAGTCTGTGCCGAGCGCGATACCAAGGGACTCTGGGCTAAGGCGATGGCTGGTGAGATCGAGAATTTCACAGGGGTCAGCGCACCTTACGAAGCGCCGAGCGAGCCAGAAATACGAATCGATACGACCAGCACACCAGCCGACACAGGAGCAGGAATCTTGCTCGAAGCGATCCTTGCAAGAATCCGCTAAACCTGCTCGATGCCGCTCCGCCGCACCAAAGGTGCGGGCTAATCTCGCATCGACGGCTTCATCACACCCGCGCGATTCGCAAAGCCCGATGAGCACCCCTGACAGGGCAGAACTGCAGCGAATCGCCCAACTCGTCGAGTTGAATCGCGAGCGCTTGCAAAATATCGAGGCCCAAGTGGTTCGCCTCGAAGAAGCTCGTCAAGAACAGGCGCGCTCAATCATGGCCCTCGAAGCGATCCCCGACGATGGGGCTGACAATGTCATGATTCCACTTGGCGGCGGCGTCCAAATCATTGCCGATATCTCCGCAGATTCAGGTGCAGTAGTCGACATCGGCAGCGGAATCCAAGCCGAGCGCACCCGCGAGGAAGCACTCGAAATCCTGCGTGCCCGCAACGGCGAACTCCTCAGTCTGATGGACAGCCTGAAAACCGAGTTCGACGAAACCGAACAACTCGTCATCGAACTCGCCACCCAATTCAACGAGGGCGTCGGCGGACTCCAAGGCGATGCAGAATCAAGCCCCGCCACCACCAATCAACCCACGCCGACCAAGCCAAAGGCACCCGCCGAAGCAAGCACAGAAGGCGAATCAGAAGCCAAGCCTACGCGCCACCACCGAAAGCGCGGAACCGAGTTAACACTCGACGATTGAAGATGATTGAAGACGAGCGGAGGCGCTGAAATGGGATTATTCGACCGCTTCAAGAAACAGGCCGAGGAAGCGGCCGAAGAGGAAGACTTCACCGTCGAAGAAGATTCGATTGAAGCCGAAGAAGCCCTCCTACAACGCCGTCAATTGATGGAAGCAATTGAGCGCGCCAAGGACGCTCCACCACCACCTCCGCCACCAGGATTTGAGCAATTCAAAGAAGAGGTAGAGGAGCAGTGGGACGAATTCATCGAGGAACTTCCAGAAGACCCCTTCAGCGCCCCTGTCGACAAGAAGGCGCGCAAGAAAGCCGAGCGGGCGGCTGCAGTAGCACAAGCCGAAGCAGCCGAAGAACCCGCAGAAACCCCTCCACACGACCCCATGCGAAGCACCACCGGGCGAGAACTCGTAGCAAGCGAAACAGCCACTTTCGAAGTCGACCTAGGTGAGGCAGCAGTCAAGCGAGGAGGGCGAATAATCGCAGCCAGCCAAACCCTCGAAAACATCCTCGAAGACCTCGAAATGGACCTCTTGATGGCCGACATGGGCCACGACGCAGTCAGCGACGTAATGACCACACTGCGAGGCTCTCTAATCGGTGCACGCATCGACCGCAAGGCCGACCTCAGCGAAGTAATCGAACAGGCCTTGCGCAATTCTCTCCGCTCACTTTTACAAGCAGGATACTGGGATTTCGACAAGACGGTCAAGTCATTCGCAAGCCAGGGAACTCCAGTCTCAATCATGATGGTTGGAGTCAACGGAACCGGAAAGACCACCACCACTGCGAAGATCGCAAACCGCCTAAGCAACCAAGGTTACTCGGTAGTTCTGGCAGCTGCTGATACCTTCCGAGCCGGGGCAATCGACCAACTCGCAAACCATGCCGATAGGCTCGGAGTACGCTGCATCCGCAGTCAAAGAGGCGGCGATGCAGCAGCGGTCTCAAGGGATGCTTTGGAGAGTGCGACCGCCCGCGGTGAGGACATCGTCATCATCGATACCGCGGGTAGAATGCAGAACAAAACCAACCTCATGGAAGAGCTTCGAAAGGTGCACAGAGTTACTCGGCCGCACCTCGTGCTATTCGTTGCAGATGCACTGGCAGGGAATGATGCGGTGGTTCAGGCAAGAGAATTCCAGCGCATGCTCAGTTTTGACGGAGCAGTGCTGTGCAAACTCGACACAGATGCGAAGGGCGGCGCAGCCCTCTCAATCGCTCACACGACTGGCCGACCGATTGTGTTAGCAGGCGTCGGCCAAGGGTATGATGACCTGAGGGACTTCGACCCCGATTGGCTCATCGACTCGATTATGACGGCGGATGAGTGACCGCGTCTTTCATCAACATGGCCGCGTGTGTAGTGGTGAGCATGACCGCCGATGAGCTGAAGACCGCCCTTCTCGTGGTCGACAATCCGATCACTGAGAGCCAATTGCAAATGCTCTTGCGCAAGCGCGGATGGAAGGCCGAAGCGAGCAAAGACGGAGATAAAGCAGTCGACCAATTCGTCGCACTGCGCCCTGATTTGGTATTCCTCGCCGTAGACATACCCACCCTTGACGGGCACGTGGCTGCTTTGGAGATGAGAGAATCGGACTCAAAGGCGAGAATCGTCTTTGTCTCGAGTCGCGGCGGTATGGAATTGGCTGAGGATGCCGCCTACTCGGCCGGCGCTGTCGGAGTTCTGATGACTCCATTCACAGACTCCTCAGTGGCTGAAGTTTGGGACGATTGGATGGGAAGAATCCCAGAAGCGCCGGGCCTTTCCGACCTCGACGCGCTGTATCCAACCCTCGAAGAGCCAGAACCCGAACTGGCCCCACTCCCTCCACTTCCCGGGATGCCGCCACTTCCAGGTGTGCCCATGGCTGCGCCGGACTCGCCAGAAGGAGTCGAGATGCCGTCGCCGATTGGTGCGCCGATTCCACCACCAACCACTTCCAAACCAAAACGCCGAGGTCGCTGGCTGATTCGATTCATTCTCCTGCTCATCATCGCCGGAGGGGCAGTCGGCGGAGCGCATTATGCCGGACTCATCGACATCAATGCGCTCGTTGAACAAGCGACGAGTGCAATTTGATTCGGCGACCCATCAATCATCGAGTGGAATCGCCGGAACGTGGGAGACGATGACGCTCCCCTCGGGAGCGTCGGTGATGGTTTTCATCGAGATTGAATTATCGCTCAGAAGACTCTCATCACCAGCCGTAACTCGCAATCCTAAGCGCCAACGCTTGAGGATTTCACGAGCTACGATGAATCCTATTGCGAGGAGAGTCCCGATGATGATGAGCCAATTCAAAATGGTCCCACCAAATCCAAAAGCCATATTCAACCCCCGCGCTCAACCAATGCTGCAAACGAGGCTTCGGCGTACTGCGCCGCTGCCTCTGCTCGATTTTCGACACCATGAATCCCCGAGCCGACGATGATCGCATCCGAGCCGGCGAGCACCGCATCGCGCGGGTGCCCGTAGCGCTGACCCATCGCACCCGCACCCACAGCGAGGTTGACACCGGGCGTCCAAATCATCTGTCCTGCACCGACTTGTTGGCGAAGTGCGGCAACTTCCGTCGCTGAACTGCCGTTGCCGATGTAGCCGATGACGTGAGGAGAACCCCGTCCGGTGGCGATGGTCTCAGCAGTATAATCCGCATCGAGGAGATTCCCACTGCTCGACATCTGAGCCAACAAGAGTACACCGCCGATCCGCTCAACATCAGCCCATCCGGCGGCAATCCCATCGACGATATCCGGCCCAGATATTCGGTGAGCGGTGACGATATCAGCCCACGAGCGAACATCGTGTACACCAGCCATTTGATGCTGAGAGACCTTGCCAATATCAGCAAATTTACGGTCTTCAAACAATAGTAAATCGTGCCGCTGCGCGGCATCGACAAGGCCCGACCAGGCCTCGAGAGAGAAATCGTCGACCATGTCGACATGAGTCTTCAGCGCAGCGATATGAGGTCCAACTTCTTCGACCAAATCAACCAATTCAGCCACGCTGCGCATATCGGCGGCAAGACACACGAGCGAGCCCTTTCGAGCCGCCGTCTCCATGTAGCGATGAGCCAAAGGATTCGCACACGAAGTCCAGCGCTCGCCCCAGACGTCTTCGGCTCGCATCAGGTGAATCCGCCGGCGCGACCATCTCAAGTCTTTCCCCCGAAAGCCACGCTCAGCCCTTCCGAAATCCACGACTCTCGACTCTCAACGACTCCTCTCAGGCCTACGGCCTGCACCGGTTGGTTCATTGACGGCACGCTACGGCAGAGGCTCACCGAGGTTCACTCATGGGCACGGACACCCCGGTCTTCACCTACGAAGTCACAACACGAGACCTTGCCGGGTTGCCCGACGCGCGAGGAGATTCAGTCAAGGGGATGCTCGCCTCGAATTATGGGGTAGAAGTTGGTTCTGTAAGGGTCATTCTTGGTTATCAGGTCAAGGCTGACCTGACGGCGGAAGAGGCGCAGCGGGCTGTTTACGACCTCTTCGCCGACCCTGTTATCGAGCAGGGCAGCGTGAGCGGGCGCCTGCTCGATGATGCTGAAATTTTCTCTAGCCGGCCGCAGATTGTTGTGCAGGCCGGCTTCAAGCCCGGCGTGACAGATAATGCTGGACAGGCGGGCTTGGATGGCTTGCTCACGATATTCCCTCACATCGCAGGCCAAGCTGCGGTTGCTACGAGCAAGACATACGCCTTCTGGGATGTGCCAGGAGGAGTCACATCGGATTGGCTGGCAAGCAAATTGCACAATCCGATGATCGAGCGTGCGGCCATCGCCAAGCGAGCCGATTGCCAAGCAGGAAACTGGCCCACGCTCGACTTCCCAAGCCAGCCGGCGCTCGACCAGCAAACCCCGGCTGTTATCGACCTAGAAGTCTCGGACGAGCGCCTGCTCGAAATCAGCGAAACCGGCCTACTGGCCCTCAATCTAAACGAGATGCGCGCAATCCAGGCGCACTACCGAGACCCCGTTGTGCGCGAGCAGAGGAAGGCATTGGGACTTCCCGAAGGGGCGCCGACCGATGCTGAGTTGGAGTGTTTGGCCCAGACTTGGTCCGAGCATTGCTGCCACAAGATTTTCGCCTCAAAAATCCATCACGTCGACACTGTTACCGGCGAGGATTCGACCATCGATTCGCTATTCAAAACTCACATCATGAAGCCGACTTTGGACATCCAAAACGAGGTCGATTGGCTGCTTTCAATCTTCCACGACAACTCCGGAGTAATCGCTTGGAACGACGAGTGGAGCCTGTGCATGAAGGCTGAAACCCACAATTCTCCGAGCGCTCTTGACCCGTTCGGCGGGGCGATGACGGGGATCGTCGGTGTCAATCGCGACATCCTCGGGACGGGCCTCGGAGCGCGACCGATCGCGAATACGGATGTGTTCTGCTTCGGCCCGCCCGACTACTCCGGGAAGATACCCGAGGGACTGTTCCACCCTTCGCGGGTCTTCCGCGGTGTGCATGCCGGTGTGCGTGCGGGTGGTAACGAGTCCGGAATACCGACTGTGAATGGTGCGATCATCTTCGATGATCGGTATCTGGGCAAGCCACTGGTCTACTGCGGGACTGTTGGACTGATGCCGAGGCGCTTGCCCGATGGAAGGGAGTCTCACGAGAAGACGCCGACCCCGGGCGATGTCGTCTACATGGTCGGCGGCCGAGTCGGTTCTGACGGGATTCACGGAGCGACCTTTTCGAGCCTTGAATTGACTGAGGAGAGCCCGAGTTCGGCTGTGCAAATTGGCGATCCGATTACTCAGAAGAAGATGCTCGACATGATTCTCGAGGCGAGGGATGCTGGACTCATTCAGGTGATTACTGACAATGGTGCTGGCGGGCTGTCGAGTTCGGTTGGCGAGATGGCTGAATTGACTGGTGGCGCAGACCTTGACTTGGCGGTGGTGCCGTTGAAGCAAGCCGGTCTGAGCCCTTGGGAGATTTTGGTTTCCGAGTCGCAAGAAAGGATGACTGTGGGCGTTCGACCGGCCGACTGCGCGGCATTTGAGGCGCTGGCTGCGCTGCACGAGGTCGAGGCAACTGCGGTTGGAACGTTCACTGACTCGGGGGCCTTTGTGGTGCGAATGTCCGAGAATGTCGTCGCTCACTTGCCGATAGAATTCCTTCACGATGGTTGCCCACAATTGCAGTTAGAATCCGAGTGGACGCCTCCTGAACACGAGCCGATAGAGTTCCCTGAGTCCGGCGCTGAGGACATGGGCGCTCTACTTGAGCGATTGATGGCGCGACCAAATGTTGCGAGCAAGGAATGGTGGGTACGTTCCTATGATCACGAAGTCATCGCTCAATCTGTAATCAAGCCATTTTGTGGGGTCAATCACGACGCTCCGGGCGATGCGGCCGTTATCGCGCCGATTCAAGGGCAGACTCAAGGCGCGGTGATATCGAACGGAATCGTCCCGCGCTACTCAGATATCGATGCTTACGCAATGACTGCTGCTAGCATCGATGAGGCGCTGCGCAACGCGGTTTGTGTCGGCGTTGATTTGGATTTGATTGCCGGACTCGACAATTTCTGTTGGCCGGACCCGGTGGAGTCAGCAAAGACTCCTGACGGGCGTTACAAGCTCGCTCAATTGGTACGAGCTAACCGAGCCTTAGATGAGGTTTGTCGGGCCTACAATTTGCCGTGCATTAGCGGTAAGGATTCGATGAAGAATGACGCCACGCTGCACGGCGAGAAGATTAGCATCCCTCCAACAATTTTGTTCAGTTTGATTGGCAATCACTCGGATGTTCGCAAGGCGGTCTCAAGCGATTTCAAAACCGTCGGCGACCGGATTTACTTGTGTGGTGAGACGCACCAAGAATTGGGTGCTAGCGAACTCGCCTATCTTCTGCGCGATGAATCGGGCGGCGAGTCAGGAATCGGCGGTCAAGTGCCCGAAATAGAGCCTGAACGCAACCTCGCAATGTATCGCGCATTGACCGCTGCGATGGGCGAAGGGCTCGTTGCCAGCGCTCACGATTGTTCCGATGGAGGGTTGGCCGCTGCGGTTGCAGAGTGCTGCTTCGGTGCGGATTCAGGAGCGAGCATCGACTTGTCTGGAGTTATGACAGATTGCGGCGATATCGACTCGTGGGGAGCGCTCTTTGGAGAGTCTCTCGGACGCATCTTGGTCAGCGTCGAACCGCAGCACTGCGAGGCATTCGAGGCTGCTATGAGCGGCCACGCTTGCCATGCTCTTGGAAGCGTTGAGGCAGGCGATCAAATCTCAATTTCAAACGGAGACGAAGCGGTTCTGACCGCTTCGATGGCCCAACTTCGAGCCGCATGGAAAGGCACCCTTGACGGAGGCGGCCCACAATGAGCGACCAAGTCAGAGTGGCGGTGCTTTCCGGCTTCGGAATCAATTGCGAGAGCGAGACGATGGCTGTATTCGAGATGGCGGGCGCGAGCGCGGACCGCGTCCATGTCAACCGCCTCGTCAACGGCGAAATGAGCCTCGATGATTACCACATCATGGCGGTTCCCGGCGGCTTCTCCTTCGGCGATCACCTCGGAAGCGGCCGACTAATGGGTAACCGTCTCCGCTTCGGCTTGCGCGAACAAGTCCGCCGATTTGTGCAAGCCAGCAAGCCGGTAATCGGAATCTGCAATGGCTTCCAAGTCCTCGTCAAGATGGGACTACTACCCGGCGATAACGAGGTCAGCCTAACCCAGACGGCATCCCTCGCACTCAACGATAGCGGGCACTACGAAAACCGCTGGGCGACCCTCGAATTCGACCAACGCAGCCCCTGTATCTGGACAAAGGGGCTAACCCGCATGCGAGTCCCAGTACGACACGGAGAAGGCAAATTCGTCACCGCAGACCGCGCACTCCTCGACGATTGGGCAGAATCTGGCCAACTCGTCGTCCGCTACGTTGACCCCACAACCGATTACCCAAGCGCCAGCGATGAAGTCCTCCCCTACCCGATTTCACCGAACCAAAGCTGGCGCAATATCGCAGGAGTCTGCGACCCCTCTGGCCTCGTCTTTGGGCTGATGCCGCACCCCGAGGCAAACCACTCGACTTGGCTTGGCGCGACTTGGACGAGGGACGTAGAACAGGGTGAGCATGGCGAGGGCGAGGGCATGGTCATCTTCCGCAACGCAGTCGAATACGCACGAGCAAACCTCTGATTCAGTGCCGGACCAGCGCCGACCTCAACTGATTATTGCCTGTGACCATCGAGTTTCGACATCGGCAGCAGATGCTCGCTCTCGCCGATGTCGTCCTGAAATGGGCTATGCCTCTCGAAGTGTATCATCGAATGCAGAATGGTGCCGGTCAGAATCCGATGTCGAGCATTTTCTGTATCGATGCGCTTCCTCGTAGTCTTCTCAATCGTGGCGATTTCCGTAGTCAGTGCATCCAGATCATCCACGTTCTCCCACACTATCAGCGAGTAGATGGTCTCGAGCGCGTGAAACTCCTCCATCACGATGTCAGTGTAGACTGCGCTCGTTCTCGCAACCCTCAACACCACCAGCGTGACCACCAAAGCGCACACGCCGGCGACGCCCAGAGAGAAACCACTCCACCCGAGAAGGGACTCGACACCACCTGTGCCGATGACGAAAGCGACCAGCAGGAAGGCCCCCATCTGCACAACCTGCGTCCGCGTGGATGACAACTCGTTATTCGCGGCCAGAGCCACATCCATCTTCATCCGGACGTATCCGAGGATTCGGTCGACACGCCGCGCGTGAAGAATCTCCTCAGCGGTGCCCAGAGTCTTCTCCCGAACCTCGGCAGCGCTTCCCTCAGGCATGCTCTCAACCACCTTCAGCAAGGCCTCTCCCATTCTATGTTCTGTCGAGAAAGGCTGAATGATGCCGACCGGTGGCCTCTGCATGGCCGACCCGCGTCACAGAGTCGAGAAGGCGGCTAAGCTGCTCGACGTGCTGCAGACTATGCATCCGTCGGCCAAGCGTAATTCACTCAGGCGTATGGTCGATCATGGCCGAGTCAGGGTCGATGGTGAGAAGGCGACGCGAGCCAATATCGAAGTCACGGCAGGGTCGCTGGTCGAAGTACTCTCACGCGCCGATGGCGACAAACCGCTAACGACTCCAAAGGGCGAAATTCCCGAGCCAGAGGTACTGTATTCCGACGAGGAAGTCATCCTCGTCGACAAACCCGCTGGGCTTCTTTCTATAGCCACTGACCGCGGTGAAGCTGACACGATGTTTGACCGAACTGCGAAGTGGGCTTGGGAGAACGGTCGAACCCGCGCATTATTGGTTCACAGGCTCGACCGAGAGACATCTGGATGCATGATTTTCGCGCGCTCGCCAGAGACGCGCGACTACTTACAATCTCAATTCAAAGACCGCTCGGTTGAGCGCATCTACCACGCGGTCGTCCACCGCGAACCAGAGGAGAATCAAGGCACTGTGAGCCTACGCATCAACGAGACGAAGGATAAGCGCGTCCGACTCGTCGAACCAGGTCGCCGCGGAGGACGCGAAGCCATCACTCACTGGTGGAAGGAGAAAGTCGGTCCGGTGCACAGCCTAATCCGTATCAAAATCGACACAGGCCGACGCGCCCAAATCCGCCTGCACATGACCCATCTCGGCTGCCCTGTCGCTGGCGATACTCGCCACGGATTTGGCAAAGCCAGCGTCAACCGACTCTGCCTGCATGCGACCTCACTCAGTTTCGACCACCTTGACGGCGAGCGAATGACTATCGGCACCGAGATTCCTAGCCAATTGCTCGCCGAACTAAACCGCCGCCTCGGATGAGGCGGCAACCTAATGCCAACCACCATAATGGCAAAATCGTGGAAGAATCGAACCATCCTCCTGCACCTTCGCCCCTCAACAAGTCGTGGGGGAAGATGACGCATCAGGAGAGGCAGGCGTATCCCGTACCCGATGACCGTGAGGACCTGAGCCAAAAGGCGGGCTTATTCGGATTGGTCGGAATCGCTTGGTTAGGCATGGCGTTTGGAACTTGGAAACTCATTTTCCTCAACACGATTTGGATCGGAAAATGCGCTTACTGCATGGATGCCGACGGCTCGATTTGGTGGGGATTATTGACTCCAGTAGCGAATTTTGGAGCTTTTTTCCCGGCGATGTTGGCAATTCTATATTGGTGGTGGAGTGAGAATCCAACTCCTCAATGGCGTAGGAGTGAGATGTTTGGATGGTTATTCGCAGCCACGCTATTCGCTCCATTTTGGTTCATGCTTTCTTGGATAGCATTCGACCTCCACACGTGGGTGGAGGGAGTTCTGCACATCTCAAACAATTACCAATTCGAGGACCCGAATATCTACTGGACCTTTGCTTGGATAGCCATTCCAGCGGTCGGTGGTCTCGCGATTCTCCCGCTATATTTCTCTTGGAAAGCCCTCCTTTACGGCCTGCAACCCGCCCCTCCATTGGCCGATATCCAAGCCCCCGAAGAAGGCGCAAAAGGCGGGGAAGAAGAGAGCGGTCAAACCACAGAGGAAGAGCCAGAGAAATGGTGGGAATGATTTCCCGCCAGCCTCATTCCTCTTCCGTGTCAAGATCTCTCGATGGCATATAGCGGAAGACTAGGATTGCATTGGTCAGCGCAATTACAGCAGCAACCCACGCGCTGGCAACCATACCATCGACGAAGGCAAGTCGAGCCGAATCGATGAGCTGCGCTCCAAGCATATTGCCCTCCGAAAGCAGATCACCTCCAATCCGCATGGCTGCAGGAAACGACTCAACAACCACACTCTCGAATTGTTCCAGCCCCTCTGGGACCGTCATACTGCGCTGGTAATATTCGTTGAGAACTGAGCCTCCAATGGCTATTCCGAGAGCGCCACCAACCTCGCGACTAGCATCATTTGTGGCGCTTCCCACACCTGCCTTATCAGTCGGAATCGAGTCCATGACGAGCGTGGTCGAAGGAGCCATCGTCAATCCCATTCCGAACCCGAGCAGGGCGAAGATCAGAGCCAAGCGAGGGTACGAAGTGTCGATGGTGACCGTAGTGAAAACCAACATCCCAAGAGTGACCAATGTCAAGCCGGTGGCAACCACACGATTGCTACCAAAGCGCGCGGCAAGTCTGTCAGAATTAGCCGCCGCCGGCATCAATCCAAGTGGTAGAGGCAAAAATCTCACAGCCGCCTCAAGCGCCGAATGCCCACGCACGAGTTGGAAATGAAGCATCTGAGTGAACATGAATGAGAACATCACGAAGAAGGCGAGCATAATCGCGATTAGCCCCATCGAAAAGCCCGCGGAACGGAAGAATTCGATGGGCAACATTGGATGCTCAACACGACGTTCCCAACGAACGAAAACAACGGTTAGCAAGGCCCCCAAAACCCCAACGCCGACGATTTCACTAGAAGTCCAACCAAGGCTCGGCCCCTCTATAATCGCATAGAGAATCGACCCCAATGCACCGATAGAAAGCACAGCCCCGATAGGGTCGAGCGGACGCTCTTGCTCATCCTTTGAGCGCGGCACCAAAAATAACCCAAGCAAGAGAGCAAGAGCGATGATTGGGACATTGATCCAGAAGACCATCTGCCAATCATAATTCTCCACTGCCCAGCCACCGACCAGAAGTCCGAGAGGGGCACCAATTCCAGCCATCGCAGCCCAGATTCCAACCGCCTTCCCACGCTCCTCTAGCGGGAAAACCACAACCACAACCGAGAGAGTGGCTGGCATTACCAGCGCTGCGCCAATCCCCATTACCGCGCGCGCGGCAATAACTTCGCCAGAGGTTGAGGCATACATCGCAGTCAAAGCAGAGGCGGTCGCAACCAAAATCAGGCCAATTTGCAAGGCCCCTTTGCGACCGAACCTATCGCCAAGAGCCCCCATGGTGAGTAATAATCCCCCAAAGACGAGCGCGTAGGCATCGAGTATCCACTGTAGTTCGGAGTTGTCTGCTGAGAGATCTTTCGAGAGTTCGGGGAGTGCGACGTTCAGCGTAACATTGTTCAACATCACGATTACGAGACTCATACTCATGACGCCGAGAATCGCCCAGCGGCGGCGGTGAACGGTCTCAGCATCCATCGAAATCAGTCGACGACGTTCTTCCCACCATCATCTAATTTCTGCGGGCGCGACCAGTAATTGTACTGCGGAAACCAGTCTTGATCGGTGCGCCCGGCAAGCGATAGGAAGTGCCAGATTGAGCAGAAAGCGTCTCCCGGCCCGAAGACGGCGTTATTCTTCTTTCGAATCGAGTCGCCATCCTTGACGTAATACGAAACCCCCGGATAATTTCCTTCTCCTCCAACCACACTTTGCTCTTGGGCATAGGCTCCTCCGGCGTGCGAGGCTAGGCGGAATCGCCAGCCTCGCTCGTTTGCGAAACGGCGTTGGGTTTCGGGGTCATCTTTGGAGACGAGCACCACTGAAAATTCGTTTTCGAGGTGCGGCAAGAAGGCGTTGACTCCGTCCGCCCATAGGGTGCAATATCGGCAACCTTGACCCATATTGTGGATGAGGTAGAGTCCTTCCTTTTCGCCGAACATTTCTGAGAGGCGAACAGTTCCTTCGATAGTTTGGAATTCGTAATCTGGAACTACTTCTCCCTCGTGAGCGATTCGCAACGCCTCGAGCTCTTTCACGAGGTCGTACAATTCCTTCTCTTTGGCACGAATGGCGGCGTCCATAAACTCTGGAAACTAGACGGACTTTTCATTCAATCTTCAGCGAAGTCTGCGAATAAATCGGCTTTTTGATTAAACAACCGAGGTTTTTTTTTCATCCTCCCGAATCTCCATTTTTTGCCATCAACCATACTATTGATATGCCCTCCCGCCCCGTCCCGAAATATGGCATGGACAGCAAATCAGATTTGGCGATGGACTCACATATCCTTCGCAACGTTATGGTTGTCCGAACTTCTGTTCGGGGCAGTAGGGAGTTTACTTGAGGCCCTCTTTGGTTCTTCGTTGCTCGAAAGAGAGGTCTTGGGACTCCCCTTTGACGACGGATTGTTCCTTCTGCTCTTGCTTCCCGTGACAATAACGGGTTTTGCCAAGTGGCCACTCTATCCTTGGTACAAGAAAAGGCAGAGCAAATCGGGTGGCAAATTCAAATTCATTGGACCATGGAATGGCAACCAAATTTGGCGATGGATCCACATTGGTACTGGTTCATTGTGGATTCTGCTTTTAGGAGACGGTTTATTCCTCGATGGCCTGATTTTTGGCGATGAAGAAGAAGAATCACTTTTGCTGACGATCACGTTCTTGATTGCCTTCTTCGGCACAATAATCTCTGGTTTGGCCAAATGGCCAATTTACCCTTGGTACAAGAAGCGGAAGAACCGCAAGGCACGGGCTGCTAAAGCGGCAGCTGGCGAAGAAGAATGAGACTCCTGATCCACATCGGTGACGGGGTCTAGAACTCGCAAATCATGCGAGCATTCACCATTCTGTAGAATCCGCAGGTTTGAGAGCAGTATACTCTCACGCCGCCTCAATGAGGCGGCGCGCACACGGGGGGGTGGCGGCGAGTGCTCCGGGCTCAGCGAGTACCCTGCGCCGCCCAACAAGTGCCATCGGCGCAGTTGCGATGCTGCTCGCGATGAGCCTCTCAGGATGCATTTTCTGGGCTGATGAAGCCCCGATAGAGCCCGAGCCAGAGAGCCCATACCCTTCGATTTGGGACCGCCACACCCTCGATTGGCAAACCAATGACACGATGTCGTACTTGCTCGAACCCGGCCCACTGCACGCCCTCGAAGTGCAAGAGGCATTCATCGAGGTGGACACCAGTGACGTCTGGGAAACAGGACCCTCCCAATCCACAGTCCACCTCTCCTATTGGCTACCCAACAATACTCTCGATGGCGAACAAGTTCCGGTAATCGCCATCATCAGTCCGTACTACGACTACGGGCCACAAGGCGCTGAATCAACCCCGACCAACGTAGTCAGCGCCGGCCGTGGCGAATTCATCTTCCGAAATTTCGTTCCCCACGGCTACGCCCTCGCCCAAGTCGCAGTCTTCGGCACAGAACATTCCAGCGGCTGCTTCGATTACCGAGGTGCCGGTGAGGGCTGGGGCATCCATCACGCAGTCGAGTGGCTCGGCAGCCAAGACTGGTCAAACGGCAATGTCGGACTCTACGGCAAGTCCTACGAAGGCGCGACTCAGTGGGAGGCAGCCGCGCAAGCCAGTGAATATCTGAAAACAATCGTGCCGATTTCCGGCACGACGGCGCTGCACCCATTACTCTACAAAAATGGCAGCGCAGAGGCGAGAAGTCAAGTCATGCACATGAATTATTTCTCGAGCACAGTCGATTATAACGAGGACGATTTAGACAATGTTTGCCCGGATATCGCAGAGGGTTTGTTTGCGGGGCCGGTGACGTATATCGGGGGTGAGATGGACCCGTATATGCAGAATTATTACGATGAGCGGAGCCACATTGACAAGGCCTTCGGCAAGTGGAACGGCAGCATCTACTGGGTGCAAGGAATGCAGGACTGGAACGTCGACCCACACCAGGTCTTCGGCGGACCGGCAGGCGTAAATTGGTACCAAGATTACATCGATGCTGGATATGATGTGAGGGGAATTCTTGGTCAGTGGGGGCACCACTATCCTGACCAAGTTTCGAGCCACGATGGCATTGGTAGTGGTAATGGCCTCGAGGCTCGCCACAATATGACGCGCTGGGATTGGGCGCAGGATCTGTTCGAGTGGTTCGAATATTATCTCAAGGGCGTTGGCCCGAAGCCGGATTTGACTGCGCAGATTCAACGCTCTGATGGTGAGTGGAGAATCGAGGAGACTTGGCCTCCATTCGACTTGAATTGGACTGATATTTCTCTTGGTGTTTGTACCAATCAAGGCAATTCATGGGTTGGCGGCGCGCCTGTTGTCGGCGGGGTTAGCGAGGTTATTGTCGAGTGCCCCGCCTTCGAGATGGACGTGCATATCGCTGGTCTTGTGAGGTTGCACATGGCGGCTACCGCGGTGTATGATGGCGGGCAGGTTTTCGTCGAGATGCAGGATTCTGTTACTGGCGTTCGAATTGGTCATGCGACGATGGATATTCGCTATCATTCGGGTGGCAATGAGCCGACGGGCGTCATTCCGGGGCAGACTGTGACGATGATGATGGAATTCCAGGGGATTGACCATCTTATTCCGGCAGGTAATGGAATCAAGCTGGTGATGACGACTTCCGGCAAGGATTACCTCGCGCCTGCGTGCGGGGCTGCATGCCCTGTTCACGTGCATATTACCGATGATAGCACGCTGTCTTTGCCGCTGATTGAGCGGGATGGCTCGAACGTTTTGATTACTCATCAGCGCGAGGGTTGAGGAGCAGATATTCGCGTATCTCTGCTGATTTTGGTCAGATTCCAACATCGGTGCGTTGATGCGCGAGGCCCCGCCTCGCGAGTTGATGATTGAGTTAGATTGGATTGCGATTCTTGCCGGCGCATTCGTATTATTCGTCGTGCCGGCGATATGGTATGCGCCGCCCGTGATGGGTAATCGATGGATGGATTTGCTAGCAAAGCCCGAAGGCTACTGGGAAAGCCGACAGACGCCCGAGATTATGCGTACAGCCTTCCTCTCTTACGCTGTCGGTAGTCTAGTCACAGCCTTCGTTTTCTTTCACATCACAGCCGCCTCAACCACCTACTTCGAGGCGGCTGGATTCGCCGGCGGTGTCAGCGCCGGCTTCTGGCTCTGGCTCGGCTCGATGGCCACAGACGTCGGCATGTACGGCTTCGAGGGAAGGCCGTGGAAATTGTGGCCAATCGACAAACTCGATCGCCTCGTAGCATGGACTCTATGCTGCGGTTTGATGGCCCATTTGGGCGGCATGTAAACGGGATTCACGAGGCGAGCGAGCAACCGGCGGTTTCAATAATGCACCGCCGACGCAACGCGTTTATGAACGCCCCTCGCTCGGCGCTACTGCTGGTTTCAATCCTGCTTTTATCGAGCGCGGGCAATGCCGCGCTCGCCGCATCCAGCAAGGATGTGGACCTTGAGATTTCAATCGATATCAATGATCGAATCCTCATGTCCGACGAGTCCCTTCAAGCGGTATTCAGCTTAGCGGGCTTGTCGACGACAGACACCTACATCCTGTCGTGGAATCTTCGAGAAGGCAATACCAGTCAAGGCGCGTCATTGGCTTCGGATTCGTTCTACTTCCAGCCCTCTGGCTCCAGCCATTACGAAGCCATCGAGGTCTGGCATTTCTCGACCGATTCGCACCTTTACTTGCTCTCTGCCAGCCTCGAAAAGGCGGGCGACCCATCGTCCTCGGTTAGCTCGTCGGAGAAATTCACCGTGATGCGAAATTCGCTGGCGCCCGATTGGGATGATATAATCGTGTTTGGGGATAGCCTATCCGACACCGGTAGTGCCTATCGTGACTGGGGAACTCCCGAAAGTCCCCCGTACTTCGGCGGACGCTTCACCAACGGCAAAGTCTGGCTAGAGAGGGTGCATGATTGGCTCGGGGTCCAGACGACATTTGCTCAAGGCTCGGACCCCGGGAATAACCGCGCCTACGGCGGGGCGACCTCTGAGAACGGCTACTATCTCTGGGTGATTACCAATGTCGGTCGGCAAGTGGATGATTACACCGACACATTCGATATCGAGTCTGGCGAGGTCGTTGCACTGTGGGCGGGTGGCAACGATTTGCGCAATGGCGTCGATGATGGGCAGGACGTGGTGGACAATATCGAGGAACACGCTGACCAATTGATTGCGGATGGGGCGGAGACGCTGATTCTGTTCGAGTTGCCTCCAATCGATAGGATACCAGAATTCCGTGATGATTCCGCCGAGGAGAAGGCTGAGAGGGCTGACCGAGTCGACGAATTCAACGTGGGAATCAATACTCTTGCTGGGAATCTAGAGTCTGAGCACGGGGTGACCGTTCACCTGATTCCTGTTTGGTCAGCCTTTGAGGAGGCCTATTGGAATCCAGATGCATTTGGCTTCGATAATGTGACTCATTCCGCGTGTGAACACACTGGAATGACTTGCGATTCGGATGACCCGATTGACCCGGTACCGAATCGCTTCATTTTCTTCGACAATAAACACCCAACGATGCCAGTTCACCGATTCATTGGCTTGCTGGTCGCAGAGGTGGTTGGCGAGTCGGATTACGACGGCGATGGACTCGCCGATGATGAGGACCAGTGTGATGATACTCGGCCGGGAGAGGAGATCGATAGCGTCGGTTGTCCGCTCCCTGCCGATACCGATGGCGATGGCGTACTCGATGAGGATGATGCTTGCCCCAACACGCCGAGCGGTGAATCTGTGGATGCTTTGGGTTGTTCTGCTAGCCAGCGCGACTCTGATGGAGATGGGGTGAATGATGCGGATGACCAATGCCCGGGAACGGCTGCTGGCGCGAGCGTAGATTCGCAGGGCTGCGGCCCGATGCAACTCGATTACGACCTCGATGGAGTGGTCAATGGTCTGGACGAATGCGAGGGAACTGTGCCGGGTGCGGAGGTCGACGAGAATGGTTGTTCGGCATACCAACGCGACAGCGATTCGGATGGCGTGTACGATGCTTGGGACCTGTGCCCGGGCACTGCAGCCGGAGAGGAAGTTGATTCAGACGGCTGCGCTGCTTACCAGCGCGATACTGACGGGGACGGAGTCTTCGATGCCTTCGATGAATGCGCAGGAACCGACTCGGATGAGGAAGCCGACGAGTCCGGATGTGGTCCTAGCCAGAGGGATTCCGACGGCGATGGACTCGTCGACTCAGAGGATGAATGCCCAGACACGCCGTCGAACGAAGAGGCGGACCGTGACGGCTGCGGACCGAGTCAGCGAGATACTGATGGGGACGGGCTCAACGATTCTGCCGACCCCTGTCCAGAGACGACTGGTTCGGAAGGTGGCTGCCCCTCGGTAAGCGTCGAGTTGGAATTGCTCAACGAGATGACTGAGGCAGGCATGGCGCGTATCGCCATGACTCTCACTTGCGAGGGTGGCTGCAAAGCCCAAGTTACCGTCGATGGGGCCGAGTATGGCCGATTGGCTGAAGGAACTCATCTGCTGATGGTCAATGTTGACGACGGACAGACGATCGTGGTGAATGCCTCGTTCGGCACCTCGTTCCAAATCGGAGAACTGACCATCGAATTTGCACAGCCGACCCCTGAGCCAGAACCTGAACCTGAACCCGAGCCTACGCCCGAACCTCAGCCAAAGGATGAGGGCGAAATATCGCCAATTCTGGTCGCGGCGGCTGGTATAGCGGCTCTCGCCATTCTCGCTGCGTTCGTCGTGATTGGTAAGCGCCCCCGGAAGAAGTGACAGCCCTCGGACAGAAACCGAGGCAGCAGGCCGAACCCACTCGAGGTGTGTTCAAAACTCACTCTTGCAATAATCGGTGGCCGCGTTGGTAACCCTTCTTGCCCACCTTCATGTTGACAGTTCCCAACTCAATCTCATTGTTGATCGCAGCCTCACGAATCCTGCCCTTTACTCGAACTCGCAGCTCAGAATCCTCGATCAAATGTCGTGGCTCAAGCGTGAATTTGTGGGTTTGCGCTCCACCTGGAAGGACGTGTCCCATGCGAATACAATCCCCTCCGCGGGCTGAGAAATCTGAGGAATCATAGCGCACGCACATCTTGATTCCCTCAATCGGCTCGTCAGAATTATTCTCTATACGAGCTTCAACCAGTAGTTTCCCTCGGTCTTTTGTAACGTCTGCAGCGATTTCGATGTCTTCGTCGATGTCATGGCCTCCTTTCGGTGTGCCAGAGAAGGGGTGGCGAATAGAGGTTTGCCGAACATGTCAGGAATCTGATTCCCGGATTCAGTAAGCGGGAGCATTCATCTCACATCACTACAACCGGCCACTAACCATGTCACTGCCCCGCCGCGCCATGGAACAGATGGGCTTCGCAGTCTGTTGCTTGGCTTGTGATGCTCCGGACATTCCCGGAACCGACCGTTGTCGCGGTTGTATCGATTCGCATGCGCGGGCCCGGGACAAACTAACCAGTGGGCCCGCGAGCAGCAAAGCCGAGCGGCTCGCGCGTGAACACGTAACCATGCTCGCCGAGCCAGGCAAGCATATCGACGATAACGAGCATGGCGAGTTTATGCTCGCATATCAGCGATTGATCGATGCCCACCAAGGCGTCGAAGAAGTGGTCACCATGGAACAGGTTGAGGCGAGGTTTGCGAAACAGCGGGAGAAGAAGGACCGCTCTCTTATTCGCGAGGTCGCTAATCAGAATCCCTGGGCAAATCGCGCCCCAGATTCAGAGGAACGAGCCCAGATGTTGGAGATGTTCGGTGGCGAAGCGCCGCCGGAAGTGCCGAGTTGGGACGATTTGATGGAAGAGGTTGGCGAACTTCTCGATGAGGATTGACGACTACGAGCCTTCAAACGAGGCGCGAGTGAGGGGTGATTCAGATGTCAGGGGAGAGAGACCCACGCGCCTCGCGCTTGGAAGACGACCCGTTCGAGCGAACTCGTGGCCCCAGCAGTCATTCTCGCGCACGTGACGATGGCAATTGGCGCCAACCTCACGTGCGAGTTGTATTTGCCAATCAGGGAGGTGCCGGACAACCATTTTTCCGAGTCTTCGGTGAAGAACCTCAACCACGCCAAGTCTACATCCACAAAGGCTCGATTTGGCATTTCTCAAAGACAGAAATTGAGCACCTAACCCAAGCGACGCTCGCCTTCACACTCGCACTCGCTTTCATGTCAACTGGTGGGATAATCGGGGCACTGAGCGCCCCCTCTGTCTTTGTTGTTGGCGGTTTGATCTATTTCCTTTCACTTGCCCCGGCATTCTTACTTCACGAAATCGCCCACAAAGTGGTGGCTAGACATTATGGTTGTTGGGCGGAATTTCGAGCCTCGCCGGGCGGCCTGAGATTTGGTGTGATTCTTGCCGCCCTGCTCGGAATCGTCTTCATGGCCCCCGGAGCGGTGATGGTGATGGGAAACACCTCAAAATCACAATTCGGAAAAATCGCCCTCGCCGGCCCTGTGACTAATGTCACACTTTGGCTTCTGGGCTTGGCTGCTATTCTTGCAGGGATATCTTCGGTGCCGTATCTCCACCTCATCGCCACGCCTTGGATGTGGGGCAATGCCGTTCTTGGCACCTTCAATATGCTACCATTCGGCCCACTTGACGGCAGGAAAATCAAGACCTGGTCAAATCCGATCTTCTACATCTGGATGACGATTTGTGCCAGTTTAATCTGGTTCAATTTAGAGCACCTACCGTCATTGATGTAAGGTGCACCGCGCGTTGATGAATTGACAGTTTGAAAACCAACGACTGATGAAGGCAGGAGGCCGCGCGATGCGGCACTACATATGCCTCGTATGCCTTGAAGGTTGACCCGGCACGAGGTCAAATTCTCCGGTCGCCCCATCCGGTCGCCGCACTCACAAATACGCGTTGAGAACGGGCTTCTCATCACAGTGGAAGAAGGTAAGCAGAGCCCACCAAGTGATCATATCGAGGCTATTGACGAGATTGGCGACACCGGTGTTTTCTTCGCCGTAATCCTTGCCGGTGGTATCCATCCACTCCTCCATCTCTTCGAGGGTGTCGCAAGTCTGGTGATAGCACCAATACCCATCGACCAAGCCTCCGAAACCAACGGTAACAGTCCCGAGATTATCTTGGAAGCTGGCGTGGTCGCTACGAGCAGTCGTATCTTCGTAAACGATGATTTCAGGCCTATCCATATCTAACCAAACCGAAGTCTTCCAAGTATCAGCGCTGTAATTTACTCCGACCAGCGTTCCCATTTGTTCCTCAAGTCCCAATGCGTCCGAGCCAATCCAATTCGACAATCCGACCATACCCGGCTGGTTGATCACATCGTGGTCTTGGCTCGGACCGATGTAGACCCGCATTGGCCAAACCTCGGAATCCTTCGGATATCCATCCTCGTCCAATTGAGGCTCAGGGTCGCCGTGCGGCGCACCACCGCCGCCCGGCCAATTGACTCCAGCCATGTCGAGATTGATGTAATTCGTGACGGTAACATCGGGATTATCCTCGCCGACATAATACTCAGTCCAGTAATTTGAGCCACGCTTTCCGCCTTCTTCGCCGGACCAGAGACAGAAGACCATCGTCCGGCGACTCTCGAAGTCAGCGAGAACCCGCGCCGTCTCAAGCACCATCGAAGTTCCAGCAGTATTGTCGTAGGCGCCGACGCGGGTGCCATAGGAGCGTGAACCTGTAACGTGAGGGTCGAGAAGAACGGCATTTGCAGGTGGAGCGATATCGAAGTGAGCGCCGAAAACCAACCACTCATTGATGGCTTCACTACCCCATTTGTAAGCGCAGATATTGTACGCCTCAGGATTCTGAACCCGGAAAATATCGGTGAATTCGTAGCGGTGCTGCTTAACCTCCAAACCGAAGGAAGTCAACTCCTGAATGAGGTACTGCGCCGCATCTTCGTAAGCTGGATTGCCTTGCCCCGCCCATCGATCCCAGTATCCTTGCCGGCCATCGACATCCAAAGAAATCGCCGGGTTGGTAATTTCGTCGAGCCGATCGTAAACGGTTTTTCCATGCAGCAATCCAGTCGAGTGGGCACCGCCTTCGTCTATTCCGACGTCCATCGAACGCTGAATCATCACCGTCTTTATTCCGACAGGGCCACCTGTGTCTTGGCTGGCGTTGACGGTGTCCCATGTCGAGTTGACTCCGCTTGGAATTCTGACAATCGAATCCACCACATTGCCGCTTGAGCCACCCCGGGCCAACCAAGTTGCCCAAGACTCCTCCTGGTCACGGATGGGCCAATTCTCTCGTCCTGATTCTCCTACCATGAAGAGCATAGAATCGGTTCGAGGCGGCGTCAGTAAGGTGATGGTTTCACTGTCTCCTTTTGCTAGGTCGATGACCGTTGAGTTCTGCACAAACATCGTTGCAGGGTCCTTCAAGAGATACGGAATGAAGACCGACATCGCCGCCTCGGCCTCAAAGGTATAATCGACAAAAAAGCCAGCAGAATCGCTCGCCGCGGTTACTTCGAGGTCTTGCGGGCCGGGAGCGCCATCACCTCCTCCGAAGCAGCCGCTGAGCGGGGTCAGGAGCATCAGCAAGACCATCGAGAAAGCCGCTGACTCGCGCGAGCGCATGTGCAACGGACCGCAGGTCCGTTGTTGAAGCCGCCGCTCAATTGGAAGGCGGCAGTTGATTCTGATCCGAGCCAGGAATCTGCATTGTGTGCGAGGGCTGAGAGGGCTTGGCTGTGATTGCAATAATGCCGCCGATTATGAGAAAAAGAATCCCGCAACAAACCCCTCCCGATGCGATGAGAGCGGTGAATGCTCCAGAAAAGAAGCCCCCAATATCGCCGCCTGAGACGCCAGATTGTGTGACGATGATTTCCGCTCCCGTTGCATTGACGATGAAGGTGTCAGCGCCGTTGATGACCCATCCGAGGAAGGTACGGTCGTCAGAATCCATCTCGTCAGATTGACAATCTGGAATGAAGAGGTCCTCGCCCGAACTGGAGTTGGTAATTCCAATATCTTCTGATACAACATCACAATCCACAGTCTCGTTTGAGCCAACTGCGTAGACTGAGAAGGAGTACAGCGCCCCTTCGCTGATGAATGAACCACCTTCAGTTCCTTGGTAAACAACCTCGTCGGTTGAGATATCGACATCACCTACAGAACTGCCAATCTGGGCTCCGCCCGCTATCATCATCAATAGACTGAGGACGGTAATTACAGCGCCGATTCCCAAGGTTACTTTTGCTCCTGCGTTCATGATTTCACCTCCTTGCTCGAATCAAGCGTTGAATACTGACAGACAGGTTAGCGAGCCATCAGCTTGCATTATCGCATTCATATCGACGCTGGTGATGCTGAATCCCTCGTCGAGCATGGTCTGACGAAGCACTGGGAATCCTGCCGCGATGATGGCTCGGTCGCCGCTATAGCCGATGGTATTCGCGGCGTAACTCTCCTCGTTTGGAATCCAGATTACATCCTCTGCGAGAGGTTCGATTTGTGACGGAGTAAGGTGCCCTTCCGCGGCGATGATGAGGCCTGGACGAGGTGAAGAGCAAACGGTTGTCAGATGAAGAGTCGAAGTTGGAATATCGATTAATTCAACGTCGAAATCATCCGCACGAACGTGTTCAGCGAGAAGCTCTGCTCCGGCACGGTTAGTTCGTGTCGAGAGCCCGATGAGGTAGCGGTCATCGAAGAAAATCACATCGCCGCCGTCGAGAGTAGCTCCCTCTGGCATTTGCACGACTTCGGCATTTTCTCCGAGGTGCTCGGCAACATCTCGCTGCTCCCCCTCTCGGGAAGGGTGACCCATATTCGGGATGATGACTTTCCCGTCGACCATGACTGCAGTGTCCTCGACAAAACAGCAGTCAGGATGATCGTCCAAACCCGGTAGAACCGTGACTTCGGTACCGTGGGCCCGCAGTGCTGTGACGTAAGCGTCGTGTGAGCCCTGAGCGGCGATCGGGTCTGGCCGTTTTGTACCGAAGAATTTGGCAACGGCCTCGTCAAAATTCGACGAGATGCGACGGACGACGGCCGCTTGGCGGCTGCGGTCGTATGCACCAGGCATGAGCAGCCGTCCGACCCCCTCTTCATAATCATTCGGAATCCGGATGCGGATTTCCATAATCGGGAGGTGCCACAGTTGGTGCAGACGGCACACCAAGTTCTGAGGCAGGCCTGAAAGGAGGCTAACGACCCATCTCATTCAAGGACGGTCGAGGCTGGAGACAGCGGCATGAGCACATTGGTCGACAGCCTCGATGAAGAGGGAAATCGCCTCAGTCCGGTGCTCAATGATGGGATGAAGAATTACCTAATCGACATAGATGGAACTGTCGGCGAAGATATCCCGAATGAGGAACCGGAGAGGATGGCGGCCGCGGAAGCTTATCCGGACGCGGTCGAGACGATCAATCGCTGGTTTTCTGAAGGGCATCACATCTGTTTTTTCACCGCGAGGACCGAAGAACACCGTGAAGTGACTGAGCGTTGGTTGGTCGAAAAGGGCTTTCAGTACCACACTTTGCTGATGGGCAAACCCCGTGGTGGCAATTACCATTGGATAGACAATCACGTCGTTCGCGCAACACGGTACACCTCCCGCTTCACCGACCTTGTCAAGCGCCAGGTTGAGATCGAGGTCTTCGACGATGAGTAAAGATTTCATCGGCTAAATCGTCGTCTCAATTGATGTCGCCGAAGGATTGTGCGGCCCAAATACCGATTCCGTAGGCGGCAATAGTGGCAAGGATTCCAACCGCCATCGAGACCTCGAAAGTATAGCCTCGTCTGAGCATTTGAGGTAGAATTGCGAATAGCACCAAAGATGGGAAGACGAGCCAGAGAATGCCTTCGGCGAAGTCCGCGACTTGCGCCGTATCCTTCGTATCTTGATACAATACAGACATCGCCATGATGCTCGTTAACGGCAGCGAGACGACTAACGCACCGAACGCTGCCGATTTCTTTGCAATCTCACTAGCGGAAACAATCACCGCACCGCTGAACAGACCTTTTGCGACCAACTCAAACCAAGTCATACCCCGCGATGAGCGCTGCCGCACTCAAGCCTACCGATTCGATTCATTGATGCCCAGAGAGTGATACGAGCCTGCTATGAGTGAGTGGGAATTGCTTCGACATCACTCAATCGAGGGCGCTCTTCCGCACATTATCCAAGTCGAGCGCCCCGCCTCAGGTTGGCCGCAGTTGAGCGATTCTGAGATTGCTGAACGCGAACAAGCCATCCGTGAATCCACCACCCTCGAAGACTTGAGGAACGAACCAAATGTTCGCGCCTACCGAGATTACTACTGGTCGCTTGGAATCGACCCGACGAAGAAGCGACCTTCTGCCGAGGCATTGGCTCGACGCATCCTGCAAGGAAAGCCACTGCCTCGAATCAATCCAATAGTTGACATCTACATTTTAGTCAGCGCCGAGCAACTCATCGCCTTCGGCGGATACAACGGCCCGGCGCTGGCTTCACTCGGCGGAAATCACCGCATCAATTTCCGTCCAGCAAAGCCCGGCGAAGAGTTCCTTGGAATCGGTATGAAGGAGACGATGAGCCTGAGCGGAAAGGAGCAAGTATTGGCGAGTGGTGACACGGTTTTCGCACTTTTTCCCTACCGCGACTCCTGGCAAACGAGAATCCGCGGCGACGATGAATTCGCAGTTTTCATGCTCGAACAAGTCCCAGGAATTTCACTCGAATCAATTTCAGCCGCCGAAACAGCCCTTAGAGCCCAACTGAACCGCTGAATCATCGCTGTTCAAATATGGGAGGTGGGGCGCTCGCCCCTCATGGACATCGCCACCCTAGTGCTCGCGATCATCCCGCTGCTGGTGGTCGTCGACCCTCCCGCCTCAATTGCCTTCTTCCTGACGCTCGGCTCGGAACGCAACGCTGAAACTCTGCGCAGAATCGCCTTCCGTGCCTGCACCTTTGCTACGATAGTGCTGCTCTTCTTCATCTTCACAGGTGAGGCACTGCTCCACTATATCCACGTTGAAATCTACAGTTTACAGGCCGCTGGCGGCCTGCTTCTTGGGCTCATTGGAATCAGTATGCTCAAGGAAGGAGAGAAGCCGAGCCATGAGCCCGAAATCATTCCATCTGGTGAAAAATTCATTCACGAAACTCCGGTTGATTTCTCACTCGTTCCGCTCGGAATGCCGATGTTGGCGGGACCTGGTTCGATTAGCTTGGTTATTTTGCTCGGGACTAATCCTGAGTTTTCGACACAAATTGTTGCAGCAGCGGCAATCGTCGTGATGACAATCGCGCTGCTGATGTTCTTGCTGGTATCCTCGATGAGCAACTTCCTCTCCGATGATGCCGTTCGCATCGTTACCCGAATCATGGGATTGCTCACGGTAGTTATCGCGGCCCAGTATATGTTCGATGGACTGGCCGCGTGGCACGCAACTTTGGGCGCCTGACTCGCTTCGCCATTCTGAAATAGGCGAGGTCGGTCGCCCAGTCCCCAAGCAGAGGTACCCGAGCGGTCAAAGGGGCTGGGATGAGGTCCCAGTGCGTAGTGCTTCGCAGGTTCGAATCCTGTCCTCTGCACCATCCAACATTACTCAGCGGTGCGGAGGCAGGATTCGAACCCTAGCGCAATCTCCGATTGTGCGTCGGGTCGGAACTGGACTGAGCGAAGCGAAGGAAGTTCCGAGCAAGAATCACCTGCATTAGTCCACATCAAGAGACGATGCGCTTACGGCATCGAGTAACACCCAGATACATCATCAATGGCATCAACAAGAGCACGTAGGCGACCGAGCCAAGAACGTCCATTCCGAACTCCCCATAGGCGAGGGAGCGGGTGATGAGCGCGGCGTGGGTAAGCGGCAAACAGAGCGCGATATTTTGCGCAATTTCAGGAAATTTATCGAGTGGGAAAAAGGTCCCAGCGAGGATAAACATGGGATTGATGAATAAGAAAAATGGAATGTTGAACCAGTCGATTGAAGGCGTGCGCGCAGTCAAGATCAAGCCCATTCCAGAGAACATCAAACCGATCGGAATTGCCACAATTGGCATCATCAAAGCCCCAGTCCAATCGAGTAATTGTATATCGACGACGAAGCCAACAAAAATGATCGCGATAGTCATCAAAGTGGCATTCACAACCGACTTCGTCGTCGCCCAGAAAAGCTCCCCAACAAGCACGTCATCAGCCGAGGCGGGCGTGGCGGCGAGGGCCTGCCAAGTGCGTTGGTAATACATGCGAACGAAGGCGGCGTAGGTGGCTTCGAAAAACGCTCCAAACATCATTGAAATCGCCAAAATCGAGGGGGCGATGAACTCGACATAGGTGACTCCGCCCATCTCGTGAATGTAGGCTCCAACCCCAAATCCGAAGCCCAAGAGGTAGAGGATTGGCTCGAGTAATGGAGGTAGCAAATTGGTCTTCCAAGTGCGAATCCAGACGTCTGCGTGGCGCTGCCAAACGGTTGCAACCATGCGTGGTGAAACACCGAAAATCTCCTTCATCGACTCACCCCCAAAAACGCTGCACCGGTCACTTGCTCACTCCCTCAACTGGCGCCCGGTTAATTGCAAGAAGACGTCCTCGAGCGTGGCTCTTCGGCGGATAGTGTCGTGGATTTTCGAGTCGCTTTCGAATTCTGTTGCTAGCGACTCGATAGCATCGCCGTAGGCGATGACTCTGTCTGCAATCCTGCTTGATTTGATGTTGGATTCTGCGGCTCGCTCGGCGATTCTGTCGAGGGCTTGCTCGCCGCCATCGAAGGGGGATGCGACGAATTCGATGGCTTCGCGGCCCACGGTTTCATCGATGAGTTTGCGCGGTGGGCCGCGGATGAGTATGCGACCTTGGTCGATGATTGCTAGGTCGTCGCACAGGAGTTCGGCTTCGTCCATGTAATGGGTTGTGAGAAGGACTGTGCGACCCTTTCGTCTGTACTTGCGGATTTGGTCCCAGACGCGGTGACGAGCCTGTGGGTCGAGACCGGTTGTCGGCTCGTCGAGGACGAGGAGTTCGGGGTCGTTGATTAGGCCGCGGGCGACGATGAGGCGGCGCTTCATGCCGCCTGAGAGGTGCGGAACTTTCTCGCCCGCTTTTTCGGTGAGGCCGACTTCCTCGAGGAGTTCGGCTGTTTTTTCTCGAGCTACGCTTCCACGAATTCCATAGTACCGCGCGTAGACGATTAGATTGTACTCGGCTGTGAAATCGGGGTCGAGATTGTCTTCTTGTGGCACGACCCCGATGCGCGAGCGGACGGCTCGTCCATCAGTTACAACATCGCGTCCCAGGACTTCGAGCGAGCCGCCGCTGAGGGGAGAAGCCGCCTGAAGCATGCGAATGGTCGTGGTTTTTCCAGCTCCATTCGGACCGAGTAGGCCAAAGCAAATTCCGCTTGGAATTTCGAGGTCGATATTGTCGACTGCGACGAGGTCTCCGAAGGATTTCCTCAATCCCTTAGCGACGATGGCTGGCTCGCTCACAGCGCCCACATCTCGCGTTCCGAGAAGAAGCAATCGGTGAAGACAGGCTCCTGCTCAGAGCAGAATCACCGAGTCGCCGACCTCGACCTCACCTTCGACGGCGACCGAGGCATACCAGCGCGACCAGCCCGAGTGACGACTCTCATCGATACGCCGAGAGTCGCCGTCGCAAAATGAGCCGGCGATGATATTGCATGGTTCCGCCGGCTGCTGTAGTTCGATGATAGCATCACCAATTGCATACTCTTGGCCGACTTCAAGCGAATCCCAATCGAGGCCTTCAATAGTCAAATTCTCGCCGGTAGTTCCCGCCATAATCGGATGCCCTTCGGTGCGCAGTGCCTCGATTCTCTCAAGCGAAAACAAGCACACAGCGCGCGTCGGCCCACCGTGGTATTTCAGATTCCGCTGCTTATCGCCCTCGACACCGCCGGTCAACAACCTAGCCTTCCCAACCGGCGGTTTAGGCACACCACCAGCGGGGTTAGCATTGACTGAGTGTAACACAGCCATTTCATTCACTCCCGAGGCTCGTAACCCAAGAAAGGCAAGGGAATCGCCAAGCGTTTTGTCATCAATTTGTAGCGGTCAGCGTGTTCGGATCCAGTAATCTCGATCCTGAATTTTCGATAGCGCCAGAGTGCGACCGAGAGGACGGCGTAACGGTACAATTCGGGCAGAGCTGCCCGCTCCGCCTGCGTCAATTCACGCACAGACTCGTACCCCTCCAGAAGTGCTTGCCAAAGTTCCTCGACGGGCTCATCCCCGTCCCAACAACAACCGATGAAAGCGACCACCAAATCGGTGGCGAGAATATTCACACAGATGTCCTCGAAGTCAAGGATGGCCTTGACTTCGCCATCCCGCGCGAGGACATTATCGAGGAATAGATCACCATGAATAATCCCGCGCGGCAAATCAGCTGGAATCAGTTCGGATAGACGCGAATAATCCGCCTCACATTCGCGCAAGAAGGGAGACCAAGCATCTTTTTCCTCCGCAGCACGAAAAACATCCGGCCAAATATCAGTCCCCATCGTGTATCGAGTGATGAAGGTCCCATCATCGGGAACCGAGTGCAGTCGAGCCATCAACTCGCCAAGATGACGCAAAGAAGAGGCGTCTCTGCCTAACCAAGGTGCATCGACGAAAGGCATCAGAGTCCAAGCCAATCCATCGTGTTCCATCATCCTCCGACCGCTCTCGAGCAGAAGGGGCACGGGGGTGGGAATCCCGTGTTCTGCAACGGTCAGGAAGTGAGAATTGAGGCGCTCGACCTCCTCCAATCCACGGTCGTCCCAAATTTTCAGCACCAAACGAGTTCCGTCCTCGAGGTTGACTAAAAAATTCGAATTCGCCCAGCCTCCAGAGAGGTCTTCGACTGAAGAAAGTGGGGCGCAGCCAGCCGATTCGAGCAATTTGGCTGCAACCAAAAGGTCGAGTTCGGTGTAGGCCATCGAAGGGCTGGAATCCGAGTTGAACTATGATTCCATCCATCGCTTAAGCGAGTAGCACAGCCAGTCGCTCGCTCCCAATCGGATGCAATTCATCGAGGCGTGCAATTGCCTCGTAATCCGCGCTGAGGATATTCTTGAGATTAGAGCGAGCAGCATCGGACAAGAACAATTTCTCAGAGTCGGTAGAAGGCCGATTTGAATGAATCCGCGTCTCGATGACAACACCAAGATTCGCCTCGATGTCATCGTCGAGATTTTCCTGGGTCAAAACCGCAAAAATCTGCTCAGCAGAAACTTGTTGCAGCAACTCTCCGAGATAGAAAGAGATGTCTTCATGCAAGTGGTGAATCGACCGAAATTCAGAGGCAACCTCGGGATTCAATACACCACCTTCGTAGAGATTTTCAGCCAGCGCATTCAGCGTCCCATATTTGCGCAGCACATCGATTTCTCCAGAAAATCGAGAGTCTTGTGAAGCCTCTTCAACTACCAATCTGTAACGCCAATTAAAGGCGGAGAGAGCCCGAGATATCGGATTGCGAATTACGATGAGATATCTCGCCCCTTCTCGATACTCAGGCTTCGCGATATGGATTCGAGTGATGTAGCGAAATTCCTCGGACAGACGCTGGCTTTGGGCGATTGCAGAATTGAGCGAGGCCCCGCCGCATTTCCCGATGTGGATGTAGACGAGGGTATGATTCGATCCTGGAAGATATTTCTCGCAGAGTTCTAGCACTCTCCGTACGACCATCGCTCCTCGCCACTCCTCACTCGTTAGACCGGCCTAAACCCGCATACCATATCACATTCATCATTGGAGAATATCGGACCATTGCGAGAATATGCCTATAACGAGAAATTAGCGCCACGAAATCATACCATGCATATTCTCGTGATGACTCGTTCGACCCTCTCGCACGGATTCGGAGGGTTCCAACGGCAGTGCGTGGATTTGTGCGAGGGGTTCGTCAGAATGGGCCATAGGGTGACGGTTCTGACAACCGTTCATCCCGATGGCATCAAATCGGAAGAAGAGAATGGCTACACAGTTCATTACATCTCACCATCAAAGCCGCGAAGACTCTCGCGAGGTTGGTTCAAAGCGACGAAGAAGAAGGTCGAAGAGATTCACACTCAAGACCCAATAGATGCGATTCACAGCAATGAATTCGCAGGCTTTGGTCTGCTAGGTTGGGCCAAGCGAAATCAAGTGCCAATATCCTTGCTATGCCACGGTTCTTTGCGCTCAGAATTGCTTTCATTCTGGGCCAGTGCGGACATGCGTCCAAGGTATTGGCACTGGCTTATTCTCACTCCGGCATACCTGATCAAGAGGTATTTATTCTGGGAATTGAAGATGCGAAGAGCTGCTTCAAGCATACTGCTAGTCACCCCTACTATCGAACATGACTTCCGCTTATTTTGTGGGGATAAAGTGCGAGTGATAGAGAACGGGATCGCTCTACCAGAGCGTCCCGAACCAAAGCAAAAGGATGGCACTCTAACGCTGCTTTGTACCGGTAGGATGGACCGTCAGAAGGGTTTCCAAATGGCGGTGAAAGCCTTGGCCGAACTGCGAGAACTTGACCTGCGTTTGGAAATCGTTGGGAGCGGAGCTTATCTCGTCGAATTAGAGTCCCTAATCGAGAGACTGCAACTTGGTGAAAGGGTAGAATTACACGGCAGGGTAAGCGACGAAAAATTGGCAGAAATCTATTCATCAGCCGATGTTTATCTCATTCCGACCCTTCGATACGAGGGATTGCCACTCGCCTTGCTCGAGGCATTGGGGCATGGTTTGCCCACAATTTCTTCGAAGATTGGTGGAAATGCCGATGTCTTGACTCACGGCGAAGATGGATTATTCGTTGAGGCTGGAGATTTAGGACAGCTCGTCGATGCAATTCGATTGCTTGCGACCGAGCCCGAAACCAGACATCGGTTCGCAGTCGCGGCGCGGGCAACCGCTGAGCGCCGCTTCGACAAAGAGAGAATGGTTGCTGAGACCGAAGAAGTTCTGCGAAACATCTCAGGCCATTGATGAGAAAGGCCGAGTAACGCGCGTATCGGCAACGCTCAGTATGGCGGATCGCTGATCGTTTCAATTCTCTCATCTGGTTCAGGAGGACGCATATCGCGCTGGAGGATATCGTCCTCTCGGGATGTCAGAGTCATCAAACTAAATGCTATCATCACCAATGCAAACATCCCACCCAGAATCAACATTTCAGTCGAAAGCTGGGTTAGAGGGTCATCTGCAGGTGGATCTTCCATTCCTAGTTCTTCGTCCTCTTTTTCTGGCGGGGGAACAGGGACTGGGAACTCGGGTGGAGGAGGCAGGAAAACATCGGGGTCTTCCGGGTCAACATCGATTATGTCTCCCCAACCATCTCCATCACTATCGAGGCAACCGAGAACGCTGCCCTTGGTTGAATTTCCCCATTCATCAGGACAGAAATCGATCGTGTCATTGAAACCATCTTCGTCTCGGTCATCAGTCGACCAATCATCGATGCAACCATCGCCGTTCACATCGGTTTCTGGAGTTGAAATCCAACCCAGAGGGCTGTACGGACACGAGTCATAGACGTCGAGGACGGTATCAGAATCATCATCATCGTCCTCGTCGGCATCTCGGCAGCCATCCCAATCGTAATCATTGGTTCCATTCGGCCGCCAACCGATCACACCGTGTTGGCAAGAGTCGTCTAAATCGTGAACCCAATCATTGTCGTCGTCCCTATCTTCGAGATTCATGCAGCCGTCTGAATCGTAATCCTCTCGCAGATTATAGACGTGGTATTCCCCATTTATCGTATCTAGCCCACTGTGGCTGTAAATGAATAATGAGAACCCATATGGACAGGAATCCTGCTCGTTCTCCACCAAATCTGCATCGATGTCAGGGTCGCATACGTCCCCGAGACGGTCTCCCTTCTCTCCCCTAACCCATGTGCCATTCCCATCGAGATTTTCTTGCCCTGGATTATGTATCCATCTGCAATTATCCACTAGGTCAGCGACACCGTCTGAATCAGAATCAATCATAAATGTCCAGACGAAAGATTTGGTGCTAGAACCCGTGCTTTGGCTTGTCCCGTTGAAATCACCATTTCCAGAGTGATAGCCGCCTATAGTGAACAACCCATCCTTGCTCATTCCAATGTCTCGAGCGAATATTTGTCCAGCAGCATCCATTGATTCAGACCAGACAATTTCAGTGCCGTTTCGAATGATTAGCGCAATCGCCATAGAATTGCCTGTGTGGTTCTCACCTGCCACCTCTACACGACTCGAGGTCGATTCGAAAAGTAGAGCGACATCGCCTTGTTCGTTCACAGAAAGGTCTCTGAGATATTCTTCGCCAACCCCGCCCAGTCGTTTGAATCCAATCATCTGGCCGTCACTATCAAGTTGAGCGATTGCGACATCTCGTCCTCCATCTGGCGAGTACGTCTTACCATCAAACTCGATGTCGCGATCGAAGCTCCATGCAGCGATTGAAAGGTTATCTTCGTATTCGACAATCTTCCCCTTCATCTTGGATTTGCTTTGCGAGCCAGTTTGGGCGAAAGCCCAGACCCAATCCCCCTCAGGTGAGAGTTTCGCGGCGAAGTAATCTTGGGGCTGATTGGCTTTAATTGTCAAATCTCCAAAGTGCAACTCTTCAGCAAAGAGTCCGCTGACCAGCATACTCCCATCTGGCCTAATCTCGAGCCCGTGTGCTGAATCTGAGCCACCTCCTGTCAAGGTGCGAATCATCCTCAGTTGACCGTCGATGGAATAGCGACGCAGGAGGATATCTTTACTAGAAAAATTGGCGTAAAGCAATCCTTCATCCTCGTCAATTTCGACTTCATCAGATCTGAAATCGATGAGACTCGAATTCATTCGTGAGATATCAATCGAAGTTACCCCACCAGCATGACCGACGATTATGGCTTCTTTTTGATCTGTCATCTGAACGAAGCCGGCTCCATCATTCTCGCTTGAACCATAGACTTCGTGAAACAAAATTTCACCGCTTGGATCGAGTACAAGAAAGAAGGTATCGTAGCCTCCTTGGTTCTCATAAGTCGTGCCTTGAATGGTCATCGGACCGTCCCAGAAGTGAGCAGTCACCATTGCTTGTCCGCGATTATTTACAGAAATCCGATCGGTGGCTACTTTTCCATTCGATGTGAGGTGGATTGACCAGACGAATTCTCCATCCCTCATCCTTCCTACGACACTAGATACCTGCCCATCGCTGTAATGTCTCTCATCTGCTTGATATGAGCAGCAGTAATTGATTCCCACCCAAATGTCATCTTCTGAAACGTGCATGTATTCGCCTGAGCCGTAAGAGACAGGGGTCAATTGAGCCCAGCCAGCTCCACCATTTGGGAAGATGATTGAGGTTTCACTGGCGACTCCTTGTGCGAGGGGCGCGGTTGAGGCAAGAATGAGGATTGTCACCAACCCCATGGCCCTCATGGAGATTGAATCGCCTCTTTCTGAGGAAAAGCGTATTCCCGTCTCGCGCGCGTGATGAGTCTGGACGCTGGTGCCTCAATAGTCGGTAAATTTGGGGATACAGACCTGATTCGTGCCGGTCGGACCAACGAGATTGGGTTCAAAGAGCCGACACGGGCTGACCCGCACTGATGAGCGAGCCAAGTTGGCAACTCAGATGCGTGCGCTGCGAGGCAACTTACCCAGGGCTCGACCTGCGTTACCGCTGCGATTGTGGGGGCACACTCGATGTCGTCCACGACCTATCCGCGTGCAATTTGACGCGAGAGGTGCTCGACTCTCGACTTGCCTCCAAAGCACCTCTCGACCGTTCGGGCGTCTGGCGCTTCCGCGAACTTATCCTACCACTGGGCGACGAAACCCTTGCGAGCGTTGCGGCGGCGCGTGGAGAGGGCTCAACCCAACTCTACGATGCGGGTGCGGTGGGGCGCGAAGTCGGTGTGGCTGACCTCTGGCTCAAACACGAAGGCGAGAACCCAACAGGCTCATTCAAAGACCGCGGAATGACCGCTGGAATTACCGTTGCAAAACACCTTGGAATGCGCGCTGTTGCTTGCGCTTCAACAGGCAATACATCTGCTTCGATGGCTTCCTATGCAGCGATTTCGGGCTTGGATGCCATCGTCTTTATTCCAGAAGGAAAAATCGCTTTTGGCAAACTTTCTCAGGCTCTGGCTTACGGTGCGAAGACGATTCAAATCGAGGGTGATTTTGACGATGCGATGGCGCTTGTTCAGGATGTTTGTGCGAGTGAAGGGATCTATCTGGTGAACTCGATTAACCCGTTCCGCATCGAAGGTCAGAAGGCGATTGGCTTCGAAATAATGCAGGATTTGGACTGGCAAGTTCCAGATTGGATTGTGCTCCCGGGCGGAAACTTGGGCAATAATACGGCCATCTCCAAGGGCTTGCTCGAACTGCTTGAACTCGGTATAATTGACCGGCTGCCGAGGCTGGCGGTGGTTCAGGCAGCCGGGGCCAATCCGCTGTATACTGCATGGCTCGGTGGCGAGGATGTCGAGCCTGTGAAGGCAGAAACTATCGCCACCGCGATCAAAATTGGAAATCCAGTTTCTTGGCGTAAATCGATGCGTGGTCTTGAGGCTTTGAATGGGGTCGTGACCGAGGTTAGCGATGACCAGATTATGGATGCTAAGGCGCTGGTTGACGCGGCTGGGATCGGTGCGGAACCGGCTAGCTGCGCCACTGTTGCAGGTATCCGACGCCTCGTCGATGAGGGTGTGATTGGTGCCGATGAGCGAGTCGTCGGTATCCTCACTGGTAATGTTCTGAAAGACCCAGATGTTGTCGTCGATTATCACGCTGGAGAACTCGATGGGATTGAGTCTCGGCGCGCGAATGCTCCGATTTCTGCAAGTGCCGATATCGATGAGATTCGGCGCATCATCCGTTCGTAGGCGACGTCACTGATGCGCCCGTTGATTGAAGAATGAGAGGTGACTCGGATGAGTCATGTTCGACATCGCCTCGGCGGTCTTCGGCGAGTTCCAGGACAGCATTGTTGCCACATTCGGCGATTCTCTTGGCTGGCTTGTCGGCCACGCATTGATCGTTGGAACTGCCGCTCTTGTCTGGTTCACTTGGACTGGTCGCGACCACATCCGCGCTAAGTCTGGATGGGACCGTTCCACACTCCTCGATATGGCGACTGTCGCTTTGTTGACTTTAGCGCAGTACGCGGTTTTCACGGGCAACTTCGGCTTCCCAGTTGGCCCTTCAATCGGTGTTGCATTCGCCGGTGCTATGTTCGCACGATGGTGCGTCAACGTCCTCAACTAAGGCATTGGCAGGATTCAGGGGCGGACTCGCCGCTCTGGTTGTCATCGACCCCCCAACGGTGAAAGGCCGCTGGCTTACTCAGTGAGGTATGGCGGCCTTCGGCGACCATCCTCCTCTGCCAGATTCGCTCGAGAGTCTGCTCGCCGATGAGACGGCTTCGACAGTTTTTCTCAAGGCGGAATGCGTACCTCGGGTCAAGGCCGGCCACATCAGTGCTCTGAGGTTGGAGGAAGTTGAGGGCGAGGTCTGGGACAAGCCCGCGCTCGAGGGATTGGCTGAGGAGTTGGCGATGGTCGTTGAGCAGCACGATGCGCGCTCGGATTGCTTCATCGAGATCGAGCGCGAGGGCTGTCGAATCATGCAGATTGGTGATTTGCGAGTTACCTGCGCTTGGCCACCGTTTTCGGAGGCTTGGGAAATCACTGTTGTTCGTCCGGTGGCCCACCTGAAATTGAGTGATTACGAGCTTAACGATGAGTTAGTTCGCAGGCTTTCCGACCATCATCGAGGTGTCTTCGTGGTCGGTAAACCCGGGAGTGGAAAGACCACCTTCGCCCAAGCGATTGCAGCCCACCTCGATGAGAGGGTTGGGGCGATGGTCAAGACGATGGAGGCACCACGCGACTTGCAAGTTCCTCAGCGGGTTACCCAATACGCTCCGCTCGAGGGAGACTTGGAGAAAACCGCCGAGGTCATTTTCCTCGTCAGACCAGATTTCGTCATCTTTGACGAGGTTCGGCGAGCCCGTGATTTCGAGATTTTTGGCGATGTCCGCCTCGCCGGTGTTGGACTACTCGGTGTGACCCACGCAAATAGCGCACTGGAAGCCATTCAACGCCTCGTGGGCAAGGTAGAATTAGGCCTCATTTCCCAAGTTCTTGACACGGTAATCAACATCGAGAAAGGCAAGGTCAGCGAGGTGCTTGAGCTCAGAATGGTAGTGCGCGCACCGACCGGGATGGAATCAGACCTCAGCCGACCGGTCATCGAAATCAAGCGATTTCCTAGTGGCGAGTTAACCCACGAAATGTTCGCCTTCGGCTCAGAAATCGCAGTAGTTCCAGTCAGCGGGGCGGGCGGAGACGGCGGCAGCCCCGCATGGCGCCTCGCAGCAGAGGAACTCAAGCGCGAGGCGACCCGATTAACCGGAATCTCAGTCCTTCACGCACAATTCCTCACCGATGCTTCAGCCGACATATACGTCGACGATTCAGCAATCGGCGCAATGGTCGGCCCAGGCGGAGATGCAATCCGCTCACTCGAGAAGGATCTGGGCCGCATCAAACTCAACGTAAAATCAGTCACAGAATTACCACGCGCTCTACGCAAAAAACTCGAGCGCGATTCGTGGGGCGGCAATGACCTCGAGGAATGGCGCAGCCGCTCCGGCCGCCAGTGGGAACATGGCGGCGGCAAGCGAAAAGGTGGCGGAAAACGCGGCAAGCGCGGCCGCCGCTGACAAGGCCAACCCACCCCAACCTTCCCCCAAA
>JAERST010000014.1 GCA_016845365.1 Methanobacteriota archaeon
ACTCTGAGGAGTGCATCGGCCATATTCACCTCGAAGCCTTGGCGGTTAATCCACTCGACAAGGCGGGTGACGTCGCGCACCAGGAATTCGTTGGAAGACGGGTGCGCGCTGACGACGGCTTGCCCGACATCGATTACCCACGGCTCGCCGTCGTACCAGAGAATATTGTATTCTGAGAAATCCGAATGGGCGAGGTCGCAGGTTTGCCAACATACTGCGAGCATCTCCAGCAGGTCCTCGAAGACGCCCATCGGGTCGTCGATGGTGATGTCCTTCAGGCGAGGAGAAGGCTCGCCCTCGTCGCCGATTAAGTCCATCACCAAGACGTTGTTGAGAATTGCACGAGGTTTTGGAACTCGTACTCCGTGCTTGCGCAAGCGCTTGAGATTGCGGTATTCCTTGCGCACCCAAATCTTCACGAGTTCTCGGTGGCGACGCTTCAGTCCACCGAATCTCGGGTCGCCATCAATGTATTTTGCGAGGCTCTTGAAGACCGCATTCGTCGTATGAAAAATCTTCACCGCGGCAGGACCTTGATTGGTCGTTGCGTGAAAAACATGAGCTTCCTTGCCGCGAGCAATCGGGTAATCGACGGTTTCAATCTCTCCCGATTGCATCAATTTGTGTAGCGACAACAAGGTCGAGCGGTCGAAGACCGCATCGAAAACTCGGCGGTCAACCCAATCGTATTGACCACCGCCGAGAACCCCTTGCAACTTGTCTTCAATCTCTTCGAACATGCGCTTGAAGCGCGGTTCGGACATCCAATCGTGTTGGCGGGCCGCTTTCATCAGAGCGTCCGGGTCGACGTCTTCCCAGTCGGGGTCTGCCATCGCTCTCACCCGAAGAATGAGTCGATATCGTCGTCGTCATCGTCAGCCCAAGTCGCCGTTGGCTTGGCTTCCTTGGCTTCTTCGCCTGCCTCGTCGCCGGACGGGTCCTCGTCTGCATCAGCCGCTGAGTCGGCCTCAGCGGTTGAGGACTCAGCGTTGGCTTCGGACTCGACGGTTTCGTACTCGTCGTCCGACTCCTTGAATTGGTCGTCGGTCATTCCGAAGAGATCGACGATTTCTGGAAGTACTCCCTTGCGTGAGAGGTAGATTGACTGAGTCTTGGTGTAGCGCATTCGAACGTCAGCCTTGGCGTCTTGGAAATCCCAAGGCTGGACGATGATTAGGTCGCCTTCGCGCACCCATTGGCGGCGGCGCATTTTACCTGGGATTCGAGCCAAGCGGCTCTCGCCATCTTCGCAGACCGCACGTACGCGTCGGCCGCCAAGAATTTGGTCAGCGATGGCGAACATTTCGTTGATTTTCTTATTCGGGAGCTTGACGCGAATCTTGTCGCCGGCACCTGATTCAAGCTGCGCCAGCAACTCTGTGTCCACACGCTCCTCGCGACGCGCCATTGGGCCACGGTCGAGCGTCCCCTATGTGAAACCATGCATGGTGAGGCTGGTTGTGATGGCCCGCAGGACTGCGAATCACATTGCGCTGAGGGCGGTGCGAATGATTTCTGCGCAGGAGCGCGAATCACATTGCGCTGAGGGCGTTGCGAACGATTTCTGCGCAGGAGCGCGAATCACATTGCGCTGACAGCGGTTTCGACGAGGTCGAGTAGGAATTCGGCACCTGAGCCAATTCCGAAGAATACCGTGAGAACTGCGAGCACGAGGATGGTCCTTCGCAGGTGTCGTGCTCGGCGCAGCGGCTTGGCTTCCTCCGGCTCTTCGAAGAACATCACGAGGCAAAGCCGCAGGTAGTAGAATAGCGAGAGTGCGCTGTTGAGGACGATCGCGATTGCCAGCCAGAAGACCGGGTCGACAGTCTCAGCCCACGGAACGATTGCGTCAGCAGATGTGCTTCCTGTGCCGGCGCTGATGTTGACGATTCCGTTGATCATCAGCAACTTCGAGAGGAATCCTGAGAGGGGTGGAACTCCGGCGAGTGCCAGCATGAAGATGAACATCGAGCCGGCCAATTGAGGGTCGCGGCGAGCCAATCCATGGAGGTCTTCCAAGCGATGGCTGCGACCCTCGGTCTCGAGTAGGCCGAGGACGAGGAATGCTCCCAGCTTGAAGAGAACGAGGATTGTCAGATGGAAGACGACGGCGACCAGAACCAATTCAGTTGTCGCGGAGTCGCCAAGCCCGCTGCCGATAGCTGCCAGTGCGGCCAGCATGTAACCGGCGTGAGCGACGCTCGAGTAAGCCAGCATGCGCTTTGGATTCTCGCTGGTCAATGCCGCGAGATTACCCCAAGTCATGGTGATGACAGCGAGAATCGCCACGATGCAGAACCACAGCGCCTCGCCCTCAGCAGGCATCGTGACCTCGATGAGGACACGGAAGAGCGCGACGAATCCCATCGCCTTGGAGGCTGTAGCAAGAACGCCCGCGACTGGTGAGGAAGCACCAGCATAGGCGTCAGGAGCGGCCAAGTGGAATGGGGCTGCGCTGACCTTGAATCCGAAGGCGACGAGCATCAAGCCGACTCCGATGACAGCGAATGGGTCGAGTCCGTCCATCGCTGCCCATGAGGCTGCTAGTGCATCGAAGTCGAGGTCGCCAGCCCACAGATAGACCAGCGACATTCCGTAGATTCCAGTCGCGCTGGCGACCGAACCTACGATGAAATACTTTGCACCAGCCTCGCCGCCAACCGCTTCCTCCTTGTGGAAAGCGACCAAAACATAGGCTGCTAGGCTGGCCAATTCGATGGCGACGAACATGAAGAAGAGATTCGACGCCATCGCCATCAGGCTCATGCCCAATCCAACCATCATCAGCAAGAGGTGGAAATCGACCTGACGACGGTTGTCCATCAGCGCGGCGACGAGGGCTTCCACGCGAGATTCTGAATCCTTGTCGCGAGGAGCACGAGCGCCGCGGCGCGCTGGCATTCGATAGGTCGTTGCGACTGCAGCAAGCAGTAGCGCGCCGTAGAACACGAACGACATCATGCGGCTGAATGAGCTAACCTCGATCACGCCGCCAATCTCACCGCTGGCCCCTTCGATTCCGAAGAATGAGAAGAAGAAGGCCACGGAGAAGGCGACAATCGAAATCCGCGCCGGCAAGCGCGGGTCGGAGGTCGCCGTAAATCTCGTTCCACCGATGAATAGAGGAATGCGTACGCGCGTGAGTGGAAGGCGTAGCGTAGCATTGCCCAGGTTAGGCACGAGGATAGCGAGAACGATACCCGCGACGAGTGCCATTTCCGGCAGTAGATTTTCCATCTCATCGAGGCTCAGCATCAGGGTTTCACCCCCTGACTATTCATCGCATCGACCAGAGTTTCAAGCATGAATTCGGTCGACCAATCGGACATCATATCCCAGAAGATGAACGGCAAAATTCCGAACAGAACTGTGAACGCAGCGAGGACGAACATCCCCGCATTCTCGTGCCAAGTGATGTCGCGCGGCTCCTCTCCGTGCAGGCTCTCCGGGAGGACTCCAACATGTGGGTCGCCGCCCTCGAAGATTGTGCGTTGCATGCTTGAAAGGTAGTAAACCGCGGTGATGATTAGGGTTAGAGCTGGTAGAATTACTAGCCAGCCGAAGGTCATCCAGAAGGCGATCAGCACCGCTACTTCGGCCACGAATCCGGCGAGCAGCGGCAGGCCGAGGCTCGCCATCCAGCCGAGCATCATGTGGCCGGCAAGCCATGGCGAATGGTGCGCGATTCCGCGCATCGAGCCGATTTCAAGCGTGTGGTAATGGTGCTTGAAGGCGCCCGCGACTGCGAACAGAAGTGGGCTGATTATGCCGTGAGCGAACATCATGAAGAGGGCGCCCGCGATTCCGAGTGGTTGCATCGTAGCGATTCCGAGGAAGATGAGACCCATGTGCGAGACCGAGGAATATGCAACCATGCGCTTGAGGTTGGTTTGTCCCATGCAGACGATTGCTCCGTAGACCAGACTGACCATTCCGAGGATGATGAGAAGTGGAGTGAAGACCACGGTTGATTCTGGGAAGATGGTGACTGCGATTCGTAGGAATCCGTAGGCGCCCATCTTCAGCATCACTCCTGCTAGCAACATCGAGCCAGCGGTGGGCGCCTGAACGTGAGCGTCCGGTAGCCAAGTGTGGACTGGGACGCTCGGCATCTTGGTAGCGAATCCGATGAGCAGTAGAATCCAGACAAAGTGTCGCAGGCCTTCGCCAGCGATCAGTCCGTCACCAGCGGCCTGCGCGGTCATCGAGACAAGGTCGAAGTGATGATCGGTCAGTGAGCCAGCAAGGCTCGCGTCTCCTGTGTTGAAGTACATCACGAGGATTCCAATCAACATCAAGACGCTCGCCGTGAATGTGTAGATGAAGAACTTCATCGAGGCGTAGCGGCGGTCATCTCCACCCCAGACGAGGATGAGGAAGAACATCGGGATGAGGGTTAGTTCCCAGAAGACGTAGAAGACGAACAGGTCGAGGACTACGAAGACTCCGAGAAGTGCTCCTTCCATCACAAGGATGAGCGGGTGGAAGATGTGACCATCCTTAGCATCCCATTCGACCAACATCGAAATCGGGATGAGCATGGCAGTGAGCCAAACCATTGGGAATGAGAGAGCGTCGACACCGACTGTCCAGCGAACGCCGATTTCGCCGAGCAGGACAACGGCTTCGTTTTGGAAGACGTAATCGCCTTGCATGATGTCGAGCCAGTCGATATTGCCGATTTGGCCGAGGAATAGCATCGTTGTGATGGCGAAGATTGCTACTGCGATTGCCATCGAGAGTGAGCGTGCGATTCTGCGAACGAAGTCCGCCATGCTCGCCGGTCCGATGTGAGGTAGGATTAGCAGGGCGAGACCGACGATAATCGGTGTCAGAGTGATGAAGGTGAGCGGGTCTGAAGTGATCAAGCGCTCACCCCCCAAATCAGCGCGAAGATGGACAAGGCTCCTACCGCTGCCATCAGAATGTAATCGCGGGCGCTACCGGTTGTAACTCGGCGGATTTGGACCGAACCGAGGACCGAATTGGATTCGATTTGCTTGATGACGCCGTCGACGACATTGGCATCGAACCAAGCTGCGAAATTGGCGAATGGAACGATTGTTCTAGCGAGGATTCCCTCGTAGAGGTCGTCGAAATACAAGCGCTGTTGTAGCGCCTCAGCCAATTGTGAATTTGCCAATTCGTCGACATTCTGGCTGCCGAACTTGCCTGAGAGGCTGGTCAGCCAGTGGACGAGGCCAGTCGCTTGCTCGCCTTCCTTCAGCGCGCCTCCGTAGACGCGCGCGGCCATGATTGGACCGAGGATGAATGAGAGTGCGATGGTGGTCCAGCCGACGTAGCGCAATTGCATATCCTCTGGTAGGAAGGCGTGCTCCAATTCGTAGATGACCTGGTCGAGGAAGGTCGCCTTGTGGAGCGCGAGGTGGTCGTACTCGCCCGAGAGCCAGTCGACCATGCCGAAGAGGGCGAGGCCGAAGCCGCCGAGGGCGGTGATGACCGAGAGTAGAACCAGTGGAGTCTTGATCCACGGAGTTGCCTCGTGAACGTGGTCGACGAGCTCGTTCTTCGGCTCGCCTGCAAAGGTCATGAACCACATTCGCGACATGTAGAATCCGGTCATGCCCGCGGTTGCGAGGATTAGCAGGGCAGGACCGAGGAGGGCGTCGGCACCGTGGAAGTAGGCGTACCATGTCTTGCCGACGATGATTTCCTTCGACCAGAATCCACCGATGAGTGGAATACCGATGATGGACATCGAACCGAACATCATCGCTGTGGCGGTTATGGGTAATTTGCTTGCCAAACCGCCCATATTTCGCATATCTTGCGGGTCGAAATCGTGGTGGGAACCGTGGTCGTGGTCCGAGCCATCACCATCGTGACTCAGATGGTCGTGAGCGTGGTGAACCTCGTGAATGACCGACCCGCTCGCCATGAAGAGCATCCCCTTGGCCATGGCGTGGTTGAAGAGATGGAATAGCGCACCACCGAAGACCAGAGCGCCGGCGTGGTGCTTACCGTTGTTGAAGAGCCAAAGCGCCGCGCCGAGTCCAGTGAAAATGTAGGCTAATTGGCTCATCGTCGAATAGGCGAGAACCTTCTTGATATCGTTCTGAACGAAGGCGATCGCCGCAGCCATGAAGGCGGTGATTCCACCAATCCAAGCGACGATGAGCCCTAATTCTTCCATTCCGGCGACGCCGTGATGTCCAACATCGACGAATGGAACCATTCGAGCGACCAAGTAGAGTCCTGCATTGACCATGGTCGCCGCGTGAATAAGAGCGGATACAGGTGTCGGCCCCTCCATCGCATCTGGCAACCAAACGTGAAGTGGGAATTGGGCCGACTTGCCGACCGCGCCGATGAATAACATCAGTAGCGCGGTCTGCAGCTGACCAGCGTCGACGAGCGCCCCACCGACTCCAGTCGATGGGTCGTCAAAGACGACGGCGAAGTCGAGAGAACCGTAGATATCGTACAACATCAACAATCCAATCATCAGGAATACATCGCCTACGCGCGTAGTAAGAAAAGCCTTCTTCGCCGCGTAGGCAGCGCTCGGCTTCCAGTAGTAGAAGCCGATGAGAAGATAGGAGCAGAGTCCCATTATTTCCCAGAAGATGAAGAGCCAGAGGAAGTTGTCAGCGAGGACCATTCCGAACATTCCCATCGAGAAGAGGACGAACTCGGCGAAGAATCGGTGGTTCGAGTTGTCGTTGATTGAGTCCGTGGTCATGTAGCCGATTGCGAACCAGCAGATTAGGAAGCAAAGGAATGTGGCGACGAAGAGCAGCATGATGCTGACAGCGTCGAGGTAAATGCCGAATCCGATACCGCTGAACCCTGTGCTTGCGACGGACCATCCCTCGCCATTGTACGTCAGGACATCGAATGTTAGCCAGCTGAATGGATCGCCTGTCTCGATGTGACCGTGGTGCTCGAGATAATCGTAAATCAGCCACACGGCGGCCGAGAGAGATACGCTGAGAGCACCGAGGCCGAGAATTCCTCCTTCCTTCAAGCGGTTGACCCAAGTCTCATCGCCGTTCCAGATCTGACCAGCGATGGCGATTGTTGCGAAGAATACCAATGGAGCGGCGATGATTAACCACCAATAATCGGTTGACGAAGCCCCTGTGGAGTAGAGGTAAGGTACGATTGCCAAGAATGGCACGATGTAGAGGAGCCTATCCCACTCCTGCTTGTGTTCTCCCATCTTCTTCACCTCAGTTCCTCAGCAGGGTCGCCTCGTCGAGCGAGATGGTCTCCTGCGTGCTGTAGAGCGAGAGCAGGATGGCCAGCCCGATGGCGACCTCCGCGGCAGCGATCGCGATTGCGACCGCGGTGAATACCCAGCCGTCGACGGAACCGTGGTGTAGGGCTCCGGCGACGAAGTTGAGGTTGGCTGCGTTCAGCATGACCTCGATGCACATCAGAACGACGATTGCGTTCTTTCGGCTGAACGCGCCGATTAGTCCGATTCCGAAGAGAATGACGCCGAGTCCAGCGATCCAACTGGCCTCAATCATCACTCATCGCCTCCCATATCGTAGAGGAGATTGACGAGGCGCTCGTCGCGGACGAGATACGAAGCGCCAATCATGGCCATCGCCAGTAGAATCCCGAGAACCACCGTGACGATGGCCCAATCATCGAGGATTGCGACGGCGAAATCGAGGGTCGATGGGGCGCCCGCTGCGGCATTGCCGAACATAGGGTGCTCCATGACCTCGCGCAGTAGAATTAGCACGAAGGCGAAGACGCCCAATCGCGCGAGGATGCTAACGGCCTTCATTGGACGTCACCCTCCTGTATTTGGCGGCGGGTCAGCATGACACCGAATTGAACGACGAGCATAACCGAGCCGAGATAGACGAGAATCTGAATCGCCGCCAACATCTCAGCGTGCGCGAGAACCATGACGCCAGCGACGGCGAAGAAAGTCATCATCAGCGAGAGAAGTGAGTGAGCGACGCGGCGCGCGTAAACACAACCGAGCGCGCCGATTATGGCGACAAGCGCCATGATTACGAACGCAATTGCCTCGAAATCGATATTCATCGGTTCACGCCTCCGCTTCCTTGGCTGCCTTTGCAGCCTTCTTTGCGCGCTTGTCCTTCTCCTTCTTGGCGCGCTTTGCGAGCTCCATATCGACGCGCTCCTGATGGACCGCGGGAAGAACACGAGTGCGGTCAGCGTCGAACCAAAGGTCTTCGCGCGAGTAACCAGACATTCCATCGTATTCGTTGGTCATGAAGAATGACTCGAATGGGCAAGCTTCTGCGCAAAGGCCGCAGAACATACAGCGGCCGATATCGATGCGGCCGCTGACGATGTCCGTCTCGGCGGGCTTCAATTCGCTTGTACCGATATCCTCGATTCCCGAGCCGTCCATCCAGCGAACTGTTGCTGTGTCTCCGGAGATGTCGATCACCTCGGCGAAATCGTATTGCTGCGGAACCGCCGAGTGCTCGTTGACGAGGTCGAACTCCTCGATTTCCTCGAAGTCCTCCTTCGGCTTAGCAGCGAATCCACCGGCTTCGACCTCGGACCCATATCCGTGCCACTCATCCCCTTCTTCAGCCGTGTCAAGGACGTTGACGCGAACCTCGGAAGTCATGTGGAGGCAGTCGTTAGGGCAGGCACGTACGCAGGCTTTGCAGGCGGTGCAGGTCTCCCAAACGATACCGATTCGACCGTTGTAATTTCCAGGAACGAAGAGCCAGGGTTCCATGTCTTCCAAGCGCTCGTAAGGGTACATCACCGTCACAGGGCGCTCGAGGAATGGTAGAAGGTCGGTCGACTCGCGGTCGGCAGAGTAAGTGTGTCCTTCAGAGAGGTGACCGTCGCCGATTCGAGAGAGTGTGAAATCGTCCTTCAGATTGACTTTCTGACCGTGGTAATTGTTCTTCAGGAGGCCGAGGCGACCGAGGAATGGCACGGTTCGGAGCGCTGTCTTGAGCGTGATCCACATTGGCCTGATGACTAGGTTGCGGAAGTTTGGAACCGCGTGCGGGTGACCGGTGTTGTATTGCTGTCCATCGTTCATTTGCTCACCTCCTGATTACTCCCTGTGCGTCCCCGGACTGGCCTTCTCCAAAGTCTGAGTGTGGTACATTCTTCGGTTGAGTTCGAGGGCTTCTTTGTCCTCGTCGATTGCGAGAACGATGAAGGCGAGGACGAAGGTTCCGAAGAGAACTGGGGCAGCCCAAATTGGCCAGCCGCCGGCTGCTGTGCTGTCCCAGACTTCGAGGCGCAGCCAGATGGCGACTGCGAGGTTGACGATCGATGCTGGAAGGAGCCAGCGCCAGCCGAATTCGAGAATTTGGTCGGTGCGGATGCGGTGTAGTGAAGCGCGCACCCAGACGAAGAAGGCGAACATCAGGTAGGCCTTGAGGAGTAGAACAGCGATTCCTGGAGTTGCTGTTGCGAGGAATTCGAAGATGCCGCCGACGAATGGTAGGCTGACGAGGGTGTCTTCGAATGGTAGCTGCCAGCCGCCGAGGAAGAAAAGCGCGAAGAGGATGCAAGCGGCGTAAGCGCGCATCATCTCGACGGCGAACATCAGACCCCAGCGGATTCCGCCGTATTCAGTCCACCAGCCCTCGACGAGTTCTGCCTCAGCCTCGGGCATATCGAATGGGATACGCTCGACCTCGGCGATCATCGTGATGAGGAAGAGGGCTGCACCGAGTGGCATGATGAAGATGTTCCAAGTATTGCTCGTCTCGATTTGGAAGTCGACGATTTCGAGGATGTTGAACGAGCCCGATATGACTGCGATTGCGAGGACACTGACCAGCAGAGGAATCTCGTATGCGGTTAATTGCGCGGCTGAGCGCATTCCACCGATGAGTGTGTACTTGTTGTTCGATGCCCAGCCGGCGAAGAAAACGCCGAGTGGTGCAACGCCGAAGACGGCCATCATGAAGACGAGGGAAAGGTCTGGGTTTGCCGCCCAGATGTGAGGTCCGAATGGGATGAATGCGTAGACCATCACAGTGGTTGCGATGATGATTACCGGGGCGGTCTCGAATACTAGGCCGTCAGCCTTGGTTGGGACCATGTGCTCCTTTGTAGCGAACTTGAGGAAGTCAGCGAGGGCTTGGAAGAATCCTGGGAAAAGGAACCAGATTCCGTGGTAGCCGCGGTTGTGGACGCGGTGGACTGCGATGTGCTTCGACTCATTTCCGGCGACTGAATTGAGGGTCTTGACTACCCATCCGAGGATTGCGCCGATGCCGAATGGAAGTTGATTCCACCATTGGCCGGCTGTTGTATGTCCTTCACCAATCCACAGACTGCGTAGGCTCGTGGTGGCTCCGAGTCGGTCCATTAGACGAGCGATGAATTTGCGCTCGATGTATGGAACGACCATCAGAGTGATCATCATCGTTCCAAAGACGATTGTACACATGATGGTCGTGAAAATGAATGTCTCGAGCGCGCCTTGGATGCTGGCGAATTCATTCTGAATGTTGAGCGTTCCAAGTGGTCCCAAGCCGATATCGTTCGATGGGAGGAGGTCGTGAACGGCGTCCATCGACCAACCTACGAGGAAATCCATCCAGCCGCGCAGGTCCAACCAATCACTGCTCGCCATTTTCTCACCTCACCTATCTGTCTCTCCGATACATGGGTCGAATGAACCCATGATCGCTGGGATATCCGCGACCTTGTAGCCAATCATGCACTTGGCCGCGTATGGAATCGTGATGAACATCGGAGAGCGGATAGAGACTCTGTATGGCATCTTGCCGCGGCCCTCGCCGCCACCGGCGAGGTAGAACATCGACTCGCCGCGGCTATCTTCGAAGTGGTGGCTTCCCGTCGCACCTTCGGGTGCACGGGAGGGTGCCTTGGCGAGGATTTTCGGGTCGCCCGGCTCGTGGTAAGTCTCGGCACCGCCGGGCATCTTGTCGAGCGCTTGGAGAACCATCGAGGCACTCATTCGCATCTCTTCGACGCGGATTCGGTAGCGGTCGTAGCAATCCGCGCCTTTGATCGATGAGCGCTCGACAGAAGGTTGCCAATCGAGTTCGCTGTAAACCGAGTAGGGGTGAGCCCAGCGAACATCGTAGTCCACACCGGCGGCGCGGACGTTAGGTCCGGTGACGCCGTGATTGATCATCTCCTCAGGCTTGGCATAGCCGACACCTTGGCTGCGAACGAGGAAAACTGTGGATTCGTCAAAGAGCGACTCGTACTCCTGAATTCGGTTGAGGAAGAGCTTGAGTTTGGCGCGAGCGCGCTGAGCGAATCCGTGCGGTAGGTCGCGCTTGACCCCGCCGATGCGCGGGAAATTGTAGTGCATGCGCGAGCCACCAAGCTCCTGAAGCAGATCCATCATCATCTCGCGTTCGCGCAAGCACCAGACCATAATCGACAGATTGCCGATGTCTGGGCCGTATGCGCCCAGCCACATCAGGTGGCTGGCGATGCGTTGTAATTCGACCGCGATGAGACGGATGTACTCAGCGCGCTCGGGAACCTCGACGCCGAGGAGGTCCTCGGCGGCGTAGATGTAAGCGTGCGACCAAGTGTTGGCACTTGCGTAGCACAATCGGTCGCAGTAAGTTGTAATCTGAGTGAAATCTCGAGCCTCACAGATTTTTTCCACACCGCGGTGAATGTAACCGAGGTCCGGCTCGGTATCGACGACGGTCTCGCCGTCGACCTTGACCTTGAGAGTCCAAAGACCGTGAGTCATAGGGTGCTGAGGACCCATTGAAATCCACATTTCTGCCATGTAAATCCCTCCTCACTTCACCTTGCCAGAGTCTGCTGGCTTCCTCAGGAATCCCTGAGCATCATCGTACATTTCCTCGAATCCGTGGTATCGCAACTTGTGCTGCTTTTGCAGCGGATGGTAACCGACTGGAGTCTCGTGCGGATTGAGAACGCGGCGCATTCCCTCATGGCCATCGAAATCGATTCCGACGAGGTCCCAAGTCTCCTTCTCGTTCCAATCGGCTCCGACCCAGATATCCTGAACCGAGGCTACTGCGGGCTCGCGAGTGTCTGGTAGAGCCACGCTAATTTGAATCTCGAGAGGAACATCAGCGCCCTCGACATTGTCGGCATCGGTGATATTTGGCTGAACTACACCCTCAATCGATGCCGGGTCGCTAACACAGGTTCGCATGAGATGGTAAACAACCTCCCAAGTCTTGTCCGCCGCCTCTGGCCAGTGGATTCCGGTAATCATCGAACAGTGGTCGACGCCGTGCTCGGCGGCGAGTGTCTCGGCGAGGGCTCGCCATGAATCCGGAGTGGAGGTTGCGCTTACAGTGTGGCGAGGCTGAGTGCCGCTTGTGCGAGTGTCGAGTGCGGCACTCACACCATCGATTGCCGAGATTGCCTCGGCGAGAGCCTCGGCAGCCTTCTGCTGAGCCGCCGCTGTGACCTTCTTACCCATCTCGATTCCTCCTTCACTCGTCTCCGACGATCAGCGGCGCCTCGCTCATCGGGCGGACTTCGCTCGGTATTGCACCGATGCGGATGATCTTCTCACGCAGCTTGCCGAAGCCGTCGATTAGCGCCTCTGGACGAGGCGGGCATCCCGGGATGTAGACATCGACTGGGATGACCGTATCGACGCCTTCGAGGATATTGTAGGATTGGAAGTAAGGTCCGCCTGAAATCGCGCACTCACCCATGGCGATACACCACTTTGGCTCGGGCATCTGCTCCCATAGGCGGACGATTGGGTCAGCGAATTTCTTCGAGATTGGACCGTTCACCAAGAGAACGTCACACTGGCGCGGGCTGGAGCGGAAGAAAACGCCGAAGCGCTCTGCATCGAAGCGGCTCGCGCCAGCCGCAGCCATCTCAAGAGCACAGCACTTGATTCCAAGGTGAAGCGGGAATAGCGACTTGCGCTGACCCCAGTTGAAGAGGCGTCCACCGAGGACGCCGATGACTTCCTTCATGCGGCTTGCCTTCAGGGCCTCGTCGGTGACATCACCGACGGTATCGACGAGGATCCTGCTGTTGAAGACGGAGAAATTCGGAACCTCGTCGCTCATTCAATCACCTCAGATGTAGATTCGTCCGCGCTTGCGGAAGACGTGCCAAACGCCCAGGCTCATCAGCACGATGAAGACGGTCAAAGTGACCATTGCCCCCCAGACGTCGATGTCGGCGCCGGCTTCTTCGATGGCGATGACGCCGCCGAATGCTAGGAACATGAATGCGATATCGAAGACGAGGAAGATGATGGCGTACCAATAGTACTGGAAGTGGAAATTGATGTGCGCGTCCCCAACCGGGTCAGCCCCACATTCGTAGGTACTTTCTCGCCGGACGTACAGGCTCTGATCAGTCTCGTATCCGGGTAGAAGAATCGAGCGCAGCTTGTTGCTGTCGTTAGCGCTCGGCGTCGGCCTCAGGAAGCGAGATGCGACGAAGCTCATCACTGGAAAACCGATGCCGACGAGGGTCATGATAGCCAATGCGAGGTAGGCTTCTGGGACCGTCGACATCCTTGACACCTGACGGTCCCGTAGGGACCGGCAGAGTTCGCCACCTGAAATCCGGTCATAAGCATAACCGTGTGTGCGAGAAGATTGCTGGAGCAGGCTCGCCGAGATTGTCAGAACGAGGTCGGTCTTGCTCACCTGCACGTGGCGTTGGTAGCACGAGGGGTTGCTGGCGAGCGTGTTCGCTCTCAGTCGTTCGATTCGTGGTCGAGGGCCTCGAGGATTCGTCGGTTCTCCGCCCTCGAGCGGAAGAAGAGAATGACGACGAGGAGAGCGCCGATTCCAGTCAATCCGTAGACGAGGATTTGCTCATTCTGCTCACTCAACCAAGTTAGCCCGGGTGAGACCTCTGCTGTGACTTCGAGGTCTAGCGGTTGACCTGCCACTGGCATTCCCTTCGGTTGGACGGTGATGGTGAAGCCGTAGGAATCATCCTGAATCATTCCGGCTGGCGGCGTTACTCGCACGGTGATTGTGCGCGAGTTTCCGGGCGAGAGTTGGAATTCGTCAGGGATGATATTGACAGTCCAGCCGCGCAGCGAATCGCTGGTCAGAATCTGGACTGTCTCGACCACGTTGCCGTGATTTGTCACGTGCAGAATGAACTCGACGCTGGTCTTCTCGTCGGTGGTCGCCATGTCTTCGCCCTCGAGGGTGAAGCGCAAATCGTGGACGGTTCTAACCTCGAAGACCAAGTCGACGCTAGTGCTCTCAGCCGCATTCTTCTCCGAAGATGCGCTGACCTTGATTACGCCAGTGGTGCCGCTGGCAACGCCCTCTAGCACCTCCAATTGGACCGTGATGAGGACACGGTCGCCGGACGGTACCGGGATGTTGTCAGAGGCTACCACTCCGTCGACGAGGACTTTGCGAAGTACCGAGGATTCCATTCCCGTCATCGAGATGACCGCATTATCGCCGCCCGGGAAATTACCTGTATTTTCCACCCAGAAGGTGATTTCTGTTAGGCCGCCGGGCGGCAAAACAAGGTCGAGCTGACCGGCTACCGGGCCGGGCATCTCGGGCGAAATCGCCATGCCATAATCGTAATTTGAGACGATTACGCTAATCTCATGTTCGACCTTCTCGCTGGTCCCAAATATCGCAATGCGCGAGAGAATCGACACCGAATCCGCGTCTTCCTCTCCTTCGACTGTAACATCGAGGAAGACGCGCTTCGACTCACCAGGATCCAAAATCACCTGAGAAATCGAATTCCCATTGGAATCCGAGTAGGAAGCAGCCCACATCGGAGGATTGCAACCGGTCTGATCGCCCGGGTCACAAACCTGCAGCTTGAACGTATCACGGATATTTCCAGTATTGGTAATATCAATCGGGAATTGCACGACCTGCCCAGAACGGCCCGTTTGCTGTTCAGACAATATGTCCGCAGTCAGGTCGTGCCTTGCCGCGACCGATACCGTAAGCACCTTGCTCGCGAGAATAGTCGTTGAACCACTAACCGTCACACCGAATTCAATCGTGTTATCGCCCGCGAGGGCATCTGCGGGGACATTGACCGTGGCGGTGAGCGAGGCCTTGTTATTCGAGTCGTGGCGACTGTTGACCGTGACCGAGGATTGAGAGAACGAAACCTGCCAACCCTCTGGAATATCCATCGTCGTCAGCGAAAATGTGTCGAGACCATTTCCTCGATTCTCGACTGTCAGGGTGACCGAGTCAGAAGTTCCGGGTTCAACATTGGAAAGTTTGGAAGTGCTGAGAGTCAACTTTGCATCGTGAACTTGACCAATCGTCACCGTGAGGATTTGCTCACATCCGACCCCTTGATTGGAGCGACCTTGAATCTTGATTTCGATTTGCGAACCTGCCTCTACAGAATCGTCGGGAGTTACTGAGAAAGTGAATGTATGACTATCATCGGCATTTCCAGGTTCCGCCAGTAGAGCCGAGGTTGGGCTGTCAAACTGAACCCAGCCTGTGATATCGTTGCCCGGGGATTGGGCCTGCATCTGAACACTCCACTGAGTATTGCCGATATTCTCCACCGCGAAGCTATTCTCCGCTGTCTCCTCTGGGTCCAGACTGTGAGATGTTGTCGATAGCGAGCCATCGCATTCCTTGACTTCTGGAACGCTCAGCCTCAAGGTGAGGTTATCCTGGGCTCGGTCGGCTTGATTTGGGTCGTTGGTGACTTCTGCTCGGAGTAGGAAGCAGTGTTGACCGGCTTCGGTCGAACTGCCGTCTGGCACTTCGACCGTGACTTCGACCGTCTCTTTATCGCCAGATTCCAATTGTACGACTGCTGGGTCGACGCTGGCACTCAAATCGTCTGATTCACAATCATTGTCGCTAACCATCTCGAGTTGAACATTGGCTTGTTGCTCGCCAGTGTTCTCTACCTCGACATCCCAGACGATTTGGTCTTCGCCGTCATATTCGACACTCGGTTCGTCGGTGGTCAGTTTGACGGCGTAAAGTCCACCGCCGTCGCCGGCGGTCGTTGTGACGGTGACATCGGCATTCTTCGGAGTGCCGGGAGCTCCGCCGGCGACTTGAGCGGTGGCTTGGACGGTGGTCTCACACTCACCGTTGGCTTGGTCGTTGACCGTGACGGTGAGTGTGACCGTCTCCGATTGACCCCCTCCAACAGTTCCGGAGACTTGCTCAATCGAGGAACTGAATCCATTGCAATTGGAAGCGTCTTGAGAGGTGCTCAGGCTGACGGCCATATCGTCGTCGCCGTCATTGTGGACTGTAATCGAGTATTCAGCCGGGTTGTCGGCGTCTGCTTCTTGAGCCATCGGACTTGCAGTCAGACGGGGTTCGACCTCAGCCTGAACCATCGGCGAGAGCACCGTAATGAGTAGCAAGGCTACCAGCAATCGAGCCGATGCAGTGCGATTCATCGTCCTTCGGACAATCGCGCCCCTCTAAGGGCTTCGGGCCTCGCGACCCCGTAGGGTCGCGCTTCAAGCCTCGACCAGTTCATCCGTTACAGCGTCGCAGTGAAGGCAGCGGCCGACAGAGATGATGTCGCATCCTCTGACCTGACCTGCCTGATGATAGCGGGCTCCGCAATTGCCGCAAGCGAGTGCTTTTCCGACGAAAATGTCTCGACTGCAGACCCAACATTCGATGCCCGAGCCGCTCTCTTCCTCGGCGATATTGAGCGTCTCGGTAATCTTGCTCATCGCCTGTTTTGGAATCAATGAGTCGAGGTCTCCGCCTCGCTGGCGGTAGAGGTATAATCCAGCTCCTCCGATGATCGCGAGGAGGACGAGGATAATGACTGGAACCAGCGTTGCTCCGAGGCCTCCGCTGCTTCCCTTTCCGGGTAGAACATCGACCTCGAAAGTAAAGGTTGAGCCTTGGATATCTTCGCCGTGTCGCAGGGACATTTCGATTAGCCCATCAGCCCCAGTGTTAGGGGTGAATTCGATGACGATTGAGCGGGATTCTCCGGGGCTGAGTCGCACTAGAACCTCATCGGTGATGTAGACATTCCAGCCTGATGGTGCATCGACATCCAATCGGTGATTGACCTCGGCATTCCCTACGTTCTGGATGTCCACGGTCATCTGAATTGGGTAGCCTTCGTGAGCCACCGCTTCAGTTCTCAGATTCCATGTTACCGCGGAGACCGCGTCGACGCGGAGCGAAATCGAATTCTCGATTTCGATTCCCTCTCCTTCCATCCTCAGCGTGACCATCGGCTCGCTTCCTGCTTCGGCTGAAAGCGGGATAGTAATGGTGCACCAGATGATGCTGTTTGCACCGGCTGCAAGGCTCGAGGGAGTTGTTGGGCAATCGGCTAACCAATCTCCCTCGGGAACGATGATGCTGGTCGTTGGTCTCCAAGTCGAAGTGCCCTCATTTTCAACCTTCCAAGCCAGATCGAAGCCAGTTCCAACAGGGTGGGCTCCGACGCCGAGTGGGCTGTTTGCTGAGGTGCCATCGGCGAGGACGACTTGGTGGAATGCTAGGCTTGGGATGGCGGCCGAAAGGACGTCGATGGTTCGGTTCCAATCGATGAAGAAACCATCGTCGGTTGCAAAGCGCAATTTGAGGTCGCCAGTGGTCGCTCGCCCATTTCCTTGCATTGTGAGCGACCAAGTGGTTGTCTCACCGGCTGGAGCGATGAGGGTGTCCAAGCCGCCCGAAATGCTCCAGCCAGATGGAATCGATCGCTGGTAAGCTGTCATGGTGAGGTCGCGGTTTCCATTGTTGAGGAAGTCAATTTCGAGCTCGAGGGTCGCGTCTGGCGCGACCTCGTGCTCGATTCCATCGCTAATCGGAGTGGTCGAGAGTTGATCGATAGCGATGACCTCAAGCGGAATCGGAACCGACCAAGAATCGCTACTCACGCGCGAATGAATCGAAAGACCGGCTGAGAAAACAGAACCTGCTGGAATCATCGCGCCGGGCGGATTCACTGTGATATCGATAGCCCGGCGCTCACCAACAGCCAACGTTCCAGTAGAGCCGTGAGAGGAGCCTGCGAAGGCGCCCAAGGTGTCGAGACCAAGGTGCCAGCCCGCTGGCGAACTCAGTTCGACATCGTAGGTTTGAGGGCCATTTCCTTCGTTGGTGACGAAGACTTGAATCTGAGTTTTATCAATCGGACTGACCTGCACTTGGCCTGAGGTGATTTCAACCTCGGCTGCTGCAAGAACCGGCACTTCGAAGAAGATGTCCAAGACCGATTCGATTTCATTCTCGATATCCGTGCCTGTTACGGTGATTCGGTAGGTGCCAGGTTGTGGTGGCGCGGGGTGGATTAGCGTGAAGCCGATCTCGACGGATTCGGCTTCCATCAGATGGAATGTATTGGAAGTGAATGAGAAGAACCAATCGAATTCCAATCCGTCGTTCACCCTCACAGGTGAAGTCGCTTCAATTGTAGCATTGGTCTCAAACAGCGCGGTATTGGTGAGGGTGAGAGTCCATGCTGTGGAGGAATCGTCTGCTTGCCCGAGGGTCACGTAGGGCTCGTCTGAAGTTACGCGAACTCCCGGAGCGCTGACGATGACTGTGTGAGTCAGGAGATTGTTGTCTTCATTGGCTTCCTCAACCACATCATTCGGATCGATGTGGAAACTCAAATCGACGAGTCCCTCAGTGGTTGGAGTCCAATTCCAAACCATCGGGACGGAATCTCCTGGAATCATATTGATCGTCTGAGTAGAGACGTGAGAACCGTCCGCACGCATCATCACTTCAAGTCCGGATACAGAACCTGCTCCGCCGTTGAGTACAGTAATTCCAACTTCCACCGTATCGCCAATCTGTGGAATCGTCGGTGTGACGCTGACTTCAGGAGCGAAGGAAGGGTCGGGATTCAGGTCGTTGACATTTACTCCACGCACCGCAATCGAGTACGGTTGGTAGGTGCGTGAGCCGCCGTGGTAATCGTCCTTGACGCGAACTGTCCAAGTTCCAGTGGCGGCATTGTCAAGGAGGACTACCTCGACATTGTTCTTGGAATCGAATGTGCCGCCTGCGATCGAGCGACCGGAATTGAAGACATTGCCCTTGTAGGTCGTACCACCATTCGGGTGAATAACTTCGAGATTCAAATCATTTCGCAATTGATTGCTCGAAGAGGCTGAACCGGGGTAATCTGACCAAGCGAGGACCACCTTCAGCGGTTCGCCTCCGCGTGTGATATCGAAGCTGTAATCGCGCGTCTGACCGCTGCGAATACGACTTCTATCGTCGACGAAGATCCCTTCATCGCTGTCAGGAAGAAGTGAGTTGACTAGATTGACTCGGCCCCATCCTTCGTCGTTATTGGGGATATTTCGAGTGCCCATATCTTCGGCGCCGAGAATTAGTAGGGCCTTGATGAGAGCACCTTGAGGAGCCGGTCTACTGGCGATTTCCATGAGGTACTCGCGAACCAATGCTCCGGCGCCAGCAGCGGCAGGGGTAGCCATCGAAGTGCCGCTGTATTCGATGTACCAATTATTCGACCAGCCCGACTCAGCATTCTCTGCCTCTTGAGCGAGGCAGGAGCGAACTCCATCGCCTGGAGCGAGGAGGTCGGGCTTGAGTCGGCCATCGTCGGTCGGCCCACGGCTGCTCCAGTAGTACATCTCGTCTGGAGCACCGCTGTAGCGATTCTTGTGACCACCGACGGTGATGACATTCTTTGCAGTCCCAGGTGGTGAGACTCCGTCATTCCTCTCATTGCCAGCGGCGAAGAGAACTGTCATTCCCTCGTAGCTCCAGTATTGGTCCCATGTCGAGGTGCGCGAGTCCGCATCTTCAGATTGGGTGGAATAAGATCCGTGTCCGCTTCCCGCACCCCAACTATTGGTGTGGAGTCGAGCCCCCGCGTTGTAAGCGGAGTTTAGCATGCTGTTGATTCCGTAACTGTAGAGAGCCCCTGAATCGTCATCTTCCATGGCTTGGAAATACAAACTCGCTCCCGGAGCCACGCCCTGATACGACCCACTACTGCGCATACCGGAGCCGAGCACTGTGCAAGCGACGTGGGTTCCGTGACCCGTTGATGGGTCGGCTGTCGAAGAGTCATCAGGAGTAACCGATGTTCGACCGACAATTCTGTTGTTGAAATCCCCATGGTCGTGGTCGATTCCCGAATCGCCAACAGCGACCGTCTGGCCTGAGCCATCCAAGTCGGTGACGAAGTAAGATTCGACTGAATTGATTCCCATGTGGGTTCGGGCGTTATCGTTCTTCAGCTCCAACACCGGAAGTGGGGCGATGCCCGCGACCGATGGGTGCTGGATAATCGAGCCGAGGTCGGCCAAATCGATCTCACCCCAAAGGCGTCCTTCTTCCGGACTCCAAGCATCCTCCATCCAGAAAGCAGCGACTTCATCCAGCCCATCCTTCAGACCGAGGCCCGGCTCGTCGTGGCGCTGCAATTCGTCATCCTTCCAGCCAAGAAGTTCGACCATAATCGAACCCTCATCGACGAGGCGGAGAACCGGATTGACCAGCAAGCCGGCCGGAACAGGGTGAATCGCAACCACGACCGGCTCAGCAGCAAGCAGAGAAATCTCCGACGCCAAACCCTGCACAAGGAATCCCGACGGCGGAATCGTCGAGCGAATCTCGACATTGGCCGCATCTTCGACGGCAAGTCGAGCATCCCAGATGCCGACGTCGCCGTCAACGATAACCATCGCCAAATCGCCGCGAGGCTCGGCCAGAGCTCGCGGCAAATGAACAGAAGGAATCAGGCCGAGTTCGGTGTAAACCCCGATACTCGAATCGGCCACGTTCTCACGAGTCCGCTCAAATCCCTCAGTGACTCGTGGCGCACCCAAATCCTGAATCGAGTCAGGATCGGGTGCGATTCCAATCCGATTAACAACCGGATCCAGCGACTCAACAGAATCCCCCGCTGGATCAACAGCGAAGTCACCCGCCGGAGCGAGAGCGAATAGGAAAATCCCCAGCATCGCGACGGCAGTGCGCTTGGTCATGAGTCCGCGCCCCCTTGATTCGCCTTTCAGCGTTCGGGTCGCTCGGATGGGATGTGAATCACGACCTATGGTCGTGTCAGAAGAAGTGAATCGGAGCAGCATAAGTGAACTGCTCCATTGTCCATTCGCCGACATTGTAGGTCCATCTCTCATGGTAATCGTCGCCACCGTAGGTGTAGTCGAGGATGATTTCAATCGTGTAATTCTCCCACACCGAAGCCCCATTGATCAGCAATTCCAATTGGTCTCCGGCAATCGAAGTATGGGCCGCAATTTCATCGGCTTCGTAGGTAGAGCGTCCGATTTCGATGCTTTCGTCGTTGAGGAATCGAATATCGAGAGAGACTTCAGTAATCGAGCGGGAGCCCTTATTGTCGAGTTCGACCAAAACCACGTGACCGGTTCCCCCCTGCAAATACACCACGTCCACAGAGGTTCTATCGTAGGGCACCAACCAAGTTCCGATGATGAACATCCCACTGAGAATTAGCAGTACTGCGACCGAGGCGAAGATTACTCGACTCGGTCGGATAACCTCGACGCGCTCACCGACGATTTGCAGGATTTCGTGAGCGCGTTCGGTCGCCACGTCCTCGGGCTCCACGTCAGCGGATTCTGCTTGTTTCATCTTCTCTAACAAGCCCATTTCAGTCACCTCCGAGGAAGGTTGCGCAGAGTGTTAAGACGCCGGATGAGAAAGGCTCGGGGACGATGATATGGTGAGTCGAGCCTTCGAATCCGGGAATGAGGTTGAGCAAGGATAGGTCGGAGGCGAGACCGTTTACACCGAGACTGGTTCCAGTTGGCACGCCTCCGGTGGTCTGAGCGTCGAGTAGCACACCGCGCAAATCGAAGGTTGTGCCGAGGGCTTCGACCTCGGCTGAAGCGCGGGCTGAAGCGATGATGCGACCGCCCTGAACATCTTCGATCTCGATGACGCTGTATGGGCCGACGATCTCGATTATGTGGATGGTTGCGCTTCGTAGATTCTCTCCGAGCGCCTCCATCTCTTCGAGCACGACTGGAGGTGTTGTCGGCATATTGGAGGCGCGCATGTAGATGCGTTCGACTCCCTCCCCGCCGCTTCGGATTGCGAGGCCGTAATCCTCGGTCGGTTTGATGATCATGCGGTCGGTCATTCCTTGGGCGAGTAGGACGATATCTCCGCGGCTGTTGATGGCTCGCCCATTGGCCTCGATGTAGAGCGACATACCGTCGGCCGAGGCCGAGAAGTCGAGCACTGGAGTGCCCTGGAATGCGAGACTCTGGGTGATATCGAAATCGAGGTCCGGCGCGGTTGTGAGATTGATCGAATCCGGCACATCGGTGAGGAAGACCGTAGCCGGCCACCAAGCCCCGTGCATCCATTGCATTTGTTGCATCATAATCGAGTCGACAGCGGGGCCGTCTCGTCGGTAAATTTCAGGCACGGTCATGTCGAGTGAGATGGCCGTGCCTAGGCTGGCGCGCAGGTCGATGGATTCTGGAATATCGTTGATGAGCAATTCAGTCCGCGCGCCCGCCTCTCGATTGATGAGTTCGGCGTGAATCCATTCTAGTCGATTCGACATCACGAAGTGAGTCGAAGTCGTTACCTCTGTGATTCCGCCGCTGGTCTCGCGAATCGAGAAATCGCTGTCGATTCCCAGCGATGTCGATTCGCCAACGGTCAGGCCGTTAAGCGTCATCATCAGGTCCTGACCGTTGATGCCGCGCGCGTTAATCATGAATTCACCGCGCGCGGGAACCCAACCATCCATCCCCAGCGAGATTGACCAATCCTGACCATCGCTGGTCGGAACGCGGCTGACTGACAAATCGATTACAGGCGGAAGGTCAGGAATCCAGCCGCGGATGTGGAATCCATCGGCGATTCCACTCGGCGCCGCATTCAACCCAACCCCATGGACCCAAGGCGGCGCCTCAGCCGTACCATTTCCTTGATGAGCCTCGAAAATCAAATCGAAGTCGCTATCGGCATCGAGTTGCAAACCATAGTCAAAGGAGCCATTTCCTCCACTCTCACCGGTCGCGACTTCGCTAGTGACCCCGGCCAAAACCGTGTTGACCGAGCGACCCAAGTCTGCAAACCCGCCCAAGAAGAAAGCCACACCGGCAACACCCTGAGTCGTATTCAACTCAGGAATCACCAAACTGCTACCGGCATCGGCCCCAGTAGGTATGTCAACCGAGACGGTCGAAGGCAGCGGGTCGATGAGAACCAGCGCCGACAAGCCACCCTGGTCTTGAGTCGGCGCATGGTCGACATTGATGCTCATCGTGCGGTCACCACCAGCGGTCATGAAAGCGGTCCCGCGCCCAGCAGCTCCGGTCGCACCAGGCTCGACCGGCGCCCTCCATCCGACCTCTTGCAAGCCGGAAATCCGCGTCGAAATCGTCGAAGTCTCATCGTCGGGGTCGTGGTGGAAGAGGAAGTGGTCTCCACTCATCGTCACCGGCTCGACCGCATCGGTCAACTGAGCGTGAATCGTCGAGATCGGTGTCGATGCGCTCCACTTGGTAATATCACCAAATTCAATGCTGAATTCGGCAGGCAAATCCAACACATGAGCAGCCTGCCGCTGGTCTCCATCAATCCCAGTGTAACTGATTCTATCGATGGTCGAACTCGCGCTATACGTCGCGAGTTCGGGAGTTAATTCCGCTGTAAGATTGTCAGGAATATCCGAAACCCACAGGCCTTGGTGGGCTGCCCCTGAGAGGTTGTTTGGGGCGTGGTCGATGTAGAGGAAGGAGAATTGTTTGACTGCGGAAGTCAGCAGAGAAACCCGTTGTGATTCGGTCTCGAGGTCATCGACGAGAGTGAACGCACTCAACCCGCTGAAACGCAAACTCGCCGCAACCTGCACCATGGGCGTCACCGGACTATTCCTCCCCTGAACCATCTCCAATTGCCTATCCTTGGCCAGAATTAGATGGTCGCCGGGCATGGTTGGATGTGGGCTCGAGCCGATCTGAAGTCCGACTTCACCAATCGATCTGGCTTCACGGTCGGCTCGCCAATGATCATGCATCAGAAGATGAAGTGTCTGACCTGAGAGGCCACCTGAACCGCTTGCTCCGCCGCTGATTACGTCGACGGTGGCCGATGGAATATCATTGAGGATATTTCCGATGTCGAGGAAAAGGTCGACGATATTGATCAGGACCACATCGAAAATCCTCGACATGAAATCGAGATTTTGGGCGGAATCGAGGCTTGTATCGGCTTCTTCGGTTCCGCCGAGTTGGAAGGAGCCGAAGAGGACGACTGCCGTCGGAATGTCTTCGGCGGTGATTTGGATTCGCCGATGGTCTGTAGCGGTCCCTCCTCGTTTCATCCAAGAATGGTATTCTATCTCCTCTACCGATTGCACTGAGCGGACTAGGACGAGTGTCTTCGGAGGGTAGGCGGGGTTGACCGGGAGGGTCGGGTCATCGACATTCTGAGAGGTGTCACGAGTGAAATTCTTGACTCCGATGATTAGGCCGAGGCGGCTGGGTTGGCCTCCGGGTAATTGTGGCTCCGATTTCGAGCCGAGCATGGTGAAAGTACGGTCGATTTCCTCGCTGCTGAGGCTTCCTGCGGGCATTCCGCGGAGCCAGCCGGCGGAGTCGGTGACGTTTCCGTATTCTCCGTCGGCGCTTTCGGGGGGAACTTCGGAGCGGTCCTCGTGGAAATGGATGTGGAGGTCGGCTCGCTCATCGGCCCAATATTCGACGGTTGTCAAGCCGTTTTCGCCCGCGCTGCCGCTTCCATCGGCCATCGTGCTATCGGTTCGGATTGTCACGTCGACCTGCTCTGGCAGGATTGTTGCGAGCCGATTAGGGTGTATTGCCGCCTCGATGTAGGCTACTTCCCAGACGTCGCGCTCGTCTTGGATGTCTGGGGGCGAGTAGTGGACATAGCCGAATCCGGCTGTCACGCCGCAATTGATCTGGCCGGATGGAAGCGTCGTGAGTTCGACTGGGGAATAGCGATCGGGGCAATTTGTTTGCCCCGAGTTTTCTATCGAGATTTGGTACGGGGCGGCGATTGACGCGATGGTGATTCCGGATTCATCGCCACCGCCAAAGATTCCGAAGGTCAGCGCATTGAAGATTGAGAGAAGGAAATCTGTTCCCGCTCCTGAAAGGTCGAAGTAGAATCTCTCAAGGCCCACTCCGAGGGTGAAATCGTATGGTGTGTGAGTGAATTTTGAATCGATTACCCAAACGTAAGATTCACCCTCGTTGAGAATTCCATCTGAATATGCGAAGGCCTTGAGCAGGCTGACTTCGAGGGTTTGCAAATTATCCCAATCGGAATCTGTCATGCTCGATTGTAGAACGCTGACCTTGTAATCGAGTTGGGGCGCGACGGAGAGTGTGGTTCCATCGAGTTCAGGGTCGCGCATATTGATGGAGAGACCGACTTGGATGTCGTCATCTCCATCGTCATCGATATCCATCTGATGAAGCATAAACTCGGTTTCGGGGTCGAAAAGTGAGAGTAGTGAAGTGAGGAAGGTGATGGTTTCGGCTTGTTCGACCACATTGCCATCGGTGTCGACGTAGCGCGTCCAAATGACGTAATCCGTGAGATTGAACAGGGTGGACCAAATGGTTCTGACTTCGCCGGGCGGACGACTATTTTCATCGGTGAGAATGATGTATGGCTCGGGATGAATGACCTCTGGTGGAGCGGTTTCCTGTATTGAAACATCATCGAGAGCCTCGTCGATATCGTGGAGCGGGTCGGCGACTGATGTATCTTGAACGCCGACCCGAACCTGGTCGAGCAGGGGTCCAGCCAATTGGCTCACACTATCGCTTGAGATCACCTGCTCGCGCTGGTTGAGAGCATCGCCTAATTCATCGAGAATCGCGAAATCCTCGGATTCGATTCTCGCTTCCCCATTGACTGCTGCAAAGGGGGATAGGATCGGTAAAAGGAAGAGGGCGACGAGTAGAATTGGTAGAGAAATTCTGGTTCTCGGCGCCATCCTGATAAGGCGCACTGAACCATTCTCCATGCCCGCACCTCTCTGAGGTGCGATTTAGGGTCTTGGGCGACGAGGGTGGTTACTGCATCGTCTTTTGTTGGGTCCGTAGCCGCCGTCGGTGGGGATTCTGAGCAGAATTTGGGGTTTGCTCAGGGGTTTGCTCAGTCAAGTTCGAGAGTTGCTCAGTTGAGGCTGACGGTTTCGATTGCGCCGCAGGAAGGGCAGGCGGTACGGGCGACATCATGACCTTCTGGGAGGGTGACTTCGAAGCGTTGGTGGCATTGGCTGCAATCTTGTTGGACGAGCCTTGATTGAGGCTCGCTGGGCGTGTCGACAACCGGTTCGCTAGCCTCCTCAGATTCTTCTTCAATCTCAGGATCGGGAGCCGGCTCTGTTACCGATTCAACCTCAGGTTCAACCGCCGGTGGAGGTGGAGTTGGCAAGTCATCGCCTTCGAGCAGAGCATCCGCTTCCGGCTCGGGAGCCGGCGGAGGTGGAGTTGGAAGGGCATCTTCGGCTTGGGCTGAATCCATAGCATCGGGCGACCAAATATCTGCGTCAGCCCCACCCTGCTCCTCATGGCTGAATTCCATTTCCTCTCGCTCTACCGCCGATTCATCATCGCTGAATTGTGCCAGCAAGTCTGCAGCCGGACTCGAAGGGGTTCCGGCTGTGATCGGACCGGGGCTATTCATCAATGCCTCGAGGTCCGCATCGCCCATCGCAGCGGCCGAGCTAATCGTCGCTTGAGGGTCGCTCGCGCCCGACATCCCGGTGGCAAATTGCCCGAATGGGGATGTCGTAGCCATCGATGTCGGTTGGTCAAGAGTCGTCGACCCCGCGCCGTACATCGCCTTCTGCTCCTCGACGCTCAACTCGCGTGGGGCTTCTTCCTCAGCAGCGGCCTGCTCAGCGAGCAGGGCCTCAAGGCGCGCATTCGACATTCGTCGCCAGGCGATTACGCCGACTGCGGCGACGATAAGCAGAGTTGCGAGAACAGCGATCCCAATGATGGCCGTAGTACTCAGGCTTCCTTCATCATCGGCGAGAGCACGCACGGTGACGAAGTAGGTTACCTCGGTAGAGACACCGGCATCATTGACGATGGTGCAGACGACTTGGAAGGTGCCTCTCTTTTGGAAATCTTGGATTACCTTCGAGCCGCTGGCGTCCACATCGTTGTCAGCAACGCCATCGGAATCGCTGTCAACTTCAACATCGAAATCCCAGTAGTAAAGCAAACTCTCCGACTCTGCATCCACCGCCTCGGCTTGGAATTGGTGTGGCTCGCCGAGAATCACTGTCATCTCGACCGTTTGTTCGGGAACAATTGGCGGAGTCGAATCGTAAAGGTCGACTATGGCTACTTCTTCTGTCACCAAACCCTGTTTGTCAATCACCCTGAGCTTGACCTCGTGGTCACCGGGCGTGTAAGATGAATCAAATCGGAAGGTGAAGGTCTTGCCATCTTGCCAATCCCAATTACTGTAGAAATCGATGACCTCGTCATCGACCAACCACTCGACACTTTGGACTCCCCAATTATCGTCGATTGAAGCGGTCAGCAAGAGTTGGTCATCGAAGTCCTTGCGAATTGTATCGCTGGCCGAGAGGCTAACACTCGGCGGGCTGATGTCCTGAACCGAGAGGTCGAGGTAGATGCTTGCGCTACGACCGTCGCGTGAGACTGCTCGCAGCCCCACGCTAACCTCGGCCGGCTCGTCCCAACTAACAACAATCGATGAGCCGGCCGTATCGTGATATCCATCTCCATTGGTATCCCATTGGAAGCCGGTATCAGAATCAATTTGATCGGATAGATTTGGAGTTCCAGAAGCATCTAGAGTGATTTCAGCCCCGACATCAACCACGTTCATCGAAGACGAATTAGCGATTGTCGGATTGAGAACCGGAACCAAATCGAAAACCACTGTCGTCGCTACGAATCCAGTTCCCGCGCCGCCCCCAGACGGGCCGGCGCGATTGTCGACGACGAGATACAAGTCCTCGCCCGCGTATTCGGAAGTAACCGACCACGCGAGCGTGCGCTCGTCGGAGACCAGCAGCATATCTGTCTCATCGATTCGGGCTGCTGCTGTCCCACCTTCCTCGTACAAATCGAGTTGACCTTGGGTCATCAGGAAGATGTCAGGATGACCCTCCATCGTCGTCGCAAAAAGATTGACCTGAGTCCCCTCATCAAGCATGATAGGACCTGCCAAAACGGCGTGACCACCTGTGTCGATTCGGACGATTGTGTCGACGACTCCGAAGACTGAGGAATCAACTTCTTCCGCATCGAGAATGACCGTAGCCATCGAGCCACCCTGAGCCCCATTGCCCTGGTCTTGAGGGTGAGCCATATTGTCGATCACGAGGTACCAACGCGTGTCACCACGGTCGTCGGGTGCCGTCCAATGCCACGTTCCCTCGCCCTCAAAAGACTCGAAGACTGACTCCGCCTGCCAAACCGAATCATGTCTGTAATTCTGTTCGTTCTGATAGACGGAAATCGAACTTGCTGCGAAAAGCAGCAAGTCGACTTGGGCGCTCGCGTCGACATCGAATGAGATGGTGTCTCCGGGAGAAAGTACTCCCAAATCGACGCGAACGCATGCCCCATCATCGATATCCCAATTCGCTGGCATCATGTCCAAATCTGCTGGTGTGCAGGAGATTACGCCCTTTGCTCCAGCCTCTACCGCGGGTGTGGAAATAGCGAGAAGGAGAACCAGTAGAAGCGTGGCGGATGAACGACGCATCACGCAGGGGTTCGCTCTCACCTTTTGAATCGTATCGCAATCGCGTTCGGTAGAATCTCACGCGCGCGAGGTGCGCGCGGGACGAACATGGAGTCGATTCCGTGGGATTATTCGTCCTTCGGAATCGGTGTAGGTGGAAACCATCTGAGGACTACAACGTCGCCGACCGAGCGCACCCAATTCCACGGGACTGCGACGTGAATTCGACCTTCGACGAGGTCGGCGGGAGGGTCGGCGACGAAGATGTGTGTGCAACGCCACGACTCGGTCTCGACGACCGTGTCGTGGACGGTTCCGAGGAGACGACCATCGGGAAGAATCACCGGCAGGTCGCGAATCGCGCTGACCTCGCTCTCAACCATCGAAGGCTGCCGCCCTCGGGAGAGCAATGAATCTTCACATCACCAAGAGGTACTCGGAGCAATTCTGAAACGAGTATTCCCACGCCGGAGCACCTCACATTTCGCTCAGCGCTGCTCCAGATATGCAATCATACCAATAAGCGATTGAATTGCCGTGGCCGAGGCCGACTTGAAATCTGAACGAGATCGGATGAAAGCACCGCGCATAGCGCGGTTCGGATTAGTGACGGCGCGCGCGAGGGCGCGCGGTCAAATCGGCCAAGGCCACTACTTTCCGAGGTTCTTGTTAGCCTTCAAGGACGGGCGGAGCTTCTCAGCACCCTTGCCCTTGTTGTACAGACCTCGACCGCGCTTGCCAGCGCTGGTCATTCCGCGCTCGGCGCGGCCACGGTGACTGTTACCCTCAGCAATCCAGCCGAGTTGCTTATCGGACTTGATAGCAGGGTGGTGTGGGTCAACCATGATGACTTCGTAGAACTTGTTCTTGCCGTCCTCGCCAACCCAGTAGGAGTTGAGGACTTCGAGGTTTGGATAGCGCTTGCTGGTGCGCTCCTCGGCCATGCGCTGAATCGACTTGGCCATTGTGATCTTCTTGATACCGGCCTTGGACGGCTTGCGCTTCATGTGGATCTTGCCCTTGCGCAGGCCACCTCGGCGCACGCGGGTGCGGACGACGGTGATTCCCTGCTTCGACTTGTAGCCGAGGCGGCGGGCTGCGTCGAGGCGTGTTGGGCGCTCGACGCGCTGGAAGACAGGCTCGCGGCGCCAGCCCGCCATGCGGTCACGGCGGTATGCGGATGGAATGTTCTCCTTCGGCTGCTTCCAGACCGATCCAAGGTGCTTCATGACTCCCATCTATGACCCTCCAAGCATCCCGCCGACCTGACTCCCCTTTATGAGCCTACTTCCCGACCTCGGGACCCTACGGGTACCGGAGCCATTGCTATTCGAGGGATTTCACTTTCAGATTCACTTCTACTTTCAGATTCACTTTCACCCGTTTTTCTGCACAATTGGAAAGTGTTGTCTTCCGCAAAGAAATATCCCCGACGTGGTGAGTTATTCATCTCAAAGTGCCTACTCTGCCTTTCGTGTAACTTTGCCCGAAATCCAGGAAAATTACTCAGCAGAATTGATGGACGGGAGCGCGGACCAATTTACATTGATTGTAATCATTGGTCCGCGCTCCCGGACTTGAACCGAAGTCCGGT
>JAERST010000015.1 GCA_016845365.1 Methanobacteriota archaeon
ATCAGACCATCCATCATTATCATCATCGTCATCGAGGAAATCGCACCAATCTAGACCATCTGTATTGATGGGATAATCGCTTGGATCTGATGCGTTTGAATTGCAACGATTCTCTTCATAATCAGAATAACCATCACCATCTGAATCTACACCCTCGTGACCGTGCAGGTGAAGAGACCAACCGCGCAGAATTCCGTCGGCTAAATTGAGCGAACTATTGTCTCGAATCTTGATTGTCCATTTGCCAACATCTTCCTCCAAATCTTGATACTGGAAAAGAGCATTCTCACCCCAATTATGGACCGTTGTAAATGTCCAATTGAGCGACCCATTCGCATGAGAAGGACGGTCAGGAGGATTGTAGAGTTTACTCAGAATGGATTCCGTTCCGAATGGAGAGATTAGACGAATCTCCAAATCACCTCGGCGTTGATGATCAATATCCAAGTGAACCTCGGCCGACTCCATGAAGAAGGCATGTTTGTGAGGTTGAACATCAGTTTGGTCTAATTCGACGATTATTTCTGTCCAATTAGCATCATTTCCAGGAATCGTTTGAGAAAGGCCGTATTGACCCGCACTCATATTGCTCTCATCTGGAAGTCCTGTCCAATTTAGCGCCTTGTAGACTGCATGACCAGCATCGACTACTCCGAATCCATAATCATGCGATACTTTCATTCCTGCTCCATTGAATGCCCAAGACTCATTAGTTGGGTCATTCTTTTTCGCAGTGATTGCCAGTAGATGTTGCACATCTCTCCAAGTCAAATTGGAATTGGCTTCTAACATTAAAGCGACTACACCTGCGACTTGAGGTGCTGCGAATGACGTGCCACTCTCGCATGTGTAAAATTCACCTAATATTACCGTAATTGCCTTATGACAATTTACGGCTGAACGATCAATTCCACCATAAGCTACAACAAATATATTGCTTCCAAACTCTGAGTACGGAGTATCAGATCCATTGTTATCAATTGCTCCAACAGTAATTGAATATCGACTTACCGCGATTTCATTATAATTTGCCGAATCACTTTTCTCAGCATTATTTCCAGCAGTTGTGACTATTATTGAACCTAGTGAATTTCTACCTCTGTATGAAATATTTTCCAGCATCGAGGTCGTATTAGAATAATCTCTGAATGAAAATGGACTGCGAGCGTTCAGATAAATATCGGTTGCATTCATTCGATCACTGATGTATTGTGAGGTTAATTGATCACCCCATACACGAAATACATCATATATTGACCCAGGTGATACTCCAACAATACCCTGCGAATTGTTCGCTTCAGCCATCATTATTGACAGTACATTTGTACCATGAGTTGCGTCAGTATTCGAGGCCCAACCAGGAGGTATAGATAAGGTCACATTTTGATCGTTTTCAATGTAGTCCCATGTGTAATTGACTCCCCATAAATCTCGATGTCGAAAATCAAATCCAACATCTGAATATGCAATCTTAACACCAGCGCCGTCATAATAACCCCAAATTGATGTTAAATTCAGGTCTTCGCCCACTGTGCCGGAATTTTTCAGTCTAGAATGAGGAGCAGTCATAGCTGAACCATTATTCAGCAAGTACCACTGAGACGGGAATTGTGGATCCGAAAAATTTGAATCAAAATCTGAATCGAGCACAAAATTCCTTGCGACACCCTCCCAATAACTTTGTTTTGAAGCCACTAAACTTGTAGGCAAGATTGACCTTACCAAGTCTGAGTTTAACAAATGGATTGCTAGAGGTTTAAAGAAATGTGGATTTTCAACGTTTAGAGTAAACTCAAATGGATGTATGATATCAATCGAAGAATTTTGACTAATCGACATGTTCAGAAAAATATTATTTGAATCTAGTGTAGTACAGGTTGAAAAATATGAATTAAACAAACTGGGCGGTACTGAACTTGTAAGATGCCACTCGCCTTTCAATGGTGTAAAATTCGTGTTTTGAAATAAAATTTCACTCTGCTGAATTAAGTTCCGTAGCCATTCTGAGGAACCCCAATTAGAGTAGTAAGTCGAGAAATATTCAGGTTGCAATGTTAATGAGGACATCTCACTCAATTCTTCACAAAAATCATTCAGAGATGCAGAATTATTCCCGGCGCACTCGAAAAAAAGATGTTCGCGATTATTTGGTTTTGAAAGATAATCTTTTGAATCGTAGCCACATCGTATCTCGACAATGTCAAGATAACCATCACCATCATCGTCTAAATCGAAGATATCGCATGTATAATCCATATCCAAGTCGACGAGCCCACAATCTCGCCGTTCCAAAGTACTTGATTGATTATTGAGTATTTTCTCGATTTGCAAGAGGATGTTCCTATCGCTTTGATTAAGAGATAATGCAAGAAGTTGATTGTTCCATATATCAAGTGAGAAATATCCAGTTGGAATGTTCCCTTCAACGCCAAGCGATATATTCCCAGACCTTAAAATATCTAAATCATCCCAGTGGTAACTGTATAATTCTGGTAAAACATCATTCAGGAAGTAAATAGTGCTATTTTCCTTAATCGAATGATATTCCAAATACCACCTAGACTGATTGTGAGAATATTCACTAGGATGTGGGGGTATGCCTATTGTAGAGAATAAACCAAAAAATTCTGATATTTCAGAAATAAGTTGTTTTCCATCGCAGACAACTGAAATGTTCGAAGTTAGAGGGATTGAATTCGGATTGATTAAAGAAGAACCACATTCTAATTCATAATAATTTTCGAATCCATCGCCATCCACATCACCATCTAGCGTATCACATGTTCCATCTTTGTCTACATCCTGCGGAAAAACAGAAACATCGAGCCATGGAACTGGCTGAATTGTGTAAACGTCAGATATACAGAGGCGTTCATAATAGTCAGACCAACCGTCATTATCAGAATCCATTAGATCGATCCCGAGTGAATTCAAATCAGTATAATTGAATTCTATTAAATCATCATTTGGCCATGGCCATTCACAGAGATAATCATCAAAGTTCACCACATCTGGCATTGAATAATTGTCTAGTGGATTAGAGCCACAGAGGACCTCAACTTCATCCGACCAACCATCTCCATCCGAATCAACATAATTCGCCTCGATTGGATTATCATCATCTTGAGGAGGATTTTCAACGATATTTTTCAGAAAATCAATTTGTTGATATGCTGGAAAGGCAGTAACTAGTAATAAAACTGAAACTAATAAAAATGGTGTTGCTACCATTCGTTTACGTTTTGAGTGACCGGATTGCAACCTCTCTCGCACTCCTTAGTTTGGCAAATGAGATATTTGCAAAGTAGAAAAGAATTTTCCCGAATCGTAAAATGTATTCGGTAAATATGACTATCTTGGATTTTATTGGTCGGAATGACTGAAAGAGATGCACGCCCGCAAAGCGGGCGAGAACATGACGTCAGTAGGCATCATTGGACTGGGCGCGTACGTGCCGCCGCATGAGATGAGCAATGAGGACTGGGCGGAGATCGTCGAGACCAGCGATGAGTGGATAACCACGAAAACCGGCATGAAAAAGCGGCGAATCGCAGACGCTGACACGCACACATCAGACCTCGCGGTGGAGGCTTGCAAACGCGCACTGGACGACGCTGGACTCACCCCCGCGGACATCGACCTGCTGATTCTCGCTACCTCCTCACCGGACGTGCCACTCTCCTCGACTGCAGGCATTATCCAGCACAAATTAGGCTGCGTTGATTGCGGCGCATTCGACATCAATGCCGTCTGCGCCGGCTGGGTCCATGCATTAGATGTGGGCGCTCGCTACGTTGGCACCCCCGGCTACGACAAGGTGCTGGTGGTCGGCTCGGAAATCTACTCTCGAATACTCAATTGGCAGGACCGAACGACGTGCGTTTTGTTTGGTGACGGAGCAGGTGCTGCGGTGCTTGGCGAAGTTGAGGACGGCAAGGGCGTTCTCGGTTCTTGGCTGATGAGTGATGGCGGCGGGGCTGGAGTAATCGAGATTCCCGCCGGTGGTGTTCGCGTGCCTATCCCGAGTGAGGGCTTCAGCGAGGGCATGCAATACTTCCACATGGATGGGCGCGCGGTCTGGGATTTCGCTATCGAGGCATTTCCACAGGCTGTTCACGGTGCTTTGGCTCGGGTTGGCAAGACGCTCGATGAGGTCGATTTTGTGATTCCTCATCAAGCGAATATCAACATCATCAAGACTGGAATGGAAAAGTTGGGATTGCCGATGTCGAAGACTTTCACAAATCTACACAAGTACGGCAATACTGCTGGTGCGAGTGTGCCGATTGCTATGCGCGAGGCATTCGATGAAGGCCTGATTTCCGAAGGCGATCTCGTAGTAACGGCTGCCTTCGGTGGCGGCCTAGCGTGGGGAGCGAACGTCATACAGTTCTAACCGACCAACGTCACCCTTCGTACAACCACAGAGGCTTCACCACGAAATTACTCAGTGTATGAGTGAACGCCGCGCTCGCGCGGCGAACGTCATACAATTCTGACATCGCCGCGCAAGCGCGGCGAACGTAATCCAATTTTAGTCGCGAAGAACGGCGAGAATTTTCTCCGCTTCGACCTCGCCGAAATTATGGCTATCTTCACTAGCGGTCGGATCAGGATTATCCCCAACGACAAAGATTCGCCCAGAATCAATCGACTGAATCCGCTTGATTATTCGCAGGTCGGACCTGAAAGGATGCTCGAGCAGGACGACCTGCCCAACTTCCAGTGAATTTGCCTCGACCCTCTCAAACCTCACAGTGCTACCCGCAGTGAGGGTCGGCCACATAGAGTCGCCTTTCACGACGACATTCACGAAGCGCGAATCCATGGGACGTCACGGCCCTTGGCTGCCCAGAAGACATTGTGGATATTTTCGACCGCATCCATCAATTCCTGAGCGTGTTGCTCGGAGACCTCGACTTTGCAGGCGGAGCAGAGCTTTGCGGCTTGCCAGAACGTGTTGTGAAGGTCAGGGATAGATTCGAGGTGCTGCGGCTTGAAAAAGTCCGTCCAGAGAACCAAAAGTTCGTCCTTACACTTCTGTGCTTCCTCTTCCTTGATCGCTGCGTAACGACTCATCGTGTTGATGTAAGCCGCGGAGCCACAATCTGCGTCGCTCTCGCTTAGTGCTACCATTTTCTTGGTCATCGATTGAACGGCTTCCGCTGCAACTCGAGCGCTGGCTGGGTCATAGACTCCACATGGTCCATCACAGTGGGCGCTCGCCTCTATTGTTGGAATGAATTGATTCTCGTTGTCTGTCATTTCTCTCACCGGTGGGCACTCGCATTGGGTATCGGATTATCAATGCGCCGAGGCATCAGGCACTGGCTCGGGTCTCCGGAGGATAACCAATAACGGGAAACCCACGTCGTTCGTCGTCAAACCGACGAGACTTCACCGGCGGTTATTATTCAGCAGAATTGAGGGAGGCCGGCGAGCAGTAGTCCGCCGCGGGCAGACTACTGCTCGAACGGCTCCCAACCGCCAGTCAGGACATTGTGCTTGAGTAGGGTTCCATCTGGATTCTGCACCCAGACATCTCCTGCTTCGTCGCGCCAAACCTTCTGGCCGTGTTCATTGATTTGAGCATCGGCCGGCGCCTCGATACGAGGCTTGGGCGGAGGCGCCGTCTCGAGAAGTGAACCTAGGTCGAGCTCGCCAACTTCGCTGGCTGGCTCGGCTTCTGCCTCAGGCTCGAACTGGTCTGCTTCCTCTGACTCGAACGAATCGAGCACTTCCTCTTGGGCCTCAGCCTCGTGAGTTAGGTCGAATCCTACTGACTCGGCCGCTGGCTCGTCATCATCTTCCTCAGCGGCCGATTGTTGAGCCGTCTCCAGGTCATACATCGCTACTGGTGGCGTGAATTCCGGCTCTGCTTCCGCTTCGGGTTCAGGAGCCGGCTCATTATCCTCGAGCATATCATCGGCGGAGATTCGAACTTCCACACCGCCGATTTCGACAACTTCGTGCGTGCTATCATCTGCCTCTGGCTTCTCCTCGCGGCCCATTCCCATGCGCACGCTGAAGCCGATTACTCCGAGGATGACCAGGCCGATTAACAGGTGAATAACGGCCTGACCATAACTCTGGTAGAATTTGATCGTCGGGAACTTGTCGGAATTGTCTCCGACCCCGTCCCCGTCGGTATCGACCCACTCGGTCGGGTCCTTGGGGAATTTGTCGATGCTGTCGTTGTAGCCGTCATTATCGTAGTCAGCGACCAGTGGGTCGAGTCCCATCTGCTGCTCTTCAAGGTCAGGAATTCCGTCGCCGTCATCGTCGGTATCAGCGTTATTTCCGATTCCGTCGCCGTCCGTATCAAGCCACTCTGAGGGGTCGTACGGAAGCACGTCCTCGGTGTCGGGGTATCCGTCGTTATCGTCGTCGAGGTCTTCTTCGATATCGTGGCAACCGTCTTCGTCCCAATCGTTCGCCTTGGTGCTGGTCCAGTTCATTAGGCCGAAATCACACAGGTCGTAACCATCGTCGATACCGTCGCCGTCATCGTCTCTGTCGAGGAAGTCTGGGGTTCGGTCGCCGTCGGTATCGGTGTGACAATCGTTGACATCCTTGGTCGCTTCCACCATCGTCATCTGTCCGTTCGGGCATGGTAGGGCTTCGGTGGCTCCTTCGGTGTCGATATAGTGGTCGAGCGGGGCGGGGATTTGGTTGGTCGCCATGTCGGTGTTGACGTAATATCCGAGGTCTGCGGATTTGCACTCGGTCTGCCCGCGCAGGTTCTGATAAGTTCCCTCTTCGCATGGAATCTGGGCAGACGAGGCGGGGTCGGGTACGTGGTATCCGGGGTCTGCGTCCGAACAGGCTGAGGCGCTGACCGAGCCCGTGTCTGGGTTGTAGCTTCCTGCTTCACAAGCGATTTGTGCTATTGCAGCCATCGTGTCGACATAGTGTCCAGCGTCGGCTACGAGGCAATTTGACCAGCCGGTATTCGGTTGGTAATTGCCGTATTCGCATTGTTCTTGCGCGGCTGAGCCGGTATTAGCGACGAACCATCCGGCGCTGGCTTGGATACAGTCTGAGGCTGAGGTTGAGCCGCTCGCTGGATTGTAAGTTCCTGCAAGGCAGGCTTCCTGCGCTGATGCGAAGTGCGAATCGACGTAATGTCCGGGGTCTGCTATGTGGCACTCTGTGCCTCCACGCTCGCCTTGATACGAGCCCATCGAGCAGCCGATTTGTCCTGTTGCGCCTTCGCTTGGAACATGGTATCCGAAGTCAGCGTCGATGCAGTCGGATTGGCCCGGCGCTGGTTGGTAAGTTCCTTCCGGGCAGAGAAGTTGCTCGGCTGAACCTGCGTCGGCCACGTAATTTCCAGCTTCTGCGGCGACGCAGTCGTCTGGGTCGATAGAGCCGCTATTTGGATTGTAAGAGCCGGCCGCGCATGGAGTCTGCATGGTCGCGGCCGCCTCATCGACGTAGTGTCCTGGGTCGGCGGTTTGGCAGTCTGTTGCGCCTTGGGAGGCTTGCCAGGTTCCGATTGTGCAAGGGATTTGCGCGTCTGCTGCGATGTCCGGTACGTAATGGCCGGGTGCTGCTGCATCGCAAGCGATCTGTCCTTGGTTCGCTGAGTAGGTTCCTGCCGCGCACGCGTTCTGTGAGACCGAACCGGAAAGCGCGACATAATGACCAGTATCTGCTAGCATGCAATCGCTAGCTTCGTCGGCGCCGGTGTCTGGATTGTATGACCCTGCTGCGCATGGAATCTGAGCCGTCGCCGCTTGGGTGTCGACATAATGTCCGGCATCAGCCGTGAGGCATTCGGATTGTCCCATCAACGGCTGATAAGTGCCCGGCAGGCACGGGTCTTGGGTCGTGGCTGCCGTGCTATTGACGTAATAGCCGGCCGAGGCTGAATCACATTTGTCTTGGCCGGCTGCAGGTTGGTAAGTTCCGACCGCGCACTCGAGTTGCGCGGTCGCTGCAAGGCCCGGCACGTAATGTCCGGGGTCAGCGTTCAGGCATGACCACTGACCCGAGTAGGGCTGGTAAGTACCGACTAGACACTGAGATTGAGCCGTCTGTCCTTGTGTCGCGACGTAATAACCGGGGTCGGCATCGATACACGATGTCGCACCGGTACTAGGCTGGTAAGTGCCAATATCACAGATTGTCATATTGGCCTGTCCAGGGGTTGGAACGTAGTATCCGGGACTGGCCGCGTAGCAGCCGGTTTGCGCCGCTGAAGGCTGGTAGGTTCCTGCGGCGCATGGTTGCTGGAAGGAAGAGCCGGTGACATTCACGTAGTATCCGGGTGAAGCTGCCGTTTGAGAGGCGGCACCGGAGGTTGGAACGTAATATCCAGTTGAAGCGATGATACAACTGGTCTGGCCTGTATTCGGCTGGTAATATCCGGGAGAACAGGCTGTTTGACCGGTCGCTCCAGTGCCGTAGACATAGTGGCCGGCGGAGGCTGCATTACACGAGGTTGAGCCGGCCTGATTCTGCCAAGTTCCGACGGCGCATTCGGTGGTCTCGATGCCGTGTTCGGCATCTACCATCGTCGCCGTCGAACCGACCTGCGCCATCGCGCCATCGGTCGAGCGCAGGTCGATGACAAGCGAGTAATTGCCCGGTCCGGTAGAGCCGGAACCGTAGATCACGCGAATGTAGTACATGCCGCTTTCATTGTCGACAATCGAGGTTGAAACCTCTTCCTGTGTCGCATTTGTAGCGGAGAATGTCACAATCTCGAAAGTGGAGTTCAGCAAATCGATATCGAAATCCTGTCCTGCAGGCGATGTTAGATTTGCCGAGAACCACTGATTGCGGTCGAGATCGAATGAGAAGACATCGGCGGTGTCGCCACCGCCATCGATAGTTCCGGAGTAATTTGCGCTCATCGCAGAGAAGGGTATCGCAGTATCGTTGGTCGTACCAGCATCTCCGCCAGCCGTGCTGACGTATGTTCCCGCGGCGGCGGCTGTGCACGAGGCTTGTCCGAGTGCAGCATTGTAGTAGCCATTCGCGCAAGGGGTCTGAGCGGTTGCACCTGCCGAGCCAGCATAATGTCCAGCCGAGGCATCGAAGCAACTGGCTTGGGCAGTGTAAGGCTGGAAGGTGCCGGCCGCGCACTGAATCTGGACCAGCGTATTGCCTTGGGCCGAGTGGCCCGCGTCTGCATCGGCGCAGGTCAAGCGGCCGTATTTGCCCGCAGGACAGTCGGTCCAGCGAGCCGAATTGGTTGGATAGTCATCATCTGCATCGACGACACCATCGCCATCAGAATCTCCTGTCTGATGGGTGTCGAAGACATTGCGCGTGCCGTCGCCATCCATGTCTTGGTCGGTGTAGGCGACGTGAGCCCCATCGGCAAAAGTCAGCTCAAACGGACTCAATTTGATATCGCTTGTATTGTCAAATTCGCCCGACTGCGCGCCCCAACAGCGCAATGAATCGTCAGAGAGAAGCGCGCAAGTCGCATCCGCGCCGGTCGCTGCAGCGACAACTGTCAGACCGGCGCTCAAATTCACATGCACCGTAGAATCTCCTTCACCAGGGAAGGAATTCTCAGAGGAACAATCCGAGTTAATCGTCGAGGAACAATTGCCATCACCGAGTTGTCCATTGGTGTTAACTCCCCAGCATTGCATCGAACCATTCGCAGTCACTGCGCAGGTGTGCGAACCAACACCATCGAGCATGATAGCAATCACACCTGCACCAAGGTCGACGAGGTGGACATTGCCAGTCGATGCACCATTATCTGAGAAAACAGTGTATTTGTTGCCCCAGCAACCAACCGAACCATTGTCGAAAATCGCACAACTCGAGCGCCCAGAAGTCACCAAAGAGACAGCGCGCATTCCAGTAGAATGGTTCGCCTCGATTGGCACATGAGAATCGTTAGTCGACCCATCACCCAATTGTCCGCGAATATTGTAGCCCCAGCACAGAACATCACCGGCATCGGTAATCGCACAGGTGTGATCCTCACCAGCGGACACTGCAACCGCGTCAACGCCTGAACCCAAATCGACCTGAACCGGCGAGACGCGGTTAGTCGTCGAATCATCACCAACCTGTCCATGGTGATTGCGACCCCAGCACCAAAGGCTGGCATCGACCAAAATGGCGCAGGTGTGGTCCTTGCCCTCATCGACGACAACAGGCTCGGGACTCAATGAAACATAACCAGCGCTCGAAGCTGTACTCCCGAGCCCCAACTGCCCGTAATTATTCGCCCCAGTACAATGCATCGAGTAATTCGCAAGAATCGAACATCGACCAGAACCTGAACTCGAAATCACAGAATTTTCAGTGTAAACCGGACTTCCCTCTGACCACTCAACACTGGTGCCATTCGCTAGCACGACAATCGGTCCGTCGCTTGCGACATCGAGGACGGAATGAGAGAAGACCGAACCGGCCTCGCTACCACGCACATTCAGCGTCGGCCCGCTTGCGTGAGTGAACTCCGCTTCTTCATTCTCGCTGAGTACGAGCGTTGTCCCAACACTACCGACCAGGAGGCCGAGCAGGCTGACCCCTAGGAAGAGTGTGCAGATTCCGATAGCGACGGTTCTCTTGCTTTCCGCATCGAGCATGGGGTTGGCGTCCTTCGTGAGATTATCACTATTCCCTTGCCATGAACCCGCTGCATCACGCGTTCGGGACCTCAAGACTCTGTCCGCAATACTTCCATCGCCAGTCCGTAGGACTGAATTCCGGCGGATTTTAGCGCTTCTTCGACGTTTTCAAACGGTTCTTCGGGACTTCTCCGGGCCCTCTTCGCTCTCTCAGAGATGATGCGCCATGCCGCTTTGCTGCCGATTCCCGGGATGGCTTCGAGTTGGGCCTGTGTCGCTTGATTGATCGAGAGGTTCGACTCGACTCCGCTGATGCTTCTCATGCCGTGACCTGTGACGATGATATCCGACTCGGTTTCAAGCGGGATTTGGTAGGGTGCTCCGATGAGGATTGGGTACGCTCCGATTTGGCGGCCGAAGGTGATTCCTGCGCGTCCGTGAATTTCGAGGTCTCGGTGTTCTGGGTTGAGCACTTGTTCGGGTCTGCGGATGCGGTCTTCGTGAGCTTCCCACCAGACATTTGTGAGGCGGGTTCCGAGTGGGAACATTTCCTCGAGGAGGGGTTTGTCGATTTCTTGGCGGACGCTTTGCTTGAAGGCTCTGAATGTGTCTTCGGGAATTGGTTGGAAGCCTTGGCCCTCAACTTGGCGGATGTTGATTCTGCGGAGCCACAGGCCTTCTGCTCTGAGGCTGTCGAGAAGTTGGCGGTTCAGGTCGTAGGATTGTTCTGTTTCGCCGTTGAGGCCGGCGATGAAATTGAGGCCGGGGAGAAGTTTTGGTAGGCCTCTTTCGCCTCTTTGCCGGCCGTGCTGATTGATGTGGCGGATTGCCGTTTTGAGTTGGTCTGCGTCGCAGTTGAGCCAATTTTCTTCGTGGACTTTCGGGTCTGCTGATTCGAGGCCGAAAGAGAGGACTGCGCCGTCGGAGAGGGTTTGGACGAGCGTCTTTGTGATCTCTGTTGCCGGTTCGAGGTTTTCTGCGACGATTGATGGGTTGCCATTGTCGACGTGGAGGATTCCCAGGCGTTCGTCTTCACGCAATCCATGGAGGACCTTGGCGATTGGTTCTGGGTTCGGAACTGGGTACTCGAGTTCGACCACTCCGTCGGCTTTGTAGGTGTAGATGTCGGTTGCACCGCCGATTCTGACGTGGTGGACTCCGTTGTCGAGGGCTGTGGTGATTTCTGCGATTACGTCTGCTTCATCTCGCCAGATTGGGACTCCCTTTTTTGGCTCGATACAGAACTTGCAGCCGCGCTTGAATCTGACACAGCCTTGGTAGAGTTCGACCTCGTAGGTTAGTGGGCCTGAGCGGCCGTCTTCGGTTAGGAGGTCGGGGTGCGCGGTGACGCATTGGCCGGCTGCTCCGGCCTTTGCCCAATCGTCCCACTGCTCGGCTGTTCTCCTCTTGTGAGCCCACTTTCCGGTGGCGAGGAAATTGTCGAGAGTGGCGTCGGTGTCTTGCACCGCGCAGAAGAGGTTGGCGCGCAGTGGCATCCAGCCATCGTAGCGCCAATGTCTGATGGCCCAGCCTCCCGCGAGAACTGGTTGTTCGTGCGGGAGGATTGCGAGGAACTCGTCGAGTTCGCGGCGTGAGATCGGAGTTCCTCGAACGTATTTTCCAGGTACTACTGCACCAGCGAGAACTACTGCACCTGCAAGGTCGGCGAGTTCTCGCTGTAAGGCGGCTCGGTCATCAGGGTCAGCTAACCGATGTTTGTGTTTGAGCCGCCATTGGTCGACGGTCATGTAGGTGTATGGAATCCCTCGGGCTTCCAACACTCCGCAGATGTAGCGGATGTGGAAGCCGAGGTAATTTGGCACGCCGAAGGCGGCCGGTTCATCCTCGTATCCGTCGAGGACAAGCCAGCCTTCCATCAGATTCCTCCGAGCGGGCGAGCAGCCCGCTCACCTTCACGACTTCGCTCGCGAGAATCTCGCGAGCGCCTCAATTGCGGCGGCGCCTATCGCCGCCGCGACCTCGGCCGCGTCCACCATCTCGGCCACGGCCGCCACCACGGCCGCCACCTCGGCCACCGCCATCATTCGATTCTTGAACCGAAATTGTGCGGCCGTGAATGTCAGTTCCATCGACTGCCTTCATCGCCTTCTCACCGGCTTTGCGGCTGGCAAACTTGACGAAAGCAAAACCGCGAGATTGTCCAGTCTCCTTGTCCAAGGCGATGTGACACTCGGTGACCTCGCCGTGCTCAGCGAATAGCGCACGAAGCTCGTCTTCGGTCGCTTTGTAGGCGAGACGTGCAACGAATAGCTTGATTCCAGCAGTCTCGGATGCCTCGGCTCGAGCCTTGGTCAGAACCTCTCGCTCGGCCGCCAATTGTTCCTTGGTTGCCTTGCCTTCCTTGACCTTGTCCATGCAGTCTCGGCAGCGGATTGGCTTGCCTGGGGTTGGGGTGAATGGGACGGTTGTGTCGGTTCCACAGAGGGTGCACTTGCACTCGTGCTGAACACGCTCCCTGCCTCCTCCGCCTCCGCCTCGGCCACCCTTTCCAGTGATGGCTGCGCGCATGCGCATAGCCGCCGCGGGGGCTTCGTGACTCATTCCGCGGCGGTGGTCGGCCACAGGGGATAGGTAGGGTCGAGCACCCTCGTGGCCGAGATTCTTCTCAGCATCAGCCGACCATCGCTCGCCGCCACGGTTCAGGCTCTGAACATCCTCACCGAGGTCGTGTCCATGACCGAAGCCGTTCGAGAGGGCTCGGTAGCCGGAGTAATCGCAGCGTGGGCAATCGACGTTGAAATCCTCCTTTGCGTCGGAGGTTTCGAGGTCAACTCCGCAGGCGGGGCAGATGGCGGCGAGGACTCCGAGCTCGGGCGAGCCGCGAGTGCTCGCCTTCATGTTCGGCTCGAGTTGTGTGATGCGTGCGCGAATTAGGTCGCGAGTTCGCATTGCATCGCCGGGAGATGGAAGGAATCTGTCGACGATTTCGGTGACGAAAATGTCGGCGAATAGGTTCTCTGCAGCGAGGTCGCGGTGGCCGCCGTCCTTCTCGATGTGGAGAAGGCGAATCATTGCGACCTTCGGCATTAGCTTGGTAACCTCGGCGATGACGTCGTCGCCGATTTGAGGTGAATTTGTTGGAGGCCGACTCGTCTCGATTGAGATCGTATCGTCGGCTGCGACGACGGTGCCGCTGACCAGGGCGATTGCACCGGCCTCGGTCTCAGAGAGTCCAGCACCGAGGCTTGCGCCGGCCGGAATCTCGACTTGATTGCCGGGCGTGACAAAGTCACCAGTAGCAGCACTCATCGAGGCCGGCGACCGGCCTGCCCCCTATGAACGGTCCGGCCGTGCGTAGCACGGCAGAATTCGCTCGTTACCAAACTCATCAAGCACGAGCGAACTCACTCGGGCGGAGTCAAGCGCCAGAATGCCGCCCGAGTCTTTCCTTGACGGCGAGCATGATGAGCATAAGCGGCCGGCAAGGCAAAATCGGCCTCCCAATACCGCTCAACAGCCCATCCTGCCGCCTCAAAAATAGTCTCGATATGAGTCGCAGCGGCGCTGTGCATCAAATGGCAAACCGCCCCACTGCGCAGCATCGCATCGAGAAATGGGCGGTCTGCCTTTGGAGTCTGCGAACCCCACGGCGGATTCGACAAAACCAGCCCCGAACCGGCGACATCCAACCCCTCATCAACAGCCCGACAAATCACCTCAACAACATCAGAAACTCCGGCCTTCTCAACCGCATCAAAAGCCACGGCACAGGCTTCCTCATCGCACTCGACAAGAACAACTTGACCAGCACCCAAAAGCGCGGCCCCGATTCCAAGAATTCCATTGCCCGCGCCAAGGTCGGCGACCACCACACCCTCGGGCAGGTCGCCGAAAGCGGCAATCTGAGCCAACCAAGCAGCAGCCAGATCGCCGCTCGTAGAATACTGCTCCAACCCAACATCCGAGCAGGGGTGCCCGGGAAGCGAGGAGAGAAGCATGGCGAGTCGGCGTTGGCGCACGGTCCGCGTAGGCGGTTGCTCTATTGGCGTGTGCGGTCAAACTCCCGCGCCAGAATCGTGTTGTTATCATGCAGCAATCCATCGGCCAGAAGTTGCTCGACGAGCAGCACAGAGTAGCCCGCAGCACCACGAATTGTGTTGTCTGCCATGGTCGAAAATCGCAGGCTTGTTCCTTCGACTGAGACTTCTCCGACCGCTACTGACATCGCAGCTTTGAGGTCGTGTCCGGGATGCTGAACACCCTCTCCTCCAACCCAACGGTGCTCCTCTGAAAGCGCTTCATCGACGAAAACAATCGGTCGTGACGGAGCCGATGGAAGGTCCAATTCTTGGCTCCGAGGCTTGAAATCGCGCCAGGCTCGAATCACTTGATGGGCGCTGACTGGTTCGGCAAATTCCACGTGCAAACGCGCATAGTGGCCGTGGTCTCGCTTCACACGTTCGCACTGGGCTTCAATGCTGAATTCCGTCTCGAGGATTTTTGCTAATTCGGTTCGGACGGAGTCCGCCTCTCCTGGAATTTCGCTGGAGATTTCTTTGCCGGCGCGGCCTGCTGCGAGCAATTTGCGGCCGCCGCCGGAGAGGGCTTGTTCGGTTGAGATTGAGACTGAGGTGATCGGGGCAAGTTGAGTTAGCGGTGCGAGGGTTATTGCTAGGGGGGCGACGGTGCAATTTGAGCAGGAGATGAGTCGGCCCTCGCCGTTTTCTGCTTGTTTTTCGAGCAGTGCGAGATGCTCGATATTGACTTCTGGGACGATTAGAGGGACATCGTCGTTGAGGCGGTGAATTTGAGCGTGAGAGACGACGATGAAGCCGGCCGCTGCGAGCGGTCTTTCGACTTGCTTGGCCGGCTCGTCAGGAAGGGCTGAAAAGATTAGTTGAACCCCGAGTTCCTGGAAGCTTTCGATGAGGCTATCGAGGTTTTCGAGGCCACCGATTGTTAGGCCACTTTCGGGTGACCGCTCCTCATCGAGACTCCACAGACACTCATCGTGAGAGGTTCCTCTGGTCTCGTGCGAACCGATGACTGCGACCGGTTCCAACCACGGGTGGAATTGTAGACGCTGGAAGAGGCGTTGAGCAACCAATCCGGTCGCTCCGAGGATGGCGCAGCGCACCCTCCCATAGGCATCCATATCCGGTGGTATCGACAATCTATTCCTAAACAGAACGGTCCGGACCGCTCCGCAGAATCGAACATCACGTAGCGAAAAATGTCCGAACCGTTCCTCGCGCGCGGGTGTCCAGACTCATCACGCGCGCGTAGCAGATGAAGGGGCATCTGGACTCACGACGCTTGCGAAGCATATTGGGAAGATTAAATACTCTCAATTCTATTACTGCTTACGATTGGAATGAAGAACATCACCTGCCCTCATTGTGAACAGATATTCGAGATTGATGCCGCTGGATATGCGGACATAGTAAAACAAGTGCGCGGAGCTGAGTTCGAGAGCGACTTGCACGACAGGCTGCAGGAAGCAGAAAAAAGGCATCAGATGGAAATCGAGATAGCGAAGAAGGCTGAATCCGAGAAAAATGCGAAAGAGTCCTTGGCGCAAGAGAAGAGGATAACAGAACTAGAGGCAGAGAAGAAGGCACACTCTACCGAAATTGAACTCGCTAAGCGTGAAGTGATCGAGCAGAAAGACAAAGAAGCCTCAGACAAAGATAAGCAAATTCAGAGATTGAAGGGGGAGTTGGAGGCTGAAAAGATGAGTAAGAAACTGGCAATCCAAGAGGCAACAGCACCTTTGGAAAAGGAGAAAATTGAGCTGCAAGGTAAGATAGACTCCGCCAACACGGAGCGCAAACTTCTACAGAAATCCTTGAATGAAAAGCATCAGACTGAACTCCAAACAAAGGATGCAATCATCCGTGCCAAGGATGAGGAGATCGAACTGAGGAAGGATATGAAGTTGAAACTCTCAACGAAAATGGTAGGGGAAACTCTTGAGCAGCACTGTGAGAACCAATTCAATTCCCTAAGAGCGACGGCATTTCCAAATGCGTATTTCGAAAAAGATAACGACATCATTGATGGAAGTAAGGGAGACTACGTCTTCAGAGAGTCTGATGACGACGAAGTTGAGTTCGTCTCGATAATGTTTGAGATGAAAAATGAGGCCGATGCTACAAAGACCAAGAAGAAGAACGAGGACTTTCTGAAAGAACTCGATAAGGACAGAAGGGCAAAGGGTTGCGAGTACGCAGTTCTAGTCTCACTTCTGGAAATTGATAACGAGCTCTATAACAACGGAATAGTAGATATGTCTCACAAGTATCCAAAAATGTACGTTGTCAGACCTCAGTTTTTCATTCCAATAATCACAGTTCTGAGGAACGCCTCAAAGAATACGTTGAGCGCTAGGAAGGAGCTCGCAGTGTTCAAAGAACAGCATATGGACATTGAGAATTTTGAGAGCGAACTTCTCGACTTCCAAAGTAAATTTTCAAGAAATTATGACCTTGCTTCCCGCCAGTTCACTGAGGCAATTAAGAGAATTGATAACTCGATTGAACAATTGAACAAGGTGAAGGAAAATCTGCTGAAGTCAGGTAACAACTACAGGTTAGCAAACGATAAGGCTCAAGACTTGTCAATCAAGAAATTGACTAGGAATAATCCAACAATGAAGGCAAAGTTTGACGAATTAAAATTGGATGACTGATGAGAAACACAAGTAATTATTCTCACAAGTAATTACTCTTGATTGATATGAAGTTCAGAAATTCTCACTTCAAGCCACTCGATTCGGTTTGATTCGACAGCATCTCTGATACGGCGTTGATTCTTGTTGAGTCTCGACTTTCCCGATTTCACCTCGACGAATTTGATCTCGATATCTCCCTCGCCATCCAATCCTTTGAATCCGACAAAGTCAATCGGCGAACCTAGAAATCGCAATTCTTTGACACTGTTGACACAATCCATTGACCATGGCGCTATCAGTTCAGAAATATCACCCTTAATCGTAGATCTCTGCCTATCAGCGGTTTCTTTCCTTGCGTCCTTTATTTCTACCTCACGGCTTAATTTCACGATGATTAATTTCCATACTAAGTAGATGTTCAAGACACTTAGTAAGATTATCAGAAATATGTATTCTAGTTCTGAAATCTGCACATATTTTGTTCTAAAACGAGGTCTCTAAAGTTATCTCACTTTGTACAATCTAAGGCCGGAGAACTCAAGGGAAAAATCAATCTGGGAATACCATGATCGACTGGGATTCGCATCAGTTCCACCCAGTCGTCCACCTCCCCGATGAGTACGAGGTTCGTGACTTCACGACAGGCGAGTATTCTCCCTCGGAGTACGAGTACGATATCGGGCGATACGATGAACTACGCCCTGGCGTCTACAATACCGACCTCTTCCAAGGGTCACGCTTCCTTCACATTGGCATCGATATCGGCGCACCCGTCGGAACACCTTGCATGGCATTCGCAGATGGCGAGGTCTCGCACTTTGGCTACAATCCAGCCGACGGAGATTATGGCTACGTCGTCATCACAAAGCACATCCTCGACGGCATACCGATTTGGGCGCTCTATGGTCATCTCGACGCAGCCTCAGTCGAAGGAAAGTCGAGCGGTCAGAAGGTAAGCGCAGGCGAGGTCATCTGTTGGATGGGTGACCGGCACGAGAATGGAGGTTGGGAACCCCACCTTCACTTCCAACTCTGTTACGAAGAGCCCGAAACTCACGATATGCCCGGTGTTGTCGACCCAGCTGATAGGGAACAAGCGCTGGCGATTTATCCTGACCCGCGCTTGGTCCTCGGACCCATTTACTGAACCGTAGATAGGTGAGCCTTCAGGTCGACGATTGCTGGCATTTCAGATGGGTCGATCCCGTTTAGAACGGCGAGTGCGATGCTAACCCAATCGGTGATGTGGGCAGCGAGGAGCAGACTTTCGAGAAGGCTCTCTCCATCGCACTCGAGCAACCAAGAATCGCCAGCGTCGACATTCTCCATCATCCACTCAAGACGCGCGCGCACGCGAGGATGCGTCCAAGGGCTCGCCAAGAAAAGCAATCCCTGTTCGCCCGCATCTCGCCCCCAAGCGACGATCTCATTGTGATTCATCTCCGGCAAGGCGGTAGGTCGGGCGAAGCGGTCGGCATTCTCGTTCAATTGGTTAGCAAAACGCACACCGGCAGCGTGCAACTCAGAGGTGCCCACGATGCCGATATCACGCTCTGACATCCCTGCAGCCAGCGCCGCGACCCTGCCATCACCTGTCTCCAAATCAGCGGATTGTGAAGCGGCGCGCAAGCGAGAAATCATTCCGGCAAGCTCATCCTCGCTTGGTTTAGCAAGAATCCCAAGCGCCCAACAAGCAGCTAATTGAGTTCCCAAAAGGTGTCCAAAGGCCGAGCGCGGCATCTGCCCGCCCGGGACATTCAGACACAGAGCATCATCACTCTCGGAGAGCAATTCCTCTAACTCGCCCCCAGAGCAAATGCCGACAACCACGCCGCCCGCTTCGAGGGCGGCGCGAACACCATCCAACGTCTCCTCGGTATTACCCGAGTAAGAAGTAGCCAGAACCAACCAATCAGGACCCCACCACGAGGGCAAACCGTAGTCCCGCCAGACAACGAAAGGAAGCCCACCAGATTGGTCGGCGAGGGTCGACAAAAACATCCCTCCCGCGCCGGAACCACCCATACCGAGACACAGAACTCCGCTCCAATCCATATCTGCCTCGACCTCAACAGCAGCGCTGAGCGCAGCCTCGAGGTCGTCGACAAAACGGCGTGTGAAACCGGCCATGTCACCAACGTCGTGAGTGGCGAGCAGTGTAGCGAAATCCGGCTCAGACATGGTCAGTCAACCCCAGCGTGCCCCGGCACAGCCAACCACGAGTCGTCTATGAAAGCGATGCGCAAATCTCGGCTCGAACCGTCATCATCGTAGGGCAGAGCGACGGTCACCACGCGGTAATCTGTCGGGTCCATGATCTCGGCTCCTGAGCTGTCGCGATTGAGTACATCCACGACTTTTTGCTCCTCGAATCGGCATGCAACAGATGTCTTCTCCATGTCGCGCCAAGTCGCTCCGGTTCGCTCATTTCTGTCGAGTCTTCGTAGCGTTGGTCCGTCTTTTTGCCAGGCTGAGACAAGCCAATTTTCGCGCTTCCAGCGGACGATATCTCCGAGTGAATATGCCGGTTTTCGGTAGCTGAGAGTGAGTCTTGTGACCTCTGCCCCATCCCTGATTCCAACCAAAGTCGAAGTCTCCTTGGTCGTTCCCCCAAAGCGCTTGACCAACCTCCGGGCCCACGTCCTTGCGAGTGCTTTTGACCCGAACTGGAGGTCCCATCCTCCGGTGACGGGTCCTTCCTTGGTGACGAAGAACATCGGGTCGGATTCGAGTTCATCGAGGAGTTCATCGAGGGTTCCTCTGAGGTCCTTGAGCTCCTCGTCTGAGAGGCGGCGGCCTGCGCTGCGAAGCTGCATTGTCGCTTCGAAATAGGCGCCTGCTTTGCGAGTGCAGGCCGGGCAGACCGCGTTGCTGGTCTGCAAGAGAACCTCGTGTTGGTTGGCGAAATCGTGGCCCTCGAGTTGACCCTCGACGGTCACGTGGAGACGAGCGGTACGCTCGTCGATCGATTGGTAGGCCATGTCTACGGCGACGGCGTTGGCGCCGTCGGCGACTCCGAGGTGCTCGCGAAGGCGCAATTCGCCGAGCTCCTCGTCTTCGATGCGGACCCAGCGCTTCTCGACCTCGTGCATTCCGCACTTGGCACAGCGGTGCTGTTGGATGCGGTCGGGAACCTCAGAGAAGGTGGTGCGGGCCCGCAAACAAGCTTCGCACAGCCTATCGGAAGTCAGCGGTGGCGGTGCGCCGCAAGCGATGCAGAAGGCTGCGCTTTCCATGGTGCTCCCCCGACTTCCGGCAGACCTGCCCCGTTTGAAGGGTTGGTGAGCAGGTCGGGGGAGCATTCGGCCCCCCTTGGGGCCGAAATATGGGCAGTTAGCGGCAAATCACGAGGGTGAGAGAGTCAGGTGGGCCTCGTGTTCATTCCTCGGAATCATTCGAAGCGGAGGGATTGTCGACCGCGTCGGAAAGCGCTTCGAGTTCAGCCTCGAGAGAGGTGATATCGGCGAGCAAATCGCGGCTAAACCAAATCACCAGTCCGAACATAATCGAGTAGGCGATGTAAGCCTCAATCATGCCGCTCATGACATCGCCTCCTCGTCCAATTCCGCCTTGCGTTCCGCAACAGCAGCAGCAAGGCGGTACCTCTGATTAGACAGCATCAGCAAACCGGCGAAGAGTACGCACATAATCGCAAAGCTCAGCAGAAGCAATGTGCGAATTTCGGGGTCCATCCCGCTCCCCTCGGATTCAACGACCAAAACTCCAGGGTGCCGATCTTGATACCAAGTCGTCGCCAAAGCCGTAATCGGAACCAGAGCGAATCCGAACAAACCGACTGCAGACAGTGTGTCACGCGTCTCAGCAGTGTCCGGCTGGGCACGACGCGAGAGTACCAGAAAGAACGCGACCGCGGTGAGCAGAGCGAATGTGTTCAACCGCAGGTCGCCCCAATCCCATGGAGTCCCCCACTCGGCCGAGCCCCAAATCGGCCCCGAAGTAATCACTCCAAGGCCAAAAACCAGCCCCAAATCCGAAGCACTCTGGAACAAAAACCAAGCGGCCTCGCTCCGCTTCAAGTACCACATCAGCGAGCCGTAGAAGAGAACGGTGAAGGAAAGGAACGAGCACCATGCGAAGGGGACGTGGAGGTAGAGAATCCGGTAGGCGTCGGGCGCATTCCAAGCCTCAGAACTGACCGAGGGCGCGTAAGTCAAGCCCAAAACCGCAGCAAAAACCATCCCCGCCAAACCAGCGATAGTCAAGCCATATCCGATACCACGAAAAGCCATGAAAACACCTCAATCCTCGGGAATTACCACCGCGAAGGCCCAAATCAAAACGATCGATAACCAAGCGATTCCGATGTCTGCGATGGTCGAACCGAGCGCCAATTCTGAACTTCCGTTTCCGGCGATGACGGATGAGAGGGCGCTCGACAATTGTAAGAAAGGCCAGATGAGAATCAATTGCAGAAGGATTCCAGCAGCAGCAGAAGGACGACTCAAGTCGCCAACCAACAGATGCAGTGCGGTGGCTGCTGCACTCATATCGATAATCGTGAACGCGATCATGACGAGCCAGAGAATGTCCAATGATGACAAAGCAATGTCGACTTCACCGATGAGGATGAACCAAGAAAGCGCGAAGAGAGGTAATGGCAGAATCAACGATGAGCCGAGGACGGAAAACCAGACGCGCGAGTGGGCACCAATCATCGCGCGCCACCAATCGCCGGCGCGTTCTTCGGCAAGTCGCTTGAGCAGCGCCGGTGCTACGATGGCGCTGATGAAGGCAGGAGTGAGAATCAGCGCCGCGAGGAGGTCGTAATTCTCGCTCGTACGCGGGATATCGGTTGAGAGGGTGTAGGCGAGCAGTAAAGCGACTAAGGCCGGAACTCCTCGATTGATTGTGTCGATTGGATTGCGCTTTTCAAGACGCAATGCCCAGCCGAGGAATTCGTTGAATTCGGCTGGGCCGCTCGGCTCAGGAATGCTGGAAGAGCCCGAACTAGCATCGGTCGATTCGCTGGTCACGATCCCTGCTTCTGAGACCGTCACGATTCGATAGCAAGCGGCAATCATCTCGGGGTCGTGGGTGGCGACGAGAATTCCGTGACCGCGAGCCGCGAGCGAGCCTAACCAGCCAACCAATAGCTCGCGAGAAGTCTCGTCGAGGCCCTCGGAGGGCTCGTCGAGAAGGACAACAGTCGGCTCTTGAGAGAGTGCCGCTGGAGCAAGAGCCGACAAAACAGCAACTCGGCGGCGCAAGCCGCCGGATAGTTTTGCGACGCGGTCATCGGCACGATGAGCCAATCCCCAAGCATCGAGCATCGAAGCAATCGCCGCCTCATCGGCCGCGCGTCCAGCGACTCTACAGGCTCCACGGACGCGCTCAGCGACGGTCTCATCTCCACACATCCCGTCGCTCTGCAAAGCCAATCCGAAGCCGCGAATATCTCCTCGTTGCCCATCCGAATCACGAACAGTAACCGGAACACCACCATCGTGGCGTTCGACCTTACCCCCCGCCATAGAGTGCAATCCGGCAAGCGTCTCCAGCAGGGTCGTCTTACCCGAACCATTGACTCCAACTAAGCCCACGACTTCGCCCTCGTTCAAGGCGAAGTCGACACCGCGGAGCACCTTTCGTGCGCCGCGGTCCACCACCAGCCCTTCGGCGGATAGTAGCACTCGCGCGCTCATGGGCATTCCAGCCGCCGCGTGCGTTTGAGTGGTTCCATCACGCGCCCATCGAAGTGCCTATGGATTACGAGGGTCCGCATGAGGGTGAGGAAAGGGCGTGAGTCAGCATGTCTTCGAGGTGTTTTGGTCGGATTTGACCGGGACAGATTTCGTCTTCCTCGGAGTGTTTTTTCTCGTTGCAATCGGGCCTTATCTCAGCGCTTGGTCGCAGAATGGAAGCTATGCTCTGGCGACCGTTTTGTCACTGCTTTTGGTGACTTTTTTGCAAATGGCAATCGATGTCATCGATGTCGAATTCACCCCGATTACCTTCCTCTCGATTATCCCCGTTCTTGCGGATGAACCTACTCAGATTCACCGATTTGTTACCGCCGGATGGTTGCACGCCAACTGGATTCACGTGCTCGGGAACATCCTGGTCATTGCCCTCGCGGGCGTTCCGCTGGAGCAGAGATTGGGTGGCCGCAGGTGGTTGGTTGTGTATTTTATCGGGCTGTTCGGAGGAAATATTTCGTGGGTTTTGACGCATCCTGACTCGATCAGCCCGGCTCTGGGTGCAAGCGGTGCTGCATTCGGCCTACTGGGAGCCTACATGGCTTGTTGGCCGAATGATAGAATCGAGTTTCCTTTGCTGTTTTTCATACGAGCATGGCCGGTGTGGGGAATCGCTGCTTTCCGGCTCGGGCTCGAGGTTTGGAATATGTATCAAATCGAAGCGGGTCAATCGGCGACGAATGTCGCTCACATGGCGCATGTGGGCGGCTTCATGTTGGCCTGGGCGCTTGCTCGACCAATCGCTCGTGGCGCGCCCTCAAATTTGGATGATTCAACGGATATTTCCATCGCCGGCTCGGCCGCCTCAAAGGCGGCCCGAGATGCGGCGAAGGCACGGATGGGTAGCCTCGAATCTGACCCGTGGACAGAGGCTGGCAAACCGCTTGACGGCGAGGCTGCCCGCATCCTCAATCGACTGCGTGATGAAGGCGATGAACTGGAGACCCGGAGAGCCTGGTTGGAGGAGTTGTCCGAGCAGGTGATTTGCCCAGTTTGCGATGGGGAGGTTCACGCCATTGTGCAGGGAGAAAATTGCAGTCTGCGCTGTGCACTCTCAAACAAACATCTCAAATGGCCGTGACCCGAGGAATCGGACGCTCCAACAAGTGCCGATGACGAAGCCTCAGCGGCACCCCGACGGGTTCGTCTTATACCCCGACCGAGGTTGGCTCTGCTTGCAGAGCCATGTCTGGAACTCGTGTCAGCCTGATGCCGCTCGTCCTGACGGCGATGATTCTCGTCCTCGATTTCAGTGTCGCCGCTTCGGCGATAGCGGCTTCAGAAGATGTCAATTCCTATGGAATCGGTGAGGGAAATGAGGGCGCTGATGACAGAGTTTCAGAGCGCCCAACGCACTGGCCTCCAGCCCTGATGTGCGGTGAGGTCCAGTGCGACCCAATCGACCGTTCAGCCACCGGCCAACCATTCGATGCCGGCTCACCGGTCGAGGATGAGAATTGGTGGTTTGGCTATTGGTACGACTTCGATTCGGATGGGATGGACGACCGACTCCAGCGAATAATCGCCGGTCAACGGGAGTCGGTCTCGCCAACCGCAATCATCGGCCCCGACGGCCGAGATACCGTTGCAATCGTCGTCGATTATGCTTGGCACCCCGGGCCAAGCGATGTTGAAGCCCTCCTCGAAGTCCTCGAGAACCACGGCTGGGAGGCGAAGGGCTCGTGGTTCTTCCAGATGGATATTCTCGACTCCATCGTTCTCGACCACGTTCCAGTCAGCGCTCTCATCGAAATCTGGCAACTCGATGGAGTCGTAATGGTCGAGGAGCAGAACGTAATCGTCCCGCTCCTCGACAGCGCACCTCGCGGCTCAAAGGTCCGCGATTCAGAAAGATACGATGAGACGATGCGCGATTTCGGCTACGATGGCTCGGGCATCGTCATAGCAATCCTCGACACCGGAGTCGACAACGAACACTTCTCTCTCGACGATTTCTCGGACAATAATAACGACAATGAGAACGACCCCGATGACCTCGCCGACCCGAAGTGGATCGCCGGTTGTGATGCGACCTCGCTCAATCAAAACGATTGCAATAACGAGGGGACTCACGACCCTGACGATGGTGACGGACACGGCACTCACGTCGCTGGAATCGCACTCGGAACCGGCGACTCGCGCCGCAATCATCAGGGATACGCACCCGGCGCGTACCTTGTCGATGTCAAGGTGATGACCGATACTGGCGGCACTAATTCAGCGGCCACTCTCAAGGGAATCAATTGGGTTGCGGCAAATGTCGACACCGATTGGGGCAATAACGACTCCAGCGAAGGAATCCAAGTCATGTCGATGTCCTTCGGCAGCCTAGGCGACCCGAATGGCGACGACCCGGGCGACAACGGAACAGCCGCTGACGCCAGAGCGGTAAACCAAGCGGCAGAAGCGGGCGTGGTCCCGGTAGCAGCAATCGGCAATGACGGCCGCCGCCGAGTAACCTCAGTCGGAGCGGCCGACGCCTCGATTACCGTCGGAGCAATCGACGATAAGGACTCAATCGATCGAGGCGACGACTCAATCGCCTCCTACTCAAATTCCGGCCCACGCGAAGACGATGGAGACGGTGATGACCAAGACGAACTCAAACCCGACGTGGTGGCGCCGGGAAGCGATATGATGTCAGCCGCACACGCTGCATCCTCAAGCCAATTACCGGGCACTCCCAAACCTCTCGCCGAAGATAGTTATACCGAGATGAGTGGAACGAGTATGGCCTGTCCTGCGGTGGCGGGAATGGTCGCCGTCATGCTGCAAATTGCCGAAGAAGAAGGCATGACTCTAGACCCCGACGATGTCAAAGAACTCCTGCGAGAAAACTCAGAACCCAAGGGCGAAGCCTCCGACCCCGATGCTTCCGACACGTGGAATGAGAAGTACGGCTTCGGCATCATCGACGGCAATCGAATCATCTCAGCAATGATTGGCGATGGCGGCGGCAACACCGGAGGCAACGGAACCGAACCACCACCACCCGGCGACGGAGAATGGTTAGTCATCGAACGACCAGTAGAAGATTCCTGGCTTATCGAAGGCGAGACGTACACCGTCCGAGGCCACATCGACGAAGACGCCGAGACAAATGGCAGCGTCGAGGAAGTCCAAGTCAAAATCACTTACACGCACAGGCCTGAAGGCTCTCCGACCCAGGAAGAAGTCCTCGTCGATTGGCACCGAGCCCAAGGCACCTCAAATTGGTCGACCGATTTCAACATCCCAGATTTCGAAGAGGATGAAATCAACGCGCTACAAATCAAGATTTCAGTGCAAGCGCGCAACGAGTGGGACCAATGGAGCGATACGCAGCGGCAGAACCACGATATCGGCAGGATTGGACTGACGCTCACAAGCCCGAGCGGACAGACTTCGGTAGCTGGAGATGTCCGTTTCGAGGGCGAATACGAGACCGTCAACGGCGGCACCCTACAATGGCGCGTAGGCAAGGATGACTGGGTCGATGAGACAACCTACGCTGGCTCCGGCGGCACCACCGGTTCGTACAGCTTCAATTGGGATTCAACCGAACATCCTGATGGATCTCACCGCGTTTCTTTGCGATTCATCAGCGGGGGCGGGGTGCGTTCCGAAGAGGTTCGCATCACGCTGGAAATCGACAATGACCCACCCGCCCCCGACCTCATGTTCCGCAGCGGATTGACCGTGTCTGAGTGGGGCATTCCGCTGTCGGAAACTTACGTCAATTCATTTGTCGACGTCAGCGCTGAAATTCGTAATGATGGCGACCAAGCTGCAGCTGACGTCGTGGTTTATCTGCTCGAGGAAGGCACTAGAAAATACGAGCTGACTATCCCATCAATCGATGCGGGAGACATTATCGAAATCACACTCTATTGGAATCCTCTCGACGTCGGAACTCGCGAGGTTACAATCGCCCTTGACCCGGGCGATTCAATCGATGAGATCGATGAAACGAATAATGACCAGAGCATCGATTTCGAGGTCGTTCAGCGACCCGCTGGAGTCGACCTTGCTTTCGCTACGGGCGCGATAACAATGACTCCAACAATTCCGCGCCCGGGCGAATTATTCCAGATTAATGCCCGCGTCGACAATCTCGGCGCAAGCACCGCAGAGACCGTCGACGCCCAACTCCTACTGCAAACAGAACGCGGCTGGGAGTTGACTTCCTCAACAACAATCCCAAGCATCCCGGGCGCCGGCTCCCAAAGCGTCAGCTTCGCACTCAGCGCCGGCGACCCCGGGCCGTTCACTTTCAGAATCACCCTGACCGGCCCGATCCTCTCAGATATCGATTGGACCAATAACCAAGTCGAATGGACCGCCCTAGTCGATAAGAGCACAGTCGCGGGCGGCAGAGGAATGAACTTCCAATCCGGCGAGACGCCGGTTGAAGTCATCGAGTTAGACGGTTCAGGAATCGTCGTCGCAGCAAAAGACGGCGGTCTCTCGCTCTATCGACTCAACTCAAACCGAGGCATGACAGCCTGCACAAATATGCTCGAAGTGACTTGGTCGGGCGACTTCGCTGCAGCTACCACGCCCGACGGAATCGCCCACGTCATCTGGACTCGGCGATTCCTCGACACAAGTGGCTATCTGCAACAGACAGTCTCGTACTCAACCATAGATTCTGCCTGCCAAATGACTCCGATTCAAGACCTGATGGACCCCATTCTGCTTTCAGACGGAAAGTATTGGGGAATCGACCTCGATGTAAAGGGGACCGAACTGCTCGTCGGCGGCTACCATCGAGACTTACTTACTGGCGGTTCTTACCAAGATTTGACCAGCATTTTCCTACTCGAAGCCGACGCTCCGACCAGTTCGAACGATTGGCGCTTGACACCCAATGCTATCGCTGACATAGACGTGGTTGCGGGGCAGACGGACCCTGTGCAAGTGGAGTTTGGCAAGGATGATGGGCACGTTCTCTATCAGTCGATGCGCAACGATACGACAGGCGTTGACAGGCTCGGACTCTGGTACGCACACGGCGATATCCGACACTCCTCATGGGCCTACAAAAAGGCGGTCGGCGACCATGCTTCGCTGGCTGAAATGAAGGTGCAAACGGTTGCTGGCGAGGACCGACTGATGGTCGCTTGGAGAGAAGGGTCGGGCCTCGGTACTCAATTCATCGCAAGGATTGTTGATGATTCCTTCGAGACGATTGAGAATAATTCAGTCGAGATGAATGCGCGCGGTCTCTCTCAGATCGTATTCCTTGAGACCGCGAGAGGCGTTCAAGTTCTGCACGATATTGTCGGGCCTGGTGGACCTCAGATTCAATACGGAATGATGAACGCTGAATTGGGTTGGATGGCTTTCTCGAACAAGATTACCGATGGTTGGTTGCATACTGTCAGCCGAACTCCCGGTGGGGCTGAGGCGGTGATTGTTCACACCTCGAGCCAAGGCTGGGTGATTCGCTCGCTCATCGACGATTCTAGGCCCGAGCGCGAGCCGGTCGACATCCTCGAGCAATTGCGCTACACACTTGGTCTCGACAAGGGCAGTTTCAACATTCTACTTGGCGGAGTCGCGATTGCGGTTCTGCTTCTGTGCACGATTGTTCTGGCAGTGATGTCGGGGCGCGCAATTCGCTGGATGGGCGGTCGACGGCGAAGGCACGCGGATGGTGTTGTGATGCTCGAAGAAGATGTCGTGGATGTAATCGATGAGGAAGACCTCGCCGTCGAGGCTGTCGATACTTCATCGATTGTTGAGCTGGTCGAGGATGATACCGAGAGCGGGACTTCGAGGCGCGAGCGGCGGCAGCGCAGAGCCGCTGAAGCGGAGATGGCCGAGATGCCACCTGCTCCTGGGATGATGCCCTTGCCGCCAGCCGATGGCGTTGTGGCTCAGCCTATGCCAGCTGTCGGAGATGCGCCCGGGCTTACTGGCTTGCCGCCGATTAACCGGCCTGTGATTTGTCCTGATTGTGCGAGTCGCTTCGAGGTCGCCTTCGACCTGAAGATGACTCGCTGTCCGATTTGCGCCCTGCGCATCGATCTGTGAGGTCGTTGGTTTGCGCAGGGTGCATCTTGCATCTGCTTCTGAGCGGCGATTGGCTTGGCTTAGCGAGCGGTTGAGCGATGTTGAGTTGAGCGCGGCTGCTCTGGTTTTTGATGAGCCGAAGCCGCGCTGGGGAGCACCTGTCGAGGAACAGGTTGCGTTTACTTGCTCAGCCAAGGCCGCTGCTGCTGCTCGGGAGGGGGTTGTCGCCGCTATGGCAGGGGCGCAGCCAGCCGATGTGGTAATCGTGGCAGACACTATCGTCGCTGACCCTGATGACCCATTGATGCCGATGGGGAAGCCTGAGGATGAGCAGCACGCGATGGCGATGCTCTTGCGACTATCTGGCAATCGCCACAGGGTTTGGTCCTCGACCGCACTCGTCTATCCACCCGGTGCTTCGGGGGAACACGAATTGCATGGGGGCTGGAGTGCAGATATGTGGACTGAGTCGGCGGTCGTCGAGTTCGATGAGTTGAGCCAAGACCGCTTGTTGGAATTGGTTAGCAGCGGCTCGTGGAAAGGTAAGGCTGGAGCCTACGATATGGGCGGAGCCGCTGGTGCCGATACTCGGCTAATCGATGGGGAAGAGGTCACAGTTCTGGGGCTTGCTCCGGCTGCGATTGCGGCCTTAGAAACGGCCATTGGACTCACCGAGGGATGAGGGCGCCGTTCATTGTTCGCGGGCTGACCACCAATCGGGGTCGGCTTCTGCCTTTTCGACCAAGGCTCGCAGGGCATCGAGGGTCGATTCGTGTAGATGGTGCTCGATTCCCTCGGTGTCGGTATGAGCGGTCTCCTCGTCGACACCGAGAATTTGCAAGAATCTGACAATCAATCCGTGGCGCTCGCGTAGCGCGACGGCAGCGGCGCGACCCTCATCGGTGAGCACCGCGCCGCGATAGCGCTCGTAAGCCACGAGGCCTTCCTCGTCGAGGCGTTTGAGCATCTTGGTTACGGACGGTCGAGCGACAGACAGAGATTCAGCGATGCGTGCAGGTTTAGCACGCCCCTCGACGAGTTCCAACTCGTGCAAAACTTCGAGATAATCCTCGACGCGAACCGAGTGTCGCGCCGAGCGCCGAAGCCCATCAGCCTCGTGGGCAGAACGCAGTGCGTCGAGCCTATCTTCCGCCAATTTCAGACCTCCACAAAAGTGACGCCGCCATGCTTGAGTACGAATTCTCGTTGCAATTCATTGAACCATTCGAGCATCGAGGCGGCGAAGCGCACAGCGACGACCTCCTCATCCAGAAGTAAGTCGTCTTGGATTCCCTTCAGAGTACCCGGAGCCGCCCCGCAAGAGACACAGGCTCCGTCGAGGTCGATGACCAAAGAAAGGGCATCAGCCCCAGAGTGTAATTTCTCGACCTCGGATTGGGCCAGCAGAAGCCCTCCACCATGCCCATCCAACGCCGCCCGAACAGGGCCAAGCCTTGCCATCAGCGCTGGGATGAGATCCTCGTGCTCGCTCTCCACCAATTTGAGCAACGAGAGCGAGCGAAGACGATCCAGCTCTGCTGGATCGTGCGCCTCAGCAATCCTTCTTTCAGACTCGGCGGTCATCATCGCCTCGACCTGTAGCCGATACGACTCGGCGAGATCATCACCCTCGGACACGATGAGCCGGTGAAGCCCCAACTACTTCTCATTGACCATGGCATAGGTAGCCATTGACCGTGGCACAGGCAGCGTGGGAGAGAGAAAACTGGCATTTCCCGATGACCGTCTATGACGGTCGCATTCAAAAGGGGGCATCAGACGGCAAAACCGAGGCTAACTCATGGCATCTGACACCCCGGTCCTCGGTATCCGCGATTTGCACGCTGGAATCGACGACACCCCAATCCTTCGCGGCATTGACCTTGAGATTCCGGCTGGGGAAATTCACGCCATCATGGGAAGAAACGGCAGCGGAAAAACCACCACTGCGAATATCATCATGGGTCACCCTGACTTCGAGGTCAGCGAGGGGAGCGTCGAACTCAACGGCGAGGACCTCCTCGACATGGAACCGTGGGAGAGGGCCCGAGCCGGTGTCTTCCTCTCCTTCCAATACCCACAGGCCGTTCCCGGGCTTCAAGTCGGTAATTTCTTGCGCAAGTCTGTCGCCGCGATCCGCGGCGAGGATGCGGCGAAGGGTACCGAGTTCCGCAAGCGACTCAAGGAGGCGATGGAGGAACTCGACATCGACCGTTCATTCCTCGGTCGCTACGTCAACGATGGGTTCAGCGGAGGCGAGAAGAAGCGCTTCGAAATCCTCCAATTGATGCTTCTTCGACCGAAGCTAGCAATTCTGGACGAGACGGATTCGGGACTCGATATCGATGGAATCCGAACCGTCTCGAAGGGAATCAACGCGGCGGTCCGCGGAACCGATTCCGGCGCGTTGATTATCACTCACTACTCAAGAATCCTAGAACACGTCCAGCCCGACAAGGTGCACGTCCTAATCAAAGGACGAATCGTCAAGTCGGGCGGGCCAGAGCTCGCCCTCGAATTGGAAGAGCGCGGCTATGATTGGCTCGAGGAAGAGGCCGAGACCACAGCGTGAGAGGTTCAAGGCAGGCGAGTGAAAGGAAAAATCGGAGGCGAGAAAATGGCAGCAAAGGAAGCACGTGACGCAGTCGGCGAATACAAGGCCGGCTGGCACGATCCTGAAAACGCGACCATCCGCTTCGATTTCGGGCTCTCCGAGCAAGTCGTTCGCGACATTTCTGCGCTCAAGAACGAGCCCGAGTGGATGACCGATATCCGCGTCAAGGCCTTCCACCACTTCGAGAGCCGACCGATGCCGACTTGGGGCAATATGTCGATGCTCGAAGACATCGATTTCGACAAAGTCTGCTACTATCTTCGCTCATCCGACGCTACCGAGAAAGATTGGGAGGATGTTCCAGAAGACATCCGCAATACATTCGACAAACTTGGAATTCCCGAGGCTGAGCAAAAGTGGCTCTCGGGAGTCACCGCGCAGTACGAATCCGAAGCGGTTTACCACTCGATTCGTGAAGACCTCGAGCAACAAGGAGTCATCTTCTTGGATATGGATTCGGGACTGCGCGAATACCCTGAAATCGTCAAGGAATGGTTCTGTTCAGTTGTCCCTTACCAAGACAATAAGTTCAGCGCCCTGAACACCGCAGTTTGGTCGGGCGGCTCTTTCATCTACGTCCCGAAGGGCGTCCACGTCGAGATGCCCGTTCAGGCATATTTCCGCATCAATGCGAAGAATATGGGGCAGTTTGAGCGCACGCTGATTATCGCAGATGAGGGTAGCAGTATCCACTACGTCGAAGGCTGCACCGCTCCGACCTACTCCACCGATTCACTCCACTCCGCGGTCGTCGAACTCATCGCCCTCCCCGGCGCCCACATTCGCTATAGCACGGTGCAGAATTGGAGCGCGAATGTCTACAATTTGGTGACAAAGCGCGGCATCGCCCACGAGAACGCTAAGATCGAGTGGGTCGATGGGAATATCGGCAGCAAGCTGACGATGAAATATCCGGCTGTCATTCTCAAGGGAGAAGGCAGCCACGCTGAAGTGATTTCAGTTGCTTACTCCGGCAAGGGTCAGCACCAAGATGCCGGAGCGAAAATACACCACTTGGCAAGCAACACGACTTCGAAGATTCTCTCGAAGTCGATTTCCAAGGACGGAGGACGCGGCTCGTATCGTGGACTTGTTTCGGTCTCGCCGAAAGCAGAAAATTGCAAACTCAACGTCGTCTGTGACGCGCTGATTCTCGACGATGGTTCGCGCTCAGACACCTATCCTACCATGGAGGTGGCCAACCCGTCGGCGCGTTGTGAGCACGAGGCGAGTGTGTCGAAGGTGAGCGATGAGCAGCTGTTCTATCTGATGAGCCGAGGCCACTCCGAAGAAGAGGCTCTAGCACTAATCGTCAACGGATTCTTCGAGCCTTTCACCCGCGAATTACCGATGGAATACGCTGTCGAACTCAACAAACTCATGGCCCTCGAAATGGAAGGCAGCATCGGTTGAACCGGGTGAAAATCATGGATGCTGCGAGCTTGTACAAGTCTCTTGGGGAGCCTGACAGGGCGGACCATTTGTGGCGCTACACGCCCTGGAAGAGGGTGCATCCCAGCGGCGATTTGGGGGAGATTCCGAACGCCGTTGCTCCAAAATTGACGCTTTCTTGCCTCGATGAAGATGTGGCTTTGCTGGGTATTTCCATCGAGGAAGGGATTGTTGGCGCGGAGGTTTTGCCTGAATCGGATGAGGTGACTTCGAGTTTCATCCGCGCCGCCGCTGGCGACTCGGTTTACACGCTACGCGTGGAGAATAATTTCGTCGCCAGCGCACCAATTGTGCTCGACATCGATACCGGCGATTCACCCTGTGCTCTGCATCTCGCTCTCGATGTCGGTCGACATTGTGAATTCGAATTGATTACACAAGTTAGTGGCGCTGCGCCGTGGACAGGATTCCTGCGCAGCGGTCGAATCGGTGACGGTTCAATTCTCAACGATGTTGTCATTGGCCACACCGATTCGGGAACCTTGCTTCGCGTCGATAGCATCGCAATCGGCCGCGACGCGCAGGTTCGAGTCGGAACGGTCAGCTCTGGAAGCGACCGAACCAAGGCTGACCTTCGCTACAAAATGGGAGAGACCGGCGGACATCTGAACGTACTCGGTTCTATACTGTCCGCCGACAAAATGCATCTCGACCATCACGTCGAGATTCACCATGATGCCCCCGAGACCTTCAGCCGACTCGATTGGCACTCGGCCTGTGGGGGCAACTCGCGCACGGTCGGAACCGGAATGCTCCGGGTCGCCAAGGGCGCGAGGGGAGCCGACGCGGGCCAACTTTTCCACAACCTACTACTCTCCGAGAAGGCCGAGGCCGACTCGATTCCAGAGCTAGAAGTAAGCGAGCACGATGTTGTCGGCTGCGGCCACGGAACTGCGAATGGCCCGGTCGATGAGGACCAGATGTTCTACTTGGAGTCGCGAGGCTTCGATACCGAGGAGGCTCGCGACGCACTAATCGCTGCCTTCCTCAATTCAACCCTCGTCGAGATGGGCAGTGATACTCTGCACCACTGGTTGGCCGAGCATCTGCAAGACGAATTAGCCGACCTCAGTTCCTGAGCAAGCCATTTGGGCTGAGCGAGGCCGAAGGGCTTCGTGGACCACGATCATTGCGCCGCGATTCTGTGCGAATGCGGATTCCGCGGCGCAGCAATCCCGATGCGTCAACACATGGAATGTCCACGCTGCCGGCGTGTAGTCGAAGCCTGTTGCGAGGGAGTTCCCGATTACTCCTGAACTGGCGACCCCGGTCAGTGGCGAAGCGGCCAGAACTCAGCCGGAGCGGTCACGATAACTCGAGAGAAGCGCCGTGAGTAAGACGCCCGCACCGATTCCGAAAGCGAGTCCTTGGTCAGCCATGGTAGAGCCGGCCAAATCGCGGAAGGTGAAGCCCATCACCGTGCACATCGGCACGACAAAAATCGCGAATCGACCAGCACGCTGAGCCGGTGTCGGCGCAATCCCCATCGGGCGCAGCGTAATCGAGCCCGCCTTCACCAAGACCTGCCAATCGACCGCCTCCGCCCCGATGCGAAGGCGTTGCAAAACCGCAGGTCGGATTCCAGGGTCGGCCGAGTTCTCATGCAAAATCTCGCCTCGGCCGGTAACGATACGAACCCGTTGTAGACTCGACCGAATTGCCAATAATTTCTCGGTCGCCCCAGCAGCAGATGCAGCGTCAAGTCCGTGCATATCGAAGGTCAGAACTCCTCGCTCCCGACGAATCCTCTCGCCAACATCCCAAGCCCCGTCGCTCGCATCGGACAGATAGGACATCTCGGCACGAAGAGCCTCCACCTCCGCAGCGCGAACCGCATCGCGCGCATCGCCCTTCTCAGCATGGTCACGCACGCGCGCGAGAGCAAACATCAGCACAACCGCACCGATGGCCGCACCCAAAACCGCCCCGGTGCGCAAGGCCGGCTCAATTCCATCCTCAGCCATTCCGCCGGCAAAGAAAGCCATCATCGAACCCATGACGAAGACCATGACGCCGATGACCGCCGAGATTGCGAAGGCATCCCGCACCCCGACCTCGACCATGTGCCGCGGATAGGTTGATGCCGATAGAACCCACCGACCCAATTGTGGCGGATTCTGAGACTCGACTTCTGAAGAACGGCCGAGCGGAGCGTATTCGCGAATCCAAGGTCGGCCGCAACCTCGCTGCAATCGCAGGAGTCTACCTAATCCTCGTCTTCCTCGTGCCCCTCGCACTACCGACCGACAGTATCCCCGAACTCTCCGGACGGGCCAACCGAATGGACTACGCAACCGATGATGGGATGTGGTCGTGGGGCAATGGCGACCACGGCGAGGATGCTGATATCGGTCACGACCAATCGGCCCACGGAGGCTCATTTGCATGGGCCGACCTCAACCCAATCGCTGCAACCGTTTACGCCATCGGCGACCTGAATTGCCACCAAAAATACCAGCGCTCTTGGGAAATCAACGGCAACCAAATGGCGGTTTGCACCCGCGATATCGGGATTCTATTCGGCTTCGTTGCAGGCTGCTTGCTTTGGCAACGACGAGGTTACAATCGCTGGACTGTCCGCGATACTTTCCTCTCAATTTTCACCGACAATTCGATTGAACAATTCTACTTCGACGACCGCCGAATGCTGGTTATGATGGGAATTCTCGCAATCGGCCTCGGACCGATGGCGGTCGATGGATTCACCCAATTGCTGACTTCCTATGAATCGACGAACCTCGTGCGAATCCTCACCGGCACTCCCGCAGGGTTCGTCGGAGGCTGGTTATTCTCGGCAATGTTCTCGGCTCGCGCACACGAATTTGACGGAGCCGAGTCGGTCAAACTTCCAGCCGATGCCAAGCTGAGAATGGTCTGAGGCGGAAATTCGCCCGCAACCCGACCGGCCAGAGCAGATTACTGGCCCTGCCACCAAGAGACGAGCCCGCTCGCACCAGCAGGAGCAGCGGCCTCAGACTTACCATTACCTAAGATCGCCAGCCGTTCAATCGTATCACGAACCGCCCGCGGATACTCACCCGAGCGAACGATTTGCCCCATGGCAAAGCGAGGGTGAGTCGTAGGATTAGCAGCAAGCCATCGAGACAACGCACGCCGAAGCGGCCAAAGCACCAAAACCAGCGTACCGAAAGCGTGTGATTCGTCGCGAAGTTGGTTGCGAGCAGCATCGCGACCCAGCAGAGATTTGTGCTGATTAACCCACTTTGAGCGGTCGGCCATGAATCGCAAAACCTTGTGCGAATGCGAGTCAGAAACCGCCCGAACAGGACCCTGCGCCGCCCGCAGCTCATTCACATCAGCAGAGGGCAACAATGCAAGAGTCCCACAAATCGAACTGACCGAGCGCGCCAACACCGACTTCGGCACATCGATGCGCTCGTCCTCAGCCACACGCGCAAGCGCCGCAGAATGATCGTCCTGAGCCTCTCGCAAAACCCTCCAAGGCGCCTTGCCATCCAACCAATCAGCCCGAGTCCGAGCCGGTTCAACACCCAAGCCATCGAGCACAGTCTGACCCTTCGTCGACTTGATCAATCGCTTCAGCATAAATCGCTCAACCGACTCGGTATCGACATTCAATGGCTCAGGCCGCGAATGCACAAATTTACGAATATGCAGAGTCAATTTGCGCCTAAACTCGCGCTCAGTAGTCTCATTCGCCACAGGCCCAATAATCGCCCCCATATCGAACGGAGTAGGCATTTCAACCTCCCCCGAAAGCAGAGAAGCATAACCCGCGCGAATCTGCCTTTGCAGCTCACTCGTCTCGAAATATTCAGCCTTATCAGACATCATTCGCAGCGTACCAGACTGAATCCGCTTCATCGCAACATCAGGATCACAATCGACCCAGATGCACAAATCTGGAACGAGCGCAGCAGAATTGACCTGAGCCACGCGCTCGACCCCCAAATCACCAACAATCCCCTGATACACCAAAGAAGAATGCACATTTCTCTCACTCACGACGATTCGCCCCTCCTCGAGTCGGGGCAAAATCCAGCCGTGAGAATGGTCGACTCGGTCAGCGGCGAACAACCCGGCCTCCGCCTCCGGAGTGTGCGTCTGTTGCCGCACCGAGTCGATAGCGAGCCGCCCCAACGGATGGTCCCGCCGCGGCTCGCCAGTAACCTCTACCGAGGTAAAACAAAACTCGCGTTCCAGCACTTCGGCGACGACCTTTGTGGCCAAGCCTTTGCCGGAGCCGTCCCCCCCTTCGATGGTGATGAGGTACACGTCAAGCCTCCACGAAGCCAAATTGCCCGCGGGTCAGATAGACAAGTCCCATTCCCATCAAAATGAATAGCGGACCGATGAACATCAAACCCTGACTCCAAAGCCCCAAATACGCCAAAAACTGCGTTCGGAAGTGGCTTTTTCCGTTGTAAGCCTCTGTTCCTCCAACCATTCCAGCGAGTCCTGCTAGAAGCGTCAGCGCACCGATTATTGTAGTGATTAGTACCGATTCTGCAAGATGACTCTCACCGCGCATATCGGTTTCGTGCTCACCCTCACCCTCGCTCAAGGTCACGGTAATCTGGGCATGGTCTCCCGGGATGAGCAAGATACGTTCTGTGATGTGGTTTGGGTGGTCGACGACGAGAGTTGCTGAACGTCTGTGAACGTCGTCGATCGAGAATCGGCCGCCCGAGTCGGTTACGTCACGGCCGATCTCGAGAAAATCCTCGTCGTACAAAATCACCGTCACGCCTTCCATCGCGTCTCCGCCGGTGGAATTGTCGACGAGGGCAGAGTAGACTGCTCCGTGAACATCGGCCAGCCCGCCCGAATCGTCGGCAGCGCCAGTGCCGGTTAGCACATCGCCGATGTCGGCTGTAATGTGCAGGGAGCCGGTGAGGACTCCGAGGGTGCTTCCGAGAATTATCAGGATCGCACCGGCTACACGCGTTGCGGGGTCGATGGAGAGGTCTTCGAGCCACCATTCGAGGCGAGTTCGCTTTGATTCATCGTCTCCCGACATGCTGCCCGCCCCCCTACTCTTCCTCGCTGGTGGGTGGCGGCTTCTCAGTTTGACGCTTCGAGCGCCAGTAAAGAATCACAGCCAAAAGTGGTAGAATGATATGCGCATTATCGAATAGAATTACGAAGATGAAAATCTCAATCACTTCAAGCAATGGGAATCCGCCGCAACCGAGGCCGTTACAATCCGCAATGAGATATTCTTCACAGTTTGGAAAATAAACATCGAATTCGATTGCAACCTCGTAATAATTCGACCAATTCTTGCCGGTAACCCACCAACTGTGCGATTCCTGGTCCCAAACTATGCCATTCAGAACCCCCGATTCCTCGGTCTCGTATTGTTCGCGGATGGCTGAGAAATCCACCTTCTGGCAGACCTTTCCCGTTTCCGTATGAATTTGGTAAATGCTGTCGTCGTACCAGCGATTAGCATAGACTGTATTGCCTTTGCAATGCAACTCATTCCAGCGGTCTAATACTAGGCCGTGTACTCTGACTTCGACTTCCTCCTCTTCGAAAGATGAAAGATTTTCTGAGAACAGTTTGAGGGTCGTCCCACCGTCGGACATCCAAAGGTTGTTGTTCCTATCGCTGCACAAGCCCCAGCCCTCGCCAGGGTAGCTGAAATTGCCGATGGGTTCGAGGGTCTCAAGCTCGTAGATGAAGCCGGTATTCTCACGCCAAGTGAGTTGGATTACCGAGCCATTCCAAATGGTCAGACCCTCGCCAAAATACTCGTCGGGAAGGTCTCGTTGCAACTCGACCTCGCCGGTTGTCATGTTGACGATTCTGACGCTGGATTCGCCGTACAGTCCGGTGCTTTCGTAGAATTTGCCGTTGTGGATTTCGAGGCCTTGGGTGAAGGCCGTTGTATCGTGTGGAACCGTTCTGATAACCCAGGGGTAGATCACTTTCACTTCCCAACCACTTTCACTCTCTTCTGCTCCCTCTCCCCCTGCGTTGCTTAAGGCCGGTGAGAGTGCCGTGACAAGTAGGGTTGCGAGGATGATGAGCGGGATTCTCACCGGTTGTCTTGGAGTGGTTGGGAGTCGGCCCTTCGGGCCGGATGCGTCCGAACGATGCTCCATCGATATTATAGCAGGTTGGAGTAGGGCTTGAACCTGTCTTATTGCTGAGGTGAGGGTGAGTGAGGACTTCTAGCACTTCAAGTCGTTCAACAACTTCGTTGTTGTTGGTTTGGCTGATGCTCGCCTCGGTCATGTTACCATTGGCGAGCGCGAACGGGAGCTCCTCGAGTTCTACGAGTGCGGTCACACCGGGCGACCTGACTGATTTCGATCCGGCTGCGGACGGTCATGCCTACCTCTACAACGATCCTGACCGTCCGGTTTACTCGGCCTTTGGATACCTGAAGAAGCAGTGGGTTGAGGACGGTTACCCGAACCTTGTGCTACCATTTTCGGCTTCATATCAGAACTCGCGCTCAGTCGCTAAGTCCTGCGAGAATGCTTGGGAGGTGGATGATACGGACACCTTCACCACCTCGAGTGGATTGGTCTCAGCGACTGTCGAGAAAATATCGACCAATTCTGCGATTTTCGTCGAGGACGGAGTTGTCATCTCTGCAACGACCCTGAACGATATCGCCTCGACATGGGAATCGACGATTTACCCAACGGACACCACCTACTTCGGTGACCCCCCAGATATCGACAATAATTGTCAGATTGAGATTCTGCTTTTCCAAATCGATGGAGCCGGTGGAGTTGGTGGGTACTTCGACCCCAATGTTGCTAGTTCGCGAGAGATTCTATTCGTAGACTCTGGAGACATGAGCTGGCGCAATACGATTCTTGCTCACGAATTCGAGCACCTATTGCACAATGCTCGCGACCCTTACGAATACCTCTGGATTGACGAGGGTGCTGCAGATATGGCTGCCTACCTTTGCTTCGGGGTTACCGATTCGCTGTCTCAGCACGCGAATGAATGGTCGCAAAATGCCAATATGAGCGTGCGCTGGTGGAATCAGCGAATCGCAGATTACGGTGGTGGATTCATGTTCTTGATGTATCTCTCTGACAAACTCGGCGGCGGTGCCGCGATCTCTCGCCTCGTCGCCGACACCGCCACCGGCGGCATCGGGGTTGAGAACCTCGCTCGCAACCCCGAACCTGGCGCGACCGCGATTGGCGAGACGATGTCTGACATCTTCGCAAATTTCACCGCCGCGGTCTCATTAGACAGCGCTCAGGGCGCATTCGGATTCTCAAATATCGCAATGACCGCTGGCTGCGTTACAGGCTTCATCTGTCGCGCACAGATGAGCGGATATCGCGATGAATGGCAGAATGATTGGACCAGCCCTACGCAAGAATTGGAAGGCTGGGGAATGCGCGCCTACAAGTTCGCAGGAGGCACAGGCGCGCCTCTCAACATCATGGTTCAACCAACTCAATTCGGCGTTGCTGGCACGGTGTTGGCAAAGGATTCCGCCACCGGAACATGGTCGATGGATCGATTACGAATCGACTCAGCCACGGGTGCTGGAACGGGATTAGTCCACGGATTCGGCAATACCACTGACGAAGTATGGGTAATTGCTTGGTACGAATCCCAAGTCACGGATTGCGATTACAATTTCGCAAGTTGTGGAATCACCACCGGCTCATACCCTACGACCGATATTGTGGTTCAAGCGGGAATCATCACCGATCCCGCCGAGGTGGAAATAATGGGAATCACGCCTTTCGACCGAGACGGAGACAATCTCGATGATAGCGTCGAAATTGAACTCGAAGTGACCTCGAATGCCTTCTTTGAGATTATCGAGGTCACCTTCGAAGCCTTCGTCAACAATACTCTCACCGACTCCCTCACATTCGCCTTGACAGCAGGAAACAGCATTCCAACTGAGGAGTCGATTTGGTTCACTCCACCAGAAACTGGAGACTGGACCTTCGGTGTCGACATCCGCGACATCACAGGCGCAGTGGTCGACACGGCATTCACACTTCCATTCAGCCTCGGAAATATGGAGCCGGTCGCGACCGGCTCAACCTCCACCGCCATCACTCAGACATGGCTACCCGTGAGCATGTTCGGCGGTGGGTTCGATGTTTGGGGATTCGGCCAACTGAATGGAAGCTACAGCCACAATGAAACGCCGATAGCATACAATTGGGACCTCGGCGACAATACATCCTCCGGCCTCAAGAATCCGGTTCACGTCTACACAGAGGCCGGCAATTACACCATCACCCTCACCGTCCGTGATGTGGGCGGATTCTACTCAGAAAGTCAATCTTGGACGCTGGTGGTCGCCGACACCAGCGAACCAATTCCAGAGATTCGTGTTGATGGAGTCACCATCACGGACGAAGTAGTCTTACTGACAAATCAACGAGTTCTATTCTCTGCCCGTAGCACCGTGGATAATGTTCCTCACGAGCAAATGGAATTCACTTGGAATTGGGGTGATGGCAGCGACGAGGGTGGTCAAGGAATGGTCGAGGCTAGCCACGCCTATGTCGATGGCAGCGCTGATGGAATCGTTTACACTCTGACGCTAACAATTCACGATGGCACTTTCGTCGTCGAACACCAAATCTACGTGCGCGTCCTCAACAGAGTCCCTCGCCAGATCTTCGCCGAAGAACTCCAAACCTTCACTCTCACTCCTCTCGATATGCCGAATGTTTTCACCGACGATGACGGTCACATCGTCGAATACCTCTGGACATTTGACGAGGGAGTCAATATCTCTGGCCGCGGAATGACCCTCACATCCGATTTCTCCACAAGCAGTTCGGTAGCTCAGAACCCAAGTGTAGGGTGGAAGACTCCCGGACTCAAATCAGTGACCATCGAAGTCACCGACGATGATGGGAATATCTCGAGTGTGGTTTTGACCGTCCGCGTTCTAAATCAGCGACCAGTCGCTGTATTCGATAGACCAGCGGACGGCACCGTCGAGACTGAATATTTCTTCGAAAGCATGTCCTTCGACCCCGACGGTGACACATCACTATTGCAGACTCGTTGGAATATCACAGGAATGGATAACGAAATTGAGAACGTCTCGGGGATTCACCACACTTTCACCGAGCCGGGACTTTACACAGTCTCTTTGACCGTCGTCGACGAGCGCGGAGCAGAATCTGCGACGAAGTCCTACCAAATTCGCATCGCCAATCCTCTGCCCGTGCCGATGATCGAATTCTTCCAGCCGAGTTTGAATGGAAGCGCACTAAACTCAATTCCTGACGATGGGGCAGCGGTCGATTGGTGGGTTCCATTCGCCTCTGACGGCGGAGCATTCCTCGCACCAAATTCCCCAATCAAACTCGACGGCTCGGCAAGTTACGATGCGGACCCACGATTCGTCGGCCGTCATGCAACCGACCAAAACGACCCTGAATGGAACGGAATCACGCGCTGGATTTGGGACTTCGGCGATGCAACACCGCAAGTCGAAGGCCCGATGGTTTGGCACTCTTGGGAGCGCCCAGGAACCTATGTTGTCACTCTAACGGTAGTTGACGGATTCGAGGGTGGAGACACCAATACGACCTCGATGCTGGTACACATTTCTCGAGCTCCTGAGATTAATCCAATCGACCCAATAGACTCGGATTATGTTACTCAAGGCGACCTCGTCCTTCTGAACCACAGTGCTACCGATGCCGACCTCGCAGAGGGACTCGAGGCTTGGCTCGATTTCGATGCCTTTGACGACAGCGATGGTGACGGCATCGCCAATAACGACCGAGACATCAGTCTAACCGGTCAGCTCTCGGTCGACTGGGACCTCAATGCACTCATCGATGCAGACCAAGATGGCGACCCACGCAACGATTTCCTGTGGGGCAACATGACTTGGTACCAAACAGGTGAGATTCGCATCGTCCTGCAGGTCTGCGACGGCGTCGGAGTTTGTACAACCGAGGATTACATCGTCACCGTCCTCTCAGCAGAGGAAGACCGACGCCAGAAATCTTGGGACGAATTGACTTGGAGAGATTTCATTCCGAACAAGGAAAGCGCAGGATTACTCGCCCTCGTGGCAATGGTTCTCATCTTGGGTTGGCTAGTAATGCGCCAGAAAGATGAGGAAGAACTCGATGCCGAGGAAATGCTTGAGACCTATGATGTGCAGGAAGTCGAAGCAGAAGGCGGTCTTCCCGGCATGGATCAACACACTCCACCACCTCAACCGAAGTATCTGACGGTGGACGAGCGAAGGAACAAGGAGTCCGGATACGTCCGCCCCATCAGGACTCGGAGGCGCTGAGGGTGCATCAGACCACAAAACGGCTCGCTGCAAGCGTATTCAGCATCGGCTTATTGTTGCCGATGCTGGCGATTTTGATTTCGACTGCTACCCCAGTAATCGCCGCCTCAAACGACTGTTCAGTTGCCCCGGGGGTTGGACTTGGCCAATTTACCGGCGAAGTAATTGGAGTCGAAGAGGATGAGTGGTGGGATTGGTCAGGAGGGGAATCGGACTCACTCCACTCGCTAAAATCAGACATCTATGTCGAGATCGAATTAGACGAGGATTATGCCCAAGCCCTCAGGATGGAATTAGTCCCAGGCTATTCCTACACATTCTGCGTCGAATTTCACGCCGACCCGGAAGACCCACCGACGAATAGCCCGATCGGCGATGTGTACCTTCTGAGTGAATCAAATTGGAATTCATACCAACGCGAATACGAGGCTCAGAAGAATGGCTGGGGAATGACTGAGGAAGATTTCAACTGGATGCCAGTAGAGTGGCGAGACATGATTATCTTCATTCCGTTCCGAGACACTCATGCTTACGAGAATAAGCGCAGTACCACATTTTCCACGGCTCTTGACAATGATAATCGTGGATTTGTATCTTGGTTCAGCGAACCGGGTGATGCGCAATATTACCTAGTTCTGGACAATTGGAATAATACTCGACAAAACGATGCATTACCTGTCGATGGCGACATGATTGTGCAGGTTTGGGTCGACGTCGAGGAGAGGTTGACACTTCCAAAATTCACCGCTTACATAATCGTCGGACTACTTCCGATAAGTTGCATAATCGTACCACTGATTCTGCACTCGAGATACCACGCCAGTGGGCTTGAAGAACAACCCGACGAACCTCAAATTGTCCCGCTATTGGAACAGTAAATTACCGCGGCTCGAAAAGTAAGCCCGCTGTTTCAGTCGTACTGCAACATTTCCCAAGCGATGAAGAGATCAGAGGCGTTGATTCTGCCTTGGGATGAGAGATGCGAACCGGTTTCCATCGTTGAATAGACGAGGTCTTGGTGGAGAAGAGGCCCGTGGATTCGAGTCCAATCTCCGCCTGCTCCCAAGCCCATGATCGCCGTCTTGAGTTCTGACTCCTTGAGATTCCAAGCGGCTTCGAACAATTTGAGCCCAGAGTTTCGACCCGATGTCTTGTAGCAGACCTTGAGAATCTCGCCGCTGGATGCCATGTCCTCGATGTCCGAGACGATTTCGGATGCACTACCAGGCTCATCATCAGCGTGCGATGAAGCGATGACACGAGTTTTCCCCTCTGCCATCGACATCAATTCAGCACGAGTCTTGGATTCGATATCGGTTTCCAAATCGACCCAACTAACGCCGCTCTCGATCGCTGCTCGCAAAACCTCGATTCGCTGCTCCTCACTTCCGGGAAAGTGGCCGCCTTGGCGTTCAGGGCGGCAGGTGAGGACGACAGGAAGGTCGATTCCACCCTTGAATGCGTCCAGAGAGGCTTCCAAATCGACCGAATCGAATGGTTGGGCGATGAATTCGGGTGGTGTGTAAACTGGCCTCCTGCGGCGTCCATCGCCCTCTGACGGGTCGATTTCGACAGGCTCGGGTGGTTTTTCGCGAACCCAGAGCCTGTCGAGGCGAACCTCGCACAAATCAGCACCAACGGCGGTCGCACGAGCCGCGTCGGCCAGCATCTCCTCTACCGTGCACCCAGACAGTGACACACAGATGGTAGGTCGACGCATCGAGTCGCGCGACCGTCGAGGTCTGTTTAATCGTATTGTGAGTCTAAACCCCTCCTTTGGAGGGGTGAGTGAGGTGGAAATAGGGGTCCGAAAGGGCCTGATTACTTTCACTTTCAGCCCCTTTGACCCCCCCATTCAGTAGTATTGATTAACCCCCCGTGAGCACCAAATGGTGAGGACGACTGAGGGTTCCCCTTGGGAACCCTCAGAAAAATCGGAGTTGGGATGCATGGCAGACGATTATCGAGCAGAGAGTATCCAAGTCCTCGAGGGACTAGAAGCGGTTCGCAAGCGACCTGGAATGTACCTCGGCGACCCACACGATGGATCTGCGCTGCACCACTGCATTTGGGAAGTCGTTGACAATGCAGTGGACGAGCACCTAGCCGGCCACAATCCAACTATCGAGGTCGACCTGAATGCTGACGGCTCGGTAAGCGTGACCGACCATGGCCGCGGAATTCCAGTCGGTATTCACCCGGAAGAAGGAGTTAGCGCGGCCGAGGTCATCATGACCAAGCTCCACGCCGGCGGCAAGTTCGACAATGAGGCCTACAAGGTCGCCGGCGGATTGCACGGCGTCGGTGTAAGCGCAGTAAACGCCGTCTCGGAATGGCTCCATCTCGAAATTCACCGAGATGGCAAGGTATGGGAGCAGAATTATGCTCAAGGAGTACCAAAAGCCAAGCTCAAGTCAACCGGAAAAACTGACACTTCGTCGACGAAGGTTTCCTTCAAGCCCGACTTGACGATTTTCAGCGATGTTGTCGAATTTGACTTCCAACAAATCAACACTAGGCTCCAGCGTACCGCCTTCCTCAACGGCGGATTGCAGATTATTCTGCGCGACCTTCGAGGCGAAGACCCGGTCGAAATCGATCATACTTACGATGGCGGTCTGAAAGAATACGTCACTCTGATGAACTCAAAGAAGAACAAAATCCACGATGAAGTCGTTCACGTCATCGGCTCGAAAGATGGAGACAAGGGCGAAGTTCACGTCGAGATAGCCTTGCAGTGGACCGATTCTTACTCAGAGAGTATCGACTGCTTCACCAATATTATTCACAATGCCGACGGTGGAACTCACCTCTCCGGTCTGCGCAGTTCGCTCACTCGCACCGTCAATTCCTACGCCCAATCTCGCAACCTTCTGAAGAATCTCAGCAGTCTTTCTGGCGACGATGTTCGCGAAGGACTCGGTGCTGTAGTCTCGATCAAGCACCCCGACCCCTCATTCAACGCTCAAACAAAGGCCAAACTCGTTACCAGCGAAGTTGCCGGAATAGTCGAGCAAATCGTCAACGACAAACTCGGAGAATACTTCGAGGAAAATCCCTCAATTGCTCGCTCGATCGTCGATAAGGCAGTCCTCGCCAGCAAGGCGCGTGAAGCGGCCCGCAAGGCCCGCGACCTGACCCGTCGAAAGGGCGTTCTCGAGGGTGGAGGTCTACCTGGACAACTCGCAGATTGTCAATCCCGCGACCCGAATGAATGCGAGATTTACATCGTCGAGGGAGAATCGGCGGGCGGCTCAGCAAAGACGGCTCGCGACCGCCGAACTCAAGCTGTTCTGCCGCTCAGAGGTAAAATCCTCAATGTTGAGCGGCAGCGCCGTAACATTGCGAAGGTGTTCACAAATGAACAAATTCAGCGCATGATCAGGGCACTGGGAGCCGGCGTCGGCAATGATGAAGATGACGAAGGAGCCTTCAATCCAGAGAAATTACGCTATGGCAAAGTCATCATCATGACCGACGCCGATGTCGATGGCGCTCACATTCGAACATTGATTCTGACCTTCCTGTGGAGATTCATGCGCCGCGCCATCGAAAACGGAAACGTGTACATCGCGGCTCCGCCGCTATTCTCCGTCGCTCGCGGTAATCATGTCGAATGGGTACACAGCGATGAGGAGCGCGAGGAGACTATCAAGCGCTACAAGAAGGAGGCGCCTTCGGCGAAAATCTCCGTGCAGCGATACAAGGGTCTCGGAGAGATGAACCCCGACCAACTCTGGGAGACCACGATGGACCCAGAGGTGCGTCGAATGATGCGGGTTGAAATCAAGGATGCCGAGGCAGCAGACAACCTATTTTCAGTCCTGATGGGCGAGGATGTTCCGGACCGTCGAGCGTTCATCGAGACGCATGCGTCAGAGGTGACGTCACTCGATATCTGAGGTGAGATGATGAGCGAAGATTTGCAGCGAAGATTCGTCTCTGAGGAGATGAAAGAGAGTTACATCAACTACGCGATGAGCGTCATTATTGGCCGCGCATTGCCCGACGTTCGCGACGGTTTGAAGCCGGTCCATCGGCGAATCCTTTGGGGTATGCACCAGGCAGGTCACACCCACGAAAAGAGCTACAGCAAGTCTGCTCGCTCCGTCGGTGAAGTGATGGGTAAGTACCACCCTCACGGCGACCAAGCGCTCTACGACACGATGGTTAGGATGGCTCAGGATTTCTCTCTGCGCTATCCTCTCATCGATGGCCAGGGCAACTTTGGCTCCATCGATGGCGATCCGCCGGCAGCTATGCGTTACACAGAGAGCCGGCTGGATCGACTCTCCTCACACATGTTGGATGATATCAACAAGGATACCATCGACATGGTGGCTAATTTCGATGATAGTGAACATGAGCCGACGGTTCTTCCGTCGCGCCTACCCAATTTGTTGCTAAATGGCAGCGACGGAATCGCCGTCGGAATGGCGACCAAGATTCCACCACACAACCTCAATGAGGTCGCCGCAGCGGTCCGATTCCACACCGAGAAGGTGATTGAAGAGGACCGCAAGAGGTCGCTTGACAAGCCTCCGAAAATCGACGCTCTGGAATATATGGAGCACCTGAAGGGACCTGATTTCCCGACAGGTGCGACAATTTACGGCATCGATGGGATCCTCGATATGTACCGCACCGGCCAAGGACGATTCCACATTCGCTCCGATGCCGAAGTCCGCGACGATTCATCTGGCAAGCGAATCATCATCACATCGATTCCCTACCAAGTCCGCAAGGCGGGAATGTTGCAGGGAATCGCCGACCTCGTCTCGAAGGAAACAGTCAAGGGAATTCGCGACATTCGAGACGAGTCGAGCAAAGAAGGAATCCGGGTCGTTATTGAGATCAAGAATAATGCCGACCCGCACGCAATTCTCAACCAATTGTATCAGTCAAGCCGGCTGCAAGAATCCTACTCAGCGAACATGATGGGAATCCTCAACGGCAAGCCGGTCCAACTCGACCTCTCGACGATTCTCCACACCTACATGCGCCACCGCGAGACTGTTATCGAGCGCCGAACACAATTCGAGCTCGACAAAGCGGAGGCTCGCGCGCACATTCTCGAAGGACTAATGCGCGCTCAATCCCGCATGGCAGAAATCATCGAAGTAGGGCGCAATTCAGACTCGCGCGACCAATTCGAAGGCTACCTGCGCGGCGAAGAAAAGTACCCGAAAATCAAGCGCTTCGACTTCTCGCAGAAGCAAGCCAAGGCAATCGCCGAGCGCCGACTCTACCAATTGACGAAGTTGAATGTCAAAGAGGTCGAGGATGAACTCAACAAACTCAAGGAGGCCATCAAGGAATTCACAGCCATCCTCGACAGCCGAAAGCGTCGCCTCGAAATCCTCCTCGAAGAACTCGAACAGGTCGTCGAGAAGCACGGCGACGAGCGCCGAACTCACATCGACCCAACCCCGCTTTCGATGGACCGCGAGGACCTTGTGGCCGAGCGGGCACTGGTAATTTCACTCACCCAAGACAATTACATCCGTCACCTGCCAGTCGAAGCCTTCCGCCTACAGAATCGCGGCGGCAAGGGGCTGAAAGGAGTCGCAACCAAGGACGAGGACGCTCCGGCAGCAATCGTCACCTGCTTCTCGAAGGATAGATTGCTGATCTTCACCGACCAAGGACGCGTCTACGGCTTGCGTGCTTGGGAAACTCCACTCGCGAGCCGCTACGGTCGCGGAACGCACATCAGAAATCTGCTACAAGGAATCCGCGACGATGAGAAGGTCGTATCGATTCTCCCATTGGACCGCGAGTTAATCGAGAATCCAGAAGGACACTACCTCATCTTCGCCACAGGCCAAGGCCGCATCAAGCGCAGCCGACTCGCGGAATATGTCAAGATTAACCGCAATGGAAAGTACGCGCTGAAATTCGCTTCCGAGAACGATGCTCTAGTCCAAGTTCGGCCAGCAACCGATGCTGACCACGTGGTGCTAGTATCGTCAGGCGGCTACGCTTGCCGCTTCCTTCCAGCGGATGTCAAGACGCGAACCGACCCGAATACTGGCGAGGTTCAGACCACTCATACGGTTCGCGTACAAGGACGAGTCAGTCAGGGAGTCAGCGGAATGAAACTCGGAGCCGGAGACAGCGTCATCGGCATGATCGTTACAGACGACGCAAACACCAGCGTTCTGACAATTTCGAAGTATGGAATGGCCAAGCGCAGCCGACTAGGGTCTGGACAAATGATTCCAGTACTCGATGAAACAGGCTCGCAGTCACTCGATGACGGAGGCGAGCCGGTAACAGAACGAGACGGCTACCGCAAGACAAACCGAGGAACAAAGGGAGTCCGAACAATGTCACTCTCAGACGAGGACAGCATCGTCGGAGTTCGACAAATTCCAGACCTTGACGACCAATTATTCATGCTAACCGCCAGCGGAATGATGATTCGAATGCCCGCGACACAAACCAAGGAAACCTTGGGTAAAGTCACCAAGGGCACCCGAATCATGGAGTTGCGCGACTCAGACAAGAAGTCCCACGTCGATGAAATCATCTTCGTCGCGCGACTACCAGCAGAGCTCCTCGACGGAGAGGATGACCTCGACGCAGAGGAAGTCCCGAGCGACGAAGAAGAGTGAACCGAACCGCTCGCCTTAAGCGGAAAACTCGGGTCGCCCGAACACTGCGGCAGTCGCATAGCCTGGCCATTGCGCTGGATTGCTAATCCAGTGGTGTTTCACCTCGGGAGTTCGAATCTCCCCTGCCGCGCCACCTTCAACCTCAACAGCATTCATGCTTGATGTGGCCTCTCAGCGAGCGTGGATGCTCTCGCTGTACTGACCACGGCTCTGAGCGCGCTCGCTGTTCTCGCATTCATTCTCCTCCTCGCGGTTTGGCTTCGAGTTCACAAATTACGACCATCAAACGACCGTTCTTGGGTCAATGATAACCAACATAACGCAACCATCGAATTCGACGGCGACACTGTCAGAATCCGCAATGTACGCGACTTCAATTGGCGCACAACCAAGGATTTCGACGAGAGATGGGTCGACGAAGAGTACGACCTCAACGAGGTCGAATCCATCTGGCTCACCTTGGAATATTTCGACCCGAGGCACCGCCAGATGGCCCACACGATTCTATCCTGGGGCTTTGCAGACGGGCGAAGATTGGCCTGTTCAATCGAGGTGCGAAGGGAGAAGGGGGAGCGTTACCACCCAGTGCGAGGGCTGTTCCGGGAGTACGAACTGATCTACGTCTGGGCCACCGAGCGCGATGTCATCGGAGTCCGCACGCGCTGCCGAAAACACTCGATTACGCACCTATTCAAAGCGGTGGTTTTGGGTGAAGGCAACGAGCGCCGGATGCTTGAATCTTACCTGCGACGAACCAATGATTTGGTCGCTTCACCCGAGTGGTACAACACTCTGACCAATACCTGCACCACCAATATCGTCCACCACGTCAACGAGGTCTACCCCGGTCGGGTACCGCGGGCGGTTGCGATTTTGATGCCTGGATTGAGTCCGAAGTTGCTTGAGCGTGCCAATCTGATTGAGATGAGCGGCACGCTCGAGGAGACTCTTGCTGCGAGTGTCATCGATGCGAAGGCCGATGCTTGGGATGGCGAGGCCGATTTTGGCGATGCAATTCGGGCTTGAGTGGGCGCTGCTCGGGTTTGAGTGGGGCTCTGGTTCGGGCTTGAGTGAGGCTCGGCTCTGGCATCGGTCGGCTCGTGGGCTCGTCAATGGGTTGAATTGGCCGGCCTCGATGAGCGGGCGTGCTCAACATTCCAGCGATGGCTTTGGCCGGCTCTCGCGATTGGGCTTCGCCGCCCTCGAAGAGCCACTTGATTCGTTGGTTGGCTCTCGCTGGGCAGGGGCGCAGTGAGTGCCTATTGCGCTTCGAGGGCGAGGCTGGGGCTGATGCTGAATCGATGGCTCGATGCTTGGAAGCAATGGGAGTCCGAGTCCATCGGGGTTCCGATGGTTGGTTGGTCGAGCCGCCTGCCGAAGGCTTGGCGGCTCCCTCGGATGTGCTCGATTGTGGCAATTCGGGCACGTCGGCTCGTGTGCTGACCGCGATGGCTGCGACGATGGGTGAGGCGGTCAGATTGGATGGTGATGAATCGCTTCGCGCGCGCAGTAGTGAGCTTGCTCGCGTGCTGCGCGAATTAGGAGTCAAAGTGAGCGGCGATGCTCTGCCGACAACGGTCAATGGTTCGATGCGAGGTGGGGCAAATGTCGACTTATCCACTTCGAGCCAGCCCCTCAGTGCCTTGATTTTGGCCTCACCGGGACTGCCCGAAGCAGTAGAGATTCACCTTGAAGGCGAGGGGGTCAGTCGTGGCTACACAGGCATGACATTCGATGTCGCCAGAAGGTGCGGATGCCCTATCGAGATGGGCTCACCACTCATCCTCCAACCTTGGCAGGTACAAGCTCCTGAGGAGGTTGACATTCCTCCAGAACTCAGCTTATTCCCAATGGCCATCCTTCTCGAAATCCTCCACGAAGACTTGCAATTACGCACCTCGCTTCCCGCATATGACCCGCTGATGTTAATGGCGATCGATGCAATCGACCGAGCCGCTGGCGGCGAGGTCGACCTACGAGATGCAAGCGACCTCGTGACTCCTGCCGCCGTTTGGATGGCGCTGAGCGGCGGCGGCACGATTAGCGGAATCCCACACGCGCGCGGCAAGGAATCTGACCGCATCGCGCGCACCATCGAGTTGCTCGCAGCCTTCGGAATGCTCGCCGAGGAGACAGAAGACGGACTCACAATCCCTGGCGAGCAATCACTTCAACGCCCAGATTCACCGGTCGAGACCCATCTCGACCACCGGTTAGCGATGACAGCAATGATTCTCGCCAGCAAGGTCGGCGCAGACATCGTCGGCGCCGAGATCTGTGATGTGACCCATCCCGGATTCATCGAGCAATTGCTCGGTCTGGCTCAACCATGACGGCCGAAGTGCCGGTCGAGATGGTCCATCGTCAACCGCAATACCGTCGGCCGACCGTGGACGCAGGCCCACGGATTTGGCACAGTGCGCATGTCCTGAAGCAATCTGCGCATCTGTGCCAGATTCAATTTCTCATTTGCTTTCACCGCCCCGCGACATGAGCGCATGAAGGCGACATGGTCGCGCAGGGCGGTGACCGCGTCGAACTCGCTAACCCCATCAGGAGCACTCGCGAGTTCGATCAATAAATCCTGCAAAAAGTCGTCCAATCCATCCCTCCCGACGAGGACCTCCGGCACGCTCGTGACAGCGAGTCCCTCGTCGACCACATCGAATTCAATCCCCAGTTCCGAGAGTTTCGGCTGGCCCGCTACCGCTGCAGCCTTCTGCCGCGCACCGAGGGAAATCGTTACCGGAGAGAGAAGTTTTTGGCCTTGCCAATCGACCATTTGTTCGCGGAGTCGTTGGTATCGAATGCGTTCGTGGAGGGCGTGCTGGTCAACGATGAACAACTCCTCACCCCCCTCTGCCAAAATGTAAGAATCGGCCAACTGCGCCAATGGCACCATCTCTGGAAGGTCCGCTAATGCCTCCGCCTCCGGCACCGGTTCGTCGAGTGGTGAAGTCGATTTGCCCACCGCATGGCGGTGGAGTTCTCGCTCCTCGGATGAGAGTGAAGGGGCGACCGGCTCAGCCTCCAATCCGGGGAGCGTGTCCTGCTCTGTCGTCAGTTCGGATTCGGGTCTGGCTTGGGTTCGCTTTGTCGGCTCAACTGCGCCTCGTGCGCTGGAGAATCTGGTCTGAACCGTCGGGCTTTCGCTTGCTGCGCTGGCCCACTCTGGGAGTTTTGCCGCCGGTCGCGCTGCTGATTTCTTCGGCTCGGCTGATTCGGCTCGCTCGGCGATGCCTTCGAGGACCGTTGCCTCGCTCGCTTCTGGTCGGGTTGCGACGTGCGAGAGTGTGTGTTTGATCGAGCGCTCAAGCCGTTCGAGGACGCGCCAAGAATTCTTCAGACGAACCTCGCGCTTTGTCGGGTGGACATTGACATCGACCTCGTCTGGGGGCAACGTCAGGGTGAGGACTCCCATCGGATGTCGGCCGACCATCAAGCGGGTGTGGTAGCCTCTTCTGACCGCTTGCAGGAATGGGCCGGGCGCTACCGGTCGCCCATTGACGAGAATGTGAATGTCGTCGGGTCGGCTGCGGGTTAGGCCGGGCGGCGATATCCATCCTGTCCATCGCTCATCGCCGGGTGCGTCGGCGTCAGCGGCCGAGGCTGAGAGAGGGATGAGTTCGGCCGAGGTTGCACCGAATAAGTCGTAGAGACGGTCTTCTGCTGATTCAGCTGGAGGGCAATCGAGGACTTTGCGTCCGTCGACTTCGACGAGAACTCCTGCACTGGGTTCTGCTAATGCTAATTGTACGCCGACATCGACGATTGCTGCTGTTTCCGTTGAGGGTCGGCGTTGGAAGGAGAGTCGGGCGGGGACCTTTGCGAAGAGGTTCAGTACATCGATTCTGGTTCCCGGAGCGATGCCTGCTGCCTCAACTTCAGCGACGATTCCATTGTCGACTCGTATCTGTGCGCCCTCGCCTTCTCCAATTCGGCTGGCTACCGTCAACTCGCTGACCGCACCTATCGAGGCGAGGGCTTCTCCACGGAATCCCTTGGTCTCGATTTGATTGAGGTCATCGGGCCCGCTGAGTTTGCTCGTCGCGTGGCGGGTGATTGCCAGCGGGAGTTCGCCTGCTGGGATTCCATGACCATCGTCGATTACCGTGATGCGGTCGAAGCCGCCGCGTTCAATCTCGATTCGGACGCGGCTGGCGCCGGCATCGAATGAATTCTCGACGAGTTCCTTGACGACCTGTGCCGGTCGTTCGACGACCTCACCGGCTGCGATCTTGCCAATCGTCAACTCGTCGAGTTGCTTGATGGCTACTCGCTCCGGCTTCTCCAATGCCATTCTCACTCCTCCACTGTCTTGGATTCGGTTGCGTTTTCGAGTGCGTTGCGCATGGCATAGAGTGCTTCGAGGGCTTCCCTCGGGCTGAGTGAATCCGGATCAAGAGCTTCCAGTCTCTCCGCGATTTCACGCAGTACAGGGTCTTCTTGGACAATGATTTCCTTTGCCGGCTCATTCACGGAAATCGGTTCACTGCGAGCCGATGGCGCTCCACCAGATGGGAGCATCCAGCCGTAGAGACTCGACTGTCCAGCCTCGCGTGATTCGGGTGTTCCATCGACACCTGCGCGCGCGCCTTCGGCTTGACCCTCGAGGAATATCAGCAGGTCGCGCGCGCGCTCGACGACTCCGCTTGGAAGACCTGCAAGCGCTGCCACCTGAACTCCATAGGAGTCGTCGCACGGTCCATCGGCAACCGTGTGGAGGAAGCGAATCTCACCATTGACATCGGCGACTTGAACGTGGATATTTGCGAGCCCATCAATCTCCTCATCTAACCCCACCAATTGGTGATAATGCGTCGCGAATAGGGTTCTCGCACCAACTCGCGACGCGATATCCTCAGTCACCGACCAAGCGATTGCCAGCCCGTCAAAGGTCGAAGTCCCGCGCCCGACCTCGTCGAGCAGAACGAGGCTTCGCGGAGTTGCTCGGCGCAGAATATGCGCCACCTCAATCATCTCCATCATGAATGTCGAACGACCGCGTCGAAGGTCATCGTGAGCCCCTACTCTCGTGAAGACGCGGTCGACAATTCCAATCCTCGCCTTCTCAGCAGGGACGAATGACCCCGCCTGAGCGAGGATTGTGATCAGAGCGGTCTGCCTCAGATAGGTCGACTTTCCACCCATGTTAGGGCCAGTCAACAGCAGGAATCGGCGGCGTTTGTCGAAGCGGATTCCATTCGGCACGAAGCGCCCATCATCCTCCAAAACCGGATGCCTGCCGCCGACGATATCCATCGTTGAATCGTGACGAATCTCCGGTCGATTCCACGAGCGCTTCCGAGCATGATGAGCGAAGGCAGCCAACACGTCCGCGCTCGCAACCTTCCGGCCAAGCGAACTCAAAGTGGTTGAATGTGAAGCGACCTCGCGCCGCAACTCAAGGAATAACTCGTGTTCGAGGGCTTTGGCTCGGTCGTCAGCGGTCAAAATGACCTCTTCCCATTCCTTCAACTGCTCCGTAGTATAGCGTTCTGCATTGGTCATCGTCTGCCTGCGCCGATACTCTTCGGGGACCTTGTCGAGGTGTGATTTTGTCACTTCGATGAAGAATCCAAACTGTCGATTATGCTTCACTTTCAGGCTCGGAATGTCAAGCCTCTCCCTCTCCTGAGATTCAAAGGACTTCAGCCAATCCGTGCCCTCCCCCGCCTTCTCACGCAGGTCATCCAACTGCGCGTTGACACCGCTCTGGAAAATGCCGCCATCGCGTATTGTTAGCGGCGGCTCGGCAACGACCCGCGAGGCAATATGATGCATCAGCGGGTCGAGGTCCGACAAGCCCTCGGCGCATTGGTGGAGAAGTTCTGCATCACCCTCCGATAGCAAGCCCTGCAATCGAGGCATGCGCTCGAGGCAATCTGCAACGGCAACCAAATCACGCGCATTGGCTCGACCATAAGCCAAGCGCGTGGCAAGCCGCTCAAGGTCGCGCATCGACTTGAGCGTCTCACGAATTGTATCCAAACGCCGCGGAGCGCGAACAAGACTAGCAACAGCAGCCTGCCGCGCAGCAATCCGCTCAGAATCTGTCAAGGGTCGCAGAATCCATTCCTTCAGCTGTCTGCGACCCATCCAAGTCCGTGTACAATCGATGGCTTGGAGCAGCGACCCCTCCTTCTCACCAGCCAATGTATGAGTCAATTCGAGGTTGCGAAGGGTCGTCTGGTCAAGCACCAAATGGCCATCATCAGCATCGAAATGCACCTCGCGCAGAGGAAGAACATCAACGAGGTGCAACCTCGCCAAATAACCAGCAGTAAGCCCGCAGGCCTCCATTGCCAGAGGCCTGCGATCGAGGTCCACCGAACCCAAATCAACCAATTCAAGGTGGTCCCGAACAACCTGCAAATGTTGCTCAGACCTTCCATCATGAACGCTCAGAGTGACCCTATCGAGAGCCCCGAGCAAACCGCGCATCTCCTCACTCTCAGCATCGCGCCGACCGAGAACAAGCTCGCTCGGCGCCCACCGCTGCAATTCATCCCGCACGCGCTCATATCGACCCGCACCCGCGTGCTCCTGCAACCAAGCGCGTCCAGTCGAAGAATCGAGGATGGCGACTCCAAGCCCATCCCCGCGAGCCACAACCCCAGCCAATAGGCTCGAGCCATCCTCGCCAATCAGATCCTCCTCGTACAGTGAGCCCGGAGTGTAGACGCGAGTGACAACCCGCTCGAGAATTTTCGACCCCGGCCTCAGCTCCTCCTCCTGCTCGCACAAAGTGACCTTGTGCCCCGCCCGAAGCATTCCCTGGAGGTAGGACTCGACAGAGTGCCACGGCACCCCCGCCATCGGAACCGGTTGGTCGGAGTTTTTGTCACGACTAGTCAGCGTTATTCCCAGCACCTCGGAAGCGAGAACTGCGTCATCGTGGAACATCTCGTAGAAATCCCCCATGCGAAAGAAGAGCACGGTATCGGGGTGCTGCGCCTTGATCTCAGCAAATTGGTCGAGCATCGAACGCTTCGCCATCACACTCACCTCCATCGCTTACGCTGCGCGTGGGCCATACCTGTGCGCTGAGGGTGCATAAGCAATCCTGTTCTACCATCCTTTAGGGATGGTATAGTTGGATCTTTGAATTTAGCTTACGCTAATTGTTAATCGAGAAAACAAGTGATGTTTCTAAAAGAATTTTCACTGCTTGGTGACGACATTTCCGTCCGAATCTACGAACTTCTCTGTAGCGACCATGATTATGTCATATAATGCCCAAATTCCACAACCGCCTACGGTGAGAAGCTTTAGTACACCAGTCCCTATCTTTCCGGCATAGAAATGGTCTGCACCAAGTCCACCGAGTAGAATACTCAAAATCAATAATACTGTCCAGTCTTTATCGGAAGTTCCTTCCATAAACTTGGAGATTCAGTTCTACGTTTAAATTGAACTCCGGCATGAGGTCAACATAGAATTGGGAGTCTGCAAGGAAGGGTGTTAGAATAATGGTAAAATTAGCCGGATTATCCATTTCAAAGGAGAGCTTCGAAGGCGCAATTGCTTCAGGGGCATTACTAACCTCTGCTATACTCCCACATGGTGAAGTGGATAGTCTGAATCTTTGTCCATGGTTTCATCTCACAGGACATCAATGCCCATTCTGTGGTATGACTAGAGGATTTGTTGCGATGACACATTTCGACTTTCAAGCGGCTATCGATTTCAACTTGGGTACCCCACTAATCTACCTCGCTTTTGTCTTCATCGCACTGCGTTCGATCATTCCAAGAATTATCGATGTAAAGGAAATTGAAGTCCCAAAACCAGCTTACAATTTGTGGCTGATTTCTTCGATTGTTGTATTCGGAGTAATGGCTTGGGAACGTGTTCTAAGTCATCTGATGTAATCCTAGGACAGTATTTGACCTAGACTCACACAGGGTTGCAAGAGGTGCTTCAGATGAGTGATGGAAAGCAATTGGGCATGCATGGCCTAATGCTGCTCGTCGCACTAATCTGGGGACTTTCTTGGGCGGTCGGAAGGATACTCGCTCTGGGCCTTCCGCCCCTGACCGGAGCATGGCTGCGCTACGTCGTTACCATGCTCCTGTTCTATCTCTGGTTCGCCGCCCGCGCAGCGCGCGGCGAGTCGGTCCGATGGTTGCCATCGGACCGCCAATCTTGGAAGACTCTGTCACTAATCGGACTCACCGGAGTCCTCGGTTACCAGATATTCTTCATGCACGGGATGAGACTCACCGCAGCCGGCGATGCATCCCTAATCATCACTTTCAACCCGATTTTCACGGTGCTGCTCGCAGCACCGCTGCTCGGCCAGCCAATCTCTCGCAAAATGTTCGCTGGCCTCGCCTGTGGATTCGTCGGAGTCGCCGTAGTAACTGGTTGGAGCCCGAATACAGACATCCCATTCGACGAGCGAATCCTCGGCGACTTCCTGATACTTTTAGCGTCGTTGAACTGGGCGCTGACGACTAACAATACGAGGCGTATGATGGAGCGAAGAAGTGGGGAGGCGGAAGCGACAACCCTCGAAATCGTCGTTTGGTATTCGCTGCTTGGAACCCTGATGTTGACTCCACTTGCGGTTTGGGAAACTTGGCAATATGGGATGCCAGAACCCACGCTCACCGACTGGTACGCCATCATTTACCTCGGCGCTCTCTCCTCGGTCCTCGCCTACTATTGGTTCGCTCAAGGAATCGAAAAATTGGGGGCGACAGCCGCCGCCTCCTATGTTTTCTTGGTGCCGGTTTTCGGGGTGCTGGGCGGCGTCTGGTTACTCGACGAGAAGGTCGGGTGGACCTTGCTCGTCGGCTTTGTTATGATAGTTAGTGGAGTTCGGATTGTTCAGGCTGAGAGCGAGCGGTTGCGGACTGGTTGATGCTCCGGATGCGGACCGGTTGATGCTCAGGTTGCGGACCGGTTGAGAGTTAACCGCAAGCTCCGCTCCCGAGTCATCGCTTGTCGCGGGAGCCAGCCCCGTAGGGGCTTCACTCAGCATTATATACGGCAGGCAGGTCGGCCGTGTCCGAGGTAGTCGAGATGGCACGCAAGCCAGCCAAGATGTATCGCCAGGTCAAGGGCCAGGCCTACACCCGCCGAGAGTATACTGGTGGAGTTCCAAATAACCGAATTCTACGATTCCACATGGGCAACCGAAAGGCTGCCGAGGCGGGCGAATTTGAGGTCGTCGTCGAACTCCGCGTCAACAATGCGGTTCAGATTCGTCACACCGCTCTCGAAGCTGCTCGCATGGTCTCAAACTCCACGATCCGAGAGGCTGCTGGTGACCAAGGCTACGCACTCCGCGTCCACAAGTACCCTCACAACATTCTGCGTGAGAATAAGCAGGCGACTGGAGCCGGTGCCGACCGTGTCTCGCAGGGAATGCGCCTTTCGTTCGGTAAGAACGTCGGCACCGCCGCTCGCGTCAAGAAGAACGATGTCATCGTCTCCATTCACACCTCGGCTGAGTTCTACCTCGCCGCTCGCGATGCACTGCGCAAGGCTGGCATGAAGTTCCCAAGCCCGACCACAATTCGTGTGGTCAAGGGTCATGAGGCACTCAAGGCAAAGGGCCTGATTTGAGAGTGGTCGGGCATGGCACCCGGCGATCCACTTACAATTCTGCAAGCTTCGTTGCGTGGAGCGCCGATTATTTGGAAGGGTGATTACCCTTACTTCATTCACCCGATTTCTGATGGGATTCCGCGCATGGATCCCGATGTATTGCGCGCGACTCGCGACCTAATCGTCTCTAGCGTCGACTGGTCGCAAGTCGACCTCATCGTCACCGTCGAAGCGATGGGATTACCGCTGCTGGCGGCGGTCGGTGACGCAACTGGAAAGCCAACCGTTGTGATTCGCAAACGCTCGTACGGGATGGAAGGTGAAACCCGCGTCGATGTAGCCACAGGTTACTCGCAGTCCACCGTTTACATCAACGATATCAAGCCCGGCGAGCGCATTGTAATCGTCGATGATGTGATCTCTACTGGAGGAACTCTCGAACCACTGCTTCAGAAACTCGAGGACATGGGCGTGATTCTACAAGACATCGTCATCGCCATCGAGAAGGGAGATGGGCGCGAGCGGCTCAACAGAGAGAAGCCACACTGGCCAATTCGCTCGCTCGCGCGTATAGATATCATCGACGGCAAGGTCGAGATCGTCGAGTGAGCCGTAGCCCAGATTCAGCAGGGTTCACTCGCCCAATTCCGAGGAACGGTCTCGAGCAGCGAGAATCGCATCGATAACGAGTCTGACATATTCATTGTCCGAGAGGTGTGAAATCGCCGCCTCGGTCGTCCCGCCTTTCGATGTGACGCGCTCGCGCAGCGTCGCGGGGTCGGCGTCCGAGAGGTTGGCCAGAATCGCTGCGCCGAGAACCGTCTGCAGGACGAGGCGCTCGGCTATCTCACGAGACATGCCCATCTCGATGCCGCTCTCTATCATCGCCTCCATCGTGTGGAAGATGTAGGCTGGGCCGGTGCCTGACAGAGCCGTCACTGGATCCATCAGATCCTCTGAAGCCTCGAGCGATTCGCCAACCGAATCGAGCACAACGGCGACTCGCTCGACATCAGCGTCTGTGGCTGTGGAGCCGCGACAGTAGACGCTGATTCCCTCACCCACCAGAGCAGGCAGGTTCGGCATCACTCGAACCACAGAAACCGCTTCACCTAGCGCTTCCTCAATCGAGGCGGTCGTGACACCTGCAGCGATGCTCATCACAGTCTGACCTGGCCTGACTAGAGGCGAAAGGGAGGTCAGTAAATCTTCGAATGCCTGAGGCTTGGCAGCGAGGATGAGCAGATCGGCGGATTTGACTAACTCGCTCACACCACCCGCCGGTCTGACCCCGAGGTCAGCAACAATCGAATCGACTTTCTGCTGGTCGAGATCGAAAATCATCACGGACTCGGAATCGAAGATGCTGCGAGATATCATTCCGCGCGCGAGGGCTGCACCCATATTGCCCACCCCGAGTATCCCGACACGGAACTCCTGAACCTCCTCCATGGCGCGGTCGGTCAACGCGTCCTATTTCACACCCTCGCGCTGAATCGAATATCGTCTGCCCCAGAACAGCAAGGAGGGATTCTCGCAGAGAATTGATAATGACAAGGACAGGAACCCGGATTGATGCCCTCGGATTCACCACCCCAGGTCGAGAAGATGGAGTTCGGAGTGCACACCTTCGGCGATGCCACAATCGGCGATTCAGGACAGCGCCTGCACGATGCCGAAGTCATACGGAACGTGCTGGATGAAGCCGTCCTCGCTGACCGACTCGGCATCGATTGCTTCGGCGTCGGCGAGCATCACAGACCCGATTTTATCATCTCGGCCCCCGAGACCATGCTCGCCGGCATCGCAGCCAAAACTGAGAAAGTGCGTCTCAACACCGCGGTCACAGTCCTCAGCACCGACGACCCGGTGCGCGTGTACGAGAGGTTCGCGACCGTAGACGCGATCTCCAACGGTCGCGCGGAACCAATCCTCGGTAGGGGATCATTCACCGAATCCTATCCTCTGTTCGGCTTCGACCTAGGCGATTATGACGACCTCTTCGAGGAGCGCCTACAGATCTTCGCCCAACTCAGGGACGGCGGACCCGTGACCTGGCAGGGCAGGACTAGAGCACCACTCTCCGACCAGCAAGTCTACCCCAGACTCGCACGCGCTCGGATGAAATCCTGGGTCGGAGTCGGAGGAAGCCTCGACTCGGTGATCAGAGCCGCCCGCTACGATTTCCCGCTCATGCTGGCCATCATTGGCGGCTCACCATCGAGGTTCAGCACCTTCGTCGACCTCTACCATCAGACCAGAAGCCAGTTCGATTTGCCTGCAGGCGAGGTCGCCATACATTGCCCAGGCTTCATCGCTGACTCTGACGAGGAGGCGAGGAAGACCGTCTGGCCGCACCATCAGGCGATGTTCGCAAGGATAGGTCGCGAACGTGGTTGGCCAGCGATGCGGTATGACCAGTTTGAGCACGGCAGCAGCCCCGATGGAGCGCTCTTCGTTGGCTCCCCAGAAACCGTAGCACGCAAGATAGTCGCAGTAACTGACGAACTCGGAGTGCATCGATTCGACATGAAGTACAGCAACGGCACCTTACCTCACGAGGACTGCATGGAATCCCTGCGATTATTCGCGACAGAGGTCATTCCTCGGGTGAGGGAACTGCGCGAGGAATGATGCAACCGCTCAAATACCGAACCTCGGACGGCGAATCGGTTACCATGGACATGGACCGCCACGATTTCGAGCTCGACGACCTAGTCGAGCGCATCAAGGAGAACGACCACAGGCTCGTTGCTCTGCAGGTTCCCGAGGGCCTGAAAATGCAGGCCCTCGAAATGATGGATTCAATCGAAGAAGATTCCGAAGCGAAGGTTGTTTTGGCGGCTGACCCATGTTATGGGGCGTGTGATTTGGTGCATGACAAGATGCGCATGATGGGGGTCGAATTGGTCGCTCACATGGGGCACAGTGCAATGAATATCGACTCGGGAATGCCAACTCATTTCATCCCCGTTACCTACGATGGAGACCCCGAAATTGACCCGGTAGTTCCTATCCTCGCGCGCCACAAGGAGATTGCAGCAGCTCGGCTCGCTGAGGCTTCGACTCCGTTTGACCTCAGCGAGGACGAAGCGCGCGAGCGCTTCGTCGACGCGGTGGGCCGCGTCGCACCTCTTTCAGGCACAAAGTTGGGACTTGTCGGTTCGATTCAGCACTTGCATCTACTCGAGGAATACAAGGAGCGATTGGAGAAGGCTGGGTTCGAGGTCGAGATTCCCGTCGGCGGGGCTCGGCTGACTTTCCCCGGACAGGTGCTGGGATGCAATTACTCGGGCGATGACCCGTCGATTGGACACTATCTTTTCCTCGGCTCTGGGGACTTCCATCCGATTGGACTGGTGATGCACACCGGCAAGCCGCTGGCGCTGCTCGACCCTTACAATGGGGAGGCGAGCGAGATGTCGTTTGAGCGGATTGAGCGGATTCTGCGCCAGCGGATGGGACTGATTTTTTCTGTTGATGATGCGAATTCCTTTGGGATTTTGATTGGCGAGAAGCCTGGACAAATGCGGCGTAATCTTGCGATTCGCATGAAGCGGCTTCTCGAACAGCACGGAAAGAAGGGATACTTACTCGCACTCGACCACGTCGGACCTGACCTCATCGATTTCTATCCGGTCGACGCTTTCGTCAATACCGCGTGCCCTCGCATCGCGATTGATGACGCGGTGAAATATGCCAAGCCACTCATCACGCCGTTCGAACTCGAGGTAGCCCTCGGGGTCAAGCAGTGGGAGAACGGCTACCAATTCGATGAGATCCCTTAGGCTTGCTCGCCGCGCAGAGCGCGGCTGCGCGAGCCATCGGTCTCGCTTCGCGAGCCCGTCAATATCGATTGAATGTGGGTTTCGGGCCCTCTTCCCTAGGTATGATTCGTCTGCATCATCATCTACTGTCATCCCAAGCCAGTACCTCATGTCAGTTGGAGGTCTCCCCCTACTGGCATGGAACAAGATTTTTCTCGAATTTCTCGCGCGCGCGCGTCACAGACGCGTGTATACGCGCGCGCTGCAGCAAATATCTCTAAGAACGGTGAGAGCACGACTCCGTTGAATGGCAGGATACCTCGACCGCATCGGAGCAGGCAAAGTTCTGCTCGACAAGGGACCCCTGTCGTACGACTGGATTCCGCCTGCGCTCGTCGGTCGCGACGACGAACTCACCGATATGGCGGCGATCTTCTCTGCTATCGAAGACCACGATACCAGTTGCCGAGCCGTGGTAGTGGGTCAAGTCGGCTCGGGCAAGACCGTCCTCACCCAACGATTCGCCGAAGACATTCAGCGCCACCTCGACGGTCGGCGCAGAGTCGTCATCACACACGTCAATTGCCGCAACCACCCAACCGGCTCGCAAGTTCTGCAACAAATCGCCCTGAGCCTCGACGCCCGGCACCCCGAGAGAGGATTCAGTTCGGGCGAAATCATCCAATCGATTCGTCGTAATCTCCACACTCACGAGAGCCATTTGCTGCTCATCCTCGACGAGGTCGATGTATTGGTCAACCGCGACTCATCCGACATCATCTACAAGTTGCTGCGAATCGATGAGGGGCAGGAAGTCCAAGGCTCGATTTCCCTAATTCTCGTCAGCCAAAACTCGACCCTGCTGAAACTCTTCGAACCCGCAATTATCTCTCGCCTCGGACAGTCCAACGTGATTGAAATGCAGCCATACGATGCCGACACCCTCACCGGCATCGCGGCGCAGCGCGCCGAAATTGCTTGCAGAACTGGCAGCGTCGCCACTGAAACACTGGCAAAAATCGGCCGCTTCTCGGCCGATTCCGGCGACGCTCGAATGGCTATCGAACTGCTCGACGCGTCCATCCGACGCGCCGAGAAAGCCGGACGTGGCGAAGTTCTGCCCGAAGACGTCCGGCCCAGCACTTTGCGCAAAGCATCGCTGGAACCGAGTTCAGTCGACAATCTCTCAAAGCATCAGAAATTGGTTCTCCTCGGCATCTGTCGTCGCCTGAAAAAAGCCGAGGAAGTGTCGAGCGGGGATGCACAGAAGCTCTACCTGCTCGTCTGCGAGGAACACGATATCAAAGCTCGCAGTTACACAACCTTCTGGAAGCACCTGAAGGCCCTGGAGACCGAGGGTCTGATCGAGACGAGGGCGGCGCACAAGAATGTCGGAAGGGGAAGAACCACACACATCACGATGAACAATACTGCACCCGCTACCATCGAAAGCAGAATCGAGAGGGAATTACTACGAGGCTGAACTCACCGTAGGTGATTCCGAACCGCTCTTATAGGGGTCGCTTGTCGGGAGGCCGTTCAGGTGACATCATGGCACGCAGCGAACAGGCCTTCAAGGCGGTGATTAACGACACCAGACCCAGTGCTGGTGGACGAGCTTATGCAGTCGACATCACCGGCTCGAACTACAACCATTTCCTCGGAAAGAAGATCGGAGACGCAGTCGACGGCATGTTCGTCGGAGAGGGCGACCAGTCGCTTTCCGGCTACAAGTTGGAGATTACCGGTGGCTCCGATGTTACCGGTCGCCCAATGCGCCCGGACCTCGATGGAGCCGGCGTGAAGTCGGTTCTCGTCTCGCCGGGAGTCGGATACAAGGGCAAGCGCTACGTCAAGAAGAACGCGCAGGTTTACCGCTACAAGTACGACGGAATCCGCCGCCGACGCAACCTGCGCGGCAATGTCATCAGTCAGGATACACGACAGATCAATCTGAAGGTCGTCGAGGCCGGGAATCGAACCCTGCCTGTGATCTTCGGCCTCGAGGAAGAGGCCGCTGCCGAGACGCCCTCCGATGAAGAGGAGTGAACCGGCAGGAGTTGATGAGTCTGGCAAGTCAACTCCCTCGCCAACCCGAAGTCAACATCGGCATGGTCGGTCACGTCGACCACGGTAAGACAACGCTCACACGGGCTCTCTCGGGAGTCTGGACCGATACCCACTCCGAGGAGAGAAAGAGGGGTATCAGCATCAAACTCGGCTACGCCGACACCGCCTTCTACAAGACCAAGAAGGGAGATTACTATCCAAAGGGCAAGCGTCCTGATGGAAAGGAAGACGATGCGAAGGAATTGCTTCGAGTCGTCTCCTTTGTCGACGCGCCTGGTCACGAGACGCTGATGGCGGTGATGATCTCAGGCTCGTCGATTATGGATGGCGCGTTGCTTCTCGTGTCTGCTACTGAGAAGTGTCCGCAGCCACAGACTCGTGAGCACTTGGCTGCGCTGCAAATCGCGGGTATCGAGAATGTCGTCGTTGTGCAGAATAAGATCGACCTGGTGACCCGCGACCGCGCCGTTGAATCATATAACGAAATCAAGGAATTCGTCGCGGGAACTGTGGCAGAAAATGCCCCGATTATTCCAATCTCGGCTCATCACGATGTAAATCTCGACATTCTAATTCAGGCGATAGAGGAGACGATTCCAACGCCTGACCACGGAAAGAAGGAGGAGGCGCTTATGTATGTGGCTCGCTCCTTTGACATCAATCGACCAGGTACGAGACCAGCGAAGCTGCGAGGAGGCATCATCGGTGGCTCTGTGGTGAAGGGAGAATTCTCCGTCGGCGACACTATCCTCATCGCGCCTGGACGTCGCTTGAAGGAAGGAAACAAGACTCAATGGGAGCCAATCAAGACCGTTATCGAATCAGTACAAGGTGGTGGCCTAGACCTAGAGACAATTCACGCGGGTGGACTATGTGGAGTTGCTACTCCGATGGACCCTAACGTCACCAAAGCTGACGACCTATCTGGACAAGTAATGGCTCGCGAAGGTGAACTACCACCGATTTGGGAGGAGTTCAATCTTGACCTAGACTTGTTAGAACACATGGTAGCAAGCGGTAATGATGAGCCTGAGAAGGTCAGGCCACTGCAGCCTAATGAGATGCTAATGGTCAATTCTGCAACCGCTACAAGTGTTGGCCAAGTCACTGCAATTAAAGGCAAAAAGTGCACACTGCGCCTACGTTTGCCAATTTGCGCTCTAGAGGGAAGTCGAATCACTTTGTCTCGAAGAATCGGAACACGATGGCGACTAATCGGCCATGGAACCATAACGGGGTGAAGTGATGTCCAGCGTCCTCATCGACGCCTGTGGCTGGGTAGCATTGGTTGATGCTAGATTGAATCTTGATGTCGCAATGGCTTCAGTTGCTGGTTCGCCGAGATTATTGGTTCTCGATTCCGTAGCAAAAGAGTTGGATAATCTATCCAAGACTCGCGGCGGTCTACTACTCGATTTGCTTGAGCAGAGATCTGAGAGGATGTCAGATATTGAAGGGATGAAGCATACTGACGATATGTTGGTTGAGCTTTCAGTTGAATCGGGTTGGCCAGTCTTGACTGTTGACAGGAGACTGAAGGAGCGATTGGTTAGTGCTGGTGGTTCGTATATCGAAGTCACTAGTGGACCTTCGCTTCGTTTGGTCGGTTGAACTGAATCAGAGGGTACCGTTGTTATACCCCCTCATACGAAGGGGTCCCGTTTGCATCAAACAGTGTAAGTGTTCTGATCCCCCACATTATCTACTTTGACTCTAAGTTCAGTAATAAACTCAGAATTTGTTCTGTAGATGTTCCCCACAAGCGAATTTGTGTTAGTTTGGAAGTTATGGTTTCTTTTGTTATATTTTACACTCTTAAACCACGGCACAGGGTTGGTGATACTTCTGTCAAAATTCATTATGACATCATCCATCTCAATTTTAATTGTGGAAAGTACGAGTAATGCGTCTGGATTATCACGATAAAAATGAATCAAGCCGGGGGCTTTTGAAACATCATTAGTCGGACTGGTTGCGGTAGTGAGACTTGCCTTAATGTTCACATGGACGGGGTTAGGATAGTCAGGAAAATGTAGAATACAATCCATGATATCCAATGTCCCTACTGGCTCCTCGTATCTTAGTCCAAGTTCTTCAGCATAAAATCGAAGATTTTGTTTAGTGATCTCTTCAACAATCTTCCATATAGCACGTGCATTTGTAATCACAAATCCATATGGATACAAGCTTGTTCTAGTCAATTCAACAGGCTCTCTTGTAACTATGCCCCAAACTTCTCGAATCGCTCTATCGACTAAATCAACCCCTCTTTGGGTTAGCTCGCGTTGTTGTTCGGTTTGCACCATGTTCAACCGACAAGGCCCCAACAGATAGTATTTCTTTCAACTCCCTTGTAGTCAACCTCCACCCTACTAACAGTGGCAAATTTTTCTTCTTCAGAGAGAACCTTGTTGAGTTTGGTTAGAGAGAAACTTGGAAATTTCTCAACTTCTGAATTCAGGAATGCTTTACTGTATTCTAATATCAATAATTCATACAATTCGTATGGCGTGTGTGGTTTCTGACAAACCTTCGATGCTAGTTGAATCAAATCACTTTTGAAATTAAATTCTAAGTTTGTGAAATTAATTTTTGGAGGCGTGGATGATTTCTTTACCAAGATTACAATATCCCTGTTCGCCGAACCAGATATTTCTAGCTGGTTGTGAGATTGTTTTGAGGGCCTTAGTACCGAGATATCCAGAAGAGCAAATCCTGCACTTCTAATCGAATCAAGTAAGCATTCCCAGATACTTGATTTCGTACTTTGAAACGTAATTGCTGCGTGGGATTCGTATTTTAGAACACGATATATTTCATTAATTGCGCTCGACAATAGTTGACTATACTTATCCAGTTCATTCGATCTAGGTATGACCTCATCATCATTTTGCACATCATTTGGAGTAATCCAAGCATTCCAAATTGTCGACAAATCGAGGTAACGAACTGCGTCTCCATATGGCGGGTCAGTAAAGCAAAAGTCAATCGTTTCATCACTCAAAAAATCCAAGTTTGTAGCGCTACCTAGAGAAACTCTTGAATTTACATCATTTTTGTTAGCACAGTTCTCTTTGACGTCGATTATTGCATTTTTCAAACACTCCAGCCGCTCCCGAAAGTAATACACCACATTATTTTCAATATGCTCAGGAGGTATCCAGTATCTTTTTTCTCCCCAAACCCCTGCTGGATTGTTACCTTTAGATCGCCTATGTGCATTTATGAATACCATTTTTGAAGCACGAGGTAGTAATGATGTAAATGCCAAAATCATTGCAGGATTTGTATTATTTTCTTTGGAGGAAATGTAGTGGAAAATTTCAGACAGAGCGATGAGATTACGATGGCTAAACAACTCGGAATAACTCTCAACGTCAGAATCTGAAGGCATTTTAACATCCTGAGGATGCCACTTCATTGGCCGTGTTTCAAGAGATTGGATTAATTTTCTATCCGCATCGTTATAGTCAAATTGACCACGATTTTTACAATTTTCACAATTAACATACTTCGATTGAGGTTCCAAATCTATCCAAATACTGTTGATGATTCTTGTTTTTTGGTTGCATCTATCACAGATCGTAGTGTATAATTCTGATTCGAGTTTATTCAATGTGGTTTCTATTCCTTCGATAGATTCAATCATGATTTCGAGCGATGGAGGATTGGAATAAAACTCTCCTAATCTAACTGCAAGGGGGTTGAGGTCGATGCCCTCAAAATTCCTACCCAATCCAATGCTCTCCGAGCAAATAACGGCACTTCCCATAAATGGGTCAAGAACTGTGTCTCCTTTCTCGGTGAATTTTTCTACCAATGTTTGCAATACATGCCATGGTTTTCTTGCCCAGTATTGGTGAATATTATACCTCGGTGGAAATGAGGAGTCGTAATCTAAATCCCCTAACATAACGTCACCAAGTTATCGTGATTGCGAGTGTTCATTAACAATGCTACTCACTTTGTGTGCCATGGCTTGACTCCCCAATTTAAGGGATAACCAAACAGATGCCTGTCTTCGTGGAATGGATTTGAAGTAACTCTGACTACCGTAGAACCCTGCCATTTACCGCCACGTTTACCCTTTACGCCCTGTCTGTTCAATGCTCTCGCAACTGCTGCTGCAGATAGACCATTGACCTTCATTTGCCATTTCATGAAGTCAATGTAATTCTGCTCAATCCAATTAGGAATCAGGTTGCCAGACGGATCTACGTCCCATCCGTAGATTGATTGCGTGAATTTACGATGTGTTGCTTTGAGTTGGTTCATTCCCATCTTGGTTCTCTCTGAAATCAAACCTCTCTCCATTTCAGCCATAGCTGCGCTCATTGTCAAGAAGAAACGCCCCATAGCAGATGATGTGTCAATGGCCTCACCGTTGAAATCAACCATGTGAAGGGCAAATCCTGCGGCATTCAATTCATCTACGGTTGCCAACATATCGCTTACAAGTCGAAACATCCTATCGAGTTTCATTGTTATGACATGTTCGTAATTCCCTGAGTTTAGCATACGTTTCAGTTTACCACCCATCGGCCTTTCCCATAGTGGAATTCCTCCGCTAACACCTTTCTCGATTAGAATATCTTCATCTTCGAGAATTATGCCTTTGAATTTGGCATATTCTTTGATTCGTTTGATTTGTGCTGCGATACTTACGCCTTCTTCTGCTTGTTTCTGCGAAGAGACTCTGACATAGGCTACTGCTTTGTTTTGATTTGCTGAATTGTTGTTTACCAACATATACCCAATAGTTTCCTTTGCTATATGAACGCACGCTGATTCCCAAATACCAAGCAAGACCATACAGAATCGGATCCATACGAAGGGTTCATCCGATTACCCTTAGTAATCATATGAGAATACGAAGGGTTCGCAGTGGGTCGGTGCTAACGCTACCCTTTGATTGGATTAAACTAAGGCAAAGTGAACAACCGATCATCACCGTGACCATCCATCAAACCAATTCTCACTGCTGCATCAATCCAAGCATGGGCGTAGTTGATTGCTCCAAATGCTCTAACCAAATCTCCTTGCTCGAGGAAGTGCTTGGCATCAGCCTGGTAATCATCGCACATGCGCATCATTGAGGCGAGGCGCGCGGCGTCCTCATCAGTGGATGTGATTGGAGTGGCTTTAGCGCGCGCCTCGGCGGTCAAAGCGAGATACTGCTCGACCTTTTCTCGCGTGACCGTCGCACCATCATCAGACATCATACAACCCCCTGAGGCGCTCCGCGCAGGTGCTGGCCTGCAGCCTCACTGAGTTTGAAGTATCGCGTGCGGCCTTGTTTGCGGACTGAGAGCAAGCCCTTGCGTCGCATTCCATTGTAGACTTGTGACAAGCGCGAGCGGCCCACCTCAAGCCGGGCTTGCAATTCCTGGTCAGAGGGCGAGACCTCTCGGATGGACGAGGTCTCGAGGACCAATCGCTCGGCCTCGGTAAGAGTGTGAAGCACCATCGGATTGAATGGCTCGTCTGGTTCCCAAGTTGGGCCCAGCGAAATCGGAACGGCTACCGGTGCGGGATTCGGCGCTGGCGTTGGAGTTGGGACTGGCGGCGGAATATGCACCGGCGCAGGCGCTGGTGGAGCCACCGGTGGCGAAGGGGGCGCCGTGGGAATTGCTGGGATGTGGATGTCAGGTACCGCAGGTTGGACGGGGCTGGCAGGCAAGTCTGTTTCTTCGATTGGCTCTGGCTCAAACTCGAATTGAGGCTCGGGTTCGACCTCGGGTTCGACCTCCCCATCTGCGACGAACCACTCCGTCTCGAAATCCGCCGCCGGCTCGGTTCGAGGAGGTGGTGGAGGCGGCGTGTAGGCGCTCGGGTCGGGCAGGGTTTCCTTCGAATCTGAATCGACTATCCAGAGCGCGTGGTTATCGTGGAAGACGTGTTCTTCCTCGCCCGCAGCCACACTCGTATCGATGCGGGCTGTCGATTCTTCCTCGGCTACACTTTCGGGAGCCATCTCCCGAACTGGGGTTTTGGGGGTCTTCGGTACTAGGCTCGAATGAGGTTCGGCGACGGTGATCGGTGTGTCATCGCCCGTCGTCGGCATTCGGTCATTTGTGCTAAGGGTTCGACCGAGCAGTCGCCCGAAATTACCCGATGTGCTCGGTCGCGCAGGAGGTTCAGTTCCTTCCTCCATGTAGAGGAATGCTGGTTCCTCATCGATTCGGTGGTATTCTTCGGATGGTGCTGCTTCGGGTTCAACCTCGGCTTGGTGAAATCTCTCCTCATCCAATTCTTCCTCATCTTGGGTTACTTCGTCCTCTCCCCAAAGGTCGTCGGGCGCCTCGAATTCATCGTTCCAGGAAGGTGGCTCGTAAGTTGCCTCCTCGGCGGCGTCTTCGGCGTCGGTGTATGCCTCGTCGTCGCCGTCTTGTTCGTCCCAGAGGTCGTCGGGCTCCTCAACATCCAGTGAATCTTCGACATAATCGTCGTATTCCTCGATGATTTTCTCATCCATTTCTTCGCTAGCGTACGAAGTAATGTCCGCCGGGTCAGAAATTTCCTGCGGAGCAGAAATTGGTTCAACCTGCGGTGCAGCCGCCGGTGCAGCCACTGGTGCAGCCAATGGAACTACCTCTCGAGATTCAGCGGCGGCCGAGGTTTCGACCGGTGACGCAGTCTCAACCGGCGGCGCTCGCCATGTAGTCAAACGCTCGAGAGCGCCGCCACCAGCAGGGTCATGCCGCTCATCGACCAAATCTCGCAATAATCGAATGACCCTGCGTGGATTCCCATCCGAATGACGATGAATCGCATTCAACAAGGTCGGCCGAATGTTCCACTTCTGATTGGCCGACCGCGAAATCCTACGGTTTGTCAGAACCTGAATCTGCCTCGCATCTAGGTTCTGAAGATGATGAGGCGGGTCAAACATCTCCAGCACCTCATCATCCAACCCAGCCAGCTGAGACGGAGTGAGCACGACCACGACCAGGGCGCGGAGTCGTTGGAGTAGCGGGGCGATGCGAGTCAGCAAGGGGTTGAGGTCAATTTTCGCGGGATAATCGAAGGCGACCAACGGGAGCGTCCCCGTCTCCTTGTCGAGAATCTCCACCATCCGGTCCGAAGTCTGCTGCATCGACGGCGGCAAATCGAACCCACCAAAGTGCACCGACAACTCGTGAATCACACCCTGCACCGAGTCCTCCCCCTCGGGCCAAAACTGTCCGATGTATGGTCGTCGGGATGTGGTTGAGGCGAGGGCGTTGAGGAGTGAGGTTCTGCCCGAGCCTCTGTCTCCGACTAGCAGGAGCATCCTCGGGGTTTGGGAAATCAGATGCTCCCTCCACTCTGAGAGAAGTTTGTCGCGGCCGACGAGGTATTCTGCGCGGCTTGGCTCGATCGGCCGCAGGTCGAAGGGGTTGCCTCTCAATGGAGGCAAGTCGAGGATGTTTGCCGGCCCTTCGACCATTATCACTTACGCGCGCGTGTAACTACATAATGTTCACGCATACTCACGCATTGTAGGGCGTGAATTAACACATTTTTTCGTAGTTTCAAACTACAAAATACTGCAATAGGCTTTGCGTAAGGCGATTTCAATACCCATTCATTAACGCATTACTAACGCTTCAACAATGCGTTAACAAAGCGTTAACGGGCAAATTAACGCTTTTTCGGGTGGCTGAGAATGCCAAATTGGTTCACTATACCCCCTAGTTGAGGATGATTATCGGCATTCTTTGGCCAAAGCCCAATCGGGCTTCAGGACACCGTTTAGGGCTATTCGCCCACGAAGGGCTTAGAACGGGAGTGCTGTCGCGAGGGCAGGTGAATCAATGCCTGTTGAGAACAGCCGACTGAAGGGATTCTACAAGCTCTCCGTACCCGAGCGACGCGCAATGCTGGCCGAATTAGCAGGCCTGAGTGATGAGCAGGTCCAGGCCTGGGCTGATGCTGAACTGGACGAAGGTACTGCCGACCGAATGATCGAGAACGTGATTGGGCGATACTCCCTACCAATTGGAGTAGCAACTAACTTCATCATCGACGATGAACACTACCTAATTCCATTCGTGGTCGAGGAAGCAAGCGTAGTCGCAGCTGCCTCGAACATGGCAAAGCGATGCCAAGCAAAGGGCGGATTCGTCTCTGACAATACCGACCCTGTGATGATCGGACAAATCCAAGTTGTCGGCTGCGAAGACCCAGAGGCATCCAGAGCAGCCGTACTCGCTGCCAAGGATGAGTTGATTCAAGCCTGCAATGATGTCGACCCAATTCTCTTGAAGTTTGGCGGCGGATGCCGAGACATCGAGGCCAGAATCATCGAGACCGGCTCAGGTCCAATGGTCATCGTTCACATTCTCGTCGATTGTCGCGACGCGATGGGTGCAAATGCAGTCAATACCATGGCTGAGACAATCGCCCCTCGCGTCGAGAGCCTCTCCGGCGGAACAGTGATTTTGCGAATCATCAGTAATCTCGCAGTCCACAGGCTTGCCCGTGTGAGTGCGACGTTCACTCCAGAGGAGATGTCCGACTCAGGCGACGATGCAAATCGAGGCGCCGAAGTTATCGACGGTGTATTGCAAGCATACCACTTTGCGGCTGCGGACCCATTCCGTGCAACCACCCACAATAAGGGAATCATGAACGCAATTTCGCCAATCGCTATCGCTTGCGGACAGGATTGGCGCGCCGTTGAATCCGGCGCTCACTCATACGCCGCTCACGAGCGCCGATACGGCTCAATGACCCACTGGGAGAAGGACGACGAGGGCAATCTCGTCGGCTCAATCGAGATTCCAATGGCTGTCGGCCTCGTCGGTGGAGCAATCCGCATCCACCCAGGTGCACAGGCAAACGTCGCGCTCCTCGGAATCAATTCCGCCGATCAATTGGCCAAGTGCATGGCCGCTGCTGGCCTAGCCCAGAACCTCGGTGCTCTGCGCGCTTTGGCGACGGTTGGAATCCAAGCAGGCCACATGAAACTGCACTTGCGCAATATGATTGCAAGCGCTGGAGCAAGTGCTGAGGAAATCGAACCTGTGGCAGCGATCGTCCGTGAGAGCGGCGAGCGCATCACCATGGCCGCAGTCGAAGCAGCCCTCGGACATGTTCGTGGCGAGTGAACCAACAACCGTCAGAATAGCGAGTGTGTATGGGGCCGAAAGGCTCCATCATTCTTCGACTTGAGCGGCTTCCATTGCCAAGGCTTCCTCAGAAGGAGCCTCAGTGAATTCCTCGATTGTCAACTGCTCATCCGACAGAGAAGCAGCCAACTGAGCGCTTGTTAGCCCAGCCTTGGCAGCCTCAGCACGGAACCATTCGCGCACCTTTCGGTACTCCACATCAGGGCAACCGAAGTATTCGGCGAAGCGTCGAGTTGTGGTGAGTCTTCGAGTCAATCCATCCCTGCGCCTATCGATGAATCCGAGGTTCGCCAACTCACGCACCCTATCGTAGGCCTTTGCCCCAATCATATCGACCAATTGGGCTTGCTTCATCGGTTGATGGTAAGCGATTAGGGCGGCGGCCGGAAGCAATCGTGCAGGAACATCCGGCCGAACCGAGGTGGGCAGATGCTCGGAAAGGGTCGGCCTCACCTCGAAGATCCAACGACCAGCTACCTCGGTCAATTGTAGAGCCGAATCTCTTCGACGTTTGATAGTCGCTTGCAGATTTGACAAAGCCCCAGAAACCTCGCCTCGAGTCCTGCCGGTCTGCTCCATCAATTCCTCAACGGTCATCGAGCGACCGGCGCTGAACAAAATAGCCTCAAGAATTGTCGAAAGTTCAACCCCCTCAGACATCTAATTCCACCTCCAATTCTGGCTTCGGATTGATTTTCTCAGTCAATGCCTCGAAACCATCCGCATAATCTGGGTGCAAATCTGTGAGTGAAATTTTGCCATTCCGGCCACCTTCCTGCCTGAGGTCGGCATAGCCGCGGTGAGTCAAAAATAGAGATGAGACAAGGGCGGTCACCTGAGCCTCAGCCTCGGCTTCGGTAATCTCCAAGCCCCCCTCAAGCGAGCTATTCCGCAGGTGGCCGACGATTTCTTTCAGGTCAACGCCACCATTACCGGCGACCTGACGTTCGCGCAGGGCTAACCAAGTCCTGCGCAAATCTCCCTCCAAATCCTCTACGTGAAGGCTGCCAGAGAATCGCGCACGTGCCTTCGAGTGTGCCTCGCGTCGCTCCTTAGCAATCTGTTCGCGAAGCTTGAGGTCCTCTGAAATCTGCTTCGCGCTTTGCAATCCCATCAACAATTCACCAAGGGTGACGGGGCGGCTCTCCTCACGGTGAATACGTCCCTCAAACATAGAGGGTAGAACGGTGTCCGCCGCCCCGGTGAGGACGCCAACAGAGAAGTTGTAATCGTCCTCAGTAAATTCTGATTCCCAACCACCCATATCGAAATCGAGGAAATCATCCTCGATTTCGTCCCAGGCTCGATCCTGTCTATCGATTAGTGTCGAGGCCTGGCCACGAAGAATCTGCCAAGCCATTCGAATAAGCCGACCGCAGGTCGGCAAGTCGATGTTTTCAGCAGTCCGGATTCGCTCCTCAAACATCTCAAGAAAATTAGTCAGGTCGACATCCCACGGATCCAAGTCCTTCGACCTGAACAATTGGAAAACCAGAGCGACCGAGCGGTCGAACGGGTCGATGAGAAATTGATGCTCAGCATCCTCAAGGCTTGCGAGTTCGACCAATCGGTCGAGATAACGGCTCGTCTCCAAGTCCTCTTCACCGTGCAGGAGACGAGTGACGATATCGTCTCGCATTGCAGTCGCATCGAAAACAGGCATCGGACTCACTCCAACTCCTGCTCGACGCTCCCCTCTGCCTCAAGCGCGTCGACTAAACCATCCGATTCAGCCTCTAATTCAGCCTCTAATTCGTCCTCAGCGGGGGGTGTTGCAGCCTCCTTCTCAGCGATATCTTCGGACCATTCCTCAGTCCTCTCGATGAGCGCAGCCATCGTCGATTCGGATTCCACCTCATCTGCGACATCAGTCTCAGAATCAACAGCGTCAATCTCAGTTGCGCCCCCAAGTCCCATCTCTTCCTCGGTAACCTCGACTCCAGCCCGGTCCGCGAGGCCGCCAAGACTCTGAGGTCGCTCCATCGGCTCAGGCACCCGCGGCATCGTCTCTTCGCTGGGTAATTCGCCCATCTCTTCCTTGGCCTTCTGAGCCTTCGCCAGCGCCTCTTGCTCGGCCTCGAATTCTTCACCGAGTTCAATCGCAGCCGCCCTGTCAAAGTCGGCAATTCGGCGGCTGACACCATCGCCAGCGTGGGTTATTCCGATGTGGTGGTCAGCGAGTGTGAGGCTGACCTTGCGGAGTGTGACCATGATGAATTGGGCTTGCCTGCTGCGGAGTCGGCATAGGGTTGCGATGCGCTCTGCGTTGAACGGGTCCAGGTTCTGGTCGACCTCATCGAAGTAGTAGAACGGGCTCGGTTCGTAGTCCTGAATCGCGAAAACAAAGGCCAGCGCTGCCATCGATTTTTCGCCGCCAGAGAGGAAGCTTCGTCGTGTTCGCTTGCTCTTTCCGGGAGGGATGCAGGCCATCTTGAGACCACCCTCGAACGGGTTCTTCGGATTCTCCAATTGCAACTCACCTTCGCCGCCGGGCTGCAAAAGCCTGTAAGCGCGAGAGAAGTTTTCGTTGATGTGCTCGAAGACGGCGATTAGCCGTGTTCGCCTCTCATCTTCCAGCTGTTCTGCAAGGCTGACGAGCATTGCGTGGCGCTCCTTGCAGAGCTTGCCGTCGGCGACGAGTCCAGCGATTCTTTCGACGGTGATGTCGTAATCCTCGATGGCTAACATGTTCACGTCGCCGAGTTGGCCGAGGCGGCGATCAAGGCCCTGCACCCCCTTCTCCGCCTCGGCCACTGTTGGCAGTTGAATGTCAGAATCAGGAAGCTCGATCTTGTTCTCTTCGAGTTCAAGTTCGATTTCGACGAGCGTCGCTTGCTTATTCCTGATGTTCTCGACGAGGCCTTCGAGCCTCGCCTTGATTGTCTCGCGCTGCGTTTGCATCTGGTCGACGTGGGCGCGTAGACTTGCTCGCTCGTCGACGATTTCGTCGCGGCGCGCTGTGAGAATTTGGTGTTCCTCGTCAAATTGCGAGGCTTGCTCCTTGAGGTCGGCGAGAGCCTCGCCGGCCTTCTCAATTGAAGTCTGCAATTCTCCGATAGCTTGGTCTGCTTCGGTGATGATTGCATTCTCCCGCTCAAGTGCTCGAGTTAGTCCGCCCTTTCGCTCGTTGAGTACACCGAGGCGCTCGTCGCCGGACTTGATGGCGGATTCTGCGGCCAATTTGTTGCGGACCGCTTCGGTGCGAGTGTCCTGGGCTCCGCGCAGGAGTTGTGAGAGGTGGTCAGGAGTGTGATTTTGTAGGGCTTCTCCTGCGAGTCTGCGAGCTTCGGTCGCTTCTTCGAAGTCGGTCTCAGCTTGGGCTGCCGCCTCTGCTGCGGTTCGGCTGGCGGCCTCGAGTTCGTTGAATGCCTTGCGCGCGTCCGTGACTTTTCGGCCGATGTCGTCGACCTGCTTTTGGGCGATTTTGACATCGGCCTTCCAATTCCTTAGCCTGACTGAGACATCGCTATCGTCGAGGCCGTGAATTTTGTTACGCAATTCGTTTTGATTAGTGCGGATATCCTTGAGAGCAGCCTCGACGGTCGAATATCGTAGATTAGCACGCTCGACTGCGGACTCCAACTTCTCCATGCCAGCGCCTGCTGCTCCGGCGCCACCGAAGGATGGGCGCGAACCCTTGGATGAAGATCCGCCGGTCATGGCGCCGGTCGCTTCGACGATCGAGCCGTCGAGCGTGACCATTCTGACTCCACCCATATTTCGGCGGGCGACATCCATCGATTGGACGATGAGCGTGTTGCGGCAGGCGAATCGTACCGCCGTTGCGACCTCCTCGTCATAGTCGAGGAGGTCGTGTGCAAATCCGATTAATCCGGGGTTTCGCGCGACCATGAGCGCTCGACCTTGAGCGCGTGAGGCATTGATTTTGGTCAGTGGAAGGAAGGTCGCGCGACCGCCGCCATTGGCTCGCAGCCACTTGATGCAATTGGCGGCGACCTCTTCGTCGCTGACCACGATTGAATTCATGCCGCCGCCCAGAGCGAAGGCGAGAGCCTCCTCGTGGGCGGCATCCTTGGGCGAGGTCAACTCGCCCAATGAGCCGAGGATTCCACGAATCTCTCCGCTCTCTCGCAACTTCGCGAGCGAGCGGAGTGTGACTGCAGAACCCGGCTTTGAGGCGCGAGCCTCTTGGGCCGCTCGAGCACGGTCGAGTGCTCGATTTGCCTCGCGCAATTGTTCTTCCGCGCTATCGCGGTCACCGCGAAGCGCCGATTCCTGCTTGTCGAGTTTCCTCAATTGAACTGCGAGTGACTCTCGGTCTTCTGCCGGCTTGGCATCTCGCAAATCCTCTCCGGTCAACTCGAGGTCATCACGCTCAAGCGAGACGACCTCGTACTGTTCTTCCAAGTCGGCGAGATTGTCAGAAGCCAACCTAGCCGCCTGCTCAGCCCTATCCGATTCAAGTCGAGCCTCAGCCCGCCTCTCGTGAACTGAATTCACTTCATCAGTAGCCAATCCAAGGGCTCGATTGAGGTCTCGAGCGTGCTTATCACCTGACTCAATCGCCTTGCGAGCCTCGGTTTCATCCGCCTCGGCCTGAGCCAAAGCGGCATCTGCATCTTCAACAGATTGCTTCGCCGCCCGAACCTCTTCGACTAATTTCGCAACAGCAGCCTCGACCCCATCCAAGTCGCCTTGAACCTCATCAATCTCAGTCCGAGCATCAGAAGCAGCTCGCTTCTGGTCTCCGATGCGATCTCGGCTCGTCTCCATCTCGATTTCGAGCGCCTTAATCTGGTCCATCACAGCCTTCGACTCGCCAGTCGCCATCGAATCCAATTCGCGAGAGACAGAAACCAATTCTTCCTCGAGAGTGAGTAATCGAGCCTCATTGGTCCGAACACTCTCGCGAATCTTCCCATCCTTGTCCTGGTAACTCGCGTGGTCTTCATTCAACATCCGAATCTCATCGACACGATTGCGATATCGCGATTGAGCCAAAATGATTCGAGCGCGGTCCAGCTCCTCCTTCAAATCGCGATACTTCAACGCCTGTTCGCGCTCCTTCTCCAATTTCTTCAGGCGCGCTTTCTGGTCCGCCTCGAACAATTCAATCGTCTCGATATCGTGCTCGACAGCCTTCCGCTGGTTATTCGCCCCCCGAATCTCCGCATCGTAAGCGGTAACCCCAGCGACTTCCTCGAGCACGCCACGGCGCTTGTAATCCGTCATCGTCGCAAGATTCGTCACGTCTCCTTGCAGGACGATGTTGTAGCCATCGCCGTGCAAACCAGCCTCAGCCAATGTCCGCCGCATCTCGGTAGCGGTAACAGACCGCTCACCAATCTTGTAAGAGGAAATTGGCTGATTCTTTCGATTCAATCTAACAGACCTTGTGAAAGAAGCTTCATCCTCTCCCACACGAAGACGGCGACGCCCGTCCAGTTCAGGAGTGTTCGCGAAAACGAGCGTCACCGACATATGACGCGCAGGCTTCCCGCGCTTGCCGCCATTGAAGATCAAATCAGCAACGTTGTCCGCACGCATGACCTTTGTCGAGCGAGTGCCGAGGACGAATTGAATAGCGTCGCCAGAATTTGACTTTCCGGAGCCGTTTGGCCCGGTTATCGCTGTGAATCCCTCCTCGAAGGGAATGGTCATCTCTCCACCGAATGATTTGAAATTCTCAACCTCAATCCGGAGTAAGTGCATCCCATCACCTGTTTGACGAAGGAAAAATGGCCAACGTCAGGCTTGCCCTCGCCCCTTAACAGACTATGAAGGTTGAGGCATCGGCGCGCTTCGCACAACGATTGCAGACACTTGTTGAAAACGCCGAAGGGGTTGTTGGCGGCGCGTGTCAGAATTGCTTTTTTCGCCGCCGCGATTTGTTTTGGTGGCCTTGTCGGCGTCTGGATAATCTTCAATGGGAAATCCGCCGAGGAATCCACATGGCAGAGGATGCTTCGAATCGCTCCCTGCCGCCGGTCGATGTCGCCGTGATTGGCTCTGGGATTGCGGGATTATTCCTCGCACTGCGCTGCTTTCGTGCCGGACTCTCGGTCGCCATCGTGACCAAGAAAAGCCTCTCCACCTCCTCCACAAACTGGGCTCAGGGGGGCATCGCTGGGGTTCTCGATGTTGACGATGAGGGGGCCTTGGAGGCGCATGTTCGCGATACTTTGGCCTCCGGGGGCGGTTTGTGCGACGAGGGCGTAGTTCGCTCGGTTGTCGCCGATGCTGCGCTGCGGATTCGCGACCTCGTCGAGCAGGGTGTTCAATTCGATTTGAGCGCAGATGGATTGTACGATCTGACGCGTGAGGGTGGTCACTCAGAGCGGAGGATTCTGCATTCTCGCGACCGCACCGGTGCTGAGATTGAGCGGGCGCTGACTCGGGGTGTTGCTGGCGAGTACGATTCCGGTTTGCGGATTCTGGAGAATTGGATGGTTCTGGACCTAGCTCGTCGTGACCTTGGTGATCCCGAGCAAGGGGTGGCTGGGTTGTGGTGCTTGGCCCCCGATGGCAAGGTCTATACTCTGGCTTCGCGTTGTGTTGTGCTGGCTTCAGGTGGGGCTGGAATGTTGCACTTGGCTACTACCAACCCTCCGGTTGCCACAGGAGATGGAGTTGCGATGGCTCATCGGGTTGGGGCTGATGTCAGTGATATGGAATTCATTCAGTTTCATCCAACCGCATTGGCCGTTGATTCTGAGAATCCTTTCTTGATCACCGAGGCGATGCGAGGGCACGGGGCGATTCTGATGACTCGTTCCGAGCATGCCTCGTGGCGCTCAGCTGGAGGTTGGCCTGCGGCTGGTAATCCTGCTGAGCGCTCGTACATGACACGATATTCGGAGAAGGGAAGTTTGGATACTCGCGATGTTGTCGCTCGCGCGACAGATCGCGAGTTGAAGCGCAGCGGCGATGACTCGGTTTTACTGGTTACTGAGCATCTCGATGCCGATGCGCTTCGTGACGAGTTCCCGACGATTGCTGCTCGCGTTGGGGAACTCGGAATTAGAATGGGTCCAGATCCGATTCCAGTTCGGCCGGCCGCTCACTATCTCGTGGGCGGAGTTCGTGTTGATGAGCGCGGGCGGGCCCTGCGTGAAGGCGCGGTCTTACCGGGACTTTTTGCGATTGGAGAGGTTGCTCGCACCGGCCTTCACGGTGCTAATCGGCTCGCATCGAATTCTTTGCTCGAGGCAGTTGTTTACTCAGAGCGAGCCGCCTCTGAGATAATCGGGCTGGCCGAGGATGATTTGCTTCCAGAGGTTGTCGAGGACATAGCCCGATGGCGAGGGGAGGAACTCGACGAATTGGATGAGCATGGGACTCTGCGCACCGACCTTCTTGCTTTGCGCAATATGATGACGAGTGATGTTGGATTGGTCAAGAGCGATGCGCGCCTCAAACGAGCCGAACGCCGAATCGCTCACATTCGCTCGGAAGTTGTGCCTGTTTGGCATGCGACCAAACCAACTCAGACGATGGTTGAGTTACGAAATCTGATTATTTGCGCCGAGCTGGTAATCGAAGCCAGTATCGCTCGGCGAGAAAATGTCGGCCTGCACTACAATATCGATTGTGAATGAGATGCCCGAGTCGGCCGTGCGCGAGCCGCCTTCAAGCGAATTCGCCCGAGCGCTCGATTCCTTTGACGAGCGCATGTAAAGCCTGATTGGCAGGGGTTGGAATCCCAACCGTCTCACCGCGCTCGACCACCGCGCCACAAAGAGAATCGATTTCTGTGGCGCGCCCAGCCATCACATCTTGCAGCATTGAACAGCGATTTTCGGCAGTCGCCTCGACCACTTTGCGCAGGTGCTCTGCGAGGTCGATTTCACCTAAATCAACACCAAGCCCACGGGCGACCGCAGCAGCTTCTTCCATCGCCGCCATCGCCTGCCCCCATAATTCAGGAACTTCGGCGATTGCACCATTCCGCACTCCGGCGATGGCGCACACAGGATTGATTGCCACATTCAGCAGAATCTTGCGCCAAACGATGCGCTGGACATCCTCGGACCAAATCGGCTGCAATCCCGCCGCATCCAGCATCTCGATCAAACTTGATGCCACCGACCCAGGCTCACCTCCATCGAGATTGCCCAAGCGAATAGCGCCCCGGCCAACCCAATGGACACCGCCCTCGCCATCGCGCCAAGCGCCGTGAGTAATCGAACCGCCGAGAACGCGCTCGCGCCCGAGACGGTGCGCGAGCGCTTCGGGATGGCCAAGTCCATTCTGCACACTGATGGCCATCCCGCCATCAGCCAGAACCTCCTCAGCCAATTGCGCCAAAACCGGAGTCGATGCCGCCTTCCCACAAAGGATTGCGGCATCGCAAGTCCCTCGAATCTGTTCAGAAATGGGACCTTCCTCGCTATCCACAACCAAGAATCGCTCGGGCGGAATCATTTCGATTGCACCCTCGGGAGTGTGCAAAAGCAAGCCAATCATCTCGAGATTCGAAGCCCCCGAACCGCGCGCGACGGCCACCAAATCAGCCTCGGTATCGGCCAGAGCGCCGAGAACAACACCGCCGATTGCACCAACCCCAAGAACGGCAATTCGCATTAGCTCACCTCGCACCCATCAACAGGGCAGCGCGCGGCCAAATGAACTGTGATATCGCCATCCGAGGCAGTGATCCAGACCGCGCGATAAAGCGACAAATCCCCACTCGATTGAACATCGATTGACACCTCGGAATCCGCCTCGACCACATCCGGAATCGACACATCCCAGACATCCGAATCCGGCGCATCTCCGCTCCACTCAACCCGAACATAGAGGCTGTGATTTTCTCGGTTTACGATGACGTTTTGTGAGGTTTGTAGGCCTCGTTCAAGTTCTCCGGGCATGACTAGGACATCGTCGCCCTCGACTACTTGGTAGGACCGCACAAGCGCCCCCTCCTGACAAAATGCCAACCAACCCTCGCTCTCGAAGTGAAGGGTTCCATCACTCAGAACTCCGGCTGGAATCAGAATTGTCGAGCGCTCGTGGAAAGTCCAGTTCCACGCAGCGCTCACGTCCATCTCAGGATGAATCTGGCTCGAAGGACAGAAGGCACTTCCCTCGGCTCCGAATGAAATCGTGTAAGATGAAGTCTCGCTCATCCAATAGGGCAAGTGCCATTGTGACTCGGAGATTTGTAGCCGAGCCTCGGTTCCGTTCACAGGCATCGACCAGATGATCTGTTCTCCATCCTCAAAATCGAGGGTCAAAGTTGGCCCCATCACCCGTTGATATTCGTCTGTAGCAAAGGATGACTGCAAGGCTCCTGGGTAGCCGCGCAGGCAGATGTCGTGCAGGCCTGACTCAGTCAGATTCTTCTCGGCCGCAGTCTCGCGTTCAGCGCCATCAGTCCCACCTGCAGTCTCGCCCTCAGTCTCGCCCTCATTCACTGCTTCAAACTCCCAAAATGGGTTGGTCAACGATAGATGCGCAGGCCTGTCGTCCACCTTGTCGACACTCACGCAGATTCGCGGAGTGTCGGTATCCTCAATGAGCAACCACAGAGGGTCAATTGGTGAAGTCACCTCGGCGGGAAGTAAGGTGATGAGATGCTCTTCGATGTGGCCCTCCACATCGATCAGGATGCGCAGCCACATCGCTGTATCAGGCGTCATACTTGGGTTGTCGAGCGCGACATTGGGCGGAGTTATCGTCGCGCTCAGCGTCGATGGAGAATGCTGAGTGACGCCATCAAAACGATGGTAACCATCAGTGTTGAACTGCGGCGAAGTGATCTCCCAAGCAACCGAGTTTTCCCCCTCGAGGCGAAGTTGTAACCAACCCGAAACCGGAGCCATACCAGCCGGAGCGAGGTCGAGCGTCAAATCGTGGCTATTCGACAAGTTCAGATGCAGTTCATCAGCCCAATCAGTCGTATCCAGAGCACCATCCCAGTCGGGGATATTGTACGAGGGGTACATCCCCGGAAAACCAGCGACGAGAACAAAAACGAGGAGCGCTGCGTAGCGCGAGCGCTCCTCGGCCGAAGGCACGAGAGCCTCGTTGATGATTAGCGGCGCGGGCGTAGTCTCGGGACTGAAACGACGCATCGCGCCGAGCACCGCGATGATGAGCCAAGGCATGTATTCGGTCTCAGAGAAAATTATGACCATCGCGGCAAGCATAGCGACGAAAATCGAAGTTTGTCGGTTTGAATCGGACATTTGCGCCGGCCCGAAGATTGCGTGAAGGAGTCGGTCTCCGGGCAATCCGGGAATCGGTAGGAGTAGAGTCCAGCCGACTAGAGTCAAACCGATTCCGGCGAGTCCTGTGAGGTGAATCCACTGCAATCTAATCCACAGCGTCTCGCCGAGCCAGTCGAGCGAGAGTATGGTAATCAGCGGATTGTTTTGGAAGGCGATTGGGGCCGATGTGAGATTTGGTGGCTCGACTGGCGTGAGATGAAGGCCGACCAATGTCAAGACGGTTCCACCGAGGAAGAGAATCAGCGGCGTAGTGAATTCGATCATCGCCAGCGCTCGCCGGTTGGGAATCGGGGTCAAATCGGCTCGCCGCTGGCTCAATACTCCAGCCAATCCGAAAGGCCAACTGGCTGAAAGAATCGGGAAGGCGATCGGAACGACATGGCCGATATCTACGCCGAAATATGCGGCCATCCTACGCCTTCCCTCGCTGGCAAGAGCCAGAATCAACAACATCGGGAACGCCATCTGCAGGGCAGCCTGCCGTAGCAAATCGCCATCGAAAGCCATTGCATCGGGGTGATATTGAGTCAACCATGCTGTGCCGATGAGGGTAAGGAATCCAGCCATCATCGCCCAGACAACACCCATCTGCCAATTGGGGATAATCGGCTGGTCTTCGGGATGAGGGGCGATGCTGAGGATTGCGGGATCGCCCTCGTCTAGCATCGCAAGATACCCGAGTGCGAAGAGCTGATTATTGAGGTCGGCGATGGCAGCAGAGTCGCTTCTTCCACCCTTTGCCCTCGCCTCCCAAGCTTGTCCAGCCATCGCTTCATTGCCGAGGTCAAAGTAGCGCTGGATGATGTGCATCAGCAATTCATGCTGTGTCCAAGACGCGTGGTCGAGTACGATTGGTTCTGTCTCGGACACGGGAATCAACCACCTGCGGTGGTTGCGAACTCAAGCCCCCACCTATCAAACCGCGCAAGATGAAACCTACAGCGGATGAAGGCTCAACCGGGGTCCCCTAGAGAACTGACAAACGCTTGAAGCGCGAATCACTTGTTCTTGAAGCGCTTCAAGCGGAAAGTTTCCTCGCGCTCCATCTCTTCAAGTCGAAGTTGAATGAAGACCTGAGCCTCTTCGAGCTCTGGGATGACCTTGAACTCAAGCGCGTTGACACGGCGCTTGGTTGCTTCAATCTCAGCGAGTAATCGCTTGAGAGTCGCTTCCATCTCAGATGCCTTGACAATCTTCTCGATGAGGTCGCCGAATGAATCAGCCGCCTCATCGATATACGGCGACGAGCCGGTAAAGCCGATTTCTCTGTCGCCGAAAGCCTGCTTGAGATTGGTTCCAGATACCGAAGGAACGACGACACCCATGATATTGCGGCGCTCGACCTCGACCTCGGGCGGGTTCGAGTTTGCAATCGCCGCCGAGCGAACCTTGAGGCCACCCTCAATCGCGTTTGCAAGGTCGATTCTCGCCTTTGCCAAAACATAGGCCTCGGTGAGGTCCTTCTTCGCTTCGATCATCTCACCGAGCAAAGTTCGGAACTCGTGGAAAAGACCGTCGCGCTTCATCTTCAGAAGCTTGTAACCATTCTTCGTCTGCTTGATGCGACGCTTGAGGTTGATCAGCTCGCTGCGGGTTGGTTTGATGTCCAGTGCCATTGCGAATTCACCTCCTCAATCATCAATCCTGCGCGACGCGCTTACTCCTTGTTGTCAGGGTGGTACTTGTCGATCCACTTTGCGTCGAGTCGAACGAGGTACTTTGTGTCGATCTCGGACATCAAATTCCAGCAGAGATCGAGTGTCTCATCGATGGAACGGTCCTCATCTCGGCTTTGTCGAAGGAACTTGTCCTCGAAGACAGCCGAGAAGTCGAGCAGTTGCTTGTCGCGCTCGTTCAAAGCATCTTCACCGACGATCGCGACAAGACCACGAAGCTCGCGACCCTGAGCGTATGCAGCATACATCTGGTCGGAGACAGACTTGTGGTCCTCACGGGTCGTGTCAGATCCGATACATGATCCCATCAGTCGGCTAAGCGAAGGAAGTACGTTGATCGGCGGGTAGATTCCCTGTTGGTGGAGCTCACGCGAAATAACGATCTGTCCCTCAGTGATGTAACCGGAAAGGTCAGGGATCGGGTGGGTAATATCGTCACCAGGCATCGTTAGAATTGGGAATTGGGTGATTGAACCCTTCTTGCCCTTAACGATTCCAGCGCGCTCGTAAAGCATAGCCAAATCCGTGTACATGTAACCTGGGTAACCACGTCGTCCGGGAACTTCCTCACGCGCCGCACCGATTTGCCTCAATGCATCACAGTAGTTGGTCATGTCAGTGTAGATGACGAGAACGTGGTAATCCTTCTCGAAAGCGAGGTACTCAGCGGCCGTCAGAGCCAGACGCGGAGTAATGATTCGCTCGACGGCCGGGTCGTCAGCTAGGTTGACGAACAGAACCGCGTTCTCGAGAGCACCAGTTCGCTCTAGGTCACTGCGGAAGAAGTTGAATTCTTCAGCGGTGATTCCCATAGCGCAGAATACCACAATGAACTCCTCATCGGAGTCCTTCAGAGTAGCCTGACGAGCGATCTGTAGAGCGATGTCGTTGTGTGGCAGACCGGAGGCGCTGAAGATAGGCAGCTTCTGTCCGCGAACGAGAGTTGTACAGCAGTCGATTGCGCTGACTCCGGTCTGAATGAAGTCGTGCGGCGACTGGCGCGAGTAAGGGTTGATTGCAGCACCGATGATGTCGGCCTTCTCATCAGCGACGATTTCTGGGCCGCCGTCACGAGGGCGTCCTGCGCCGTCGAGAATGCGTCCGATTAGGTCGTCGGAGACAGGGAGCTTGAACACATCTCCCATGAACTTGACACCGGTGTTCAAGTCGACCTTAGCGGTCCCCTCGAACACCTGAACGACGACCAAGTCCTCGGATGTATCGAGGACTTGTCCGTTCTTGATGCTACCATCATTGAGTCGCAGTTGCACGATTTCTCCGAATGCAACCGGCTCAGTCTTGTTTAGGAACACAAGTGGTCCCTTGACGTCAGTGATTGTGCGGTATTCCTTTCCACTCATCTAAATCCCTCCTCAGTTCTCCTCGACCGCAGCAGCGATCTCTTCGTTCATCTTACTGACAAGTCCCTCGATGCGCTCGAGGTATCCGTCTTCGAACCGAGCTCGCATGAGGTCGGTTCGAGCAGGCACGTTGACGACGTCGTCAAGAGCCGCGCCTGCGCCCATGGCGTTCTTGGCGGATTCTTGGAAAGTCAAGATCGCCTTTGCCATGTGGTATTGCTGCTCGACGCCACAGTAGGCGTCGATGTCGTGGAATGCATTCTGTTGTAGGAAGAACTCGCGAATCATACGAGCGACTTCGAGAGTCAACTGCTGGTCGACTGGAAGTGCATCGGAACCGACCAGCTGGACGATTTCTTGCAGCTCAGCCTCGACCTGAAGCAGACCGCTGATTTGAGTTCGAATCTCAGGGAAGTCCTGAGCGATATTATCGCGGTACCACTGGTCGAGCGAAGGTGGGTACAAACTGTACGAGCCGAGCCAGTTAATCGCCGGGAAGTGGCGCTGGCGAGCAAGACCTGCATCGAGTCCCCAGAACACCTTCACGATGCGAAGGGTTCCTTGGCTGACAGGCTCGGAGATATCTCCACCAGGTGGCGATACAGCTCCGATTACAGTAACCGAGCCGTCTTCTCCGTCGAGCGTCTGGACACGGCCAGCGCGCTCGTAGAATTCAGCGATGCGGCTCGAAAGGTACGCTGGGTATCCTTCCTCACCAGGCATCTCTTCCAGACGTGAGGAAATCTCACGCATGGCTTCTGCCCAGCGGCTGGTTGAATCAGCCATGAGAGCAACATCGTATCCCATATCGCGGAAGTATTCCGCAATTGTGATTCCAGTATACACGGAAGCCTCACGAGCAGCGACCGGCATGTTGGAGGTATTTGCAATCATGACAGTTCTGTTCATCAGCGGCTTTCCGGTGTTAGGGTCGATGAGGTGAGGGAACTCATCGAGAACCTCAGTCATCTCGTTTCCTCGCTCTCCGCAGCCGATGTAGACCACGATTTGTGCGTCGGAGTACTTAGCGAGAGACTGCTGTGTAACGGTCTTTCCAGATCCGAATGGACCAGGGATACCGGCTGCACCACCCTTCGCTAGCGGGAAGAGGAAGTCTAGGATGCGCATTCCGGTGATTAGTGGCGTGTCTGGAGCGTACTTCTGCTTGAACGGGCGAGGAGTTCGCACAGGCCACTTCTGCAACATCTGGATAGCCGAGCCATCCTCGAAAGTGCAGACGTCTTCTGTCACGTTGAAATCGCCAGACTTGATTGCCTTGACGACTCCACCCTTGCCAGGAGGAATCATGATCTTGTGGACGATGGTTTCGGTCTCCTGAACATGTCCTACGACCTGTCCTCCGGTTACCTCGTCGCCAGCCTTGACAACTGGCTCAAAAGTCCACTTCTTTTCCATGTCGAACCCATCGGCGTCAACACCACGGGTGATGAAAACACCCATGACTTCCTCGAGGGTCGCCAGCGGCCTCTGGATTCCATCGTAAATCTGCGTTAGCAGACCTGGACCCAAAGCGACCGATAGGGTCTCTCCAGTGTTCAATACGGGTTCACCTGGGCGGATTCCGCTGGTGTCCTCGTACACTTGGATGACAGCCTTATCGCCATGCAGCTCAATGACCTCACCCATCAGTTTCTCATGTCCGACGCGCACAACATCGTACATTCCGGCTTCCATTCCAATGGCTGTTACCACAGGTCCTGAAATACGGAAAATCGTTCCTTGATTACTCATTCCTCTTCCTCCTAAGTTTTGTTTGGAATTACTTCCACAGATCGACTCCGATGGCCTTGCGAATCGTCTCGCGCAGCGTCGTGTCCTCCTCGGTTCCGATTCCCAGAACGGTTGGAGTGACACTTTCCGAGAGCCTTTCTGCAAGGCGCTCGGGAAGGGTGGACAGAACCGCGGAGTCAATCACGACGATTCCCACACCCTTGGTGTTGAGTAGTTCCCTGAGAACGACGTGCAAACGCTCGTCGTCCTCAGGGTTGTAAATGCTCGAAATTCCAGCGAGCTGGAATCCGAGAGTGAATTCAGGGGAGCCTACAACTGCGATGTCCATTCATTTCACCTCTTCAGAGTACGTGGGCCTCCAAGACCTCAGTCGGCAGGCCAGCCATGCGGCCACGCACGATTAGGCGTAGGTCATTGACCTCCTCCACCTTTGCTGCGACGTAATGGATCACAGGTAGGGCGGAGATCGGATGGAGGTAACTCATTCGAGCCATCATGTCATGCTCGCGCGAGCGAAGCCACGTGATGACTGGGTCTAATGTTCGGGCCTCATCAGATTCCTGAAGGATCTGCGCGAAGGCATCGGAGTCGAAGCGACTCGACTGACGTAGTACATCCATCAAGCCATCACGGCCGCTGGATGCCTGAGCGAAGGTTCGTGCCGAGACGATTCTGCCGCCCGGCACGAGAATTTCCAAGATTTCACTCGAAGAAAGGCCGAAAGCCAATCCTTCGAGGATATTCACGACGTTGCGATGGTCAATCTCAGTTTGGATTGACTCTCGCAACATTCGGACGTCTGGAGCGCCGCTGCTCAGCACGCGGAGTGCGTGCCTGAAGTAGTGGCGATCCAGAGCATTCTCGTATTCTACAAGCCGAGCTTCTGCGCTCAGCCCGAGTAGGTCCTTTCCAAATGGTAGCCGGCGCATTTGCTCGGCTGCCTCCCTAATCGTCGAGGACTCCTCAATCATCTTCAGCCATGGGGCGTTGATTTCGGACTCCTCGGGTAGGATGGAGTGTCTGACCTTCTCAATGTCAACTTCGTTCAGTACGGCGCGGAGGACGACCTTGGCGTTGTGGTATCGGAATCTACCGGTGTAAACCTCGACGAGGTCGCGGACCTGACCATTGCACAGGCTGAGAATCGAAGATAGCTCAGCCTGAAGGTTGTGAGTCAGGGCCGCCTCGACCAAATCCGCGCCTGAGTATCGACCTGCATAGAGGTCCATCTCAGCGCGGTAGCCATTGTCTCCGATGGAGACTGGCAACTGCTCGGGCGACTGTTGAATCAGTTGCCTCAAGCGAGTACGGTCGAGTAACGAGGACTTGCGAGACTTAGCTCGCGCCGCCACGTATCCGGTGTTATTTCCGATGAACGCCATTGTCAATTCCTCCGTTCATCCGAATAGTGCTGCGTTAATTGCCGACTGCTGCTCAGACCAGGTTTGGTCGAGCAGCGTGTCGAAGCGCATGTCATAGGAAATCGTTCCATCTGCTGATTCGAAGACGAATCCACCGATTCCATCGACGTCTTCGCCAATCGAGAAGTTCTTTGCAGACTTCTCGAGAGTGGCGCGGTCGATTGCAGTCGGTCGCAGAACCATCTTGCCATCTGCCATCTCAGTTGCCTGAGCGAGCAGAGCACTGAGTAGGTCGCCGCGCCCCTTCAGAGAGCCATTTGCCAACTCGGCGCGAGCGGATGCGAGGGTCGCATCCAACTCGGCGCGGCGAGCGACGAGGATCTCTTTCTGGTTCGCTTGACGAGCAGATGCAACGGTTTCGCGCGCAATCTGTCCGGCTTCCTTCTCAGCCTTACCGGAGGCTTCCGAGCGGATTGACTCCGCGCGGGCCTCGGCATCAGCGAGGATGGTCTTCGCCTCGGCCTTAGCGGCGTCTAGCGCCGCCTTAGCCTCCGCTTCCGCGGATGCAGCGATATCCTTAGCGAGTTTTTCTAGCGTCATACATTCACCTCTGGCTTCCCCTGGGATGAATCCCAGTTCCTGCCCCGGCTGTTCAGAGGAACAGCGGGAGAGCGCCTAGAATCACGATGGACTCTGGCAGAGCAGTGAAGATGATAGCGTGGCCGAAGCGTCCTGCATCCTCTGCGAGCATACCTACAGCGGCGCTACCGACACCAGCCTGGGAAATTCCGGCACCAAGTCCGGCTAGTCCCAGAGCGATGCCTGCACCTACAGGCTTACCCCAGTCGGATGCCGTAGCGGCATCCGTGGTCTCCGCGGCGAGAACGCTCTGCGCGAGCAGAGCGACTCCACCGAGGGCAGTCAGAACGCGTAGTCCAAAAGCTGTCTTTCTGTTCATTCTTTTTTACCTCCATTATGTTGTGTCCGGGTGGACTAGTCAGTGCCCCTCCACGTGGACGGGGCGGCCCCCAAGGGGCGAAAACGGCTCACCAGAGCCATCGTGGAACTTGCCCATCCACTCCACGAAGTGCAGACGGGCAGCGTGGATGCTCGGTGAGAGCAATCCAAGAGCGAGTGCGAAAACCTGGACAAATATCCAGAGGACGAATCCGAAGATTGCGATGTGGTAATCGCCGGATTCGATGGACGATACCATTGTGTGGAAGCCGAGCTCGTTGCCGATCTCAGCAATCTTAACTCCGGCAACGCCAACAGCCATGATTCGAAGATAAGAAAGGGTGTTGGCGAGCAAACCAAAGGTCTCGATTGGACCCATGATGATTCCGCCAACCCAGCCGAACTTCTCGTAGATAGCTAGACCGTAAATCAAGCAGAGAACGCCGAAGACGAGTATTCCCGACCACATCGAGGCTTGGAAAGTTCCGTAGGCTGGGTCGGTCATGTAGAGGTAAATGTGCATGAATCCACCAAAGAGAATCAGCAGCCATGACCCCTTCTCGAAGAAGGCTGCTGCAATTCCATGCGCCCTGAATACATTGACGAATCCAATGATGAATCCAAGCAAGATGTGGAGAACGCCGAGGTAGACGGATAGGACGACGTAGTCAGACAGTGCGCCACCAGCCCTGTGGAACGGGATGTAGGTGTGACTCATTCCCATCGTATCGGTTACGAAGGCTGGGAAGTGGATATTCGCGTACGTCCAATCATAGAAGACGACGAAGCCTGCCCATTCTTCGATGATGAATCCGAAGGCTTCGGCGGTGAGGATTCCGACAATGAACGTCGAGACACCCATCAACATGAGTACGCGCGAGGCGAGAGCACCAATCGGCTCGTGGCCAATCTTAGTGCCGAGGAACCAAGCCAAAGCCATGATTACAGCACCGTAGCCCGCGTCTCCGAGAATCAAACCGTAGAAGATTGGGAATGTGATTGCCATCAAACTGGTTGGGTCGATTGTCCCATAGCGCGGGCGACCGACGAGGTCTGTGAGAATTGCACCGTGTCGGGCGACCTCAGGAATCTCGAACTCGATTGGAGGGTACTCGGTCGCGTGACCGTGGTCATCGTGACCGTGGTGGTCATCGTGGAACTTCTCGATTGAGATGTGAGACGAGACCTTGCTGAGTGCGCCTTCCACCTTCTCGCTGTCAGCAAGAGGAACCCAAGCATCGACCGCGAAGGCGTGCTCACTTACCGCGCAGCGGGTGTGACCTGTGAGGATGTCTTCTTCGCGCTCGAGATACTCGGTGACCGCGACGAGTTCAGCTCCGTTTGCAGCGACCCAATCGGCCTTGATTTCGGCGTTCTTCTCGATTTGTGCCTCTGCAGCGCCGATTGCCTCGAGAGCCTCAGCGAGGAGAGCGGAAGGACTGCCTTCGCCGGTTGGAATCTGAATTGGGCGGGCGCCGAGGTTTCCGAATGCAAGCATTACATCGGCGCCGAACTTGCTCTCACAAGCGACGGCGACGACTCTGTCGGCGACGTGAATCTCGATGTCCGAGAGCAAGTCTGAGAATTCGGCGAGAGCCTTCGATGCCTTTCCAGTCTCGCCGATGTAAACTTCGATCGCAGAAATGCCGGTCATCAATTCTAGAGGAATTCCGAGCGGCGCGATTGTGTTGAGGACTTCAGCCCGCTCGGTCAAGCGAGCTATCTCGGTCTCAGCGTCTCGGTCGGAGTTAATCACAGCGAGAACAGCGTCGAGCTTGGATTCGAAATCTCCAGCGATTGTTGCACGAACCGAATCGACGCTGAAAGCACCCTCTCGGTTCGCTGGCCTCAAATCGGATTTTGCAGCACGAGCCTTGACTAAGAGAGAGGAAATCTCGTCGGCACCAGAATTTGGAGAACCGATGCCGACGCCATCAAAATCACCCGAGTAATCGACGACGTGAACATTCTCGAGGTTAGCACAAATTCGTAGAACTTCGTCGAGATTGCCGATAGGACCGGCCACGTTTAGACGTGCCATCTCGACTGTGCTAAACATCGCAACCACCTTAGTTGGACATGATTGAATCGATTATCACCGATACCGCATCCGAGCGGCGCTTCTCAGCAGACTTCTGAATCTTGGTAACCGCCTTGGCTCCGTCCTTCTGAACTCCTTCTGCCTCGCCGCTCGCCTCAGAGCGAGCAGCGTCGAGTGTTTCGACGGTGGAAGCGACTGAATCGTCTTGAGCTGATTGAATGATGCGAGCCGACTCACGGCGAGCATCCGCGAGGATTTTTGCAGCCTCTTCCTTCGACCCAGCAACCCTCTCGGCTGCTGCAGTCTCTGCGTCCTTGATGCTTTGGAGAACGTCTGCCAGACCCATAGACAACACCATTGGTGAAGCGGGCGACCAAAGATAGGTATTTCATGCTAACCTTCGGTTCGTGTGTTTCCGAAGAACCGCCGGGAGTGGGGCGTCCCCCCAAACCTACCAAATACGGGACCTTCACAGAGCGCCTCCGTGGACCACGAAACCATCGACTCAGATGAGTGGGATGAATTGATGCGAAACCTCGAAGCGACGATTCCGGTCTACGACCGAATCAACCGCTTCGCCACCCTTGGTCAGGTAGCAAAATGGCGGGCCGCTGTGCGGGCTCGGTTGCCCGGTGAGGGCGATTCGATGACTGGGCGTGTGCTCGAGGTTGGGTGCGGTCCGGGCAGCTTTGCTGAGGATGTCGCCGGGGGCGAACTTGTCTGTCTCGATCCTAGCGAGCTGATGCTTGAGGCGGCTCGGCCGCGAGTCAATGCAAAGCGTGAGGCTCGCGGCGATTCGCCCGTCGAATTCGTTCTTGGCAAGGCTGAGGAACTTCCATTTGATGCCGACTCATTCGACGGCGCGTGCTCCCTCTTCTCATTCCGTGACTGGTACGATAAGCGCGCAGGTTTGAGCGAGGTTTTGCGTGTGTTGCGGCCCGGAGCGAAGGTGGTCATCGTTGACCCTGCGAAGATGAACCGATTGCACGGGTTATTCGGCTGGCTGTGGATGCGCGTCTGGGTCGGTGCCTACGCGCGAATTGTCTGCGGGGTGAGCGACCATCCGTGGAAATGGCTGACCAAAACCTACGTTCACTTCGGGACGACACGCGATTACGTTCGGATGCTCGAGGAGGTTGGCTTTGTCGATGTTCGGGCAAAGGTCATCTTCCCTGGAATGGCTACTATCTGGGAAGGGACGAAAGCCGAATCATAGGGTAGCCTCTGATATGGCCCTCTGCTAGTGCATTGAATCTAATCGTGATAGAGTCCCCTCTGCTCATTAAGTGGTTCAAAAACAGAATACTGGTGATAAATTAGAAAAATTCAACTCATATGGCATTAATCAAAATACCAAGCCTCTTTAATATCTAAATTATATAGACATCATCATGAGAATCAACAATGGCCAACTGAGAAAGGATATCACTTCCTCGCAATCGGCAATTGCTCTTTCATTGTTATTTTTGTTGCTACTAACTGGACGAGCTATTTACGTAGCAATCAGTGTTGATGCAACCACAAAAGGGATATTTATCTTAATTGCTTACTCAACAAGTTTGATTTTTGTGGGTTTTATTGCAGGAATAAATATTTTTAATATCAAAACGACAAAGCAACAAGAAAGGTTCTCACTCCAAAATACTGATTTGTCAAAGGCACCTGTTAATTATAACCCAAAGCTTGCTAGTTTTTCAACATCTGAGATATTCATAATTGAGTTTATGTTGGAAAATGATGGTCAATGCTGGCAGAGGGAAATTGTTGAAAAATCGAATATGGATGGCTCGAAAATTAGTAGAACATTAAGTAACTTAGAGAGGAATGGAATCGTATCAAGAGTCCGTGATGGAATGGGCAAACGGGTCATCTTAAACAAGGAAGAATTGTTGTAAATTTTCGAATCGCCCCCATTTTTCCCTGAATTGAGAGCTTACCCGTCAATGACTTCGGCATGAGTGGCCGGGTTGGCAATGTCGCCCGGGTCGTGAAACAGGCCTGTGTTGACCACAACCCACTGTGCGGGGCTGTCCTCGGCGAGGCACGCCAGCACGTGGTTGTCGGGATC
>JAERST010000016.1 GCA_016845365.1 Methanobacteriota archaeon
CCCATTGATTCACTCATAAAACACTTAATCCGTACACAAATTCATAAAATTCTACGTTTTCGGATAGTTAATGCGTACCATAATACCAATGATGATTGTACTAATCTTTCTTTCGCCTTTGTCAGGTTGCGTTGGCGATGATAGTTCAAATGAGATGGATACTCTCACTCCAATTCCGGACTTAACCGCACCCAACCAACACGGTGAGAATGTCACTCTCTCTGAGTTCCGAGGGACGATGTTAGTGATTTTGTTCAATGCTGCTGATTGGTGTGGTATATGCAATGATGAAGCTAATCGAACAGAGGAATTGTTGCAGTCAATGGAAGGTCTCGACGATAGGTACACTGTTAGTTTTGTTGAACTTCTCCGAGATAATGCAGAAGGGACTACGATTGCATCTCAGGAAGACGCAATGAACTGGTCTCAGCATAGTAACAACAGTCATTCAGTTCTTCATGGTCAGGCTTCCAGAGATTACATTGAAGAGACGTTTGACAGAGAAGAAATCCCTGGTTTTCCATCATATCTAATCGTTGATTTAGATGGAATAGCACGCTCTTGGGTGGTTGGAATAAATGAACCAATAGTCGCAGAAGACGTCCAAGTCGAATACGACGCGTATCTACAAGATTTGAATCAAAAGTGACGACAATCGCAAGGGGCTGATACGATTACCCCTGAGCCGAGGGGCGCCCTATGATTCGTACTCGTTCCTCTCACCTGGCTCGTCACTGAAGTACTGGACAAATTCATACTCATTACCGTCGTGATCGAAGAAGTAGTAGCGGTGTCTGTGAGGATGGTCTAGGTAGGTCGCTCCTTGTTTGTAACCGGCCTCAATCATGCGCTCAGCTAACGCAGCTCCATCGCTGACCACGAATCCCATGTGGTTCATCCCAGGATGAACGTACGGCTGATGTGGCCCTTTCTCAGTAGCCCCACGGTCTTCTATGCAAAGGTAGGAATCCTCAGTGCCAATATGCACCCAGCGCTGTGCTTTCTGCCCCCATCCTTCTCCTCTAATACTGAATTCTGGCATTGCGGTCTGAAGAAAACGTATGGTCTCATCCACGTCTGTGGATGTCATGTTCAGGTGCTCTAGGAACGGCTTCATGGAATTGTGAGAGACAATCCGACTTATTTTGCCATCGGTATCTATTGATGTAATCACAAACGCTGTCTTGCGTGCCTTTGTGCATCAACGGCAGTTATTGCGGCCATGTGTACGACCTGCCTAACTGAGTCACCTCGTTGGAGTACGTGAGCAGGCTTGGATAGACCTTCTAGAATTGGACCAGTCATTTCTGCGCCCGCAATTCTCTGAAGCAATTTGTAGGCAATATTTGCCGAAGCTAGGTTAGGGCAAACCAATACATTGGCAGGCCCATCAAATTCCATGAATGGGAACTCGTTTTGACGGTCAGGCACAAGAGCAGTATCAGCCTGCATTGGGCCATCGATAACTAGACCGCGATCTAATTCACGAGCCATTGCGATGGCTTCTTCGATTCGGTCAGTGCGCAATTCGTTTGAGGTACCAAAGTTAGAGAATGAAAGCATAGCAACCTTTGGACTAACTCCAAATCTTCGAGCAACCTTAGCGGTTTGAATAGCAATTTCTGCAAGTGTTCTTGCATCTGGATAGATGTTTATTGTCGCATCTGCAATGAACATCAATTGACCATTTACAGTCATCATGTATAGACCCACAATTCGATGCGAAGAAGGGTCAGGGCCAATTGTTTGCAGGCATGGCTTTACGATATCTGGATAGTTATGAGCGATGCCTCCAAGATACCCGTCAGCATCTCCGCAGTGCACCATCATTGGACCAAAGTAATTTGGAGACTTCAATTGGTTAATCGCATCCCTTCGTGTTAGTCCTTTACGTCCACGAAGTTTGTGTAATTCATCTGCATAATCCCCACGCCTACGAGGGTCGTATCTAACGTCAATAATTTCACAATCAAAACTGAGTCCAAGCTCTTCTTTTACGGCTTCAATACGCTCAGGGTGACCTAGAAGGATTGGATCGCATATTCCCTCGATCATACATTGAGCCGCAGCCTTGATGATGGTCGGCTCTTCACCTTCTGAGAAGACAATTTTCTTCTTGTCTTTCCTCGCTTGATTGATCACGTGTCGCATAATTGATCGAGTTAATCCTAACCTTGCTTCAAGGTCCTCTCTGTACTTCTGAACGTCGAATTCCTCAGCACTAATTCGAGCCATCCCCTCATCGACAGCTGCTTGAGCTACTGCGCTTGCTTCCCAAATTAGTACACGTGCATCGAATGGTTTTGGAATTAGATATTCGGGTCCAAATTGCATTTGTTCTCCTGCATATGCAGCGGCGACTTCGTCCGGTACAGGCTCCTTTGCCAAAGCCGCCAGAGCCTTGGTTGCGGCCATTTTCATTCCTTCTGTGATTTCTGTAGCACGCACGTCCAGTGCGCCACGGAAGATGTAAGGGAATCCGAGTACGTTGTTAATTTGGTTCGGGAAGTCTGACCGTCCTGTCGCGATTATAGCATCATCGCGAACCGCTTGCACATCGGTAGGTAGAATCTCAGGGTCAGGGTTTGCGAGAGCGAAAATCAATGGTCGCTCAGACATAGATTTGACCATCTCTCCTGAGACAAGTCCTCCCTTGGACAGGCCAAGGAATACATCTGCATCGACCATCGCCTCGGCTAACCCACCGTCTTCAACATCCCTTGCAAAAGCGAGTTTGTATTCATTTAACTCACCATTATCACCACGTGATTTGGTGAGGATCCCCTTGCTATCGCACATTAGCAAATTATCCGCATTAACTCCCAGACGAAGGTAGTGCTGAGCGCAAGAAATTGCACTGGCACCAGCGCCAGAAATCACTACTTTAACTTCTGAAACATCCTTCTCAACGACTTCCAATCCATTGATTAGAGCGGCACCAGAAATAATTGCGGTACCATGCTGATCGTCGTGCATAACTGGAATATCTAATTCTGCGACGAGCCTTCGTTCGATTTCGAAGCATTCTGGAGCCTTGATATCCTCAAGGTTGATTCCTCCGAAAGTAGGAGCAATCGCCTTTACCGCTTCGACAAATTCGTCGACATCCGTCCTGTCGACCTCGATATCAAAAACATCAATGTCGGCGAATGCCTTGAACAAGAGGCCTTTTCCTTCCATAACTGGCTTTCCGGCAAGTGCACCAATATCTCCCAAACCAAGAACTGCAGTACCATTACTGACAACTGCCACTAAATTCCCTTTTGATGTGTACTTGTAGGCATCATCTGGATTCTCTGCAATCTCTTCGCAGGGATATGCAACACCTGGAGAATAAGCCAGTGAAAGCTCACGAGCGGTTCCGTGTGGTTTTGTCGGCTCAACTCGGATTTTTCCTGCTGGTTCAGCAGCGTGGTATTCCAACGCATCCTCCCGCAGTCTGTCCTCGACCATGCCCACTCCTCGAGAACCTTCGGGCAATGCCCCCCTCTTTGATGCTATCCTACAGAATTCGAGTGTTTTATCGGCCCTCGGAAATGCGCTATCAATAATCTCTACTCCCTCCTTAGAGGGAGAATCATGTATAACTCAACAAACCCACCCTTTCTTAATGGTTAGAAGTAGGCCGTAGGTTCGTAGCCATGTCTAATCCTCGTCAACTGCTGAGCAAGCGCAGGTCTGCCTTGCTTCTTGCAACATTGATGGTTTTGTTGCCCTGGTCTGCATATTCTGACGTGAATCAGTTAGAATCAGAGCAAGAAATTCGTGAGGTTTCGCAGGCTGCGTGGGGCGCCTCGGGAAGCAACGACACCGGATGGATTGATTTGGTCGCTACCGGAGCTGATCCGGATAATGGCAGCTATGCATATAGCGACTTATTCTTACCATTTGCTCCAGGGGCACAAATTTCGAATCTGACCTTTGAAATTGCAGTTAATGGCTCTGCAGGATACTGGGCAAATGAGCCTCAGATAACTCTCATGGATACTCAAACCCCTATCCTCGATTGGAGAGGTTATGGCGACCTCGGTCAGCAGAATGAGATGCAGAACAACCCGCCCAGTGTCCTGAACGGTACTCTAAGCACTTATCTGAAACCCAACTCAATCTCTGATGCCTCATGGGAATTACCAGCCGGAGTGACACTAACTGATATGGTAATCGAGGCATTAAGGCCGGCTGATCCAATGGTTTCCTATTCAGCAGTCGACATAGACATTCACGACTCTGCGGTAAATCCGAATGATGGCCGGTTATACATATTGTTAGACGACGACCTTCTACACCTAGACGCCCGCTCTCAGAAACCAATCGTGGATATTGAAACTGGAATCATGGGAAGGTCGCTAGCGATAGACAGTGATACTGGGACTTTACTTATTGGAACTGAAGATGGTTCGGTTCTTTCACGCAGTTTATTCGATTCCTCAGAAATGCCGAATCTAAGGGAACCAACCGGTTTACAAAACGCAGGAATCTATTCAATATCGGTCGATGATTACGGGACGGTCTGGGCTGCTGGAAATTGTAGCATTCACTTCAAGCCGATTGGAGAAGAGGTCTGGAGTGAGTATGATTACTGTCCGACGATAAACATTGAAACTCCATCTGACATGATGATAATTGGCGACAGTGTTTACTTGGCGACAACAAATGCTGGAGTTCACATTCTCAATTACATTACTTCTTCTTCCTCAGGAAGTGTTTCTGTATCTGTCGATTCTCAAACAGATTGGAGCACTCAGAATTTCCTCTCCTCGGACCAAATCACCGACCTCGAGATTGTCGGCAATCATCTGCTAATCGCAACCGCTGATTCAGGTATCAACCGCAGGGACTTAACCGCACAATCGTGGATAGCCACATGGTCAACAAATAACTGGTTGGCTTCCAATCAGATTCACGGTCTATCTCTGACACCAGGTTGGTTACATATTCTCGCAGGTACCACCGTTCATGCTTACGATACTAATTCGTTAATCTTCCAATCTCAGAATCAGCTGTCACAACTTGGTTTGTATGGAAATGGTGCAATGGCCATCGCTTGGCCAGCACACCCATCCCGTGGGCCAATCTCCTCCACCGCTTTGTTTAGCGATGGTTCAGGAACTCTTGGAATGCAGATTACTGAAAATCCCGCTGGTACACTGACTCTAGTTAGTGGACCTTCAATCGATGGAATGGATGTAGTATCTCGTATCGATGATGGAGACAGTGGAGAGATTTGGGTTGCAAGTGGTAGAATAATCGATCGATATGATGAAGCAGATCGTGCTTGGAAGACTCCAATCGATATCCGCGATTATGTCAGCAATCCTGGTCAAATTGTTGCTATTCAACAAGATGATAACGACAATGTTTGGATTGGAACAAGCAATGCTGGAGTTTTGAGGTTAGAAAATACCGATGGAAGTTACATTGGAACCGTATCCGGATTAAGCTCAAACGACGTTAGTTCCTTGGCCTTTGACGATACAAATGGTTACTTGGTAATTGGTCATAGCCAATCTGGAATATCAATTATTGACACCAATCAGATGACGCTAGTGGATACTATCACCACTTCGGACGGTCTAGATTCTGACGTTGTTAATTCGGTTGCCACTAGATATGGAATAGCATACATGGCCACTCCTGACAAGGGAGTTATGCGAGTTGAATTATCCACTTCGACCATCATCGGCTCTTGGCAATCACTTGGCGCCGATGATTTGGATGCAACACCGGTTGCAGTTGATGGCGATGTACTTTACATTGGATTGTACGAGTTTGGAATACTTGTTATAGACAGGCTAACCGGTGATATTTCCGACCTCTGGAATCAGGATACAAACTCGCTTCCAGATGATGATGTATTATCTCTGGAGATGGATGATTTCGGAGGCCTATTGGTCGGCTCAGAAGGTTCTTTCTCGCGCTATGATGGGAGCACTTGGACTACATTGACAACCAGCGGTTCATGGTGGAATCGACCTAGTGTATTCTATGATGTAACAAGCGATGGAGATGGCCTCTACGCTGGCACAAATAGAGGGGCCTGTAAATGGAACTGGCAATATCAATTCCAAGATTGTGTAAGTTCCGGCGATGGCCTCGAAAGTCGCTTCGTGTACACAATTGAGATGCTCGCACCCGACAGAGCATACACAGGAGGAAACCAAGGTGCTGGTATCGTAAACATGGACAACTTCAGCGTTATTGAGACTTGGACTGCAGGTGACGATACTCAGCGTGCTCGCACGGTCAAAGTTGACAACATCCTTTACCTTGGATTCGAAAACACCGGTATAGCTCGTTATGACTTAATCAACAATGAATGGCTAACGACTTGGGATGGCGATCAAGGATACATCAATGATGATGATGTAACCGCTCTAGTACCTGGGCAGACTTATGGCACCATTTGGGCCGGTGGTGACTTTGGACTTACACTAATCGATGTAATCAATGATGTCGTACTCATCTCATGGGATAGAGGCTCAAATCCAAATGGCCCTACCCTTTCCAATTCTATACCGGCTGACATAGAGATTTATGGTGACATTTTGCATTACTCTACCCAGCGTTCAACCAGTTGGTGGGGCGGTGGTTCAGATAGCATCTACCGTATCAATCTGACAACAAATACTAGCCTAACAACCATAGAGGTCGACGACCGCACCGGGTGGAATGGTGTAATCAATGGAATTGGAATAGTTGACGACCAATTGTGGATTGGCATTCGACCAACCCAGACTTGGAATGATGGGGATGGAACAATTGTTCGCTGGAACATGACCAATGAGTCATGGGAAGATGATCTGTCAACCATAGGTAATGTATTGCGAGTAAATGCAAGATTCCTTGGTGAGTGTTTCCCGCTAAACACAAGTTCATGCGAACTATGGGTAGCCTATGGGAACTTCATCCTAAGGCGATTCAATGCAGACACAATGACATTACTAGACGAGTGGACGGACGTAGATGGTCCAATCCGCGGGATGGAAGAATACCAAGGAGAATATCTCTTCGCTAGTATGAACGGTATCCTAAGATGGGACCCTGTAAACGAAACATGGCTTGATTCATGGACTCCAGGTGATGGTTTACCATCGAATACAGAAGAGGAATTCTATTCGATGAAAGTCATCGGTAATGACCTATGGGTTGGAAATATGGAATCCAGTGGATGGAACTCAAATGCTCAGATATTGAGAAAGGATGGAACGACTGGTAATTGGTCTTCTTGGGATTTAGGGACTGGAGATATTCCAGATGGATATGCAGCCGACATCGGCATCTGCGATGACATCGTGCACGTTGCTATAGGCGCACGATTTTGGTGGGGGAATCAAGGCGGTGTAGCCCGATATGACCTCGTAGACCATGATTCAGACTCAATTACCAACGAATGGATTAGTGCGATGACCTCTGGTAGCTCTGGGCTATCCAATAATGATCCTAGAGCAGTGACTTGTGATGAAGCCAATGACATTCTCTACATTGCATACGATACAGAAGGAGTCGGGATTGATCGATACAACTACAATACTGACACATATCTTTCAATACTCACCGCCGCAGATGGAATAAGCGAGGATAGAATTTTCCCTGGTGGATTATTACATGACAACAACGTTCTCTTGGCCGCACATCAGTACGACAACCAAGGCGGAATCTCTCGACTGATAACTTCTGGAACCGCAACCGCCAATGGTCAGGTTCTAGATCCAGGAATGGACGGCTGTTCGATAGATAGGGCTCCTTCGTCAACAGGTCAGGTAATCTATGCGATTGGAAGATCAGGACAAACAACAGGCCTGAACAGAGTCGATAGATTGGATAGTTCGGGATTGATTGCAAGTGGTTATGATGAATTGGCTGGACTAACCAGCGGTCGTGTTTTGGAAATAATCTCTAACGATACTCATGTATGGGTTACCTCAGCATTGGATTCTAGTTCATTTTACGGCTCTTCGATCCTTCAAGGAGAAATTCTAGCAAATGGTTCGGTTAGGTGGGAATATGGTTACAATTTCCAACAAGATGTAGTCAATGAAATGACCTTGGATGGAGAGACTCTGTGGGTAACCACAGCCGGCCGCGGACTCAAGGCGATTGACCTAAAGCAACGCCGCATAGTGTCCACTCCTCCCGCGCTTCACGCCCAGATGGATGGGATGATAATTGAGAATAACACAATGTATGTTGGACTAATGGGCAATGAAGGCTCAGCGGCCGGATTCCAAACCTTCGATACCCTAAGTCGGCAATGGAGCTATGGAAGTCTAATCGCCGGATTACCAAGTAATCTCGTGCGCGATTTCATGGTCTATGGAGACCATATCATGATAGCAACTCATGGTGGAATTGGAATGTACAATACCACCCGTGACGATTGGGACAATCCGATTACTACGATAGATGGATTGCCTTCTCCAATCATCACTCACTTACACTCAATCAATACTACGATTCAGGGCGGAGGTAAGGTTCTGGCTGGTGGTGCCGCTGGAGTTACCGTCCTGCATGAATCGAATCTAACAGTACTCACTACACTCGGATTCAATGATGGCTTGATGGGTAATACCGTCAGCGGCATTACCGAAGCAGGACCTATATCACGCGTCGTACAGAATCCTGATGGAACAAATTCCACAATTTATCATGACGCGGCGATATTCATTTCTCACAATGGCCAAGGTCCGACTAGACCAGGAGTAGCTGCTTGGGACTTGGCCACCGATATGGCAAATGGCACCTATAATATCGATATGATTCCAAGTAACGATGTTCGAGCAATTGTTGCCGATGATTGGGGAGTTCACGTTGCGACCGATGTTGCTCCTTTGGTACATTGGAATGGTAGCATGATGCAAATGGAGACAGGAGTTAGTACCAGTTCTCTACTATCTTGGCCTCCGTACGAAATGCATAGTGATGGCCAATATCTTGTAGTTATGAGTCCAAGAGGGCTTGATGTTGTAGATGTAGACGGAAGACATGAGGTAGTTAGTAACCGAGTGATAACCGGCCTTCAGGGAGGCCACATCGACTTCAGTGGATTCTATGCTGTAGGAAATGACGGCCTTCATGTCTACAAGCCGACTGTTAGTTTGCAAGAGACAGCAAGAGAAAATCAACGCCGTGCAGATCCGTTGACCTTGTTGTACAGTGGGCGAACATGGGATATCACAAATACAACTCACCCAGGAATGGCAACAGTACTAGTCACCCCTGAAAATCCTATTCAGATTCCTGAAAGCTCCAGCGCTTCAGCACCAGGAAAACTTCCAATGCATGTCGAAACTATGACCATGTTAGCACCTCAAAGAGGTGCATGGGTTTGGGCTCGCTCAACTTCCCTAAACTATACTGGAAGTTGGGATTTAGCCGCCAGTAATGGAGGAATACAACAGGCCTTCCAATCGGCGATATCTGCGGTAGGTCCTGGCACATCGTCTGCGATTTTACACGTCCAAATGCAGTCTCCTCAAGATGGAGCAATGCAGGTTCGTATAACCTACGATTGGGAACGAATCGAGGTTCCAACCGTAATTACCAATTTAGTCGATAGACCAAATGATGGCGGTGGTGTAATCGAGGCCTCTTGGTTACCAGCAGAAGATGCTGCATGGCATGCCTACAGGTTGTATGTGTGGGATTCAACCGCTGACCCATTATGGGAGCCAACTCAAGAGGACTTAGATTCATTCTCTACATACACTAGGTCGGGCTTATGGTCCCGCACAAATGCAACCATAACAAGAGCGGACAATGCTGGTGTAACGGAAGAATTGCGGGATGATCGCCAATACCGTGCAGCAGTTGTAATTGAATACGCAGATGGATCATTGGGCGTTCCAATGACATACCCACAAAATATTACTCCAACAGACGAGGTTCCAGCCGCTCCGGCTTGGATGACCGCAAATCCAGCTTCGGGTGGGGCGGCTGGTACCATTTTCCTAGAATGGGCTGCCTGTACTGAACTTGACCCGGATAGAGTTAGGATTTGGGCCGTGCAACAAGAAATTACCAGCGTAGTCGGGCTTTCAGACCCATTCGAATTCCATTGGAGTACTGGGAACACAACCGCCTTGCAATTAGAAGGTGGAGTTCCGTATTGGTTTGCAGCGGTGTGTGTAGACGAAGCAGGACAATCTTCAATCAATAATGCCACAATAATTGGTCCAGTGGTTACCGCAGGTGGCCTCAATGATGGAATTCCGCCGATGCCGATTACTGGAACAACAGCCATCGACGTGCCGAACGATGAAGGCGGTAGAATCAATGTCTCTTGGGATGCAAATACTGAGGAGGACTGCACCTTCTACACAGTATATGTTCTACCAGCCTCCGGCTTCCAACCCCCTTCAACGGTTGATGGTTGGCCCGTTGCAGGATATACAGATAATTGTGAAACGACTTCAATCATCATTGATTCTTTGGGCGAAAGTCGTCTAATCGATGGAATAGTCTACTGGATTGGAGTCGTAGCCTTTGACGATTGGGGCAATGGTGACGTCGACAACGTACTCGTCGTAGATGCTACCCCTGAGGCTGATTTCGACGGAGAAGCAATACCTCCAGATCGAGTCACTGGACTCGATGCGTGGGATTATCCAGAAGATGACGGTTCAGCCGTTGATATTCGCTGGAATCGCTCATCAGCTGATGACTTCTCATTCTACACAGTTTGGGTCTCCGAGTACCCACTGAACAACGTAACCGAGATTTGGGAATCCTGCAGTGAAAACCCATCTGATTGTGGTTTGGTAGTCATTAACCAGCGTCAGTTTGGAGCCAACTTCCAATTAGAATATACTGCAGAAAGTGCTCTTTATGGAAGCTCTGTAGATACTTTAGAAGTAGGTCCAATCCAATCTATGATTCCTCTCTATGTCACTGTAACTATTCATGATATATCTGGAAATGTGCACCTAAGTGGCTTATCGGAACATATGGTCTTAGTTACTCCAATGGATAATCGCGGAGATGTATCTCCGCCCGACCGAGTCCAAGCTCCGGTACTCAGAGATAGGCCAAATGATGCTGGAAATGCGATGTTTGTAGAATTCCCATCAAGTGACGCCTCTGACATCGCAGAATATTGGATTTACGCGGTAATCGATACCCCGGTTCTGTTGCAAAGAACCGATGACCTACAACCCGCAATGATCGTTGATAGAGAACAGGACCTTCCAGTCCTACTAACCGAGTTCTCAGCCTATGGTGATGACATTGCTACACCATTGGTACCAAACCGTCGAATCTATGTTGCAGTGGTTGCAGTTGATTCGTCAGGCAATGCTTGGACGGACAATCTCGCCAGTACTTGGATAGAACTTGCAGACGAACTATCCGCAGACCCGTGTCCAGAGTGTCCAGATGTTAGTGGAATTAGGGCCAGTTGGAATGCTGCAGGTTCTCTAATAGAGGTAACCTGGGATAATGCCGAGGATCCAATGTATGCAAGTTACTACGCCTTTGTCAGCCTAGAATCGTTCGATGACACTAGAAACGCTTCGCTGGTTAAGTCTGGTATGAGAGATACGATATTGATTCTCAATGAATTCAATGGTGAAATGATTGACCGTGAAGAGACATATTGGATTGAGATTGTAACCTACAATGGAGAAGTTCACACATTCTATGCCGACCCAGTAGAAGTTCCACCTTGGGAAGAATCCAGCTTTGGTACTACCCAACCAGGCGATGATGCCGCAGGTGAGTCCTGGGTCGATAAAATACTAGCAGGCGACATGAACATGGTAATCATTGCACTTTCAGTAGTAATGTTCCTAGTCGGTGCAATGATGTTCATCAGGCCAAGAGGAGATTCTGCTCCTGAGCCTTGGGAGATGGGCGCCCTAGAAGTCGAGTTGGAAGAGCAAATGGAGCGGGAGGCGGCTGGCCTTACCGATGACGAAGACTTCGGTGCTGAAGAATTGGAAATTGATGGCGGACTAGTCGCTAATGCTAGGCGCAAGGAAGACGATTCTTCAGATGAAAGCAAGAGCGATTACACCGAGACTATGGCTGGTGCAGGAGCCCCATTGGAAGAGGAAGTAGAGTCAACACCATCCGCAGATAGTGGCGTTATGGACGAATTACTAGGGGATGAAGAAGAGTTAGACCTTGGGGACCTCGATGACATGGCAGACGACCTGAACTTCGATGACTTGGATGAAGAAGAATCAGAAGACGATGATATTGACACATCTTTCTTAGACGAAATGCTCTGATTGTGCTAGCATCGGGTTGAAGCCCTATTCATCTATCGAGGTCTATGGATGGCGATCCCCGTTCCGAGGTATTCACCACCATCGCTTGGGATGGAGGTTCTCGGCTATTAGCAGCCGACTTGCATATTGCTCGTCTTTTCCGACACGCTGAGAGATTAGGATTCAATCTTCCAAACAAACTAACAGAACTTATTTTCGAAGCGCTCAGTAAGACAGATATTCCGGGCGAATCAGTGGTTGGAGAAAATCAGGCGCCATTTTTGATTAAGATCGGAGTCACTCCGAATGGCGAAGTCAATTTAATTCCTAGAGTAAACGGAAAATGGCCCAATCCAATGAGAGCAATTAGTCTTGCAGCACCTCGATGGGAGGGTTCAGTAAGAGGAACTAAACACGGCGATTGGCAACCATATTTTGATGCTCGAGAGGTAGCGAAAGAGCATGGAGCGGATATATCCCTTCTATTCGATAGAGATATTCTAGTTGATGGAGATAGGTGTATGCCTATTTTGCTGGATAACGATGGAGTTGCTTACTATCCAAAGCCCTCGGAAGGTGCACTAGAATCTGTTACTCTAGAACAAATCAGAGAAGGTATCGAGAGTGCTGGAGTACCAGTTAGGGAAGCTAGACTGACTCTACCAATGTTGCTACGGGCTTCTGAGATGATAGTCTTAGGAAGTGGCTTAGGTGTTCAGGCATTAGGTGAAATTGATGGAAGGCAAATTGGTCAACCAAATGGTAGATTGTATCAAGCGGCCTACAACACTTGGATGAATCGATTAAAGACCGCATGGATGAGATTAGAAGATTTGGAGGGCTGATATGCGAGTAATTGAACGTACAGAGGATAACTCGCATGAATCTCCTCTAATTTCCATGTTGCAGGCTAGAACCCGTGAAGGAGATGAATTGCTTCTTCATTCAGGTGGGCCTGTAACTGACCTGTCACAAAAGTCCATGCTTCCAGCCTTGGATAGCATTCGCTTTCTTTTCTTCGAACCGTACGGAGAAGATGCCCCAACAGGTTCTGCGCTTAGTGGTGAAATATACCTAGGAAATCCTCCTCCGCTGAACTTAGTTCGTCAGCGACTAGTAGAAGGGCGATGGCATACAGAAGAGGAGTATAATCCAGCAACATTAGAGCAAGCCTTGTCTATTGTCGCTGAGCATGAAATAGAAGTAGAACTGAATGAACAACACTCGATTACTCCAGGTGGATTCGCTGGCTTACTTGGATATGATTTAGGTCGTTGGTCAAATTCTATTCGATTGGCGAATACACCTGAACCTGGTACGCTACTAGGCGTTTTGTGGCGATGTGATGCATGGTGGATACACGAACGTGCTAACAATCAATTGCGATTAATTGCGATTGAGGGGCATCAATGGTTAGAGCAAGAATCACCCAAACTTTCGGATTTACAAATGCCATCCAAACCAGAATCAATAGTGCCCGATAGCGAGAGCGATTCTGAACATGCCAGAAAGGTCGAGAAAATCCGTGAATCGATTCGTGGCGGCCACCTCTATCAGGTGAATTATGGCCGCAGATGGCAAGGTGAAATGTCTGGTCAACCGTGGGATACATTCCGAAGAATGACCCATTCTAATCCCGCTCCTTTCTCCTCATGGCTGTACTTAGCAGATCACGGCTGGGCAGTCGCCTCAGCCTCTCCTGAGAGATTGATGCGCCTTGAATCTGGAATTGTCTCAACCAGACCAATAAAGGGAACGAGGGCAAGGGGAAAGAACGAGAAGGAAGATTCTGCTCTAAGGTTAGAATTAGCATCATCAGAAAAAGAAATGGCCGAGCACTTGATGCTGGTAGATTTGGAACGGCACGACCTTTCTTCTGTTTGTCAGAGTGGTAGTGTACATTGGTCTGACTGCCGAATTGAAGCTTTGGCAAATGTGCAACATTTGGTTTCTGGGGTGGAGGGAAAAATTAGTCCTAACAATAGTGCTGGAAAATCTTTGGCTGCCCTATTCCCCGGTGGATCAATCACCGGTTGCCCAAAGGTTGTGACTATGGCAGCCATCGACCAACTAGAGGGTTCGCCGAGAAGTGCTTGGACAGGATCAATCGGCCATCTCAACCAAAGCGCTGGACAGGCCGATTGGAATATCCTAATTCGAACTATGGAGGCTCGCAGTGGTCCGGAATCATGGTATGCTACGGTTCAAGCAGGTGGAGGCGTTGTAATCGATTCAAATCCTGCCGACGAGGTCGAGGAAGCACGCTGGAAGGCAGCTGCAGTAACCGAAGCGACGTGGGGATTCCGAACTGGATTCAGTAGTGAAGAATTGCCCGAGAGGGAAGTTGGCATACTTCCTCTTCCCAAGGTCAAAGGAGCATTGGGTAGAATATCCCCTGGACTTCCAAAGAAGTCCGGTTTGGAAATTGATTATCACGTTCTCTTAGTGGACAACCTCGATTCCTTCACAAACAATATCGCAGAATCGCTACATCGGCTCGGAGCAAAGGTGACAATCGTTGAGGGCAGACCAGTTGAAAAAATCGATACAAAAACTCAAGTCAACACTTGGTTAGACATTTACCGTCCTACACATATCATAATTGGACCGGGTCCTTCTCGCCCAGAAGTTTCTCCTCTAAGCATGGAAATTGCCCACAGAGCCTTGCAAAACAGATTGAAAATCCTGGATGCCCCAATTCCAATACTTGGTTGGTGTTTGGGTCATCAAGCAATTGGTCTTGCAGCAGGATGGAATCTAATTGAATCTCCTCTAGGCGCAGTTCATGGAGTACCATCAAGAATCATTCATGACGGCTCAGGTCTGTTCCAACATGCCTCAGAGGAGGTTGTAATGATGCGCTACAATAGCTTGGTTCTAGAGGCGACGAATGAGGACCTCATAGCAAACTCATGGGATGAATCTGGAAGTCTGATTATGGGGTTAAGTCATCCTTCTCTTCCAATAGAGGGAGTTCAATTCCACCCTGAATCAGTCGGCAGTCCAGATGGACTAGCCTTGCTTAGGTCATTCCTTAATTTCTCAAACAAAGTTACCAAGTTTGAGCCCAACAAACAGGTTAGACGACCGTAGCGTTGAAGGAGCGATGTTCGCTGGCAAGGTTGACGTCTATGCCAGTCTGTCGCATGTGCACCCAAAACTACCCGAACTCTCAGTTCGTTAGTGGTAATGGCCCCCGCTACCAGGTTTGCGTTCGTTGTGCTACCGAGAACGATATGTTGGCAGAAGGTGAGGAAACAGCGCTATACTCAAGCGAGTTAGTTCGAGCACGTTCAGCACTGTTCGCTCGCCGCTTCAGGCCGTGGGGTTTTCTTCTTGCAGGTTGGTTACTATTCTTCTCATTTGGAACGGGGATCGAATTGTGGTCAAATCTACTTCTGGGCACTCTAATTATTGGGACTCTAGCGACTCCAGTGCTCCACTTCATGGGCTCGACAAAATTCCGAGCCGAACTCGCGGCACTGACTCCTTGATGGAAAACTATCCAAAAAACAGCCCAAATCAGGCACGGGAACTCTTGATATAGCCACGCAATGGCTGACAAATTAGAGGGAACGGTGGGTTCCCTATGAAAGCCCGTGAGATTGGATGCGTAAAAGAGGAGGAGCAAACGAAGTAATACAGTATTTCCACAAAAGCCTCAAATGCAGCTCAGTGCTACGTTTAGAGTGGTTGTGGAAAGAATACCTAGTGGGCTCCCAAATAGCATCCGTAACTCCCGGAAGAATTGGCTTCGCGCAAGGACGAGCGCGAGCATTCACCGGAAAGAGAGAACAGCGGGTTCTCTGAACTGATATTTTGGAAGTGAAAAGAAAATGCAGAAAACAAAGAATACGAGCATGATGATTGCGCTGCTCCTTGTTTTGATGGCCGGTTCCGTTGGCGTTTCAGCCGATGGTTCTGACCCACTCGACCCCTCTGATGGAGGAGCCGACTGGGACGGAGACGGTCTGACAAACGCAGAGGAGACAGCTGAAGGCACGGACCCCACCAACCCCGACACCGATAACGATGGTCTACCGGACGGTTGGGAGGTTGCGTACGGACTAAATCCGAACTCGGCTAGTGACGCTAACGCGGACCCAGACGGTGACGGATTGACGAACTCTCAGGAGTACGCGTCCGGTACCAACCCCAACTCGGCAGACACCGATGGTGATGGGCAAGATGACGCCAACGATCCGTTCCCGAACGACCCTAACAACGGGTCGATGTCGGATTCGGATGGCGACGGTATCCCCGATGCGTACGATCCGGATTACGGTGACAACGGAGAGGGTACTGGAGACGGCGGAACTGACGGCGGTGGAGATTCCGACCAAGACGGACAGGGACAAGGTCAAGGACAGGGTCAAGGACAAGGTAAAGGACAAGGTCAAGGACAAGGTCAAGGACAGGGTCAAGGACAGGGTCAAGGTCAAGGTCAAGGCCAAGGTCAGGGCCAAGGTCAGGGCCAAGGTCAAGGCCAAGGTCAAGGCCAAGGTCAAGGCCAAGGTCAAGGCCAAGGTCAGGGTCAAGGTTCTGGAAGCCAAGGTCAAGGCCAAGGTGGACAAGGCCAAGGTCAAGGCGGCCAGCAAGGCAACGGTCAGGACCAGGGCTCACAGTCCGGTCAAGACGGTCAGCAAGGCAGTGGACAGCAGGGTGGAGAACAATCCAACCAGCAGGACAATGGCCAGGGTCAGCAGCAGGGCGGAGAACAATCCGGCCAGCAAGGTGACCAGCAGAGTCAGGACCAGAATGGTAACAACCAGAACGGTCAGAACCAGCAACAGCAGGGCCAGACCCAGGACAATAACCAGGGTCAGCAAGGCAGTCAGTCCGACCAGCAGCAAAGTCAGCAGCTCGACAACCAAGACCAGAACGGCGAGAACGACAACGATGGCGATGGAATCCCAGACGACTTGGACTTCGACGATGATAACGACGGAATCCCAGACAACGTGGACGAGTTCCCAGAGGACCACGACAACGATGGCATCAACGACGCTGAGGATGATGACGATGACGGCGACGGCATAGACGACCGCGAGGAAGTCAATGACGGCGACCCTAACTCGGACATCTACGATCACGACAATGATGGCGTCCGCGATAACATCGATTTCGACATCGACAATGACGGCATCGACAACTGGAACGACGTTGGACCGAACGGTGAGGACTACTCACGCGATCACGACAACGACGGTCTGAACGATGGTGTCGACCCCGACGACGACAACGACGACATCCTAGATGTCGACGAGGTCGACGGCGCAATCGGCCTCTGGAGGTATGACCACGACAACGATGGAATTACCGACAGGACCGATACCGATGACGACAACGACGGACTTTCCGACTGGTTCGAGCAGAACGATGGCAACCCATTGACTGGTCAATTCGACCACGACAATGACGGTATTGAAGACCATCTTGATGACGACGATGACGCCGATGGAATCCTCGACGAGGATGAATCCGACGGCAGCATACTGTGATACAGTAACGTTGGTCGATTTTTGCTCAGGCCCGCGGTCCGTTGTTGATTCGCGGTGACAGGTTCCCCAGGGGCGATTCAGTCCCCGGGTGAACCGCCCCAATTTCTAATCAATAATTCTCGATTGTTCGCGCGGAGCGCGAGTTCAGAAGTCGAAGAGGGTCGGCTGGCTGTCGGATTTGAGATGGTTGGCTGCAGCCAGCCGATCGATTGCGCGCTCGAGGCGACGGTCGGAAAAGCCGCACTCGCCTTGTAGGAAATCTCGCAAATTATTCTCATTCGCGCGCGTCGAATGAGCGAGAGGTTCTGGGTGAACCGGATGGTTGAGGAAAAGCCCGCGAATGGTCTCGATATCCTCGGGCATTTCGAAGCCCTTGACCTCGGCCACAGCCTCCATCGTGCCGTGCGCGCGAATCAATTTGAGGCCGGTCTTGGGACCGATTCCACGGATTCCCGGATGGAAATCGGTGCCGATCATGATAGCGAGGTCGACGAGCTGTTCGCGAGTGATTTCATGCTCGTCGAGTAATTCCTGCAAGACTACTTTCTCAGCGGTTAACATTCGGCCGAACTTGCGTCGGCCGTGGCTCGTCAGATTGCGAATCATCACCGGCGAGCCATATAGCAGCGTGTCCCAGTCCTGACTGGCCACCGCTGCGACTTCACCATTGGCGCAGCGCACCGCGCCTGCGCCTTCGGCCTCCATCGGAGCCTCAATCCAGACGAGGCCGAGACAATCGAACAATCTCTTGGTCTCGGCGACCATGTCGCGCGTGTATTCAGCCGTTTGAGGCCCCAATTTCTTGGCCAGCGCCATGTCGCCGACCTCAACCGCAGCCTCCCATTTTGCAACCGCTTCCACCTTGCGCTCTTTGCGCCCAGCCAGAGTATCGAGTTTGAGGTCGTGAGGGCGTCCGTCGAAGAAGAAGACTGGCTCAATTCCCTGTTCGAGCATCCAAGTCGCCCGGTCGAGGAAGCCCATCAGGTGAGCCACCGGCCGTCCATCGAATGATAGAGGCTTACCGTCTTGTCCAACAAGGCTGGTGATGAATTGGTAGGCATTGAGGAAAACATCGACCGCGACACGCTGGCCCGACATCTCGGTCAAATCCAGCGGATGAGCGGTCGCCAAGTCTCTCAGATTACAGCCCAGAACCTCACCTCCACTCTTTGGTAACACCCGCAGCACGCGCGCGCAGACCTGTGCTGAGCGTCGAGGCATTTAGGGTTGAAGTCGAGCGCGGGTGAGCCGGAGGAATCGTGTTGAGCGGGCCGATGAGCGCACCGGAGGGTGGATTCACGCTCATCGGGAGCGGTTGGCACCCAGCGCTCTTCCGTTCCGAAGCCGAGGCACTCGCAGGTCCAGTCGGCTTCGTCCACCCCCGCGTCGTGATGACCGAGGCGGCCAGTGCGGACACCGAGAATCGACTCTCGAGAGCAGCCCTACTCGATGACATTCTCCTGCACGGCCAAAGCAGTGCACCTATCGAGACGGATATCCTCGCAAATCAAATCGCAGAATGGGCCACTGCGCACCTGCCAACAGGCACATTCGCAATACGCACGAGAAGCCTCGGAACAGGATTAGCTGGCTTCTCGAAATCGGCGATTGCCCAAGCAGCAGGCGGCCTAATCGCCGACAATAATCACACGGTAAACCTCGAATCACCCGAGCACGAAATCGTGGTGATTCTCGCAGGCCCAGAAGACCCACCAAACCACCCAGACCCACTGGCAAATTCACCCCCAGCAATCGTCTGGGGCCTGCGCCACCCAACATGGACTCGAACAAATTGGGGCGGCCGGCAACCGATGGAACGCCCCTTCTTCCAACCGGTTTCTCTCGAGCCTCGCCTCGCCCGCCTGCTCATCACCCTCGGCCACCGCTCACCGCACAATTCGGCCGAAGGGGGCATCCAGGGACCCGGCGAACCAACCACCGTAATCGACCCATTCTGCGGCACCGGCGGAATAGCAATCGAGGCGATGCTCGCGGGCCTCTCAGTGCTTGCAAGCGACCTCGACCCGCGCATGGTATCCGGCACAAGGCAGAACCTGGAGTGGGCGAGTGAGGAACTCTGTGCGGCAGATTTTGGCGGTAAGGAACTCGGTGGAGCAGATTTTGGCGGTGAGGAACTCGGTGGGGGAGGGCTCTGCGGCAACTTCCCGGCGACGTGGGATGTGCAGGAAATCGGCGTTGGCAAGACCCCCGATGTGTGGGGCAGAGTCAGCGGTTCGATCTTCGCTTTCGACCCCCCGTACGGGCGCAATGCATGGAAATCCGACGATGGCTACGAACTCTTCCTCAAGGCTTGCTCCGCCGCTCGCACTATCGATGATGCAGGCTCGCTATGCACGCTTTTACCGACCGACCCGGCGATTTTGAACGATGATTCTGATGAGCCGGTCGACCCTCTTGTAATGGGTAAATCGTGGTCAAAAATTGCTGACCAAATGCTTGAGCGCGGTTGGAGAGTTGTGCTTACTGCTCCGGTCAAAGTACATCGCTCTCTGGCCCGACTTCTCGTCGTCGCTCACCCGTCGCATTGAAGAAAGGTCGGCGCTCGCCTCAAAGCACGGGCGATTGGTGTAGTCTGGATATCATCTGGCGCTTCGGACGCTAGGACATGGGTTCGAATCCTGTATCGCCCACCATTTTGATTGCTATTGCTGGAAGCATGGTGGGCGATTGGATTCTCACTTGGGCATCTCGTTGACATTCGCTGAGTGAGATGCTTAGTCGTTTGAGAAATCAAAGATTTCTCACGTCTTCTGACATGAATATTGATTTTAGAAAGTCAGAAGATCGAATCCTGTATCGCCCAACACTTTGATTCCTCATGCTGGCAGCGTGCTGGGCGATTGGATTCTCACTTAGCATCTCGATAATGGAAAATGAAAAATATTTTTTCAACGACCGAGATTTTAAAAAAAAACAGACAAAATATAACTGATTTAAGCCATTTTGGAGATTTTGATTTACCCCAAAACCGATTTTTTTTTTTCGCGCCGGCTCAAACATTAAGGCGTATGGGAATTGAGTACTCACAATGGCATGGTGGGAGGGGATGAATGATGGCCATAAATACAAACTTCAGCGTGCGGTGAAGAAGGAGAAAAAAGCCGCCGACAAGGAGACTTCAGAAGAGATATTCGGTGATTGGCAGCCTTACACAAAATTACGACCATACATCCAATTGAAGGTCTTCATCTGCCTCTACATCCCATTTTGTGCTTGGGTGGTTTACAATCATCTTGCGGGAACATGGCCAGATTCTGGCGGCCCTTTTGCACTCGCCCTCTTCGCGGGCATCGTCGGCGTTCCAATCTACCATATCGCCGCCGCATTTTGGTTGGTCCAACCCGGTTACTCCCATCCCGGAGCAGTAGATCTTCAATGCCCAGGATGCGATCACCAAGGAAAACCCGGCCAAGACGAAAAAGGATATGCTGAAAATTTCTTCGTATTTCTCTGGAATCGCGTCTCGCCAGTGACGTGCCCACAATGCAAACTAGAATTTGAGGTGGCCAATATGTCACAATTCTGGTGGCCATGGGTTGACGAACCACACGCGGGCAAGAAGTATGGCAACCCTTCCAAGATTCGCGTCAAGCCCAAGGTTCCGTTCAGGTTCGGCAGTTTCATCTTTAGGAAGAAAGAGGGATTTTATTCTCAGCATTATGAGTTCATCAAAGTCGCGCCAATCACCGCCCTTGTCGTCGGAGTACCGTGGTATTTTGGTTTCCTTGACCTAATTTTACTCGTACTTTTAGCTACTGCTTGTTTCAATCTCTTCGTTTGGAGACACGAAATTTTCGTGGGTTTCCGCGAGGGCGTCATCAAGCAACTCAAGGAAATGGGCATTCTTCGCAAGAATTACACGATGAGGTGGTGGGAGGAATTGATCATCAATTTCTTTTTCATGCTAATTGCACTATTTTTCGTCTGGCTTTCAGTCTTTGAGGGCGTAGACTTATTCGGCGATTTCCGGATTTAATGAGGTGAATTAAATGAAAAATGATGAAGATGAAATGGATGGTTATGACGAACACCCGGAAGATGATGAGCCAGAAAAAGTGGACGAAGCGCTATTCGGTAGTGCGGATTTCAATTTCAGTTTTGGCGAAGGCAAAGAGATCCCGTCAGTCGTTATCGTCGTTGCAGGTTTGTTGATGGTCTCAATTTCTGCTGGAATCCTCACTTACACCGAAGGCTTCGGCGTTGCTGATGAATGGAATTCCAAGGATTGGGAAAAAGTTGACGCTAATGTGGAAGTGAAATTATATTGGCACTCGTCAGGACATAGAATCACGGATTTACCTTACACCACTTGGATTTGGAATTACACAGTTGATGATGTCCTTTACGACGGAGAATGGACCTGTTATTCGGACGAACGTCATCCAGAATGTTGGCAGAGTTCTGGATATTACAGATCATCATCACATCAAATCGCTTACAATCCAGATAATCCCTCTGAGTCAGACCTCCATCCAGGCTTCACTCGACAGATTTTCTGGGGCTCAATTCACTGGATTGGCACCGTTGGATTCTTCTTTATATTGGGATTATTGGTCTTGAGCACAGGCTTGGGGAAGATGTTGGGGATTTCTCTTCCCGGGATTGAGAAGCTTGAGGAATTGACGCCGACCGAAGAGGATGAGGATTACGATATCAAGGATAAATTGCGTGAGAAGCTGAAACGCGACCATCCTGATGATGAGGAGAATGACGATCCTGCAGAACCCAGAGAGTCAGACTTCCTGCCGTGAGACTGAAATCTTGCACGGATTCAATCGTAGAGGCCTTCGCTGAGATACTTGAGACCTGAATCGACGGCCAGTGCCACAACCGTGTGGCCCGGGCCGAGTTCTGCGGCGACTTCCAGCGCGCCGGCGACGTTCATTCCGCTGGAAGTGCCGGCGAAGATTCCCTCCTCGCGCGCCATACGAACAGCAGTCTCGCGCGCGAGCGTCTCATCGATGGCCCGCACCTCATCATACGGCTCACCGAGGAGGTGCTTGGGAACGAACCCAAGGGCAATACCGTCGACATTGTGTGCGCCACTCACTCCTGTCGAGAGAACGGCAGAGGTCGTGGGTTCGAGGGCGACGATTCGTGTATCCTGACCAGCCTCGCGCATCGCCGCCTTCACTCCACACAGCGAACCGCCGGTGCCGACCGAATCACAGAATGCGTGCACCGGCCCACCGACCTGATCGATGATTTCTTGTCCTAATTTACGAAATCCATCTTGGATATCGTCATTGTTGAGTTGGTCGGTAAAGAAATAATTCTCATCTTCAGCCAATTCTGCAGCCCTGTCGATCATCGCTCTGATGACCTCAGACGAAATCTTACCATCAGGAGATTTTATCACTTCCATATCCGCTCCAAACGCGGTCATCGAATCCAATTTTTCCTTAGAGAAACAATCTCCAGAAATGATGTGAAAATGATAACCTTTGACAGCACAGACGAAAGCCAATCCAGCCCCTGTGCTGCCGCCCGAATATTCGACCACACTCATCCCCGGGCGTAGCTCGCCGCGCTTCTCAGCACCCTCAATCATAGCGAGCGCCATACGATCCTTCTTCGAGCCTGTGGGGTTGAACGACTCGAGTTTGACGTAGACATCGGCACTACCTTCGGGGACCATCCGGTTGAGTTTGACCAAGGGCGTGTTGCCTATCGCATCAAGGGCAGATTCGACGGTCGCTGGGGGCTGGCTCATGCGTCGAGAGGCACTCGTTCAGTATCAAGAATTTCGGTGTCGCCCGGATTTTCTTCGCTGCCGCGGCGCCGTTTAATCCAGCGGAAAAGTAGGCGCGAGAAGACCATCGAGAAGGCGAGGAAGAGCAGTGAATACCACCATGGAGATGACTCGCTGGTTGCCAGAAAATAGGTCACTACGAGGATGCCCATGCCGTAGAAAGCGCGGAAAATTGCGTAGGCGATGAATGACTTGACCAGTGGATTATCGAGGAACCTCTGCAATGCTGATTCCTCATTTTGGCCTTTGCTTACCACGGCCTCGTCCTGTTTCTGTGCGGTACCGGACAAAGCCTCAACTCCAGTGGCTGATGGTGTCGCCGCCGACCTCGATTTCGCGGACCCGGCTCAATCCTGCCGCTTCGAGGTCGGCTGCTCCGAAGGTGTCGCCCGAGCCGCTGAGTTCGACCGGTGATTGGCAGAGATGGGCTCGGTCGACCACTCCTGCTGCGAGGAATCGTCGCCAAGTGTTCGGGCCACCTTCGACAAGTAATGATTGGATGCCCCGGTCGCCGAGGAATGCAAGGATTCGGGCGACCGGAATTTCGCCGGCTTCGTCGGCGAGGACGACGCGCTCGACGTGGTCTGCATCGGGGCTGGTTTGAGTCGAGGCGTCGAAGCCGTCGGCGTGGATGAGTAGGGTTGGAGCCACGCCGTCGGTCAGAAGTTTGCTTTCAGAAGGGATGCGTCCGCTGGGGTCGATGACTACGCGGACGGGTGGTGTGCGCGGACCGATGTCTGGGCCGCGCACAGTCAGAGATGGGTCATCGCGCAGAACGGTATCGACTCCGACAATGATCGCCATCGAATCGGCGCGTAAGGCGTGAACGATTTCCAAAGATTCAGCCGAGGAAAATCGCTGAGCAGCCTCGGCTGGGTCACAATCCACTCGCCCATTCGCATCGATTGCTGCCTTGAGCAAAACCTGCGGGCGAATGTGCTCGCACCAGTGCATGAATTCGCTCATTTGCTCAGAGCAATCGGCTGCCAGTAGCCCGGATTCAACCTCAACTCCAGCGATTCGCAAAGCATCGGCTCCATCCCCGCGAACCGTCGGGTTTGGGTCATCTGAGCCAATCACAACTCGCTTCACTCCCGCCCAAAGCAGTGCCTCGGTACAGGGCGGAGTTCGACCAAAATGGTTGCAGGGCTCGAGAGTAACATAGGCAGTCGAGCCCTGAGTCGGCACGCCCTTCGCCTCAGCATCGGCAATCGCCATCTGCTCGGCGTGCAATCCACCCAAATGGTCGTGCCAACCCTCAGCGATTACCTCACCATCGCGAACGAGCACACATCCGACCAATGGATTCGGCATGACGCGGTGCCTACCGCGCTCGGCCAGCGCAATCGCTCGCCGCATGAATTCAGCCTCATCAAGCATGTAATCCAAGCACCGCGAACAGCGCATCACTCATCATTCCTCTCCTCGCGAGGATTCAAGTTAGAATCGAACCCTCGCCCAACCGTGCCGCGCATTGCCTGCATCCTCAATCCCAAGGCACGCGACGGAGTATCCGCCAAACGCTGGCCCGAATTCGAAACGGCATTGGTGGCTGCCGGATTCGAAGTTGACCTGCACGAAACCGAAGCCGTCGGCCATGCGATGAATATCGCTTACGACCTCCTCGCCGACGAGCACGACCTCATTGTAGCCGTCGGCGGCGACGGCACAGTCCACGAGGTAGCAAGCGCTCTGCGAGGAAGCGGGCGAACACTCGGAATCCTACCAATCGGCAGCGGCAATGACTTTGCCCGCGCCCTAGGAATCCCACTCTTCGATAGCCAAGGTGCAGTCGATCTTCTAACAAATGGAATCGACCATTCTGTCGGCGCTGTTTGCGCCGAAGGGCCGGCCGCAAGCGACCTGCCCAATTACAAGATTCCAGACCCACACCCGTGCAACGGAGAGCCGAATGTTGAGGGGAATTTGGTGCGTTGGTCCTTCCTAGAAATCGATGGTGGAGTGACCAGTTCAATCAATCGAATGAAGATTTCAGGAGTCTTCAGTTGGATACGTGGCCAAGCAAAATACACAGCCCTCGGAATCAAGGCGATCCTCGGCTGGAAGCAGCAACCAGCGTGGATGAAAATCAACGGAAATGAGGCCGAAACCGTCCCGCTGCAAGGCCTTTTCGTCATCAGCCAATGCCAAACTTTTGGCGGCGGTTACAAGGTAGCTCCAGGAGCTCACCCGAAGCGAAACGCCCCCTCGCTAATCCTTGCGCTCGGTCTTTCCAAAGTCCAAATGCTCGGGGTCATGGGGCCGCTCGAGAAGGGCAAACACATCGGAAAATGGGGTAAGATATCGATGCAGGACTGCACCTCGTTTGAGATCGGTGCGCTCGGCGCGGATGGTGCTCCTTCCGAGACCGCGCCGCACACCCCTCCACTGTTCATCAATGTCGATGGCGAGGCTTGTTTGACGACTCCTTGCAAGTTCGAATTCCATCCGAATCAATTGCTCGTTCGCGGTGCTACAACCATCCCGAATGAATGAATTTCCAAAGAATCGGCTTTATCGCTGAGTGGCGATTGCCGTAGTCTGATGGCATTGGAGTGCAATATCGACGACCGAGGCATTCGCTTTCGTTGTCGTCTAGGCTGGACGCTTGTGGGCATCGGCTTGATTCTCGCTGGATTCCTCATCCTTTCGGGATCATCGCTCGGCTTCACCTGGCTCGCTCCAGCCGGATTCCTCGTTGGAGGGGCTTTCTCATTATTCGAGGCGCGAATGGGCTGGTGCGCTGTCCGCGCCCTCGGCATCCGCACCAAAATCTGAGCACGCCTCTCGCTGATTGAACTAGCGCACGAGGTTTGAGTTTCCTCTCCCTGTATTTCCTCTCGCAGAGCACGCAGAGCACGCAGAGAATCACTCGAGCCGAACACAACGAACCGCGGAAAGGACAACGCACGTTTCTCGGTAACCGCGATGAGAACGAAGTATTTCCATTGAAATCGATGTTCGTTCGAGCGATTGGTATGCCCACCGAGGTTCGACTTGTAAGCAGCGCGAGAACGCCGGAAATCGCCGCGAAGCGGCTCCACTGAGCGCAGTCGAGCCTTGCGAGGCTCGACGCATCGAGCCGAAGGTGGCGCAGACGGAGAGATTTGAACTCCCGAGTCCAAGGGACACCGGATTTCAAATCCGGCGCAATACCAGGCTATGCGACGTCTGCAGTGTGCGGCCGTGGCGGCCGCTTTTGATGAATCTATGCGGTCGGCCCGTGAGAATCACAGGCCGTAGGTACCGGGCCGACACCAATCGGGCAGACCGGTTGTAGCATCGGGGTGAGTCAGCCCGATGAAGAGAACCATGATGATGATGAAAAACGCTGGGAATAGCGCTGTTAGAGTCAAAATCTTGGAGTCAGCATCACCGTAAAGGTGCATGAAAATCGCTGCAATCATGATGAATTTTGGAATCGCAATGATAGTCAAAATCCACAGAGTCACGACCTTCTCAGTCGTATCGTAGCTAGCAGCGAAGTCCGAGAGGTCCAATCCGACTGCGGCAACTTCGATGAGAGTGAGCAACATCAGGCCGTAGAAGTTCATCCAGTAGGGGTCTTTACCTAGAATCTTGTAATGTGCCATCTCTAATCACCTCAATACAGATAGAAGAATGGGAACACCAGAACCCAAATCAAGTCGACAAAGTGCCAGTAAAGACCGAAGTACTCGATCGATACCGCGTTCGCCGGTGTGTAAAGGCCCTTCCAAGCCTTGAATGTCATGTATGTCAGACCGATGATTCCACCAGCCACGTGAGCACCGTGAGTTCCGGTCGTCACATAGAACAGCGAAGCTGAGACCTGAATGTTAGCGACCATGTGAGCGCCTGTTGCCTCGTCGATGTAGGAGTGGTGCTGGTAGTGGTCGGCATTGATTGTGTAGCCCTCATCGACGAGTGAGACGATGTCGTGCTCGTGCAGTCCGATAAAGCTGATTTCAGGGACGTAGAAGCCGACGAACCACTCGACCATCTTCAATGTCAGGAAGAGGACTGCAAGGCACCATGTGCTCGCGAGGTAGCGGTAGACCTTCTTGCGGCGTGCTTCCTCGTCGAGGTCGGGCATCTTTGCGTAGCGTAGTGCCTGTACGACTGTGAAAGAGGAAAGAATCAGTGCAAATGTGTTGACCGCTCCAGGAGCGAGGTGCCACCAGCTGGAAGCGATTAGATGGCTGGCTGGCTCGAAGCAGGTTACAGCGACCCCTTCTTGCCAACCTGTTGGGTTGGTAACGGGGTCGAACATTCCTCGCTCAAACACAGTTCCACAATTCTCGATTCCTAGGCGGTATCGCATGTATGTGCTGAAGAGCGAGGTGAATACCATCATCTCAGACATCAGGAATACCCATGTTGCGACCTTACGAACCTGGATCCCGCGGAATGGAGTTCCAGTCGAGATTGGGTCGTAATGTCCGTCGAAGGAAATATCTTGTCTCCACCAAATGAACATGGAGAATCCTACGACGAGCAGTCCAAGCAGAATCGTTGGGATGTGGCCTGGGTTGTAAGTTCCGTAATCCCAAGCCGCGGCTAGGCCGAAGAGTGAGATTGCAACTCCCATGCTGAGGAATAGCGGCGAGAAGGAGTTGTGCGGAGCGCCATGGTGCCAGTCGTGTGGTCCCCATGGCTGAGGTGCGTGGTGGTCGTCGTGGTCGCTCAATGGCTCACCTCCTCTTGATCTTCGGGCACCATCAATCGGTTGAACCACCGTCCGATGGCACTAGGTTCGTTCGCGATGTGCTCGTTAGCATCCTTCAGAACTGGTAGGTTGTTCCAATCAAAGGATGGAGTTGGTGGTGGGGATGCCGTCATCCACTCGAATGACCAGCCGCCCCATGGGTCGGCTGGAGCCTTCTGTCCTCGAACGAGGCTGATGAGCATATTCGCGACTAGAATGAAGTTCGAGAAGAAGAATAGGAAGGCGCAGACGGAGATGAACATATTCCAGTCTGCGGCCCATTCTGGCAGCGCCGTGAAGTCTTCTGTTGTGATGAAGTAAGTGTGAGTTCGGCGCGGCATGCCGATGACACCGAGGCGGTGCATCGGCCAGAAAATTCCGTTGTAGGTGACGAATGCGGTGAGGAAGTGAAGAGTTCCCAACTTCTCGTCGAGCATTCGTCCAGTCATCTTCGGATACCAGTAGTAAATCGCGGCGAAGAATCCGAAGACGGTTCCGCCGACCAATACGTAATGGAAGTGGGCGACGACGAAGTAGGTCTCGTGCAAGTGAGCATCCATGGTGATTGAAGGGAAGAACATTCCAGAGATTCCACCGAGAGTGAATGTCACGAGGAAGCCGAGCGCCCACAATGTGTGCGTTCGGTAAACCAGAGAACCGCCGTGCAATGTCTTCAGCCAATTGAATATCTTCACTCCGGTAGGCACGGCGACAAGCATCGTTGTCAACATCGTGATGAAGCGCAGGTTTGGCGACATTCCTGAGGTGAACATGTGGTGTCCGTAAACGATGAATGCAACGATACCGATGCCCGCCATTGCCAGGACCATCGATTTGTAACCGAAGATTGAGCGGCGGGCAGAGGTTGCGAGAACCTCCGAAATCACACCGAAGGCTGGTACGATAACCACGTACACTTCAGGGTGACCGAAGTACCAGAATAAGTGACTCCACAGCAAGGGATCACCGCCGGCGGCAATATCGTAGAATGCGGTAGAAATCGTTCGGTCAAGATAGACTTGAATGAGGCCGACGCCGAACGCAGGAATCGAAAGGAAGAGCATTAGGTTGGCGACGAGAATCGACCAGGTGAACAGAGGCATTTGCATCCATCCCATGCCCTCAGCTCGCATCACAGCCATCGTTGTCAGGAAGTTGATTCCAGTCAAAGTGGAAGATGCGACGAGCATAATTTGGCCGGCGACCCACATAGTAACGCCTGTGTGAGCACCTGTGCTAACGATGTAGGGTGCATATCCGGTCCATCCGGTGTCGGCTCCTTGACCGGAGAAGACACCGGTGAAGATGAGCAGAGCGGCGAATGGTTGCAGCCAGAATGAGAGAGCGTTGATTCGCGGTAAGGCGAGGTCAGGTGCTCCGATTTGTAGAGGGACAATCCAATTCGCGAAGCCGTTAATCAGCGGCATTGCGGCAAGGAAAATCATCGTAGTTCCGTGTAGGGTGAAGAATGAGTTGTACTGGTCCTGTGAGATGAATCCCATATCGGGGCCAGCCAATTGTAGACGAATCATCATCGCAAGAATTCCACCGACTCCGAGGAAGAATAATCCCTGAACGAAATACAGAGTTCCAATCTTCTTGTGGTCGGTGGTGGTTAGCCAATCAGCAATCCAAGGAGCTAGGTGTTCCCAGTCGAAAACATCTGGATTGGTGCGGTAGAATCCGTAGAGGATGGTAATCGTCAGTAGTAGACCTGAGATGATGATGAGAGTAGCCAGCACCGTGAATGGGTCGGCTGGGTCGAGGCCAGGTCCGAGTGAGCCGGCGACGGTGAGGTCGTAGCGGTTCCACTCGTCGCCGCTATTTGCTCCATCTCCATTCACCGAGTTGACATGGACGATGAAATCGACGTCGCGACCGTGGCTTGGAGCAATCCATTCAACGGTCCAAGTGCGGTAATCATTGCCCGCTTCGGTATGAGTGACTTCTGCGGGAGCGCGAGATTCAACGGTCGCGTCGAGGACGGAGAATTCTCCGCCGGAAGCCCAGAGGTTGAATCCGCCGGAGTTAATGCCGGACTCGACAGGCCCGCCGGAGAATGAGACGGTGACCGTGTAGGTCTCCGATGCATTGTATTCCTCCGGCAAACCATCGACTGTGATGTCGACGGTCGCGGTTGGAACTGCGCTGTGACAATTACAACCGCTAGATTGAATTCCAGTTCCACCGACACCAGTCGGCAGGGAATTAACCGCAGGCGAGACTACCATAGCGATTGAGATTAGAATGAGTGCAACCATGCTGCGCGTGACCAATGTCTTCCTCTCCATACTTCCACCACCTCAAGCGTGAACGCTGACTCCTGCAATCATGTAAGCGTGGTCATCACCACAGTATTCTGTGCAAAGAAGCAGGAAATTCTCGACATTATCAGCGAGAACCCATTGAGTAGTCGTCTGCTGTGGAAGCACGTCTTCTTTGATTCCAAGTGAGACGAACCAAGGAGCGTGAGTTACATCGTTCGAATCCATGACAGCCAGATACGCAGTATTTGCCTTCAATGAGATGAGAGGTTGATCCTTGCCCTCGATGGTAGTTGTGCTGACTGCACAAAGGTCCTCAGAGAGGTCGAAGCAATCGAACTCCCAATACCATTGGTAGCCCGTGATTCCGAAGACTTCGTAGCAATCGGCTTCGTACAATCCGGTGTCATCGTTGAACATCAGATTGGAGGATTCGCCGGCAGCGCACTCATTGCCGTAGTGACCGCCATCCTCTGAACTCGCTGCCGACCAGAGATTGTCGAGAGGAGCCCAAGAGATGAACGTCAGGTAAATGATGAGCATCAGCGGAGCGATGAACCAAGCGAATTCGAGTTTCAAATTGTCATATTCCTTCGGGAAAACGCCAACTTCCAAATTATCGATATTCGGAGTTTCGCCCTCCTTCGCAGTGTAGTAAAACGAATGGTGATACAGCCAGCCGAAGGTGAATAATCCGACGAGAGCGGACCACAACACATACTCGTTCCAAAGGTCGTCGTATAGAGGCGTGATGAGACCCATCGCTATCTCCGCCCCAACGCGGGCGAAGTCCCCTCATAAGTGTAAGGTGTGTCAAATCGTGGGCCGACGTCCGACGCAGTCGGAAAGGACTTCAAACGCCCTTGGTCGGACAGCCCGTTCGGATGAAGCCTGAATGGGTCAGGTTATCCGGTCGCAAGACCTTGGTTGAGGTCGATGTCCAGCCGGGTTCGAAGCGGTCTTGCGTGCTTGGATTTGAGCCGTGGCGGGGGCGATTGAAGGTGGCTGTACGCTCGCCCCCGGTCGAGGGTGCGGCGAATTCGGAAGTGGTGGAGATTTTCGCCGTGAGCCTCGGAGTGAAGGTTGGCCGGGTGAGTATCGAACATGGTGTGTCGAATCGGCGGAAGACGATTGCGATCAAGGGTGATTTTGTCGATTCGGTGAAGGCGCTGGCGGAGGGAGATTGATGGGGGCCAGCGATTGGAATGACGGGCGAGCCGATTTGGCCGGGCCCGCGGATAGAGCGGCTCGCTTCGATCGCGCCGCGAGGGCGATTGCAGATTGCCAGCGGCGCAATCGAGAAATCGTCGACGGAGGGGCTGAGTGCCCCATTCTCGTCGAGGGGATGAAAGATGAGCGGGCCTTGAGAATGCTCGGATTTGAGGGGCCAATCGAGCTGATGAATCGTGGCTGGGACCGCTCTAGATTAGTCGCTTATCTGTACGAAAAATACAGCACTCGAAACCTCGTCGACGGCGGTCCCCCGCTGATTTTGTTGATGGATTGGGACCGCACAGGCGGTCGGCTCCAAACGGCGCTTCGCGACCGCCTGCAAGCACTGGATGTAACCGTCGATGAAGAACTCAGGAAGGTTTTGCTGAGGACCATGAAACCAGAGGGCAGGACCGTGGAAGCAATCGCACCGTACGCCTCCGCGCTAAATCCATTGATTCGAGCGCATTTGGAAGAGGAATGAGCCTCATTCAAGCGGATAGGAGGTGGGTTCCTCTTTGACCGTGTTGAGCACGAGGTGGGTCACCGAGCGAGCGACTCCATCCATCGAGAGCACGTTCTTGGAAAGGTCGTCCAAATCGCTTCGATCGCGGGCGCGAGCGATGATCATCGAATCGAAATCTCCGGTGACATCGTAGACGCCGTAAACGCGAGGGTCGCGAGCGATTTTTTCTTGGATTTCAATGAGTCGACCCTTCTGAATTCGAAGGCCGATGACGACGTTGAGTCCCCATCCAACTTGGTCGGCATCGAGGATGACTCGATATCCCTTGATTATCCCAGATTCCTCGAGTTTCTTGACTCGGTTGCTGACCGTTCCTAGCGAAACTCCGACCTCTTCGGCGATGCGGCGCAGGGAGGTTCGCGCATCGTTCTCCAGCACCCTGATGATGCTGCGGTCGGTATCGTCGAGCATGATTCAGCCTCGGGAGAGATTGCCCGGGACCTACGGCTATTGAACATTCACCCCGAATTATGTAACTCGGCTGGTCGAATGTTCATTCTTCTTCTGTTAGTTCGACGCCCCTCATCGCGCGCAGGACGGTTAGTTCTGAGGTGCGGAGCATGAGGGTGGTGCGGCCGCCTAACCAGACAGGGATGGCCGTGCCGTTCGCCCCGTCGATGAGCAGATGATTGCCACGGACTTCGGCGAGGTTTGCATGGATCTCTGACGGCTCTGGCTCTTGGCCTGAGAGTAATCTATCGATGGTTTCAGAGGAGACTTCGGTGTGTCCTTTTTCTGTGCGCTCAGCGATGCGTGTTGCGGCTGCGCCGACGGTTCTCTCGAACTCACCGCGGCGCAGGTGAGCGGCCTCGAGACCGAGGCTGGCGACCTTGAGAGGCCGCCAACGGCCGCCGGGAATTCGGGTCCTTCCGCCCCTGCGGCTGCGTTCGCCAGCCCAGATTTCGTGGGCTTGCGGGGTGGCCCAGAGAATCTTCTTGCCGCGCAACCAGAGGTCATAGGGGATGCTTCCCCAATGTTCAGCGAGCATCTCGCCTTGTTCGGGGGTAATTGGTTGGGCGGAACCATCGGGGTCGCGAGGTGCTCTATCCGCCTCGAGGGTCTCTTCGACCTCGACCGATTGGCGTGAGCTTGCCTCGGCCGATTTCTCAAGAATTGCGAGGAAGAATCCGCCGCCGCCCGATTGGTCATTCCACACGCGCATGCAATTTGGCAGGGCGGCGGCGATCTCATCCTCGGCCGGTGGAGCGAAGGATTCTCGCAATTCGGCATCCTGAACGATTGAACACTCATCTGATATGGCTGGCCAATCGTTCATTCCCACCGAGGCGGCAAGCACAGGAATAGCATCGTGAGCCGAGGCGAGGCTCAGCTCGGTGTGATTCCGCAATACCTCAGCCACCACCGCCTCGTTCTCAATCGGGTCGAGCGAGCAAGTGGAGTACACAACGCGCCCACCCGGTTTGACCAAGCGAGCCGCTCGTGACAGGATATCGATCTGCAATTTCTGCATCGAGCGGCTACCATTCGGCTTCCATCGGCCCCAGACATCGGGATTCTTGCGAGTCGTGCCAGTGCCGGTACAAGGCGCATCGACGAGGATTCGGTCATAGCCGGATTCGGGCAGATTTGGGAAATGGCGCGCGTCGTGATTAACTGCAATCCCCGCGCGCGAGCGGTGTCTTTGCAAGTTAGAAACCAGCAAATTGACCCGCCCGCGAACCACCTCATTAGCGACGACAACCCCAGAGTCACCGAGGTGCTCAGCAATCTGAGTCGTCTTCGAGCCAGGACTTGCACACATGTCGAGGACAACCTCACCTGGCTGAGGGTCAAGAGCGAGTACAGGTAACATCGAGACAGCCTCTTGCCGAGTCAGACGCCCAGTCTCATGCAGCGCGGCGAGCAATTGTCTCACCTCGCCCTCAGCTCGCCCGCGCTCAAACGGCATTTCCCAAGCCGAGCCGGGTCCACAAAACCAGTCAATAGGCTTGCAGCCAACCGATTTCAGCCAATTCTCAACCCACTCAGAATCCTCAGAAAGTGGGTTGACGCGCACAGTCTCAGGCAATCTCTCATACGCGTGCGCGAACCATTTCTCAGCCCCAGACTCACCCCCGCGCCAGCAGCCAACCGCCTTCAGCAGCAGGCTGTCTCGTGCGGCTGCGGCCCAGTCGACATCCTCTCGCACAGGGCCGCGTCAAACCTCTCCAACATCAAGCGATTGGCTCCCGCGACCGAATTACCCGTGCCAATCCAGCCCAAGAATCGGAGCAAGTTCGTAAACGGTTAAACCTCCAACTCAACGCTCGCGCCCCGTGGCGTAAGCCGCATGGGATGCACATGGCAGGACTGAGAAGAAGAATCGCGAGAAGCCCGACCGAACCGAATCGAACCGACCAACGCGAAGCGACTCGCAAACTCGTCGGGCTTGTCGAGCGGGCCCGTCAGAACGGACGCGAGCAAGGCCCGCTCGTCCCAGTAGAAGCTCTCATCACAGTCGATGAAGAAGAGTGGGTTTGGCAGGTCGTGGACAGAAATGTTCTCGATTCACTTTCACATCGTTTGGTCTTCCAATCTTCGGCGGGACAACGGCGTGAGATTCTGATGACAGCCGGCATCGACGCTGCTATGGATGCGGCTTCACGCATCGTCGAACTAGATGGTGGCTGCGTTCTCATCGAGACGCTTGACCCCTGAGAAATCGCGGCTCAGTCGTTCACTTTCAGATTAATCCGGCACTCTCTCCCCCTTCGCCGCGTTGATATAGTGCAGGCAGGTGCGACGGCGCGATGGCGAAGGACAAGAAGGGCAGTGGTATCCAGCAGGCAGCTGGTTTGATCCGCTACTTCGACGAGGAGTCGGAGGACGCTATTCAGATCTCGAAGGGCATGGTTTACACCGCCTGTATCGTGTTTTCATTGGTCATCTACTTGCAGCAGCACGGCGTTTGGTCGTGGATGGGCGGCGTGCTTTCGGGAATCGTCTGATTATTCCTCTTCGGTCAAATCGACCAGTGGAGCCTCTTCTTGCAAAAGGTGCGAAGCCTCTACCTCCGCTTCTTTTCCTCGCTCGTCCCACCAGGTCATCGTTGCTGAACGGCTTGCGGCCGACTCGGATGAGCGGACTTCTGTGGTCGGGTCGGCCTCGACGAGGGCTTGGGTTGCGCGCCCAAGCGCTCGCTCGACCGCTGGCGCGTTGTGGTCGGATAGGGCTGCACGCGCCTCTTCGAGGCTCATTTGTGCCTCGTCGAGAATACCTTCGATTTCTTCGGGGCCGCGCAGTGCGGCGATTTTCTCGGTGAGAGTGGTGATTTCCTCATTCATGTCTGCGCGGGCGTGCTCGATGAGGCCTTCCCAAGCGGCGCGGTGTTCGGCAGCTGTTGCGCCGCTTGTTTTCTCGAAGCGGCTTGACCAAGCCGCTTCCCATGGATTGCGCCCGAGACTGGCAGCGATATCGTGAACGATTCGGGCGCGCAAGGCGAGGGGTCCAGTCAGTTCGATGCGATTTAGGAAGCAACGGGCGATGAGCCCGAAGCCCCAGTAGGAGTCGGAACGAACTTGCATTGCGACATCGCCCGAGGCCGTGGAAAATCTCCATCGCTGCTCGTCATAGCCGGGCAGTGCATCGAAATGAGGTGGGTCGGCTGGACCTAAACCGCGTAATGCGGCCCGGGCAACATCTCCGAGATAGACGGTTGAATTGCCCTTGATACCCCCGGGCCGCAACCGATTCTCGACATCGATGGACATCTGCGGTTGACCCTCGGCGACTTGCGCCCAGAGAATCGTGACATTTGGGTCGAGGCCGATGGTCCCCGAGCGCTCGGCCTCCTCGTCTGCTTCCACGCCGAGCGCTCGCCTTGCCCATGATTCAATCTTGCGCGGTGCTGAGACCGCTCATCAGCGTGAGTATGCTGACGGTCAGGCCTCGAGAATGCTGACGGTCAAGTGCGTGAGAATGCTCAAGTCCCGTCGGCGCGAACACCCTCTCGTGCCGCGCCGGAAGTACGGACGACTAACCAAAGTCGTCGAGATTCCACCCAAGGACAATTGCTCGCGTTGCCGCGCAGGGAAGCCTTGTCCGCTCCCCGGCCATTCAGGAAATTCAGTCGCCGCCGACCGCGAATGGCAAGGGCCAGGAGCGGTCGACAAACGCTCCAACAAGAAGAATCCCGCTCGCAAGTAGTCGCAAAAGGACGACTCCGCCGCGAATCTGCTTCGGTCAATCTTGACGGATAGTCGGCGCTGGCGCTTCGATATATTCACTCTCAAGCTCAGCCTCGACGCTCGAATCGACCTCAAGTTCGGGTAGTTCGGGCAGTCGCTGAACCCTGTGATAGATCTCACGCAAAGTCTGGTCGCTGATTTCGAGATACACGCGCGTGGTAGCGATACTCGCATGACCAAGCAATCGCTGAATGGTAACCAAATCTGCCCCACGCTCGAGCAAACCGGTAGCAAAGGTGTGCCTCAAGGTGTGCGGTGACAGGCGAGAGCGAGGAATATCAGCTTCATCGGCCAAGCGGTCAATCAATTTCTGAATCGAGCGCGGATTGATTCTTCGCCCACGACTCGACAAGAAAAGCGCGCGCTCGGAATCCTCATCCTCAACCTGTTTTTGACGCAGAGCCCGAATCGGATTCCATGCCTCAATCGCCTCGGTAGTAGCCTTCGTGAAGAGCACCGTCCGGTCCTTCTCCCCTTTGCCACCGATAACCAAAGCTGACAGGTCCTCATGGTCCACGTCATCGACATCGAGATTGCATAATTCAGAGACCCGCAAGCCTGTGTCGAGCATCGTCGTAACGATCGGATGGGCTAGCGGGTCCTCCATTCGCAACGCCGCAGAGCGCACTTTCAGCACCTCTGTCCTGCCCAAAGGTCGCGGCAGAGGGCGCCTGCGCGCTGGGCGTTGAACCCACTCAGGAATCGAATGACCAAGCCAGTTCAGCAAGTGAGAAACAGCAGCGATACGAGCATTGATCGTAGCCGGTTTCATCTCCCCAAGACCGTGTAACCAAGCATCGATACGACCGAAAGAAGGGTCAGCGCGCTCGTGGAAAATTCGTACCGGAATCGTCTGTGCCTCGGTCCAATCGATTTCGTCCTCGTCCGGTAGCGCGGTCATCGAGAAGTCGCGCGCTGCGACCGTGTAAGCACGGATCGTATGAACCGATTTTTTCTCAGTGCGCAATTGTCCGGTCCAGCATTCGTACCAGGGAAGTGCGCCCAAGCGCATCAGGCGTGTGGGGAGAACGGAGGTTGGCGTTGCCTGCACGCCGACGGGTGTGGTGTCGAACCAATCGCTGGCAGAGGATGGCACATTGCCTGTGCCCGGACCCGAGTTTGACTCCAGCGCCTCGGATTGCGAGTTTGACTCAAGCGTCTGGGAGGGTGATTTCTCGAACCGCCCCTGCGTAGCCTCTCGGCCAGCGTACCCTCTCTCATCGCCTTCCATATCGCGTTCCCTCGCCTCTCTCCGCCGCGAACGACGGGTGCATCCCTGCCCATACGGGCGAGCCCAAGTCCCTCTATCCCGACTTGAATGCTTCTGCTGTTGCGAGGCGCGCGGCCGCTATTTTTGCGCGCGATGGAAAACGCCGTTTACGCGGAAATTAGGTTGGCCGTGCGGCTCGACCCTGATGACTCAGAATCTTGGATTTGAGTCGATTTCACTCTGTGAGAAGAGTGTTGTCTGGCGTCGTTGAATCGGGCAACTGCGCCTCTGCGCGCGCCTGTTCGCGGACTGCAGAAATGCGCGCGTGCAAGTGTCGGGCGACGGCTCCTGCGACGTTGACGCCCGATGCGCCCTCGATGCCTTCGAGACCAGGGCTTGAGTTGACTTCGAGGACGAGAGGTCCATCGCGGGATTCTAGCATGTCAACACCCGCGATGTCCATGCCCAGAATGTTGGCTGCAGCGAGCGCGATCGAAATGTGTTCTTCGGTTAGGTGAACGCGCTCGACGCGGCCACCGAGATGGAAGTTTGAGCGGAACTCGCTGCCCGCTGCACGGCGGCGCATGGCGGCGACGACATTGCCGCCGACGACGAAAACTCGGATGTCTTGTCCATGCGATTCCTCGATGTAGGTCTGGACAAGTGGGCGCATTCCTCGCTCAAGCATTTGTTGAACGAGTTGGCGAGCTTGTTGGTAGGTATGAGCGAGGAAGACGCCCGAACCCTGCGTGCCTTCGGTAGCCTTGACTACGCAAGGCACGCCACCGACGCGCGCGATTGCGCGGTCGGTATCTTCCATCGCCGCGACGTGGGCGGTGGTTGGAATTGGAACTCCTGCGTCAGCCATCAATTGGCTGGCGAGCAATTTGTCGCGGCTCTGTTGAATCGCAGATGAAGGATTGAGAATGATGACTCCCATCTGTTCGAATTGGCGAACGATGGCGACACCGCGGCGTGTAATCGAGTATCCGATGCGTGGAATTACAGCCTCGCATTCAACCGGCCAGCCGCGGTGAAAGATGCGACCGCCCTTCTCATCGACGACCACTGTTAGCGACAATGGATCGAGGATGCGGACCGCCCAACCAGCCTTCTCCGCCTCCTCGGCAAGACGGCGGGTCGAGTACAATCTCGGGCCGCGAGAGAGGATGACCAAGCGTGGGTCCATGAGTGCGGCCGACCGCCATCCGTTCTTGAGTCTGACGGATGATGGCGGGCATCAGAAATTGCTGCGGATTGCCTCGGCCGAGCCTCTTACGCGCGTGTATGCGCGTTCCGCGGAGCGGAACGCCGAAGGTGTTGAAAGACCCACTGCGAGACTGCGACCCCGTTCGTGGGGTGAGGAGGTAGCATGGATCGCGATTCATTGTCGGGGTTGAAGGTCTCCGAATTGCGCCAAATGTGCAAGGAGAATGGCTTACTCGTCTCCGGCAAAAAGGCGGACCTCATCGACCGCTTGCTCGGCGAGGAGAGCCCTGCAGCCGCGCCTGCTCCGGCAGCGAAGGCGGCTACTCCTTCGAGGCCAACTGCCACATCTGCTTCGGTTGAGGCTGGAAGCGAGCGAGACGACGCGATCGACCGACTAATCGCTCGCGTCGAATCCGGCGGCGGAGGTGAACCCGAGGACAAAGAATCCGGTGCAGGAGAAGCAATTCTCGAACCCGAGCTGACTTTGGAGGCGGAGATTGAGGCCCCAGTAGAAGCCCAAGTCATGGAGGCCGAGGTTTTCGAAGCTGAACTCGAGGCAGAGTTAGAGCCTCTCGAAGATGAATCGGCTAGCGAGATTTTCCTCGATGCCGAGCCAGAACTCCCGCCGAAGGCGATAACCCTCGAACAAGAGGCCCCCTCGTTAATTCTCGATGAAGAGGAAGACGACCCTTGGACCGGTGGTATAATCTCCGACGAGGTAGAACCGACATTAGTCGCAGCCGAGGTCGCCCCAGAACAACAGTCCGAGGCATCAATCACCATCACTCTCCCAAGCCTTTCAGCAATCGAATTCACACCGAAGGTAATCGGCGCCATCACAATCACCGCACTAATCCTCGGCGCGGTCGGCTTCACCCTATTCGTCAAGGAAGACTCATCCTTCCAAGCGCGAAGTCTCCACTATGGCGATAGCATGCAATTCGACATCGGAACCTCAAGCATCGCAATCCAAGGCGACGATATGGTGGCAATCTTCCGCGACGCCGCAGGAGGAGCCCTCGACGAGGCCTGCGGCGAACTCACAGCAGCAATCAGTTCAGGCACTGGAAGCATCAGCATTCGGAAGGGTGACCCCAGCGAAATTATCCACCCTTCCGACAAGCAATTCAGCGGCGCAGTCAGCGCTTTAGACGCCTACGGAAGAAGCCATCTCGCCGCTGAAAGAATCCTTACTCATTCGATGAATATCGACCTCGACGGGAAGACCTGGAGGAACCCCGATGATTGCGGAAATGCGGGGTGGATTTTGGAGGATAATAACGTCGATATGACGACGAAAACTTGGACCGACATCGGCGATAAACAGCTGATTCGAACCAGCACAGACATGACGATTCGCGACGTCGATAATCGAGCGACGAACCTCGAAGCTACGACATTTGGATTGGATGCGATTTCGGGATTGGGAGTGGCGACATCCTTCGTTTTGATACCCTTGACCCCCCTCGACTTACACGACTTCTTTGGCGGTAATTCGTTGACCTCCGGTGCAACCTCGGCTGATGGTGCGGATTGGTCTTGGACGGTAGGCGACGAGATCAATGACGCAGTTCATGGTCTCGTCTATCCGATCACGATGTCGCATGATGAGTTCGATGCTTGCAACGGCCACATCACATTGGATTTGCTCGTGAAGAGTAGAGTTCCGTGGCCGGTGCAACAATCTGCGAGCATCGTGGTCGACAAGAGTCAGAAATCGAGCGAGTGCGGTCTAATCGAATCCTCGCTCTCTGATGCAGCGATTCCCGATGGAAGAATCACCATTTCATTCACCATGCGCGCGACGAGTAGCGCGAATGGGGATCGCGCAATCGATTGGTTGGTGGATTACACGAGTAAGCCCGGGCCAGGTGAGGACCGTCCCGGAACCAGCGCCCAGCGCGATTGGGGTGTGGCAATGCCAGATGAGAGCGCCAAGCGCGCGTGGGACCTCGAGTCGGCGCTGGAGTGTACGGTGGCCAATTACTCATCAAGCGGGGTGGCCACCGCCATCGAGGCCGGCGGTTATGTCTGGAAGGCCTCGACGGTCGAAGTCGATTCAACAATCCAATGGAATATGTCGTGGGTGACCGAGGACGAGCGTGCAGGGTGGACGACCGTGAAGGAGCGAGACGGAGGTTGTGCACTCATCGAGGACGAGAGAATGGACGACGGAACCGTGCAATGGAACCGCAATGCAATCCCCGAAACCCTGACCATGCAAGCCCTCGAGTCCCGACTTCTAACAAGCTCTCGGTACCCCGGTTTGAACCTCTATATCAACGATGGAAATGCCGGTTGGGACGAGGGAGTCGAGTACGGATATCGCCTATCTGTGGCAGAAGAAAATGACCTCTTTGACCTCGTCCCAGTCAGCCTTGGTGAAGGCGCGGTGAGCGTTGCGGCGGAGAAGACTTGGACCGATTCGAGCAATCGCGATCACCGCGTCAGTTTTGCCATGGATGCCGAGAACGGCCGCATGCTCGGCTGGTTCCACCACTGGGCGCCGGCCGATTGATACGGCGCGCGCGAGAAGGGCGCAGAAGCGCCGCGCGCGCCTGCTGAACCTGCGGCAGATTCAACACGGCTGCGAGCGCCGGAGGCGCTCGTATGACACTCGATGGAGAGCGGGACGAATTGCCCGAAGTCGGAGCCGCCCCGCTCATCATCGACGCTGATTTCGTCGAGGTAGAGGAGGACCGCGGCCTGCCCTCGCTGGACGCGGTAGAAGAAATCAGCACCGCGCGCGCGAGGCGACCACTCGAATTGCCGAGAGGTCCAGCAACCCCCGACGGGCGCGCCCGAGTAGTCACCGTAATCAATCAGAAAGGCGGCGTTGGAAAGACCACGAGCGTCATCAACATCGCCGCGCAGATGGCTCTGCGCGGCCACAAAGTGCTGGTAATCGACGCCGATTCCCAAGGCAATTGCGCAACCGGACTCGGCGTCGACAAATCCCGCGTCAGAACCACCACCCGCGACCTCATGCTCAACCCGGAATGCGCGGTAGACAGCAGACACGCGACGGCGGTAGAAAACGTCCACATCATCGTCGGTGACCGAACCCTCGTCGGCCTCGAACAGGAGATGCTCCGGCAACTCGGCAGAGAGCGCCGATTAACCGAAGCGCTAGCCCCACTTCTCCCGCATTACGACCTCGTCCTCATCGACACGCCCCCCTCCCTCGGACTCGTCACAATCAACGCACTGGTAGCCAGTGATGGCATAGTAATCCCAGTACAAACCGAGTACTTCGCACTCGAAGGGCTCGCCATGCTCGCAGGCACGATCCGCGAGGTCAGAGGCCTGCTAAACCCGCGGCTCGGCGTGGACGGAGTGATGCTCACAATGCACGCACCAACCCTGCTCAACCAACAGGTGGCGGCGGAGGTCAAGGAGGCATTTCCCGAACTCATCGTCGAACCCCCTGTGCGGCGCAACATCAGACTGGCTGAGGCCCCAAGCCACGGCATCCCAATCCACCTACACGACCCAAAGAGCAACGGCGGACAAGACTACCAGAAAGTCGCAAGCGTACTCGAGGCCCGCTGGGGGCTGCTCTGATTGGCCAAGCGCGGGCTCGGGCGGGGACTCGCGGATGTGGCTCAGAGTGGCAGCGATGGACCCGATTTGAGTTCCTTTGTCGAATCCGCAGATGAATCTGAGATGGGTGCGGATTCGCCGAATGCTGCTGTCATGTGGATGATTTTCGGAAGCATCTGTTTCGGGACGATGAACGCCCTCGTGAAATGGACGAGCGGGCTTGATGGAGTCAATGTTTGGGTGGTGATACTTGTTCGCTCGGCGGTGATCGCCTTCGCGGTTGCCGCCTTCGCAGCGAGTCGAGGAATTTCGCTGAAAATGAACGACCCGAAGACGATGTTTTTGCGCTGTGCGGTCGGTTTGGTTGCGATGATTCTCTACTTCTCCGCGCTGGCTCGAATTCCGATTGGACAGGCGGTTACCTTGCAGTATACTGCTCCGCTTTTCGTGGCACTGCTCTCCGGTCGTCTCATCGCGGAGAAGGTCTCGCCCGCAGTTGCGGCACTGGTTGTCACGGCCTTCGCTGGTATCGTTCTGATAGTCTCTCCAAGTTTGGGTGCGGTCGAGCCGGATGCGCTTCTCGCACTCGGCTCGGGCTTCTTCGCGGCACTCGCTTACATCTACGTGCGCGAGCTGCGAAAGACCGATTCTCCAACTTCGGTTGTTTTCTGGTTCGCGGCCTTCTCGGTGGCGGGTTCTGTGGTTCAGGCCGCGCCAAATTTGCTGACTTTGGATGCTCAAACTATTGCCGCCCTCATCGGAGTCGGTATCGGTGCGGGCGGCGGTCAAGTCGGCATTACCATGGCTTATCACAAGGCCAATGCCGCTTGGGTCAGCGCCTTCTCCTACCTCACAGTGATTGTTGCCACCGCCTACGGATTCTTCCTTTTCGACGAGGCCTTGGCACTGTCTGATTGGGCGGGCGGCTTGCTGATCGTCGGCAGCGGAATTGCTCTGATTTTCCTCGCGCCGCCACGCCAGCCCCCCGATAAGCCCAACCAGCATTGAAAGGAATAATTCACCCATAAGTGGATTATAGTGTCGTAAAGTCGCGATAAGTCGTCAGATTGATAAAGCAAGGCAGAGTCGGCCAACTCATGTCGGACACAACACTAGAAGGAATTGAACCGAAGACAATCATGAAAATCATCGAATCTCTGAACCCAGAGCAGCGACGATTGTTTGAATTATTCAGCGGACAGAGCAAACAACGCGCCCGTAAAGGTATCGAGGATGCTGATATTTCATGTCCATACTGTGAATCCGGTGAAATCGAATACGACAATCAGCTGCGTGAAGATTTCAATATCACAATTCAAGAATGCCAAGAATGCGGTAACGAATGGTGTAAGGAACAATCAGTGAAAATTCCTGCAGTATTGGTGCGTCAAATTGCTGAGACCCTTCGAGTTGATCCAAGTTTCACTGGAGTCTCCGAATTTGTGCGGGCAGCAATTCGGACGAAGTGTGAGATAACCGCGAACTCCCCCCGAGTAACCGCAGAGCGAAATATGGATTTTCTAGCTAACACTATGCTCTTGGCAGCAGGATTCGAGGAAATTGATGACGAAGAGGATTGGTTGTGAAGTAGATGAGTTATATTGGTCAAGCTCTGGAACGTAGGGTGATTTCAACTCTGAAAATCAATCCAACTATGACCTACAATGAAGCGATAGAATCAGTCTTACAATCTGAGGGCCTAATTCTTGCAACAGAATCAAAGACCGTCATCACACGAATGCAACGCTCTGCAATGGCCAAGCAGAGTGCTAACCAACAGGCCGGTGAGTGATTAAATGGAAATACCAAACCAAAAGAATGTAACAGAGAAACAATTGAATCTAACTGCTGATATTTTCCCAGTGATATGGGAATTCAATTTACGTTCGTTCGAGGTAGATTCACACTCCTCAGTAGTCCGAAACCAACTTCTGAATCAATTGGCTTACCATTTGGGCCAACATTGCAATTCAACATGGGCTAATTGCCAAGGCGATTTGATCACGGATCATGTTGGAGATTTACCGGAAGACATCCTGACTAATCTGTGGAATGACGAGCGAAGCAGGTTCAGAGATGTAATCGCAATTCGAGAAAATCTCGAATGGGATTCTCAACCTGCACATGTTGCAGAAATGGCTAATTCGAAATTCAAACAGTTACGAAAGCATCTCAATAATAAGTTGGAAAAGAAGAAGTTCGGAGATGCAATAGTTCACCGTCAATGTTATTCTCAGGCGATGGTCATAGAAGGAAGGCCCTGCTTAGCACTATCTCTTTCGTCAAAGATCAACTACCAGCTAAATTTGGCTGAACTGATGATAAAAAGACCGACCTTGAACATTCTAGGACTTGAGGTCAATAATCGCGCAAACGGTTGGTTGGCTGGAACTATTGTTGAAATTACAGGTCATTTGGATTCAGAAAATCGGAAGAGATTGCTCGGTATGTCTACGACCGAAAAACAACAGAATTGGATATCAACATCTCCTGACGAAACTGTTGTTGTAAGGATAAGGACGAGGAGTGGTATTTACCTTGAATATGTGTCTTCTGGCCTGATTCCTGTACCAACCTATGGAGCCCTGAAAGTATTTGGTCTCGACCAAAATCAGATTTCAAACTATCAGCGTATATCTTCTGAATCACGAAGAGAAATCCTACTCGATCTCATATCTTCTTCGCGACTGCATCGGTTGCTAGGGCCTCCAATCGATTCGAGTGAAAATGCTTGTTTCATGACGGCGGCTGACTTAGGATATGATGGAAAAATCTTGGTTGGAAATGGGAATACAGCCCACATATCTCAGAATATCAGAGCGCTCAAGAATCATGGCTTCTACCGAATCCATGAGAAGTTTGAGAAAAATAGAATAGTGCGTCTTGGAGTATTGAACGGTGTCAAAGAGGAAGACTTGGACAACTTCCTCTCAAACCTAAAAAGAGAATTTGATCAATTCGGCTTCAGCGTTGAAATCACAGGATTGATTGAATGTGATGCCAGGGACTTCGCCGAGTTAGAGAAATCACTTGAGACACTAATGAGAGATTCACACGACATCGTACTCACAATACTCCCGAGTCGTTTTTTCTCTGCACAAGATCATGTTGAAGGGCCATATCAAGATACGAAGCATCTGACCATTAATCGTGGAACGATGAATCAAGCCGTCTCAGTTTCAACCGTGAGAAATTTTCGATACAAACTAGCAAATCTTACAATTGGCATGCTCGCAAAACTGGGGAACATACCTTGGGTATTGCCTCGAGAATTGGAATTCTGTGACCGAATTCTGGGTGCTGATATTTCGAGAAAAGCAAAGCAGAATCAAAAGGGTACAAGGAATGAGTTGGGAATTCCTCGCTGGTATAAATCGAATGGAGATTTGCTGAATTACCGCCTAACGAAGTCAAAAGTTGACGGGGAAACAATTCCTCTGCAAGTAATCAGGGAAATCACACCTCGTGAATCGTTCTCTAACACTCGAATCTTGTTCCACGGAGATGGAAAGAGGCCTCAGAGAGAGATTGATAATTTCCAATCTCGAGCTGAGGAATTGGATGGTGAAATAATCGTAGTCCAAGTAATCAAAAAGTGCCCTGCACGGTTGTATTCGTCTGTGAATGGCATCTCAAATCCGAAAAAGGGGGATAGCCTAGTGATTTCAGAAACTGAGGCGATTGTAATCTCTACTCTGGCGCAACACAATACTGGAACCCCTCACCCGCTGCTGATCCGTTGCACTCCGAATATTACAATTGAAAATGCGATTCTATCAGTTCTGAAACTCTCTGATCTTCACTACGGTTCTCAACAACAGCCGCGCTGCCCAATCACAACTCATGATGCACACCATATCTCGAATATGCTAATGATGGGAATTCGACCACCCGATGAAGAAGGAACGGTTCCATGGTGGCTCTGAATAATTCGATTAGCGATTTGAGACGGAGGTCAGGAAACGATGGAGATTACCCTTGACTTCGCAGTCTTCTTCTTCACCGGGATTGTTATGGGCAGGTTGATTGTCAAAGTCGCAAAGCAAAGAGGCCCGTTCATTCTCCTATTTGCAATGGTTATGCTCTCGATTCCCTTGTTCACAATCGGCCCGGAACCGACGATTTTGGGGATCTATGCGGCAATCGCAGTTTACTTGCTACAGATGGCATTCAAGCTCTTGCGCAATCCGAGCAAATTCAATGAATTCTGGCTCAACCTCGATAATGGAAATTGAGATTTTTCCACTTTTCAGTGCCAATTTTCCATGGTGAATCATTCAACGGCTAGCCTCTTTTTCGCCCCACTGCAATCCATTGCCTATGCAAATGATGATATCTCGTCGGGCAGAGGACGAGGCATGAATGACCTATATGCAATAGTTCCAGCTTCTGCGATAATTCTTCTTGTCGCAATTCGAAAAATTTTGGCACCAGTAAAATTCAATGAGGAAATTTTTGGTGAAATTCATCCAGACGAGGTGGGCAATTCAGCAACCATGCGCATGGTGATTGGCGCAGGTTTTGGTGGAATTGGATTGATCGGTCTGGTGATGGGATTAACGCTTGAATCTGGAGAGGACACAGTTGTCCTTCTCTATTCACTTGCTTCTGCTTATGCCCTCATTCTTGCTACTCTGCTTTTTGCGAAGATGAGAGGTTATTTTGAGGAAATCCCCACAGCCCCTATGGTCATCTTCACCGCCATGATTGCGCTCTGTTTAGCTGCCGCACTAATCTGAATCAGAGGGACCTCATAATTCCGCGCTCATCCAAGCCGAGATTTCCTCCAAACAATTGTCTGGACATTCGAAGTGTGGATTATGGCCAATTTTTGGGAATTTAATGAGAGTAGAACTGGGTAGCAGAGAATCATACCATTCGCCTATATTTGCTGGACAAACCGTATCTTCTTCGCCCCAAATCAACAAAGTTCTGGTGTTGATTTCCTCGATATCCTCTGGTTTGAAATCCTCCCAGGAGGTCGAATATTCACGAAACATCGCATCCATACTTCCAGGAAACAAGGAGAAATCCCACATTCGGTCAATTTCCTCTTCCGTGATCAATGACTCATCAAAAACCGTATCCATCAGGGTGCTTTTTGCCATTTTTCGAGACCAAATACGTTTGACGAGGACCCGCCCAAGTGGATTTTGCATTAGTTTGAGCGCCATGGGCTGAGGTGCCTTTTCCTTAGGAGGCGCACCGCTGGCTGAAAGCAATATCAGACTCTGTACTCTCTCTTGGTTTTCCATAGTGTATTTCACTGAAATTCGTCCACCCATCGAGTGTCCAACTAAAACAAAATTATCGATTTTGAGGTGCTCGATTAACATAGATAAATCAGAAACGTAACTCTCGATTCTGTATTCATTATCTGGTGCCGGACCGGTCAGTCCATGTCTGCGTAAATCGAATCTGATTACTCTAAAACTCTCAACTAGGCGTTCCATGAATGGATTCCATGCATGCAAGTCCTCGCTATGTCCGTGGACGAGAATAATTGTGGGGGCATCGGATCGCCCTTCGTCTCGAAGATGGACATTCAATCCATTTGGTAATGTGATAAATTGTGATGGTTTTGAGCCATATTTCGCTCTAAGAGCCTCTACGTCAGCCTTCTTCGGACCGAAGACAAGTGACCGAATCCTCCCCACGCCTTCATCATACATTGATTCGATTTCAAAATTTCTCAAATCTTGACTGAATCAGAGGGCACTCATCGGTTTAGTCGAAAAATTCTGAAATTTCGTCTATCGACTTGCGCAGCAAGTCGGGAACTTTCGCATCTTCCGCTGGATATCCTACAGGCAAAAGCAGCATCGCATGTTCGTGTCCCGGCCGCCCGAGAAGTTCCCGGAGAAAGCCCATCGGGGAGGGCGTGTGAGTCAGCGTGACCAAGCCCATATTGTGCACTGCAGCGATGAAAAGCCCCGCCGCGATTCCACACGATTCCTGCGAATAATACGTCGGCCCCCACTCGCCATTGCCCCGCAAACGCTTGCTATGTCGAAACAAAACCACGACCCACGGTGCATCGGTAATGTGCTCTTTGATCGCATCAGTTCCGAGCGGTGCGAGGACTTCTGACCACGCTTCGGGCATCCGCTCGGAGTATGTTTTGCGTTCTTCGGCTTCAGCCGCCTCGCGCATCTGCGACTTGAGTTCGGAGTTTGAGACGGCGACGAAAGTCCAGGGTTGCAGATGCGCTCCTGATGGTGCTGTGCCGGCTGTTTTGATCGCCGCTTCGATGAGTGATTTCGGCACTTCTCGGGTGGAGAAGTGCCGCGTAGTGCGGCGTTTTTCCATTTGTTTGTAGAATGAATCCGCTCGCTCAGCCATTTCGGCTGGAGCGAGTTCTTCGAAGACGAGGTCGATGAATCCTGACTCGACGTTCGACCCGATCGAAGTCTCGTCAGACGACCCGTCCTCGGCGGCGCTCATGACCCTCGCTCATTCGCGCCGAGCAATCAATGCTGCCATCATCAAGCCGGCTGCTGCCAGCGGTGCAGCAAATCCAGGCAGCAGCCCACCGTCATCCTCACCATCATCGCGACAATTGGATGACGACCCACCCCAAGTCTCGTTATCGTACCAGCAATCGGACCAAATCTTCCAGCCAAAGCCGGACTCGGGCACCGATTCGCTGCTCTCGTCCGAGCGTGTGATGTCGAATCTCCAGTTAGCGTAGGTTGCGTAGTCGTCGACCGTGATAGAGCCGGTGAAGGTTTGACCGTCCCCAGCGTCGACCAGTTCCTGTTTCTGCGGCGGCCAGCAAATTCCCGTGTTGATACAAACCTGCGTCACCCACTCGATTTTGGTAATGTCGTGGCCGGACTCCAAGGCTACGGTGATTTCGAATTGTGTGTTTTCGCGGACCGTGTCCGCGTACGAGAGCGAGTCGATTCCTGTGCCTTCGGTGGATGTCGATTCGTTGACTCCGCTCTCGCCTGCTCCGCTGACTGATAGCGCGAGCAATGCGACCATTGTGAGGGCGAGCAGTTGGCGCATGGATGTGGCGGGGTTGGTGGGGCAAATGAAATCGACCGACTCAAGATTCACTTCTTCGGGCGAAGAGTTTCAGTTCTTGGGGCGTACCACGACGACCTTCTTCTTCGGCGGCTTGGGAAGCATTGCTGCACCGGCTGCCAGCATTCCGGAGAAACAGAGATTTGTCAGGCAGCCGATGTCAACTGCTGCGTAGTCAGAACTCAACGATATAATCGGGATTGCGAGGAGGAAGACCCCCAGTCCCATTCCGATTCTCACGACGCGAGGTGCCGGCGGTCCTCTTTCAACCTCCCGATGTCAATCGGATTTCGGGGCCTCACACGGAATACACGGAGCACACGGTTGGGAAACTTCCGAACTCGTCTTCCGCCTACTCCATTCGCCTTGGTTGTCGGCCGACTGTCAGCGACCCTTCACGGCTCGACAAAACGCAAACTACTGAGGCTTCTAGGAAATATTACTCAGCGTTTTTGTGAACCGAGATGAGTGAGGATGGCCGCGGGCCATCCTCACGAATCGAGGTTCCATAAATCGTCTCCAATCCAATGGAGTGTTTTGATGGCTTTACCCTTGGTCATTGCGACCATTTCCTCACCATCCACCATTGCGATGCCGAGGGCGAGCGGCTTGCCGTGTTCTTCGTCGCGAACCCAAACCAAATCGCCCGCTTCGACATTTGGGTCGGCCATCTGCACACCAGCTCCCATGCAGTCGGCGCCGTTCATCAGGAAGGGGATGGCGCCGTGGTCAACGGCGGCCCACTTGCCGCCGGGTTGCCAAGCGAGGATTCCGCGCAGAGTCGGGAACCACTTGCGGCCTTCCTCCGTTTCGACGAGCATCGCCAGCGGCGTTTTGTCGACAAGAAGCAGGTCGCGATTGTCGAAATTTGCCTTCTCCAAGAATGCGGATTTTGCTTCGATTTCAACGTCGATTCGCGCAGATAATTCAGCGACAACCTCCCGCACTTGCTTGAATCGAACCGGAGTCCTCCGCCTCAATCTCTTTTCTGACACAACCCCACGGTGGCACATGTTCTCAATAATCTCTTGTAACCTCACGTAGAGAACGAAACTTCTCTGTATTATATTCTGCATTATTATCCGAGTGAGAATCAGAACTGTTGAATCATTTAGTGCCGTATATTTAAATTACATTATTTGAGAAAAATGCACATGAAGAACATAGTCAATTCGGGACAAATGCTTTGAATGCTAAATAATCTGGTAATCTAAATTAGGTTGTAATGGTCAATGAATCCTAGCGGCGCCTCTGGACAAAGAACCAGTCTAACTCCGTATCTGCTTGTAGGGATTCTTCTCTTTTCGATAACCTATCCTGCCGTGAATCAATCAGGATATTTAGATTGGATTAATCCTGATCCGGGAGAAGATGATGACCCCATCGGCGAAAATGGAACTGAACCTAATAATCCAGAACCTGCTTTTGTGGATTCTGACGGAGATGGTTGGTCAGATGAAGATGAGATTCGCTGTGGTTCGAATCCTAATTCTTCTGTCTCGTATCCAATTGTAATTTCGGGAGAATGTGAGTCAAATGCAACGTCTACAAATATCTCAAATGTTAATCCGTTCAGGGCATTTGATCCTGAATTGTACCCTGAATTAGAATTAAATTTTCGAGATACTGATTCTGATGGGTGGGCGAACATTGACGAGTTTTCATGTAGAACAGATGGAAATTTAGCTAGTTCAACACCTATTGACTTAGATGGTGACGGACAATGTGAATATCTTGATCGAGATGACGATGATGATGGTTTTCTTGATATAGATGAAATTCGTTGTGCATCAGACAAGAACAATAGTTTGAGCATTCCTAGTGATTCTGATAGAGATGGTATTTGTGATGGGAGGGAAATATTGAATTGGTACAATGAGAATGGATATCGAGGAGGAATCAAAATCGAAGATGCTCCGGATAACTCAGATCCACCTCACAATTTGTCTTTATTCCAGTTCGATTGGATGTATATCTATTCTTCAAACCTCCTTTTCGGAGGCCAGTGCTCAAATTATGATTACGATAACGATTCAGTATGCGACCGATATGATCGCGATCTGAATGGCAATGGGTTCGATGACCTCATCGATTATATCGGCTTGTCTTATGATACAGATAATGCTTCATGTGATTTTCCGTTCAATTGTTCCATATTTTCAACTAATCATACTTTATCCAGTGAGGACGATAATCTCTCGCTGCCGAAGTTCGATTTCTCATTTTTGAATGGATATTATAGACCTCCGATGTGGCTTGAACTAGATTTATTTAGGCAATATTTAATCAAATCAGCCAATCTTTCAAATTACAAATCTGAACAATTGAATGAGAGTCGTTATTGGTATGTAAGTTCAAAGTTACCGTGGAAGTATCATCTTTTGTCAGATTCAAATATCTCAGAAATTTATCTTGAATGGGAGGTAGAGTGGGAAGGTTCAGACCACTTATCTAACACAGGAGGATACATTTGGGAATTTAAAGAGGATAATGATGCGTTCTACAAATTAGTATCTTCTTGGAAACAAGGTGAAATAGAATTTTTCTTCCCAATAAAACACGCTCCGTCAATTGACCCATTCGTGATGGGAGCAGATACAGATTTCTTGAATGACCCAGATTTTCATCATAAGCAGTGGTATTACAATTCAGATTCCGGTCAAATTAATCTGAATATATCTGATGTTTGGAGGGAGTACTCTGGTTTTAGCGTTGATATAGGCATACTCGATAAAACAGGAGTTCAACACAATCACTCAGATTTAATTCAGAATAGACATCCAAATTACCAGACAATGGACAGGGATTTTTGCCATGACGATTCCGATTCTAGACCTGATTCTGATGATTCATATCATGGAACCGCAGTTGCAGGACTCGCCCTAGCAAGAGGAAACAATAGTTTGTACCTCGTTGGAGCAGCATACGAAGCTAACTTAATTTCATATAAATTTAGTGGAGATACAACTGTTCAGTGCGATCAAACGACAGATGCCCGAATTTCATCCGGACTTAATAGAGGAATAAACGACGCTGATATCATTATTTCATCAACTAGTTTGTATTCATATATATTATATCATGAGACTTTTAATTCGTTAAATCTGAACACAACGACAGGCCGCAACAGCGATGGTTCAATAATTATCGTGAGTGCAGGCAATAACAAGACAACGACCGATAATTCAAATTACAATCATCTTGCAAATTCCAGATTCACTATTGCAGTAGGCTCGGTGAATAGTTACGGAGTATTTGCTACAACATCCGAACCGGGATCAAATGTTCTCATATCTGCTCTTTCGAATACCGGTGCAAAAATAATTTCTCTTGATATGATGGGAAATGCTGGAGCGAACAATTATTCAGATCCTGATTGGTCTGATCATCCAGATGACCAGAATTTAACATGGTTTGGTGGCACATCAGCTTCAGCACCTATGGTTGGCGGAATCGTTGGATTAATGTTGGAAGCAAATTCAAATTTGACTTGGAGGGATGTTCAGGAAATTCTTTTGAAAACCACTATCCCGATAGATGAGAATAGTAGTTATTGGGCCACCAATGGCGCTGGAAGACCAGTTTCTCATCAATATGGCTTTGGCCTAGTCGATGCTGGTCATGCAGTTTACAAGGCTCTGAATTGGACGAACCTCCCTGATGAGAGTAACATGAGTGGGGGCCAATACGGCCTTTCACAGGCCATACCAGGAAATGATCAGAATTGGACAGAAATAATCGTCGAATTAGACCAAACTGATGTTCAACCTCACAAGCACGCTTTCTTTATGGAATCTGCTGAAGTTCACTTAGACATTGAGCATGAACGCCGAGGTGACTTGGAAATTCGACTCATCTCACCATTCGGAACAGAATCGATTTTAAGTGAAATTTACAACCCTCCTGACCGGCCATTCTTAGCAAATGGTTCACTCAATTGGACCTTCACAACCGTCCATAATTGGGGCGAGAATGCAATGTCCCAACATGTTGAAGAGGACAATATCGGAAAATGGGTAATCAAGATTCGAGACAATAGTTCTCTCAATTTAGCCGACGGAATTCTGCGCGGTTGGTCTCTTCACTTGCACGGTCACGAAGGAACTGACAGCGATGGTGATGGTTATTCTGATTATGAAGAGAATCGTTGCAATTCAAACGCATCAGATCCAAGCGATTATCCCATCAATACAGATGGTCTAGATTGGTGCGATTTCCTCGATGACGATGATGATAATGATGGATGGTCTGAT
>JAERST010000017.1 GCA_016845365.1 Methanobacteriota archaeon
AGAGATATTTCCTGAATCGGCCTCAAGCAGACCACCGATGATATTCAGCAAAGTCGATTTGCCGCATCCGGAAGGTCCCATCAGCGCAACGAGTTCACCCTTCTTGAGGGACAAATCGATGCCCTTGAGCACCTCTAATCGAGTCGCTCCAGAACCAAATCCTCTGTACAAATTTTTCACTTTCAGCATTCATTCACTCTCCAATAATGAGCGGGTTACTTTCGTCCTTAATCGGTGCACTGCAAGTAATTGTCGCTCGGTCAACTGCTGCGAATTCTCAAGTTCAAACATGTCGAATCCCTCGCGAATCAAATTGAGTAAATCCAACATTCGGTCAACTGGGATGTCAGTGCGGACGAGTCCCCAACCTTGGCCTAATTCGAGGGTTTGGGTTATGTGCGCTGTGACCGGTTGAAACTTGGCGTCAAGCTGTTCATTCAGCTCGTGTGTATGTGGCAATTCCATGACTCTCGCCCAGAGCGGAATGTGGTGCATATTCGCGTAAAACCACTCTCCACAAGCATCGTCGACGCGCTGCATGTGCTTCCAAAAATCACCTTTTGATTTGGGCTGACCTTGGCTGAGGAATGTGGCTTGGAAGCCTTCGACCGGGGTGTCCATGACGGTCAAAAAGAGGTCGGCCTTATCTTCAAACCAATAGTAGAATTGACCTTTTGAAATCTCCAAACTTCGGATCAAATCGTTGAGTGACATCGAGTCGTATCCGTGTTGCTCGAACTGCTCGCGCGCAAGATCGAGGATGTGCTGTCGAACATCCTCTTCGAGATTTAGAAAGCGCTTGAGCGGTGGCATCGGCAGTCCTCTGTCGGTGTTTTCAGACCGGTGGTCGGACTGTCGGTCTGACTTTTCATATATGAATCGATTGCCGGATTGAGTCCTTGCCGATTCAATGCTTGATGACGGCATCGAAATTCTTTGCTAAGGTCGCCCCATAGGCTCGCAATCCATTGGTTTTTCGGATGTGTGCAATCGCGTTTTCATCGGGAAATCTCGGAACTTTACCCGCGCTTCGCCATTCCGCGTGGAGGTGGGCGAGTTGGTCTGACCAATCGCGCGGGTCTTCTGTGTCCAGATTGATGATTGGGCAGCCTGCCGCGGCAGCGTGCAGACTGATCTGGTGGTGGAAAGCATCGCCAGCGCCGAGGAGCATCGCCTCGGCGTGTTGTAGAAGGGCGATGATGCGCTGTGGGCGGTCCAGCAGGGCTGGGCCTTCGGTCGAGCACATCGCCAAAATATTGCAAGCAGCAGCGGCTTCTTCGTCGAGTTCAGCGAGAATCGCCTCGTCGTCTTCATCGCTCGCCAGCGCGAGCAACATGCGCGATTCATCATCGACTGAAGCGAGATGCTCGCGCGGCAGCGGAGTATTCGCGGGGTCGAAAGCATCGACATCGATACAAGGCCCAATTACCGAGGTTCGACAATTCAGCCCCTCGGACAGAACCTCGTCCTCAAGCAAAACCAAGTCCAGCAGATCCATCTCGTCGCGCGCACGTGAAGTAAGCGGAATCGCATCGAGGAAGAGCGAACCACTCGCAACAAATTCGCGCGACATCGGAGCCCACGCAGCAGCACCAGCATCTGTGAAATGGACCAAGTCCACACCACCTTGGCCCAGAGCGGCGGCAAGTTCGGCAGAGTTACGAACGGTTGCAGCGCGCGTCCAGAACGGGACGCGCGCACGGTCGAGCGCGTCAGCGATCATCAGATGACCATACGATTCAGCGCCCTCAGACGCGCTCGTAGCCAAAATGACCCGCTTCATCTAGTCGCAGGCAAGCGGCTCAGGATAAGACCTCAACGGCCCAAATCGACTCTCAAAGCCCTTGATGCGAGGGCTGTCGGGAGTGCCGCGTCGTTTATCAGAACGCGATTCGGGAGGGGGGCGATGGCTTCGGCTGACGCTGGCGGTGGCTCGGCACCGGTAGAGGCGGTGAGTGCCTCTGCTTCGGCTGACGCTGGCGGTGGCTCGCTGGCCAACGGGGGTGCGCCCTTGCGGGTTTTGCTCGTCCATGTCTGGTACTGGCCCCACGTCGGAGGGGGAGACCAACACGTCGAGATGCTCGGGCGGGAGCTCGTCAAACTCGGTCATGAGGTGACGGTTTGGTGCGCCGATGTGCCGGCGCATGAGCCGAGGCGCTTCGAGCGAGGCGGCGTCAACGTGGTTCGATTGCCGCCGAGCCGAGTCTTGGCTGGAGTCGATCCTGTCGTCTCGTTGAGCGGTCTATCGATGGAAGGTTTCGATGTGGTTCACCTGCACGATACGCTGCCAATCCTTGTGCGGAAATCGCTCAAAATGGCCCGCAGTGCAGGTGTTCCTGTGGTAACTACCTATCACAATGATTACGTCAAACATGGCTTGATTGCGAATGGAATCAAAGGTCTGCGCTGGGCTATTCAGGGGCGGCAGACCTTGCATTCGAGCGATGCGCGAATCGTCTTGACTCGCTACTTCGAGAACCTGCTGCGCGCCAAGGGCGTGAAGGGTGAGATCGACATAATTCCTAATGGATTCTCTCCGATTTCTGATGCGGCCGAAATTCCTGCAGGACTCTCCGGCCGCGATTCCGGCCGGCCTTTACTCACCTTCATCGGCCGGCTGAGCGAGCAGAAGGGATTGGATGTCCTGATGGACGCTTGGGATCTGCTCGCAAGCGAATCCGGTTCCGACGCTGGCCCCGAATCCGACCCCGGATTCGACCTAGCAATCGCCGGCAAAGGAGAACTCGGCGATTGGTTGACAGAACGCATCGTCGGCGCGAGCCAGAATTCACACATTCATCGGCTCGGCCTAGTCAGCGAGGGCGAGAAGCGCTGGCTCCTCGAAAACTCGACTGGAATCGTCATCCCATCGCGCTTCGAGGGCCTTCCAACGGTCATGCTCGAAGCCATGCACGCGCGAGCGCCAACAATCATGGCCGATGTCAATGACCTCGGCCGCCTAGTCACCGAACCGGGAGCAGGACTCTCGGTTCCACCCGGCGACCCCGCAGCGCTCGCGATGGCGATGAGCAGCATCGCCCAAGCCCCCGAAGAACAGCTAACGATCTGGGGCAATTCGGGCCACGCAGCAGCAGCATCCTACATGTGGCCCGCCATCACAAAAGACGTCCTCAAGGTCTATCGCAGAATCACTGGAGCGAAGAACGCATGAGGGAGGCAAGCCGATGACAATCGAAATCGAGAAGCGCAGCCTCGTCGTAGCCAAGGGAACCTTCGAGGCGATGCGTGGGGCCGAGCGCGACCTCATCAGAAACCTACCCGCGCTCGCCCGCCAGTTCGATCTCACGATGGCAACCCTGCAACCGAGCCGCGAACTCAAGGAGTGTTGCAGAACCCACGGAATCCCACTACTCAAACCAGAAACCTCCTGGCAACCAGAGACCGGAGCGGTAGCAACAATTCTCAATTCGGACCTGCGAAAATCAACCAAAGCTTGGCGAGGAATCGAGGGCTTGAAACAAGCGCTTGTCGAGGCGGATGGAGTACATCTTGTCAGCGGCGACGGCTCCTTCGGACTCATCCGCCTCGTCCCAAAAACCACCCCTTTCCACTTACATATGCTCGAACCCCACAGAGGGCTATACGAGGACGTTTTACACCTGGGCGTGGACGGTAAACCGAGGCGCAGTCTAGCATTTACGAGGTTTGCATTGGCGAAGGCGAGAAGGGATGACCGGAGGCTTATCCAGGGCTTTTTGAAGCGGGCGGCCACGCGCATTAACGGCAATTCGAGTTACAGTGCTGAGCGGATTCGAGAAGTCTACGGCTGCGAGGCTGGCTACATCCATCCGAGCGTCGATTTTGCTGAGTTTTCGGCTGAGGCGAGCGAGGCTGAGAACGCGGCTTGGGTTGACCTCGACGAACTTCCCGACCCCCCCTGGGTCACGACGATTGGGCACGCTGGCTGGGTCAAAGGCGGCTGGGAAACTATCTCCACGCTCGTGGGCACAGGATTTGGTTTGGTGCTGGTTGGTGGAGGCGTATTCGAGGAGGTTGAGGAATTGCACGAATACGCCGACGCGCGGGGTGTTCGATTGTGGACGCCCCCGCGACTCTCAAATTTGCAATTGACTGGCTTGATGCGACGTTCAGTCGCGATTGTTAGTCTGGCTCACGGCGAACCCTTTGGCTTGACGCCGATCGAGGCGTTTGCTGTCGGAACTCCTGCGCTTTTCGTCGATGAAGGCGGCTTCCGAGATTCGATTGAGGACGGGGTCAACGGACGGCTACTTCCGCGCGATGACCCCGTGGCTTGGCAAGAGGCTCTGAACGAGGCACTGCAGCCTGATGTGAGGAAGAGATGGGCGGCTGCTGGGAGGGCGAGAATCGAGTCATTGGACCTCTCGCCCGATGCTCATGCGAGGCGGATTTTTGCCGTCTTTGAGGAAATCACCGTAGGTGAATGAGTCAGCAAACGGGAAAGGGAACCGTTCATACGGCATCGATTCTGCCGATTCACCATGCTCGATGAGCAATCAGAAGAGAATCAGGAACGAGGCAGTCAACTCGCTGTGGCGGTTGGACTGCTGTTATTCGCCTCGGTCGTGTTGGGTTCTGGAGTCCTCGGCGACTCCGGCGATGCACGACTTAGCGAGGGTGAGGAAGGCGCCGATGATGCGGATGCTGACCCTGCAACCGACCGAGAACAGATGGCGAATGGTCTGATGGATGTTCGCAGTGAGGAAGGAGATTTCTCTTGGGAAGACTGTCTAGGTAACGACCGACCATTCGATGTGCCGGCCGACGGAATGCCGGGCGAGGATGAGCCCCGCGATGTCAAGCGCGAAGGCAAGACCGACCCGAATACCGATGCCGACGCAGCTACCGGCGCTGACCGACCGAATACTGCAGGAAATTCAGCCGGCACACCGATGTCGGCGACTGGAACCACCGCAGCCGGTCAGATCACCTTCACCGTCGACCGCACCGATGCAGTTGACGCAGCACGCGATCCATGCGCTGGAATGTTCACCAACGCAGCCGGCATCTTCGGAATGAACGGAATGCACGGTGCCAACACCGGACAAGCCCTGCAGAGCATGTTTGACCAAATGTGCGAGGGCTGGGTTCATGGAGAGTTCTGGGGCAATATCGGCGGTGATGTCGAGCGCTCAGATGACGGCTCAATCTCAATCACCACCGTCGACGACACCGGCGCGGAGAACACGGACACGATTTCTCCCGCGACCGCTCACGCACTCACAGCAGGACTAGCACCAATCGTTGAGAGCTGCTCGGACTGGATGATGATGAGGGCTCAATCCAGCATGGCCGGATCTTACGGTAATGGCTTCGGTAATGGCTTCGGCCATGGCGGTGGCCACGGCTGGGACCAAGGCCATGGCGACTGGGACCGCGATTGGTACGATGAGTGCGAGGAGGAAGACGACTGGCACGACTGGGAGACCGATGAGTGGGACGGCGAGCACGACTCGGACGAGTCCGACGAGCACGAGTCCGACGAGCACGAGTCCGACGAACACGATGCGAACGGCGAGGACTCCGATGCTGACGATGGTCACGAGGACGAGCCTCGTGAATCACGCCATGCCGGCGAGTCAGACCGCAGGCATGCCGACTGGGACCCATGCGCTGACTACCACGACTGGGACCACGACTGGGACGACGATTGGGACGAGCACGATTGGGAAGAAGCCGAGCCATTGATGGTTGAGATGTGGATCGAGACTGAGAATGGACACGGATTCTGGATTACTTTCGAGACCTACGAGTGCGCAGGAGTCTACGATTTCGTCGATGATTCCGGTGATGTTCACACCCTCGAATACGATGTCTGCGAGGATGAAGAAGAATACTTCGCAGAAGAGTGGTACGACGAGGAAAGCAATACTTGGAATGCACACTGGGAAGATGCCGAGGGCTCCTACTGGATGGTCCTCAACTACGAGACTTGCACCGGCGTCCTCGAGTGGGTCGACAATGATGGCGAGGACGGCCGCGAAGAGTGGGAGATGGAAGATTGTGGCGAGCACGACGAGTCCGAGGACGAGGAGTGCGAGCACTACAACGACCACGGTGAGTGCCTCGACGAAGACGAATCAGAAGAGCATGGAGAAGACGAGTCCGACGAGCACGATGAGGAATCAGATGAGCACGGAGAGGGCGAGTCGGATGGCCACGACGATGAGTCGGATGACGAATCTGACGAGCATGGCGATGACGAGTCTGACGACGAATCCGAGGAGGGTTCAGACTCGAATGGCGACGGCACTGCCGGCGGCCACCGCTGAATCTTGAATCGTTGATTTACTCAGGCAAGCGCTCGTCCTTTGGGCCGAGCACGAAAGCGACTACCATCGCCCCAAGGCCGAGCAGGAACAATACCAGCGCCAGCCATTGATTGACGACGATCGACGAATCGAATGCGGGGTAAATCGGCAAGATGTCGAGCGTCGATTCGCCGAGACTCATCTTAGCGCCGATCGAGCCCAAGATTGTGATTGATACCAAGGCTCCAACGGCGCAGATAACTTGCAGAGAACTGAGCCGCGATTCGACCCAGATTCCTGGACCGAATCGCCACCGGCCAACCAGCATCGAGACGAGAAATCCAATGGTTAGGCCGGCGAATAGGAATTTGTTGTAACTCATCGCATCCCCGCCCGGGTCATTCATCGCCAACGTTCCGGAAAGAACTGCGAGAGGGAGCATCGGAACTGCGACGACACCAGCCATGTATGCGGTCCTGTCGAGGTAAGCGCGGGCTTTGCTGCCACCGACGAAGTAGGTCGAAATCCACGCCCCGAGAGCTGAGGCGCAGGATAGGGTTGCGATGCCTGTTGCCAGCCCGACGATTAGGTGATGGAAGGTGATCGCGAACATTACTGGCCACCTCCAGCATTGGGGTCATCGACCCATTTCTCTTCGACTAAATCCCAAAGTAAGTCTGGATGTTCGTCATATTTCTCATAGCGTTCTGAGTCTGCAGAGGGTACCGTTTCTTCCTCAGGCTCCGGTTCTGGCATCGGTGCTGCTGATTCCTCTGCGGCCTGGGTCGGTTCGGATGCTTCGACCTCGGCCGTATGGTCGAGGTCGTCCTTCTTTCGAGCCGGTTGAAGGATTCCTTGCAAGGTCACGAAGAGTGCGATAATCATGAATGCGCCTGCAAATCCTTGGGCTCGTGCGCCCCACACGGTTCCATCGAATTCAGGTGGGGCGGTTCCCATAGTAAGCCAGGGTTGAACGACGTCGAATTGACCGTTTGATGTCGTCACCCTGTAGACCATTCTACTCTCACCCATTGTTGCGGGCAGGTGGACTAACCACTCGTCTTCACCACCTGCCTCAACACTCGCTTGGTGTGAGAACGACTCGCCTTCGAGCTTCCACTCGACGGCGATGTCGGTAACATTCTGTGTCATGATGCTGACCGGCGAGGTATCGCCGGTCACACGATAGTTAGGTGCCGTCCAATCGGGTGCGAAGCCAGGCATATTGGCCGGCACCGGATTAACCTCAATCGAATGGGCGTCGGAGACACCCAGATATGCAACATCGCCGGGATAACCAGCTCCGTGCTGAACGGCGATGAAAAGCTCAGTATCGCCTGTTGTAGAGGGCGCATTTAGCACCCAACTCAGACTGACGATACCTGTATTTGGCACACTGACTTCGACATAATTGTCGGTTGCACCAGCAGGGTCCTGAATGATCGTCCAGCCGTGGTCAGACGGCTGGTCGCCATTTCCATTGGTTGAACCAAGCAGGAATACACCGAGTAATCGCGAGTGCGAAATCTCGTGAATCTCAATCGTCGTATCGAATTGGTAAGCGGTTCCAGCAAATGCGGTCGCACTCGAATCAATCGCGATGACCGCACTCGAGACTCCACTCAGCGAAGGGTCGCCATGACACGAGCCACCACAGGTGAAATCGCGGTCATCATTGCCCTCGCCGCCGGGATTAGCGACGCTTCCCTGCGTCGCAAGGAGCATTGTCGCGACGATTGTTAGCGCAAATAGGCGGCCTCGCATCAAGCATCCCTCCTGCGACCGAATAGCGTCAGCCCGATACTCGCAAGGCCAACCAAGAACATCAGCAGAGTCAGAGGAATCGACATCACGGTAATCGAGCCCGTCGGCTCGACATCCATCGAGGAAGGAGCTTCGGTTGCATCGATGGTGCCAGTATTATCCAATTGGAATAACCAGAGGACCTCGAAACCTTCGACCTCAGCGGTCACCGCATAATGCAAGTGAGCCGCGACTGGAGCGGTCTCGGACCACGAAGTTTCGCTAGTTTCGCCAACCGAGTCCAAGCCTGTCATGAGCGGTTCTCCGGCAACTCCGTGGCCTATCGAAGTGAAGGCGCTGGTCGAGCGGTAAACGCGGAAGGTAGTCTCATCCCCCTCCCAATCCCAAGCCAAATTGACCTGATTTCCCGAAAGGCTGACCTGCAAACCGGTTACTGTCGTGACCTCGCCAAAAACGATGGAGGAGGAAGCGAATCCTGTGTCACCCATGTCATCGACGACGGTCAGGGTGACCGAGTGCGAGCCCATTCCGAGTTGAACTTGGACCATCTGTCCGGTCAGGCTCGCGCCGTCAACATCCCACAGATAGTGTGTGACTTCGCCGTCGAGATCGGCAGACATCGAGGCGTCGAGGGTGATGAAAGCGCCGGCGACAGGCGGCTCGGGAGAGGTTGAGAATAGAGCCGTCGGTGGAACATTTGCAATTGTTAATTCGACTTCTTCGACCGAAGAAAGTCCCCAAGGATCGCTTGCGGTCACCGTCGCGGTCCAAGTTTGGCCCGGCTCGAGACGGTCGGCTGGAACCAAGGTCTCACCGTCGAGGTCGGCGACAGTGAAGCCGTTGCGAGCCCAGGCTACATGGAATGAGACAGGCTCGCCATCCAAATCGACAGCCGATGTTTGAATCACCAGCGCCGAGAGTGAATTCGCAGGGAGAGTTGGCGCTGCCGGCATTCCTTCCGGCTCGCCGGCATAACCAGAATCGCCATTGCCAAGACGCACCACCATTTGGCCGGGCGCGCCATTCTCGATCTGGCGCGAAGAGGTCTTCATCGAATTGCCCAGATCGTCCCCGTCTCCGGGAACTACCTGCACAGACCAACTCTGGTCGCGTACGGTCTCGGAGGCGGGAATTTCTAGCATTCCGTCGTATTCGCGAACCCATTCTCCATTCACCCACCAGCGAACCTGACTTCCAGATTCAGCGTCGCCATCGACATCGCTTTGTTCCCAGACGACGCTGAGATTCATCGAAGTGGTCAAGGAACCGGATGGAAGCATCTCGATGGAAGTAACCGAAGGCGGAGTATTCTGAATTCGAACCGCCGCGCTCTCCGCCCAATCGGACCACAGCAAGCCATCGTTGACACGCGCGCGGGAGACCCAACTCTCGCCCTTCGACGTCGATTCGGACATCACTACGGTCAAGTCGTTATACGCGGAAACCTGGGTGCCATCGCGGAACCAACGAATCTCCGTCGCCTCCACTGAATCACCGTCTGGGTCGGTCCAACCAACGTGAACCTGCAGAGCATCATCGGTGCGGGCATTGCCCACCGGCGAGACATAGACGGTGGCGCTTGGAGGATTATTTGAGGCGCCGATGACAACTACGCCGGTGAATTTCGTCACGCCGTAATCATCACCATCATGCGGCGTGACCGAGGCCTCCCACTCGTCCCCACTACGAATCATCAGTGAGGAGACTCGGTCCTCATCATCGAGTTCGGGAATCCGCGCTCCATCGAGGTACCAGCGAACCTCAGAATTCTGTTGCGGATCCCCGTCGGTATCGTAGTAATCGTAGTCGAGCCGGAGGGTATCGGTGTCGAGCGGATCCTCCGGCGTCAAATCCAAATTGCGGGCGATTGGCAACGTATTGCCAATCGTGACCGGTCCGATTTCTACGGGTTCGCCTTGCTCGGACCCGTCCTTGACAGTCACCGTACAAGTCCAAACCTGACCCTTGCTAAGCCAATTTGTCGAGACTGAGGTTTGGTCGTTGAGCGAGCCGACGTTGAGGCCATCGAGGGTCCAGCGGATTTGTGTTCCTTGCTCGGAGTCGCCGTCCTCATCGTAGTAATCGTAGTCAACCGCGAGCCCAGTTGCGCGGGTCGGAGCGGTCGGAACAAAGACGACATTTTGTGCCTCAGGCGGATTATTTCCGGTATCGACGTACTCTGTGCGCGACCAAGAATCGGTTCCCCAACCGTCCCCGGATGTCGCGCCATTGCCGTTGACAAAGTTGACTGCGAGGGTGAAAGTTGCCGTGCCTGCCCCGGTTGAAGGAGCGGTCCAATCTACCGTCCATGAGCGGGTATTTTTGTTTGAATGAGTGACCTCGCCGCTCTGCAATTTGGCGTTACTGCCCGGGTTTGAGAAGGTGCCAATATTTGCGTCGAGGTTGAATCCTCCCTTCGTTCCGGATGGCGTACCGCTGCCACCGATGCTTAGCGAATATGTGGTACCGGCCTCCCAACCAACACTCGGCAGGCCGGTCAATGTGGGTGCGACCTGACCGCTTCCCCCACCGTGACAACCGCAGCCATTTGTCGAGGCGCCGGTTTTGCCACCCGAGTTGGCGATGGCGACTTGACTGGTCGATAGTAGCATCATCATGACGAAGAGGGCGGCTGCACGTCGAGAGGGTGACACGTGCCGGCTACCGATACTCGTGCTGATAGTCCATTCGGAAGCGGGGATGATTGATTGGCTCAAGATTCTTTGATTGACTTGGCCCGGTCCAAAGGACCGGTATCGGTGGCTTCATGGGTGGAACGCGGGTCGGCGGCCCATGCGTCCAGTCGAAAGTGTGGCCATCATCGGAGCCGGAAATATGGGCTCGGGGATTGCTCAGAAATCTGCTCAAGAGAGATTTCAGGTGCAGATGGTTGACCGCGAGGAACAGTGGGTTGCACGCGGTCAGTCGATTATCGCTGGATTCTTGGATGAGGCAGTTGAGAGGCGGATTTTCCGCGAGGCTGAGGTTGCTGAGATTAAGGGAAGGGTCACAGGGGTTGTCGGGACTGAGAATGTCGCTGCCGACACCGATTTGGTAATCGAGGCAGTTTTCGAGGATTTTGATATCAAAACCGCTGTATTCGCGACCCTCGATGAGGTATGCGACGAACACACGATTCTGGCTTCGAATACCTCTTCGTTGAGCGTGAACGCTTTGGCCGAAGCGACCGGTCGGCCGGACCGCTTCGTTGGCTTGCATTTCTTCTATCATCCTGCTAAGAATCGACTCATCGAGATTATTCCGGCTGAGACGACATCGAAGGAATCGCTTGCCGCTGTCGAGCAGTACTGCAAGACCATGGGGAAGGTCGTCATCGTCTGCAAGGACCGTCCTGGATTCGTGGTCAACCGATTCTTTGTTCCTTGGTTGAACGAGGCTTGTTTGCTGCTGCAGGAAGGTGTTGCCAGCGCAGCAGCCATCGATGCGGTGGCCATGAAGGCCTTCCGCATCGGCATGGGCCCGTTCGCTTTGATGAATCTCACAGGGCCTCCGATCGCCCTCCACTCGACCGATTATCTGGCCGAGCAATTGGATTGTGTGCGCTTTACGGGCGCGGAGAATTTGCGCTCGATGGTCGCGGCTGGCGAGATGTGGGAAATCGGCGAGGATACAGAGTGTAGCGAGGAGGCTGCTGCTGTGATTTCCGAGCGGCTTCTGGGTCAGACTTTCGCGGTCTCGGCGCAAATTGTAGCGGAGGAAATCTGCTCGCTGGAAGATGTCGACCGCGGAGCAAAGGTCGGCCTGCGCTGGGCGCGCGGGCCGTTTGAATTAGCAAATCGATTAGGTATTGGCGAGGCTGTGCGAATGGCTTCGTCTTACGCGGAGTTGGCGGACTTCGAGTTGCCAGAATGGTTCGCTGGACTGACTGAGCCGATGGAGTTCAGCTATGTCGACACGGTCATTGAAGGCGAGGTAGCTACTGTGCGAATCAACCGACCGGAGGCGATGAACGCCCTCAACGAGACCGTGGTTGGACAACTCGGTGCCGCTCTAGATTCGCTCAATGCGCGCGACGATATCTCGACGATTGTGCTCGACGGCGCGGGCAAGGCATTTGTCGCCGGAGCCGATGTGAAATTCTTCGTTGACAAGATCCGCGCCGATGCGATCTCAGACATTTACGATTTCACAGCCTACGGTCACGAGGTTCTCGGCAAACTTGAGAACTCGGACAAGACGACCATAGCGCTGACGACCGGATTGGCGCTGGGCGGCGGGCTGGAACTCGCCCTTGCATGCGATTACCGAGTCGGCACCCGCCGCTCACAATTCCGCTTCCCCGAGACCAGTATCGGAATCTATCCAGGGCTCGGGGGAACCCAGCGCACACCACGAATCTGTGGTGTCGAGGCGGCGCGATTCGCTGTTCTCGCAGGAAATTTCCTCGATGCAGGCAGCGCCGCCGCACTCGGCTTGCTGACCCATCTGGTCGGACCGGCTGATGTCGATGCGACTGTGGCCGACCTTGCAAACACAGGCAAGCCGTCCAACAAATATCCAGCCGCACCGGCCGACCCATCGCATCCAGCAGCCGCCTTCGCTCTCGCCTTCTACAGCGATGCGAACATGGCTGCCCTAGCTGCCGGCGAATGCCCTGATGGATTCGACGCAGAAGACAAGATGGTCGGCCGCCAACTCAAATCACTCAGCAGAACTGCACCAATCGCCCTCGCGATGGCAAGTGATCTGCTAGACGAGGCCGTCGCAACCGGCGACGACCTCGACGCTGGACTCGCAGCAGAACTCGCAAAACTACACGATATCTTCGGAACTGCCGACGCCCTCGAAGGACTCAGCGCACTCATCGAAGGGCGTCGCCCAACCTACCAAAACCAGTGAACCCACCCTAGAGAACCCGCGATCCAAACACTTTGGAATCAGGGAAAACGCTGAAATCTCAGCAATCGTAAGGCCGGCTCATGAGTTTTGGATGTCCAAATTGCGGATGGACCGGGGACGACCCAGAGAGCTCCCGTGAACCACAAACCACCTACACAGGCTACGGAGGTGGAATGACAGGAAGTCACCGCGGAGGTGGGGGGGATCCTGGATTCGCTGTCAAGGAGACTGTCCAAGTAACTAGGTTCTATTGCCCCGAGTGCCATCGCCCCTTGCCCAAATCACAACAATCTTCAGCGCCCTTGAGCGGCGGTGAAGCCGACAAAAGGAACATGTTTCTGATAATGATGAGCTGCGTCGTGGCAGTCGTAATCTTGATTCTCGTAAGGTGAGGCCGAACTGAAACCCGAAGGCAAACCGGCTAACTGACAACACAGTTCACTGGTATCGAGGCGAAGCAGATTTCTTCCCTTTCGAGGAAGGTTTTGACACACGCGGATAGCGAGCAGTGGCCGGTGCGCGAACGGCAACCATGCCGCGGACGATCATCGAGCGGAACTTCTTCCAGCTCACGCAATCGCCTCTTCCGCCCAGTTCTGCATCATTTCGTCGACCCAGTTCTCCAACCATGCGTCCATCTCAATCTCTCCGGTGTGTTTCTGCTACTCGGTGCAGTTTTCACACCACGCCAGCGACCGCCCCTATATCAATCTGAAAGTGGAGCGGAATACACTGAGGTGCATTTTATACACCAGATACGTTCTGCGTAACCTGTTGCACATGGGCCGGCCACCGATGACACTGACTCCTGATGATTTCGAGTCGATTCAGAAAGCGATCGTCGACGTCCAGGCCAATGGACGCGACATTCGTATGACATTCGCTTCATACTACGATGACGAAGTCGATATCGGCTGGGAGGTGGACGCGGCGGTCGATTCCTTCCAGATGTTCTCATCGCGCTGGACTATCGAAATTCTCGCAGCGCTCTACATCGCCGGAGACCGCCGATTCAACGAGCTTCGAACCCTCTTGCGGGGCATCTCTTCAAGGACCTTGTCGGACAAGTTGACGACCTGCCAGGAGCACGGTTTGGTTGAGCGAGTTGTCGAGGAAGGACCCCCCATTCGCGTGACCTACCGACTCACCTCACACGGCCGAACCTGCGGACGCCTACTCGGACCTCTCGTCGCGTACATGAAGATCCACAAAGACCTCATCGAGTCAGAATGAGCGAGCGGATTTTGCTTCGATTTCTTCGCTCGAGCGAGCGCGTTTTTGCTTTGATTGGAGCGCTCGGCGCGCGCGCGTCCCGACCATTCGGCACCCTCCTTCGCGCGCGTTAAATCCGATGCGAGAACGATTCATAGAGCCGCATCCTTGAAAGGGTGGACGAGACGAAAACAGCGCATGGCATTGCTCGAGCAGTGGCGCAGTAAGCGTTCTTTGTTCGTCGACGGGCTCGTCGCACTCGCTGGTGGTGCTTTCGGCCTTGGGGCATTGCTTCCGGGAATGCTTCCGCCCGCCGCACAAGGCACTTTATCGGCTCCTCGAGAGAATTGGGAGCATCCTGTTCGGGCGAGGATTATGTCGACGCTCGACCGCTCGCCCGGGATTCATTTCCGCGAATTGCAGAGGCGTCTTGATGCTGCGAATGGAACTTTGCGACATCACCTCGATGTGCTCATCTCTGAGAAATCCGTGACGAAGATGTCGGTGAATGGACGCACTTGCTACTATGCTGGTGCGCCGGCCCAAGTGGAGATTCTCCTCGGGACCGGCGTGACTGATGATGCGCGCGCTGCCTCGATGCTGCCCGTCGGTTTGTCCGAGTTGCAGCGCGCAGTCGTCGCTCGCCTGACTCGCACCGACCCACCTCGCTCACAGGCCGCGCTGGCGCGCGACCTCGGTCGCTCGCGTTCAGCCGTCCACTCTGCCGTGGGCGTTCTGCGAACTCGTGGAATCGTGACCGATGGTGAGTTGCGCTTGGCTGAGCATCTGCGCGGCTTGCGCACATCGCGCTTGGAGTATAGCTGGCTTGACTTGCGCGCTGAGATGGCGTGAGTATTCCCCGCTTTGGACCGTTTGTTCCACATTTGGCAAACGTGAGTTTCTCAGCGTCCGTCCATCTCTCTAACGCTGAAATGGCGTGAATTTCTCTACCTCTTGAGCCACGCCTGCCGCCAACTATTGCGATTGCATTTATCCGGCGAAGTCCGCGGGCGTGTAACATGAATGTCTGGGCTAAGGTGATGTTTGGATTCGGAGCGGTTTTCCTGCTAATCGGCGGATGGATGACGGTTTCTGGCGGAATGGGAGTTGGTGACGCCACCGATTGGGATCCGGTAGAAGAGTCGGTTTGGAGCGCACAATCTGGAATCTACCTTCACGAAATCGATGACGAAGGCTTGCTGATTTTCGTAAGCGATGATGTTCGTTGTGATGAGTTCGAATTGACGATTACCATCGACGGTGTCGAGGATTCTTCCCGAGGAAAATATGCTGCAGACGAATGCACCGAAGATGGAGCACTTCCATGGGGGCACGAGGACGATCCCGATGGTTGGCTGCACATGGGCGCAATCTACAATCTCGAACGAGGAGTCGAATATGAGATCGAAGCAAATGCTGAGATTCTAGCGATTCCGGAATCAGTCGTTTGGGAAATTATTGGAGGCTTCTTTGGAGGCTTGGGTGAGATCTTTGGTGGCGCGAGTTGCCTCTGCTGTGGATTCATTTTCTTGCTCATCGGACTGATTGTTGCACTCACTGTGAAGGACCCCAAACCTGCGACCACCCTCAATGTTCAACCGGTTGGAGACTTGCCTGACGAAGGCACGAAACCGCTCGAGAAGACTTGGTACGAAGAGTAACGGCGGCCTTTGCGACGCGTCACTTGGCCCTTTGATTCCTGCTTCGGGTACTGCTTTGTGGAGAGCTTCGGGTGACGGCGCAGGCTGCCTTTTCGGGCACATCATAGCCTGCGCCGAACAGAATCCTATTACACATTGAATTTCGCCAAGTGGTTGCATGTTCCGCATCCGCATGGTCGAGCAGCCGATGCCTACGGGGTCTCGCGACCCTGACGTTCTGCTCGCTTGGCTGCTCGATTCGATGGGGCTGGTGCGTTCTCGCAGCGAGGGAGCCACCATCGATGAGGAGCAGGGTGCGATTCATCGAATCGTCCGACACACCCTGCTTGAAGAGCCGCTGCGCGGCTGGGATAATGCAGCGATTTCCGAATTCTCCGGCCTCTCTCAGACCGGGGTTCACAACCAAATGCACAAGCTTCGCGATGTTGGTTTGGTCAGTTCGCAATTGGCTGGCCGCTGGCATGTCAATGTCCTGCGCGGCGGCTCGATGGCTGGGGCTGTGGAATTGGTTGCAGTTCAGACCCGCGCCATCGCCAAGATGAGACTCGCTGAGCTGAGTCGTGTCATCAGTGAGTCATCAGAACGGATGAGGGAATCCGGAGAGGAAGATTCCTTGGAATTCAGAATCGATATCGGTGAGCCGGGACCGCTTACTGAGGGAAGCGGCCGGCTCGACGCCCTGCTTTCCGACCTCGGCATCACTGGAGACCGAGTCAAGCAGGGCGATACACTGACTCGAAGAGTCTTCGAGGAATTAGCGGCCAGCGATCGCCCGCTTACGCTGCAAACGCTGGCCGATAGAACCGACGAGACCCGCTCACGCGCCCAGCGCGTAGTCGAGCGATTACGAGATGCGGGTATCGTCGATAGAGTGGCGATGCGCGACCGCATCGCCATGGATGTTTACGCGGGCCTGATGCGTCAATACGCCGCCCGCGGAGAAGATTGGCTGATGGGACGAGGCGGCCTCGGCCGCCTCGATGAAGATGTAGCAAAAGCGCTGCTCAACGGAGCCCGCAAGGATAAGTTGAGCATCGAAAAAGTCGAGGAGATTCTCGCAACGGTTTCCATCGACTCCCAGCGTCTCCTCCTCAATACGCTCGGCGGACGAATGCCCTACGGTTACAGAATCGCTGGCGCTGACGGCGCAGATGTGGCTGAGAGAGTTCTGAACAATATCGACAGAACTCTGCGCCGCTGGCGAACCGTAGCCCAGCGCCTAGACGAAGCCATGTATCAATCCGCAGAGTGAGCATGGGCTTGTAGTGCGTCGATATCACAAACGGCTAGAGACTCCTCGTGGGTCGCCTCGAGCACCACTGGACAGGCGACCCCAGCGTCTGCTGCATCCTGCCAAGTCTGAGCGCAGACGCACCATCGATCCCCCGGCCTCAGCCCGGGAAAACCGACCTCCGGCACGGGCGTAATCAGGTCGTTGCCCTGCCCGCGAGCGAACTCTAGGAACTCTTTCGTCAGCACGCAGCAGACCGTGTGCGAACCCCTATCGCGAGCGTCGGTATTGCAGCACCCATCGCGAAACCAACCCGTCAACGGAGCCGCCGAACACAGCCCCAATTCGCCCCCGAGAACGTTGACTGAATCGTGCATCAGACCACCATCGCGCGCGCATCTGCGAGTTCGCGCAGGTATTCAGATACGCGCGCGCCAAGCAATTTTTGGTCCTGAATCGAATGCAATTCAACGCGCATATTCGAGGCGCCTGGAAGCCCTTTTGTGAAGGAGACTGCGTGTCGCTTGAGGTTCTTGCACTCTCCCGCATCGTAGACTTCTCCGGCGTATTTCAAGTAACGCTCCCAACACCAAAATCGTGCCACTGCGTCGCTTTCCTCGCCCCAAAGTGGTTCTTCCTGTGTCCAACCTAGGTCGCGCTTGATTTCGTGGAAAATTGTTGGACGGCCGATGGCACCGCGTCCGATCATTAGGCCGGCCGCGCCAGTTGCTTCGATGCATTCAGCGGCGCTCTGTGCATCGACGACATCCCCGTTTGCGATGACGGGGATGTCGACCGCCTTGACTATGTCTCGAATCTGCGACCAATCTGCCTCGCCCGAGTAGCGTTGGCGGAGTGTGCGGCCGTGAACGCAGATTCGCTTTACGCCCTCGTCCTCGATACGCTTGCAAATCTCGAGGGCGGTATTCGGTCCGCTGCCGGTTCCAAGTCGCATCTTGACGGTAATCGGGACATCGGATGCTTCGATGCAGGCGCGGACCATCTCTACGACTTTGTCTGGATTGCGAAGTAAGGCCGCGCCCGCGTCATTGCGGCAAACCTTGGGCGCGGGACAGCCGAAATTGAGGTCGATTATGTCGGCACGGTCGTGCAGGAGTTTGACCGTGGCGACCATTTCTTCGATATCGCCGCCGAAAATTTGCGGAATGAAAGGCGATTCGCGCGGGTCTGATTCGACCTTCAGCCACGAGTGTTTTGCGTGACGAGAAAGACCCGATGCGGCGGTGAATTCGGTGAAGGTTAGGTCAGCGCCGACCTCGCGCGCCAATAGCCGATAGGCCAAGTCGGTGACCCCTGCCATCGGTGCGAGGAATAGCGGCACCGGCTCCACAGCCATATCGATTCGGCGTCGAGCCCTCGTTATCAGGCCAGCGCCTTATGGAAATTCGAAGATTCTCAATTCGACGTGGGGCCAATGCGCAATCAGCGGTTTGCGAATTCCCAATCGTCAGCGTGACGGGGCTTCAACCAGCGGCCCCGAACCTTAGTATTCGACAGGGCCGCGACGAGAGATTCGACCTCAGATGTCGGAACCTCGACAACGCTGATTCGGTCGAGAAGGTCGATTCTACCGATTTTGTCACCTTTGAGACCGCCTTCATTGCAAATCACTGCGACCAAGTCCTTCGGTCTGACTCGGTCCATTTTACCTACTTTCAGGGCCAAAGCCGTGCTTCCAGTCCGCTTCGATGATTCCTCAAGTTTCGCCTCGCCAACGAGCATCTCGATGGCGGCGAGGGCGATTTGTTCCGGCGAGAGGTCCGACTCGAGTGCTGAATCATAAGCCGTCCGAGCGAGTCGACTCGGCTCATTTTCCATCATTTCTTCGACCAATCGAATCGTCTGGAGTTCCTCTACTTCAGCCGCAGTCGGAAGAGGCTCCTTGCCCAGACGTCCAGCTACCTTGGTCAGCATTCCAATTCGGCGGCTGACACCTTTCGAAATCAACAGAATGCTACGGCCTTCGCGTCCAGCTCGCCCAGTTCGGCCAACGCGGTGAACATAGACTTCCGAGTTGGCCGGCATATCATCCTGAATCACGAGGTCGATGGCATCGACATCGAGACCTCGCGCCGCCACATCGGTGGCGACGAGAAGATTCGAGCGACCATTTCGGAACCTCGTCATGACATTGTCACGGTGCTTCTGCTGATATCCTCCGTGCAGGGACTCCGCACCGATATGAGACAATTCCTTGGCCAATTCCTCGGTGCGGTTTCGAGTCCGACAGAAGATGATGCAGGCCTCGGGGTCGTAGCGCACTAGCAATCTCTCGATGGCCTGTGCCCGGCTCCGCTTGGGAACGATGAGGACCGATTGCTCCACCGTGTCAGCGGCTTTCAGTGGGCCGGAACCTGCATTGATTTGAACCGGTTCTCGGAGGGCCGCATTAGCCAGCCTCTTGACCGATTTTGGCATCGTGGCCGCAAGTAAAAGCGTCTGACAATCTTGCGGCATTGCTGCATTGATGCGGTCGAGGTCGTCTGAGAATCCCATACTCAGCATCTCATCTGCCTCATCCAAAACGAAGACCTCGATATCATCGAGTTCGACGGTACCTTGGTCGATGTGATCGCACAATCGGCCGGGTGTGGCAACGATATTGGAATCCGGCCGCTTCCTCAACGCACGCTTCTGATCTCGGAACGGTGCCCCGCCAATCAGACAGACAGAGGGGTGCGTTCCACCACACATTCGATTGAAATCATCCTGAACCTGTAACGCGAGCTCGCGCGTAGGAGCGAGAATCAGCGCGCGAGCACCCATCTGCAGAATCGGAATCACGTAAGCTCCGGTCTTGCCTGTACCAGTTTGAGCGGTGGCGAGGATGTCTCGACCTTGCATTGCCGCGGGAATAACCTCAGCCTGAACCGGAGTCATCTCCTCGAAGCCCATTCCGAGCAGCGAATTCGCAATGTATGGACGAAGCCCAAGCGACTCGAATCTGATGTCACGAACCATCCCGGCAGCCCCTCCGGCTAACCCGGACAACCTGCCCGCCCTGCTCTTCCTATTTGGTCGCGACTGTTGCTACTCAACCACGAGAGCGACCCCTGGTTCAGTCGACGTGACTGTGATGAGCCGAAAGTAAACGCTCGGCTCCGCCGAGCGGATTAATGCTTGAACTTCAGAAAGTGGATTCCCACTCTTCAACGTCCTGAGCGCGCTCCCAGTCCGCGTAATTCGTTGCACCGCGCGCCGTTAGCATCTCGCGGGCGAGCAGCCAGTAGATGAGAGCCAGCGATCGGCGACCCTTATTGTTGGCAGGCAGAGCCAAGTCGACGTTTCGCAAAGTGTTGTTCGCGTCGACAATTCCAACGATTGGCAGGCCCGTACCAACAGCCTCTGAAAGGGCCTGAGCATCCGCAGCCGGATCTGTCACAAACAGAACCTCCGGCTCCTGATAGGTTCGGAGTTGAGGATTGGTCAGCGTTCCTGGAATGAAGCGCCCAACGATGCGCTTTGCACCGATCGACTGAGCGAACTTGCGAGCTGGGCGCTGTCCATACTGGCGAGCGCTGACGACAAGAATTCGCTCTGGGTCGTAGCGCGAGAGGAACTTAGCAACCGTGCGGATGCGCTCATCCGTCTGGTTGATGTCGAGCAAGTGTAGTCCGCTACCGTCAGCACGTTCGGTATCTAGGAAGCGTTGCATGTCCGCAGACTTCTGGTTCGTTCCAATGTGAACCGCGTGCGTCTCGTACACATCGTACGGCACTAGGGGTGACTCAATCTCACTCATGGTGGGTCCTCAGCAGCGCGGCGACCTGACCTCCCCTCATAAGCGCTGCGCATCGCCCCAAAGGGGCGTAGAAAGCAAAATCATCGGTTCTGCAAAACAGAAAGGTCTGTGCACTCGCCGATTTCGTGGACTTCAGCGAAGTGAACACAGGGCTTGGTGATGGTCACTGTCATGTCGAAGTGGTCGTGGAATGAAGCTTGGTCAATCGGTGAATCCCAGCCGTAGCCTCTGGCATCGATCTCGACCAGCCAAAGACCGTTGACAAGGTCGGAAAATTCGAAGCGCTCCAATGGGTAGTCCTGCGTCGCCCTCACCTCCCAATACGGGTTCCCTCCGGCAGCCTTGACGCCTGGTTCCCAGACGCGCACCTCAACGTAGCGATACTCGTTAGTACCGTTGGGGACGACTTGCTCAAGAATGCTCGAGTAAGGGAATTGCGCGCGGAATGTGATCGTTAGTTTCGAGACGGTTTCGTCGAGGGTAATCTGAGTCTCGTTCGTGTATTGAATCGCTTCTGGGTCTAATGAATCCGAGTTGAAGGTAACATCCCAAAGGTGAGATTCCTCCTTGTTGATGACTACGGGCTCCTCACGCATGCTTTCCATTACTTCGCGTTGCATGACCAGCCCGAGGCAGCCTGCGCTGACCGTCGAGACGATCAGCATCAGCAGCATTCCGAGGGCTGCCGCATGCGTGCGCATAGTCGGGTTGGATTGGCGATTAGACTTCAACCGAACGGGTTCGTGGGTTGGTTGGGGTGTGGATTATGCTCTGTGTGTTAACCACAGAGGCACAGAGACTCAGAGTGGTTGTTCTGGTGGTTCTCACTGAGAAAGGGAAGATTGTGCCTCTCGGTTGCGCGGCAAGCCGCGCATTTCCTCCATCGATTCCTAATTTCCCTGGCCTTCGGGCAAACTGGCACATTCTTGAGGAACCGCTGTTTCGTCAACGCGCCTCAATGACGACAAGAGGGTCAACTGAGCCGTAAGGCGTTGACGTGCCCTGTGAGTACCGAGAGGCACCTCCTAGTCACAATGCGTCAGCTAGGTTACGCCCTCGAGGGCGCGACTCCATTGAACTGGAGGAGTTACTCTTCTTCTGCTGCGACGCGCGGCTCGTGAACTTCCTTGAAGATCACAGTGCCGACCTCGAGGTGCTCGCGTAGCGCGCGCACAAGAGAGAACTTGGCGTATGCCCAGTTCTGGTCGTAAGCGATTGATTCTGGGAGAGTGATGGTGACATCGTCACCCTCGAACTCGACCTCGAAGTCAGAGCGACCGGTGTTCATCTGTAGAAGGGTCGCGACGCGCTCGGAGCGGTCTTCGACGACCTTGACGATGGTGTAGGTGTAGCGCAGGGTGGTTCCTGCGAGTGGGTGATTGTAGTCGATGCGAGCGCGGCCTGCGCGTAGCATCTGTAGAACACCGTTGCGGCCGCCGATTTCGACAGGCGCGCCGATTGCCAGCATGTTTGGGTCGCGGACGCTGCGCATCAAGACATTCTGTGAAATCGTCTCGACGAGTGAAGCATCGCGCTCGCCATATGCGTCCGCGGGCTCGATATCGAATGTGTACTCGGTCTCGGCTTCGGCCTCAGAGAGGTGAGCCTCGAAGCCGCCGATGAGTCGACCATCGCCGATTACGGTAATCATCGGCTCGTAAGTTCGGCCTTCTTGGAAGACCTCGTGCTCCTTGGCGATTTCCTCGCGAGTCGTCTCGATGATATCGCCAGAATTGGCGTCGTACAGGTCGTAATCGATGTGAACGATGGCTCCGTTGTCCATGGTATAGCCCCCTATGAGCGAGCCGCCGACCTATCTCCCCTTTTTGATAGGCTCGGTTCACCCAAAGGGTGAGAACAAGTCGAAACCGATGCACGTATCCCCTTCGTGCCGGGATTTACTTTATTCGTTATGCGAGCAACCAAAGGACGGCTTCATGCCGAGGAGATTAGACTCATGGACTTCTGGGAATTCATCGACTTACTTCCGCCTGTAGTGTTCGATGTACTTGAGTTGATTATTCCACTAGGGATATTCGCTGCCATACTTCTCAGGATGTTCCATGATGTTCCGAAAGAACACCGCCCATGGCATATGATCAGGCGGCGCTTGACCGGGAATCTGACAAAAGAAGAGATGAAGGAGAAACAGAACAAGGCTCAAGAGAAAATAGAATTGAAATTGATGGCTTCAAATTTCGCTTTCACCAATGTTCCACGAAACTTGCTTGTGTTTGCAATCTTCGTATTCATGCTCTCATTTGCTGTAATTTACCTCATGATTTCACCGATGGTTACCGACGATTGGACGCCGACTGAGGCGACAATCGTCGAAACAGGAATCACCGATATGGTATGCCAAGAGAATTTGCAAGGCGAGCGGTGCTTTTACAGTGGATATTTCCCAATGGTCGAGTTCTCCTGGGAAGTAGATGGTGTGAGCTACGAAAGTGAGCGGTACACCTTCGATGTAGATTCGGTTAATTTCTCGTACCAAGCCCAGGCCGAAGCATGGTTGGAGGATTATCCCGTCGGTTCGACCACCACCGCTTACCACAATCCTGACGACCCGGGGGATGCGGTCTTGATAACACACGATCTCATGGAGGCGTATCTTGTAAGTGGGAATTGGTTATTGCAAATAATTCTCTCAATTGCTTGTTTTCCATTGCCAATCGCACTTTTACTCACCGTTCGTCAATTCGAAAAAGCACTTCCAGAGCACCGAGGAAAGCGCTTCAAATTATCATACAATTCAGCCTCCAAGGGTTGGGGGCTCGCGAATGAAGATGAGCACGCTGAACTGGTCTCTCAGGCGCGCAGTGCCTACCTGAAGAAAAATTACGATAAATACGATGAGGAGGTTGTCGAGTCGGCTTTGCGTATGGCCGACGCTATGGATATGGAATCCAAGTCCGTCAGTGATGGGCCGAAGACTTTCACTATTCTCGACGGAGGCGTTGAGAAGCAGTTTACGGCTCGCTCCGTCGGCGACCTTCTAGATTTCTTTGAGAATGAGGGGACGCTTTACCTCGAGGATTCGAGAGAGAAAGGTCGCTACATCGTGTTTGTCTATATGGGCGAAATTGATGGCGATGACCATTTGCAAGTAAAGGAATTCAATGGTGATGAATTAGTTCTCGATGAGTCGGTCAATATGGAGAGAAATTACCACCGCGCTCTTGCAATTTTGGTTGCGGCGCTTGAGAAATCCACCGCTGACGATGGTCAATGGTGGGACTGATTACTCTTCTTCTGAATGTGGTGAGCGGTCGCTGCTAACGAGCGCAGCGAGTCCTCCCAACATGATGAGACCCCAACCGGCCCAGACGAGGTGAGAACCCTGCAAATCGTGCACCGTGACGCGGATTTCGGACACCTCGTCTGTCTCTCCACGCATCATTGAAGTCAGGCTTATTTCAGCCTGTTGTTGGTCCAAAATGAAGATCATATCCCCGCTCGGGCGCACCATCCGGTCAACCTCCGAGCGCGTCGTTTGCCAGCCGAATCTGAGGATTCCGGGCGTTACCTCGTCGACCTTCTCCCCGTCCTTCGTGACCTCGATGACGAAGCCTGCGAAACCATTGCCGATCGTGTAATCGTACTCTGGGTCGTCCTCCGCTACCAGAACTGTCTCGCGGAAGGTGAATTCGTAGCCTTTGAACTCGACCGCGCTGTCCTTTTCGAGGGTGATGAGATGGCTCGGGTCAGCGCGGTCGACCAATGTAGTTGTCAGCACATGGCCGAGTAGAAGCAGAATGATTCCGAGGTGGGCGAGGTGGGAGCCGAAGAGTCTGAGGCGAGCGCGGTTGCTCGGAGCACGGATTCCGCGCTCGCGCAATTTGGGGATGGTTTGTCGAGCGCTGTCAAAGGCGATCTTTGCGCTCGGCGGCAGCGCGATGACGAGCCAAGTCAGCATGAACATCGCCAGCGCGCCGCGCGATATCGTGTCTGTCAGCATGAGCGCGGGGTCACCGGGCAGGGTGAACTTGTCGGCAAAGTATGCGAGTGCGAGCGAGACAGCCAGTGTGGCCAACATCAGGGCATTGCCGCGGCGCGCATCGACGGTTTTCCCCCATGAGTAGATGGTTAGGGCAAGGACTGCAATTGCAAGAATTGGCGCGCCGTAGAACTCGTGAGCTGCAAGGCTCGTGCCATCGATTTCTGCGGTTAGTAGCAGCCAAGTCAGTGCGAGGAAGGCGGCTCCGGCGAACCAAGGCATCGCGCGGGCGAACTTCATTCTCACGCGCGTATCCGAGAAAATCAGCGTCAGAGGTAATTCTTCCTCCTCAGCCGACATCAACCAAGGTCCGAGGAATAGCAACATTCCGACTATTGCTTGAACCAGCGTCGCAGTCCAAGTCCAACTGGCGAAAAGCATCAGGAAAACGCCCGCGAAAACAATCGTCACCGGCGGGCGTTGTTCGTCGCCGCGCACTAGCAAAAGCATCAGCGCGCCGCCGACCAAAGTAACCGCGGTCGAACCCATCCAAACGCCGACTGCGAGGCTGCTCAGCACCAAAACGGAGGAGAGTGGGCGGTTGGAATCTGCAAGACTCGTTGCACCGCGAGCTGTCAAATTCTGCTTCTGCTGGCGGGCCAACCACCACACCGCAGCCACACATAGGGCCAGCATCAAGAGAGTGTAAGCAGCGACTTCCAATCCTGCCGCTCCGTCATCGAATAACTGGAGAATTCGCAAGTAGGGGTCATCGTACAAGTCTCCCTCCTCATTGCCAACGAAGGAATGGACAGAAGCCCAGACTCCGTTGGCGCGGGTGACCAATGTGGCGTGAATCGCCAGGGCACCCGCCAGCATGCCGAGCGCGGGTGAAGCAAGGATTACAGAATCGCGCTCGGAATCAGTTCGCGCGCGAGCGTGTACAATCATCAAGAGCGCGAACCAAGGTAGAATCGAGGCGGTCTCAACCGGATCCCAAGCCCAGTATCCACCCCAGTCGAGAACCGTGTAAGCCCAGAGACCGCCAAGCCCAATTCCAACAGCACCCATCAGAAACCCAGCACGAGCCCAGTGCAGCTGAGCCTCGTGCACCGCCCTCGCATCGCGACCCTCAATGAGTCCCGCGAGGGCTACCGCAGCAACCGCCAAACAGAGCGAATAATAGGCGAAAACAACGGGCGGATGAATCACCATCAAATCCGTTTGCAAAAGCGGATTGAGAGTTCCGCCCCAGCCGCTCGAAGCAGCGAAAGGCGAGAGAATCCAAGAGATAACAAGAATCGCGGCTGTAGCGCCGTGCATCAGACGAACCTCGCAAGAATTCGATGCACTGCGCCCCGACATGAACCAAGTAACCACTCCCAAGAGCGCGCCCCACAGAAGCAGCGGACCGGCGCGCCCACCCCAAACCGCAGACACTCGATACAGCAGCGGCAGCTCAGACCCACCGTATCTCGACACCAAGTCGAGCGCCTCCCAATCGAAGATGAAGGCGAACATCAGCAGAAGGAACGGCGCAACCTGAGAAGCCAAAGTCACGTGTCGAGCCAAAGGCTCGCCCGCGGGCAATCGTGTGAAGCACCAAAGCGCACTTGTTCCGACCGCGAGCAACATCAGCAACGTGCCGACGGTCGGTAAAATCGCCATCACCAGCCGTAAAATTTCGCCCGCGAGTAGCCGAAGGAGAGCATCGCTGGAATGATGCGTTTAGCGTAGAGGCTTGGCCGGCGGAGGAGTATTCGAAGGCACACTGCGAGCTTGCCGTGGGGGCCCATATCGCTCATTTCGTCGGGGAAACATCGTGCCATCAGTGACATGTCATCGTCGCTCAAATCGAACAAGGCCGTCTTCCCTCGCAAAATCTTCCCATAGGGCGGGAACTCGTCGCTCCACAACTTCTGATAACGGGACATTTGGGCTGCTGAAAGGTCGCCGGATGCGATTTGCTCGGCGGCGACCGAAGCGGCGAAGGTGGCGGATTTCAGGGCGAGATGCGAGCCACCTTCGAAAAGTGGGGAGGTGAAGCCAGCGGCGTCACCGACCAGCATCAGTCCGTCGTCGTAAGTCGTCTCGTACGGGCCTGAGATTGGGATTGTGCCGCCGAAGGCCGGGTTGCCCTTCTCCTTCCAAGGTGGGGGAACCTGTTCGAGATCTTTGAAGTGGGTGATTTCGATGAATTCGTCGAGGGCCTTCTTTGTGCGGGGCTTGTCTTCTGTTACTAGTCCAACATTTGCTCGACCGTCGCACTTGGGGATCATCCAGAGGTATCCCTTCTCGGCGTACTCCGGCCAGATGTAGAAGTCGAGATAGCCGTCGGTTGGGACTTCTAGCATTTCATATTGCATTCCTGCGATTACCTTGCCTCGCGGATTGAGGTCGAGGATTCGCGAGGTTGCTCCGGCGACCCCGGATGCATCGATGACGACTTTTGCTTGAATCGGGAATTGGTCGCCATTACCCTCACACAACCAGCCGGTGAACTTGCCGGATTCATCGTGCTGCTTGGTCATCGAGCGCAATTTGTGTGAGAGGTGGAGTGCGGCGCCTTCGGCGACCGCCTCTTCTGCAATCCAGCGCTCGAAGAGGTGCTTCTCGAGGACGTAGCCCTCCTCTGTGAGTTTCTTTGCCGTGCCGTCGGGGAAAATGACTCGGATGCCGTGAACGCGCTTGCTGATGACGTGCGGCGGAAGTTCCAGATTGAGATTCTCACAGGCCACATCGGAGATACATTCGCCGCAGTGAACCGGTGTACCGATAGCCGGATGGTCCTCGATGAGGATGGTGTCTAACCCCTTGCGAGCGCTGTGTAAAGCGGCATTTCCGCCGCCCGGTCCGGCTCCGACGACCAGCACGTCGCACGTCGTGATGTCTGCTGCCACGATGATGGGCGTCGTGCAACAGGCCATGAATCCGTCGGCTGCGCTATCTATGATAGCGTGGCGAACATATTGAACGATGAATCGCCACGCGGGTGTATGACATGGCGCAGGCTCTCGCGTTATCTCGAGGCGCTGGAGGGTGCTGGAGAGCTGCGCCGAGTGGCCGAACCCATCGATTGTCATCTCGAGGCCGGCTGCATCGCTGACAAGTTGGTGAAGGCAGGAGGTCCGGCGGTAATCTTCGAGCAGCCAAGGCTCGCTGATGGTTCGATCAGCGAGTTTCCGCTGGCGATGAATCTCTTTGGTACGCGCGAGCGGACGAACCGTGCCCTCGGCGTTGAGGAGCCGAGCGAGATCGGCGAGGGCATGGTCGAATTGATGAAACCCGATATCGGCGCTGTATTGCGCGCGCCATGGAAAGGAATTCCATTGGCGCTGCGCGGAATGTCAATGGCGCCGAAAAAGGTCAGGCGGGGGCCCTGTCAACAGGTCAGGATGGCAGAGCCAGACCTCACCCGCCTGCCGATTCCAACTACTTGGCCGCAAGACGGTGGACCATTCATCACGCTGCCCTTGGTTGTGACCGCAGACCCTGTGTCGGGGTCGCACAATATGGGGATGTACCGAGGGCAAATCTTCGGGCCGAAGGAGGTCGGACTGCACTGGCAGAGCCACAAACACGGGGCCGACCACGCAGCGGGAGCGGGCGATGGGCGGATGCCGGTAGCGATCTGTATCGGAGGCCCTCCCGAACTGATTTTCTCAGCGATTTCACCCCTGCCAGACAATCTCTCAGAGTACGAATTCGCTGGACTGCTCGGCGGAAAGCGCTTGAGACTGACCAAGTGTTTTACGAACGATTTGCACGTTCCAGCCGAGGCAGATTTTGTCATCGAAGGCTACACGATTCCCTCCGAAACGCGAACCGAAGGACCGTTCGGAGACCACTTTGGGTACTACTCGTTAGAGGACGAATTCCCAGTGATGCACGTGACTGCGATTACCCACCGACGCGATGCGGTGCTGCCGGCGACAATCGTTGGTCTGCCGCCAATGGAGGATGGATACCTTGGTGAAGGGGTCGGAGATGCCTTCCTACCCGTACTCAGATTCCAGCACCGCGACGTCGTCGACCTCTTCCTTCCGCTCGAGACGGGATTCCACAATCTCGCCGTCGTCTCGAGCAAACAGCGCTACCCGCGACAGGCTCGCAAGACAGCGTTAGGACTGCTCGGCGCGGGCCAGATGATGTTCCTGAAATCGATTGTCGCTTGTGACCCGGGGCACCCTGTGAAGGACCTCGATGCCTTGCTCGACGCGCTCGATTCGAAGGTCAGCATCGCCCACGATGTGCAGGTTCTCGACGGTCAAGTTGCCGATACTCTTGCCCACGCTTCGCCTTGGCAGGATGTGCATTCTAAGGTGGTCATCGATGCTTCGAGCCCGGTGGCCAGCGACCCGAATTCCGGGCTCGCCCTCCCGCCTGGACCGGGAGATGAATTGGCTCAGGCGGTCAGTTCAGTGGATGGTGTGGTAGCCGTTCGAATGCTGCGTCCCTCGATGATGGTGGTTACGACTCATATCGAGGGCGGACCGCGCGCTGATGCCTCCATGGAAGCGCCGAACGAGGCGGCAGCAGCGGCGCAGCGCGCACATATTGCGCGGCTGCGCGATGAAATCTGGTCGCTCGCTGAAGCGGAGAATCTTCGCTGGTTATTCATCACCGATGCCGACGCAGACTTGACTGCGCAGGATTGGCGTCGGCGACTCCTCTGGCAATTATTCTGCAGATTTGAGGTCGCGCGCGACTTGCATTTTGACGAAGCGCGCGCGCGCCTCGCCTGGGATGCAACAGCACCTATCCCAAGTCTCGAGGGCCCCCTCCCAGTCAGACGCTGGCCGGCGGTGACTCTGCACGATCCAGCAGTCGAAGCAAGAGTCGATGCGTGGCTGGCGGAGAATAATTTGTTATCAAAAATGGAGGGAGTCAGATAGTTCGTGAAATCGAGCATCGATCTAAAAAACGGCTTAGTTCATCAATTCGGTCGTACTTCTTGATTGCAATTCTCATGCTCTCAATTGTTCCAATCAAAACTATCGCGGATGAATCAAACTCGGTTGATCTTCTCCTTAATTGTGAAGACGAAGATGGTGACTTGGTTTATTTCAAATCCACCTCAGCCGTTCTATTCTGTACCATTACAAATGTATCAGATAAGAACGTCAGCCTTTCAATCCAGTTGAATTCAACCAACGCGAATTCGATTACGTCAGCTTATCTCTACAATGAGTCAAACGAATTCTTGGATACCGAAGAAGATCTTTCGGAAAAACCAATTGAGGTGTGCGATTCTTGTATCCTAAAGTTCTGGTTCGCAATCTCGGCACAAACTCAAATCAACTCAAATAAAGAGCCACTTGTATGGAGATCATTAGATCTTAAAATCGACATTGATTTGTTAGTTGATGGCATTTCTTTCTTGCATGATTCGTTCATCTACTCAATGCGAACGGATTCCCCCCTTAGAATTGAAATTGATCCTAGTGCTCTAAATTATTCCAGTATCGTCTCAGTTGATGAACCTCTCATATTCTGGGTTGATATCCAAAATTTCGGTGAATGTGAGGTTACAATTCATCAGTTTACAAGAAATTCAAATTGGGCAGATTCAATCTTGCTAATCGGACTAAATCAGAACCATACCATCGCCCCAAATCAATCTGTCAACATGACATTTGAAGTGAGGGTGGACACAAACTCCGACCGTAACTATGCTCACACTCTTGGGATTCTGTTCAAATCAGATCCGGCCTGTGATGATATTCATGAACGCTCAGACAAGATCCTCTTAGAAATATACTTCGAAGAAAGTAAGCAAGAAAATTCTTGGATTATCCCAACGCTGCTCCTTTGTGTTGTAATCATATTATTAAAAAAATTTAATAATTTATAGGACTACAACTTCGTATTCACGATGAATATTCCCAACTATCGGAGGATAATATGCTGAATTATCAGAGCAGGAAACACCAATGTGATGATAACAAAAATTAATTTCATATTCAATTTGATAGATCGGCGAATGAGGTATGTAGACATAGGACGGGGCACTGATAAACCCAGACTTGAACACATGCGGAGTCCAATCTCCATCTAATACTATGTCAGGTATCTGATTGTGGTGAGTGCTCGAACAGAATCGTTCAACAGAATCGTTCACCCATAGGACAAATGAAGGTATCTGTAAATGACCTTTCATTAGCGATTGTTGATTGCGTTTGACCTAATCTTATTGTTTTAACAACTCTAACAACATCTACTTCAAAAACATAAAGCGAAGCGCAATCTAAGTCGTTAAGCAGATGGATTTTGAGCTCTTCAAACGCAATTAGATCATTAATTGAATTTGTAGGGATATTCTTCATGAACAAATATCGGTATTCAATATCATCGAGTATCGAATATTCGATGGAACAAATCGGAATTGAATTGTCTCCAGGTATCGGAGAGTAAGCAAAACCATTCAAGAGTGATTCAAATCGAATCTGGTAGGTATCTGAATCTCTTGAGTAATCATAGGTATAATACGAGGTTCGATGGATTGAGTAATCAAAAATATCTTGATTTTCAATTTCTATTCCCTCTTTGAAAACCCTGACGTACTCCGTTTGCAATCCATTATGTTCGCTAATTACATGAATTCTTAACCACCTTCCGATATCGTTGTTTTCGGAGTCTATGAAGTCGGGTTGGGAAGTTATCGAATCAAGAAGATATTGATCCTCATCATCTTCATCATGAATATATCTTCAGGATATTTGCCCATATCCGTCCACATTGAGTGTTGGAGAGGATACCAATATCCTCCATTCGTCAGGTAGTCGATATGGAAATTATATTCCCAAGGCCCTTCTCCACCTATAAGGTAAGAGTCGATTAATTCATAGCTCCACTCAATCGATCCAAATTGTGTTGCCGATAAATCTCTAATTATCGGCACAATACAGGATTCAGTCCAATCACTTTCAACAGAATCATTTGGCGTGCCACCGAGATTAGACTTATGTTCCAAATGTGTAGTACCACCGTACTCATTATTACAATAACCGCTGACCCCTGAGGGAATTGTATTTGATTCACTATATTGAGAGTTATGTTCGTTGTCAATTGAACCGTGGTCTGCGAAAACGGTAATTGAGAATAAAATCACGATTGCACAAGAAAGAATTGAAATTAGTCTGGTTTGAAGTCTTTTCATGATGTTGTTTGCAAGTCCAATAAATATTAATGTGTTTAATTTAAGTTCATTTAGCAATAGAGCGCATAGTATCGTGAGGTGAGTTTGTTGAAGGTCAAACAAATCCTCGAATTCGTCAAGGTCGAGCACACCCTTTTCTCACTCCCATTCGTCCTAATCGGCTACATTTTAGCAGTCCAAGAATACGGCTCAAATTCCACCCTCGACCTACTCTGGATCCTCATCGCAGCAATAGGAGCGCGCGGGCTGGCGATGGCGCTAAACCGCATCATCGACCGCGACATCGACGCAGAAAACCCGCGCACTGCGGGCCGACATCTCGCCACCGGCGAGATGTCGATGAAGACAGCCTACACACTCTCAACAGTCTTCCTCATCATGCTTCTATACAGCGCATGGCAGCTCAACGAAGTGGCTCTGCAGATGGCCTGGTTACCGGTTTTGGCCTTCGTGGTTTACCCTTACATGAAGCGCTGGACTTGGCTGTGCCACCTATGGCTCGGACTCTGCCTCGGACTCGCACCGGCAGGAGCATGGCTTGCGCTTGCCGCAGACGAACACGGATGGGCGGCGATAACCGAATTCCACTGGTTCCCAGAGATTTTCTTCATCGGGCTCGGAGTTGCATTGTGGATTGCTGCATTCGACATCAATTACGCGCGCATGGACGTTGAAAGTGACCGCGAAACCGGGATTCACTCCTTCCCTGCTCGCTTCGGTGACGGCGCTACAACGCGTACTTCGGTTCAACTGACATTGCTTTGGTTCGCTTGTTTTGCGATTGCCGACCCCGTTTCTCATGCGATGTTTTTGGGGTCGGCGGGATTGATGGCGCTCGCGAATATCGCGGTGATTATTGCTCGCGAGCGACTCGCGGATTTCCAGACGACTTTGTTCCGCGTCTCGATGATTACTGGGTGGGTTTTACTTCTGTCAATCGTCGTCAATGATGTGTCAGAATTGTCTGAGATTCTAGGCTGATCACTTTCACTTCCAGCCGTAGACCTCTCCCCCCCACATGAGAGTTCAAGAGCGGTGAGCGGAAGGCAACACTCCCGGAGGTGCTCGCGATGTCTGAAGTCAGTATGTTTCGCCTGCACTCTGAATATGGTACCGCAGGCGACCAAGAAGAAGCGATTTCGAAGCTTCTTGAGCAGATTCGAGCCGGTCAGGAACGCTGCGTTCTGATGGGCGTGACCGGCTCGGGCAAGACCTTCGCGATGGCCAATATCATCGAGCGATTGGGCTTGCCTACCCTGATTCTCTCACACAATAAGACCCTCGCGCGGCAGTTGTGGCAGGAGATGAGCGAGTTGTTTCCGGAGAATGCGGTGGAGTATTTCGTGAGCTATTACGACTACTACCAACCCGAAGCCTATCTGCCGAATCGCGACCTCTACATCGACAAAGAATTGCAGATGAATGAGCGCATCGAACAAGAGCGATTCTCTACCGTTGCAAGCCTCGTCACCCGCCCCGACGTCATCACTGTGGGCACGGTCAGCGCCATCTACGGACTCAACCCTCCCGAGGCATTTCAGGAGTCATATCTGCATCTCGAGGTGGGCGATGAGCGCGATCCTCAGACGGTTATGCGCGCGCTTGTCGAGATGCAATACCGCCGGACCACGAGCGATATCGCGCGTGGGGACGTGCGGTTGCGCGGCGAGGTTCTCGATGTTTGGATGCCGAGCCGCGACGATCCCATCCGGATTGAGTTCGGATTTGATGGGATCGAGAAAATCACAGTTTGTGAGGCTGTTTCGTGGGAGCCTTTGGATGATTTTGAGGAGGCTTGGATTCACCCCAAGGAATTCTACATGACTGGGGAGGAACGCTTCTTGCAGGCGATTGAGGATATCGAAGCGGAATTGGATGAACGGATTGACTTCTTTGTCAGTGAGGGTCGAGATGTCGAAGCTCATCGGATTGAGCAGAGGACGAAGTTCGACCTCGAGATGCTGCGAGAGGTCGGTTCATGCAAAGGAGTCGAGAATTACTCTATGCATTTTGATGGGCGGAGTGAGGGAGAGCGCCCATATTGTCTGCTCGATTTCTATCGCTTTTGCGCAGAGAATTTCCACAGTGGAGCCGACAAGTACCTCGTCATAATGGACGAGAGTCACGTTACTCTGCCTCAAGTTGGCGGGATGTTTGGAGGCGATTGGTCGCGCAAGGCTAACCTCGTGGAGTACGGATTCCGATTGCGCAGTGCGCACGACAATCGCCCGCTGAAAATCGCTGAGTTTCAGGAATTGATTCCTCAGATGCTCTATGTTAGCGCGACCCCGGGCGAGAGGGAATTACGCCATCTGGCCGAGGTCGCGGGACGGCCGGTGCACGATGGATTGCTACACGCACCGGCCGGTGGAGGTCGGGGTAAGCCGAGTGTCGACAAGAAACTCGGCCGATTCCCGATGGAGGAGATTCTCTCTGACTTGCCCGAGGCGGTGCGAATGGAGATTCGGCCGACAGGATTGCTCGACCCTGAGGTGGAGATTCGAGGCACGAAGGGTCAGGTAGACGATTTGCTCAGCGAGATTACCAAATGTGTCGAGAATAATGAGCGAGTTTTGGTGACTGTGATGACCATCAAATTCGCCGAGGAAGTCGCTGAATATCTGCTGAAAATGAATGTCAAAGCACATTATTTGCATTCTGAAATCGACACGATTGAGCGCACTGAGATCATCAAAGCGCTGAGGCTTGGTCACATCGATGTAATCGTCGGAATCAATCTACTGCGAGAAGGTTTGGACATTCCTGAGGTGTCGCTCGTTTCGATTTTTGATGCCGAGCGCGAGGGATTCCTGCGCAACGAGCGCTCGCTTTTGCAGACCATCGGTCGCGCCAGCCGCAATGAGAACGGCAAGGTCATTCTCTACGCAGATACTGTCTCACCCTCGATGGAAGCGGCAATCGCTCAGACCAATGCGCGGCGGACGCGACAAATCGAGTATAATCAGGCGAATGGAATCACTCCGCGCACCATTCACAAGGCGCTACCAGTGATGGGCGCGGAGGTGGACGACCTACTGGCGGGAGCCGCAGGTCGAGGCAAGGGTGGCGGACGACGCTTGGTCGCCCGCGCACCTGGCAAGAAAGGAGTCGACGGAGTGGTTTCGAAATTCGGGCTTGGAGCTGGCGCGGGCGCATGGAATTCCACCGACTCAGTCTTGGACAATATCAGTCAGCCCGAATGGGTCGTCGCAGCTGTCGATGCCTTGAGGGACGAGCCAGAAGAAGCCTCGGTCGCAGAGGGCGATCGAGAGAAACTCATCGCGCGGCTGGAGAAGGAGATGAAGCAAGCAGCCGCGCGATTGGACTTCGAGCGCGCAGCCTCGCTGCGCGATCGCATCTACCAAATCCAAACCGCAGAGTGATTCTAGAATTGGATTCACTTTCACCGTTCGATACGATACCCCTCTCACTTCGGCGACTTGAATACGAAAGAGCGAGCCGACCGGTCCGTGACAGCCTATTCGCGCGACGACTTCACGGCTCCAGTCGAGGATTACGACTTCGCCACGGCCGGCACACCGCGCGCGCTCATCGATCAGATGGCGCGAGCGGGCGGATTCACCGCTACCAAGCTCGCGCATGCGCGCGACATCTTGCGAACTTCGATGGCAAAAACCAGCGAAGAAGGTGTGCTCAATTGGCTTTCTTTCCCGGCTTGCCTGTGTGCGACGGGGACGCGTGGGTTCTTTCTCGAGGCGGTCAAGCGGAAGTCGTTCAACGTCATCATCACCACCTGCGGGACGCTGGACCACGACATCGCGCGGACCTTTCAGGACTACTTTCACGGAGACTTCAACCTCGACGATATCGCCCTCGGCGAAGAGGGGCTCAATCGACTGGGTAACGTCATTGTACCCAACGAGTGTTACGGTGAAATTCTCGAGAACGTCGTTCTCCCTTGGTTGCAAGAAATCGAGGAAGAGCGGGCTGCTGCGCAGCCCGACAACCCTTGGCTGGGCTTCGGCTCGGTCGAACTATGCTGGGCGATGGGAGACCGAATCGAGGACGAGACCTCACTGCTCCACTGGGTTGCAAAGCACCGAATTCCGATGGTGATCCCGGGGCTTTCGGATGGCTCGATCGGCGCTCAATTATTCATGCACCGGCAGAAGAATCCGAATTTCATGGTGGATTTCCTCGCCGACGAGCAGATTCTCTCGGACTTGACTTGGACTGCGCAGGAGAGTCACTCGCTGATGGTCGGCGGCGGTATCTCGAAGCATCACGTGATTTGGTGGAATCAGTATCGTGATGGTTTGGACTCGGCGGTTGGAATTACCACCGCGCCCGAACATGACGGATCTCTCTCGGGCGCGCGTCTCAAGGAAGCAATTTCGTGGGGCAAGATTCGACCCGAAGCGCCCCACGTTGTCGTCGAGGGGGATGCAAGCGTGCTCCTGCCTCTGCTCGGCGCTGACCTTTTTGCTGAATAATCAAATTTGCAAATGCGGCAAATCGAAAAACGTCTGAAATCGATTGTGATTGAAGGCGGTTCGCGAGTTCCGGAATTCGTCTATATAGGCCTAAAATAGCGGTATCGGCGCAGTTTTCCGGCATGAAATCGATGCACTGCGCCGAACCGGCGCCGGAGCATTGCTTAAGAGGCGTCGAGGCCCAGCGAAGCGTCATGTCTGTAGAGGCTATGTTGCAGAATATGATTGATGAGTTGAATGACACCCTGAAGGATGCTGCCAAGCATGACAAGGGTCAGAAGGCAGCGGGCACACGTGTCCGCAAGACAATGCAGAGCATCAAGTCTGCAGCCCAGGACGTGCGCAAGCAGGTCCAGTCAGACCGCTCCTGAATCTGTTCTAACAAACTAGAACGCGCGGCTCGCCGCGGAGGATCACTCGCTGAGTGACCACGATTTACCAGTTAGTTCACTCGCTGAGTGACTACTCGCCCGAGTGAGCGAAGAGTTCCATCAAGCCCACTCGCATCGCTGTGAGTGGGCGCCACCCTTCCTCACGGCCCGCGGCAAGCATCGCTTCGTGAAGCGGGCCGAGGTCGGGTCGGACAGCCGAGCCCGAAAATTGAGTCGCAGCAGGGCTCGGAACATTCGTCAGAGATTCGATCGTGTGAGTGAGATTCAGCGCATTTGTGTAACGACCCCACAATAGACGCATCTCGCCGAGCACAGCATCAGCACTCCAAGCTCGGCGACCAGCCAAATCGATCACACCTTGGCTCATCGCACTCGCATCGGCCAGAGCGAGGAGCGCGATCGCGTCAGTTGCGTCCCGAATGTGGACCCAATGACGCGCGTCGATATCCGGAGGGGCGATCCCTTCGGTACCTTCCTTGACCCATTCGACCCAATCGTTGAGGACATCGCTGCCCCAACCAATCACACCCTCCGGAACCAAGAGGTCATGAACCCTGACAACGATGTCAGCTATGGGATTCTCCAAATCATTGGGTATCACTGCAATGTCTGCCGGCGGCGAAGCGGTGTGGGAAGAATTACCGAGAGAGACCGTTAACTCTGCGTCTTCGCGCTTCGGCACAAGGGTGGCCCCAGCCCGCTCAAGCCGGTCAGCAAGCGCGCGGTAAACCGCGTCAACCTCGCCCAGCAAGTGGATGGCCTTCGGCATCGTCAATCCGTCTCAGCCATCGCAAATGGTTCTGATGGCGGCGGCGAAGGCCATCAAGCGGTTGCAATCGCGGCCTGCTCGGCCGCGATGAAGTGATCCAAGCAATCCTTGACGATTCCAACAATCATGTCGATTTCAGGGCTCGTCAATCCGAAGTGCGGCGTGAATCTCAACGCATTGATGCCGCCATGAATCACTCCGAGCCCTTGCTCGCGGCACCATTCTTCGACTCCACCAAATCCAACAACTGGGAACCTGTCTTTGTCGAGTTCGGCGCATAGTAGCAAGCCGGTTCCCTGAACCAGCGTAATGCAATCTGGGTACTCGGCTTGCAGTTCCTTCAATTTCGCGACGAACTCGTCGCCCGAGTCCCGAATATTCGCCCGCATCTCGGGCGAAACCCGCTCGAGCACAGCAACCGCTGTCTCGAGCGCCCTAGGATTCGTAGTCATCGTATTCCCGTACACACCGACCACGTATAGCCCGGCGGCGTGCTTTGAGAGACCGATGACCGAGAGTGGAAATTGGCCTGCGTTGAGAGCCTTGGACCATGTCTCGAGGTCCGGCGCTTCTGCATCTTGGAATCCGTCGTAATCGACCACCGAAAGGCATCCCTGTCCGCGCAATCCTGCCTGAATCGAGTCGACCAAAAGCAGCGAGCCGTGCTCATTTGTCAGCCTTCTCGCCTCGTCGTAAAACTCACGTGAAATGCAAGAACCTGGGCTTCCCTCGCCCTGCACCGGCTCCATTGCCATCATTTCGATGAAGAAGCCCTCATCGTCGGCGCGTGCGAAAATGTCTCGCAGTGCAGCGATGTCGTTTTGCTCGACGGTGAGGATGTGCTCGCGATCTCTGAATGACGCGAGATTCGACTCGTAGCCGTCTTTGCAAGAATCCGAGATCGAGGCCGGTCGCTGAGTGCGGCCGTGGAACGATTGCTTGAGAGAAAGGAGCTTGATCGGCTTGCCCTCGTGGCGACCGCCTGGCCCAGTTAGCTGGTTGGCGTTGACATCAGCGATTCTCATTCCGATTGTGACAGATTCCGAACCGCTGTTGAGGCAGACGAAGCGCTCGAATGGGCATCCTCCTCGCGTGTGACCGACTTCCTTTCTGAGCGCGTCTGCCAATCTCTTCTGGCTGAATGATGGAGTCATGACATTGGCCATGACCCAATTCTTCGACATGGCTTGCATGATTTGGTCGGGGCCGTGACCGCCCCCGAGCATTCCGTAGCCGCCGTTATCGTGGATTACGCGGCCGTGGGCAGTGATGATCCAAGGGCCGCGTGCGGCTATCGGAATGTATGGGTTGACGGTTTCTGGCTTGTAGAAATTCACGTAATCCTCTTGCAATTTTTCGACGAGGTCGGCTTCATCGAGCATCAAGGTCGCTGCGCCGACCTCGTCTCGCAGAGCGAGGTGCGCTTCGTGAGCTTCTGCTATAGCGCGCACGAGAGTTTCATCGCGGGCGCAGAAATCTGCTATCACCGCGTCCGGCAAGCCGACCGTTCGAGGCGTTCCAGAGTTCGACCTGATGTCGCTTAGGAGGTCGGCTGATGCGGCCATGTATCAGTCCAACACGAGGCTACACATCAATATTCTCAGTATTCTAGTTCCCGAATTCCGGAATCCCATTTCCGCCAAGTGAGGCGTGTCGCCTCAAGCAAAATCGTGGCTAGAAGCCCACCATTGCAGCTGCTCCAACCGAATTCGAACCAGATCGGCCCTCCCCAAAACGAGCCTCGGAAAGTGCAGAAAGTAAAGGGCCGATAATCACCCAAATAATCAAACTCACTTTAGTTTTCCAATTGGAATTTTCATTCTGAGTTGAATTTTCCAATTAGATTATCAGTCTTGATTAACCGAGAGTATAAGTGCCCATCCGCATAACACAGCGTAGGGACAAGCACGGGGGATGCACACTCCCACCCAATTGAGGGAAAGAAATGAGCGAGGAATACCGTATCCAGGAATTACTTCAGAGAGAGGTGTATGTCGGCGACACTCTCGTCGGCACTATTACCGGAGAGAGATCACATCCGCGCGATGAATTCGTGCAATCGATGCGACTCGAGGTCGTCGATGATGTCGCCGGCGAGTACATGAGAAAGCCAGCCGGCGCAGCGCCTTTGTCGAAGGAATTAGTTCACAGCATTCGCCCCGATGGAGGTGTAAAACTCTCCAAATCGATGCGCGAACTCCAGCGGCGCTGGCGCAACACGATTCGAATCGACGAACAGTTGTGGGCGCCCGACGAATTGTTGGACCGAGCGGTCATGGACAACGATGGCGTGGACTTGGGCAACGTGGTTGGTTTTGTCAAGGTCAAGCGCACCTACCGAGGCGTCCTCATCAACACACACTCTGCCCTCCGCCGAAAATACGACCTCCCCGACCAGCTAATCGTTCCCGTCAAGCAATTGGCGAGGACAACTGCTTTCCTCGACGAGCTGATTTTGCGATGTACTGCGAGTCGGCTGATTACGCTGCCGAGCTATTTGCAGTTGAATGGCAGCGTCGAAGATTGAATCAATCTGACATCAGTTTCTGCAACCCGCGCGCGAGAGCGGGGGCCGAACTGACTACTGCTCTCGGGTTTGGAAGCGAGTCTGAACTGTGGACGCCGTCCACGTGATTTGCTAATCTTGAGATTGCGCCAGCGGTGAATAATCCGTGAGTGCAGGCGGCGTGGACGGCAGTTGCTCCTTGTCGGCGGAGCGCATCGCTGGCTCGGCAGATCGTTCCGCCGGTACTGATCATATCATCGACGATGGCGACGACTTTGCCGTCGACATCGAGGTCCTTTGGCGTGTGTTCGATTGTATGAGCATCGATTCGGGTTTTCTCGAGGTAGCTGAATTCACAACCCATGAGATTCGCTACCTCGCTGGCGCGAGCGATCGCGCCCTTGTCTGGGCTGAGGATGAAATCGGGCTGGACTTTCTCAGCCAGACGCTGTGCAACTTCCGGCATCGCGCTGACGAACTCAACTGGCACGTCGAGTTCCTCAAGAACTGCGGGCGCGTGCAAATCTAGGATGGCGATGCCGTCACAACAGCGCGTGAGCATTTCTCCTATTACGCGCGCGCTGACAGCCTCGCCAGGCGAGAATCGCTTGTCCTGGCGAGAGTATCCAAAGTAAGGAATGGCGAGGAAAATGCCGGAGCCGACATCAGGTAGACTCTGCGGCTCCTCGCCCTTGTAGTTCGAGAGTTCTCCTCGGCGTACCGAGGCGATGGCTTCGAGAAGCAAAATCGTCTCGAGAACACCTGAGTCAGGATAGGTGTTTGAGACTAGGACAACAGGCTCGCTGCGCACCGATTCTATGGCTTCGGATGGCACTCGAACATAGCCCTCGCCATCCGGAAATCTTCGGCTTGTTAAGTCCACAGATTCCATGCCTAGCAACGGAGCCAGCGCTTCTGCTATAGCTCGGCCTGAGGAACCACTCACAACCGGCATGAGTGCTCCTCGCGAGCAGCGAGTCCTTCATGACTTCTCCGCTGGCGGGTTGGACTCGCCGAAGAGCCGATGCACACCTTCAAAATGGGAACGCCTCTCGGCGGGTCTGCTCAAGGGCGTGTAGCTTAGTTTGGCTGGAGCACCCGGCTGATAACCGGGAGGTCACAGGTTCAAATCCTGTCATGCCCACCACCTCTCTCCTCTCCAGTTACTGTCGGCGGAGGCATGACGAGTGCTTCTGGAAGAACCTCGCGACATGAGATTCGATTGTATCCAGTCGCTTGGTCGCTGGCGCGATCTGAAATCGCGCCGCGCCTTCGCACATTCAATCTGATTTAGTCAAGTGCGAAGATCAAATCCTGTCATGCCCACCAATTCAACCGACCTCGAGGAATCAGTTTCGAAGTCGAGGTCGCATCAATCACGACCTATGGTCGGTCCGCTGCGTTTATATCGGCCACGCCGTGCGCCGGACTACCCCACATGAGGAGTGAATCCAATGAGTGTACACATAGCATACGAGACCCCACAGGACGTGCAAGAGCAAGTCTACGAGATGGTGAAGGCCCTGAGCAAGGACGCAGGCGGCGCAGTCAAGAAGGGCGCCAACGAGGTCACAAAGGCTGCAGAACGCGGCACTGCTCAGATGGTCGTCATGGCTGAGAACGTCAACCCTGGCGAACTTTTGGCCCACATCCCGATGATCTGCAAGGAGAAGGAAATCCCATTCATCTACGTCGAGGACCAAACCTACCTCGCTGAGGCTGCTGGAATGCCAACGGGCACCCGCACCGCTGCCATCGCCGTGATGAACGTCAACAAGGACGGCGCGGACCGCTTCAACGAAGTCAAGGGTCACTTCGAGACCCTTTCTGCTTGAACCCACTGAGAACGGAATTACGGAGGAAGTGAAATGGCAGAAGTCGAAGCATGGCCCGCAGAGGTCGTCGAGATTGTTGGCCGCACCGGTATGACCGGTGAGGCCACTCAAGTCAAGGTCCGCGTCAACGACGCGCCTAACCCCCGCGACATTGGTCGCATCATTACTCGCAACGTCGTCGGCCCGATTCGGGTTGGAGACGTTTTGATGCTGAAGGACACGGGCCGCGAGGCGCGTCGACTCAGCGCTCGATGAGGTGATTGAATATGCCAGAGCGCCGAGTATGCAACTTCACGCACGAAGAGATTGAGCCCGGTACCGGAATGATGTTCGTCAAGCGCGACGGAACTGTCTTTTGGTTCAAGGACTCGAAGGCCCGCAAGAACCACTTGAAGCTCAAGCGCAATCCGCGCCGCTTGAAGTGGACGCGACGCTACGAGAAGGGCGGAATCAATTAATCCGCCTCGGGTTCGATTAGTCGCGCTCTCGTGAGCGCGACATCGCTCATCCAGAGCCGCAAGCGGCTGATTTCAACCGATCTCGCTCGGCATTCTAGTCGAACCCTCGGCGGGCATTTCCATCAATTTCACGATAGCCAATTCTAAACCCGTTAAGGACTGGTGTCGAGAGGGTTCATACCACTCTATCGAGTGGATGAATCATGGTCGAAGGCTCCCTTCCGGAGGAATTACACGACCTCTTTTGGGAGTACGATATCGGAGATATAGATACGACCAAACACATCGGATTGATCGTCGAGAAAGTTACCAACCATGGTGATGTTATTCACATTAGGAAGTTCCTTCAGTTATACACAGATTCCCAAATTCGTGATGTGATAATCCAAAGTGAATTCCGAGGAATGAATGCTAAGAATGTTGTATTTTGGTCAACATTATTACAGATTCCAAAGAGTATTAGCAATAAATATCGAGACAGATGTCTTCATGAGCCGTGGAGTTTCGATGGCCCATGATGCGAGGTCATCGAGTCGGCCTGTCTAATGCTCAGATGAAGACAATGAAAAGTCTGAGCAGATTTATTCAATCTCATGGTTTCTATCTCGCAGGCGGAACTGCTGTTGCAATAAGATTGGGTCATCGCCGCTCGATTGATCTAGATTATTTTTGTACAGATGATTTCGATGAGCACGCATTAGCTAAAGAATTGCGAACCAAATTCGGTGTTAACGTGCAAAGTCTCTCAAAAAACACGATCAATTGCACATTAAATCGAGTTTCTATTTCATTCATGACCTTTCGGCACGAACCACTTGGAGAATCAGAATTGTGGGCGCCATTTCGTACACCAATTGCCAGCGAAGCCGACTTGATCACGATGAAACTCAATGCAATTGTCAATCGTGGCTTGAAAAAAGACTTCATCGATTTGTACGCATTGTTAGAAAGTGGTTGGACACTGAAGGAATCAATTAGTCTATTTCAGTCAAGATTTGGATTATCTGGAGCAGGACATTTGTTCAGGGCTTTGACCTACTTCGATGAAGCAAACCGGGAGCCAACTCCCAAAGCTATCTGGCAGATTGATTGGAGAGTTGTCAAAAGCACAATTCGAAAAGAAGTCGAGGCATATCTTCGCTCAATTAATTGAATCTGTTGTTGCGTTCTTTCGGTTCAGTGACTCGGGGGTGAGGGCGGTTAGGCTATTTGCGTGTCAGGATGAATATTCCAATCAGCATCCCGAGGAATGATAATTCCATTTGCTCGTGAACCCAAGCCCATTTAATGGCCTCAGAGAAACTCTCATTCCAATAATTGAGATTGTCATTTATTGAAATGATTCGACGAATTAAATCGAGTGAAGATAATGCGATCAGAGACCCTCCACAGGTAACTTTCGCAGTATCATCCTTCAATGCACCAGTGAGAGAGAGCCCACTTCCGATTAGAATTGCCAAGGAGGAGGCCGTGAAAATTATGGAGTCGATGATGGCTCCGATTTCACCATAATCAAGAATATCCAGTAATTCCAATAAGCCGATTATTGCAGCAGGTAGTGCAAGGATGTAACATCCAATTCCTGCGGCTGACGCAATCGGGTGTACCGTATTTTCCTCGGGTAAGTTTCGCGTGTACTCGGACACATTTCCTTCTAACATCAATCTGTGAGAATTGTCTCGCACCTTCAAGATTGACCCCGCATCGGTCGAATCGAATGGTGTTGCAGGTGATGAATTTGCGAGAGAAGGTCACGATTTCGAATTGCGACAAAGTTGCCCTCGAGCGAGCGCTACTCTCGGTTTGTTTGATTGCTGATGGGTTTGAGCGCGAGCCATGCGTGGCGGCTCGCTGGCTATTCTGCTCACATCGATGATGCTACTCGCCACGCTCGGCGGTTGCCTCGGTCAAGACCGCCAACCGATCGATGACGGCGGGATTGTCCCGCCCGAAATTCCTGGCTGCACCCATCCGGGCGCGCTCAATAACCAATCCAACGCGACAGAAGATGACGGCTCGTGCGAATTCGAACAGGAAGAAGCACCTGTCGAGGGTTGCACCGACTCGGAAGCGAGCAATTTCGATCCCGAGGCGGACATCGATGATGGCTCCTGCACCTACGATGAGCCACCTACCCTCGGTTGCACAGACCCAGAGGCGACAAATCACAATCCAGACGCAAACATGGATGACGGCTCGTGCGAGTATCCGCCAGACGAGCCGACGCCGACGCTCTACGAGCAAGCAATCGCAGACGCCGTCGGCGAGCAAAACCTGCTAGTAATCGTAGTCCATTACCCAGGCGAAAGCCCTACCGAGACAAATTTGGAGGTGGCAGACGCGGTTCAGCAGATGGCTGATTGGTTCTTCGAAGCCTCTTTCGGCAAGGTCACATTCAACTTTTCAATCGCCGGCCCATACGAGTTCGACGAGATCCAAGGACACGGGACACCGCATTACTACGAGGCTGCGATAGCCGACGGATTCGTCATGTCCGACTTCAATCGATTCGTCGTCGGAGGGCATTCTTCTACCGGTGGCGCGAGCTGGTCGACCCTCGGCTACGACTCATTGATGGTCGATGGAATCGGCGGAGAACAGGTCGAGGTTCTAGGCAGCAGATTGGTCTCAAATTCACCATTTTTGAAGCCGAATGGCGATGTTCAAACCGGCTTGATTCACGAGATGGGGCACTCGTTTGGAATCAGTCATGCCGCGTTTTGGAAGTCTGATGTCGACGAAATTCGCGAGTACGGAAATTCACAGAGCCTCATGGGACTGAGCTTCGCCAACTCGATTCATGACCACCCCTCGGCCTCCGAAAAATTCCTTCTCGGGTGGCTCAACGCGAGCGAGATTGTCGAGGTTGAGTCGAGTGGAGTTTGGACAATCTCGGATATTTCTGAGAACGGCGCCGGTGGGATTCGGATTGCTGTTCCCGGCGACGAGACCGGCGAGCGATTCTACTGGTTGACAGCTCGCTCGGCCGGCGGCACCACCAGCGCTGAGCTGGTTGTGACGACTTCAATGGATGACCAGCCAGGCACTGGCGGTGGGGCGGGGACGATTCAACTCGATACCAGCCCCGAGACTTACGTGGCTTGGGGAGCCTTCGATGCAAATCTCCACGAGGGGCGAAGTTGGTCGGATGAGACAGGAACAATCCATGTGACATTGGTCGAATCCGATGCGAGCACTGCCACCATCGAGGTCAATCTTGACGCAGGCAGCGGAGCCACAGGTCAACCCAGCACGAATACCGCACCGGTCATCGATAGCGCCACTGCAAGCCCGACCGGTAGCCAAAACGAGTTCATTCTCGACGTCGCAGCCAGCGATATCGACGGCGACGAACTCTCCATCTTCTGGTATTTCGACCTCGGATTCGGCGAGGTCCACACCGAGGACGGCATCGCCTCAGATTTCACTCTCACGCGCGCATTCACAGATGATAGCGCGCGCCGCCTCATGTTCATCGTCTCCGACAGACACGGCGGCGAAACCGTCGGCTGGATAGACCTCAATGGCTACCAAAACCAGCCGCCGACCCTCTCAGAATTCAACTACCAAAACGGCTGGACCATCACCTTCGGCTCAAACGCCTCAGACGACCAGCCGCTCACCTTCCACTGGGATTACGGCAACGGGATAACCGCCACCGCAAGAAAGGGGAACCACCGCTACGCCGAAGCCGGAGACTACCAAATCAGCCTCACGGTGAGCGACGGAGAATTCACCACAACGCTCACCGAGACCATCAATTCAACCTACCCGGGAGAACCCGAAAACGTGCCACCGACGGCCGATGCGGGGGGGAACCAGAGTGTTGCAGAGGGTTCGTCATTCCAGCTCGACGGCAGTGCGTCCTTCGACTCCGACAACTACCTCTACCCCCTCCGCTACTCCTGGTCATGCGACGACTGCGGCGCAACCTTCGACGATAGCCAGAGTGCCAACCCGACGGTCAGCGGGCTTGGGGTTGGGACTTGGGAGTTCAGTTTGGAAGTGTTTGACGGTCGCGATTTCGGGACCGACTCCGTTTGGATTACCGTCGTTTGAAATCCGAATCGTCTGATTGGTCTCAAGGTTTACCGATACCGATCTAATTGGTTTGGTTGGTCGAGCGGTAGATATTGTACGAATCGTAATCCTCAGGGATTGGCATAACCTCATTCGGCTCGTCATCATCGATGTCAATCGAATTGGTTTGGTTCGTTGAGCGATAGATATTGTATCCGTCGTAATCGAAGATGTCGCCAATCACATCTGCAATCCCTGCGACAATCGAGCCGATGAAATCGCCAACCTTCTCGAGGTTCGTCTTCTCTTCAACGACCGGCAGGACGCAAACGACCACTTCTGGCTCGAATTGGTCGGGCATGAAGTACTCATCACACCATGCTTGCTTCTCTTCAGACCAGACTTCGCGGGTCAAGCAATTGTAACGCTCCTCATCGGAGTCATCGAGCGCGTCTGCGCTCGTCAAAGCATTCGTCGTTTCAACGTCCTCGGCGCTGGCACCGGAGACGAGGCCGGCGGTGCCGACCAAGAAGATCAGCGCCGCGATGGTCAGGTTGTAGGTCTGTGCCATGAAAAATTGACAACGACGTCGAGGATATAATGCGCTTGGTAACGAGATTTGTCATTCATCTTGAATCAATCACTTTCAGATTCAGGGGGCACCCTGTAGATTCTTCATAAACTGCGGAATTCCAAATCGAGAGGATTCAAATGAGAGAAGAAGGACGAGTTATTCGGGTGGCGAAGATGAAGACGTTCAGAGTCAGCATTCGACTAATCCCAGAGGGTGATTGGAAGAGCCCAATCGACTCGGTCTTCCAATGGAAGCCAATCCGAGACGTACAAGATCAAATCACGCGTATCGAAATTGGAATGGAAGAAGTTCCACCTATGCACCCAGAACTTCTCTGAATAGAGGGAGAAAATCCCTAACTGATTCGATGAAAAACATGCGTTCTGCGGGCTGCCAATCGAACTGAATATCCATCATATGTTGACGAAGAATTTTCTCAGCATGGTTGACTTTCTTCACTGTTGAACTCTCTGATTGTGCGAGATTATAGATTAACTGAACTATTTCTTCCCTCTCAACAATCATGAATCCGTTTGAGATACACATATTCATCAAAACGAGATGTGAAATTCTCTTATTTCCATCATAGAATGGATGACTCTCATTCATACAAACCAGCACTTTCGCAGCGGCGCGTACAACCCGCTTTTTCCGCTGCTTGTGGCGACGAATAGTCCAATCAGTCGCATCTGCGAAGATTGAATCCAACATGAAAGTGGAATGCTCTCCAAGATGTACTGCACCTTCCCCGTGCTCGCGAATATATTGGTCACACATCAGAATATGCCAATATTCGACCTCTTGAACGGAGGGGTGAATCACCCGCAGAGACCTGATTTGCAGAACTTCTCTAATCGCAGCGAGTCCAAATGAACTCTCCTGAATAACCGATTCAATGTCCAATCCTCGACGGAGGCTTTCCGTTACGACGCCCATCTGCAGTTGAGAGATTATTACCTCCGGCGACGATAATTCCTCTTCTTCCGCCAACCCGATTCCCTACTGCCAACCAAGCATAAGAAATCGATAACGAAGGCTAATGAAGGAACCGGTGGGTTGAGGAAATTCCTGAAACTGAATTCATCAAAAATTCGGCGTAGGGTGAGTTTGGGTGAAGGAAATACCTGAAACTGAACAGAACAATGAGTCGGCGGTGGGCGGGCAGCGAACACAGCAGTATGTCGCTGGCTCCGAGGGATTCTCTTGAAATCCACGCGGGAGTGAATTGAATCGGAGGCTTCGTGCTTGCCTTTGTGCAAGCGCGAATTCACCCTCTTCAAGCGATGTCGGCGCCTAGAGGCGCCGACTTCAGAATCCCGAGGAGTTAGTCCAATCTGTGCAAGCGGAGTGCGTGCAAGTTGGAGGATCAAACAGCAACTTCTCGGCAGGGTCAATCAAGTCCAGCAGCAAGTTCGAGCCTGCCCCTTCCTGCACAGTCACAACAGAACTCGTCGAGGCAGGCAAGTAATCCTCACCCGTGCTCGCCAAACTCAGCCGAATCGTGTGACCAGCAGCAACCTCAACATCCATCGCAAAGAATTCCATCTTGGCGTTGATAGTCTCAAACAGAGGCAACCAAGTCTGCTCCTCAGTACCACCAGCGTGGTATCGCAAGTCCATGATAGCGTGGCCGAGGTGGATACACGAGCCATTCTCATTACAATCCTCGAGCAGGGCGTAAATCTGCCCGCCAACCGTAGCAGTGCTCACATCGATATGCAAACGAGGCAAGCCAGCAATCCAGATGTCCTGCTCAAGCGGCGCAGTCTCGTACACAGGACCGGTAGCACCTGTAGGAAGAATCGTCGTAGTCCCAGCAACGTTCGACAGCCCATCACCAGAACCCAACTCGAGAGCGAGCGTAGTCATCCCAGCAGGTGGGTAGTAATCCTCGAGCCGCCACTGACCTTGATTCGACTGAATCTCAATCCAGAGTCCAGGCTGCTCGCCCTTATCGAGCAAGTAGAAATCGAACCATTCAAGCAAATCTTGCATCCAATCAAAGCGAGTCATCTGAGGATAAGCCTCGCGCCCGCGACCCTCGCCAGACCTATCGAAGTGGTAATCAGGACGGTCAGGATAATCGTGGTCCCACTGGCCGAACAAGCCCTTCGCATCGATGCCCACATCCTTCAGCTGATTGATCACTGGAACCGCCATGTGAGGGTCGACATTCCAATCGTGCATGCCTTGAATCAGGTACACAGAACCCTCGTAATTGTCCAAAACTCGGTCCAAGAAATATCGCTCCTTCCAGTAGGTTCCGGCAGCCTCGCCGCCCCACATCCAGGCGCCAACCCCAGTGCCGGGACCGATGATGTAGTCGGGACACATATTCCCCAAATCTTCGCTATCCCCGTCAATGCCGTACGAGCCGTAAACCCCGTTGTGCATGAATGGTGCGCGCGCCTCCGAAGAGCCGTTCTTCCACATCAATTCCATGACTCCAATGAGCCCGGAAATAGGCACGATGGTCGCAAGGTGCTCATTGCCGAATGTCGCTGCCTGCCAAGGCGTCGAGCCGTCGTATGATTTGCCGATCATAGCCACGCGACCATTCGACCAATCCTGGGTGCCAAGCCAAGTGACCGCTGCGTCAACCCCTAATTGTTCCGCATTACCCATCAAATCCATGCAGTGGTTTGAGCGTCCGGTACCCATTACCGAGACTTGAGCGAAGGCGTAGCCGTGCGGGAGAATCTGGTCGATTATCATGCCACCAAGCCATGTACCAGGTTGCTCGACGGGGCCGGTTTGTACTGAGGCCTCGTCGAAATAAGGGCCGAATTCTGCGATTACAGGAACTTTCACTCCGGGCGGTACGTCCGGGAGCCATAGACCGAGGCTTACCTTGCCGTCGGGTGCCGAGCCGCCTTCCGAGAGGGGGAGGGTGAATTCGACAAAGTGGTGCGTCGAGTTCCATTCGTTCTCGGTTTCGAGGAGTTCGTAGGGGCCGAATTCCATGACGAATGAGTGTGGTGCGTGGGTGATGTAGGGCCAATCGGCGCGCTCCCAGACCGGGACTCGTTCGTACTCGCCGAATTCCTGTTTGATCTCATCGACGATTGCGCCGAAGATTACCGATTGCAGGATTACTGCTAGCAGGATTCCTACTACTGCCACAGCTCCTATGCCAAGTGCTAGATTTCGCTGACCGCCCACCGACTCGTACAGGCTTTGCTTGATCTCGTCGAAGTCGAATAGCGGGGGTTCAGTACTTGCTTCAATGACAGGGGAGCCATCGTCGAGAATGAGTTCTGCTTCCAAGACAGCGGCTTCTGATTG
>JAERST010000018.1 GCA_016845365.1 Methanobacteriota archaeon
TGGTGCTCGTGCCGGGATTTGAACCCGGGTCGACGGATCGAGAGTCCGTCATGATGGACCGAACTACACCACACGAGCGAGTAGTCCGGCGACCGAGGACCGGTATTTGAAAATGCTCGCCGACGGATGGAGAGTTTAGCCCGGTTCATTTTCAGTTTTCGCGGCCACTTTTGGGGTCGCTCGCAGGCAAAACGTTGTACTGAGCGGCTGCGCCGAGATTCACATTCACTTTCACTTTCAGTTTACTCTCTGTTCTTTTGCTTGATATGCTGACCGAGCAACATCAGGCCATGAACCGAAGCCTGAACCCCGACAGCCAACCAATCTACAGGAAGCGAGCGGACCCTGTCCGAATCGTATCATTTTCCTCGCTCAACAAGACAACTACGCGCCGCGGACGCGCGCAACCCGAAGCTCTCGTAAATTCCTCAAATGGAAGAGCAGACGAGGGACTCTGGCAGCCGATGGCAAGGCCAGCGATCGAAGTGAGCGTGAGTCCGTCGAGTTGGTCAGGATTGCACTCTCGAGTTCTCGCCTCTCGCCAGATTCCAGTGGAGGCGGTCTGAATGTCACGCACGCGACGCCTACGAGAGGCGGTAGTAGTCCTGCTTGAAGAGAAGGGGCAGGCGAATACCGTCGAGGTATTCGACCATCTCAATGAGAGATTCCGCTGGGGCGCTACCATGAACCAGGTCGGCAATATCCTCGCCAAGGACCCGCGCTTCGCAAAGGTCGGTCACAAGCGCGGTCAATTCCGAGGTAGCGTCTACACAGTTTGTGTTTGGGCGCTTTCGGCTGAACCATTGATTGCAGCGGCCTGAATCGTGCAAGCAATCAAGACGGGCACGCCCACGCCCGAGTCGTGGGACGACTCGGCGATTGGGTCAAGCTCTTCCGGGCGGGCAATTGTGTCACCGGTTTTGTAGGAGTCTTCCTCGGTGCGATTCTAGCGCTGAATGAATTTCCTACCGGAGATGAATTGCGCATCACAGGTCTCTTGGCTCTCTCGGTTTACACCTTCATGGCCGCGTGGAATGCTCTGAACGATTATCTCGATCTTGAGATTGACATAGTTAATCGGCCCGACCGACCTCTTCCCTCGGGCCGAATTAGCAAGAGAACCGCAGCGATTGCGATTACTGTCACAGGTCTGATTTCTTTCGCATCTATCTTCTTCGCAGCAGTCATCGCCTCCGGGATGACTGATGATCTCAGCGAGTGGTATCCAACGATAGCCATCTGGTTCCTCGCACTGGCACTCTTGCTAAATTATGAGGATGATCGCTGGCTACTCGGCCTGAAGAATCGAGGCCTACCCGGCAATCTCTCGATTTCACTCTCGGTAGGCCTCGTCGTCCTCTTCGGCGCGGCTGGAGTTTTCGACCCTCTCAACCACCGCGCCGTCGCCCTTTTCATCATCGGTACCCTGTACAATTTCGCCCGTGAAATAATCAAAGATGTCGAAGATATGGATGGCGACGAAGGCCGCACATCATACGCTATGAGCGCCGGACCTGCCAAGGCACGAACATTAGCCTGGTCACTAATTCTATTGTCCATGATTGCGCTTATCGCACCGTTTTACCTCGAAATATTCCCAGGCAGCCACATTATTCTCATAGCTCCCGCACTATTCACCTCGATGCTGGTGAAGAAGCACATCGTCCTCGCCGAAGACACCGCAGCATCGAGACTCATCAAGCGCTCAATGACTCTGGCAATGGTTGGCATCATGGCCTCCGCTCTACTCTGAGCGGCAGTTCGACGCAATCACAATTCGTTGTAAGCGTGCCAAGCATCGTTATTCACGAGGTAGGTCAACAGAGACATCTGAGCCCACATGCGATTCTCGGCTTGGTCGAGGATGATGCTATTGCGAGAATCGATTACCCCATCGGTAACCTCCTCGCCGCGGTGAGCCGGCAAACAGTGCATGAAGACGTAATCCGGGTCAGCGTGTGCGACCAACTCCTCGTTGACTTGGAAGCCTTCGAAAGCTGCGAACTTGTCCTTCATGTGCTCCTCTCCCATCGAGACGAAAATATCGGTGTAGATGACTCCAGCATCGCCAACAGCCTCCACAGGATCGTTAGTCCCAGTAATCGTAGCCCCCGTCTTCGCCGCAATCGCCTCACAGCGTGCCAAGACACCAGCATCAGGTTCCATTCCAGCAGGAGTGGCATACTTCACATCGTGTCCGAGTGCAAGACCAGCCAATGCAAGGTCGTGGAAGACATTGTTTCCATCTCCGACCCAAGCGATGTGCCCATCGGATTTGCCGAACTCGCGGATCGCCATCAAGTCTGCAGCAGACTGGCACGGATGGTGCATATCGGAGAGTGCATTTAGCACAGGAACCGTTGCAGTGCGAGCCAATTCGACAACATCAGCATGGCCGAAGCAACGGTAGGTAATTCCATCGAGGAAGCGTGAAAGAACCGCTGCAGTATCGCCGATTGATTCCGACTTACCCAATTGAATATCATTCGCCAGCAAAGTCATCGGTTGTCCGCCCAAGCGGTGAACACCACGCTCAAAGGAGACGCGAGTTCGAGTCGATGGCTTCTCGTAAATCGAGCCGATTGCCATCCCGTCGAGGGGAAGGAAATCGGCGTAAATCCCAGTATCATGCTTGTAGCGAATAGCCCAATCAATGATATCTTCGAGGTCATCAACCAAATCATCGATTGCCAACAAATCTTGTTTCTCAGTTGAGCTCATGTTCGATATCTCCTGCAAATCCATCTCTCGTATCGGCCATTCCGCCAAATATGGTTTGAGCAAAGGTCAGCATATCGGCCAACCCCTCTTCTTCCTCGCTCGAAAGTGGAACCAAACCGGGCTGAATCGCCGCGTGTTGCATCATTCGCAACTGCCCAATAGCAAATTCAGCCCGTGAGGAACTCGAATACTGCTCGGCGGTCTCTGCCGCCGACTCCTCGTAAAGAGCCGCCTCGAGCACATCCAAATTATCGCCCCACTCAAGTATCCGCGACAGAACTTCCGGCTCTAGCAAATCAGCCTTGGAGAGGAAGTTAGCCGTTGGCAAGCCCAAGCGGAAGTGAACGATAGAAGACAAAAGCATCTGAGAGACGAATCCGCTAGGCGTCTGAGAGAGCATCGGGTCGAATAAGAAAGCCAAGCAAGCTCGACCCTGCCCGAGCACCTCAACCAAGTGACTACTCGCCTCTCTAAAAGCAAACAATTCAACCTGACCGGGCGTATCAATCACCAAAATATCGCCCGACAACCCCTCAATCTCCTCAAAGACATCCAGAGCCTGACTCGCAACCAAATCAGCAGCTAAAATCTGAGCCCCGTTGGGGCCAAGGTCGTACTCGTCCATGACATCGGAAAGAGAGACCAAATCGCGAACATCGAACTCGGGATCGTAGTGGACTCGTTCGGCGCCCGGATCGAGGTTAATCGTCAGGACGTCAACCTGCAGAAATCTAGCCCAGCGTTGGAAGGCCGTGACCAGGGTGCTCTTTCCAGCACCAGCGGTTCCGACGACGAAGATGACCGGTGGAGTGGTTCCGTCCTGATTGCTCACGACATCATGCCGCCACAAAGAGTAATTCAAACATTCGCGAATCGAATCAGTCCATAGGACTGCGGGCGAGCAACGGTTAAACCAATCGAATGCGCGTCCGTGCCTACCTTCGAGGCTGCCTCCGCCATGTCCGATACCCCACCTCCTCCTCCCCCGGGAATGCCTCCGCT
>JAERST010000019.1 GCA_016845365.1 Methanobacteriota archaeon
CGCACCCGCCCCTCCCACAAATGAACCTCAGCCTCACAAGGATCAAACGGGTCCAGGCCCCGATCCGCACACCACCCAGACCACGACAACAACTTCGCCCGATACGACACCACCGTCGACACCGCACGCCGCCGCCCCAAAAACACGCACCAGTCATCAACCAACCGGTCAAACGCCGCAACACCCACCACTGATCCTCCCCACGCTACGAATCACCCCCCAACAGGGCGAAACCACGCACAAGAACCAGCCAACAAACACACCACACACCCACAACCACAAAGCGTGCTGGTCGGGTAGGCGGGATTTGAACCCACGACCTGACAAGGATCGGCGGGGCCGATCCCAACACGCACCGTGGCATGTCATGCCGGTTGGAAACCTGTGCGGAACCGAATGTACGCCACCCCCCGACGCACTGTCAACCCCAGCGCCGCCCCGTCAACCAACGTTGACGCAACCAGGGTTATTCCACGCGCTGCCGGTGCCTGCGACCCTTCCCCACCGGCACCTGCCCCTGGTACACCTGACGGCACCGCGACTGCGTCATCCCCGCAGCCTCCGCAACCTCCCGCCATGTCCACCCGTACACATCCCGCAACGTCCGCACCAGATAGGTGCGACGCGCCGCCACCTGCGAACGCGCATCCTCAACGACCTCACGTTGGACATACACCAGACGACCCAACTCGGCAGCGGCAGTCGTGTCGTCAGCCTCCAACGGATCAGACTTCGCAGCCGCCCACGCCATCAGATCAGCGAGACAACAGGTTCTGAACTTCTCTCTCAGCGTCGGATTGCGCTGGATTCGTGGCGTCATCAGACTCCCGTCGCAACGTCGGGCACACCATCACCCGCTGTAGTTCCTCCACCAAAGCCTCAGCCCTGATGATCTGCTGTTCATCCAACCGTCCCAGGTTGGACCGTAGCGCGTCGATGCGCGCCTGGATTCCAGGCCACACCGTCACTGTCAGTGCGTCAGCCAGTCTGCGTTTCCGCAACCCCAGCATTGCTGCCGATTCGCCCGTCATAGTCGGCCACCATTTCCGCTAGTCGCTCCGCACGATCCTGGGCGCGCCGCAACAGTATTTCGGCGGCGGTCACCTCGTCCCATGCCTGGTCTGCCATCACGATCAACAACTCTCGGTCCACTGGGCCTCCCGCCTGTGGTCGTCAACACGTTCGATCCGTTCCCAGGTACCGGCGGGCAGACACACCACAGCGGAGGGGATGCTGTGGGGAGATGCGTGCCTGCCCGCCCATACCGACCTGGCCCCGCCAATCCCCACCTAGCCGCCGTCACTCATGGTGGACGGATGACGGGGCACGACCCGCAGATCAGGCACCCACGGCGCCTCCCGCGCCCAGTCATACGCCACCCGACGGGGGCGAGGATCAAAGTCGATGACCTCAGGGCGACACTCGCGGGCCTGCGCCCGCGCGTCGGCCCGATCCACACAGCCACGCAGCCACCACCCGACCGACCCCACCAGGAACGGTGCGAACACGAACTGCCACAACGGATTCGTCATGCCAAACATTTCATCTCCCTATGAATACTAGAAGTGTACCCTGCCTGCTACCCGTGAGTCAAATCGCAACGACACAGCCCCGCACCGCATCCCTGGCACAACCTCCCAGGAATGGACACCTCAGGCGCCCCGTACTCACCCCAATCGTCACCCCACAGGGCCATGAGATGGCGGGCATCGTCCACCACCTCATCATCAGGCAGGGCGGCACGCTCATGCTCCCCATACATCCGCAACGTGGCGCGGCACTTGGCGATGTACGCCAGATGCTCCGCAGTCGTCAGCCTCCTAGGGGCTGTGCCTGGCAGCGGCTCCTGAACAGCGTCAGTCACGACCGCACCCCCACCTTCGCACACAGCGACCGGTACGCCTCATAGCCGACCTCACCACCCATGTCGTGAGACTCATCAGCCACCTCCCAATCGCCCCCATAGGACATCAGCGCGCGACGCAACTGGTCCCACTCCGCATCCGTAACCGACAAACGTCTAGACACCTTGCCTCCCCGTAACCCACTGATCCATTGGCATCGACTGGCAGCACCGGCCACACACCCCGCCCTGGATGTCCAACGGCCCGTCTTCTTCGATGTCAGTGACCCCGCACAAGTGGCACACCACCCGCCGCACAACCGCCACAACCTCACCCATTGTCATCCTCCACAGTCGCAACCCACATCTGAACACCCTGGTCATCCACAAAGAACCGGCGCGAATCACAAATCCACACAGTCCGCACCTCCCCCGACCGCAACGTCACCGCACACATCGCAGACTTGCCGTCCATCGCCTGACCCGCCGTCGCCTCAGGCCCAACCACCATCCACCCGCCGTTCCGCTTATCGCGCCGAAACGCAGTCGCAGCCACCGCCGCATCGTGAGCGGCACGCTCACCAGAACCAACCACATCACCCATCAGACAACCTCCCTTTCAATCCTGCCGGTCGAAAACCGGCCCTGCCACTCCGACTCACGCACAGGCTCCCACCCGCACCCAACCTCCACCACCTGGCCACCCCCGCCATGCTCCAACCACAACGTCAGGTGCCCATCCACATCCTCGGCGCAACCAACGCTCCAACCACCACACGCAACAATCACTGGACCTCCCAATCCTGGTCATCATCATCCGACCAATCCTCGGCACACACAAACGCGCGCCCGTACTCATCCAACAACCGCACCCGACCACCGCTCAACGAAGTAGCCGCCACAATCCGCACCCCCTCCGACCAAAGATCCCGCACCACCTCCGACTCCGACCACAACCCCTGAACGCCACCGCCACTCATGCCGACACCTCCTGATGCTCACCCACGAAATACGACGCCACGGCCCGCCAATCCACCCGCCACAACGACCCCACATCCTGAACCAACAGACGCACCTCAAACGGAACCTCAGGCTCACCCTCAGGCCACGGATGGAACAACGACACAAACATTTCCTCCACCCAATCCTGAATCGCATCAGCCACCCAACCCACCGCGCTACCAGTCGGCACCCCAGGACGATCAGCCAACCACTCGGCCCGAAACTCCAACGTCTCAGCGATCAACTGGCGACGCCACTCGCACAGGTCACGGTCGTTATCCAAATGGAGAACCAACGCCCAAGTCTCCCGATTCTCCCAACCGTTGAAACCCCGCTCATCACCACTAGCAACCATCACAACACCTCCCAATGTCCAAACCTACAGACGCCATGCCTGTAGGCACCCTACCTGACGCCCAGGATGGGCGCCAGACACCAACCATCACCCACCACCCGCACCAACACCGGCTCTTTCGGCCGCAACGCCTCAGCCCGCTCCTCATCAGACAACGCCTCCCAACGCGCCCGCGCCTCTGCCTCATGCCGCGCCTGGAACTCCTCCCACCGCGCCGCCTCAGCCTCACGCTGAACCTGGAGGCGCCGGGCAATCTCGTCCCACTCGGCACCAGAGAAATCGTCCCTACCCATCACGACACCCCCCTCACCGCATCCACACCGGCCCACGCCGAATCCAACACCAACTGATGCGCCTCACGCGCCAGCGGGAACTCATCCTTAGGCAAAGTCACAAACCCCTGCCACGCCCCCAACTGAATCCGAACAGTCCAAACCTCATCCATCTCTCAGTCTCCCAACTGTCAAGTTGTACCCACCCTGCCAATCAGGGCTGACAACAGTAAAGCACCACCCACCCACAAAGTCAACAAGAAATCCCCAAAACCCACAAACCCGCAGGTCAACACCCACAACAAACATCAGACGGACACGGGTTACCGACTCAGCGCCCCGTCCTGACCATCTGGCAGAGAACACAGACGACGCCTCACCCCACCCTCAGGCCACGGGCCAGGCCCGTCGCTCACAAGTGCGACGCAAACGCACAGGTCAGCGGCCGTTTTCACCTAGAACACCAGTTCTTACCGTCGGCCCGTCGCGCGCCCGAACGCAGGCGTGCGGGGCACCCCCACGGGGGGTGGGCCAGGCGCGCACGTTTATGTATAGATAAGCGTTGGCGGTGCGTGGTGTTTGTGGGGGGCGGGCATGGCGACGCTCCGCAGCGTGTGCTTGCAGGGTGGCTGCGTTTTGGCGGGGTGCCCTGGGTGTTTTGGGCTGCTTATTTTGGGGC
>JAERST010000020.1 GCA_016845365.1 Methanobacteriota archaeon
AGCACCAAGCGCATGACTTGATTCGGGCTCGCTCCAATCGCTTGCAAGATGCTCAACTCCTTTCGTCGCTGGCTCAAGACAAGGCTAAGGAAAACAAAGGACGAGGCGACTGCCGCTAGTGCCGATACAACGAATTGTAGGCTCAGCAATCCCGGTGTACCGTAGATTAGTCCACCGTTCTTCTCGACATCTCGGTGCGCGCTCGACCAATCTTGAGCCGACTCCACTGAGGAGTCAGTTGAGAGGCGAACCGAGAGGTCGCGCAGGTGTTCACCATCGTTCTCGTAAGCATTTTCTCCGAGGTCGAAGAACCAAGTGGATGAACGGATTTGGTCGTCTGCAGGAACCAAGTTTCCGAACCAAGCCTTGGCCGTGGCCTCGCCGATTAGAATGGCATTTTCTGCATCGGACACACTGAGTCCAGGCACCCAATTGTGGTTGCCGACATCGTTCAGTGTCATATTCGTGGTCGCACCGGTGAAGAAATTGGTGGTCGCTTCGAATGAGTAGGAATTGCCGGTGCGGACATCGAGAGTCCAGCGCGAGGTGTCTCCGTGAGTGAAGGTTCCCTCGCGCTTTAGGTCGCTCTTTGCGGCCGAGAGATCGTCGCCGGGCAAGGCTTGAGCGGTCCAGTGTAATTGGTCGACGGCCTCGTCGGTGACCACCCAAACGGGGGCACCGACGTATTCGTCCTCGGTCATCGTCGCATAGAGAATCAGCACGGTGGCCGCGCTGATTTCTGCCGAATCGCTACTATCACCCGCTGCCCAAGCAGCTTCGATCTTCGCGATTGCTTGCGCTTCGGTCATCGGTGTCGAGAAGACAACCTTGAGGTCGGCACCGACCTGCTGGTCAGCAGTCTTCTCATCGACTAGTGTTCCAGTGTATCCCTGAACGGCCGCCATCGTGACAATTGAGAGAGTAAGCACGATGATGAGCGCAAGGCGGCCGACCCCCTCGGCCGAACCTGACCCAGAAAGTCCGCGTCGAACATCCTTCAACAGAGGCGTTCGGCCGAGCAAGAATTGCATCATCTCAGGCCCCTTCGAGCCGAGCCGAGACAGCACCAATGCCCCACCAATCCACAATAGGAACGGGCCGAAAACAGCGAGCAGTCCATCGGCGAAGGCATTGGTGATGATGCCCTTACCCGAATTATAATCGGCGAACATCTTCCAAGTTTCCATCACTGAATCGACCAGAGCAATCAAACCCAATCCGAAGACAATCCAGTGCAACCAATATCGCGGCTCCTTCTGAGCTGCAACCTTTGCAACTCCCTCGCTAATTTCTGTCTCGATGAATTCCTTCGTACGAGCGCGCCCAAACAGCAAGGCGATGCCAATCGTAACCACCGCGGTGCCAATCGTAGCAAGGGTCGAGAGAACCGGTGGCGCTCGCATATCATCAAACCTGAATTCCATGAACCCAGTCGCCGAAAGAACGAACGGAATCGCCGCGATTGCAAGCAAGTATCCAGCAAGCCACGCGGTCACAGAATAGACTCCCATCTCCGCGAGAACCATCTTCGTCAGGCCTGTCGAAGAGGCTCCCATCACTCGATTTACAGCGATTTCACGTCGGCGTTGTTCGAGCGAGAGAAGCAGTCCGTAGATTAGGACGGCAAGGCTCAGGACGACGATTGGAATCATGATTATGTAGTCGAATCCTTGCACGAAATACAGCAGGATATTGAAGAAAGCGATAACCGATGCGATCATGTCGATGGCCCGCAGTGTCACGGTTTCACCCCCGACTTCGTACTCACCACTCAATTCACCTCGCCACTCCCTGAGCTGGGCTTCGGCCGCACTTGTGCTGCTTGTTGGCAGGGCTGAGCGATCCATCGCGATGGCCAGATATGCATGGTCTCCATCGATGATTTCGGACTTGTCCGACTCGCTTACAAGGTCCCACGGAATGTAGACGGGTTGGTTGGAGATTAGTGGGCTCGAGAAGACGCGATCATCGTAGATTGCTGCAACTGTGAGATTCTCGAGGGTTATCGTTACTCGGCAATAGAAATGGTGACCGAATAATTCCTCTTCGTAGCCGATCGGGTTCTCACCTTCGCACGGTTCCGTTCCGTTGGCATCGTAAGTGAAATCGAGGGTCGAGAAGGTGTCTCCAACTTCGACCGAACCGGCTGCAGCGATTTTTGCTGGGATGACTACGCTGCGGTTTGCGAGGGCTTCTGCGCCGCTTGTCGGCCACGCGCCAGAGATTGTTCTGCGGTCGTGGCGCTCGAGGAGTTCGCCGTCGTAGCCGCCCTCACCGATGAGGCGAACCGGGCGGAAGCCGTGTGTTGGTGGTCCATTTTCTTCCGATTCGGGGAACATCAAGTCGACATTGGTCCAATTGCTATCCGGTCCGTCGATTGAGATGAGTTGCAGAGGTTGGGCTTGGGTCTGTCTATCGGCGAAGAAGCCGGCGCCGTAAGTCGCTTGACGGCCGGCGGCGATGCTACAATCGAGGACTGAGTCCATCTCGATTATCTCGTCACATAATGCTTCGAGGCCCGCTGGGTCGGTCGT
>JAERST010000021.1 GCA_016845365.1 Methanobacteriota archaeon
ATTTAATAGATACGGGCGCCTCTTGCAATGAATTAGGATTTAAAAAGGGAGTAGTTACAGGAAGAAAATATGTATCCATTGAAGATATAGTTAAATCTATTAATTTATCAAATTTATCAGACGATGACTTTGATAATATAAATGATTGTGTGAAATGGTCAGCTGATGTAAACGATGATGGTATAATTGATGAAACTGATATAATCACATTAATGAATATATCTTTATTCTATCAAACATACGGGTGTAGAAATCCGTCATCAACGGAATACTATTGTAATACTCATGATTGTGATAATATTCCCGAACCAATGTCTATTCCAGGATTTGATGGATGGGAAAACAACCAAACTTCTACCCGAACAAACCAACTCCCGAATCATATTGTAAATCAGAGTAGTTCATGTATTAGTAGGAATTTAGAATGGTTACGTGGATGTAGACAATCATCAAATTCTGATGATTTTTATACAAATATACATTGGGGGTGTACGAGTTCCGGTGATATGGGAAAATGTGATAGTTGTGACTGGATAGATGATTTTGTCGACGATCGAATTACAGATTGTTGTTATAACTACCCACATTACCCAGTAAACAATAACGGACAGCCACCATGGTATCGTTCATATTCATTAAAATATGGGGTGTCAGATGAAACTACTTTTACATCTGTTATGTATTCCAATTTAAAAATAGACGATGAGTATGTTGGATATTCAGGTAACGGAGAATCATTATCTTCACACGGACATGAGTGGATTAATTCCCCTCAATATTGTTGTGAGAGTACAGATCCTGAACTTTGTAGTACAGAAAGTAATTTGGTATCCAATACAATTTTCAATAAGGTAGAATGTTATGAAAACGGATTTTTATGGATTTCTGATTCTCCTTATGATGTTCCAGTAATTGGTGTATTTATAGAAAATGAAGGTGATGAGATTGATGATTATTCAGGATGTAGATATCTTGATGATTATGTAAACATTGATTGTTCAAACATTGTGGGAATTTTACCGAAATATAAAAGTAGTACTTGGTATCCTGATTATAATATAGATACTGATGTAAATCCATCTGACTTACCTCCTTTAAAATTTCAATATTCTATATTAGAAGGTGAATTTCCATCAGAAAGTGATATGGATGACGATATTACGGGAGAAATTGGGGGAATCCGATATCCGTATGTACCATATGGACAAAATAATCCTGTATATATACTAGATGTCGATTTACCAAGTCAAGGTACACATAAATTACTTATAAAAGTATGGAATCCGAAAGACGAACAAATTTATCATGGTGGATGTTGGTTAACTCAAGAGGAAGAATCATATCATCACGGAAGTATACAACATCCAGGATTAGTTGAAATAAATACTGAACAACAACATGAAGGTATTGTAAGTGGATGTCCGATTGAATCTAAAAACATTAATGGAATTGATTACGATACTTGTAATTATGATTTTTGTGGAACAGGATGTTATGGTATACATGGAGATGATAGTTGTTGTCAGTATGAAGTATGTCATGGTATAAATCCGGTAACAGATAATCTATTTGAATGTGTACCGGAATCCGAAATAAATGATTATCCATGGAAATGGACATATTATTCTGATTGTGATGGTGATGGAATGCCATGTTCACAAGAATCACCAACTATTCCAAGTCCGGTTCAATATTGTATCGACTCCGAAAATATATCAAGTCAATTATGTGATGGTAATCCACCAATTTTAAGTGGGGTATGTTTAGATGATGATGGAAATATTGTAATTGGGGTGGACGGATTATCTGTTGGGTGTGATTTTGAAAAACCACTTGAAATCACCACATTATATTGCACATTTATGAATAATGGGGAGAATTCTGTTTGTGAACCAATAGAATTTGATGATGTATGTGAGTGTGCTGATGGAATACCCGATTCGTGTGGAGTATGTGGTGGAACAGCTGTAATAGGACCAAATGAAGATTATACTGCTCCGGATGGTATAACAAAATGTAATTATGATCCATCAAATCACTTAGGGAATGGAAATATATTAGATTGTAATTGTGATTGTTCAGTAGATGATGATTCAAATTATCCAAGATGTATAGATAGTTGCGGTATTTGTAGAAATGCAATTTGGACATTAGAGCCGTCTCCGGAGGACTCCCCAGATATATTTACATGTTATGAAGATCAAGATAATGATGGTGAATCTTATATAGGAGCCCCAGAAACACAATGTTGTCCAATTGGCCACATAGAATTTTATAGTGGTATATTACAAATATATTGTCAGAATAATCCATCATGTAGAGATGCTAGTGGTAATATAGTTGATAACTATTGTAATGTTTGTGAGTCTACTGTCGTTACACCAGATGCTGAATGCCCATCCGGTTTAACCATTACTGAACCAACATTACCATCATGTAATAGCCCATTTATTGAAGAAGGTGAACCTTGTGAATCAGATGATTGTGCATCTGATGATTTTGATATTTGTGGTATATGTCAAATATATGGCGTAACAATTCCAAATTGTCTACAAAATCAATGTAGCTTAGATGGTGATGAAACTTCATATCCATGTGTTGAATCTATTGACTCATTATTAGCATATGATGATTGTTATATACCGGGTGTGAATACTACCTGTATGGTAACAGAATGTAATAATGGGGGCACACAACAATTAATAAATAATCCATGTGATTCCTGTGTATCCGCTGGTACAACTTCTGGATTATATCCAGGAAATGATGATTGGAATGCATCATGTGCAGATTGTAATGGGTATCCATGTAAATCGGGTTTAGCAGCTTATTTTTGTCTTGAACTTGGAGAAACAGAAGCATGTAGTTATTTAAATATAGATCCAAATGACACTGATATAGTTGCATTATGGGGAGGTAAATTCTCATATGGATGTGAATATAAAAAAGATGCCACTGGAAATAATTGCTGTCACATAGATGATGTAGATGAATGTGATGTGTGTAATGGAGTAGAATACGAAGGTAAGAAACGTTGGTGGGCAGATTTTGATGGGGATGGGAATGCATTTGGGAGTATTCATGATGTAGATGGTGGTGGATATTGTGGACAACATTTAGAACATGAATGGTATATAGGAGATGGCAATTTATACTTACATCCAGGAACTCCACCTCCGGATAGTTCAGTTCCAGGTAATTCTAATTGTATATTATCCGGATTACCATGTTATACAGAAACATGTAATGAATGTATATACTGGAATGAATTAGATAGTATTTATGATTTAAATGGAAATTTATTAGAAAGTGTAGAAGTACTCAATAATTGTGATACTGCCCCATTGAGAATTGGATCCGATGATAATTATCAATATTTAACCTGTATTGATGATCACCAATCTTTATCAGATTGTCATCCTAATTATTTAGATACATGTCATCAATGTTGTAATCAAAATTATTGTGCTGATGTCGGTGGATGTGCAGGAAGTGGTATTGATTGTCAAGAAGATTCAGATTGTCCATTATATGAAGGTATACAAGAATCATGTGTATATCCAACTCATTCAAATGTAACCGGACCGGGTAAAGGGTGTTATGTATCAGATGGATCCCCATCTATAAATGGTAATGTCGGTCCTAATTGGAATATATGCCAATCCTTACATAATAGTTATACATCTGATGATAATGACTATATAACAGGATTAGATCAAGAAAACGTATTATGTAATTGTTTAAATCAAGGATGTGGATGTAACTGGCGAACCAAGCAAAAGTATTGTTGGGACTTAGATGGCGATGGATTATATGGTATAGATAATGATTATTATTATTG
>JAERST010000022.1 GCA_016845365.1 Methanobacteriota archaeon
ACTTCGAGCCGTGGCTTACTCGCGATAGCTCGCACTGCTCGACTAACAACTTCCACCTGCCGCTCAATTCCAACCGCTGATTCCGGCGGTAGGTGAATGAAAATCGCAGGCAAAACTCGCCCGTCCGAAGCCTTGGCAGAACCGGTATGAATGGCTTCGAGAGTCCTATAAATCGTCTCATTACAAACAAATGCCCCAGCAGAATCACTCCAAACAACATCGGATTCGTGCTCAAATTCCTCATCGAGGACATGCTTGGATGCCGTCATCTCAAGACGTTCCGGCCCGCCTTCCACAATGATTTCCTCGACCTTTCGGCCAGAATTATCCGCGATGCGAAAGCACGACTCATTGCACGCCCACCTCTCGAGAGAAATCACATCGCGAGTCTCGGCTAATCCAAGATGGACAATAGCATCGAATCCGGCACCCGCGCGGATCTTCTCAGCAACCACACGCGAACCTGCTTCATCACACCCGAGCAAACTCGTCTCAAGTTCCACACCCTCAATCCCATGAGAATCGATCCATCGGCGCACCTTGTCAGAGACATTCTCAGAATTCTCACCAAAAGGCGGGAAACCAGTCAGCAAAACGCGAGGAAGCGCGCTATCGTCTTCGCTGACCACGGCCTTCTCAGCAGTCTTCGCTAGTTGGCCTTTGCGCGCGCGTCGCGTCGTCAGATTCATTCACCAGCGACGCGACGAGGCATCGATGAGCACCGAGTACGTGGTGCAGCCCGTCGAGGAAGATGAGGCTGGAGCAGAGGCTTTGGGCGTCGTGCGGGTCATCTGGTACGAAATCAGCGGTGGCATCGGCCCTTGGGGTGCCCTTCGCCCGCTCATTGCAATCGCGCTAGCCCTAGTTCCGTTCCTCTTCATCGGACAGCACTTCAACCGCCAACATCGCAAGGCTGCGGGCTGGTTTGCCATTCAATTCCCCCTGATTCTCACCGTCTTTCTGTGGCCTTTGCTCTACATCTGGTCAATAGGCGATGCATGGTGGGTTTCAAGCGGGATAGTCGCGCGCGCTCAATCCGGATAGGGTGAGCGCATGGCTGCTGACATCGTCAATATCGCAGGATATCGCTTCGTCGATTTGCCTGACCGCGATGAGCTTCGCGCTCCGTTCAAAGCTGTGTGCGACGATGCCGGACTGCTTGGAACGGTTTTGCTGAGCCACGAGGGAATCAATTTCTTCATCTCGGGGGCTCAGACCGGCATCGACCAATTTCTTGAATTTCTGAAATCCGATGAGAGATTTGTCGACATCCCTCTGAAAATATCCTACAGCGATAGGATGTCGTTTCGCAGAATGAATGTTCGATTGAAGAAGGAAATCATCTCGCTCGGCCTCGACGAGGTTCGCCCGGCCGAGCGCACCGGCGAGAATATCTCGCCGGCCGAATTCAAGCGCTGGTTAGACGAGGGACGCGAGGTAGCTGTTCTCGATACGCGAAATGATTACGAAGTTCGATTGGGTACTTTTGAAGGTGCAATCGACCTCAATATCTCGACTTTCAGAGGATTCCCAGAAGCGGTTAGCACCTCTGGTATCGACAAGGATCAGACCATCGTTATGTTCTGTACCGGCGGTATCCGCTGCGAGAAAGCCAGCGTTGTCATGATGGACCAAGGCTGGACTGATGTTCGTCAACTCGAGGGCGGCATCCTCGGTTATTTCGAGGAGGTCGGCGGCGAGCACTGGAATGGCGATTGCTTCGTTTTCGACCGTCGCGTCGCTCTCGACCCCGCCCTCGAAGAAACCAACACAGAGGTTTGCTGGGCATGTCGTGAGCCCTTGACCGAGGAAGAGATGGATAGCGAGGATTACCTCATCGCTGAGTCATGCCCTCACTGCATCGAATGAGCGGCCAAACGGCGCTTAGAAGCCATCTGGCAAGTCCATCGGACTGAACAGATGTCCGGGGCTTGTTGCCTCAGCCATTTGGCTGCGTATTCTCATCTCCCAATCGCGAAGCAGTGTCAGAGCCGAAGAGAAGGGAATCTCAGCCCCGTTGATGATTACTCGAATCATCGTGTCGAGAATATCCATTCTATCCTCGTCGAGGGTTCCAAGCAATTTGTCGAGCGGAAATGAATCGATTGTCGGTGCCGCTCCGCCAACCTCGACGGGCCACGGCTGCGCGATACTTTCAGGCACAGTCTCGCCGCTCGCCGCAGCCGCCTTCTCGAGCGAATCGAGAAGGACACGAATATACTTCGACACAACGAGCGCCACCTCGACTACAGGAAGGCTGTACTGCTTGACGAAATTGACCATATTTTCCTGCAAAAAGAGGAGGCGCTCCTCGACCGGCTCGTCCGGTCGTGGAATCTTCGCGTCCTCATCCATGGCGAGCCCTCGCACCTCTCACTCAAGAATCAACCGCGAGCGGCTCGCCACTCATTCAGTAGTCCGGTCATCGTAGCGAATCGGCGAACCGGAATTCCCGCGAATACCATCGAGCATATCATCCTCAATTTCGAAGTGGTCGTTTAGCCAATCGCCGTCGGTATCCCAATTTGTCGGATCCGTTCCGTCGGCGATTTGATCCCCATCAATATCGATCAACCACCAACCCCAGACATATTCTCCCAAGCCGGTGTTTGGATAGTGGTAGCGATCACCGGCAAAGCGTTGGTACATATCGGTCCAAGCACCATTGACCAAGATTTCGTCATCGGTTTCGTCGAGTAATTGGTAATCGGTATCGTGGTCGTCGACGATGTGAGCATAGAGCATATCGTCGTTATTCACCTTGTACATGCGGAAATAATTGGTCTCGAGCGCTGCCAGCCCACCACAGGTTCCAAGCAGCGACTCGCGCAATTGCCACCATTCTTGAACGATATTTCCTGAGCAATCGTAGAGGTTTGCCTGCCGCACTAGAGAGGGTGAAGCGAGGGTCGCATTGACTACTCCGAAGTACTCCTGGAAGTTGTTGTATGGCGTGTAGACACAATTTCCACCCGTGCAGTCCCACCCCCCGTCATTGTCCGCATCCTGCCCCGCATCACTGGGGTCGGTCGCGTCATGGGTAAACCAAGTCCAATCGAGTAATGGACGTCCGATTGTGCCACCGTTGACGGTGACTGGCTTGAGGACGCTCGGCGTAACTTGGTACCAAACGACTGAGATTTGGAGGTACGAAGACCAATTGTCGTTGGTCTCATTCCAGCCTCTGTAATACTCGTAGAAGTCGGGCATCATATCGCCGTCCGTGTCGTTGTCAAGTGGATTTGTTCCGTACTTGAACACCTCACGGCCGTCTGAGAGATTCATGTTCTGGTTGTAGCTGACGACGTTTCCGCCGCTTCGCGTGACCTCCATGATTTGCGAATCGTCGTCACTGTCGAGGTTCAATGGATGGGTTCCGTTATTGTATTCCATCAGATTGGTGAAGTAGAGTGCGGTTGGTCCTACTGCAATCTGGTCGGCGGCTGGTCCGGCGGTGAATTCGCGGTTCTCCCACGCTCCTTGGGTGGCCGGTTCGTCGAAGATTGTACGGTCGTACCAGCCGTCTGCATCTGGGTCGTATTCGATATCGAGTGGGTTCAATGGGTTGAGCGACCAGCGATACTCGTTTACTGGTAGCCACTCGCCGTAGATTGAGTAACAGAATTCCCAACCGTCGGGCAGGCCGTCTGAGTCCGAATCTGCGTGGGTCGGGTCTGATACGCCTGCGAGACTGAAATTGAAGTTATCAGGGTCGATTGCATTGATCAGGCCTGCCCGGTCGCTGGATACTATGTCCTTGCCCGAGAACATCACCCAGAGTTGGTCTTGGGCTGCTTGTTCGGACATACTGCGCTCCTGCATGAAGGCGGTTACCGTGTCGAGTCCGTAAGAGACTAGGCCGGTGCCGTTGGGAATGGTGTCGATTGCTGAGCGCTTACCGTAGACTCTTGCATCGTATTCAGCGAGGTTATCGTAGGATTCTGAGTCGGAGATGTAGCCATCTCCGTCGCAGTCGAACGAGTCACCGTCGCTATCAGCGTGAATATCGGTGTCCGTTAGCGGATTCATGGTCCAGAGGTTGGCTTCGAGGTCCCATTCGGTGAACCAATACTCGTAACCATCACTCATGCCGTCTCTATCGGTATCATCGGCATTCGGGTCGGTGATTCCGAGGAGGGCTTGTAGAAGGGGTTTGGCTGGCTCTCCGAGCTGCCAAGCATCGAATTGCTCGAGGGCGATTTCGGCGCGGCCTTCTTTGTTGAACAGGATGCGATAGACGCGGTTGACCGCCTCATCGGGGTCGAGCGATTCGGCTTCTTCCCAGAGACGAGGAGCGTCGGGCGGTGACAGTCCCCCGTTCTGTGGGTTCTTATTGGTGAGATTGAGTTCGACGAGGTCTGTGATTCCGTCGCGGTCCGAGTCGTAATTTCCGTCGCCGGGGACGAGTGGATTCAGGGTCCAGACCTCGTCGCTGGAATTCCAGCGAGTAAACATCAATTCGATTCCATCGAGGAGCCCGTCACCGTCGGTGTCAGGCTCGTTCGGGTCGGCGGTATAGCCGGTCAATGCAATTTGCTCTGGGGTCAGGAAGGTTCCGAAAGATCGCGTTGATTCGGCTGAAAGCCAAGGTGTTGCTAGCAGTTCACCGCCGACTTGTAAGAGGTAAAATTGCGGCACTGTCGTGAGATCGTCGATCTCACTCATATTGCCGTCGATGACATTGTATTCTTCCCAATTATTCAGTCCATCCCCGTCGGGGTCGCCGACTTGGTCGCGCTCATCGACGGGGTTGAGGGTCCAACCCTCATCGTAGAGACTCCACCGCGCATGGTAGAATTCCCAACCATCTGGAATCCCATCGCGGTCGGAGTCGGAATCGAGCGGGTTGGCGGCGCCGACATCATCGCTAGTCGAGCCGTTAATCAGACTGCGATAAGCAAGGCTCGTGTGCAATCCGAACGAGGCGCCGGCAAAACCGACCCATGACTCATGAGCCAGCAGGGTCGTGAAATTTTCCGGGAAGTCCAGTCCGGTATCGGTCGAATCGGAGTGAATTATCTGGTCTTTCAGGTGATATTCGAGCCAGTTGACGAGGCTTTCGTTGAGGTCGAGGACGCCGTCGTGATTGACATCAAATCCGTCGCCGTCGGGGTTGTTCAGCGCGTCCGAGCCATTCAGCGGGTTGATTCCCTGGTTATTTCGGCCCCAAGTGCATTGGTAGCGGGCTTCCCATCCATCGGGTAGAGAATCGCCGTCAGAGTCGGGGTTATTCGGGTCGGTTTTTGTCCAATTTAGGGCCGCGCTGGCGTTTTCGCCGTGGGTTGGGAGTCCTTCTTCGAGGACCGTTTCGAGCAGGTTGCCCCACATATATTCGCAGAGATTGTCGAGCCCATCGCCGTCCGCATCCATGGTCGCATCGCTCGGGTCTCGTGGGTCGAGGGTCCACAGGTTACCTCCTGTGTAGACGTCTCCTATCCAGCGGCGGTGTTCGATTTCCCAGCCGTCTGGCATCCCGTCACCGTCGCTGTCAGCGCTGGTCGGGTCGGTTGGGCCGTCGGTGCCACCTCCGGCTCCAGAGTTTAGCCAACCAGAGAGGTGGACGTCCAGCGCTGCCTCTCCGTCTTCCTCATCGCAGATGTATTCCTCGTTGAGGTAGTGGCAGGCGAATTCGGTAGAGTCGGCGAACCAACCCCAATATTCCTCGCCGTCGGTTAGACCATCGCCGTCGGTGTCGATGTTACGTGGGTCGGTTCCGTTGAATCCGCCCACGCTGGTATTGACGAAGCGGTATTCGTCGAGGTTGGTCCACGCGCGGCTGAAGCTGACGCCTCCGCTGTCGAATTCTACTCCGTCAGCGTCGGCGTCGCGGATTCGGTCGTAAGGGTCGGTTGGGTCGAGACCATAGGCGAATTCCCAACCATCAGGCATGCCATCGAGGTCAGAATCTGAGGACTGCGGGTCGATTGGCATGATATTCATGTATTGACCTGGCGAGACTCCAGCGAAGAGATACTTCTCGCCATCGTTGATGAAAGTGGTTAGTGAGGTTACTAGTCCCGGCATCCTCGTTTGATTCTCAACGATTCCGAGGATGCCGTGTGAGCCGCCCTCGAGTCCCCAAGTTCCGTCTCGGGAGCCGAGGAGGACTGTATTTTCGAGGGCGAGGATCGAGCGGATGTCGTTAGCTCCTTCCTCCCACCGCTCGATATTGAACATACGATCTGTTACGAAAGCCTGCTCAGGCAGGCCGACGAAGAGGTCGAGGTCGATCAGGTGCAGTCCGCCCGGTGTTCCCAGCCAGACTCCTGTGACCTCCTCGAGCGAGCCGTCGCTGGCTACTGGGCCGGCGAGTTCCATGACATTGACGACCGCCGATTTCGAGGAATTGAGTAGGTCGGCAAATTGCACGTAATCCTCCGCGGTCTCAGTCGTGTAAATCCAAAACGGCTCGCCAATCGACGGTGTTCCGTCGGTTGTATCCCAGCGAATCATACCGCGGTCAGTTCCGACAATCATCATCGGACCGCGGCCAGCCATCGGCACATGGATGACCTCGGTGATCGAGGCATCGGCCTCAGCCACCAAATCGGAGAGAGGCTCGATTAGCACCGGCTCGGTGAAATCAGGTGTGCCACGCCCAGAGGCTGGCTCGGAGAGTGTCAGAGTCCAGACATTGGCACCGTTTCCGAGAACGATGAGGTCGAGGTCTCCGCTGCCCGTCTGCAATCGCTCAAGCACCTTGACCGCGCCGAGGTCAGACTCGGTCAGCGTATCCATTTGCGGCAAACCATTCTCAAGTTCCATCGCGTGCAATCCATGGTTTGTGCCGATGATCAGGTAATCATCGCCGGATGGAGTCCACCTCATCATAGTGAACATCTCCATCCCCGAGGGCAACTCGAACTTGGTCGAAGTGCCCTCAAAAGGATCAATCGTCGTGATTCCATAAGCCGAGCCGACGATTAGACGGTCGCGTCCCTGGTCGGCAAGGACTGTGTGAACGCGACCATCGACCAATCCTGGATTGGTCCCTTGGTCGAATAGCATCACATCGCCAGCGGTGCCGCTGACTCCATTACCCATAGCGAGCATTGAAGCTCGCAATCCAGGTTTGACCCAATTACCACTATCGAGGTGAACGAGATATTCCTCGTAATTACTGAACGCCTCGCCCCAGCGAGCGGTAGCGATTGATGAGTCTGGAATGATGAATCCATCGCGGTCGATATCCCAGCCGTCCGAATCGCTATCCAATACGGCATCGCTGGCATTCCTCGGGTCCAATCCGTGGTAAGCCTCCCAGCCATCTGGAATTCCATCGCCGGGAACCGCCAAACTGGTCGGAATCAACTCGCTCCAAGTGTAATGGTCAGAATCGATGCGTCGGGGATCGCTTCCCAGCCAACCATCGTCGCCGGTTGGCCGTTCAATCTCAGTTTGACAAGCATCAGGGTGCAGATTTGCAATCTTACCAGCACACCAGAGTCCATCTCGCTCGGTAAGCCAATCCTCCGGAGCACCGAACCAATACTCCTCCGAATTGGTGTACATCTCTCCTTGGTCAATCTCGCCATCACGGTTGACGTCGAATCCATCGCCGCAACCCCACTGGCTCGCCTGATCCACACAAAGGTCGGCATCGGTGAATTGGTCAGAACTGTCGAGTGGGTCGAAGTATAGGCAAGTCCACTCGCTCGTCGCTTGATTTTGGTAACCTGCACCACCCTCGGTGCACATGTAAATCTCGAAACCGTCGGGCAAACCATCGCCATCGGTATCCGACTCACGGGGGTCGAGGTATTCTCGGAAACCTGATTCGGTCTCGTCGGGGGCTTTGCCGGTAAGTGAGAGTCGTTCTGTGAAACAGGTGTCGAGCGTCCATGGCCAACAATATTCCATCAGGGCGCTCGCCCCATCCCGGTCGAAATCGGTGATATTGTCAGAACCATTCATCGGGTCTAATCCGTTCACAGCGATGACTCCGAATGGAGTCTCAATGTAGCGTGTCTCGCCGAATATCACCTCGTGGATATCCGGGATGAGGTCCTCATCTTGGTCAACAGCCATCGGGCCTTGTCCGGGGACGTCGGGAGGGGTTATCGAGGACACCGGGGCCTGTGGTCGAGTCTGTGAGACGAAGACCAGACTACTGAGGATAAGCAGGGTGACGAAGAATGCGGTCTGCTTGCGTCGCATGATATGACCTCGTCTGGACATTCGTGAGCGCTCTTGCTTGACTTATGACGATGATGGAGCGTCGTTCGGACATTGCTTGATGCTGCTTTGACGACGGCTACGCCGTCGCACGCGTGAGGAAGGGTGTTCTGTTTGGGGTTTAGAGGGGTTATCTCGGGGTTGAATTGAAGACCCGCCCGCAACGCCGTCGGAAATGGTTCGATGGGGCTTGAGATCACTCACTTGGGTAGCGGCAGTCGTGGTAATGCCACATTGCTCAGCGCGGGTGAGACGAGAGTTGTTGTGGACTGTGGTTTTTCACTGAAGCAAATGGAAAATCGATTGGCGATGGCTGGTGTCACTGGAGACTCGATCGATGCGATTGTTGTCAGTCATCATCACTCTGATCACTCAAAATCTGCTGCTCGAGCTTCCAAAAAGTGGGGGGCTCGGCTGTACTCGAATCTTGAGACTGCAATGCGATTGGGATTGGAGCCTATCGCCGAGGTTCGAACGTTCGAGGGATTGGAGCGATTGCACATCTCAGATGAACTGAGTTTACTGCCTGTTCCTGTGCCTCATGATGATGCAGATAATGTTGCGATTATTGCTAGCAACGGGGATGGTCGAAGGGCGGCGATTGTAACCGATTTGGGTGAGCCAACAGTCGAGTTGATGAAGCATCTTTCAGGTTGTGAGCACATCTCCATCGAAGCGAATTATGACTTGGGGAGATTGATTTCTGGGCCTTATCCCCCGTCGTTGAAGCGTCGGATTTCTGGGCGCGGCGGTCACCTTTCAAACGAGCAGACTGCGGACATTTTGGCCGAGGTTTTGCATCCGGGTTTGCGTAGTATCGTCTTGTGTCACCTTTCTGAGAAGAATAACGCACCTCATCTGGCAGAATCCGAGGTCTTGCATCAGATTGGTGAGAAATTTGAGGGCGTGCTATCTATCTGCGGCCAAGATGGCCCAGAGTTCACCAATAAGTTGGGTTTGAGTGAGGCCGAACCGATTAGCGCCGCTTGAGGACAAAACTTGGCGAATCGCCGATTCAATGTCCCATGATGGCGCGGTGGACCGCTGTCTGAACATCGCGCATTCTGTCGACTGCGCCGAGTTCGCGGAATACTGTTAGGGAACGTTGGAGGTAATTCATGCGGGCTGAGCGGTCCGATTCCACCTCGCCGAGGCGAGCGAGGAGCTCGCCTTGCAAGAGTCGGAAATCATTGGCTTCTGCGACGGCGAGGCCATCGAGGTAACGCTCTGCGGCCTCGGATTTACGACCAGCATCGCTGAGCACTTGACCCAGGAGCATCTCGACCTCGACCGCACTGTGTGGGTCGGTTGCCTCGGAGAGAATCTCTAGGGCTGCTGAATAGTGGAGTAGAGCTAGGTCATTATCCTTGATTTTTGCATAGTATCGGCCTAATACCGCCCTACTGCGAGCGTGAAGCGCATCCATCTCGTTATCTTTCGTCCCATCGTGCGCTGCCATTGCGTGGTCGCGGGCCCGGTCGAGTTCTCCCATCTCAAGGAATGCTGCGGCTAGACGCACTCTCGCATCCATCAGTTCAGGGTCGTCTTCTGCATCGAGGAGTTCCTCGACATTTCCGTAGACCTCGAGCGCGTGGCGTGTATCGCGGCGCCGGCGAAAGATGTATCCCATGTTGATGTAGGACCGGGCCGCACCGATCGCATCCCGAATTCCAACTTGAATTTCCAAGGCTTGGCGGTGCAATTCTAGTGCATCATCCATTGCGCCACGCTTGACTGCAATATCTGCGCGAGCGGTAAGCAGGCGTGCCATTCTCGCGACTCTCTTGTGCTTGCGAGCGACCGGAATTGCTGCTGCGTATTCTTCCTCCGCCTCATCCCAGCGGCCTTGAATTGAGAGAATATCTCCCCGAAGTTCACGAATCAATCCCCAGTGAATTGCGTTGAATCCGTCGGATTCGAGACCGCGCAAAATACCGAGTAACTCGATGTGACCAGATTTCACTAATCCACGGCCATCTCGTTGTAGAACATCAGCTAATGTTTCCAAATCTCCTGAAGCGTTCAGATGATGGATGAACTCAATCTTCTCTGCAGCGGTCTCGGTTCGGGTTCGATACCACTCGACCGCATTCGAATGTAATTCTGATTTCAGCGACTCATCCATCGAGCGCACGAGGAATTCACGAACTAGGTCGTGCACATCATAATAATCGGAATCGATTCTACGAGCCAGCCCTTTTTCGACAAGATCGTCTAGCAAGTCAATCTCCGCATCAAGTGTGTTCAATGACTCCAATGGCATCGGCTCTCTGAAGACTGCAATGGCGCCCAGCAAGCGCTTTTGAGGCCCTGAAAGCTTGCTGAAAATTTCCTTCTCAACAAAAGCCTCCAAAGTAGCGTGGAATGTTTCACCAACACTACCTCGATTGATTAATTCCAGAACCAGCGGATGCCCTCGAGAAAGTGTGTAAATGTGCAAGAATTGTTGAAGTTCGATATCAGGCATAGCCGTGAGGATTTGGCGGCTGGAATCTTGGTCTAATCCCTCGAGCGGAAGGAAATGAGTCACAACATTCCCACTTGAATCACTCTCAGGAACAACCATTCGGAATGAGCGAGAGAACATTACCAAGCCTAGTTCATCGACCTCTGGAACCCGAATCGTCAAACCCCGAAGGATTGCAACGAAATTCTCATCCGCTACTTTGTGAAGATCGTCGATGACGATTAATGCGGGTGAGTTATCTAAACCCTCTATGATTAGATTCACGGCCATTGTAACCTGAGGAACTGGGGTCGAGGCGATGTAATCGCTGAGGTCGTTATTGCCGATCATTGAGAGCCATTCAGCGCAGGCCTCGAGGAAAGCTCGCGAACCCTCCCAATCCTGACATCGATGGTAAAGGAGATTCCTACGGTGGGTGAACCTCTCAAGCAATTTTGCAGCGAGGGCGGTCTTGCCGATTCCAGCGATTCCTGGAACAAGTAAACTGGTTGATTCACCCTCCAGAATGTCTGCCATCCTAGATATCTCTCCGCTACGGCCGTAAAATCGACGCATACGAGGAAGATCGTTCAGAGAGTTCACCAATTGTTTCTCGATATGCTTGGATAGATCGCGCTCAATCAAATCCGGCGACAGTGTGGACAAATCTACTGTGCCGCTATCATCGAGATAACGAAGGATATCTACGTGGCGGAGAGGCAATTCGGTCTCTTCCAAGGCGCTTCGTAAATCCAAGTTCTGCGCTTTCCCATCTGGATGAATCAACCGAACAGGTTGTTCGCTAACCTTCTCCCATATATCGTCAGCAAGATTGACTCCATCAGAGGTCAAGAAATACGCCTTGCGCTTACGAGAAACACCGGTCACGTGGGCTTGCCGTTCAATCAGATGTCCTGACTCCTTCATCCCCGAGATTGCTCGAGGTACGTTCGAGCGGGCTATCGCCACAGCATTGGCAATTCCCATCTGAGAGATTGCGAAGGGAACCTCGACCTTATCGGCATAATCCACGTAGTCTCTCAGATGGAGCAGGATGCGCTCCTGCACACCCGGGCGGGGCACAGCCATGGTCGCCATGAGGCGGCGAGCGATTCGAACCACTCAAGAAAGTTCGGGCGGGGCGTACCCCGATGCTTCATCAAGCGATGTGGTCAGGATCGGGTACCCATTCTTCCTTTTCAGGATCCCATAACCAACCAGGATGTTCGTCACTGCTGACCAATCCACCAGTTTCAGAAGATTCTCCTTTAGCCTCGTCCAGGCTTGGGGAATCTGAATCTTCGTCCTCCTCAAAGGAAATGACTCCGGTGTAGAATAAGGCTCCTCCAAGAGCACCCAACAACACGACGACGATGATAATCACCGTGAGTGCACTCAGACCACCGTCCTCAGATGGAGGGGAGATTGCTGCGCCTTCTATCGGGTCCGAGCCACTAATCATGAAGACAGGAGAGATGGTCTGGGTCAACATCGAACCGGGGATTCCAAGAGTCCAAGTTGAATCTTCCAATACTACCGTCGAATTGATTTGAGTTCCACCCAGTGTCACACGAACGGTCTTGCCTGGCAGGCCGATTCCGCTGAAGAGAATGACATCGTTCTTACCAGCGGTTGTACTGTCAGGTTCACCGACATAGAATTCGATTGGAATGACATTGAAGGATACCGGGGTCGAGATTTCCTTCGAACCATGTGGGTCCGTGGCAACGAAAATCACGTTGCTGAGAGACCATGTATCCATGTCTTCGTCATAGAAGCCCATCGATTTCGGATCGTAAACTGCCGTTCCGTCCGCTGCGATGGTAATTACGAGTGCAAACTCGTCATCAGAGGAGCGAGCAGGGTCATCGTATACTGAGAGAATCAATCCATTGGTTCCATCCTCATCATCAAAGAATTGTAAGAGGTCAATATTGGCCTTTGTGCATGGATTCTGAGAGGTAGTGTCCGTCTCACAATAAAGGTCGGTTTCGTTCTCCCAACCTGTCGAATCGAAAGTCGGCCGGTGGTTGTCGGCATTTGGTGGGTTATCGGCGACAACCTGCACCTCCATCCAATCGCTGAATTCGTATCCATCGTAGGACCGGACCTTGATGAGGTACTGCTGATTGTGCGTCATTACCTCTGAGTTCCACTCGAGTTCCCAGTATCCATTTGAGGCGATTTCTGTCACCACTCCGGTGAAGATATTGATGTAGCCATTCGCGACGTCGAGAACCTCGACGTCGACGCGAGTGATGTCACCATCATTGTCGCGAGCAACACCGCTGATGATGGTGTTCTCACCAACCTCGTAGATTTGACCGCTCTGCGGGCTGGTTAACTGAACGAATGGGCGAGAGTTCTGATTATCGATCTCAAGGTCGAGAACTACCGCCTCGCACTCGTCAACCTCTCCCTTACAGAAGTCCGAGTCAGATGCCCAGATGGTGAAGGTGTAGGTCGCTAATTCGCGTGGTAGTCCGCTAAAGTCCCAAGTCCAAGACCAATCTGTTCCACCCTCGGTTGAGGTGACGACGTGGTAGTTTGGACCATCGATTTGGAAGTAAATCTGGTCGATATCAGTGCCGCAATCGAATGGGCATCCGTATGGGTCGTGGGCTGTGCCCTCGAAGGTAACGGTTCCATCGGCATGGGTCGAGTGGGAACTCGGGGATGAGACCGAGACCGAGGGAGCTTCGGTATTGACCTTGATTGAGCGAGTAATGATTGGCGAGTACTCCAGTCCATCGAAAGCGCGGAATTCGAAGGTGTAATCTCCTTCTTGCCTGCCTGTCATATCGAAATTGTAGTACCAGCTGCTGTGCGGGTGATTATTGCGGGAGACGTATCCGGGTGCAGCACCACTAGCATCTGTTGCAATTCCAGCAGCTGCCCAATCACTTGTGAATGGGTCCTTGATTTCTACAGCGTGAACGTAGCCCTTCTGGTCCCATTGAGCCAATTCATCCGTCTCGTAAATTCCGGCCCACGTTCCATCGTGAGCAGCACCTGTTAGATTCACGACGCGGCGATACGAGTGCCCATCCTGTTGGATTACCGAGACAGAAGGGGCTGCATTATCGAGGAATAGGGTGTCCTGATAGGTTGTGTCTGTGAGGGTGAACTCACCGCTATCGAGTCCGTATCCGAATCGATATGCCGTGTAGCGGTAGAGAGAGAGTTCTCGTGTGCCGGCAGCATGGTCACAATCAGGATCATTGGTATCTAACAATAAATCGCCATCATTGTCCTCGCCGTCGGTACAGGAATCTTCGTACTCATCATCAGCGAAGCCATCTGGGTTATCTCCACCAGCGAGCCCTCTGAAGTCTAGATGGAAATTCGAGGCGAGCGAGAACCAAGGGGTGTATCCCTCCGAATCGGTTTCAAGGCTGTACAGATCGTTACCGTGTGCATCCTCAATCAGAACATTGGCGTTCTCTACACGCTGTCCGTTGACCAAGGTTTGGAAGCGGACTAATTCTGCTCGTTGAACTTGTACAGCGAAGTGTGTGGGTTGAGTCAGAATGTTGACCTTGGAGAGGTCTAAGTTGGACAAATTGGAGAATGTGAAGACAGTCGAGTTATTGTCCATATTCAACGCCAATGGGAAATCAAACGGAGTGTAATCATCACATGATGGGCAAGCCCGAACCTCGTGAGGGACAACACCGTTTTGCCAGCCGTTTTGGTACCAAGCTTCTTGGTCAGCCCAGCTCAGAACTACCGGATATTCACCAGGAGGTGGGCTTGGGATGTACTCAGATTGAACCGTAACCGATGATTTGGATACATTGTAGGTAACATCAACGCCATTCCACTGATTATTGCTGAAGAATGCTAGAGTTCCATATTGCTGAGCTCCAGCATATCCGCTGTCGTAATTTTGCAAAATAGCACCTGTACCTTCGACATTGAAGGTATTTCGACGAACATCGAGAAGGGCACCAGTAGCGCGAATTCCGTCCGCTGTTCCGCCGGCGTTGATAGTGTTGTCAACAATAGTCGCGCCAGTTCTGTGAGCCATAATCGCCGGGCAGGTGAATGGACCACCCCACCACCTAACTGAGGAGCAGCCACCTGCTCCGGCGGTACCAATCGTATTGTTCGCCAAGTAGAGGCGAGCAGTGGTCGGAGCCGGAGCCTGTGTCCCATATTCACCAGCCAAGACAGGTTCCTTGGCTGTGTCAAAAATTGTGTTATTCTCAGCGATTACATCGTAGGAACCGAGCAACCACAATCCATTCCAGCCACCGATTGGACCAATCTCGTTATTGTGAATTCGTGCCTTTGCAGAATATACAGCAATTCCTGAACCATCTCCTGCCCCCTCGACATCGTTGTCGTGAATGTATGCATTAGCTCCAGCGTAGACTGTGATTGGAGTCTTTTCGCCGGTGTTGATTGTATTGTGGGCTATCTCGACAATATACTCAGTGTCACCAATCGCCTTCAAACTGTTAATGTCGATTCCGTTACAATTGACATTCAGAGTAGAATTCGACACGGTTCCTGCAGAATTCCTGATGCTGAATCCGAAATCACCGCCGGTGACTTCGGAATTATCGATACGAATGAATGTTTGAGATGCCCAGATGGCCGCTCGACCACCATCTCTGTTACCACAACCCTTGTTGGTCGCTTGGAATGAAGCACCCTCGAATACCATAGGCGAGACCGGAGTGCCTCCACCATAGACCTGAACAGCTTGACCAGTCACTCCGCTCTCGTCATCATTGCCGGCAATGTATTCGCCACCGATGAAAGTTGGCTGTGCGAGGTTGGTCGCAAGCACACTTGTCGTGTTGATGGCCTCGAAGGTCATTCCACGAAGTGTTGGGCTAGCTCCGTCGAGGATAAGGGCACCATATCGGAATTCATACTCGAGTTGCACATAGAATGGAACTCCCCATGCTCCGTTGAAGTGCATAAATCGCATTCCTGATTGAGATAGATCCATGGAATCTCGAAGAATTACTCCCTCGCCACATGATGAATCCCGAATCCAGATTTTGTTATTGCCGACACCGACACCATAGCACTCACCGGTGGCGTTGGAAATCGCTGGGTCTGTCCAGGTGAGAGTGATTCTACTGTTAGCACCTGCATTCCCGCTAGCACCGCAAGAGGCAACACCAGCACAGAGGTTTCCTCGGACATCGAGCGAGGTCCCGTTAGGGAACGTAATGTCTGTTCCGGGGTTGATTATGAGTTTGGCTCCAGCGGCGACCGTGACGTCTCCTGTAAGCTGGTGAGAACCGCTCCAAGTCTCAGTTCCGGTGATTGTTCCACTAGTCGTCTCGTTAGTCGCAGCCACCGTCATGGCAGGACCGACGAGAGCCACAGTGGTACTCATTACCATCAGCAACACTAGGAAGTGGCTTCTTGCTCGCTCGCTCTTCATAATCCGCGGGGTTCATCAAACGGATTTAATCATAGGGTTGAATCGAGCCGTAGGCTCGTTTGATACAGTTTGTCTTCTGACGATACTTCGTCGGGAAAAAATCAGGAGATGTCGAATTCGAATTCGACTTGCTCTAACCACGCTACTGCGTCCAATTCTCCGTACCCTCGCTTGTTGTGATGGGTTGCTTCCTCGGACTCACCCTGGAGGGCTGATGTGGCCAGCGCACGCTTGACGAGGTTCATTTCATCGGCGTCGAAGACGCCATTCTCGCCGCGCATGGCGTCACCGTGGATTTCGAGGATGAGAGCCAGCGCGCCGACCGCGATAACGGTCGAATCGGATGTGCCTGTCGAGTAGGCGTATGGGGGTTGGATATCGGTGGACGCGGTCGAGAACATTTTCACGCCTGGAGCGGTAATTTCTGGCTTTTGATTGGGGAACATCCTCTCTTCTCCAGAGTAGGGGTCAGTGGTTGATCCGATGGAACTATTCAGCCAGATTCCACCGTTCGAATTTGATGCTCCAACCGCGATGACTCCAGGTATATTTGCAGGGATTGATACATCATTAACATCGAGTTTCATACCGTTATTTCCGGCTGCTGCGACAACAAAAATTCCTGCATCGAGAGCCTCCATTACCGATTCTACAGTCTCGGAGTGGAGGCTACTCATTCCTCCGCCAGGGTCTCCTCCGAGACTGAGGCTGATGATGTCCACATCTTGGGTGATGCGACACCAGCGTATCGCCTGGGCGACTCGGTCCGCTTGACCTGACCTCCCTTCTGGGCCGAGGGCGAGGGCGATTGAGAGGTCTACCTCTGGAGCAGCGCCAACATAGGTGCCGTTGCCGACCAATAATCCCGCCATCAGAGTGCCGTGGTAATCTTTACCCACGTCCCTGATGTTCTGGTGGTCGTTATCATAGAAATCACGGAATCCTTGGAGGTTAACATGGTCAAAATCGGGGTGTTCGATATCGATTCCAGTATCTACGATGCAGACGTGTACACCACTTCCATAGTGACCTTCGGCTTGTAACTCGCGGATTCCGCTGGACTCGTAGGCCCATTCGGAATCCGGCAAATACGGCCAAAGATAGGCTTGAATGAATGGCCAACTAATCAGTAAGAGAACAGTTCCAATGGCAAAGCTGGCCGCACCCCAAGGCCAGAGGAACTCTTTCATCGGCCCTAGAGGCCAGCGCAATTCTCGAGCCTCTTGATCGCTCAAACCGTAATGGGAACCGGGATAACCGGGTGCATCGGGGTCTACCGCGGTGAGAATGCGAGAGTCCTCTGGCTCGGGCATTAACTCGAGATTCTCCAGTGCCATGCTGCACTCACCACTGCGTCCTCATCTCGTCCCGCCTATGAGCCCTGCGTGAGGTCAAAGGTGGGACTGTGAGTATGTCCGGTATCAGAACGGTGCGCCAGGTCGGCGTGATCCTGAGCGTGTGAAATACCATGCGACTAGGATTAGCAATCCTGCCAGTATGACACCGATGACAGTCGTTGGAGTGTCACTCTCGACGGCAGGAGCCTTGAGAGTGAATCTCTTGCTGCTAGTCTCAGGGTCTTCTCCGAACTCTTGTCCGTCTGAGGAAATTTCGAAGTCAAACCATTCCTGGCCTGGACCGAAGTCGCCCAAGTCAATCTCGATGTAGAACACTACCTCATGACCAGCGGGCACGTCGTTGGTGACGCTGGTCGAGACGTTCGTACCGCGCACAGTACCATTGACTGTGACTGCGTTTGCGTCGACAAGGCCGGTATTCTCGACTACAACGCTGAACATATGGCTCGAACCATAGGTTGGCTCCGTGCCTTCGTGGATCTCAATTATCTCAAGAACTGGGAGAGAGGTCTTCACGCGGATGGCGAGGTCAGGGTAGGAATTATTCGCCTTGTCCTTGACACCCATTGTGATTGTGAATTCCTCATCGCCGGTTGCGTTCAGCGGTGCGATGACAGTGATGGTGTGCGTGGTCTCGATGAATCCACCCAAGGTGTGGCTTGTGGCTCCGGTTCGACTCCAGTACATTGGAAGCTGAGAATCATCAAAGGTGAATTCAAAGCGCTCGTCACCGTTTCCTGTGTTAGTAAACAGAATCGGAATCTGTAACTCTTCACCAGGGCGGATTCCGTAGACTTCGAGCAATGGCTCGCGTACTTCGAATCCGTGGATTTGTGGCACTCTCACGATTACCTCTTGCTCGAAGTGGTAACCATCTGAGGAGGCGAACATGAACATCACAGTGTGCCCATCCTCAAGGGAATGAGCAGTTGACGCATTCGCCGGAGAGACACGTAGACGCAGGTCTTCGTAGGTCGTGCTGTTATTGCTGTCCAGACCGAATTCGAAGGAGAATTGGGCAGTCCAATTCTCTTCGCTCGGATCCCATGCCTCAACATGCCAGTGCTGTCCATCAGTGCCAGCAATGTTGCCGACGACGGTGTAGGTTGAGACCGACTCGTGACCGAGGTAATCTAGTGAGAGGGTGAATTCCACAGGTGTGTATTCATCCTCATCGCCGAGGGAAGCAGAGACATCATCCAACTGCCCCTCATTGCTCAACTCGGCGCCGGCGACGGCGGTGATTGTGGCGTTAATCGTGTGGTTTGCAATCCTTACGAAGATCAAATCTTGAGTCACTGAGGCTGTCAAATCGGTTCCCGATGCTGGGATGTTGATCGACTTTCCAGCGGTATATTCCATTGTTCGGTTCATCTGATCGACTGAGAATCCACCTTCGACTTCCATCATGCCGCTAGGCATTAGTATCGAGATTCCTCCATCTTCAGCAAGAATTGCATCCCATCGGATTCCTGCCCCTGATGAGATGATGAATTCAGGTTCATCGACGATGTCGGCTCCCTCGAGGTCGGTTTCTGAAAGATCGTGCTGATCTCCACCGAAGTCGAGCCACTCAGTGGATAGGTGCAACCATCCACCGTGGACGAGGTCGACATCGACATTTCCTCCATCGGAGATGTCAGCGACGACACGTGCCATGCCGACTAGATTGGAGGCTTCAAGCGTAGCTCGCAGAACCCAATTACCAGGTTCGACTGATGAGGTCCACTCGCCAGTCCAAACTCCCTCATCGTACACCTTGTCGGGTACGACACGGTCGCGGACTAGTCCCGATGTCGGGATGAGGATCAATTGAACATCATCGCCGATTGAATCGAGGTCTGCGTGGCTGACGTTACCCCATACAGGTACAACACCAGCAGTGAGTTCAATTTCGACCGAGTTCGGAGCGTTCATTGCCACCGACATGTTCTCCTCCGAGAATCCTTCTCTCATCGTCGAGACGTGCCAGGTGGAGTCCTTTGGAACGAAGACTGACCAGCCTCCGGTGGAATCCGTCATCAAAGTGATGTTCTCTTCACCCTCGCTGGTCATGTGGATTTCCACATCAGGAACTCCCTCTCCAACATCTGCATCATCATCGTCATCGTGGTCCCAGAAGATGGTACCAGTCATGTCGACGTCGGTGCGGGCTACGATTTCGATCACTCCATTGTCTCCGGAAGTCAAACCTCCGTCGACAAGCTCAACCGACTCTATCACGTAGCGCGTGCGGTCATCGGTTTGGTTCAGTTCAATATTCCAAGAGCCAGATGTTATCGATCCTTGAGACTCTCCAGAAGCGTCGGTGAAGTCGAGGTGAACACGACCCAACTCATCATTCGAGGTGAGAATCAAGTCCATTCCCTCGAGAGCAACTCCAGCCTCATCGGTCACCCGAACGGTGAATGTCGCCTTCTCGCTGGTCGAAATTGTGTGGACATCCTCGGCATTCTCTTCCGAGACGGTGATGAGGGTGCGAGCACCCTCTTCGACGCCTTCTGATGTTGTAACAGAATCGACCACTACAATCCAAGTGCTGGCAGGCAGATGGTCGATTAGTGAACCGTTCATGTCGGTCTTTCGACTGAGAATATCGTTGCGATTGTCGGTGTCGATGAACTTGACTGTTTGATCAGCGAGTGGGCCGCCGCTCTCGTTGGTAAAGGTCAGGTCAACTCGCCATTCAGGGTCAAAGCCGATGCTTCGGCTGACTACCTCGCCACCGAAGCCGATTTCGAAGTAGGCGTTACCAGTCATGATTCGGGTTCCGAATAGGTCGCTAGCGCGTGCATTCGATAGTTCGACATCGATACGGTATGATCCAGCCTCAACTGGTACGCGCGCGAGGCCATCAGAAATCCATTCGCTTCCATCGGCTTCGACATCGACGGTGAGTCCCGCTGAATTGCCTTCTGGCACGATTGAGAAGCGGTACTCGACCGGAGTGCCATTTGCTGCGTCGTTATCATTATTGTAATCGAGGAAGAAGTCGATCTCGACGTAGGATGGGTCCGGATACAGATAGATGTTCACCGAGTCATTCTTGCCGTCCACATCGAGGGTAGCTTCGCTTGCATTTAGCCAATCGAGATCGGTGGTAAACGTCCAGTTACCTTGAGGCAGAACTGTGTTGAAAGCGCCGAGTTCGTTGACGTTGATCGTCCATACTGCTTCGATGGTCTCGTGTGTTGCGTAGACCTTGACAGGCTCCCAGCCGTTGATATCGAAGGTGTAGTGGTTGCCCAGACGATTGATGTTCAGGGCACCGGTAACTTCGCTACCTGGCCGTGCGACCATGGTTACGTTCTCCATGTCTTCTGTGACTGTGAAGCGGGTTCCATTGACGACGTTCATCACGCCCGCTTGTACAGTCGCATCGACCACCGCTCCAATCGGCAGAATGACGTTGAATACACCCTGACCATCGGTATTGGAGGTGGTCGAGAAACCATCCCAGTGGAAGACCACAGGTACATGCTCGATAGGCTCAGCCTCATCGATTGAACCCGGGGCTTCCTGACGAGTATCGTAAAGGACGATTCCAGTAACTGAAGTCGATTCGCGGAATGCGAATTCGAGGGATACATCGCTATCCAAGTCGATTTGTTCCCACAGCTGCTCAGTTTCCGAAAGTGTGTGGCTGAGAATCCACTCGCCTTCACGTAATTCAGCGTAATACTCGCCGGTCTCATTATCGAAGACAACGTCGACCGGAGCGTAGGATGTGTCGGTGCTCAACATTGTTAGGTCGAGGTCCGAGACTGGAGTCTCGCTTCCATTCGCTATGTGCGTGAGGGAGAATGTCAAGTCGAAGACAGTTGGAATTGGGCTTGGGAATTCGACTGTTGAATCGCTATTCGCATCGAAGATGTGCTCAATCTCGGCCTCGGTAAAGCCGTCTCCATCCATGTCGAGTTCAATGATGTACTCGCCGGGGACGACCGGACCGAAGGAGAACGAGCCGTTCTCATCGGGTGTCATCATACAAGGCGCGTAACCGACCTCGCTACACTCTCCCAATGAGGTCGTATTGCCATCGGTTGTGCGCAGTAATACAGAATCTGTAATCGGGTTCTCATCGGTGTCTAGCAATTTACCGTTAACCATCCCACCAGATACATCGATTTCGTGCAGAGAAGCAAGTCCCTCGAATGGGACGTTGAATCCATCATCAATCTCAACTCGAGTTCCATCAGAGAATACGACAGTTACATCGTAATTACCAGGAATCGCGTCAATCATGTGGAAGGTTCCCTCCTGCACCATCGGTCCGCTGAAGTGGCCCTCGCCAGTGTAGGTTCCAGTTCCGTTCAGTGTACCGTAGGATTCGAGGTCCTCGTTGGATGCATCGATGGTGAATACACCTGCGCCCATGAGGGAAGATCCGTTGTGAATTTGTGAGAATGCAGAGGTGCCGTTCGAAGTGAATCGGCCAGTTGCGTTGACCGAACCATCGATGAGGAAATCTCCATCTGACAGTGTGCAGATTGAGAAGTTCTCTGGCATCGTACCGTTCTCATTACAATCGCCATCGACCATGTCCTCTCCATCGATCACACCTGATAGTGTTCCACGGCCGGTGAACTCACCGTTGCCGGCGAGGCTGTGACCGTGGAGGATGGTCTGCATGTGTGTTCCAACGAAGTCGGAGACGGTCAGAATTCCATTGCTGGTGACCGAACCCTCACCGGTAAAGGTGACCTCTCCAATTCCTTGGAAGGCGAGGTCAGGTCCGCTGACTGTGCCTGTCGAGGTTTCCAGAACGATTGGCGTCAACTGAATCTCATCCCATGACGGGGTGAGTTCGACGACAGCGTCAGTGATGGCTTCTCGGTCGAAGGAATTGTCGCCACTCCAGGAGAGGCGTCCAGTTGAGAAGGATGGTTCGACTAGAATGTTAGCCTCGACGTGGATTTCTCCATTCGAATGACCAGCCTCTCCTGAGACATTGACGATGGTCTCGGCGAGCCATTGGGCGCCCGAGACATTTCCTAGAATTCCGGTGATGTGATTGACGTTGCGAGCCCCCGTGGTGGATTCTGTTGCAACATCTTGGAGCATTCCTCCTGAACCCGATTGTAATTGAGCTCGCGCGGCATCTAAATCAGGCTCGCCGAAGAAGGCGCTGACTCGAATTCGTCCTGCTGGAACTGTGTAAGAGAAATCACCATTCTCGTCCGCATCGGTCCAACCGATTGGAATCCAATAGGTTCGCTGATCTCTGTCGATGACAGTTCCGTTTTCGTCTGCGACTTCTTCGCCGCTGAATCCGTCGCGCTCGATGAGGATTCGAGCGTTTGGAACGGGTCCGATTCCGTCGAGCTCGACGGTTCCTTCAATCGTCGCGCCACTGTAGTACTTGACTACCTTGACATTTGTATTCGCGCGACCAATTGCAGCGTACCCTCCATCGAAGATGTCCGGTACGCTGTTGTTGTTCTCGTCAGGAGATGCGGTTCCATCATTATACCAATTTGCGATTACGAAGTGGTTCATCATCGCACCTGGCAGTGGGAAGGCATTCTCAAGCGAGGAATCGGGTGTTCCGCTGATGGCCCAAGTTGGACCAGGTTGAGCGGGGTCCTCGCTGAGCCCTAGGCTGGATGTTCCATAGCCGACATAGATTCGTGCTACCATTGTCTCGAAGAAAGCCTCAGTCTGTCGGTATTCGATATCGACGAGGCGGATCATCTGAGTTGCATCTTCGAGGGCGCCCGACTGCTGTCGGACGACGTCGTTCATGTACTCCTGCTCGTACTTCTCTGCGCTCATCGGCAGGAGGTCCTGCTCGCCGCGTGCAGAGTGGTAGAGCGAAGCGATGTAGTCGTCTGGGTCGAGGCCAGATAGAGTCGTTGGAGCGTAGAAAATTCCAGTGGTCTGGCCACGGTGATAACTCGCATCTGCGTTGTACATTCCACCCAATGGGTAGAGCCTATCGTCGATTGCGAAGTATCGAATCTCGTTATTTCGAGTAATGGTCTGGCCGAGGCTTCCCTCGTAATCCTGAACTTCGTACTCGATTGTTGTCGTCAAGTCGTGATAGATATCGACGAGTTCTTCGAGGCTGAATCCAGCGATTAGGAAGGCTCGAGTCAGACCCAACTTGGCATTGACTCGGTGTAGGTTGGTAGACACGTCATCGAAATCCTCGATGAGGTCAGCGGTGTATCTGTAGCCACCGATTGCGTAGTGGCTGATGTCCTCCGTGTATTCGGAGTGTGTACCGCGGGTTTGATTGAATAAAGCGCTGGCTGTAGAAGCATCAGAGGTTGCATTTCCTACCTGCTCACCGTTTTGGTAGACAAACCACATCTTCTCTCCGGCTGGAAGGCCGTTCTCATCGAGTTGAGATCCGTAGAGCAGTTCAGTGACAGTTGAGATGACATCTCTTCCGACATTCCGCTCATTCACATCCTGTACCACCACAGCCATTGCTCGTGACTCGACAAAGGACTTGTCACCTGGTCCAAAGGACATTATTGCGGTGAATTCCTCAAGTTGTTCCTCAGTCAAGTGGTCGTTCAGAACCGCTGAGAATCCATCGGTGAATCCATCGCCGCCCGCGTACTTCTTGTCGCCTTGAGCGAGGGTGGCGATGAACATCGCCAGAGTATCCGCTTGGCTCGAAGAGAGGAGCATGGCACCACTGTTTGGAATACCCGACTGGAAGTTATCTGCAACCGTCGGGTGCTCACCGGAGTCAAGCGCTTGGAATCCGTAATCCCACCATGAGACGAATGCAGGTCGGTGGCCGAATGATTCGTCTGAATCCTGTTCAGATAGCCATTCGTAAGCCATATTCCAGCCTCCGCCATTGAATCCGGGGCCGAAGGTTCCCATGTACCAGCATCCGTTACCACAGGTTTGGGATGGGTTGTACGAGCTGCTGTCGAGTAGTGAGAGGCCCATTACATCCAATCGTAGGACATCGGGAGTCAGGTCGTAGATCGTCTGGTCGACATCACCTGCAGCGGTCTCACCACGAGGGATACCAGAGTCGATTCCGTAGGTCACGTGCTGAGAAGCTACCAGCATGAAGACCAGAACAAGCGCTGGAATGAGTGGTTTCTTTGCGCTCGCAGGGCGAATCGACTTCCAGCGAGCGCGCGGCGTGCCGATTCCGGCACGGCGCCACTCCTTGACAAAGCCAGAGAAGTCAGCCATATTCCATAATGCGGCGATGCCGATTGAACCAGCAACGGCCATCGCCGGTGTCGCGTTGAAGATAAATCGGCCAGCGGACCAAGCCATGTAGGCTGCGATTAGCGCCCAAATTCCAACGAGGGACAATCCCTGCTTTTCGCTGCGTGCACCACGCCACAATGCGACGAAGGCAAAACCGAGAGCAATCAGAGTGACAACAGGCCCGTACGAGGCGAATAGAACACCACGGCTGGGCGCTTGAGCCTCACCGATTGTACCGAAGATTTTGTTCTTGGAGAAGTAGAATCCACCAGTGAAGAGAATGTCCCAGCCGTCGTAAATCTCAGCGGTCTGGAGAATCCACAGCAAGGCGAGGATACCGCCAAACAGAACAGCACCGCTGCCCAAAACCAGCAACCACGGCTTATCGCGGAAGCTCGAAGCCACCCAGCCCAGAGCGAAGGTGAATCCGACGATGTAGAACATCGGTTGGAATCCACTAGGAGCCCAAAGCAGGTTCAAGCCCGGCCAAATGTAGAACGGTAGTGGGATGATGAAAGTAGTCAACATCATCTGTAGCGCCGCCGAAGTAAGCGGCAAACTATCTCTGCGGCGGAACATGTTCAAGACAATCTGAGCCGCGAAAGCAAGGAAGAGAATTCCAGGACCGTAAACGAATCCTTTCCATCCCAAAGCAACGGTCGAGAAGCTGATTCCAGCCAGTGTAGCGTAGGCCATCACAGTGGGGTTCCTCTGCCACATCTCACGAATACCAGCAATCAGATAGAGCGGATTTGGATTTGGATTGCGGAAAATCCGCTCGCTGCCAATCCCATTCAGAGCGCGTATCCAGAAGTAGAACGCAAGCGTCAGGAATAGTAGTGCGAACGAGTCGTGGTCAGCCAGACCGAAGGTGGAGTGGCTGATGTGTCCGGGCATCAAAGCCATCAGCCAAGCGGCGATGACTCCTGCCTGAGCGCTGTGAAGGCGAGTCGCGATTCCAGCGACTGGCAGAACGATTAGAGCGCCGAAAATCGCGGGGAATCCAGCTACAGACCACCAAACCACCTCATCTGCGGGAGCTCCGGTAACCCATTCCAAGGCCAAGCCACCGAGGGCCAAGCACCAGGAGAACAGAGGGGGTCGTGGGTTGATTCCGCCAGTTGGGTAGGCTCTGTCAGCATCGAAGATGAAGTGAGCTCGCTCTGCAACGATATAGTCCACAACGCGCTTCATGTACCACGGGTCAGACCCGCCAGTCATGTCCCAAAGGCCTGTGATATTCGCATTCATCGCCGGCAAAACATTCCAACCCGTTCGGATTAGGAATCCAATGATTACCGCTGAACCGACGAGAATCATGTAGGAATTCTGTTGCCACCATTTGCGGAATTCGCTCGGTTCGCGGCGCGGCGCGATATCACCGAAGTATCCACGCGCCGCGAAGACGATTCCAATCGCGTTCAGCCAGAAGGCAATAATCACCCAAGACATTGCACCGAGGAAGTCGCTTCCAGAGAGGAAGGAAAGCCCCTCTGGCAAATCGTTGCCAATCTCGACGAGGTGAGCGAAGGTGTAGACAATCCAATTCGCAGCGACGAGTGCGCCGAGAACGTGCCATCGCTCAGCTCGGCAAAATGCAACGAATAGAACGACTACTGAAGCAACGAAGGCGTAGACGCTTCCGAGGTAATGATGCTCCTCGAAGACAGCAGCGTCTGAAATTGTCGCTAGCCAAAGTAGAGGAATCAAGTTCACAACGAGAAGAATTGCTCCAGTAATCAGAATGTCGCGGTGCTCGGCGAGGTCGATCTTTGATGGCAGGTGGGAGAATAGCGAACCCTCGCCGGCATCGTAGAGGACACCTCGGAAGGCGATTGCTAGAATTGTCCCAAGCATCATCGAAGCGGCCCAGAATGCAAAGAAATTCGCAGCCATGCCAGCTCGTTGAACATCGATTAATTGGGCCTGAATATCGCCAGTTAGTTCTGGCATGCTCGCCGCATAGGAAACGCCGATGTGGAATGCGGCGACCATGGTGAACAGAATCGTAGCCTCTTCGTTGCGATTCAATTTCACAAGAATGAGAGTTGAAAGAGCAACGAAGGCAAACGTTGTCGCCATTACAGCATCGATCAATCCGAACGACTCCGCAGCAAGAGGTATCACTGCGAAGACAAGAGCGACTACAGGAGCGCGCTGAGCGACTGAATCATCAGGGAGGGCAAATACCCAGATCCTTCCTAGTACAGCCGCTGCAGCGGCTGCAACAGGAAGGATGACCAACTTTCCAGTATCAATCATCGCATCGTCAGCGAGGGATGTGGCTGTCATGAAGAGCAGAAGTAATCCTGCAAGTGCCACTGGGGCCGAAGCCAGACCTAGAGTCTGGGCGACACCCCTCGCATTCCCGTTTTCGTTAGACATCGTTTCATCACCGTCTATGTGCAGCCTGAAGGCTCAGCGTCGCGCCGACCTAAAGTCCTGTTATAACCGTTCTCGGATGTCACGCTACGTAGTAGCGGCACTGCAATTGAGAATATGGGTTTCAAAGTGCTCGATACGCGATGTCACGTCGGTGATGAGAGCCCTCGAGTTCTATCTCGTCGACGACGGCATAGGATGCCTCCACAGCAGTCGCTAAGTCGTTGGCAATCGCCGTCGCTGAAAGGACTCGGCCACCGCTTGAAAGGAGCTTCCCAGAGTCGTCGATTTGGGCGCCTGCGAGGTGGACGAAGGCGTGTATTTCCCCTTCGTCGAGGACCGTATTTGCCCCGTGGATTTCACGATTGGTTTGTGATGGCCCGGGATATCCCTCGGATGCCACTACAACGGTGACTGCGGACTTGTTAGAGAAAATGGGTTCGAGGCTACTGATTCGACCCTCGGCAGCTGCGAGTAGCATCATGCCGAGGTCGCTCTCGATTAGTGGAATAGTCACTTGAGTTTCGGGGTCGCCGAAGCGGACGTTGTATTCGACGACGCTCGGCGCTCCGTCTTCATCGATCATCAATCCAACATAGAGTACCCCGCGATATGGAGTCTCTTGATTGCGAAGGTGGTGGTGCATCGGTTCGACGATTTCATCGATTGCTCGCTGACGAACCGCAGGGGTGACGACGGGGGCGGGAGCATAGGCACCCATCCCTCCGGTATTCGGGCCCGTGTCACCCTCGCCTACTCGCTTGTGATCTTGACTTGCGGGCAAGCAGATGTATCCAGATTCGTCCATGATGACGAGCATCGAGGCTTCTTCTCCAGAGAGAAATTCCTCGAGAAGGACGAATCCGTCAGATTCGATTGAATCCAAAATGAACGACTCCGCCTCTACCGCGTCCTCGGTCACAACAACACCCTTGCCTGCAGCCAGAACATCGCGTTTGATGACCCAAGGCGGTGCGAACCGCGCTAGCCCCGCCTTGACATCCGAATCAGAATCAAGAATCTGCACACCACCGGTAGGAATCCCAAGTTCCTCCATTACCCTCTTGGCGTGCAATTTCGAACCCTCGAGTTCAGCACCGGCCGAGTGCGGGCCGAAACTAGCAATCCCAACCCCACGCAATCGGTCGGATAAACCAGCGACCAAAGGAGCCTCAGGGCCGACTACGACTAAGTCCACTTCGAGTTCCTGTGCCAGAGTTACGACGCCTTCCACATCGGTCGCTGAAACCGCATGGTTCGCCCCAACCAGCGTCGTCCCAGCATTCCCCGGGCAGGTGTGGACTGAGCCTACTGACTCGCTCTCCGCCAGCCCGATAGCAAGTGCATGTTCGCGGCCGCCGCCACCGACGATGAGCACCGTCATCCCAGCCATGTCTAGGCGGCCAGTGCGCGAAGGAGATAATGCATTCCGCCGCAATCTCTCGTGCGAACTAGAGGTAGCCAAACAAAATTCAGAGCTCAGAAGACCAGTTTCCGCTCATGAAGATACCGATTTACAGCCTAGTAAGGAACCGATTTCCATCCCAATTTGTAACCGAGAACATTGAACGAGCGATGAATCACCGGAGTCAACAATACGAGCCCGACAATCGCAGTATGCAAATCCTCGTGCATCATCGCTTCGCCGCCATACAAAATCGCAGCCGCGGCGAAAATAAACACTGCAAAAGGAAGCGTGTCGAGCAGAGGGGCTTTGGAACTAACCTCACCCTCGCGCTTGAGCCCGCGCCGTCGCTTGACAAAGGAGCCAGCCATGTCTCCGAGCATACACGCGAAACCAAGCGTAAACCCAACCACGAAAGCAGCCCCCCACTCGCCGCCGATCCAGAACCAATCCCCAGAATCGGCGGTCAAAATAGGGTCGATGAAAGGACGACTAGAAGCCAAGCCTTGGCCATTCCATATCGCGTGCGCGAGCATTACGAGGAGCCCGGAAAGTGTTGCCCCACCGAATAGCCCCTCCCAAGATTTGCCATCTCCGAGAAGTCGATTTCCATCCGCGTGGACTCGCCCCCCGTCGATTTTGTGGTTCGAAAAACCCAACTTCTCCGGTAGCCACTTGCCGAAGAGCATCGCCCCGGTATTGGCCAGATAAGCGGGCCCGAAGATGATCAGAACCGTCAGCAGATTCAGAGCGAATTCTGAGGGCCCAGAAGCGGGGAAGGATAAGGCCGACAGGTCGGTCATCGGCGGCCCCATCCATTCATGCGAGATGAACTCTCGGTTAGCTGAACTTGTTCTTGTGTGAGCCGAATTATAACTCAATTTACTCGCTCATGCCGCCGATTGCTATATTGGCGGCTCGACGCACGAATGGGTCGATGAGCCGCACGAAGTCGACACTGCTTTGCATTCTCTTGGTTGGATCTCTGTTTTCTGTTGCCTCCTTCGGGGTTAGTGGTGAAAGTGGAGAGACGGTTATCGATTCGCAGGTGGAGTGGGTGGATGACCGCTTGCTCGAAGGCGATGTGCGAATCGTTTCTGGTGGTGAATTGACCATCAACGGATTGTCATTGACCGTGGCCGATGGGGTCAGTTTAATCGTTGACGAAGGAGGCGTATTGAACGTACGCAATTCAGTTATTGAATCTGAGAATCCCCCCTCAGCTTTAGCAGGATATGGTTACTGGGATGAGGGGAATCGCTCGGCTGTTTTGATTCCTGGCGCAGATTATGGAGTGGCTTTCAGTGCAACATTTTTTGCGCCTGAAGGGCATTCATTCTATGGAGGACAGGCGATAGTCGATGGAATGCAGCCTGTCGATACGAATGGCAGTGAATTCACGCTGGAGTTCAACGAGACCGTTGGCGACATCTGGGTTGGTCTCGTTGCTTATGGGCATCAAGCTGTGCGTCTGGCCTCGGTCACACTTACGCCTGAGGTTGGCTCAGAGGCGACGCACGATGCCATCGACCTTGAATCACGAAACATGATGGCATTGGATGCCGATTCAGATTCTTGTTTATTTGACATCGATGGAGAAGCGGATATCGCTGATTCATCGATGCTCGGATGCGAGGTCGTTGTAAATGGCTCATTCACGGCTCACTCATCCTCCTTTGACCGCACTGGTCCAATCTTCGTTAACGCAGATGGAGAGATTGTACTCAGTGGAACTACTAGTTTCTCGATGAGCACAGATGACCACGATGTGCGCGCGCACGCGAAGGCAACCCTGCACTGGGGAGATGAGGTCGTTGGAAGTGGTGGCCACACGGACCGTTGGGAGCGAATTATGGGGCCACAAGTGGTGCAATTCGACGCGGTTGGAGTTTTGTTTAGAATACTTGAATTCGGCCCACTGGAGAAAACCTCGTCAACATTTTTCAGCGATGAGAATGGTATTGGATTGATTGACGCTGGTCAGCCAAGGACCGTTGAGATTGGTTGGGCTGACGGCGGAGTTTGGACCGAGTCGGCAAGAATCGAGATCATCGAATATCGTACTGGATGGAATATGGACGGAGACCTCGAAGATTACGGTGGAGACATCGTTCCTTTGACTTGGGACGAGGTCATTCGAATCGATGATGGTACACCGTTCATCGATTTCGTATCTGTCGAGTTCAGTCAACCCACTGATTCCGTGTCTCGCAGCAGTGGTGGAGTTGGTCTCATCGCAACGATTGCCAATCGTGGCACTGCGCCCGCAGTAGTCTACTTCGATTGCGATGTGACTGAGACAGGTTTAGCCGCCCAAATGACGAGTTATCCGGGCGGATTAATCGAGGCTGGCGAAGAGGTTGGAATTCAATTTTCGTGGATGAATAGCAATGAGGACCTCGCCAGCCTAACCTGTGAGGTTCTAACTCCGAGCCAACTCGTCGAGGATGATGCATTCGGCGGCGGCTCAGCATCGACGGCTCAGATCACTTGGTACGATTCCGAGGAGGAAGAAGGTTCCATCATCCCAATCGTAGCAGCCATTTTCTTCGCATTGGTCGTAATGGCTGGATTCATCCTTCGCATGACCAAGGACAGAAAACTCGACGATGACGAGGATATGTTGTTCTGATCAACAGGAATCTGTCTCAGTCCAAGACTCCGAACTGGTCTCGCCGTCACCGTCTTCTGACAATTCGTAGTAAGTTGTCGAGACATGTGCTGTGCGGTCTCCCCAAGGTGGGCTCTGAGTCACAGAAACCGTGAATTCGTAACAACCGAGGTCGTTTTCTGACCAATCGTCGCGTGGAATGTAAAGCATGTTAATCGAGAGATCCTCAACTGATCCTTCCAAGATAATCTCCGATCCAAAATCGCCGTAGACTCCGACGCCTCCACCGTAAGTTCCTGAGTCAGAATCCCAGGAGACATCGCCATTATTCACGGTCACTGTTGGATATTCAATCGCACTTACCCCATCCTTGGAGAGAGTCGCAGTCAACTCGAAATCAGCGTGTGGAAGGGGAGCGGGAGGCGGCGTTGGGTCATCTGCAGTAGGCAACCTGGGCAATCCCACCCAGGCCTTCAGACCAACACCGATGACACAATTGTCTTGGTTAACCTCGCAATCTCCTCCAGATCCCATAACTGGAAGAGCGACGTTTGTCACTTCCTCTACAGTTCTCTTGAGGAAATCTGCACTTAGAGTGATGGAATCGCTAGAATCTCCGTAGTTGACGCTTGCAACATAATTTGCATCTTCGTCTGCATTTCCTGCGTAAAAGTCAGCGATTGTTAACGATAGTATTCCGTACTCTCCGTACCCATCTTCTCGGTTGATCGAGAAGGCTATCGAAGATGACCAAACCTCGTCTCCATCATAGGAAATACTCACGTCAGCATCGCCCGATGCGCCTCCAAATAGGCCACCGGATTCACGGATTGTGAGCGAAATCATAGTCGCATCGTCAGACAACTGACTGTCCGTGATGGTGATTGAACTGGATGAGAGGCTCATTGCAGCGAATGGCGATGCGAGGAGAAGGAGGATTACTACCGTGACGACCTCGGTGTGCTTTCGCCCAAGACCATTCCAAAGGAACCACCAAGCAGCCCCACCCATGCCGATTGGGAGGATGATTGCAAATGCAAAGTCGCTCTGAATGGAAGGGGAGGAGAAAATCCACATCGATACTGCAGACAGAATCGTTAGCCCCAGGCCAATTTTGAGGTTCTGATTGAATCGAGATTCGGACTTTGATGGTGCTGCGACTGCTTCGGCCACCAATTCTGTGTCTCCTGATTGTTGTTTCATCGCCTTTGCTAACAACCCGCCATCGCTCATGTCACAAACCTCTGAGGTCGCCACGGCGTTACCCGCGTCGGTTATCAACCCGTTGCCACCGTAGGTGGCAAAGCCTGCTGTATCAGCCAACCGTCAGAAAAGGCGGGCGTCTAATGGCTCAAGCTCATCATCATCTTCGCCTGAGCGTTCGATTCGTGGAGTGCGTCCAGCGAATGCTGCTGCGGCAAGAGCGGTCATCATCAGAGTTCCAATCAATTCGAAGCCCGGCAGATACACACCACGGATGTAAATCGTCATGGTTTGTATCTGGTAATTCGGAATACCTTCAGTTCTTACCGAATATTCCGAAGTGGCCTTGAATTGAATCGAGAAATATTTGTCCGTCCAACCTTGATTCTTCGGAGTTCTCATCTGAACTCTGATCTTCTCAGGTGGAGCCATAGATTCGATTTCGACGCTCACGAGAGGAATACTCAATTGGAAGCCCTCGTCGTTGAGGTCATCGTAATTTTCGATTTGGATGTTGAATCTGTCCATCGCATTACCATCGTTATAGACATCGAAGACTAGATTGTAATCGACCTTCGGTCTCAATTGCAAGAAGGCGACTTCCGAAGCGACCCGAAGTCGGCTGAATTGACGGATGATGACCATCGCATTTGCTGCCGATGGCTCGCTTGTAACCGGCACTCCATTCGCCATCGTCACCTCTGCGCTGATGGTAACTTGGTGCTGGCCCTCAGGAGCTCTCAGTTCTGCTCGGACCATCACTTGGAAAGAGACCTCGGACCCTCCGCCAATCGAGAGTGTAGCGGGTCCGGAGAATGCGAGAACACCAGCTTGAATCTGGATTCGAACCTTCTCTTGGTGAACTGTTGGGTTCTCGATTCGACAGTTGATGATACCTGATCGAGTTGCTCCTGGATAGACGTCCACAGGTTGTGGTTGGTCACACGTTAGAACGATATCCGGCACCGCACCTTGTGCTTGTACAGCAGCAACACCGGCCCATGTGCTCAGGAAGTATACTGCCAGCATCATCAGGGCTGGTCTGACCTTACGTGCAGTGCTCATCAACGCAAGGCCGACTCCGACCGTATTTATGGGTTAGCACCGCCGGCTTCGCCGAACGGGTGAAACAAATCACTTGCGTACGGTTCTGCTACGCAGTTATTCCTGATGGGCTTGAGATGATTCACAACAGGAAAACGGGTCCATCACAGATTTCTATTGATTTTGAGTGGTGGACCCGACCGGATTTGAACCGATGGCCACTCGGTTATGAGCCGAGCGCTCTAACCAACTGAGCTACGGGTCCTGTAGAGCGCTCGAACCAATCAGCGAGATGAACCTTCTTCTCAGCACCCCAAGCCTTTGCAGTCCGGTGACGCAGTTGCGGTAACAGTTCCGGTAGCGATTGCGTAGAGGTTCCGGCAGCAGTCCGGTGACGCAGTCAAGTGACGCAGTCCCAAGGCGGTCCTCAGACAGTGAATGTTCAAGCAGGGTTCGCACTTCCCGTGGACATGGCGAAGCTCTGGGTGATGTTCTTCACATCTCTGCTGCTTGTATCGACAATGAATTTCTACGCCGTCATTCGTGAACCTGACATGATTGATATGAACGATATTCATGAATATCCGCGTGAGACTGTAAAGGTCAAAGGCGTGCTAACGAGTTATGTCGTCGACCCCTATGGAGAACAGGCTGATCGAATAGATCTGCAAGTGCGTGAGGTCGACGGCCATTCCGCTTTGGAAGTTCGTTGGTTTGTCGACCGCGACATCGACATTCCACCGATTGGAACGATAATTACGGTCGAGGGCGAAGTCACTGAATGGAATGGCCGAATCTGGCTTTCATCGAATGGATACGGTGCGATTCAATGCGCCGAGGAAGCCTGCGAGGGCATTGAATACACAGCGATGCAATTGGTCGAAGTGGCGATGAATCCAGAGGCTTTCTCCAATATGTCGGTCAAGGTCGATGGATACCTTTCGGAGTCACTCGAACCGGATGTCACCTACCACTCTCTGAGTTTGATGGACAACCCATCGTATGGAAACGCGGACCATCTTCTCTACATGCAGATTGAGGGCCGCGTGATGGATTGGGTTGAGGCTGGCAGCCATGTGGAAATTTCCGGCTGGCTGCAGTACGATCAGCGCTCACTGCGCTGGCGACTTCTCGTTCAAGCGACCGCGGTCGAGGTGTTGAATCAGGGTCCAACCGTCGACCTCAGTTGGGAGCTTGAACCCTATACTCTGACTTACGAGGTCGGCAAATTAGTCCGAATTGATGGTACAGCAACCGAAGCCAATGATGGTTGGTGGCTGACTGGAGATGCTTCAACTGACAGATTGTGTTTGCTGCCTTCACCTGCCGACCTCGAGGAAGGAATCGAAGGTGTCGACCAGACTTGGGGCGGACGCCTAGTCTGGTCGACCGACGAGGCGACGATTTGCCTCGACCGAGGTCACGACGCCTCGGCCAATAATCCAGCAGGACAATTCGGCGACGATGTAACACCAATGCTCGACATCGCCGAGAACCCATTCGCCTTCCTCGACCAAAACCACACTTTCGAAGGCTGGGTAACAGACCCAATTTCGCCTGATTACGACAAGGGCTACGTCGGCGATGGCCCAGATTACTACTCGCGCGCGACCAAACTTCGCATTCACCTAATCGGAGAGCACGCTGAATACATCGAAGCCGGACAACCGATTCGATTCAACGCAACCGTCGTTTGGTCAGAAAGCGAAGGTCGCGTCATATTGGAAGCGCGCGCATGGACACTCGGCCAAGCCCCAGCCCCAACAACGCTGAATTGGGGCGATGGATACAATTCATGGAAATGGGATATTGGAAAATTGGTCATCCTCAATGGTGAAGCTGTAATGGATGAGGATGGAAACCAGTGGATTCAACGCTCCGGCTCTGACGAAAAGGTCTGCCTGCTCGGAGACGGGACTGAAGCAAGTCAACAAGAATCGATTGGCGAGCCAATCGACTGGACGGGACGTTTGTCTACGGCTGAGGACTCTGTGGGCAATACCATGCAATTCTGCATCGACATTCGCTGAGGTGATTCAATGGACCCTTGGTTGATCGATTATGGCTGGCTCATCGGGTCATTCATTTTCGGAATTTTCCTCGGTTGCCTAACCGGACTCATCCCTGGATTCCACGTCAACAACGTCGCCCTCATCGCTCTCTCGCTCTCGCCGGTCGCCGTGGGGGTTGGCATCCCGCTGGACGCTGTTGCTGGGATTATCGTGGCCTGCGGGACTGTGCATACTTTCCTGAATTACATTCCGAGCGCCTTGGTCGGTGCTCCTGATGATAACATGGCGCTCGCGCTTTTGCCCGGTCATCGCATGTTGATTTCCGGGCAGGCCGCGCAGGGTGTTGCGTACTCAGCGCGCGGCTCACAGATGGGCATGCTAATGTCGATTCCACTGCTAATTGTTGCGAGGTTGCTGTTCGGCGAGAATCCTGGACTCGGATTGTACGAGGCGAGCCGAGAGCAACTGCCTTGGTTGTTGCTCTTCATCTCGATTTTCTTGATTTTGACTGAGACCACGCGACTTGCTTGGCCGGTGTGGTCTCAGAAGGCTACCAGTCGACTGAAATGGTCGTTGAAAAAACCGATTGAATTTACTATCCCGATGGGTCGTTTGAGCATTCGCAGGCGTTACGAAGCCATCGATTTCCGTTTGGGAGAGAGTTCGCGCACGGCTGGGATTTTGGTTGCCACGGCGTATTTCCTGCTGACTGGATTCTACGGTTGGGCGGTCTTCGAATTGCCTGCTCGCTCCCCGGTGGGGATACCTTCGGCCTCCCTGCTCTTCCCGAGTTTGGCGGGGTTGTTCGGGATTGCGAACCTGATCGATATCTATGTGACTACGAGTGAGATTCCGCCTCAAGAGCCGAATTGGGAGATGCCGGACCCGAAACCTTTGGCTATTCCGACTTTCTTGTCGGCGGTCGTCTCCTCGGTGATGGCGATTCTACCAGGGATGACCGCCGCTCAGGCGACGGTTGTTGTGATGAGCGCTCGAAATTTCTGGGGGAAATTGACCGACCCGAATTACATCCCGGCTGACTTTGAACATGGGACTCAGCCGGGCTTTGAATCGATGCCACAGGTGATGGTCTTCGAAGGCATGGAAGACTTGGCTCCCGAAGACAGAGAATTATTCCAAGAGGCGCTGGCTGAGGCGGGGGCAACACCGGACCTTGATTTGGTCAATAATAACCAACAGCGCGACCTCGAAATCATCGCTATTCTCTCCTCGGTTAACACCGCGGTCACGGTCATGGTTCTGGGCTTCCTCTACATGGTTGGAAGGCCACGTTCAGGTGCTGCTTTGGCTCTCAATATGATGTATCCAATCGATATCTGGAACGCAGTCGAGCCACCCGCTGATTTCGTTCGACTGCTCGCCATCACAGTCGCTTCCGGCTTATTCGCAGTGCCGGTGATGATCGAGGTTGGCAAGGGCATGCTGAAGATGCACGAATTAGTGCCCTTGCGCAACCTCGTAATATCAGTAAGCGTATTCATCACAATCCTAGTCTGGATTTCCACGGATTGGATCGGCGTCGGAACCCTCGTAATCGGCACGATGATCGGTCTGATGGCACCTCGAATTGGCATCCGCCGCTCGCACGGAATGGGAGTCATTCTCGTGCCGATAATGATTTACACATTCGCTCGCGAACTCGATGCATTCGGCTTCGCGTGAACTCGGATTTCCGGCTAACTTCGGGTTGGCGAAAGTGGAGAGTATTGAGCAGATTATACCAACTTTCGATGTATAATTAGCGCCATTTTCTCAATAGAACTGCTTATCTCACATATGCGCACGTGGGGCGAGTAGTGAGCACTATGGACGACAGACAGAAGGCAACAGCAATCACAATTGCAGGCTTGTTAATCATCGGATTGAACTTCCTTGCCCTAGCCCCCTTCGTGGCGGGACAGGTTGAGGCAGGCGTCGGTGACCAAGTTGCGGCAGGCTATGACGACGAAGCGGATTACGACGAGGATTGGCAGATGTCTACTGCCGAACGCGTCTACTTCGGTTATTCGATTACCAATGTCGACGACATCACAGTCTCAACATTGCAGGACGCTGAATTTGAGAAGATTGGACCATTCATCTACGAGGTCACAACTCACCGCGAACTCCTCGGCTTAGACTCGGATGCAGGAACTGTCACTTACTCCGAGTACGATGTTTTCGAATGGTGCGAGGATTGTACTTGGGAGGATGAAGACGGAAACGAACACGCCTCGCTCCCTGGCACAACGAACCTTACCAATCTCAATATTCTGTGGAATACACAGCGAATCGCCGGTATGGCAACTGGAATCACATATGGTGAGATTTTCGCAAAGGCTGGATTCGCTAACAATATGATGGCATTTGATTTGCAAAATAAGGCACCATCGATTTGGGCTGCAGAGGAGATTACTGCCACAGTCGATGGGGCTTCGGCTCAACTCGAGGCGGCTGGATACGATGCCGCTACCGCCGCCGCCATGGCTCCGGTCATGGTGATGGACGGAGCCTACGATTCATGGAATGCATCGGCCGGCGGGGCCGGTCCGATGGACCCAGATTTCTCGACGAGTGCCGCAAGCATCCTCTACGATGCAGTCGACCCATCGACTGGAATCTGCATCGCCCTCACCTGCGATATCGGTCCGATGTTGGCCGCTGGAATCGGCGAGCCGAGCGAGGCAACAACACCAGTCCGCGCAGCGCTCTACGGCTACGATGCATCCGACAACGAAACCGATTGGGCCGTCTACGCGATGGCCGGCAAAAAATTCACTGATCACGGTGGAGGAGCAGACCTAGCCCAAGTCACCGACCTGCGTGAAAGACTGAACACGGTTTCGGGAGTCGATATCGCAAATGCTGAGGCACTCAACAATGTCGTATTTGGAGTCGAGGGGGTATCTCCCGAAAACGGCTTGCTCTCTGTCTCAGATTACAATGGAATCCCATTGAACGGTGTTGCACTATTCCTACTCGGAGCTCAAGCAGATGCTTTCGGCACGATGGTGCAGTATGGAATCGGGCTGACTCAACTGCTCGGCCTCTCCGATTGGGCTGGCGAGTGGATTGGCATGGTTGGAACGCCCTCCGAGTTCCCGATGATCCTCGTCGGAGGTTCAGGAACCATGGATGCTGACCTTTGGTGGCAGACCTCATTCGGCGGCGAGGAACCTATCGCTGGAGGTTACATCCCAATAGGACTGAACCGCGGTGCTTACGAAGGCAGTGTCGACCTCGCCCCAGAGACCGTTCGAAATATTCTCTACAATCACGACAATGCCCTGACTTCCAACTTCGCAATCGCATTCATGTACGGTGAATTGGCTGGAGTTCTACCTCCGATGGACGAAGAGGGAGAGATGGCAGAAGGCGGAGTCGTGACCACATGGGACGATGCAGCCGTTGCAGACCTCTACGAAATTTCTGAGAGCGATGCTGCAGCATTGCGCAGCTGGGTTCGAGACTTCATGTTCGAAGAGGTCATCGGAGCCTTGCTAGGCTTCCAGTACGGCGGTTCTGCCTTTACCACTCAGCCGATTGAGAATTGGCTCTACGGCTGGTCTGACCCTGTTCTTGCTGGTCTATACAGCGAAGAAGAGTCATGGGTCAAACTCGAGACAAATGCTACCTATTTGGGCTCGTCTAACGAGGACCGACCCGATGGTTTGAGCACAGGAGATTACGATGTTTACGTAATGAGCACTCGCGATGATGGAACTCTGGGGCAGAGAATGTTGCAGGGCTACACAAACTCTGATGGAGACGGATATTGTGACTTCAAACTCAATGCAGACGGAACACTTGCCGACCCCGATTCAGACGGCATGTATCCATGTGAAGAGGGAGAAATCTACGGCATGACCGAGCACCTTCCATGGCGTGCACCTCACCGTGAGACTTCCTCGCTTGGACTGCTAACTGACAACGTTGGAAACAGCAATACCGTCGTGGCCGGAACTGCAGGTGGTGTTGGAAATGCAGACGAATCATTCAGCATGAATCTTGTCGGCTATGCAATTACTGAGACCGTGCCGGGTGATATGACCACCTTCAAGGGGGTCCCAATGCGCGAGCATACGATTGAACTCGACCCTGCTGAGAACCAGATTCAAGCGAAGTTGATCGGTTCAGGAACTTATGTCGATACAATTCCTGGAGCCCTTCCAGTTTACTTCGGCTCAACAGTCGATATGAAGGTCGAGCCGATAACAAATATGCCGATGTACGGAAAGTCAGTATCCAGCTTCTACCTCGATTTGCGAGGCCCAGGAGCAGTCAATCCTGACTTCTCAGCTGGCTCTGACGATACTCACGCAGTGTTTGAGATACACACCTTCTCGGAACTGCCTGACGATAGCGCAGACGTGCTCGTGTGCAAGGTTCTGGACAATATAGAACCGATGTACTGGACCGACTTTGGTGGAGAAGGTGATTGTGAACTCGAGGGCACTGCGACAATCGATTACGTTACTGCAGTTCTCTACGTTCTCGGAATCTCTCTGCTCGTCTACGGTGCGATTGGACTCTCCGGTGCTGCGGGTGGTGCTTCGCTACTCCGTGGCTCTTCCGATGAAGAAGAGTGAGACAAACTAACCCATGTCTCGGCTGAGGCCGAGACTCGGCCGGCTTTGCCGGCCGGCCGCGCGCATGCGCGAAGGGTTCAACCGTGAAGCGCCGAACGAGGCGCGCGATGCAACAGCGTTCAGCAGTGGTCACCTCCACCCTTCTCATCGCGCTGTTTCTAGCGAGCCTCGCTAGCCCTGCAGTGATGCTGACCGATGAGGCATCGAAAACTCGTGATTCAGGAGAGGATTCTGCTTGTGTGGTTTGCATAACTGAGGTGATGCCAAATGCCGATGGTTCGGACCAAGGCATCTTTCCTCAAGGAGAGTGGGTTGAACTTCTCAATACAGGGGCTGATGCGGTCAACCTCGAGGGTTGGACGATTGTCGATATTGGAGGTTGGACTCACCCGATCAACGCAACAACCTGGGTAGGATTTGCTGAACTCGCAACGCCGTTCACTATCGAGGCCGGAGCTTATGCGGTAATCGCCGAGAATGAAATTGGCACCCTGCGAATCAATAATGCCGGTGAGACGCTGTACCTTCGCGACGCAACCGACCAATCCGTTCACGAGGTCGTCACCGGACAAGCGGGCAATGGCATGGCGAAGATTCCGGACCCCTCTGACTCAACGGCAGAATATGTCGATGCCGAAGAACCGACCCCGGGCCTAGTCAATAGTGCTCCAGTCGATAGTGGCGGTGACGGCGGCTCGGGCGGTGACGATGGCTCCGGTGGAGGCGACGGCAACGGAGATGGTGATTGGCAAGACGCCGGCACCGCACCTTGGGACGGCGAATTCGATATTCGCTTCACAGGGATTATGCCCGTTGAAATTCCTGGCCGAGATAATGACTGGCTAGAAATTACCAATTTCGGCGATGAGCCAGCCAATTTAACAGGCTGGACGATTGAACGCATTCGCCCGACCACCCCATGGATCTCCAAGTTCGGGCTATTCGAACTAGACAGCGGCGAGTCGGTGGTTCTGTCAGATAATCCGAGCAACCTACTCGCCGACGGCGGAATAACCGCAATCGATGGAAATTCCGCCCTCAACAATATGCCTTGGCTGGTAGATTCAGGCGGATCTCTCCAGCTCAAGGCGCCTGATGGTACGGTCGTCGACGCCCTCGTTTACGATGGCGGCGACGCCGAAATCGACGGCTGGACGGGTCCAGCCGTCTCAGTCCCGGGCGATGGCTCGCCCGGACTGATTCTCATGCGCGGAGACGGATGCACTGCGGGAGCGGACACCGACTCCGCGGCAGACTGGGAGCAAAGATGGATTCGCATCGGAGCTTCCACCTTCTGTGAGGGGTCTGAATTCGGCCCACACGATGGCCTCGCAGCAAAGGCCTCATTCAGCCCCGAGAACGGCCTCGCCGACCTTCTCGCTTGGCTCGGCGAGGCTTCTGAAACACTGCACATCCACGTCTATGAATTCCTCAATGCCGACCTGACCAACGCACTCATCGAGGCAGAGGCCCGAGGAGTCGAAGTTACGCTGCTTTTGGAAGAGGGCATTCTCGACGATTCACAGACTATCGAGAACCAACGCGGCCACGCTCAAGCGGTTCACGACGCGGGCGGAACAGTCCTCTGGATGTCCGACCCAACAGACATTAGTTCGCCCTATCCTTTCATCCACAGCAAGGTCGCAGTACGCGATTCTGAGAGCGTTTGGATGTCTTCTGGGAATTGGAAATATTCGAGCCTTCCAGAGAGTGGAGAATCCGGAAATCGCGAGTGGTCAATCTTCGTTGATTCGAGTGAATTCGCGACCGAGGTTTTGACTCGAATGGCATGGGATGAGAACGCCAATCATCTGCACATCGATGCTCATTCCTTCCTGCACTCACCGGCTTCTGGATGGTCGCTGCCGAGCGGTTCTGACACCACCCCAAGTGCTTCACTGGACCCCGACACGACGGACATTTCGAGAATTCGTCTGCTGACCTGCCCGGATGATTGTGTAGATGGTTTGCTTGCTGAAATCGGTGCTGCCGAGTCGAGGATTCGGCTTTCTGTGCAATACCTCGACCTCGACTGGTATTGGGGCTTTGGCGCTGAGAATCCTGTGCTTTCGGCTTTGCACGAGGCGGCGGCGCGAGGTGTGCGAATCGAATTAATGCTGAATGCTTACTATGCTGACCATGACGATGATATCCGCGACGCTGTGAATCTGTTGAATACCGAGTGGAATGTGACTCAGGGTTTCGATGTCAATGCACGGTTAATGGCGACATCGGATTCTATCTGGAAGCTGCATAACAAGGGGATGATTGTCGACGATGACACGGTGCTGGTCGGCTCGATGAATTGGGGTTCAAACTCGATGCTACGCAATCGCGAGATGGGCGTCATCGTCGAGTCGGAGGACTTGACTGCGATTTACGCGGCCAAGTTCGCCGAGGATTGGAATCGTTTGGACGAGCACACCGATTCAGATGGAGATTTACTGCCCGATGCTTGGGAGGTCGCAAATGGGCTGGACCGCAATGCTGCGGCTGTGCTCGGCACCGCCCAGAGCGAGCAATCATTGGACCCCGATGAAGACGGATTGAACAATCTCGATGAGTATCTTCTGGGCGGTGACCCGCATGACCCAGACACGGATGATGATTGCATCTTAGATGGTGAGGAACCTGAATTTGCAAGGTCGGTCATGCGCGCGCCATCGGTATCGATGAATTCGAATGATGTCGATGAAAATGGTGTTCCTGATGGCGCCCAATTCGGCTGTGAGAACGGTTCGGGAAGCGTCGACCCAGGGAACGGTGGTGGCGAAGGAGGAACAGGCACCGGCGAAGGAAATGGCGAGGGTGGCGAAGGTAATGGAGAGGGAGGCGGCATCATCAATGTCCGAGAAGACCCTCTGTCGACGCCGGGTGCGAAATTCCTACTCGGACTGACCTTGATTGCGGCCGTCTCGCTTGCCGGCGCGGGATTGACGATGATTCGCCGGCCGAAAATCCTCACGGAAGAACGCCTAGTCGACGATTCAGGATATCGATTCGATGATGCCGATTCCGAGCGCGCGATCCTCAAAGGAACGCGCTTCGATGAAGAATCTGAGGATACACGAGAGTGGACCGAGGGCCGTGACGATGGTGTTCACGGAGCCATTGTTTTGGATGGATTTGCTTTCGAAGGACTTAGCCGAGACGAGGTCCAAATGCGCCTCGATAGCGGCGTCACCATCGAAGAATTACGCGATGAACACGGCGAGGATGAGGCATGAGCGACCCGATTGGCCAGCTGGTCAAAGGGGTCGTCGACGGTTCGCACAGCGACGAAGAAGTGGTCGAATGGTTGCACGGGATTTTCGAAAATGGGCTCGATGGCGAGTCGACTATTCGGCTTACTGAGGCTATGCGCGACTCGGGCGAGGTGCTCGATTGGCCTAGCGAATGGGCGCACCTCGTCGTCGATAAACACTCGACAGGGGGGGTGGGAGACAAAGTCTCGATTCCGCTTGCACCCGCCCTCGCTGCGTGTGGGGCCAAAGTGCCGATGATTTCTGGGCGCGGGCTCGGCCATACCGGTGGAACGCTAGACAAATTGGAGAGTATTCGCGGATTCAAGGTTGATTTGACGAGCGCTGAATTGCGCACTCAGGTTGAACAAATCGGAGTGGCCATGGTCGGTCAGACCGATTCTTTGGTCCCCGCCGACAAACGAATGTATGCATTGAGAGATGTCACTGGAACTGTGGCTTCGATTCCTCTAATCACATCTTCAATCGTCTCGAAAAAGTCGGCAGAAGGATTGGCCGCCCTCGTTCTCGATGTCAAGCATGGGCGGGCGGCATTCATGGTCGAGCGCGCGCAGGCCGAGGCACTCGCGCGCTCGATGTCCGAGGCCGCCAACGGCATGGGCGTGGCGACCTCGGTGGTCTTGACGACGATGGACCAACCATTGGGCTGCGCGGTTGGAAATGCCTTGGAAATCGTCGAATCAGTGGAGACACTTTGCGGGCGGGGGCCGCACGATTTGGAAGAATTGGTTTGCGTTCAAGGCGGTTTGTTACTCGTCAGTGCTGGATTAGCCTGCGATTTGGCCGAAGGCGCATTGAAGATTCACGATTCGCTGAATGACGGCAGCGCCTTCGAAAAATTCCTTCAAATGGTACAAGCCCAAGGTGGCGACCCGAGTGATTTCGAAAGTGACCATTCGATGCTCAAATCATTGGGTCTGCTCGATAAAGAACTACTCTCGACCGAACTCTTCGCCGAATCCGCAGGAAGTGTCAGCGATATCGATGCCATGACTATCGCTCAAGCCTGCCTAGAGTTGGGCTCGGGTCGGCAATCATTAGGGCAGGAAATCGACCGAGGCGTTGGTGTAATTCTCGAAGCGCAAGTGGGGGATTCAGTAGACGAGGGCGATCCATTACTCGTCATTTACCACCGTGGAGAATTGCCGGCCGGTATGTCTCAATCTCTGACCGATGCCTTCACTCTCAGTGAGGGCGAGGTTGAATTGCAATCACGAATCACGGACATCATCAGGTGATGGTGTGCGACTCGGCCATATCGACCAGATGAAGGCTATCGCAATCCTTTGCATGGTCGAGGTTCACACGGCTGCAATCCTACCGCCCGAAGGCATCTCGGTTGGTCATCCTGCGGCATTCGTCGCAGCTGCCTTCGGAGGAATGGCCGCTCCGCTATTCGTCACCGTCTCCGGCTGGGGAATGCATCGCGGAGCTAAGAAACGCTTCGCGGATGGCTTGGCCTCACGCGCGTGGGTAGATTGGGTTCTACCGCGCGTGGTCGTTCTAACCGCTTGCCAATTACTCGTCAATGTCCTGCTCGCAGCCGAGCGCGGCGGGCGCTTCGAATGGCATACTCCCGGAGTATTGACGCTGCTTGCAATCGCCGCACTGCTCGCACCACTAATCGCGCGATTAAGCGCACAAAGCCTCGCGGTTTTGTTTACCCTCTTTGCCATCACACCCCTCATCGGCGGCGAATACACAGGCTCAGAACTGACCTGGTTTGAGCGTGTAGACGCGGCGGGAGCAAGTGAATGGTTCGAGCGTCTTTTCGTCAATGGAACCTATCCAGTCTTGCCTTGGTTGGCCCTTTCCACGCTCGGCGCACTACTCGCCGAGAGCGAAGATAAGCCAGAATATAGGCGATTCATTCTCGTCGGTGGTGCAGGTGTTCTCGTCGCCAGCATCATTGTCTCGGTCAGAACTGGCACCGCTTGGGCACTCACTGAAGGAGATGCAATCCTCACCTTCTTCCCTGCCTCGATCTTCTTCGTTTTCATCACCGCGATGTTCGTTTTCATAGCCCACGAAGTACTGCTCCTAAACCAACAAAGAGGCCGCCTCAATCTCGCATTCCTCGAGGCCTCAGGACGACTCACCCTGACGATTTACGTCCTCCACTTCGCAGTCCTAGGCCTTGCCGCCAACTACATGCTAGACCAGCCAAGACTCGCGCTAATCCCAGCATTCGCAGTCACTTTCGCCCACACCTTGGCGTGGATACCTCTAGCAATCCTTCACCAGAAACACTGCCCAAACCTAAGCCTCGAAGCACTGCTGCGCCGAATCAGCTCGTAGTCGTCCAACTAATCGGCCCAAACCAAGTATCGCGCCCATCACTGCTCGACTTGACCCTCGCATAGTAAGTCGTCGAGCTCGACAGCCCAGTCAATTCAGCCTCTCCCCAGCCGACCTCAGCATCACCAAGATCGGCTGAATTACCCCACAGAAGCGATTGATTGCCCATATCTGTGGTGCCATAATAAAGCGTCAAAGTGGTATTCGTACCATTATCATAAGTCTCCCAAACAAAGTCGGACGCACTACTAGTGACATTAGCGGCCGCAAGCCCACGGAGCATCGCATCATAGGAGAAATACTCCCCACGCAATTGGTCATCAACCCAGACCGGGAGGTGGTCGAGGTCATCGAAGGTCTTCTGTGTCAGTGGGAATCCCCAAGCGGCGTGGTAAGGAGCCGTATTGTAGCCGGTAGCATTTGAAAGATGCAAAACCCAAGCATTGAATTTCTCATCACCGGTATTCGGAACTTGATTTGCTGGAAGTGTGTAATAGACTGTCAAAGCCTCGGTTATCGGCTCCCATCCTTCCCAGTATTCCTTGACCATGTAGTAAGTTACCAAAGCAATCCAAACCGACCAACTGTTGATATTTGCACCATTATCGAAGTAATTCCGCACATTTGCATCGCGGTTTTCTGGCGACATCGACCCGTGTCCATGACCGACTCCAACAAGGTCCTCCATCAAGTAAAGGCTGGCAAAATTACAACCAGTTTCGGTTGTTCCGGGAAGAGTTGAGGGCATCCATTGGTGGTTGTGACCTAATTCGTGGAACATCCCCCAATCTCCGTTCGTGCTGATGTAATCTAGATCCATGACTCCAGCGACAGATGCTGTGTGAGCCATGAATGGATAACCCGAGTGCATCCATCCTGCTGAAATTTGCACATCGAAGACCGCTCGCTCGACTCGCGGCCAAGGTTCGAATCCGTAGACCTCGTGTTCCATCGCCAGAGCGATATCCCACCACTCCATCAAATCGGTTGGATTTTCGAGATCCCTAATGTCACTGCTAGGCACGCTCATGATGAAGTCGTGCCCGATCATCTCGGCCCACGGTGCTGGGTAATCTCTGACAGTATTTGTCCAAACATAATCGGTGGTTTCATCGAGGATAAACATCGGGGCGCGGACTGCGCCGCTGAAACTGACCTCGATGTCTCCATATTCGGAGCCGGCGGGAATCCAGACGTAGATTGGCCCGCCGAATGCATTTGCTACTTCGATGCTTGTCGAGTCGAAGTCGAAGGAGCGGTATATTCTCGCGTGGCGGTGTATTCTTTCCTTATGCCACAGGCCATCGGTGTGGGCACCGATGAGGATGTAGAAAGTGAGATTGGCTGTGTCTTGGTCAACGCTTACGGTGACAACTTCGCCCGGGGCTGCGTACAGGCCAGTGGCCATTCTCAGATGGGATCTGGCGCCAGCATAACCGAAGTATCCGTGCAAGCCTGGTTGTGTTGCGTTGACGGTGACCGTTCGCGATATTCTTGTGGCATTTGATGGCACTTCGCCGGGGAATTCAACATGGCTCGGGTGAGCTGGCAATTCATCCGGCGGCAGCATCCACATGAGTGCGTCTTCGAGGCGCAGAATGATGTCGGCGACTGGGTCTGCGCCGAGGTCGTAGCCGCCTGAAGCCGGGACGACTGTGTATCCTGTTTGGTTTACCAGGTCCCGAAGTGGTGTCCAGAATTTCTTGTAATCGAGGGTTACTACCCATGTGCAATCTGAGATGGCGGCGTAAGCGATTGCTGCTTCTTCAGAAGACATTGGGGTGCCGTCGATGCGGTCTGCGAGAACCGCTTCGACGGCATTTGAAATCGTATAGTAGCGATGAGGGATATTCTGGAAATTGATATCGTTTCCACCGTAAGCGCTTGAGATGAATAGGCCGGTTTTCTTGGCGATTTTATTGCCCGGATAATTGTGGGCGACATCGCTGTTGAAGTAGGACCAATACCAAGCGTGGCCGCCCATTACGATGCCACCTCCTTCCTCCATGAAGGCTACCAAATTGGCGTTGTCAGCATCATCGTGGTCGTTCCAAAATTCGTCGAGCAGGCAATCGAGGCCGCTGAGGTCTCTTGGGGTTACAGAATAGTGAACGGTGTGTCCTTCGCCCTCTAATTCGTCCGCGAAGTGCTCGTAGCCGCTACCGTAGGCCAGTCCGACCTCCGCCGCTTCTCCACAAGCCCATTCAACTGCTCTCAAATTGAATGTAGTATTGTAACCGACCCAACCCTCATGTCCGAATCCAATCATCTTCCCACGACCGACGTGGCTTCCTGAGACCACCGCGTTATTCGAGTCATCCAATCCGAGTGGAAAGGCCCACTTTCCGATCGGTAAGATGTGCGAGGGATAACCGCCCCAATCTGCCTTCTCAAGACCTTGTAGCAACTCTTGTTGGTCGGCGCGGATATCGTGGACTCCAATCCAAATGATTAGGCCGACCGCGCCGCCCGAATTATTCGCCCAAATGGTGTACTGCGCCCAATCTGTGCGCTCGTTTGGAATTCCTTCGATGCTGCCATTTGAGGCGAGGCTGAGTCCGATTGGGAGGGCCGGGTCGACCTCCCATGTCTCGATATCTGGACCGTCATTTGTTACGCCGATGAATGCTGGTTCATCGGCGGCTAGGGCGTATTGGTTCTGTTCGAAGGAAATCAAGTCAGGCGGTTGGCTCGTGACTCTAAGTCTGAACTCGGTAGAGGGAGAACCGCCGGTATTATTCGCCCAGATGGTGTAGGTAGTCCATGGTTGCATATCTTGGACTGTGCCTTGAATTCGCCCATTGGTGGTGTCGAATTGGACACCGTTCGGTAGTGGGGGGGCGATTTGCCAAGTATCGGGGGTTCCACCTCTGTGGGTTGGAGCAAGGTTGAGACTCTCGCCTTGCCTCAGGGATAATTCCGAGGGGGTGTAGAGCAGATTGGTTACTCCATGGTCGGCGACGCTGATGAGCACATCTACGGAGATTGAACCACCTGTATTCGTCGCAGTGATTCGATGGGTCGTGAGAGATTGGACGTTTAACGGAGAGCCGCGGATTGAACCATCGTCTTGGAATAATGTGAGGCCGTCAGGTAGCGGCGGTTCGACCGACCACGAAACGATATCGCCTCCGGTCGTGGTCGGAACAACTTGCATCGAATCGCCGATGGTCAGATGGTAGCGATTGCCGCCATATCCCAAGCCCATCGGCGCTTCGTGAATCACTATGATTCGAATCTCTACGCTGACCGAACCACCCTGATTTGAGACCGTGATCGTGTGGTTCGAATCGCCCAAGAATTCGGCTTCACCGTCGATTGATCCGTCCTCGAGCAAGGTGAAGCCGAATGGTAACTCCGGAGAAACTGACCACTGCTCTGCATCACCGCCAATGACCTGAGGAGGGTCGAGGTGGCAGTGGTGGCCCAATTCGCAATCCAGCACCAAATCGGCGTAGAGAATTTGTTCGGGGGCTGAGCTGATGACCTCGATTTCAACCCAAGAATTGGTCGAGCCCATTGAATTGGCGGCGACGATTGTGTAACGCAGGTGGCGAGTGACTTCTGTCGGAGTTCCGGAAATTACTCCGGTTTCGTCATCGAGTTCGAGGCCTTGAGGAAGAGGCGGATTAATCACCCAAGATTCGGGGCCGTCGCCGATGAACGATGGGGTCAGAGCTTGCATTTCTTCTCCGACGGTGAGGAGGATATCGGTCTCGCCGTAGGACAATTGCTCAGGCCTTTCCATCTGTCGGCAGACCTCGCCGGTGAAGACTTGGTCGAGACGACAATCCTCTGCCGTTATCTGTTCAACAACGCACTCAGGATGGTTCGGTTGTTGCTCGCAATCGATTTCATCGGGCAGCTTCTCACCCGATTCGAATAGCCCCATACAACCCGAGCTGAACATCATCACAGTCAGCAGGATTGCCACCTGCGCGCGCGTGGGCATGTCCGACCACCTGTGGTGGTCGGCAATAACTGTAATCCGGACGTGTCCGAAAAGGTTCGATTCAAGACTCAGAGGCCGGGGTAGGCAGGGCCTTTTTGAATCGCGTAATTTACCGTTTGGAAGCGCGATTTGAACTCGGCCACGTCGCGTTGGACTGTGGCCGTGTCCTCTTCTTCGATTAGGGCGCGAGCGTAGAATCGAGCGACGTCCTGCATCTCATCCGTGCCCATTCCGACGCGGGTCAATTCCGGCGTTCCCAGCCTCAGCCCGCTCGGGCCACTCATGGCCTTGGTATCACCCGGAAGCATGTTCATGTTGGTGATGATTCCACACTCCTCGAGCGTCTGCGCCGCTCGCTTCCCCGCCCCTGAGTCAGGTCCTCCGTGGCGGGTCAGAATCTGATGGCTCGCCGTGAATCCGCGCTCCTCGGCGAGCACATCGAATCCTTCTGCAGCCAATGCCGCGCCCAGCGCCTTGGCATTGGCGACGATGTCGCGCGCGTAATCAGAGCCAAAGGCCTCGAATTCAGCAAGCGCGACAACCTTCCCGGCGACGTGATGCAAATGATAGGAAGAACAAACGCCTGGGAAGATGGAATTATTCAGTTTCTTATGCAGGGCTTCGTCCTCAGAATCGCTTAGCACGAAGCCCCCTTGAGGACCGGGGAATGTTTTGTGACTGGACCCGGTCATCACATCCGCGCCCTCGCGAAGGGGGTCCTGAAATTGTCCTCCAGCGATGAGCCCCATCACGTGGGCGCCATCATACATCACCGTCGCACCAACCTCGTGGGCGGCATCGGCCAACTCCTTCATCGGAATAGGGAACAGAATAACCGATTGGCCGAACAAAGCCAATTCCGGCTGCTCCTCGCGAATCAGAGCGCAAGCCGCATCGACATCCGGCTCCATGCGCTCCTCATTCCATGGATAGGTCACAAGGTTGAGTCCACGCATCCCAACAGCCCCCATCGGGTGATGCGAGATGTGACCGCCATCAGCGGTTGAGACCGCAGTAATCGTATCACCCGGCTTTGTCAGCGCCTTCAGAGCGCCCATATTCGAGACGGTGCCTGAAATCGATTGGATATTTGCGAATCGGCAATCGAAAACTCTCCGCGCCGATTCGATTCCGATGCTTTCAATCGTATCGAAATCGTCACACCCTTGGTAGTACCTCTTCCCGGGAAGCCCTTCGGCGTAGCGTCCGTGGAGGTCACCTTGAACGGCCTTGGCAACAAGAGGGGAGAGGATGTTTTCGCTGGCGATCATCGGTAGCGAATCTCGGTAATGTCGCCCCGAAGCCGCACTGGCCTGCATCACGGCTTCGACCTGTTCGCTCGGATTCATGCGTCATGCTTCCGCTCTCGGTCAAAGAGTCTGACGGTCGCACAGCCTCGCATTTTCGCGCGTTCGCCTGCGAGAGTTATTTCAATCGCTGCTACCTTGGCAAGGCATGACCCGCACCGCGAAGCCTCTGACTCTGCTCCTCGCCCTCCTCCTGCTCATGGGTCCTCCGGCCGTGCTTGCGGATGATAGCGATGGGGACGGTGTCGACGATTCAATCGATGATTTTCCGAATAATCCATGCGCTGATACAGACACCGACGGCGACGGATTGCCCGATTCGGTCGTCGCCGGCTGCTCCTCAAGTTCAGTCGTCGCTTACACTTCATTCGAGGACCCTTACACGATTAGCAGCGTGAAGTACACCGATACTGGTGACCAGGATAGTGACCGATACCTGTGGAATAATGCCAATGAGCCTCATGTCGCGCATAACCAAACGACTGGAGCTGAGATGGGCTTCACGCTGTATTACGAGTCCACCGGCGGGGTTGGACTGACCGATGGAGATTATTTCGGCACGATCAATTATACTGGAACGGTGGGTAATTTCAGTGATGGTGACAAGGGCTACCAGATGTCTGATGTTGACGGTATTACCACGCTGGCTCTAGAGCAGGTGACCGCTGATTCGGTTAGCCTTGACCTCTTCTTGCAAGATACCGGCTACGAGACCTCGAACCCCGAGGATTATCTGATTATCCGCTGGGTTACCTCGACCAGTTCGACCGACATTCTCAACACCAGCGGACAGGACATCGATGCTGACTTCTCTGCCTACCTCGATGTCTGGACAACGGAGACGATGTCGCTGAGTGGGGCGACAGGTTCACTTGAGATTGAATTCTCTTCGAATAGCGCCACCGAAGCGCTCTACCTCGATAATATCGTCTTCACGGGGAATTCGACGCTGACCGAGGACCTCGACGACGATAATGACGGTTGGTCCGATGTCGACGAAGATGCTTGCATGACCGACCCACTCGACTCGGGCAGCGTGCCTGCGGATACCGATGGAGATGGGGTTTGCGATGCCCTCGAGGGAGAGGATACCGATGGCGATGGCATCGCCAACGAGGAAGATGATGATGATGATAATGACGGCGTCGCCGACGAGGATGATGCCTTCCCACTCGATTCATCCGAGTGGGCCGACGCCGATGGCGACGGAGTCGGCGATAATGCCGACTCCGACGATGATAACGATGGATATTCTGACACGACCGAGGCCGATTGCGGCTCGGACCCCAACGATGCTGGCTCGACCCCGGTCGACAGCGATGGAGACGATCTCTGCGACGACCTAGACTCCGATGATGATGGAGACGGGGTCGACGATGATGAGGACGAATTCCCCAATGATGGCACAGAGACCGTCGATAGCGATGGAGATGGTATAGGCGATAATGCCGATACCGATGATGATAATGATGGTGCGAGCGATGTCGAGGAATCAAATTGCAATACCGACCCGCTCGACGCGGCTAGTTACCCGATGGATTCTGACGGCGATGGCGTCTGTGATTACCTAGACATGGACGGAGATAATGACGGCGTCAACGACGCCGACGACGATTTTCCAGAGGACGAATGTGCCTGGACGGACACCGACAAGGACGGCATGCCGGACAAGATAGTCGAAGGCTGTACGACCACTTTGACCGAAGATGATGACGATGACGACGATGGTTGGTCGGATAGCGTCGAAGAAATCTGCGGCAGCGACCACATGGATGATTCATCGCTGCCCGCCGACCTCGACGGCGACCGTATCTGTGACGAGAGCGATTACGATGATGACGAGGACGGCGTTCCCGACGATGAGGATGAATTCCCTCGCGATAACACAGAATTCGTCGATACGGACGGCGACGGAACCGGCGATAATGCCGATACCGATGATGACGGTGATGGTTGGCCGGACGCGGTCGAGGAAGCCTGCGAGTCTGGACCGCTCGACCCGAATCACATCCCCCGAGACCGCGACGGTGACGGCATGTGCGACCTGCAAGACCCAGACGACGATGGCGACGGAGTTGCAGACGAGGAGGACGCTTTCGCAAATGACCAGGATGAGTGGGATGATACCGATGGTGACGGAGTTGGCAACAATGCCGATACCGACGATGATGGAGATGGATACACTGACGAAGAGGAGACGGATTGTCTGAGCGACCCTCTCGATGTGAAATCAATTCCAGCTGACATCGATGGTGATGGAATCTGCGACGCACTAGACACAGACAATACCGATGGTCCTGACTACGTAGCCCCAGAGGAACCAAAGGACGACTCTCTGCCCGGATTCCCTGCGATGTTGGCAGCACTAGCACTGCTCGGAGCAACGGTTCTGAACCGACACAGGCGTCAGTGAAGGCCAAAAGGTGGTGAAGACGCCGAAGGGCGATGACATCACAGCGAAAGGTCTCGATGATTCTTGTTTTGCTTCTCGTTCTGTCTGTTCCAACAGATGCTTTTGGATGGTCAAGCGGGAAGACCGGATCCTCTACCTCGGGCTGTAGTTGTCACGGTGGAGGTGCGAATCAAGTAACACCCTCGCTGAGCGGACTTCCAGCGGATGGTTACGAGCCGAATTCGACTTACAATCTCTCAATTGGTGGCAGTGGAAGTGTCAGCGGCTCGGGTGGTGGATTCAATCTCGATGCTGATGATGGAACCTTCTCAAACCCAGGTTCGAACGCTCAGATTTCAAGTGGTGAAGTGACTCACTCAAACTCAAACGCGCGCTCGTGGACAGTCGATTGGACAGCTCCTGCGAATGGTTCTGGCAACGTGACTTTCGACATGGCAGTGAACTTTGTCAACGGCAACGGGAACACTGGTGGGGATGGCTGGGGCACCGATTCTTGGGTGCTTTCTCAGGCTGCGCTCGACTCCGACGGTGATGGTTGGAGTGATGATGACGAGGGTGCTTGTGGTACTGATTCGAACGATAATTCAAGCATCCCGAGCGACGGGGATGGCGACGGAATTTGTGACCCCGTCGACACCGATGATGATGGAGATGGCTGGTCTGATACTGAGGAACAGATGTGCGGGACCGACCCGGACGACGACTCCTCGGTCCCGACCGATACCGATGCGGATGGAACTTGCAATACGATGGATACCGACGATGATGGAGATGGTTGGACCGATACGGACGAGGCGGATTGTGGGACCAATTCAACCGACTCGGACTCGACCCCGCTCGATACCGATTCTGACGGGACGTGCAATGCCCTAGACTCGGATGATGATGGTGATGGTTGGAGTGATGTTGACGAGGCGGCGTGTGGAACTAATTCGACCGACGCCGACTCGACTCCAATTGATAGCGACGGGGATGGAATGTGCAATTCCCTCGATGCCGACGATGATGACGATGGTTGGAGCGATGTCGATGAAGCGGCTTGCGGAACCAATTCTACCGACCGCTTCTCAACCCCGGTAGATACCGATTCAGATGGTACGTGCGATGCGGTCGACGAGGATGATGATGGAGATGGTTGGAGCGATGCGGAGGAGACAACATGTGGTTCAAACACGACCGATTCAGGTAGCGTCCCGGCTGATTTCGATGGGGATGGAGTGTGCGATGCCAGCGATGCTGATGATGACGACGATGGTTACAACGACACCGAGGATGATTTCCCATTCGATGATACTGAATGGAAGGATACCGACGGTGATGGTCGAGGAGATAATGCAGACTTCGACGATGATGACGATTCATGGAATGATGCCGACGAAGTCGATTGTGGCACGGACCCTCTGAATTCCTCCGATATTCCAGCCGACCCGGATGGAGATCGGATTTGCAGCCCTCTCGACGATGATGACGATGGGGACGGTGTGCTCGATGTCGACGATGCATTCCCGGACGATGCTAGTGAATCGGCCGATTTGGATGGGGATGGAGTCGGCGATAATGCGGATACGGATGATGATGGCGATTCATGGAGCGATGCCGACGAAGCGAATTGCGGAACCGACCCGCGCGATGCTGGCGCGGTGCCGGCCGATTTCGATGGGGATTCAGTTTGCGATGTTGTGGACACGGATGACGATGATGACGGTCATTCCGATGTCGATGATGCCTTCCCGATGAATGCTAGCGAATGGCTCGACACCGATGCTGACGGGATTGGCGACAATGCCGATTCAGATGATGATGGTGATGGCTGGATGGATGCTGACGAGGATACTTGTGGAACCGATTCGATGGACTTAGCATCGGTTCCGTCCGATATCGACATGGATGCAATTTGCGATGCCGTCGATGAGGACGACGATGGTGACGGCGTGCTAGATGTCGACGACCTATTCCCGACCGATGGTACCGAGTGGGCCGACCTTGATGGCGACGGTATCGGCGACAATGCCGATACCGACCGTGATGGCGATGGTACCGAGAATGACGAGGATGCCTTCCCGGAGGACCCTTCCGAATCTGGTGATCTCGATGGTGACGGCATCGGAGACAATGCTGACGAAGATGCCGATGGAGATGGTTGGTCGGATGAGGATGAAATCACTCATGGATACGACCCACTGGATGCTAATTCATCGCCGGTAGACACGGACGGCGATGGTGAGACTGACAATACAGACCGAGATGACGACGGAGATGGTTTTGAGGACCGTGAGGAGGAAAAGTGCCTTTCGGACCCACTTCTGGCAGACTCAATTCCGGCAAATGCTGATGGAGACCTAGAGTGCGACGAACTCGACGAGGACGACGATAACGACGGAGTCCCAGACATCTTCGACGACTTCCCATTCGACCCATTAGAGCGGCGCGATAGCGATGGCGACGGCGAGGGTGATAACTCCGATTTCGACGATGATAACGACGGTTGGTCGGATTATGCCGAGTCACAATGCCTGACGATTTCGACCGATCCAAATAGCGTTCCTGCTGATTCAGACGGCGACGGGATTTGTGACCTCAACGAGAAAGAGGAAGGCGGTCTGCTGCCTGGATTTGGGGCTTTGGCGGCTCTCGCGATTCTGAGTCTTGCGGCGATTTCTCGGCGTGATTGAACGGCCGCCGACAGCAGACCCGACCGTGCGCTGCGCGCGGGTTCGTGACAAACGATTCCTAATTTCTCAAGGCGCCACAAAGCGTACGCCCGGAGTGAGAGAAGTGGCGCCGACAGCAGGACTCGAACCTGCGACCTGCGGATTAACAGTCCGCCGCTCCACCAACTAAGCTATGTCGGCCCAGCCTGCGGCGGGAACAACCGTTCATGAATCAATCGCTGGGCAGGACACGAGAAATCGAGTGCGCAGCAGGTTCGTTCTTGTCGCCATCCTACCAGTCAGGCGTCGAGTATGTCTGTACCGTAGAGAGTAGCGCGAAGCGTGCATTCAGTGTGGGGACTGGGTATTTTCAGGAAGGAACTCAGCAACTCATATCGATTTCAATCTTCGATTACACAGTGTATTCCTTGCTGTAATTTCGATGAGACTCCGAGCCGCCGGCTCCATCATCTAGTGAGTCTGTACCGTAGAGAGTAGCGCGAAGCGCGCATTCAGTGTGGGGACTGGGAATTTTCCGGAAGGAAATCAGCAACTCATATCGATTTCAATCTTCGATTACACAGTGTATTCCTTGCCGTAATTTCGATGAGAATCCGAGCCATTGGCTCGGAGGCGAAGAGAAATTACTCCCATTCGATGGTGCCCGGCGGCTTGTGAGTGATATCGTAAACGACGCGATTCACTTGGCCCTTCAGCGAATTGGTGATCTCCGTGCTGATTCCAGCGAGGACATCATGAGGGATTGGTGAGTAGCGCGCGGACATACCATCTAGGCTTGTCACCGCGCGCACGACGATGGTCTCGCCGTAAACCCGAGCATCACCGTGAACACCGACCGAACTCACTGGTAAGAGAGCCGCGAAGTATTGCCACGGCAGGTCACACTTGCCTTCAGCTGCGGCCTCGCGAAGCCGAACTTCGACGATGTGGCAGGCTTCGCGGCAAGCCTCGACGCGCGGTCGAGTCAAATCGCCGAGAACACGCACGGCGAGTCCAGGTCCTGGGAATGGTTGACGTTCGCTTGATTTGATGCTCAATTCGCGAGCGATTTGGCGAACCTCATCCTTGTAAAATTCGCGTAGAGGTTCGACGATGGTTAAGTCGACATCTTCCGGCAAACCCCCGACATTATGGTGGCTCTTGATGACATCCCGCTCGCCGCCACCAGACTCTATCCAATCAGGTGCGATAGTTCCTTGAACGAGGAATTTAGCGCCGCAGTTGGCTTGTTCTTCCTCGAAAACACGGATGAATTGCTCGCCGATTACCTTGCGCTTTTGCTCGGGATCCGTCACCCCTTCGAGGTTGCTGAAAAATCGCTCTGACGCATCGACAACGCTCAACTCAATGCCCATTTGGGCAAACATTTCGCGAACTTCCTCGGTCTCTCCCTTGCGCATAAAACCGGTGTCAACATAGACGCAGTGGAGTAGACTTCCGACAGCACGGTGGGCGAGAATTGCAGCTACCGTGCTGTCGATTCCCCCCGAACAAGCGATGATCGCCGTATCATCAATCTGAGACTGCAAAGCCTCGATTGCCTCATCGACGAGCATTTGGGTATTCATCATCGGATTCACCCCTTGATTGACTCGTCGTCAGCGATGACCTTCGCGGTCATCGCGGACCTGTAATCTGAGTAAGCCGCCGCTAACTCGGCGTTGGAAGCGGCGAGAATCTGCACGGCGAGTGCACCGGCATTATCGCCGCGGTCGACACCTACTGTGGCGACCGGCATCCCAGGCGGCATCTGAACGATGGATAGTAGTGAGTCGAGAGGAACACGGCCGCCGACTGGAACACCGATGACGGGCTTGGTTGTCATCGAAGCGATAACGCCCGGAAGGGCTGCTGCTACACCGGCCATTCCGATGAAAACTTGGCAGCCGTTGGCCTCGGCAGTCTCGATTATTCCTTCGAGGTACTTTGGAGCGCGGTGAGCCGAAGCGACGCGAATTTCGAATTCTACATCGAACTTCTCGAGCACGCTTCGGCACTTGTCAGCAATTGGCAAATCGGACTTCGAGCCCAGAACAACGCAGATGTCCATGCCACGGCGGACTGCGGCCGGTTCAAATGCCTGCCGAAAGGCCCGACTCCAACAATCGGCTCACTGCTCGGCTGAAGGCAGAAATCTCTCCGGCCACGCCTCGCCGCCGATGACCAGTGGAGGAGAGCCTAGAAGTCCCTCGAACGCAGACTCACCGACGAGGTGTTCAGAAAATGGATCGTGAAGTGTCCCACCTCGGTGCTTGAGTGTGAAGGCTACGAAGGTCGAGTCGCCGCGTGTAACCCCGATTAGGTCCGCGGCGTACTCGGGCAACGGCCCATCCCAATGAGCTAGCGGGCCGTTCCTGAATCGCTTCGAATCCGCAACCCATCCCTGTCCGAGCACCTCCGTCGAGAAATCCGCGGATTCGAGCGGCAATAACCAACGAGCGGAGTTTCGTCCGGCGCAGACCGTGAAATTTCGAATTGTACGATATTGAGCGATGGCGAAGAAGGCGAATGAAAGCCAACCGATTCGTGTATCGACGAGAATGTGCAAAGGAAAAGTGAGTCCCCCCAAGACGATGAATAACACATCGAGCGGGTAGAGGTCGAGCACGGATTTTGCCGCCCGATTCGGCAAGCCGTCCTTCAATTTCAAGAATGGAATCAGCAGCAATGCCCAGCTGATTGCAAACAAAGTGGTCGCAATGCTCTGGTCGTTCGGAGTGCGACCGGGAAGCGCGAGTGGAACAACAGAAAGCAGTAGGAAAAATGGCGCCCAGGCTGTGGAAAATAGAATCCGTGGGCCCATCGGGGCGAGCCTTTGCCTAATCCAGCCTCGCCCACCTTTGGAAGGGGTTGTGAAACCCCATTCATCATTCGGAAAGGATTCGCCCGCGAGAGAATCTGGAACGCCTTCTGAAGCCGTGTACCATGCTGACTCGCCGGCCAACCAATCTCTGTCGCGAGCGGCCTGCACGTGACTTGCGTCGGGCCGCTCGTATTTGGTTCGCGCCGATGGAGCGAATCCGTTCTTTCATTCTTCGAAGTCTTGGCGCAGGATGAGACTGCGCGCCGCTAGAACCTCGTCGACACGCCGAACATCGGTTGTGTGCGGCGCGGTGGTGACAACTTCTGGGTCCTCGCCGAGAATTTGCAAGAAATCCTCGGCGAATTTGTCGAGAACTTCCTTCGATTCTGTCTCGGTCGGTTCAATCATCAAACATTCAGGGACAATCATCGGGAAGTAGAGAGTTGGCGACATGTAGCCGTAGTCGAGTAGGCGTTTTGCGACGTCCTTTCCAGTGACTCCGACAGCGTCTTTGAGAGGTGACATCGAGAGTGTGAACTCGTGTTTGACAACTTTCGTTGGGGCCCCATCGAGAGGCATTGCGTGGACCGATTCTGTGCCGTTCATTATTCGGTGACGGAGGTAATTTGCGTTGAGAACTGCGTGCTCGCTCATGCGCTCTAACTCTCGCCCGTAGCGCCGGTAAAATGCCCATGCTCGCACGACTGCTCCCGCGTTTCCGTGCCACTGCTGGACCTTTCCAATCGTCTTTTCTGGGGTTCGCCAGAAGTAGCGGTAACCATCGTCGGTCGCGCCTTCGTCTTCGGCTTGCTCGCGGTCGGCGAGCGGGGCTGGAAGGTATTCTGCGAGGTGTGATTTGACTCCGATTGGACCACTGCCAGGCCCGCCTCCTCCGTGAGGCTGGCTGAACGTTTTGTGGAGATTGTAGTGGACCGCGTCGAAGCCCATTCTGCCGGGGTCGGTTTTGCCGAGAATCGCGTTGAAGTTTGCCCCGTCGTAGTACATTTGGCCGCCGGCGGCGTGAACGATTTCTGCCGCCTCGGCGATTTCTGGCTCGAAGATTCCGAGGGTGCTCGGGTTGGTGATCATCATCGCCGCGGTGTCGTCCCCGACCGCTGCGCGTAGAGCGTCAAGGTCGAGGCGGCCGTCTTCTCCCGAGGGAATCTCGACGATTTCGTAGCCGCACATGGCGGCGGATGCTGGATTTGTGCCATGTGCGGAATCAGGGACAATGACCTTGTCTCGCTGCGACTCGCCATTATCGCGATGATACTCCTGAATGCACCTCATCGCGGCAAACTCTCCTTGGGCACCGGCTACAGGTTGCAGTGTTACTTGATCCATGCCGGCGCAGATTTCGAGCATCTCTTGCATCTCGTAGAAGATGGCGAGCAAGCCCTGAATCTGATGCTCGGGTTGTAGAGGATGAAGTCGGTCGATACCGGGCAATTGCACGATTCGCTCATTGATGCGTGGATTATGCTTCATCGTGCATGAGCCGAGTGGATAGAAGCCGGTATCGATGCCGAAATTGCGTTGCGAGAGCCAAGTATAGTGGCGCACTAGTTCAGGCTCACTAGCGCGTGGCCAGCGCGGAAGACTTGCTCTGCGCAGAGCCGCAGGCACCGTATTTTCGACATTTTCCAACATCGGCGCGGGCTGTGACCAACCGGTTCCAGCCGCGCCGTTGAATTGGTAGATATCGCTCAAGCGCTCACCTCCGCAACCCAAGAGGAAAGAGCGCTGACGAGCGCATCGATGTCGGATTGGCTGGTTCGCTCGTCGCAACCGATGAGCAAGCAAGTTGCCATCGACTCCCACCATTCACCCATATCGAAGCCGCCAAGGACTCCAGCCGCATCCATGTGTGCGAGTGCATCGGCGGCTGAGCCGGGAAGTTTGACGGCGAACTCGCGGAAGTTCGCCGTATCGGGGTCGACCAATTCGACCCCGTCAATAGAACACACAGCCTGTTTTGTCGCTTCGGTCGCAGCAGCGACACGAAGCGCCAAGCGCTCAAGCCCCTCAGGACCGAGCAAAGCCATGTGCATCGCACCCATCAGAGCGATGAGCGTCTCATTCGAGCAAATATTCGAGGTCGCGCGATGCCGACGAATGTGCTGCTCGCGCGTAGAAAGTGTCAGAGTAAAGGCATCAAGCCCGTCCTCATCGACAGTCTTGCCAACGATTCGACCAGGCATTTGGCGAAGATACTCCTTAGCACAAGCAAACAACCCGTAAATCGGACCACCAGCAGTAGGCCCAATCCCGAAGGGTTGACCCTCGCCAACGACAATATCTGCACCATATGCGCCCGGCGCCTCAACAATCCCAAGAGAGACAGCATCGACACCAACAATCAGCGCCGTCTTATCGCCAATAATCTCCTTCAGACCAGCAATCCCCTCGTCCAGTTCACCGAAAGCATTCGGCTGCTCGACATAAACAGCACAAGCACCACGAGCACCGGCAGCGGCATCCAGATCAACGCGCCCATCCGAGCCATGCTCAAGCAAGCGCAATTCAATCCCGCCGCCCTGCGTATAATTCTCAATCACCGACATGCGGTGCGGCGGAACAAATTGTGAAACGTAAACAACACCCTTCTGCTCAGCCTTGCGACCCTTCACCCGCACAGCACAAGTTATCGCTTCAGCAGCCGCAGTACTCGCATCGTACATTGAAACGTTAGCAACCGGCAAACCAACCAGCTCGGAAACCATCGTTTGGAATTCCCACATCGCCTGCAGCATACCTTGACTGACCTCCGGCTGGTAAGGGGTGTAAGCGGTCAGGAACTCACCACGAGTCGCCAGCATCCCAACCATCGTTGGAACGAAGTTACGAGCCAAACCAGCCGACAAGAAGGACGGGCGCGAGTCTAAATCAATATTCGCGCCAAGCAAATGCTGAGCATCGGCCCAGATTTCCTCCTCTGACTGCGGGCCACGCAGCGGAAGCCCGCCCGACCGACGCACCCCCTCAGGTATGTCCGAGAATAGGTCATCAATCGACTCGAAACCCATCGCAGAGAGCATCTCTTGCTCGCGACCGAGATTTGGAAGTTGGTCCATCCGAGGACACCTCAAGCCCGAAGGCAGACGCGTTGGATTGCGGAGAGTGCTTCAATGGTTCGTTGAGCGATTCAAACTCCTGACACCGACACACTCTTAGGTTGATGGAGAAGGTCAGGGATTGGTGTTGGAATGAAGGTAGCCGTCAGCGCCCCCGACCACTTCGTCGCCCCGTACATCATCGAAATGCTTGGTGATTCGGCCGTCGTGGTTCCTCCGGAGGCTTTGGAGGATACGATGGTACTCGATGCGCTGTTGACTTCCTGCACAGCGATTGTTCACATCAATTCCAAGCCGGTTGATTCGGCGCTGGGCAGGAACGACCGCGAGACTCTGTTGAAGATGCGGGAGCAGTCGAGGCCGATTCTCGATGCGGTCGACCGGCACGGCGAGCTGCATCTGATCATCGTTGGAACTCTGAGGGTTCATCCTCAGTGGGAGCCCGGCGAGCCGTATTACGGCAATGATTCTACTCTTGCGCCACGGGACGTGGCGGCCGAGGGCCAATTGTGGATGGAAGAGATGGCCCTCGAACGTGCACAGGCCGAGCGGCCTGTGAGCATCATCCGAGCCTCGAATGTGCAAGGAGTACTTCTGGACGGCTCGGAAGCAAATGGCTTGCTGCACAAGTGGGCACAAGAATGCATGATGGGCTGGGTGAATGTTCCAGGGGACGGCAACGGAGTGAAGGATTTCGTTCACGTTCAGGACCTTGCTGCAGTCGTCGGTGCCGTCCTCGGCGACCCGCCGCCAACTCGTGAGAGTATGTCGGTCGGGTCGGGCAAAGCGATCAGTATGTTCGATTTGGGTGGAATTTTCAGTCAAAAATTCGGTTGTGAACTCGAATTAGGTCAGGACGACTCACAGGAAGTTTTCGGCGTCGTCGATGCGCGCGACTTGGAGATGAGGCTTGGTTTTGCGCCGCAGATTAGCCTTGAAGAGATGCTTGATGAAGCGCTCGAGTTCGCTGGGCACTGAATCTGTGGCGCGATTCGCTCGGACAGGCGTGCTGCCTGCTCATGTTTGCTTCACACCGCGTTTAGCTGGAGTCGCTTGCGGATTCCATTCCATTTGTGGACCGATACCGTGAATGATTCGGTGTTATTTGTGTGCAAATTGGTTGTGTCGAAATCGGCTTTGAGGTGGATTTCGACTTCGCCGATTCCTTCGATGCTGCCGATGAGGGTCTGACCATTGCGGTAGGCATCGTCAATTCCGATTGAGAATGTGCGTTCCAGTCGGTCGATTTTGACTACAGCTGCTGTTGTCAAACCCGCGGTTGAGGTGATTACAGCGATTTGGTCATTGAGGAAATGAGCCTTATCGAGTCGGGTTAAGACGTCTGCAAGGTCGAGGCCGCCGGATTCTTGCTCCGCGGCTGCTAATTCTTCGGCGGCCGGAGCAGGTTCTGGCTCGATGACTGGCTCTGGTTCCGGGACTGCTTCGACCGGCGCGGGTTCGGGTTCGGCTGCCGGGGCTTGCGCAACTGGTGCTACTGCATCGAGGACAGCTCCGGCTGCATGCTGGACTGCAGTATCGACAACCGCGCCGACTAGGGCTTGCTCGGGAGTTTGGCCTTTGATTCCGGCGTGGGCTGCGACGGTAGCCGCCCCCACGCCCATCGCTCCGGCTACTGCTGCTGCGGTCGCGATATCTTCGGGCGGAGGTAGATTTGCTCGGATCCGCCCGAGAAGGGAATCCGCGTTCGAGTCCCACATTCTTCGCGCGGGTGAACGGAAGAAGAATGGTAATTCCTCTATTTTCTGAAGGGCTAACATATCGGCCTGAGCGCGAACCGATTCGATGCTTGCTTCTGGATTGCCGACAAGGGCTTCGAGTTCTTGGCCGAACTCGGGGCCTAGGTCATTGAGCATCTGATCGAGGGCGAAGGAACCCTCGTCACTCGAACTGGAGGGAGGGGGAGACGACCCCTCTTCTTCGGCGATTATGGCAGGTTCGGGCGCTGCTTCGACTGAGAATTCGACATAGGCTAATTCCTTGCCCGAATCCGATGAATCATTCAGGCGAATAGTCCAATCTCCCTCGCCAGGATTAGTGAACGTGTGACTGCCGATAGTTTGCCCGCCGACAGTTAGGAAATCGAGGCGATGTCGGCGATTCTCTGATTCATCGCCGTGCTCGATGCCTGCGGGAACGATTCCAATCCAGGCATCGGCGTCAAGTTGAGGTCCAGTGAAATCGACTTGAATCGACTCATTCGAATCGAACCGACCCTTGTCGATTTCGATTCGTATCTCAGTCGTACTCTCGCGCTCAGCCTCCGCCGCAGTCGGAGCTGAGCGCTCCCCAACTGCTGAAATCGTCAGCATGCCGACCCCCACCCAGCGGCGACTTCCGAGTGGAACTTCACCTGAAGAAGGGGGTCGAGTCCAGCCTCCGTCGTACTTGTCTTCGGAACCATCGACTCGGCTGGAATGTAGGCTCCATGAAGCTGCGCCGCCGGCGCCGCCGTCGTAGTGGTAGAGGGTTTGGCCGCGGTCTTTTGCGAACCAGGGTTTGCCGTTGATGAGGCCGTCTTGCTTTTGGAAGACCCCGTTGAAATTCGAGTTGGTGTGTCCGGTTACTTCGACACCGGAAAATTCGCCACTAACATTCGGTGATTGGCCTCCCTCGACCAGGGCGAGGATTTCGGGAATGTCGAGGGTTGAGTCGCCGTCTGTGTCGAGGGCAGCGAAGACGGCTCTGATGATTGGTTCTGGGGCGTTTTGGCCGGTTATTGAGGCGATTGCGCCTGCGAATTCGTTTACGTCGAGCGAGCCGTTTCCATCGAGATCGTACTTTGCGAAAAGAGCCTCTGCGCTGATTCCCTTTGCACGCATCAATTCCTGCAATTTCTTGAGGGCAACCGCTTCGAATCTCGCACTCATGGGTCAGCCTCGGCGCTTGCTCCGCATGCTCGGTCAAGAGGATTACCCCGGCACGGGGGCGGTGAGTGGAGCGACTGTGGACACGACCTCAGGCGAATCGCGGTCGGGGGTGCGACCCTGCGCGCTGGACGCGCGCTTAGACGAAGAGAGGTCCTACGAGCGACTCTTGTTGCTGGACGCATGCTCAGACGAAGGGAGGTCTGACGACTTCGGCTTTGACGCGGCGGCGCGGACTCGCTTGAATCCAGACCTCCGCGCCGACTTCGACGCCTTTGAGGTAAGCCATCGCGATGCCGGTTCGTGCGAGTGAAGGCGAGGGGCAGCCGCTGGTAACGTAACCAACAATCGCCGCATCGTCTGAATCAGCGGACTTTACCGCATGGCCAAGCCGCGGGGCTGGACCGCGCTCAAGGCAGCGAAGGCCATGCCAGCGCGCGCCGGATTCGGCAGATGCGAGCACGCGCGCGCGACCAACGAAATCGTGGTCCAAATCGAGTCCGAATGGAACTGCAGTCTCGGCAGTATCGCGCGCGAGGAATCCCTCGGGCAGCGATTCGTCAGCATCCAACCCGAGCCCGGGCCAAAGGAAATCTTGGCCCGACAGTAGATACCCCTTCTCAAGTCGAAGAGTATCGCGGGCACCAAGCCCGACTGGCACCAAACCATGAGGCTCACCTGCGCTCAACAGAGCCCGCCAAAGTAAGGGAGCTTCCCCGTTCGGAACGAATATCTCAACACCAGACTCACCGGTATATCCAGTCCCCTGAATCCAACCGGTGACGCCAGCCGAGTTCTCAGAAATCGGCTGACACTTGAACCGCCCAACGCGGTTCGACTCACCCAAAGTTGCAGCGATTACATCCATCGCGGCCGGACCCTGCACAGCGATGATACTGGTCTCGACCGACAAGTCGACGATGGCCACCGAGCCATCGTCGGGAAGCAGCCCGTCGAACCAATCCCACATCGTCTGAATCATCGAGGCGTTTGGCACACCGAGGACGCGCTCTGTGGAGTCAATGGCGAAGATCATGTCGTCGATAATTTGGCCATCGTGGTCGAGAAAATGCGTGTACCCGCAACGACCCGGCGAAAACGACGAAACCGCCTGAGTTGAAATACTCTCGAGCCACTCACGTACAGCGATGCCCTCGAACGCAAACAACCCCATGTGCGAGACATCGAACATGCCTGCGGCGGAACGACAGGCTAGGTGTTCATCCTGTATTGATGAGTACCAGATTGGTAATTCGAAGCCGTGGAAGTCGACGAGCTTCGCACCGGCTTCGACATGGCATTCGAACAGTGCTGTGCGCACCGGTTCGCCGCCTGACATGGTGCTAACCGGCGGCGAGAGGTGCAAGAATCTCTCGCTGTGCGAATGTGGGCGGCGTGTTGCGAAAATGAGGCTTTCAAGTGGCGAACACGCCGGAAAAAGGTTTATATGTGCTGCGCTCCACTATACAACTGTGAGTTCATATGAGTGAACGAGATACTGAGCGCCGGAAGACCAAGGAGAATGATACTGTGAAGAACACTAACCGAAGAAATGCATTCAATGGAGCTACTCGCCCCTCGCGGGCACGAAATACAGAAGCCGTTTCGGGTTCGTGCAAAATGTGCGGCAGCGACGAATGGGACACTGACATGAGCCGCGGTGAAACCAGTTGTGCGGTCTGTGGATACGTCGCTGCACAGAATATGATCGACCCTGGTGCAGAGTGGGTCAACCACTCTGACGGAAGTGACCGTAGCAGGGTCGGAGCCCCGACTACACTCACTCTTTCTGACAAGGGGCTCTCAACAGAAATCAGCCGAGCCGACTTGACTTCAGGCGCAGCCAAGCGGCACGGCATGACTGGAAAGGCCGCGCGCGATTGGCGCCGTCGCCAGCGTATCGACCAACGTTCGAAGACGCGAAACTCACGCGCGCGAAACTTGACCACCGCGATGCAGTTCATTCGTGACCGCGGTGGATTGCCACCTCAAATTCAACAACAAGCCGCGTCGCTCTACCGACACTCGGTCGACCGCGGCTTGGTGACTGGCCGAAGCATTCGCGGCGTCTCGGCAGCCTGCGTCTACCTCGCCGCGCGCGAGGCACGAATCCCTCGCCGAATCGAAGATATCGCTGAAGCATTCGATATGGTCAGCGAGGTCGAGCAGAAAGAACTCAAGCGAACCATTCGCCTCGTCGCTCGCAACTTAGGCACCCGTCACATCACTGGTCCTGAGGAGTACTTCGAGAAGTTCCACTCAGACCTGCAATTGCCACCTCAAGTCCTCGGTGCCGCTCGCGACATCTGGAAGGCAATTGGAGAAGACTTGTCTTGGCAGGGCAAGAAGCCCTCTGGAATCGCCGGAGTAATCCTCTACCGCGCTTCGCAGGAGAGCTCCTCGCCACGCACCCAAAGTGAGGTCTGCAAGGTCGCAGGAATCAGCGAAGTTACACTGCGAGGACTCCTCAAAATCCTCAACCAATTAGCACCGACAATCAATGCTTGATGGTGGACGCTGGGGTCTGCGTATAGATTAGAGGTAGATCATCTACGTGCAGTTATCGATGCATCTCTTTCACTGATTAAAGCAGGACAAGTTGAGTCTGCAGAGTCTCTTTTGAGCTCGTTCTCTTCTGAGTTGGCCGAGGTAAGGACGTCCATTAACCAAGATGTGGCCGTGACTTGGCAGAGTTGTGGCCAAACTAATGGGAGGAGTGCGTTATGAGCACTTCAGACAAGATTCAGAGCATAATTGAGATGCTATTTACTTGGAGAATGGAGGGAATTGATGAAAAGGATACACAACCAAAAGATATCTTCACTGCATTTGGGCAAGAAGCATGGAATATTGGTGATAGGTATGTCAGAAGAAATATCATTGGAGATAAGATTTCGAGATATGTTCCACAAGACATCAAGGTTGCAGTTGCAGTAAGAGATCAGGGCCAATGCACTGCTATTCTCGAGGATGGTTCAAGATGCCCTGTTCGTAAATCACTACACTATGATCACAGATTCATTCCATTCAGACTAGGTGGCCCTCAAACGATTTGGAATATGACCTTACTTTGTGAAGATCATAATTGGCATTATGGTGGAAAACTATGGAGGCATGAGAAATGAATAATACAAGATATCATCCTCCAGAATATAATCTCAAGAGATTAGAGATTAGGAATCCGGCCACACAAGGAAGAAGAGCTTGGGGTTATATCTCAAATGATAGAAAATTGATTATGAGTGATGATGGAGATGTCTGGGTACGTCATAGCCCAGAAGATGTGTTTGGCTCAAAAGAAGCTGCTAGAAATTTTGCGAAGGAACAGAAGTTCAGACCTCCTCCAAAAATAATGCCAGGCTCACCGTATGATATTGCACCTCATGCAGAACATTGTTGCAGAGTAATTGCAAATAAGCCACTACACAATTCCCTATCTTCTAGACTGGTAAGATGGATGCTTAATTCGAGGCATAAAGAAGAATAATAGATGATGTCGGTGAACGTATTATTAACATACATGGATACGTAGAAGCATGTCTGCTGATTTGGAAGGTTCTGACGTACTGGGTTTCGAGAATGAATTATGGGCTTCTGCGAATAAACTGAGAGGTAATATGGATGCTTCAGAATACAAGCATGTCGTACTTCCTCTAGTGTTCCTGAAGTATATCTCTGATGCCTTTGAGGACATTCATGCAAGTCTTGTTTCAAGAGGTAGGAATCCTGAGAACAGGGATGAGTACATCGCTAAAGGTGTGTTCTGGGTACCTGAGAAAGGTCGCTGGAATAATCTGGTTGAAAATGCAACAGATCCATCAATCGGAATCATGATTGATGATGCAATGGAAGCAATCGAAAGAGACAATCCTGAGCTTAGAAATGTACTACCAAAGAACTTCGGTAGTTCCGATCTTTCATCGAGAGTCTTAGGTGAAGTAGTTACTCTGTTTGGAAACATGCAATCTTTCGGAGACGAAGATGCTCGCTCAAAAGACGTTATTGGACGTGTCTACGAATACTTCATTGGAAAATTCGCAGAAGCGGAGAAAAAGGGAGGAGGAGAGTTCTATACTCCTCGATCAGTGGTACGCTTACTAACAGAAATACTTCAGCCATACGAGGGAAGAATCTACGATGGGTGCTGTGGTTCCGGTGGAATGTTCGTACAGTCACTGAAGTTCATGGAGGCTCACGCAGGTAGGGTAAACGCCTCAGTTTGGGGGCAAGAGTCCAATCCAACAACTTGGAGGCTTGCTAAGATGAATCTGGCGATTCGAAGGATTGATGCTAATCTTGGTGAGAGTCACGAAGATACTTTGTTGAACGACTACTTCCCTGATTTAAGGGCAGATTTTACTATTGTAAATCCTCCATTCAATATCAAGGATTGGGGTTTTGAATCACTTCAAGACGATCCACGGTGGATGTATGGTGTCCCTCCAAAGGGGAATGCTAATTATGCCTGGATCCAGCATTATCTCCACCACCTCTCACCTCAAGGAATGGCAGGGATAGTGATGTCAAATGGTAGTCTTTCAACAACAAGAAAAGAGGAGAAGACCATTCGTGAGGGAATAATCAATGACGACAAGCTTGATTGTGTAATTATGCTACCTGATAAGTTATTCACGAATACTGGAATCTCAGCATGCATCTGGATTCTTTCGAATAGCAAGACAGATTCAAAATTCCGTTCACGTAGTGGTGAGACTCTATTCATTGACTGTAGAGGTATGGGTACAATGGTAAATCGTACATTGAGAGAGATAACTTCTGAAGACGTGGCTAAGGTGGCTGGAACATATCAGAATTGGAGAAGCAAGGATAGCTTCGATGATTATGAGGATGAGCGTGGTTTCTGCAAGGCAGTGACTACTGCCAATGAAATCACTGAACATGAGTACATCATCGTACCTGGACGCTACGTTGGGGCACCACCTCTGCCCGATGATGGCGAGCCGTTCGAAGACAAGATGAAGAGACTGACCTCAGAACTTGGCAAGCACTTCTCAGAGGCTCGTCGTCTTGAAGATGAGATTAGGAAAAACCTGGAGGATCTGGGCTTTGAGTTCTGAAAAACAAATTATACAGGAGTTGATTTCCTCACATTTCCGCTCTTGGTTCATTGATTTCGATCCTTCTAAAGCTAAAGCAAATGGCGAGTTACCATACGG
>JAERST010000023.1 GCA_016845365.1 Methanobacteriota archaeon
AGCCACGGCTCGAAGTCGTCGGCGCTTTGATTTTCGATGAGGAAGGTCGAATTCTCGCCTGCCGACGACCACCAGAGGATGTTTGGGGGGGTTGGTGGGAATTTCCCGGGGGTAAGGTGGATGCTGGGGAATTGCCGAGCCAAGCCTTGGCTCGAGAGATTTCCGAAGAACTCGGCATCATCGTGGAACCAATTTCGATTATTGCTTCGCTCGAACATGAGTACGAGGACCGCTTTGTGACACTCGATATCTGGAATTGTGGAATTGTCGAGCCTGTCTCGATATCACCGACCGAACACGATGAGATTCGCTGGCTGTCTCGAGAATCACTCGACTCGGTCAAATGGCTACCCGCCGACGAGCCATTGATTCAGCGATGGATTGAATCTGGAATTCCATCGGCTTGAGGTTCAATCCTCGTCGAGATTCATTGTCCGGCGGCCCTTATTGTCGAACCACTCCGCCGGTACACCATCTTCGTGCATCGCCAAGTCATCACCTGCGCTGCGCGGGATGCTGTGTCGCCCTTCATGCCAAGTCTGTTGCTCCAGCCAAAGACCGAGGTTTTCACCGGCCAGCGATACATCGAGTATGCCGCCGAATGGCCGCTCATCGACCACGAAGGCGACCTTTCCGACGAAGGCGGCTTGGCGGGACAGTGAGAAGACAGTCGTATCATCCTCGAGATCAAGACTCATCGCGTCCAGAGCCGTGTCCAGAATGCGATGTTTGGCCGCCTGTTCCAATACCAAGTACAACGAGGCGGCCCGACCGCTCAATCTGACCGGGCCATCTTCGGTTGGGAAATCGCGCTCGGCACGTTCTACCTCGCATTCCCATTGAGGAAAGAGCGCGCGAACCGCTGCCGCAACCCGCATTGCATCCTCGTGCGGCAGCACCGTAGTCGAGACGGTTATCTCGGGTTCCACGCCTCTTCGAAGAGCCCGAGGGTCATGATTCCTGTGGGTCCTCTCGCTCCTAGATTCGACCACGAAACACGAGCAGAATGGCAAGTATCCCTCGTCCAGCACCACGAATCATTCAAACGAGGGATTCAGGAGCCGCGAGCATGACTGAGCGCTCTCCGATGATTGGGGTAGCACTCCTGCTCGCGCCCACACTCTGCGTCGGTGCGCTTCGATTCGGCCTGCCGAATATCGAGGTCCTGCTCAAGCAAGACCTCGTAGCACAGGCGATCATCCACGGTCTCGCAATCCTCATTGGAATCGTCATGTTCCTGCGCTACAGAGTAGTCGAGGACCACGAATACCACCGCTCGAGCGCAATCAAGAATCTCTCCAGCATGTACCGCCTAGAAGACAAAGGTCTCTGGAACAAAGGCGATGCAGCCCTCGAGCGACTCGAGGCACAGGCCCGCAGCCAACCAAAAGGTCGCGCGGGCCTGCGCTTCCAACAGAAAATGCAAGGCAGCGTATCCGGCCTAAACAAAGAACAATCCGAACTAGAACTTGACCGCGACGATGAGCGAATGGACATCGACGTCGCAGTCGAAGGCCTAGCAACAATAGTCGACGCACAAGTCGCATCAACCGAACAAAGCGCCAAACTCAGCGGAACTCTAGGAGCCAGCGCAGAGGCATCAGCCCAGCGACGTCTCAGCAAAGAATTAGCCCGGCGCGAAAAGGACGCAGTCCGCAACCAGCGCCAAGCATCAAAGCAAGCAGCCAAGGAAGAAAAGGCCGCAGCCAAGGCGGAAAAAGCCGAAGCCAAAGCAGCTGCAAAACAAGCGGCGTTGGAGGCAAAGGCGGCGAAGTCTGGCAAGGCAGGTCGCGCAGCGAAGGCGGCGGCGATGGCTTGGGAAGCGAGCGAAGACAACCAGTGGGCAACCCCAGTCCCTTCCTCCCTAGCAAAATCGGTGATTTCGTGTCAGGAGTGCGGCGCGGTCAATAGCAGCGGAACCGCCTACTGCAGCAGTTGCGGGGCTTTCCTCTGAGCACTCCGTTGGGTTGAAAACAGGCGTGCGGGAGCCGTTGAGCGTGGTGGTCCAGTGAGCGGCAAGCGGGATTACTACGAGGTGCTCGGAGTCGACCGAAAGGCGAGCGATGCTGAGCTGAAGAAGGCCTTCCGCTCGATGGCCAGAAAGTATCACCCAGACAAGAATCCAGATGACCCAGAAGCCGAGGCTCGCTTCAAGGAAGTTCAGGAAGCCTATGCGATTCTTTCGAATCCTGATGAGCGGCGAAAGTACGACATGTTCGGTCACGATCGACCGGGGGGTTCGCCTTGGGGTGCGGGTGGATTCCAAGGTGTCAACATCAGTTTTGACGATATTTTCGGTGGAGGTTTTGACTCGATATTTTCCTCTCTATTCGGTGGTGGCTCTCGCCAACGTTCTAATCGAGGAGCCGACCTCTTGGTGAGGCATTTGGTTAGTTTTGAGGATGCCTTCACCGGGGTCGATGAAGAACTTGAGATCGATGTACTGAACCGCTGTTCGGGATGTGAGGGGAGCGGTTCAGCGACCGCGGACGGGGTTCGGGTTTGTCCGACATGTGATGGGCGCGGTCGACTTACGAGGATTGAGCGAATTGGGCCGTTCCACCAGCAGGTAACACAGGATTGCAGGGCTTGCGGTGGAGATGGAAGAATTATCCAGAATCCATGTAAAACCTGTCGGGGTGAGGGTCGGGCCGAGCAATCGAAGAAGGTTCGATTTTCGGTTCCTGCAGGAGTAGATAGTGGCACGAGGTTGAGGCTTAGTGGCCATGGTGAGGCTCCGCGCTCAGAGAATGGCAGACCGGGAAATCTGTACATCGAGATCGAGGTTCAATCTCACGAGTGGTTTGAGCGCGATGGGCCCGATTTACTGATGGCACTCCCTGTGAGTTATGTCGACCTCGTTCTTGGTAATACGATTGAGATTCCACATATTGACGGCTCGCCCTTGAAGGTGCGAATCAAAGCGGGTTCGAAGCCGGGAGAGACGATTACGATTCTCGACCGCGGCTTGCCGATGACTCGCGGTGGGCGAGGTCGTGGTGCAGTGATGGTTCTGCTGAAATTGGCCATGCCCGGTAAGGTTTCTCGGGCGACGAAGAAGCAATTGGAACAGATGCGAGCCGAGTTGGGTAGCGGAAATGCTGAGGTTCTCGACGATATTCTCGACGAGGCTCGCGATAGACGGCGCAGTTGAACCCGTTTGATGCGGTTCGATTCTGCCTGATTTGGATCAGGACCATTCGAGGGCACGATTTGGGACGGCGGCTAGGGGCTCTCCGTTGACTAGACCCGAGAGATGGAATCCTATGCTGGATGGCTCGCCCTCGAGGGTGAGTCGAAGGAAGGTTCGGCTATTGGCGGCGAGTGTGTCTAGTGAGATCTCGTCGCCCATGAATAGGTGTGCTGGAGATACCGCGCCGATGCTGACCCTCGCTCCTTCTGGCGCGTGTACTCGCATCGCTGCCATTTCCCAAGGTGCGTCGGCGATGCGGATTCCAAGCAGCATCGTCGCATCGCCTTCTGTGATTCGCCAAGCGCAAATTTCGACTTGTTGGGTATTGTGTCGCAGCAGTGGTTCACCCCAATCGGCTACTACTGCTTGCCAAGGGCTATCGCCGAGTTGGTGGAGTGCGGAATCGATGACCTGCTCATCTGTTTCTTCTGCGGCTAAGAGTTCTGTCAAACGCTCGCGCAGTCGGCGTAGACGTCGCAATTCATGCTGTTCCATCTCGATTTCAGTCACGCCGCCAAGCCAGCGCTTGCGATTCCAAAATACCGCCAGCGCTGCTGGTGCGAGAAGGAATATTCCCGCGAAGATGTAGTAATCGAGGAAGAGGTCTGACTGGTCGACGAAGACCGGTGGTTCTGGTTCGGTGATTTCTCCCCCGTTGACAAGGGTGAATTCGTAATCTGTCAAACTCGCTTCTCCGAGCTTCTCGACGCGAATGGCGTGGATTCCTGGAGGTGCGTCGATTAAACCGCCGGTAGAAGTGTTGAGAATCGCGCCTGATTCTTGGTCGAGGATGAGGATTTGGTAGTGGACCGGTTGGGTCGTATCTGCGTCGATGTGGAGTCTTGAGCCATTTGATGGTGTGACTTCGAATGCGAAGACATCGACGAATTCATCGGCGGACATCGTAGCGCTGGTGCTCTCGTTTAACTCGACAGAGGGCCATGCGGAAGCATCGTCTGAGTTCGTCCAGAGCCGGTCTGGAGCATCACCCATTCCATCTGCATCTCCGCTTGGGAATTCGTGTAATCCTATGCTCCAGACCGAAAGCACATCTGCATCCATGTGGATTTCGATTGCCTCAGTCCCGGCTGGGGTAGTGATATGCTCAGGGCAAGCAGTTCCTGACGCACCTGCACTGGTCGTTTCGCCTCCCTCAGAGATGAAATTCACAGTGAAGGCGACTGTATCGTACCTGCTCCAGCAATTGAGGAATATCCCCATTCGGCTGGCTGCTTCGATGCGAATGGTATCGCCTTCCGCATCGTCAGAGGAGATGAATCCAGTGAATGCATAGACAGGATACTCGCGGAAACTCAACGGCTCGCGCTCACCCCACGAACTCGATAACTCGCCCCACGTCGATTCGAGGGATGATGACAATCTCATGATGTACAGCTCGTAGGCGGCGAACTCAGCATCGGGATGTTGTTTGATGCGAAGCCAAAGGTCGCCGTTCGCCGGATATTCAAAGCGATACCAGCCATCATCGTCCTGTTCGAATGGATCGAGTAGTGTCTTGGAGGAATCGTTGCGCAGCCAGAACTCCAATTCGACAGATTCTGGCATGAGTGGGCGAGGCATTTGGATGTAATCTCCAGCCTCGCCCAAAATCTCAACCGAATCCTTGTCAGAACCGTCTTCGAGTGAGCCAACCAGCCAGTGTGTTCGGGTGAAGATTTGTCCTTCGCAGATGTCTATTGGACAATCCCAAGTCGGATCTAAGACCTCTTGATCGACTTGAATGCCCGGGCTTGGAACATTGTCGAGATAGTCGGAATCTTCCTTCATCATCGCCGAGGTATTGGAGTTGACCCAGTTACTCATCTCAAACCAAAGGTCGTCCGCAGTGGTTCCTTGCTCTGCGGTGACAGTGAAACTGATGCTTCCAGAAGCGAAGAATGAGAGTTCAATTCTGTGCGGGTCGGCGACAGAATAGTTGCTTTCATCGCTGGTTACGAGGAGTTCAAGACCCGCGCAGCTTGCTTTTTGGCACCAGATTCTGATGAAAATCGGGTGACTGTCTTCGAACTCGCCAGTTGAATCGATGAGGGTGATTGTGTTACTTTCCTCATCGCTTTGGGCTACGGCATTTGCTGCCGTGCCGATGAGGAGAATGAGCAGCACGCTCAGGGTGGTTACGGTGCGGCTCACGGCCCTTCGGGCCGGCTTCTCCCTTAGAATGCTTCAAGCGAACCGCATCGCTGGCGCGCTCGATGAGCGAGGGTGCTGGAGAGCGGCCGCTGGCGCGCGGTGTGGCTGCGCGGTCGCGTTTTGCACGTATTTTCGCGCTCGGAGACCGCAGGTCTCCGTCATCTTGGACCCCGGGACTGGTCACGGGGTCTTCTGACCCAGAAATCCCCCTCTCGATGGCTGCTTTGCGAGTCGAGAGGGATGCGAGCACCATTCCAGCGAGTCTTTCGATGCAGGTGCTCGATGACCTCTGCCTGCCATTTGGTGGCTTGGAGACTTGGCAGGCTGAGGAGGGATTGATTCTGCCTTCTAGCCTTGACGAGTCTAATAGCGGCTCGAATTCTTCAGGCGAGCAACTTCTCCCGATTTCTTGGCAGGCACTTCACCACGATGCGAGCCTTCTCGATGAGGGCCTCCAACCATCGGTAATCGCCCTCATCGATGCACCACAATTAGCCGAGCGCCCCGGGCGTCTGATCGAAGCGCTCGATGCCATTCGCCGCCGCTTCCCCACCTCTCTAATCTGGACTCCGGGAATCGGCGGACCTGACAACTGCGCCTTACTCGCTTGGATGGGCGTTGACCTATTCGACCTCGCCCGTGCAAACGAAGCCACCTCAAGAGGCGTCTTGCTAACCGAAGATGGCCCACGCGAGGTCGAGGAAACCATAGGCGAATCAGCCACAATCGAGGCCCAAGTAGCCGCTTGGCAACGCGCCCTCTCAGCAACGCGCGCAGCCATCAGGAACGGTACGATTCGCCAATTAGCCGAGCGCCAAGCTCTCTCCAGCCCACGCTCGGTCGAACGACTCCGACGTCACGACCTAATGATGAGCGAGCGAGCCACCCAAGATTCCGGTCAAGCCGCGCTCGCGAGCGTAGTCAAGGAAGGAGTTCGGCTTCGATGCCACTCATACACAAGCCGAGACGACCCAATCATCAGCGAGTGGAGGCGTCGAGTGGCAGAAGAGCACACCCCACCGAGCCATCAAGCCAAGGCTCTCGTTCTCCTACCTTGCTCGGCACAGAAACCATACCGCCTCTCCCAATCCCATCGTAGATTCCAGCGAGCAGTAACTACCAGAGGCGTGCATGAAGTAATGGTCACAGCGCCGCTCGGCCTAGTCCCACGCGAACTCGAAGACATTTGGCCAGCGGCGCATTACGACATCCCCGTCACCGGTGACTGGGATGTCGACGAGTTGCGAGTCATCAGAAACATGGTCGAGACCTTCGCAACTCGCAACGGCTACCAACGAATAATCAACCATTCAGGAATCCAACTCACGGCAGGAGACATCGAAGTCATAGACACCCGACAAGGAGAATCAGCAGGCTCGCAGCCATCCATTGACCGCCTCGAACAAGCAATCCGCAAAGCAGCGGAAGACCTCCAACTCCCCAACCCCAAAGAGAGCCAACATCGACTTGAGAAACTCAAGGCGCTGTCAAGATTCCAGCACGGAACCGACGCGTGGCTCGACGGAGCAAAGGTCAGCGGTAGACCACCCATCTTCCGCATAGAACGCGACCGCACCCAAATCGCACTCTGGAACCCCCGAAGCGGTCGCTTCTCTTTCGCGAAGGCAATCCTGCCAACCTTAGCCGAACACAATGTCCTACCACGCGTCGAACTCACCCCAGAAGCCGACTGGCGCGGTGACCTATTCGCCACCAATATCACCCGAGCAGACCAAGGAATCCGCGCCGGCGACGAATTACTAGTGTACCAAAGCGGCAACCTAGTCGGAAGCGCACGAGCCGAGGCCGCAGGGTGGGAATGGCCCAATGGACCGGGCAGATTGGCGAAAGCACAGCACCGTTTGTGAGCCAGCACCCTTTGGGTGAGATGCGTAGCGATTAAAGAGGGGCAGCAGGTCGGCGAGCCGCCTGAGGTGACCTGAATGGCTCGAATGCACAGTAAGGGAAAGGGAAAGAGCGGCTCTGACAAGCCCAATGCAAGCGCCGCTCCCGAGTGGTCCGAGGCCGACAAGGAGACCGTAGAAGGACTCATTCTGAAGTTGGCTGGCGAGGGACACTCGACAGCAATGATCGGTACAATCCTGCGCGACCAGCACGCAGTTCCCGATGTCCGTCTCGTTACTGGCGAGCGCATCGCACAGACCCTTGCTCGCAACGATTTGAGCGGCAAGTACCCAGAGGACATGATGAATCTCATGCGCCAAGCTCTGAGGATGATTGACCACCTCAACAATAACCACAAGGACCTGCACAACCGCAGGCAACTCGAACTCACCGAGTCGCGCATTCGCCGCTTGGCTCGCTATTACCAGAACACCGGTCGCTTGGACTCCGTGTGGGCATACAAGCGCGACCAACTCCGCCTGATGGTCGAGTGAGCAAAACCGCTTCCTCGCCTTTGGCGTCCTGTGCGGGACTCCTCCGGTCACGGGATGTTTTTGCAGCGATGGGGATTTGAACCAGCGCTGTCAAGCGTGTTTGATGCGTAGCTTGCTCGAGGCCGAACAGTTCGGCTCAGTGGCCTCGACTCTTGCGGATGCAGCGGGGGGTCTGCGTAGCCAATCGGGAACGGTGATGCTATTGGCTGCGCCGTCGATTCTTGGGGCGCTGACGGTGGCGCCGATCGAGGCGGCGATGCTCGACCTCGGTATGCCCTATCGCCGCCGATTCAGAATGGAAGCCCCGGCCAGCGGTGCTTGGGTCCATGTATTGGGTCCGGGGGTTGATTCGGGGCCGGTTTATTCTGGAGATCCGCCCCAATTGAGTTTGGCCGGTACAATCGTTGAGGGTTTGACCGGGTCTTCTGGGGATGCGCGACGTGGGCCTCTAACCAGCGTCGCGCAGGCGCACGCGCTGGCACAAACCATTGCTCCGAATAGTGCGCGCGTGCGAAGGATGCGTCCCTGGTTAATTTCGGGTAATTGGTTGCATTCTGCTCTCGATACCACATACGACCCAGTATTCACCGCGCTCCGCGACTTACTCGTTGAGGAGGGGAGCGCTCGAGTGGTATCGATGCCGGAGGTTGCTTCCATCGAACTCTCGAATACTCCTTGGGTCGAGGGATTGGCCTTGGAAGCAATCTCCGGAAAATGGTCAACGCTGGATATGGAGGGTCGAGCCCGTGCCCTCTCTCATCTGATGCGACCCGCTCTCTCACGCTCGACCCCATCGACGGCGCGGATGGAAGAACTCGGTTGGCACCGCGTCGTCGGCAATGATTGGGATAGCGACTTAGCTTCTGAAATCGTTAGAGCGGCGCGTCTGTGGAAAGAGAATCCAGCCGCGAGCGCCGCTAACACCCTCGTCGACTCACTCCTCACAACAGGAAGAGCGCCACAACCACAGTGAGCGTGGACTCAATCATTCGAGGCGCAAGACCGCATCACAGCCGACGCAAGGCAATCGCAACGGTCTGACATCGGATTCGACAGGAATTGACTCGCCGCACTTGGGGCAATCAACGTGCACATTGCGGCTACGTTTTCTCCGCCCACCCTCGACTATCTCATTGCGCGGCGAAACCAAAGCGACTGGGAATACCAACAACATGCTGGATGCCACGACGCCAAGCACGAATGGCATGTCCAGACCGAGGACGTAGAGAGCTAGAGCCAATCCGCCCAGAACAACCACGGTGAGCATCGAGGGCACCTTGGCTCGCTTGCGCGTCATCAGCAACCCAAGGCCCAGCGCAAGCACGAGCATGAAGACCGAGACCATGGCTGAGACCAGCGGCGAGTAAAGCGCCCCTCCACTCGGCACGAACTCGACTCGGAATGATTTCTCATCGTCGAGGTCGGACTCGTCGACGGTAATGACCTCAAGAAGAATCCAGCGTCGATGCTTGACATCGATATCTTCAGCAGCAACCCCACCAAGACCTTGCAAGGCTGTCGAGCGAATCTCAACATCCAGCTCAATATCGGTGTACAGAGTATCATCGCTCGGCTTGATGAAAGCTTCAATCAATTGTTGCCTCTCACCCGCTTCAACCCGATGAGAAGTATCGATTGTAATCGTCACACTCTCAGAACTGAAAGCGCGGGTGTGGCCCAGATCAATCGTAATATCAGTGGGCCCAAGATTCACTGGATTTACCCCGAGGAATGACTCAGCGTCGAGGTAGAGTCCGTTGGCGAGGAAGGATTTCATGTCGGTTGCCGAGCCTATCAGATGGCTTTGCAGGGCGGCCAATTCAGAATCGTCGACCTGGCCGTTGTGGAAGTCAGAACCCGGAATCGAATCGGAATAGGTTCGCAAATTTCGCCACCAGCTATTCGATGAGAGGCTATTATTGCCGATATTGTCGAGTCCCCATCGGACCCATTGTGACATCGCTCCGTCGAACTCGATTGTGACAACTCGCTCTACGCTATCCCCGTCGAACTTCGCGTCCACATCTAAGGAAAGGCTCGTGCCGCCGGTTCGCAGTGGTTCTGCTGCGGGGTACCATCCTCCTGAGCTCGAGCCGCCCTCTCCGGCGGTTATCTCGTAGGTGCGGCTCGCCTCTATTCTCAACGAGGTTTGAGGAATTAGATGGAATACGACGTTGTAGGTTCCGGAGTCGGAGGTCTCTGGAATTGTCCACGAGAATGTGACCTCGACTCCGTTATTGGTCGGCGTGGCGATTGGGCTATCGCTGATTGTATCGCTGGCGACGCTCATCCCGCCGCTTGAAGCCGACCACATTCGGTCGCCGAATCCGGACTTGAGTTGCACTGGGAAGTAGACGAGGCGACCGTTGACGCTCGGTTCTTTCATGTCGATGCTGATGAGAGGGAATTTCATCGTCATGCGACCTGTGTAATCTTCGCTGCCCCAGACAAAGCGGATTCCAGCATCGTCGCCGGGGCTAGAAAACGATAGGCTGCGAACTGAAAAGGTTACTTTGACCTCATCTCCATCGCGTACTTCTCCGGCTTGAACATTGACCGGGATGACGACCTCGCCGCCATTAGTCAGGAATAAACCGGCGCCGGCATCTCCTTCGAAGTAGGAGCTGCCGATATTGACTCCGACTGTGGCATTGATTTGGATGCCGGCGGCCGATTCGACCTCGTAGGGGATTCTGAATTCCCAAGTCGATTCAGGATATTCTCCTTGCAGACCCCAAGTAACATCCCAAGTGCCGATTTCGACGAGGCCTTGGATTGAAGGTGTGACGAATTGTTCGTGTTCTTCGTCGAGGTCGGATTCGAAGGGCGAGAGGGAGCCGTCGTCGGAGCTGCCCAGTAAGTAGACGTCGAAATCTTGGGCAGCGCAACAAGCCCCGTCTTCCTCGGCAGCGACCGGTGAGACGGGTAGGCTGACGAGGAGCATCATCGTTGTGAGAATCACGATTCGGGCTCGCTCAGCAGCACTCATCGAGCCCGCTGGTTCGCTCTATGTCCTTGAATGCCACCCTCGAAGGCTTCTGAATGGATGCTATTCGAGGCATCGGCGCCAAAGGCGCCGCACGCACGAGGCTTCTCTCGAAGTGTGGCGGCTAAACAGAATGGGTCGAATTGGCGGACTCAACCGTGAAGATAGAGCAATTCGACGAGGCCGTCGGTAGGGATTGAATCGATGCGTGCGAAGCCTACGCGTTCGAGCTGGATGATGGCGCCCTCCTCGAGGTCGACATCTTCCAAAATGCCCGACTCGATGCAGATCTCATCGCCCTCTGGTCGAGAGAGTCGGGCCGGGCGCCCCATCTCGGTGGGCAACCAGTGAATGATGGGGCGCTTATCCATTCTATCCCATGCCTCGACGCTCGCCCTTGCAGCGCCAGCGTCGATGTTCACATCTGCCAGATCTTTCAGCCTCAAACTGCCAATGCCAGCATCGGCTGTTTCAATCAAAATTTCTGGCCCGAGCACCCACTCACGAACGCCAGCGATGTCGCCATGCGGATGGCGTGCGATCGCAACGGATTCGGGTGCTCCACCAACGCCGCTCGCATCGAGCGAAAGCGAGAGCGGTTCGCGGACGAACGAGCGGCGTTCACACCTCGAGTCGATTACAGAGGAATTGAACGACTCGATAGTCTGCATCGAAATCGAGATATCTTTCTGAGTCAATCCAAGATCAAGCCAAAATTCACGCAGCGCCTGCGAATCAAAACCACGCCGTCGCAGCGCTGACAAAGTCGGCAAGCGCGCATCATCCCAACCAGAATAATCACCATCTGCAATCGCAGCGCGCATGCCGCTCGTCGAAAATCCACCAAATTCGTGCACCTTCACGCGGCCCCAGTAGAGGGGTTCAGGGTAGGTCCAGCCGAAGTGTTCGTAGAGCAGGGTTTGCTTGCGGGTCGAGTCCATCAGGTCCTTGCCGCGGACGATGTGAGTGACGCCTTGCAGATGGTCCTCAATCGCGCTCTGGAAGTCGAGCAGGGGCCAGACCTTGTACGCATCGCCAACCATCGGATGAGGGGTGTGTTGAATGCGCAGAGCGGGCCAATCGCGCAGGGCAGGGTTGGGCAAATCCAAGTCCGTCTTGACCCTCACTACTGCTTCGCCTTCGCTGATGCTTCCGTCGTTCATCGCTGACCAGTCGGCGAGGTTCGCTTCGACGCTTCGGGGGCGGCAGGGGCAGGCTTGAGAAGCGTCGCGAAGGGCTTTGAAATCGGCGGCTGAGCAGCGGCAGACGTAGCCGAAGCCGCCTTCGAGCATCTTGGTGGCGTATTCGAGGTAAATCGGCATTCGCTCGCTGGCGCGGATGATGATGTCGGCGGGGCGGCCAGCGAGCCATTCGTATTCGGTTTCAATCCAGTCGTATGCTTCGGGTAGCGGGGTTTTGACTCGGGTGTCGGTATCGTCGAAGCGGAGGACGACTTTGCCGGAGTACATTCGGGCGTATTCGGAGTTGATTGAGACGCCGCGGGCGTGGCCGATTGTTAGTGGGCCGTTGGGGTTTGGGGCGAAGCGCAGGATGACTTCTCCTTCCGTTGCGTTTGGGAGTTCTTTGAGGCCTGTGCGCTTGACTTGTTTTTGGCGTTCGAGGGCTTCTGGATTCGTTGCTGCGAGCGCCTCTCGGACGGCTTCGACGCCGCTATTTGTTGCTAATTCGTTGGCGGCGGCGACCTCGGCTTCGACGAGGGATTTGAGGTCGCGCGCTCGCGGTCTAAGGTCGGCACGTTCTCCGAGGAGTCGGCCGAGTACGGAGCCGGCTTGGCCGGCTCCATCGTATTCCACTGCATTTTGCATGGCGTACTTGCGGACCGTGGCTACGGTCTCTTCATCCCACTCGGAATCCGCCATGCTATCGGGCCTACGGCCCGATGTGAGGCATTTGACGCTTGTCGCCCTCACCAGTCTTCCAGCGATGATTGCACGACGGCACCACCTTTGGCCGAACGGATGGGGACAGGGGTGCCGTGCGTCGCAGACCAAATGTCTGCGACGGTGGCCCATGACCAGCGAAGACAATCGTGTGGTTTTCCGTTGGCGAGTAATCGCTCAACCGCTACTCGCGTTCGCTGGTCGGATGGATAGCCGGAGCCGATATCGAGGCCGGTTCGCGCCGCGATTTCTGCGATTACGGCGTCGCGAGCGACCTTGGCGAGAATCGAAGCCCCTCCCGCCACTGGGTCGCTCGCATCCATTCCGTGCTCGGCCTCGACATTCCATGATTCCCAATCTTCACCCAAGGAAGCCGCCAAGCGTCGGCCGAAGCGGGCTTCGTCAACATCGCAGGCATCGGCTCGAATTGTGCCATTCGATGCCCGAAGATTAGTGCCGTCAATAGCCTCTGAAAATAGTGTGATTTCGAGACTATTGAGGTCGGATTTTTGTGCATTCAAATCAATGCGGCTCGGTGGACAAATAATGATGGCGGACCGCCAATCTCCAGCCTCAACCCTCTCGCCAATTTCTCTGTGAATCCTCTCGCGCTCAACCACCGAGAGATCCTTCGAATCTCGCACACCCATTGCGCGCAATTCGTCCATGTCTGATGCAGGAATGGCGAGAGCACCGACCACCAAGGGCCCGATGACTGGGCCGCGGCCGGCCTCATCGACTCCAACAAGCCACTGGCCACTCACGCTTCGCCGGCCGCTTCACGGGTCTTCATCATCGCGCAGCTCGCGGCCCAATGAATCGAATCTCTCGTCAAAGTCATCCAAGTCCAGAACGATATTGTCGGGGTGAATGATATCGCTCTCTTGCAATTGGTCGGCCATATCGATAGCATCCAGAATCGCATCCTCGGCGAGAGCCTCATCAAGAATACCGCCCGCTTGACCGACGACCGCTTTCCCCGGGCCCGGGGTGACTACACGCGAATGGTCGCCCGACTTTTCCATGAATTCGCTGCGGAATGTAGCAACATCCGTAGTCGGGCTTTCGATTATCTCAGGTACTTCTTCGCCACCCGATTCGAACTTGGCCATCCAATCTCCAACTTCTTCAACTTCGACCTGAGGGTTCTGCTTTCGGTAATATTCCCGGTCAGCCTCAATTCGGTGACGGACTGCCAAAGCGATGGCAACGGTTCCAATCACGCTGACCGCGAGAATCAAAATCGTGTTCAACCAATGCTGAAGGAATTTGGAGAAAGCTGAGGGCTCCGAGGGTTCGGCTGGTCCCGTTGGTTCGACCCCATCGATGGCAGCCGAGTGCTCGACTATGTGCAAAACTGAGGGGTCTCGGACAGAGCGCACCTCGACAGTCAGAATTGCCTCGGCTGCGATTGGCACCTCTTCTGGAATATCCATCCACACTTCGAAGGTGATTACGCCACCCACAGGCACGTCGAGCAGTTCGAATGAGCGTGCGTCTCCTCCGCTTGAATGAGTATCTGAGCCTTCGGGAGCGACTACTCCGAATCCTGTGAAATCGGTGCACTCAACGCTTACCACCAAACCGTCTGGGCTATTTCCGAGATTGCGCACTTCCCAGTAGCCTGTCAGCCGCCCATCTATCACCTCCGCATCTGAGCGAATCACTTCCCAAGCGTGTTCTGCGGCTATTGTGACATCGAAACTGACCTCGGCTGGAACCCAACCGTCAACCTCGACCTCGATGGTTACTTCACCGCTTACTCCGGCCATCAGCCCCACTGCGGCCCATGCTGTGACGTCGATTCCGTGAACCGTTTGTCCCGGTCCGAGGAATCGTGTGTAGTCAGAGATGTTTACGACCAGCCACTCGGGCTGGTCGACCACACTGAGATTGAATAGGAATGCAGCATCTCCAGTATTTTCGATGAAGAGTTCAACCAAGCAAGAATCGCCAGGTGATACATCGAACATGCAGTCTACATTGGTTAATCCGAGTTCTCCGCCCGAGCGCGGCACGATGCTAATCGATTGGTTGACGCGCTCGACATCTTGCATTCCTTGTGCCCAAACTTGAATCATCATGTCCAAGCGTCCCTCGGTGCGGATTGGAGATTTCACCTGCATCCGAACCGTCGCGCTCTCGCCAGGAGCCATATCCTCCAGACCCGCGCGATCGTAGACGATTGCCGTCCACCCATCGTAGGCGAAGGAATGGTCCGGAGTGTCAACAGGCGAGCCGTCTTCGTCAACGGCAGCGATATTGATGCCCAAGGAATTGCGTGAATTCCCAATATTTCTCAAAACTACGTCGAGGTCAACGATTCCACCAGGGTCAATCGATGCGGTCCCGCCAGCCTCGACGACCTCAATCCCCTTCCATTCACCGTAGCGCATCGAGAAATTCCACCAATCCTCATTGCCAGTATGGTCTCCGACCAATCTGACACTGAAATCATGAATCGAGTCGGCCAATGGAGCTCCAGAAACAACCGCCGGAGCGGTCACCGAGAATTGCAGCCACTGCACCGCATCACTCGGTGCATCGAAGGAATGGCCGACACTAGGATCGGCGGGATGAGCCCACGAGACATCCCATCCCGCCGGCCCACTAACCTGAATCATTGCACTTGTATTGACTTCAGCACGATTGGTGAAATTCACACCCACTCCAATCGTCGAGGCGGGGTCGATATTGAACACAGACCCAGATTCGACCCCGAACTCAACGCCGGGATCTTCGTACTCCCAAGGATAGGTTAGCCCGTCCGCGCGCGAGGTATTGAGCACGGTGTGGTCAGCCCATTGTTGCAATTCGAGGGTGCGCGAGGCGTTGATTCCGCCCGTCGAAGGCAAACCAACCGACGCAATTCCTGAGACGGCGACATGAATTACGCAAGCAGCAAGATACGTGCCTTGAATCGAAGGATGGCTATTGTCAGAAGCGTAGAGGTCAGAGAAAATCGTTCCATCTGCGGTCGGATTTGTCAGCGAATCGTGAATATTCCAATGAGCGAGGCCGACCGGGGCGACGAAGACTGGGCGAGCGGGAGTCGAGAGATTCTCAGCGAAGGCCAGATATCCGTTCTTCAGATGATATTGCATCGTTGGATAATCAGGGTATCTCCACTGGTTATTCGAATCACCGAATCGGTAGCCCCAAGTCATCAGGAAGAATGTGTCTCCTCCGCGCGATTCGACCAATTCATCGATGTATTCTGAACCCTCGTAGCTCTCTTGCCAGTAGCTTGAACTCGTTGGAAATCCGGGGACTTGACTCTGGTCTTGCAAAACGACGTAATCAATCGGCTCGCGAAGAGAATCGTACCAAGAGGTCCCTTCGGTCTGCGCCTGTTCGGCATGCCACGACAAACGCTTACCTCCGCTGGTCAATGCCTTGACTTCTGAATCGTGTCCTGAGGCGTCGAACAAATTGTTGGCTCGCACGTGCAACTGGTTGTTGGAAGTGTATGAATTTCCAAGCATTAGGATGTCGAGGGCCGATTGATTATGGCTGGATTCGGCCCTCGTTTCTTCGTTAAAATCTAGGCTCGGCGAATGCGAAGAGGCCAAGAAGAGGAAAACCAGAATCAGAGCCAATCTGCCCTCTCGCATGGGCGACGCTCATCGTTCTCGTCTTTGATTCCTACCCTTTGGTGATGATTCGCGACGGGGAAGAGTCTATGGTGCGGGGTGCTGTTCGTCAGCCATGGCATGGCCATTCGGGAAGAAGAGCGCCACCGCCGAGCCGAAGCCGAAAGCTAAGACGGCTGAGGTGGTTGTGTACGAGAGGAAGAAAGACACAGCCCAGAAGGATTTGATCGAGGATAAGAGCCACCTCGAAAAGAAGTCCTTCCTCGATGCGATGGCGCTACTCAGCGATGATTAGACCGACCACTCAGGGGGGTAGACCGACCCCTCAGAGGACAGGGTCGGGAATGGTACGGCCTAGTGCATCGATGTCAAAATCACCGGCTTGGATTGGGACTCGAAGACCGAATTCGGCACCGACGCTTGGGTCTAATTCGCCGAATTGTCCGACTTCTTCGCCTGCTACTATTGCCTTGGCTCCACGTCCGTTCAGCCATGGGCCTTCGTTGGGTTCTGTTGCTACCCAGTTCACCTCGGCGAGGTCTGCTCCGATATCTCGAAGGAAGGCTTGGGCGATTCCTTTTGCAGCCGAGAATCCGCCTCCAACTTCAGCACAAGCCCAAGCGGCGCGGGTTGCGTTGCGTGAATCGTGTACGACTGTGCCAAGTTCGTAGACTCGTTGAGGGAGTTCGTGGTGTCGGTTGGATGCGAGGAGTTGCAGCAGGCTCGGAAGGATGCGTTGGCGCATCAATGTGTGGTCGATTGTAATCGGGTTTGCGAGTGTTGTTGACTCTGCGAGCGGGGGCCATCGGGTTTGTTGGAACTGCACTCGCTCGTTCGATAGGGTGAGGCTTTGAGTTTCTTGCAGGCCGAGGGCACGAAGGCTCTCGCGGGCTCTGCGGTGAAGGTGTGCTGAGGGCAAAGGGATGGCGTCGTGGTGGACTGCTGAGAGAATGTTGGGCATATTCTCGTAGCCGTAGCCGATTGCTATGTCCTCGACGATATCGACTGGGTGCATAATGTCAGAGCGCCAGCGCGGCATTGAGATGACGTGCTCGCGCTCGCCGACTTCGAGGTCAGCCCATCGCTCGGCCTTGTTGACTCCGTCTGTGACCGCTCTCGTGGCGATGTGATTGCCCCCCATCCGCTTGATGGCTGAGGAGATTTCTTCGCTATCGAGTTTCATTCCAAGAATGCGATGGATTAGTCTGTCCGAGACTCGGTGTTCTCGGGCTGTTAGGTTCGGAGTCATTCGAATCTGTCCATTATGACCAGTGACCTGAACCTGTTCTATGCTTCCACCTCGCTCGGCTAGCGAGAGGCAGACGAGTAGTAGACAGGCTTCGACAGCTCGCTCGTCCCAACCTGTGACATCGATGAAGAAGTCGGTTGTGGAGTCGGTTACTGTCGTGTGGTCGCCGTTGATGATTGGTGGGAAGGAAAGTACGGCGTCGTTTGCGTCGAGTATCACCGGGTAGGTGTCTAATCCATCCATGAGATGTGCGTACTCGACGCCCTTTGGGTGTTGGGTGAGTATCTCTTTGATGCTCATTTCTTGGCTCATTGCGAGTGGAATGAATGAGCATGATTCGGGTACGGTTTCGACTCGGAATGGTGGTGCTAGAGTCGATAGGTCGTGGACTCCGATTGAAGAGAATCGTCGTCGGCGACCAAGGCTTAGGTGGAGCTTTTCTTGGTGGTCCATTAGTGATTGAATGAACTCGTCCTTTTCCTCAGCGGTCGTGCCTGTGTTCACTCCTCTTACGACTGCTGCAAGAATTACTGGTCTGACCGATTCGAGGCTTGAGTCGACATCGAGTGTCAACCCGCTGTCGGGAGTTTCGATTGTTGGTTGTTGGACTTCCTCGTTCAGGAAGGCTCTGGCCGCCCGAGCCATGGTCTCGTGGCTCAGTAAATCGGGTCGGTCAGGAAAGACCTCAATCTCGATGGCTTCTTCGTCGCTGCCTTCTACCACACAGCCGATTGAAGAGAGTCGAGCGACCCAATCTTCTGGTTGGTACTCGGCTCCGTTTAGTGCCTGAACTGCACGAAGGGTCGAATGGTTGAGGCTGATTGTGGGCAAACTCTCACCTCAATTTCCGAGCCACATCGGTAGAGGGCGGTCGTAGCCGACCAACCTCAAGCCCGAGATTGCAGCGGTGTCATGGTCGAGGGCTCTCAAGTTTCTTCGATTCAAGTCAGCGAGGTCGCTGATGCCTAACTCGCGCATCCAGCCGCGAAGTGTACCATCCACCCATCTCAGAGCGGTTTCAATCTCCTCGTTTGCTGGAGGCGCGACCAGCGCTGTGCATCCTGCGGCGCGAGCGATTAGGAGGTCTTCAGCGGAGGGAGCCTCGTCGAGTTCGAGCAGAATAGTTCTCCCCTGATTTGGAAGATTCATCGCGCGCGCAACAAGGCCGATGCGCGGAAGGGCTGCTGCCGCGCGTGAACCGCCAGCAGAAGCGACATCGACGAGCGCACCATCTAGATCCAAGTCGACTACCAAGCGGAATAGGTGCTCGACGCGCGAGACACTATCCTTGATGAAGACGAGAGCATCGTCTGACATCCTACTGTAAAGCGAGACGAGCAGTGCCTCGATTTCAGCGTCATTCAGTACTGGGAGACTAGTCAAATCAAGAACCATGCCAGCGCAATTCTGAATCAAATCTGCAGCTTCCAATAGGTTCTCTTCGGTCACCAACATCAGGTCATTCGCGCGCGGCTCCGAGGTAACCAATCCTGGCTGGGCGACCCCGTACGGCCCGGTTGCAGCGGTCATTCTCTCGGTCTCGACGATCCAAGGTAGAGGTGCGAGCAATCCATTCTCATCCTGTCCTGCTGGTAAGACGAGTGTGAGTGTGTCGAGGGCTGATTGGGCTGAAAGACGATCTCGGGCTGATGGAACCAATGTGATGCCTTCGAAGCCCTCGCTAACTCCACATTCTGGTATCTCACCAAGAGGTGGTCCATCATCGCTCGGAACGATCACGAGTGCGTTGGAATCGAGTTGCAATCCAAGGGGTTCGAGTTGGTTAGCTAGTTCGTCCAATTCGGAATCCTCGATTGAACGCATCGCAGCCCCCTCGCCAGGCGGTGGACAAGAGCCTGCAACGATTACACGCCCGCCAAGCATTCCTCGGCCCGGTTCAGCACCAGTATTGCCGAGGACAACTATTGTTCCACCTTCCATCGCAGCGCCTGAGGATAATCCCGCGTGCCCGCGTACGATAAGGGTGCCACTGAGCATACCGGCTCCGGTCTCATCTCCGGCTGAACCTTGAATGATGATTTCACCGCCACTCATGCGGTGGCCCGCACGGTCGCCTGCATCGCGCTCGATGGTAATGCGCCCGCTTCGTTGGAAGGCGCCTAACATTGAGGCGCAACCGCCTTGCAGAGTAAAGGTTCCACCATCATTCATCGCGCCTGCGCATTCACCCAATTCGCCCAGAAGCAGAACTCGGGAAGAATTGGGCAAATGGGTGACGACTCCTATCTCTCCTTTCTTCGGTTTCTCATCGCCTTGCTTGCCCCAACCGATGCGCACGAGAAGGTCTCGCTCGAGGGCTTGCTCGAGCATCTTGTCGAGGTCACGATTGAGTTTGATGCTCTTCGCGGTGACGTCGCGCATGGTCTCCCCCAACCGCGACGGAATGGATGCGGTCTTCATTCTGACGGGCGGCAAGGTAGCCAGCGTAGGGATATGATACGCACCTCTACCAAGCCGCCTCGCGAGAGCATCATTGATAGAGGGCAGGCGACGGCGACGACTCGCCCGTAGGGCGCATGGGGTCTCACCATGGGGAAGATTAAGGTCGCAATCAACGGATTCGGAACTATCGGAAAGCGTGTCGCGGATGCCGTCGACGCTCAGGAAGATATGGAAGTCGTCGGGGTGACCAAAACCGGTCCATCATTTGGTTGCGACCTCGCTGTCAAGAAGGGCTTCCCTCTGTACTGTACCTTCGATGACGCGGGTCGAATCGCATCTTTTGCCGAGCAGGGCTATGACTGCAAAGGAGGTCTCTCAGACCTGCTCGCCGCAGCCGACGTAGTGGTCGATTGTGCACCAGGAAAAATGGGTGCTGACAACCTCGCGAAATACAAGGCTGCGGGCATCAAACACATGTTCCAAGGCGGTGAAAAGCACAGCTTGACCAACCTCTCATACACCTCTTGTGCGAACCACGAGGCCAACCTCAATGCAGAGGGTACCCGAGTGGTCTCTTGCAACACAACCGGTCTCTCCCGAACTTTGGTGCCTCTCTACGAGCACTGCGGTTCGCTCAAAGTCGAGTGCACGATGATTCGCCGAGCCGCAGATCCTGGCGATTCCAAGAAGGGTCCAATCAATGCCATCAAGCCGGTCCTCAAGGTGCCGAGCCACCACGGTCCAGATGTCATGACTGTGAAGCCAGAAATCGAGATCAACTCGCTCGCAGTTGCCGTCCCAACGACCATCATGCACGTCCACTCCATCATCGCTGACCTACCCTCTGGGCATGGCCTTACCACCGAGTCAATTATCGAGATGTGGAAGAGTCAGCCGCGAGTCATTGTGATGCACGGAGCGGAGAACAAAATCACCACCACCGCGGAGGTCATGGAGATGGCTCGCGATATCGGTCGCAAGTGGGGAGATTTGCACGAGATTTTCGTTTGGGAAGATGGGGTCAAACTCGTCGGCGACCGACTCTACTACTTCCAAGCAATCCATCAGGAAAGCGATGTAATTCCAGAGAATGTTGACTGCATTCGCGCCCTGATGGGTACTGAAACCGATTGGCGAGCATCGGTCGCTAAGACCGATGCGGCAATCGATGCTTACTACGGATTGTGAATCGGGGCCACGCCCCCCAATTCACCTTCACCCTCGTTTCTGAGGTAGGGGAATTCCTTTGGAATTCCATCCTTCTTGATTGAATTTGTATGAATTGACCTACGGTCAATCAACATCAACGGTCAAAAGCCCCTCAAGTGTCCGAGGAACTCATGAATGACCGCCGCATGGTTCTCTTGACGCTTGCCATGCTCATCATGAGCGGCTGGTCAGCAGGCCTTGCTTCAGCATCTGCGGTAGATGCTGAAGATGTCTCGCAGTACGGCGAATCTGAGGTGTCGGATGGACTATTCGACGCATTCTCAAATGTCCATGAATCGACTCACGAATTGCGTGAGCAGAGCGGGATGATTCACTCCCCATTCGGCTCCTTCGACCCTCTTGAGTCGCCAGTGCCGCTGGGTCCTGAGAATCTCTACGATCCTGCCGCTCTGCAGAGAACAAGATTTGCACTCGTTCAATCCTCTAGTGCAGACCTCACAGGATTGCAATCTGCACTCGTCGAAGCAGAAATTCCAATCATCCAAACGATTCCTGACGATACATTCCTGATTCAAATTCCAATGAGTTTGGATGGAATTCAGACTTTGGCTGACCTGCGCCTTTCTGAGAGTGTTCGGTGGGCTGGTGAGTTACCAATCTCCTGGCGGGTCAGCCCCGATATTGCTGCACTAGCTGGCCGAGCGGCGATTACCGTCGACCTCGACCTCACCCCGACTCCTGGGCTCAGCGATGTTGAACTCGATTCACTCTCGAATGACCTTCTCTCAATCTCAGGTGAGGTCGGACCACGAGCTGTTTGCGATGCACATCTCTGCCAGCCCTTGGCTGTCAATGCGATGTGGATTCCGATTTTGGCCATGGACGGCCGAGTTCTCCATGTCCATGAGGCATCGAGGTTGACGATTCACAATTCGATTGCCAGTGGCATCGCTGGAATCAGTCAGGCTCTTGTCGACTCGGGCAATTCCCTGAATGGAAGCGGCGAGGTTCTGGCGATTTCGGACACTGGACTCGACGCTGACCACGGCGATTTTGATGGCCGTGTTCGTGGAATCTACCATCAATTCGGACCAGACAATTCAGCCCAAGATCGAAACTCGGGTCATGGAACTCACGTCGCCGCTACTCTGCTTGGTGATGGAACTGGCGACGTCTCAGCACTTGGAATGGTTCCAGCAGCAACTTTCCACTTCTACCAACTCGAGGTTGATTCCTCCGGCCTACTCGCTCGCTGGGGGTCACTCTACGACATGTTCTCTCATTCATGGCAAAATTCTGCACGCATCCAGACGAATTCATGGGGCAATGTGAATCTAGTTGGAGAATACAGTTCAGATTCACAATCGGCTGACGCTTTCATCGTCGATAATCCGCGATTCCTCGTCCTATTCTCTGCCGGCGACCTTGGGGCCGACGGCGCAAATTCGGTAACTCCTCCGGGTACGGCCAAGAATGTCCTCACCGTCGGCGCCTCGACAACTGGAGCAGCCGGCTCGACACCTGCTGGAGAAGTGCCGAACTTCTCCTCGATGGGGACAACGCTCGACGGCCGAATCAAACCAGACCTAGTGGCTCCAGGTGTGATGCTCTGTTCCGCTCAAGCCGAGGAGGCTCTGAGCCCGGCAGGCGAGTCTTGCACCAGCGAGATGCACGATGATGGCTCGACTCCTCTGTACATGACCCTCAACGGCTCTTCAATGGCGACTGCGGTTGCAGCCGGTGGCGCAACGATGGTACGCCAACATCTGCGCACCGATGGAGGAATTACCGAACCTCGCTCGGATTTAATCAAGGCAATTCTCATCAATTCCGCAACCGACATCGGTGATGCAAACGTTCCGAATGCTGCCGAGGGTTGGGGCCAAATCAACGTGGCCAACGCGATTAATCCAACTGATGGCGGAACCGACCTCGACCTTCTCTACGATGATTCTCGTCAGGTCGACCCCGGCCATAGTTTCGTCTACACCTTCGATGTGGACGGGGCGGCCGGTCTAGATGTCACACTTGTCTGGGTCGACCAAGAAGCATCGACTATTTCCAACCAAAGTGCGGCCAAATTGGTGAACGACCTCGATCTCACCGCCACGGCACCAGACGGCACGGTTTACCTCGGCAATGTATTCGCAAATGGCCAGTCAACAACTGGTGGTGCAGCTGACCGTCTAAACAATGTTGAGCGGATTAGAATCCCAGCGGGCAATGCTGGTCTCTGGACCATTAGCATCGGCCATGCCGGAGGTATGACCCAATCTTTCGCACTAGTAGCAACAGGTCTGCTCACAGAGGAGACAACAGCAGACCTGACGGTCTTCGACGGCTCACTCTCAACTTCCATCCTCGCCCCATTACAAGGCGATACCGTACTCGTTGAGGCAGCGTGGAGGAACCAAGCCGCCCAAGCCAGCGGTGCCTACACGGTAGAAATCGAAGACCTAACCGAGGGAACAATTCTCTACACCTCAAACAGAAACTCACTCGCAGGAGGTGCCTCAGCCTCACTCTCTTTCCCACACGTATTCCAGACGACCGGGGAACACATACTCGAACTGAGGCTCGACACCGGTGATGAGGTAATTGAGCTCAACGACGAGAATACCGGGGTCGACAATAACCGCTACCAATTGACCGTTCAAATCTCACAAATTGGAGTGCGAATCACTCCGCTCATGGAAGACGGATCAATCCCCCAAACTCCAGTCGACTTGGCCCAAGCGATGACCCGCAACTTAGACCCGAGCACGGGCAGCATAATCACTTACGATTTCATACTGCAGAACGAAGGAACCTCTCCTATCAGCGTCGGCTTATCCGTCACCCCTCTCCAACGAATCGACGATCAAGGAATCCTCCAAGCACCGAGGGATGAATGGTGGAAGCTCCTCAACGAAACAGGGCCATGGGACCTCTCAGCAGGAGGAGAAGCAGGGGACTCAACGAGAGTTACGCTGACTCTGGAAGATGTCGACGCCGACCTGACAGACCCAACAGGTGCGCGCTACGCACTTCCGGGCACCTTCGTGAACGATCTGAATCTCTTCGACAAGAACGCACCGACGGTCTCGCACTCAATCAGAATCACTTCGACCGTTGAACGAATCGAGGGCCTCTACACAATCCTTGCCGGAACGGGTGATAACCTCGGAGCAGTACCCGGAAAAACCGCGACATTTTCGCTCTCGATTCGCAATACAGGAAACGGCGACACTCAGTATTCAGTATCCTGTTCAAGCCCAGAGCAATGGATTATTCACGTCGGTTCGAGTCAATCCTCTTCGATGCTCCTCGACCCTCTCAGCAGGCTGCAATTCTTGCCTGTCCCGGTCTCCGTACGAATTCCTAACGCAGAGGGGGGGCAACCTGCTGCAGGGCTTACTGAAGATGTGACTTGTGTCACCACATCGGTCCAAGATTCATCCGTGTCAGCGACCGATGTGGCGACCGTGAATGTCTTCGAAAGTTATGATTTCACGGTCGACCTAATCGATGAAGATGGCGTTGTGTTGGGAGCTCTAGCACTTGCGGAGGATAGGGCAGTTCTGAACGGGGACCTGTCGGAGACAACAGTTGTAGTGAACAATGACGGAAATGTTCCGATGGATTTCTCGATGACTGTAAGTTCATCTCTCAACACATGGAACTCACAAATGGTCCTAGGGCAGGAACAAACCTCAGGCGTGCTCGAATTTTCGGTTAACGCCGGCGATAGCGTCTCGATTACGCTTCAGATGATGGTTCCTCTCAACGCCGAGATGGACACTCGGAATACGCTAACCTTGCGCACGACGCTTGTTGGCGGCGAGATGGTTACGAACGGAACTCGCTTCATCGTCCAGGAAATCGCCGCCTTGGATGCTTCTGAGGACGATACGATTCTTGTTTCACTCGGGCAAACTGGAACGGTGGATGTGTGGGTTCGAAATGCTGGCAATGTTCCCCTTACGCTAACATGGAGTATCGGTAGTTTGCCACATGGCTGGATTGGTGGATTCCAATCCATCATTCCGACCTCTCTCGATATGAATAGAGAGGCTCTTGTCACGGTAGGATTGGATGTGCCGGGCAATCTACCGGTCGGAATGAGCACCGGCTCGGTCCCGGTAATTGTTGAGGCGGTTACCCCGGGTTCTGAGACGGTGATACATACCTTCGAATTAGAGGTCGAGATTCTGCCATCAATCTGGGCTTCTATGACTCCTGACCAAATGACTCTCAACGATATCAATGCGGGAGATGATGGCACATTCACCATTACAGTTGAGAATCTCGGAAATTCAAATTCTGGATTTACCTTCGAGGTTGGCGAGGTTGAGCATTGGTCATTCTCGGTCGAGCCAACCTCGGTAGAGATGATTCCAGCTGGAGGTTCAGCCGAAATCACGGTGAAGGCCACCCCTTCATCCTCGGCTGCACTCGGTCTGACGAACTTTGTTCTCTACGCGAATTCGACCGATGATGGGTCCAGCAATTCAGTAACGAATTCGGAACTTGTTCTCGATATCTCTCGCGCGCGCGATGATTCTTGCAGCGGGATTGGCTGTCTAATGGTCAAATTGGGCTTGCCAAAGTGGACTCTCGCGCTCGTCTTCCTATTCGTCCTCGCGGGCGTTGGTGTTGTGATGGTACGCATGCGTCGTGAATCAGAGGCCGCGATGAGTCCTGATGAGGAATTGATTCCAATTGGCTCTGCGCTCCACTCGGGTTCGCAGGGCGAGCGCCGTGCGATGGCATTGGAAACCAGCTCTGCCGGCGAGGTCCTAAGCAAGGCTGTCAGCGATGATGAGATCTCGAATGTCCTCGCCTCGAGCATGCCCTCTCTATCCCTCCCACCAGTTCCACCTGGTGCAATGCCTCTCCCTCCGAGTGGATTGCCTGAAGGGTGGACGATGGACCAATGGGTGGCATATGGTCACATTTGGCACGAGCAGAACAAGTGATTGTGTTCAGGGTCTGCCTTAAGACTGCGAGGCGGCTGGCGCGGCCGATGACAGGTTCGATAGTGCTCTTCGGCCCGCCAGGGGCAGGAAAGGGGACTCAGGCGGGACGAATTGTATCCCTCACTGGCAAGCCTCAAGTTTCCACCGGAGACATGTTGCGAGCGGCTGTCAAGGCCGGCTCGCCGATGGGGCTGGCCGCGAAGGAATACATGGACGCTGGATTGCTAGTGCCGGACGAGGTCATCATCGGCCTAATCGAGGAGCGCTTGCAGCAAGATGATGCATCCTCTGGAGTTCTCTTCGATGGATTCCCTCGAACAATTCCACAGGCTGAATCTCTCGAACAAATTGCCGATGTGACCTCGGTAATATCAATCGAAGTACCTGATGAGGCGATTGTCAACCGAATAGTTGGTCGGAGGATGGATCCTGAGACGGGAGAGATATATCACATCATTTTCAACCCTGCTCCTGCTGAAATCGCTGATAGGCTAATCCAACGAAAGGACGACACAGAAGTAACTGTGCGAGCACGTTTGGCCGCCTTCCACGAGCAAACTGCACCATTGGCTCAATGGTACGCAGACCGCAACTTGTTGGTGACTGTTGATGGAAATAATGACATCGAAATCGTTGCTTCTGAAATACAAGAGGCACTGAAATCACTTTGAGGGATTTTCATGGCGAGACGAGGTGGCAGAAGGAATGCTGCGTCTCGTAATGCCAAGGCAAACAATGCGATGCAATATCTCGAAACTGTTCTCCTCGAAAATATCGGCGATGAAGATCTTTCCAAGCAAGCGGCAAAGCAATTGTCCGATATGAGTAAGAGACATTCTATTTCACTCAATCAAGGAGTCAATAGGCTGATTTGTAGAGGCTGTAAAACTCCGCTCGTTTCAGGACATTCATCGCGCGTTCGAATCAGAAATGGGGTCTTGATTACAACTTGTTTGAACTGCTCGCGCGTATCAAGAAAAGCCTTGGGTGGTGATTCTGATGAGTAAAATCCCGATGCACATTCAACGCCTGGCTAGGGACAAAGATACTCAGATCTCGGTTCGAATTGGAAGGAATGGAATCACTGATTCGATAATCCAAGAAATGACCGATCAGTTGGAGAAACGACGGCTGGTCAAAGTGAAAGCGAACCGTGGGATTGTCGAGGGTTCAGGTGAGCGAACCGAATTATTTGAGGCGCTTGCAAATGCCACAGATTCCAAACTGGTTTTCCAGAGAGGTAATGTCGCGGTTTACTGGATTGGTGCTTGATTCAGTTCACCCCCTCGTCGACGCATTCAAAGACTGAATATCCGAGGATGGCCCATGATTGCTCTCAGTCAGGTGAGGCCGACAACGCGTGTCACAACCTTACTAGCCGGATTATTCACTCTGACTTGGTTCGCAACTCCAGTTCTCGCGGCTGGGTCTTCATCAGGGGTTTGGACCGCGCCAGATATGCCTGGGTGGGCCCTCCCCGCATCCTTTGGAATTCTGATTGGAGTCTATGTTCTAATCGTCTTCGAAATTGTTCACCGCGCTCTTGCAGCCTCGCTGGGCGCGGTTGCCGCCGTAGTAGCATTACACGTCGTAGGCGGAGGTCCTGACCTCGGAACCTTGGTGACTTGGATCGATGAAGAGACGATTGGATTGCTCATCGGTATGATGGTGATTGTGGCGGTTCTCAGTGATACAGGATTGTTCGAATGGGCCGCTGTTAAGGCCTACGCGATGAGTGGGGGGTCAATTTGGAAGCTTACCATTCTACTCTGTACCTTCACAGCCGTATTCTCGGCATTCCTCGACAATGTCACAACTATCCTGTTGATTGTGCCAGTGACGATTCAGATAGCAAAGGTGCTGGATCTTGAACCGGTTCCTCTAATCATCGCCGAAGTGATGTTCTCCAATATCGGCGGGGCTGCAACTCAAATTGGAGACCCGCCGAACATCATTATTGGTGCACAATTGTCAGCCCAAGCCCTGAAGGGAACTGCTTTGGAAGGACAAGAAATTGCCTTCATCGATTTCATCATTCACGTCGCCCCCGCAGTCGCACTCGCCTCGATTCCATCCCTCTGGCTACTTCGCAAGATAGAGAAGGACGGACTTTCGGGCCGCCGCGAGCGAAGTGTGGAACTTCTTTCCGTCCGATACGGAATCAAGGACGCAGATCTCCTCAAGAAATCAGGAGTCATCTTGACTGCGGTCATCATCGCCTTCTTCGCTCATTCTTCTTTCCACCACCCTCTGCTATCCGTTGCCACAATAGCAATCGGCGGTGCGATTTTGATGCTCTTGGTCTCGACTCCTCATCGAGTCGAGGAGAAATTGGATGCGGTTGAATGGACGACTATCATTTTCTTTGCCGGACTTTTCATCATGATTCACGGCTTGGAGTATATGGGTCTCATCGACTCGATTGCCAAGGGACTCGCAGATGCAGTTGAGATGGCGCCCCAAGAGCACCGATTGTTAGTGGCAGTCGTATTGCTCCTCTGGGTCTCCGCAATCGCCTCCGCCTTCATCGACAATATCCCGTACACGGCAACAATGGTGCCGGTGATCATCGACCTCGCTCAGAACGAGGCTCTTGGTCTAGACTTGGGAGTCCTAGCCTGGGCACTTGCCCTAGGTGCTTGTTTGGGTGGAAATGGTACGATTATCGGCGCCTCAGCCAACGTTGTGGCCGCTGGGCTGGCTGAGGAAGCCGGGACTGAAATTTCCTTCAATCGCTTTTTCAAGACTGGATTCCCAATGATGTTGTTCTCGACCGCAATCGCCACGGTTTACGCGGTAGCTCGATACACCATCGAGTGGGACAGTATGGTAATTCCAGCGGTTATCGTGATCCTCTCGATTATTGCAAACATTCTGCTTTGGCGAGTGGTCAGCAAGGAAGAGGTCTTCAGTGCAGACCCTACTGAAATGAGAGCTGTAATCGACGAGATGGAATAATCGCATTAGCGATTTTTTCCTCTGGGTTATGTCGACCCTCACAGGGTCTAGTATCTCCGCTCAGGCCACTCCAATCAACGACACTCTCAAGCATGGTGCTGCTGGCCAGCAACCATGCTTGCCTGCCCTGTGTGCCAAATGGTCTTGGGCACCCCAGGGCAGTGCCCTCTATGTGGTACAACTGTCGAAGCTGAGGCTCAACCTAACGCTGTGGCAGGGCTCGAGACTCAGCATGAGGCTCAGGCAGAATCAGTGGCAATTCCCTTCGGCCTCGGCCAGATGGAACAAGCAGAGGAAGCAGGTTCAATCCCCTTTGGAATAGACGATGCCCCTAGCCTCAGCGAAGACTCTTCTGAGCCCTCACATAGCCCTGAGGCGCCTGGGCTACTGTTCGGCATTGAACACGCTCCAGATGGCCTAAATGCGCCCACAGACGACCTGCCTGCGCCAGTAGCAACTACCTCTCTCTTGTTCGGCCTCGAAGCGGCGCCGAATGATGATTCAGCCGATGAACAAGGCCTCGGCGACCCCACCGAGGTCGCGAAACCACCATCGATTGAGGACGGCACAGCATCGATTGAGATTGCAGATGAAGGCGTTATTCACCAGGTGCAGAAGGAGCCTGAAGAAGAGGCCGGTGCGAACCTAATGTTCGGTATCGATGCTGCACCTTTGGAAACCGACCCAGAATCAAGTAAAATGCAGGAAGAAGAGGGCCGGATTCCGCCCTCAAAATTGCCCTTCGGAATAGACCATATGCATCATACCCCGATAGAATGACCTAATCCGGCTCTCAATACCGCATTCAGACCCCACCGCGAGCGACCCGCGTAGTTCATATACCGGAGGTAGGTCGCACGCCTGCTTTTGGTGCACCCTTGTATGGGCACATACAGGGGGAAGTGGTCGAGAACGCTCCGCCCTGCGGGGAGACGAAGCGTTCTGAGAGACCAGATAGAATCGATATGCCTGGACACCAGAGGAGACGACTGAACTTAGTTCAGTCCTCACACAAATAAGTGGGTAATGTAGAAATCAAAAATGCTACAACCCGACTGGGGGATGGCTCGGCTAGAGAGCCGAAGAAGGTCGTGACAAGCTGCGATAAGTCGCGGGGAGAGGCATGAATCTCTTGGATCCGCGAATTGCCGAATGGGACCTCCTGGCGCTATGCGCCATTCCTCAACAGGAAAGGGAACCCCCCGAACTGAAGCATCTCAGTAGGGGGAGGAAAAGAAATCAAACGA
>JAERST010000024.1 GCA_016845365.1 Methanobacteriota archaeon
ATGTGCCATTGCTCGGACACAATCTTCCGCAGACATGTAGGATTTTTCTTGTAGTCCATTACCTAATACTTCCAATCTATTAGGGTCATTCTTCAATTTGTGAATAAAGTCGTAAATCACTCCATGAGTTCCTCTTGGGCCAACGATATTTGCAAAACGGTGAATCCAAGATTTTGCCCCGAATGTACCACACCATGCGGTGATTAGTGCTTCGCTGGCTAACTTACTCGCTCCGTAAAGAGAGATTGGCTTTACTGGCCCGTATGTTTCAGGCGTTGGCATTACATTCGCTTCTCCATAAATCGCGCTTGATGAAGAAAATGAAATTCTCTTTACGTCAGAATTTCTCATTGCTTCCAGTACATTGTATGTTGCAACAGTACCTTGCCGTAAGTCGGTGTCTGTAACTTCAGTACCTAAACGAATGTCGGGGTTTGCAGCCAAATGATGGACGGTTTCTATGCCTTCCATTGCTGAATTTAATGAATCAAAATCAAGTAGATCTCCTTTGACAATTTCAACCATTCCCGAATCCTGATGATGGGATAGGAAATCTTCTCTACCACTGGAAAAATTGTCAAACACGCGAACTTTTTTGCCTTGTGCCACCAATGTATCGACTAGGTGAGAACCGATGAATCCGGCGCCTCCTGTGACTAGTTCCATGGTTGCGCCACCTATGCATCTACTTTGAGCCATTCGCCGAATTGTCAACTCAACAATCTATGATTATTTTACTACATTATTGCATATTTTTCAATACCATGCACTAATTTCTCTACGTTCCCTGAGCATCCAGACTGAAATCAGGTATCCAATTAGTGCTAGGTGTGCTACAGTACAAAATGGGCATATGTGTTGAACAACGAAGATCTCGATACCTACTAGAATGAACAAAAATGGAACTCCAGCGAGACCTAGCCACCAAGCATAATTGGTATATTGTTCAGACCACTTAGCTAGTGGGTCCATTCGGATACACAAAATAAAGAAAAATAATGTTGCAAATGCAGTAAATCCAAGCATACCCCAAGATATACCAAAGAAATTATTGTATCGAGGATCACCGATTACAGAACCACATTGAACAAATCCTTCTGTCGCACAAAATTCCCCACCAAGCGGATTTCTGACCATGTCATTGTAGATGATCCAAGTCCAAGCCGAACCAAGTAGTCCTGTTGTGGCAAAGGCGAGGCTTCCGTCGAGCATTCTATTGGTTCCTTCGAGGCCCTTTTTACCTCTTCCATTGGTTAGAAGAAAACCCGAGCCGAATAATCCTGCGATGAAAAACAATAGTACTGGGTCTGCTAATGCGTTAGCCATTCACTCACCCTCTTGCAATAGACGCAATAACGCCTCTCCCATGTCTTCTCCAGGAGGGTGATTTTCAGGTTGTGCCTGATTCCAAACAACGGTTCCTTCGCCATCTAAAATTACATTGAAAGGTGTACCAGGAAGCTCCCAATCACTAGCGATTGATGAACCGAGATCATCTACATACATCCACGAATGAGGTGCTCCTGGTCTTTCAGCACAGTTTTTCCTACCAGAATAGCAACCGTCGCCATTATTTTCATTGTCTCCATATTGTGATTTATCTCTGAATGCCTCTATTTCCTCTCTGGTGCTCTCGTGGCCTGAAATCTGCAGTTCAACCGCGATGGTGATGAACATAACCTCTCCAGATATACCCTCAAAGATCTCTGAAAGATATTCTGCTTCTGTCCAGCAGTGAGGACAATCAGTATCTAGGAATGTAATCAACACTAAGCGGCCGTCGTATAACTGACTGAGTCGAACATCTTCCCAGTTTCCTCCATTGTATGCTGAAGCGACGAAATCTGGAGCGAGGGAACCTTCCTCTGGTCCAACATTAGCTGGTGGGGCAATAAACATTGAAGCCACTAAGACTATGCTAACAACACCTGCTGTAATTAGTCCAGCCATCATTCGGACGTCTTCGTCCTTACCTTTTGGTTCGAGTTGCCTACGCCTGCGAGCCATGATTATCGACTCTTGGAGGCACTCATTCACTTTCAGCCGTTCGGCCAAGAGTTCCGCACCCATAATCAGCCTCCCGCCGAGCGCTGATGCGATTGTTTCATGTGGGCTCGGTGGGGGCAACATCCTCGTGCCCGATGACGTGCGCGATGATGAAGCGATATTTTGGGAGCGCTTCTTTGAGCGACTTCAGCCCATAAGAGAGGCTGGAGGAAAGGTAATCCAGAAAGTTGACTCTTCTCCAATTGGCGATGCGGTAGACTATGTTGATCACTTACTAAATGCTGGCTCAAAGCGAGGCCATGCAATAGCACAGAGGCTTACCGAGTTTTGGTATTCAGCAATTCTTCGTAGCCCTGGTCTAATTGTTGCTTTACTTGTAATCGCAACAGTTTTGGTAGGTCAAAAATCACTAGATTTCGGGCAACAGATAGACAAAGACGTGGAAATATACCTTCCCGATGATGCAGATTCTACCGATTTGCTCAAACAGGTTCGTACTCAATGGTCTACTGACATAATGATTCTCTATGTGCAGACAAATAATGCCATTCACAAGGAGTGCGAATCTGGTATTCCAGAAGTTGATAGGAAATACACTTGTAGAGGAACGGAAAACATAACCAGTGTCGATATTTTAGAACAGTTGTCTTGGCTAGAAGGCGATGACCTAAATTATGGAAATGGAGGTTATGGTTCAGGTCTGGATGAACATAAGGATGATCGAGGTGATCTCGATGGTGTCGTATGGATTCTATCTCCTGCACAGGTGATTAAGGAGGCAAATTCTTCTAGCTATCGCTTCAATTGTGCCGTAGAAAAATACGGGTTACCTACTGGTCAACGAGATGGGTGCTCAATTGCACAATTAAATCCATTCTATGGATACAGTATTCCGGACAGACAAGATAACCTTGACAATCTAGTTTCTCAAACTGAAAGTTTGTTGTCTTCATTTGTTATGGATACCCAAGATCATCCTTTATTGGATGAGAATGGTGATGGTAATTACAACAATGATGGAGATGGGATTTGGGATACGGGAGTGATTATTCTTGGCCTAAAGTATGACATGGATGGAACTGACATTCCTGCCAGACAGGACAAGAGAGATGGGCAGGTGCAGGATCATCAAGCCTTTATCCAGTATACCAAGCAGCTAATTGAACGAGCTAATTCAAACGACTGTGAGATTTGCAATCGTGTTTACCTTGGAGAGGTAATGTCTTCTTCAGTTAGTACCGAAATACATTCACTTTGGTTAGAAGAGGCTAGAAAGAAAGATCCCAATCTTCCATCAAGAACACCCGCAACAGGCGTTACCCCTGAAATGATTTCAGAAGCGGAATCCATAGCCAAAGATCGTCCCGTTCGTAATGCTACGACTGTCACTGGGCTAACACCTGTTGTCCAAGATGTTTCGAACGCTATTTATACAGAATTAGTAACCAAAATGCTTCCTTTAGCGGGGGTGTTAGTGGCAATTACAATGTTAATTTTGCATCGTAATCCTAAGGTAATAATTATCTGTGGTTTACCAATTGCAATGAGTTTAGCAATTACATTTGGGACTACTGTGATTGCCGACATTCCTTTGACGCCGATGATAATTTCTGCAGGCCCAATCTTAGTTGGCCTAGGGGTGGATTATTCCTTACACTTTACCAATAGAATTGAAGAGAATCGCAAAGAGTTACTTGAGGAACGTCTAGAAGAGTCTTGGAAAAGACAACGCGATGGATTCACCTCAACTGAATTAGATCCTTGGGATCCTGTGATTAGCCTAACTGCAACTGTTAGAGCAGCACAAACCACAGGTCATGCAATATTCCTTTCCGCTATTACAACGATTATTGGATTCAGTGTTTTAACTTGGCAATATCTTGTACCAATACATCCGATGAGGACTGTTGGAGTAACGCTTGTCTTGGGCATTTCGATTACCTTCCTTCTATCGATGGTAATGGTCCCCGCATTGGTTCATATTTTCCGTTATAGAAAGACAGATATTGGGTTTGAAATGCCTACTTTGCAAACACTTCTAATTTCATCAATAGTGGCATTAACGGCAGGAACTTATCTCTACATTCAAGGGACTACAACAATTGGTAATGCAATATTTTTCGGTTGTTTCTTTGGCGGTACAATCCTTCTCGCATTCGAATCTGATATTTGGCGCAAAATAGGCGAAGTACCAGTAAAGGCAACCCTTGTTGTTCTACTTGTAGCAATGATTTCTACCGCTGGTGGTGTGGCTATTCTTGAGGAAGAGATGGGTAAGCCGCTTACTGGTTCATCAGATGAAGTGCCTCCAAATATACCGAGTTATGATGCATTAAGGGAATACAGTTTCGTTTTCCAAGGCGGACAAACGAACATGTTCATCGTTGACGCGGAGGCAAGAGGTCCGGTTAATTCAACAGCACCAATCAGAGATTTACCGATTCTCGATGCTATCGATCATATGCAGGAAAATAAGATCAATAACGTCCCACAAACATCCAGCATCAGCCTAGTTAACGTCCTGAAAGCAATCCATGTTGATGTTAACTTAACAGATCCAGTAACGGGAATCAGTCTGGAAGTCTACGATAGGAGTCTCTGGGAATTACTCCATGACGAATGCTGGGATGAATCAACCAATCCACTTCGACCCGAGTGTTGGCCGTACGTTGTCAGTAGTAGAGAAGATATGGTCAATATCGCTCTTGACACATTGAGTCCTGAAATCCGTAGTATGCTGATGAATGCCGACCAAGATACATGTGGAGGTTCAACCCCCTGTGAAACCAAAACACTCGTCTACGTTACTCAACCATACATCAATTTGCAAGATGCAACCCCACTGAGAGATGCTATTGACGATCACCTTGATGGAGATGGTAATTGCCCTGATGCTCTTTCATGTTCGGCTTTTGGAATTGAAGGCGTAATTAATTCTAAGCTAACCGGCGGTTTACCTGTGAGTATCGATATTAATGAAGGAATACAAAAGGCTCAGAGTGAAACTACAATCGCTACAATGCTAATTTTACTAATTACAATGATGATCTTATTCCGCTCGCCTAGGTTAGCCATATTTACGATGGCCGCGGTGGCTGTTGTTGTATTATGGCAGCCATTATTGATGCGCCAAGGCTCAGTCAATGTCAACTTCTTCACTGCCATGGTCGGAACACTCGTCTTTGGTATAGGAGTAGATGATTCGATACACATAATTGACCGAATCAAAGACGAGGGTGAAACTCCTGCTGGAATAGTCAAATCTGTTTCGAGAACAGGTCAAACAATCTTTGAAACTACTACAACAACTTGTGCTGGGCTTTCTGCAGGATTGTTCGTAGAAATTCCCGGATTGCAAAATTTCTTCATATTGATGATGTCACTTCTAATTCTAGCACTAATTACCTCAAGCATCTTGTTACCAAGTTTCATCGTTGCATGGCATGAATTACGTTCAAGATTGCTAGGAAGGGGGCCTTGGTTGGATTATGAGGATAGTGGGGCACTCGAAGCATCCAGTGTGCTTGAGGCTACCTTAGAATAGGCTTGTTTTCACTGATTATTGTAAAGTGAGGGTGCAGGGAGTAAGCCCCTTTCTGTTCACCTTTCAGCTGGTCGCATTCAACTATGCATCCTACCCGGCCCTGTCGATGCACTACGGGCCTGCTTGGACTTGCTCCAGCGGGGTTGCTCGTTCCAGCCGCGCTCAGGAAACCTCACCCTTGCGGGATCATCGTACGCCTGGCACGGGACGTTTCTATTGCAGAGCCGGCCCTCCCGGACCTCCGGCTTGAACCGGACCGCTCGCATCTTGGAGAGGGGACTTTCCTCAGTGTCGTACACTGTCAGCGACCCTCCTGCTCCCTCGGCTCTTCCGCGAACCGCCCACGCAAGAACCCAACGGTCGGTCGCAGGACGCTTTGTCGTCGGTCGCAGGACGCTTTGTGGTTGGGCATAGGACACTTGGTTGATGGGTAATTCGCGGGCTTCTGCTCGATGGATTGCTCAGGGTAAGCATCATGGCCGTCGCTCGGCTGGAGTTGGTCGTGAGCGACGTCGAGGCGCTGAAGCGCGAGGCTGGAATCGCCGCTTGCGATTTTGTTCGCGACGGCATGAAATTGGGTCTCGGCACCGGCTCAACGGTTCGCTACACGGTGCTCGAAATCGGCCGCCGAATGGCTGAGGAAGGCTTGTCTGTCGTGGGTGTGCAGACCAGCGAGGCGACTCGAGAATTGGCTGAGAGTCTGGGGATTCCTCTGGTTCCACTGGCTGAGGCTGGAGTTCTCGACCTCGTCATCGATGGGGCTGACGAGTTCGACCCCGCCTTTGCATTGATCAAAGGTGGCGGGGGCGCGCTGACGCGCGAAAAAATCGTTGCTCAGTCGAGCCGTGGCATGGTCGTGGTAGCGGATGACCGTAAGCAAGTCGGGGTGCTTGGTGCGTTCGATTTGCCAATCGAAGTCCTACCGTTCGAGTGGGAACGGACCGCTCAGAGGGTGGGTGAAATCTGCCCTGGTGAGGTGGTCCGGCGAGGCGTCGATGAACCATTCGTGACTGACAATGGTGGCTACATTCTCGACTGTAAATTCGGGTCAACAATCGACAACCCGAGGGGCTTGGAGCAAACACTTCTCGACATCGCCGGTGTGGTCGAGGTTGGCCTTTTTGTCGGCATTTGCGATGCGGTCGTGATGGCCGCATCCGGTGGGGTCGTCACACTGCTCAACGAGAGCGGACGACTGGGCTGAGAATACAGCTCGACCGTTCCGATTAAAGAGGGGTGCCAAGTCGGCGGGCTGGGTCTGTAGCTTAGTCAGGTAGAGCACCCGGCTCTTAACCGGGCGGTCGCGGGTTCGAACCCCGTCAGACCCGCCAACAATCGATGATAATCTAGGGTCTGACGAGGGTTCGAACCAGGTGAGTATCTCACTCATCAATTGAAAGCGAGATTCTCACCGACGGTTGAGCGGGCTTTCGATTGAATCGAGGTTAATCTGAGAAAAACGGTCAACTTAGTCGAATCTGTGATTCGACGCTTAGTTGAGCGGGCTTGCGCCGCACCCTAACACGACCGCTGCGCGGTCGCACGGGCCCCGTCAGACCCGCCAGATTTCTACTACTGAGAGGCGGGTCTGACTCGTATCGATTACAGAACCCGCGAGCGGGTTCAAATTCGAAATTAGTTGAGTTTGAGAGATAATTTTCATTTGGAGTATCGAACCAAAGGTTCGAAGGCTCCATTTGATATGCCTAAGACACGACCGAGGCGCGGGATTCGTATGACGAAGGACACGTGGATTGGAGATGTCCGCGCCGGCAAACACGACGGCGCGGAAGTTGAGCTGAAGGGATGGGTACACCGGTCCCGTGGCTCGAATAAGATCCGATTCGTGGTCCTGCGCGACTCAACAGGGACCGTCCAATGCGTCGTCAAACGCGACGCTGTAGGCGACGAGGCATTCGAAGCGATGAAGGAAGCACTAATCGAATCCAGCGTAATCGTACGAGGAACTGTTGAAGCAACCGACCGCGAACATGGCCACGAGGTGCAAGTCTCCAGTGCAACGGTGGTCGGGCCAGTCAATCCAGAGCGACCCTTCCCAATCACTGAATCAGCGATGGAACAAGCCGACGGCGGAGAGACAGAATTTCTCCTCGATAACCGCCACCTCTACCTCAGAACCGGCCGCATGTCGACGATGCTCAAAATGCGTTCAACAGTGTTCGGAGCCATCCACTCGTACTTTCGCGACCGCGATTTCACCGAGTATCAAGCACCGAACTTTGTCGCGGGAGCGGTCGAGGGTGGAAGCACACTTTTCGAAGTCCCATATTTCGGACGCAAGGCATACCTAACTCAGTCTTGGCAACTCTATGCAGAGGCGGCGATGCCAGCCCTCGAAAGGCTCTACACGATGGCTCCATCTTTCCGCGCAGAAAAGAGCCGAACTCGCCGCCATCTTACCGAATTTTGGCATGCTGAAATGGAGATTGCATGGGCCTCGAACGACGATGTGATGGTTCACGGTGAAGGCGTCGTTCGCCACATCGCTCGAACTCTTTTGGACAATAACGAAGCGGAGTTGGCGAGTACCGGAAGGGACCTTGATTTGATTGCCCGTTACGCAGACAATCCTTACCCGAGAATGAGGTACGACGAGGCTGTTGAGACTCTGCAAGGCATGGGTGTCGACATCGAGTGGGGGCAGGATTTGGACTACTCGAAAGAGAAGGTTTTGACGCAAGATTTCGACGTTCCACACTTCCTCACGCACTACCCTCGCATCGCCAAACCATTCTACCACCGCCCTGACCCGGACGACCCAAAATACGTTCTTTGTCACGATTTGTTGGCCCCCGAGGGATACGGCGAAATTATCGGGGGCGGCGAGCGGACTTGGTCCGAACCCGAGATTCTTGACCGAATCGATGAGGAGGGCAATGACCGCGAGGCCTACGAATTCTACATCGATATCCGCCGCTACGGCGGGGTGCCGCACGGCGGATTCGGCCTCGGTGTGGACCGGGTTTGTGCTTGGCTCACAGGTGCTGATCATATTCGAGAAGTGATTCCATTCCCACGCGACTCGCGTCGCGTGACTCCTTGAATTAATCTGCAGAGGATGACCAATGAGCGAACAGGTCAAAATCGAATCAGCGAGTCCTTTCGAGCTCCATCATATTTTGACCAAGATGGAATCTGCCCCGCAGCACCCCATTATTGGCAGGCTTCACATCCCAGATGGTGAACCTCCGTTCGCCTGCGTGGTCGCTCTGCATGGAAGCAAAGGATGGGGCGACCATCACGACGACCATGTGCAAATTTGGCTTGAGGCGGGCATGGCGGTTCTCCAATTGGATTGCTTCGAATCCCGCCAAGTGCAATCGGTCGTCGCCGACCAAATGCGAGTCACTCACGCGATGATGACCGTCGATGCATTCAGCGCTCTGAAGTGGTTAGCCGCCGACCCTCGTTTCGATGAATCGAGGGTCGCTGTCACGGGTTGGAGCCTCGGTGGAACAGTGTCTCTCTACGCGGCTTGGGAACCTCTGGCCGAGGCATTGCTTCCAAGCGGTCTACGCTTCGCAGCACACCTCCCATTCTATCCCGCAGCGCACATCAGACCAGAGGTTCAACGATGGAGCAGTGCACCGATTAGAATAATGCACGGCACCATCGATGATTGGACTCCAATCAAGTTCGTTCACGACTTCATGGATATCGTCCGACCACTCGGTGTCGATATCGAAGTTGAAGTGATTGAAGGCGCCCACCATTCCTTCGATTCAGAAAAACCACTGGAATGGCTGCCGGATGCAATTATTCTCGATTATCGAACAGTAGAGATTGATGCAGCGGGCAATATGTCTGCAGAAGTTGAGCCCGGTGTCCGGCTTCCGATGAACGAACCAGAGGAGAGATTCAAGGCATTCATGATCGCTCAAAATATCGGCTGTCACATCAAAGGGCATCCCGAAGGAAGGGCGCATGCACACGTGTTTGCAAAGGAGTTCTTACTCTCATCATTAGCAGTAAACTAACTGTGAAGAGGCGATTTTCTCCTTTCGTCGATAAGAGAATCGCTCATAGGTTGACCAGCCATGCCAAAGGCATGAGCAGCGATTGGGAGAGCATTGACCTCGCGAATCCTACCGAGGAGCACAGAATGCTTCGGGCTATGATCCGCGACTTTGTCCGAGAAGAAGTCGAGCCGCAAGCGCTCGAGTATGACCGTGAAGAGAAGTTCAACTTGGATTTGTTCCGCAAGCTCGGAGAGTACGGATTGCTGGGAATTTCGGTGGCCGAAGAGTACGGAGGCTCTGGGATGGACGCGACGGCGGTGGCTATCGTGAACGAGGAACTGAGCTATTCCGACCCCGGTTTTTGCCTCGCCTACCTCGCCCACGCCCAACTCATGGTCAACAACCTCGCCCACAACGGCAACGAGGCTCAAAAATCGCGAATTTTGCCTAAAGTTTGCAGTGGTGAATGGGTCGGCTGCATGGCGATGAGCGAGCCCGGCTACGGGACTGATGTGCTCGGAATGCAGACGACTGCTGAACAGAATGCGGATGGAAATTGGGTCATTAACGGCCGTAAAATGTGGATTACAAATGGCTCAATTGACGAGGATGGAACTCCTGCTGATGTTTGTTGGTTGTACGCTCGTACTGGGACTGATGCGAAGGGACGGGCTGAGGTTACTACATTCCTCGTCGAGAAGAGGATGGCCGGTTTCTCGGTGGGTCAGAAAATTTACGATAAGACTGGGATGAGGGCATCGAATACTGCTGAGTTGGTTTTCGACGACTGTGTGGTTCCGGCTGAGAATGTCGTCGGTGCACCTGGCGAGTCGATGATTCACATGATGCGGAATCTGGAGCTTGAGCGGATTGGACTCGCCGCGATGGGGCTTGGGATTGCTCGCCGCTCGCTGGCGGCGATGAATCAGTATGCGAGCGAGCGAGAAGCATTTGGGCGCGAGATTCGTGACTTCGGTCAGATTCAGCGTCATATTGGCGAATCTTGGGCCGAATATCGCGCCATGCGCGCTTATGTCTACGATACTGCGCGCAATACCGATTTGGCAAAATCGGGCAACCGCTTGGATACTGATGGCGTGAAATTGTTCGGTACAACCGCTGCGAAGAATATCGCCGACCGGGCCATTCAGGTGATGGGTGGCTACGGCTATGTCGGCGAATATCACGTCGAGCGACTTTGGCGTGATGCCAAGTTGCTCGAGATAGGCGGTGGCACTCTCGAGAGCCATCAGAAGAATATCACTCGTGACCTCGCTCGATCTCCGGAAAAAATCGAAGAATGAGGACTCTCGATAAATTCGCGAATCGGATTCTCATCGTTTCCATCTTCGTCACACTACGCCCGAATCGGCCGAATCGGCTCCGCCGATTCCAATTAGAAATCGATAGATATGGAATCGATTGAATTGACCGTCGCTTCGTTCTCTAAAAAGATAAGCGAGAGTGGATTCAATCGCCGCCTTTGGCGGCCTAGATGAGCGCTCTCGGCCGTGTAAGGCCGAGGCAAGAACGAAGCGGCGGATTGGTAGTCCCGCCCGGATTCGAACCAGGGTCCCCGGGACCAAAACCCGAGATGATGGACCACTACACTACGGGACTGTCCGGCTGTCGGTGTGCCCTTCCCTCTTTGATTCTGACGGGCCACGAGGCCGCAGGCTACAATAGCGTTGGATGCGCCACAGAAGGCATGCGTCAGCGCCTCGCAATAGCGATGATTCTGCTGATGTTGACATCTACGATGTCATTCGGGATTGCAGGTGCTGAGTTCGAGGAAGCACTCCCTCAAGCGCCTGATTCGCTTGAAGACACGCCCGATTCGCAGGTTTTCGCAACGCCGACAATCAACCCGAATCCATGGATTGAGCCCAGCCTTTGGCAGCGAGTTAGCGCTGGGCAAGAGCAGGTCAGAGTGACGGTGATCACCTATTCTCTGGTAGAATTGGGACTTTGGCAGCACGAACACTCCCAAGTCGAGAAGCAATTAGCTGCTGGCGCCGGAGAAAGGCTCGTGGCGACCGACCCGAGCGACGGGAGGGTCGACCACAGGACATTTTGGATGGACGCGAATATCTTCCACAAATTGCCGGGCGTGCCGGGCATCATCGGTATTCTCGACGCCCAGAACACGCCCGAACCCTACGATACAACACCATTCGGTTCGCCCGACGGCCCCTCAGCAGACCCCTCTTCGGTCCGCTCGGGCGAGATTCACGGAGCGACGGATGCCTGGGAGCGAGGTTACGACGGCAAGGGAATTGTTGTGGCGGTTGCGGACACAGGAGTTGACTTTGCACACCCCGATTTGGACGGCACTCAGGCGCGAATTTCGGACGGCAAATCGCATCATGGATGGCCGATGATGTTTGACCACAATTCGATGTACTACTGGCTTGTTCACGGCGATTCTTACCCTGCACGCGGCACTTGGTACGCCGACACTTCGACACTCGATTGGGACAATGATTCGAACGGTGTTCTCGACATCTCTGGGCACAATATCTCAGGTGTTCCAGCGTCTATTTCCGGGGTCTATCACCTCGGTGAGCACCCCGACCGAACACTTCGCAGTCAGATGGGTGGGGATGTGCCGCTGCTGGTGGTTGATACCGTTCGCAGCGGCGATTATGATTTGGTGATTCCAGACATCAATCGCAATGGGAATTTCAGTGATGATGAGCGCATGAGCAAGGGCAATGAGACGGCAGGTCTGGACGAGAATAACGATGGGATTCGCGATGTTTCTGCCGGTCTTCTCTATTGGATTTCAGACGGGACAAATGGCGTGCCGTACGGCGATACTTACGCCGCTCGCCACGGCTATTCGAACCGCATCGCTGGCGCGGGTAATCTGACGCTTTTCATGCTCGATTCGGGCTCGCACGGTACCCTTTGCGCCTCGGCTGTTGCGGCTCAGGCGCAGGTGAATAACGGGGCCGTGCTGGGTATGGCGCCGAATGCGACAATCGCCAGCATCGGCAACCACTACTCCGGCGGTCACTCGCTCGACGGCTGGCGGTGGATCGCAGAAGGTAATGATGGCGACCCTGCGACTTGGGATGACCAGCCGCATATCGGCTCCTTCTCCTTCGGATATTCTTCGATAGATGATTCCGGGGCCGATTCTTACTCGCTCTACTTGGATTGGTTGACGCGAGTTTACAATAATCAGACTCATTATGCCGTTGCAATCGGCAACGGCGGACATGGTTACGGCACCGTGGCTGTGCCAGGTGCCGCACAAGGCATCTTTTCTGTCGGCGCGTTCTCGAGCCGCACAAACCAATTGTGGGGCCAGAGTGCGCCGTGGAATAATCGGGGTCCAAACATCGTCGGCAGGATGGACCCCGACATCGTCGCAGTAGGGTGGTCTGCCACCGGAGACATCCCTCTCAATTTGCGAAATAATGGAAATACAGCATATTCCACATGGGGCGGAACGAGCCTCGCCACTCCAATCGCGGCCGGTCTGATGGCAGTGGTGGAACAGGCGTGGTTCGAGGCCCATGGCGAGTACCCAATGTCTCAACCATTCCGCGATTTCGTCCTTGCAACCTCCGATGACCGAGGATACGACCCATTTGTTCAGGGAGGAGGCTGGTTCAATGCGAGCCGAGCGACGGCGACTATCGATGGAGAAAATGGTACTTGGTCGGTCACGCCGAGCCAATGGATGTCAGGAACTTTCCAAGGCGAGCATCGAGATGCCAATATCAACGTCCTGCACAAGGGTGAATCACAGACGGTGACACTCGAATTCACCAATCACGGTCAAACAGCCCTCGAGTTCACCGCCCGCCCGATCAAGCACGAACCGCTGGCCCACGAAATTGGCCAATGGCTGAGCATAGGAAACGGCAGCAGTGGCGGCGAAAACGACACATGGGACGGCTATCAGAGCAGCCGCCCAGACCTTCTAATCCCGATTCACGTCAACAATACAAGTTACCAATTACCCGCGGACACAAACCTCGTACGAGCCCGAGCGGTAATCGAATACGCAGCATTCGACGGCGACCTAGACCGTTCATCGAACGAGCGAATCGAACTCACACTCTACCGCTGGAGCGACGATGACGGAGATGGAATCTGGGTCGGCGACGAAGACAATGATTCGATGGTCGACGCCGAAGATTGGACCGAATCAAGCGAATTTGACGCCTACGGAACTTGGTACCATCACGGACCCCAAGCAGAGTTCCGCGTAGGCAATCCATTCGACGATATGCAAGACGGCCTCTTCCTCGGAGTATCACGAAGAGACGTATCATCATCCGGCCTCGAAAACGTCAGCATCGAGTGGGATTGGACAGCCTTCGGACCAACACATGACGATTGGATAACCACCTACCATTCATCCGGAGAATTACCGCCGATTCAAATCCCAGCAAATTCGACGCTAAACTACAATTTCACAGTGGAAGTACCACTCAACGCAGAATCAGGTCTCCACCAACATGGCCTAAGAATCTGGACTCGCGCACCATACCAAAATGGCACGTGGCAAACCCCACACGAATGGGTTCTACCGATAGTCACCAACGTACCGTGGACCGCACCCGTCGACATCCACGCCAAACCCCTCGACGGCAATGTCAGCAACCAAACCCTCTACTCAGAATCATGGATTTCAGGAGCCCAAAGATGGAGCTGGCGCGCAGAATCGGGCGACTGGCGCGTGATGAGCATCGATTGGCCCGAGGATCTAGCAACCGGAGGAACGGCGATCCTCGACGTCGACTGGGACGACAATCCATACACAGACGTCGACGTGCTCTGGCTCTCCCAAACAGCGCACGGCTATGCGACGGAGGACCCGCAGGCGTATGGTGAATCGACGTTTTGGATAGAGGAGCGTTCGGCGAATAACCACAGGGGCTCGGGGAGGCACGATTGGGGCACCTACACCGGCGAATCGCGCGAAGTTTTCGTCGTACCAACCACACCCGGACTCCACCAACTCGCACTCCACACCGCACATCATGGCGTGACCACGAACGACAATGCTCTGAACATCTCTGTTGGTTATGTGGCAGCGGAGCAGTCGGGCTTTCACAAGGTTGAGACCGACTGGTCTGAGGCGAGCGGTTCGGAGACGATTCACGTGGTTTCGACGGTTCCGATGCCGCTCGAGAGCGTGATGTCTTTTGGTTGGACGCAGCCGATTTCGTTTGATAATGAGACTGCGTATCAAGATGATTCTGGCGATAAGATGAGCGCGTCCTGGTGGCATAATTTCTCTGTACAGGACGCGGCCGAATTAAGCATCCGAATGGATGCGTTCGAACAGGCCGACCTCGACCTCTATCTATTCCGCGATTCGGACGAGGACGGCGAGTTCGAGTCGGGCGAGGAAGTGACTCGCTCTTGGTCTGGCACGAGTGCTGAGAGCATCGAGATTGACTCGCCCGAGGATGGCAATTACTCGGTGGCTGTGCATGGCTGGTCGGTGAGTGATAGTGTTCAGTTCTGGCTTGAGGTTGACATCATCGCGGGGGCGATGCTGAATGTCACCAATTCGACGATGTTGAATGAGAGTGAGATTTCTGCTCAATGGCCGAGTGGTTCTGAGACTTTGGCGGGGGCTATTCCTGTTGGGGCGCTTGAATTGGCCGTGGATTATGAGATGCCGGTTAGTGAAGGGGTCTGGCAAGGCTATGTCGAGGTGACGCTGGAGGGCGGCATCGATATGCGCATGCCATTCACCTACGAGTTGATCGACCTCGAGCCCGAACTCGAGTTCGTCACGCCTGAGAATCTCACGCAGACAAACGTCGTGCTGCCGCTGGCTTTGCATGCGCTTGACATCGGCAGCGGCTTCAGTTTGGCTGACTTGAATTGGTCTGGTTTGGACAATAATACTAGTGTGCCCAATGCGACGAGCGTCGAGGCGACCTTGTGGAATCTCTCGACGCTCGACATCACCAATCTGTGGAATTCAGGCAATCATTCGTCGAATCTGACCTTCCGCGAGGTTTGGGTCAATTCGACTCTGCCGGCAGCCGAGCAGTGGCACGAATACCAAGCGAGCGTGGCAGACCTCTCAGGACGCTCGGCTACCGATTATCTCTCCATCAATTACGATATCACTAATCCACCGTTGATCCTTCAGGGAATCCCCCAATTCACTCAAGAGAGGATTCTGAATTACACGATAATCTCTGAACCATTCCTCACTGTATACCACGAGAACACATCGATTGTCCTCGATGAGAACGGTAGAGGATATCACGAGGTCAGACTCACTCAGATCAGGGTTGCACAACCTGGAACATCTGACTTCCACCCACACTATTGGAATTGGGGGAATAACACATTCACTGTATCAGTCACGGATTTGGCTGGAAACTCGGTTGAACAGTTCAACCGTGTAATCTATGACAACGAATCCTCCTATATTCGATTGAACAATTTCGGACATTTCCTCCAGAACGAACAATTAGAATGGTGGTATGACGAGATCCGAATTCATCAAACGGAACGAGAAACAGGAGTGAACCTCTCGCATGGATTCGCCTATTTCGGAGTGCAAGGAGATCTGCGAGATTGGTGCTTCAAACTCAACGATGCAGATGGCCAGACGAAATGGCAGCGGTGCAATTCGGAGTCAAACCTACCCTCTTTCGTGGCTCCAGGAGATGTGGACGATGCAAACTGTTGCCCTGATGCGGATTATGGCCCGGACCTCTCCTTCAATATCTCCAATATCCCAGATGGTGCTTACCAGATGGTCTTCAACATGACAGACTGGGCTAACAATACCGCTACGAAATCTTGGGAACTCAATCTCGACAGAACGCTTCCTGAAGTCGATTGGGAAATCAGCCCGTCAGCCGACGGGCTGCTGTCAGACCACCGCTTGGGATTGTCCTGGACGGCGAGCGAGAATGTGGAGTTGGAGTTCACGCACAATGGCGAGCGAATCGAGGTTTGGAACGCGACGTACGGGGGGCTTTTCTTCGACCTCAACCACACGGGGGACCACGAATTCTGCGTCGATGCATGGGACGTCACACGCGGGCAGCACAACGAAAACCGGTTCTCGGAATGCCGGACCCTGACCCTCCAACCCTCCCTGTATGCAAGTGAGGTTTGGGCGAATTGGGATGGTACTGTGGTTGGGATTGAGAGCGTCCAATTGGTGTTCTCTCGCGGGCCCGACCAGTGGGCGAATGTGACTCATGTTCCGGCGGGGGCGGATTTGGGAGATTCCGAGCCGACTTATTCCTTTGAGCCGGGTATGGCATTTGTTGAGGTTGAATTGGCGCTTGATGAGGGTGAGAATGAATTCTATCTTGCTATTGGGGCGCTCGACCATGTTCAGACCTACTGGTTGTATGTCGAGCGCGACACGATTTCGCCCCGGCTTAACCTGACTGAGGTTGCGAATCGAACGACGAATCTTGAGCCTGTTCGGGTGATTTCGGGGGTTTGTGAGACGCGGGCGAGCGTTACCGTTTGGACTGAGATTTCGAGCACGAGCTTTGTCTGCGGGTCTGAGGGTAATTTCACTGTTCAATTGGGTGTGCCTGCTAATGCTTCCTGGCACGTGGTGAGCGCTACCTCGGTGGACCTTGGTGGCAATACCAATGCGACGAGCATCGAGGTGCTGTATCAGGAGTGGTTTGACTGGGCTATCGATGATGCCGAGGCTGGTGGGCCGATGCTCTACTGGGGACTTGGTTTGGTGCTCGGGGTGCTCGCATTGCTCGGGTTGACCAGTTGGGGTGTGAGACGGCGGCGTGAGCGTTTGGTGGCTGCTGAGGCGGCGGCTGTGGCCGAGGCAGAATCGGCTGCTGAGGCGCTTGATGAGGTTGGTGATTGGCTCGATGATATGCTCGATGAGACCGAGCCGGAGGGGCCTGCTGAGCCCTTGCCTGAGGAGGCGGAATTGCGGGCTTGGGCGCGTGGTGAGCGCGATGTTGGAGATTGGCGTGAGCGAATCCCCGATGATGACGTGATCGACATCGATTGAGAATCTCAGTGAGGCGAGGCTTCATGGGCGGCGCGCTGGTCGCGCCGGTCATGGGAATCGAGAAGATTGCAGTTCTCGGAGCAGGACAGATGGGTAATGGCATCGCGCAAGTCGCGGCTTGCGCGGGCTATGATGTCGTGATGATTGACATCAAGCAAGAGTACGTCGACAAGGGCTTGGCTGCGATTGAGAACTCTCTCGCGCGCGTGGTGAAGAAAGAGCGAATGACCGCTGATGATGCGGCTGCAGCCCTCGCGCGCGTGGGCGTTGCGACAGAGAAGAGCGCGGCGGCAGATGCAGATTTGGTCGTCGAAGCGATTCCCGAAATCCCCGACTTGAAGTTCTCAACCTTTGCTGAATTGGACGAGATTTGCAAGCCTGAGGCGATTCTTGCCAGCAATACTTCGAGCATCTCCATCAATGCAATTGCCGAAGCGACAAACCGCCCCGAGCGAGTTATTGGGATGCACTTCATGAATCCAGTTCCAGTGATGAAACTCGTCGAGATAATCAACGGCAGCGATACCACCAGCGAAGTCACCGCTGCCGTCGTCGAAGCCAGCGAGCGCATGGGCAAAACAGCGCTCGCGTGCAATGATTCGCCTGGCTTCGTCTCAAACAGAATCCTCTGCCCGATGATCAACGAGGCCATCCTGACCCTCGAAGAAGGAGTTGCCGAGCCAGCAGCAATCGATGGCATCATGAAATTGGGAATGAATCACCCAATTGGTCCACTCGCCCTCGCCGACCTAATCGGTCTCGACACGGTTCTTCACATCATGAAGGTCCTACACGAGGGCTTCGAGGGCGACCCGAAGTATGCGCCCAGTGAACTGCTAAAGTCGATGGTAGCAGAAGGCAAGCTCGGGCGCAAGTCCGGCCAAGGCTTCTACAATTACTCATGAACCCGGAAAAGCGCCGATTGTGGCGGTGCATATTTTGCACTGACGCGGTTGGGATTGAATTAAAATGCTAGTCGTTCACCGCCGAGCATATGACGTCCGCGTATGGCGCTCGAACGATGGTCGCAATGATGCTCTTGGCAGCCTTCTCGGGGCTTGTCTTAGCCGATGATGCTGGCAGTGGTGGAGATGCAGGAGACACTACCTCGACAGCGGTCTATCTGCCAGCTAGCAATGCAACTTACTACGGTAATCTCAGCTCGACCGATGGCGGCGATTACTTCGGAATCAATATGACCTCCGGCACCGGAATCGCCGCCCAGCTAACTTCGCCCTCAGGCGCAGATTACGACCTGATTCTACGCACCTCAACCGGCGTTGCCGTGGATACTTCGTACAGCACAGGTGTCGATGATGTGACATCGAACGGAACCAATGTTGGGGGTTCGACAGTCTTCGTCGAGGTCGACAGATACTCAGGTGCAGGACAATACACACTGCAGATCTGGATTTTCTCAACTGCAGGCCAGCCCGGTTCCAACCAAGATGATGCTGGTAGCGGAACCGACGCGGGCGCTGACTCGACCGGCGCGGTCGCACTCAGCTCCGCAAATACCACTTTCATGGGTTGGATTTCAGACAATTGGGACTCGTCCGATTGGTACTCAGTAAGCGTCCCAGCCGACCATTACATCTACGCTGACATGGTCGATTTCGCGAATGCTTCAAGCTACGGTTCGCACATTCGATTGCTGGATTCCTCGGGGAGTTCAATCGCCTATGATTACGGCAACACGTGGTCAACAATTACCTCGAACGGCTCCTCCGTGGGTGGCACAACCGTCTACATCCAAATCGCCTCCTCCTCTGACGAAGGCTTCTACAATTTCTCGTACGGATTAGGCTCTACCTCAAGTCAGCCGGGCTCCAATCAGGATGATGCCGGGACCGGCGGCGACGCTGGCAATACCGCTTCAGCCGCGACGAACCTTTCGGTGCCAGTCACCGGCGGAAATTACACCGGCTGGGTCTCAGAAAATTGGGACCGCGAGGACTGGTACCGCATCGCAGTACCAGACAATCACACAATCTGGGCTTCCGTATCGTGGGACAACTCGAGCGCAGACCTCGATATCTACATGTACGATTCAACCGGTCTGAACACAGTCGATTACTCGGCAACGACCACAAGCAACCCTGAGGAAGTAACGGCCAACGGAACCACGGTTGGGGGAGACGATGTGCTTTTCCGCGTGCGCGCGTATAGTGGTGACTCGAATTACACGATGAGCTTCGGAATGGAAAACGTCACAGGAGTTCCGACTTCAGACAACCAAAACGATGCGAATACAGGCGGGGACGCAGGCGATAATACCTCATTCCCGACCGACCTTCCTCTCAGCAATGCTTCCTACTGGGGCTACATCTCCAATACCGATGACGATGATGATTACTACCGAATCAATGTCACTTGCTGGTGTATGTTGGATGCGAGTTTGGCTTGGAATAATTCCGATGATTATGACTTGATTCTGCTCGATTCCTCGGGTGGATTCATCGACACCTCGTATTGGAACAATCCAGAAGAGGTGTCGAGCGGTTCAACGAATATTACCAATGAAACCGTATACGTGCGCGTGAATGCATGGACTGGTGAGGGGGAGTACAATCTCAATATCACGATTACAGATTTGAGCACTCACCCGGTGAATAATCAGAACGATTCTGGCACCGGTGGTGATGCTGGGAATGATGTTGATAGCATGACAAATGTCACTTTGGTCAACGGTGGGAATAATTTCACTGGTTGGGGTTCAGCCGATGTCGATGTCAACGATTACTATCGCTATTCTGTTCCGGTTGATCATGGAATAGCCATCGAATTGGACTCCGAACCCACGGTTATTCGGCCGTACCTCGTGCTAGGATGGGCTTCGAATTATTCGACGATTGATTCATCGACGAACCTGAATGGGAACGAGATGGTCACCTCGAATGGATCGATTGTCAGCGGTGAGGACGTTGTTCTCAGGGTCGTCGCGTGGGATGGCGAGGGTGAATACAATCTGACTGTCTGGATTTTCACCCTCGATACCGATGGTGACGGATTCTGGGACACAGATGAGGTCAATTGTGGCTCGGATCCAGATGATGCGAGCGATTACCCTGTGGATACCGATGGTGATGGTCGCTGTGATACGATGGATAACGACGACGACAATGATGGCGTCTTCGACAATGATGACGATTTCCCGCTCGATCCGAATGAGCAGACGGATACCGATAATGACGGCGTCGGCGATAATAGCGATGATGACGATGATGGCGATGGTTGGTCCGACGCCGACGAGAATACCTGTGGCAGCGACCCTCTGGACGCGTCTGACAGGCCGCCCGACACAGATAACGACATGATTTGTGATGTCGTCGATGACGATGATGATGGCGATGGTGTCCTCGATGTCGACGATGCCTTCCCGAAGGATGCTACAGAGACTGTTGACACCGACGGTGACGGCATCGGCGATAATGCCGATATGGATGACGATGGTGACGGACACAGCGATTCAACCGAAATCACCTGTCTCTCTGACCCGATGGACCGTCTCTCGGTTCCACTCGATACAGATGGAGACGGTCAATGTGACGAGGAAGACTACGATGATGACGGCGACGGACGCTCCGACGCCGTCGATGCATTCCCTCTAGATGCCTCGGAGTGGGCCGATTTCGATGGTGACGGCGTCGGCGATAATGCCGATGTCGATGACGACGGCGACGGATACCTCGACGACAATGATGCCTTCCCTTACGATGCTGCAGAATGGGAGGATTTCGATGGAGATGGCATCGGCGACAATGCCGACGAAGACGACGATGGAGATTCGTGGTCAGACCTCGATGAGGCAAATTGTGGCACGGACCCATACTCGAGCCTGAGCATTCCAGACGATTTCGACCAAGACCACATTTGTGACCTCGAGGATTCAGACGATGATAACGATGGAATCGAGGATGTCAACGATTGGTTCCCACTCGACCCTTCAGAGTGGGACGATACCGACCGCGACGGCACCGGCGACCACGCTGATACCGACGATGATGATGATGGTTGGCTCGATGTCGACGAGCCAAATTGCGGCTCTGACCCGATGGATGCTAACTCGGTTCCACTCGACAATGATGCAGACATGATTTGTGATATCGTCGACATCGACGATGACAATGATGGTGTGCAAGATGTCGACGATGCATTCCCGATGGATGGAAATGAGTGGATTGACACCGATGGCGATGGCCAAGGAAATAATGCCGACATCGACGATGATGGTGATTCTTGGACCGATAATCAAGAGGAAATGTGTGGCACTGCGAGCCTAGCGGCCAATTCCGTGCCAACTGACACCGATGGCGACGGAACCTGTGATGCTATCGATCCTGATGACGATGGAGACGGTGTGCCCGACGTTGACGATGAGTACCCACTGGACGCTAGCGAGTGGGAGGACCGAGATGGAGACGGCTTGGGTGACAATGCTCACCCGCTTTCCATTCTCGACCACATGAAGCTCAATCCTGGATTGACTGCTGTAATCATCATTCTACTGCTTGGGGCAATCGGCGCGAGTGCTGCGGTCGTCCTACTTCGCAAGAAAGATGAGGAAGAGGCTGCTTTCGCCGACGATGAGTACTCTCAGTACGACGGCGCTGAGGATTGGGAAGATCTGCAACAATTCGATGAGGCCGCACAAGAAGTGAGTGCTCCTGCTCCAGAAGCACCTGCGGCTCCACCTGCTCCTCCTGCCCCGCCAGGATTTGGCGAGGCTGACGAGAATCTCGATGAGACGACTTCCCAGACCCCTCCACCACCGCCTGGATTCGAAGCTCCAGCCGATGAGTCACGAACACCTCCACCACCACCCGGATTTGGTGCTCAGGCAGAAGAGTCTCAGACGCCACCGCCTCCACCCGGATTTGGTGCTCCAGCAGAGGAATCTGAGGTGCCACCAACACCTCCAGGATTCGACACGGTTGTTGAAGATGAAGATTCAGACATTCCGCCTCCACCGCCCGGATTCTGAAGACTTCAAAACGGCTGATTTTCGGCTTTCGGAACAAATTTTTGTGTCTGAAGGCGCATATTCCACTTGTGGGAATGTGGAATCACTACTCCGGAAACGGTACTTTAGACCGGTAAATTTCCATTGGAATGTTATTTTTCTGTAATTTTCGAACATCAGGGCGAAAGCATCAGTAATCTAAACAATGCTCCTCTCACAACCCCCTAGGGGTTGGATGAACAGGAAACGACATGATTATATCACTAACATAGCGTGATAAACGACAGTGACGCGTATGCGAAGCAACACAGCCCGAACAATAATGCTTGCATTGATGATGATAACCATGAGTATTATCCCACTCATGGATGGAGCAGAAGAGAAGACCGAATTACGGGATGATCGACTGCGAATGGAGGCCGCTCCGTCGCCTTGTCAAGGTGCGGACGCCTGTCGTGGTACGGATGCCGGAGCCGGTTATAGCAATGGTATGGACATCACGGCCGACTTCGATTTCATAGATGGACCGGAGTCGGTAGAATACTGGAATGCGATGGAAGCGACTGGATATTCTTCCAGTTCGACAACCAATATTGATACGTTCATAATCGATATGGAGCCTGGATACGGAGTTAGGTACACATTGACCTGGAACACTACAACCAGTTTCTACTCAAATTATGCATACATGGCGGCATACGGGCCAACCTCCATGACTTCTTACTCCACGTACTCGGGCAACTCGTGGGGATACTGCTACTACAGCACAGCTGGACAAGTCGGAATCGGTTCCGATGGAACCTGCATTGGTAACTACAACAGCGGAGGCGGCACGACTCGTGACCTCGGCGGCCAAGAGGTCCTCCTCTGGGTTTGGTGCTACTATTGTGGATACGCTAGCATCCTTGACTACAACATGAACATCACAACTTTCCCTGCGGACAATGGATTCCCTGGTGACTGGGATGATTCGCCTGATGCGAATAATTTGCTAAGCCTTGAGTTCGATGCTTACCCGAACGGCGATTATGCTTCGGGAACTTTCGCGATTTCCACCGGTAGCACCGCGGTAGTCAACTACACATGCGACTACTGGTGCCCTTACGAGACCTCCCTTGAAATCGAGAAGCCTGATGGTACGACCGATTCATGGGGCGTAGGTTCGTTCTCCTCTTATTCGAGTGGAACAGCGGGCACCTACACCGATGCTGGATCTTACACCGTCACGATGGAAGATACCTACGGTGACGGTGGAATGTCGATCGACGTAGTCGATTCGACGCCTCCAGCAAATGCAATCTCAATGGTCGGACTCACTGGAGATGCGTTCAATTTGGACGTGAGTACGGGTGGTCACGTTAATCAAACGGATACAGCGGATTATTTCGCTGTCTACATTCCAGATGGTTATGCTGGCAACTTGACTCTTGATTGGGTCAAGAATGCTGACCTTGACCTTGAGGTGTACTCGGATTCTGCATTCACAACAATGGTCGACTATTCATGGTATGACCAGCCGGAATACGTAGACCTCGGCACAACCTTCGAGGACGCAACAGCCTACGTGAAGGTCAGTTACTACGCGTATTACAGTACAGACACCCACGCAGGATACTCCTTGCAATTGCAATTGGCACCTGCGGTTCCACCGCCATGTTCGGTTGCTGATGATGGCGGTTCCGGAGATGATGCAGGTGACACCCAATCAGAGGCCACCAACATAACAAGTATGGGTTCATCTGCAGTCTTCTCAGGTACGATTTGTGACGGATACGATGATGAGGATTGGTATTCCTACACCCTCGCTCCGGATGAAGGATTCTGGTACGTCTTGAACTTCAACCAATCTGAGGGTTCGGAAGCGATTAACGCTTACCTATACATGGATGGTTACTGGTCATACCTTGCCCAGAATAACTACCCATATACCCTGAACCCGAAGGGAATGTCGACCAATGAGTCGTATTACTTCCGCAATTATCTCAGCCAGGAGACGACGGTTTACATCAAGCTCCAAGTTCGCGACCTAGTCGAGGACGTGGAGACCGATTACACGATCGACTTCACGACCTACAACCAGTCTGCAGGCTGGGGCGGGCCATGGACGGACGCAGGCACCCAGAATGATGGTGGAAACAGTACCAGTGGAAGCGATGCTCTACTCATTCCATCGATGAATGGGTCCTATGTCGGATACGGCCATGATTATGAGGACAGGTATGATTACTACGAGATTTACATCCCACAGAATTACGCTCTGCACGTTGAAATTTCCTTCCCTGAAGGCCACGACATAGACGCGGGCATCTACTACCGCCACGCCACCTACGGCTGGCTGTACACCGCAGACTCGTCGTACTACTCGAACCCAGAGGAGTTGTGGATTGACTACTCCTACGGTGGCGAGAACATGTTCATACGCGTGTATACGGATATTGGCGGCGGAATCTACTGGATGAACGTCACAATGGTCACTCCAGATAACGAGCCTGGCGCCAACCCGAATGATTGTGGTGCAGGAATCGATGCTGGTGACACAATCTACGCAAATACTTGGGACGATGGACCAACATTCCACAATAACTCGAACCAAGCTGACATCAACGGTGACGCAAACGACACTGGTGGAGTTTGCACATCATGGTTCGATTACACATGGGATCAGCGTGATTACTACCACATCAACGTCCCAACTGGAAAGTACATCAACGTCACAGTTGACTTCCCGAACTTGAACCCAGCGAATGCGAATACCTACGTCTACACCTACATGTACATGTGCGGTAATTGGAACATGCAGTGTGTCTATCCAGGAAACCCTGCTTACTTCGTGGACCAAGTCTACGGACAGGCTCAAACTTACCCGAAGACTGCACACTCCGGTCTCTGGCCAGTTGCAGACTACTGGATTACCATGGGAGTTTACTCGTATGGAATCACTCAGCAGGACTACGAGATGAACATCACCTACGGTAACCTCACCGACCTACCTGGCGGTAACCAGAACGATGCTAACAGCGGCGCAGACGCTGGTTCTTCCTTCGGTTCCTCGGTAGATATTGGAGCATACAATAACGTCACTGCGAACAATACCTACGAGTTTGGCGGATGGGCAGCAGCAGGACTTGATGACCAAGACTGGTACAACTTCCAAGTTCTACCAGACCACGGCTTCGAGATCACACTCTCGCCAGGATATGACTACCCGAGTGTTTGGTACCTACTGTACATCTATGACTCGACTCAGAGCCAGATCGGATACAGCTACTACAGCGACCCACAGACGTGGAATTCGTCGAGCTCGAGTTCGTATTACGGCGGCGAGACGATTTACTTCATCGTGAGGAATTACTACTACGATACAGAAGGAACAGACTACAACGTGACGATTTCCTTCTTCTCGCTCGACCCAGACGGCGACGGCTGGTACACAGCAATGGAGAATCAATGTGGTACCGATCCGAACGATGCCAACAGCTTCCCAAGCGATACGGATGGCGATGGAATCTGTGATTCCCTCGACACTGATAGCGACGGAGACGGAGTAATCGACTCTGAGGACGACTTCCCATTCGATGCGAATGAGACGACGGACACAGATGGCGACGGAATCGGCGACAATGTTGACGATGACCTCGACAATGACGGTTGGAATAACTCAGCTGAGGCTGATTGTATCACTGACCCAATGGACGCTGACTCGTATCCAGCCGACTTCGACAATGACACACTCTGTGACCTTGTCGACCTCGACGATGATAACGACGGATGGAGCGACATCGAGGATGCCTTCCCATTCAACGCGAGTGAGTGGGCAGACAATGATGGCGACAGAATTGGAGACAATGCTGACCCAGACGACGATAACGACGGTTACTTCGATGATGTCGAAATTGAGTGTATGTCCGACCCATTCGAGGTCGCAGACATCCCAACTGACCTCGACCTCGATGGAATCTGTGACGCAATCGACGACGACCTAGACGGTGACGGTGTACTGAATGCAGACGATGCATTCCCAACCAATCCATCTGAGTGGGCAGACTTCGATGGTGACGGAATCGGTGACAACGCTGACACAGACGACGATAACGATCTGTGGCTCGACGACATCGATGCGTTCCCATACGACCAGACTGAGTGGATTGACACAGACGGAGACGGCGTAGGAGACAATGCTGACCTCAACGACGATGGCGACGCTTGGACCGACGCCGAGGAGTTTGAGTGCGGCAGCGACCCACTGGACGCTGATTCAGTGCCTGACGACTACGACGGCGACATGGTTTGTGACAAGGTAGACACCGACGATGACGGAGACGGAACTCCAGATACTCTGGATGCTTTCCCATTCGACGCTACCGAGAACGCTGACAATGACGGCGACGGAATCGGCGACTTCTCCGACACCGACGACGATAACGACGGATGGCTCGACGACGAGGAGCCGAACTGTGGTACCGACCCAATGGACCACACCTCGGTACCTGCGGACAACGATATGGACCACGATTGTGACATCTCGGACCAGGACGACGACAATGACGGAGTCCTAGACTTGGATGATGCGTTCCCAATGAACCCATTCGAGCAGCGCGATCTTGACGGCGATGGAATCGGCGACAACGCTGACATCGACGATGATGGCGACGGCTGGCTCGACACAACTGAGGTCATCTGCCGCAATGCAGTCAATGGACAGGGAGACCCGAACAACGCTAACGTCATGCCAATCGACAACGAGACTGTCGACCCGGGTGCAGACGGCGTTTACGGTACCGAAGACGACGTAATCGAGGGAGACGGATTGTGTAATTCGATCGACCCAGATGACGACAACGACGGTGTGCCTGACCCTGTTGACTACACCCTCGACGCGAACGGTGTCTGTATTACTTGTGAGGACTGGGAGGACCACTTCCCATGGGACCCAAGCGAACAGTACGACGGAAACAGCGACGGACTTGGTGATAACAAGAACCCACTGGGTATCCTCGACGACATCAAGGCTGAGCCTCTACCGTTCATCGGAATTGCCATCGTCGTGATCGCAATGATCGCTCTCATCGCCCGCACCGCTGGAGGCGGCCGCGACGACGATGACGAGTTCGACATGTACGACGAGACCGAGCAGTTCCTCGATGACGAGGACTTCGAAGAGCTCGAAGACGAGGAAGAGATCGACGCTTAATCGTGGAACTCGACAAAAAACGTAACCGGATTTCCGGGGCCCCAAACGGGGCCTCGGATCTCCGGCCACTTCATTCCTGACTTCATCCTACTCTGGATGGAGCTCGATTTCTATCTCCATCTTCTTGATTCCGTTGGATAACGGTTCAGGATTTTTTTTTCGACTGATTCTGGTTCATTTTTCTCTTACGCGCGCGCGGGGTGCACGCAGGAAGAAATGAATTGGCAACGGGTAATTGAGGGTGCAGGCTCGGGTTGATTTCCTGGCGAATCGTTGTTGATTCTACACCAATAATTGCCAATTTTGGACTCAATAACCCCCTACTTTTGCCGTCAATTCAGCTCGAATCAACTCCTTTGGTTTATAAAAGAACATTGAGACTTTCTGCCAAACCTCGGTCAAAATGCACTGTAATAGTGATTAGTTCAGATTTGGCCCGATTCAGCTGAAAGAAGCAGAGAGTTCTGTTCGAATCGGGAGTACATCAGGATGTCTCTGGCATGTGTGAATCCAATTCTGATAATAATGAACAAAATTGACCCGTTATCGCCCTCAGGGCGCATAGACAAGGCGGCGTCAAAACAAGTGTCAAAAACGATGCACACCTCGTATCCAGTATTGCGTTTCTCGATGCCATCGAACTTGCTGGAAAGCGACTCTATAATCCACAAAAACGGTGACAGAGCGGCTATTTTAGTTCAGGTTAGTATCGATTATCGGCCCCGCTGATAACCCCCCACCCTAAAGGGTGGACTCCGCAACCTTCTAAATGCAAGAAAGACGTGGCAACCAACATGGTTGCAGCCATGCCGCTAACTGCTGAGACAACGAACAACAGGTTTGACCTGACGACGATCGCCCTGGGATTGGCCGCCATGATGGCGCTGGTCCTGGTTGCAGGATCGCTGAACGAGGCCCCCGTGGCCGTAAATGAACTGGACGAGGCCAGCTCGCAACGCTTCGCTGTGCCGACAATTTCGATTACAACAATCGCTTCTGATGGGTACATCAATGAGGATGAATCCAGTACAAATGGATTCACGGTGACTGGCTGGGCAACGGATGCGGATAACGATTGTTCAGGTGGCGCTTGTACCGTTACGGTTGAACTGACAGATTCTGCTGGTGATGACCATTCAGAGACTTGTACAGTTACAGCATCGAATACTTGGAGCTGTACTTTTGCCGCCGGCGATCTTACTGCTTCGAGTATTGCAGATGGGACGGTTACAGTCACGGCAGATGTGAGTAACGATGACGGCGCCGCTACTCAAGCATCGGGTCAGGCGGTGCTAGACACTGTTGATCCAACCGTCACTATTGATTCTTCTCAAATCGATTCAGGTGACAGCTACAATTCAGACGTAACTCTTAGTTTTACTATGAGTGAGGACACTTCAAACTTTGTAGTGGGTGACGTAACTGCTGGCGGAGGCGGTTGTTCACTCAGTTCATTCACTGAAGTCAACTCTCAGAGTTACACGGTTGTTTGTGATCCTAGTTCAGAGGCGGCCATTACAATTGATGTAAACGCTGGAGCATTTACTGATGCAGCTGGTAACGGGAATACGGTTGCCACTCAATTTACTTGGACAAATGACGAGACTGCACCTACAATGACACTTTCGACTAACGATGTTGGGGACGGCGGGTCTCACAACGCAGCAGTCACGATTACATTCACTGCTGGGCAGGCTACCTCTGATTTTGCAGTTGGAGATATTACTACCGGTGGTGGGGGCGACTGTACCCTCTCATCCTTCACGTCGAACTCTGCAACGGAGTATACAGCAGTTTGTACTCCTGATTCAGATGGAACCGTAACTGTTCAGGTCGCTGCTGGAACGTTTACGGATGCGGCGGGGAACAGCAACACCGTTTCGAACGAATATGATTGGACACATGACTCCACTGCACCGACGATTTCAAGCTTCTCTCTTGCTGCATGCGATTGTGCTGTAGGTGAGACAGTGACGGGGACAATTACTGCAGATGCTTCTGGATATTCTAATTCTGCCATATCGATAAACGGAGTAACTGTATCCACTTTCCAAGACAATAGTGACAATACATACACTGTAACTTATGTTGTCGTAGAGGGTAATGACGATCAGAGTGCTGGGTCGACACCTGTGAGTGCAGTTCTCTCAGACGGTCTCAACACCAATTCCGCATTCACGACAGCCTCGTATGGTGGAACCTTGACCATTGATGCTAACTCCCCTGCAGCTACCACAACAGTATCTGCTCCTTCCGGAACATATGGGGTTGGCGAGAGTATCACAATTACGATTACCGCGAGCGAGACTGGATTGTCATGCTCGGCATGTACGATGAACGGGGTAACAGTAACCGGTTTCACAGACAACAACGATAATACCTACACTGCAACTTATACAGTCGCGGAAGGTAATACAGACCGAGCTGCTGGAGCTTCCGACTTCATCAGTTTCGTCCTCTCTGACGCTGCAGGAAATACTAACTCAGCCTTCACAACTCTAACTGAGTCAGGTGGTGCTGTTGTTATCGATGGAAACTCGCCCGCTACGACGACAACGGTTTCTGCCCCGGCCGGAACATATGGGGTTGGCGAGAGTATCACAATTACGATTACCGCGAGCGAGACCGGATTGTCATGCTCGGCTTGTACGATGAACGGCGTGACTGTTTCTGGCTTCACAGATAACAATGACAACACCTACACTGCAACTTACACAGTTGCGGAAGGTAATACGGACCGAGCTGCTGGGGCTTCGGACTTTATCAGTTTCGTCCTCGCTGACGCTGCAGGTAATACTAACTCTGCTTTCACCACTTTAACTGAGTCAGGCGGTGCTGTTGTTATCGACGGAAATACGCCTGCTGATGCATCTTCGGTTTCTGCTCCAGCGGGAACATATGCTGTGGGCGATACAATAACGGTAACTATTACGGCAAGTGAAACAGGGTTGTCTTGTACTTCTTGTACAATGAACGGAGCTGCTCTAACTGGATTCACTGATAACAGTGATAACACATACACAGCAACTTACACAGTAGTGGAAGGTCATTCAGACCGTGATGCTTCGGCCTCAAACTTCGTCAGTATTGACCTCGAGGACGCCGCTGGGAACTCCAATAACGCCGTGACTACGTTAACGGAGTCGGGTGGGTCAGTAATTATCGATGCAAATTCTCCTGCAGCAACGACTACTGTAAGTGTTGCATCAGGAAATTATGGCGTCGGCTCTGACATTTCAATCACAATCACTGCCAGTGAAACTGGATTGTCTTGTTCTGCATGCACGATGAATAGCGTTACGGTTACTGGCTTTACAGATAATGGCGACAACACCTACACTGCAACTTACACAGTTGCGGAAGGTAATACGGACCGAGCTGCTGGGGCTTCGGACTTCATCAGTTTCGTACTTGCTGATTCCGCTGGAAATACAAATGCTGCATTTACAACGTTAACAGAATCTGGTGGGGCGGTAGTCATCGACGCCAACACCCCAACAATCTCAACTGCTTCTGTGCCCTCGGGAACCTACAAAATAGGTGATGCAATTACTTTAACAATTACCGCGGGCGAAACTTCTCTCTCCGAGAGCGCAATTTCAGTAAATGGAGTCTCAGTTACAGGTTTTACAGACAATAATGATAACACGTACTCAGCCACCTATACAGTTGTTGAAGGTAATACGGATAGATCAGCGGGTCAAACACCAGTTAGTGTCGTTTTATCAGATGGTATCAATTCCAATTCAGCGTTTACAACTCTCACAGAATCTGGCGGTGATGTCACAATTGATGCCACGAAACCAACGGTAGAAATCTCCGTTTCTCAAGTCTCATCTGGTGGGACATATAACGCAGATGTCTCAATCACATTCACAATAAGTGAATCAACGGCTGACTTCGTCTCCGGAGACATTTCCACCTCCGGCTGTACAATAGGAGACTTTAGTGGATCAGGCACATCTTACACAGCAACTTGTTCCGGTGGCCTATCAGAGGGTACAGTCACACTAGATGTCGCCGCTGGCGTGTTGTCTGATTCTGCTGGAAATACTAATTCTGCAGCGACTCAGTATTCGTGGACTCATGATGAAACTGCTCCACTAATTGGAATAACAACAGTTGCATCAGACGGATATGTCAACAACGCTGAGAAGAACACCAATGGATTCTCCGTCTCTGGTACGGCTAACGGTGCAGACGGACAGACCGTCACAGTAGGATATGGTGATGCTTCTACGACTTGCACGGTTTCAGGGACATCATACACTTGTACATTTTCGACATCAGATTTGGCATCAGCTGGCACCAGCTCGGGTGATTCAGTTCAATTAACTGCGGATGTTGACGACGCGGCGGGTAATTCAGCAAGTCAGGCTACCTTCTTTGCAACCGAGGACACGGTTGCACCATCTGTAACCGCATTGTCTCTGGCAGCGGGGACCTTGGGAGTTGGAGATTCATTGACCCTCACAATTACTGCAGATGCGGCAGGGTACACAAAGAACACTATTACAATTAACGGAGAGAATACTGGTTCGATAACTGATGCTGGCGGCGGATCTTACACCATTTCGTACACTATTGCTGAAGGAAATACAGATAGAGCAGCTGGCGCCACGCCTGCAAGCGTCATTCTTTCTGATACGGCAGGTAACACTAACTCAGCTTACACGACCGTATCCTATGCGGGCACGCTCACTATCGATGCTAATACGCCCTCCATTAGTTCTGCAACAATTTCCTCAGGCACTTATGCCGTCGGCGACGCGGTTAGCATGACTATTGATGCCGGTGAAACAGGCCTCTCCGAAAGTGCCATTTCCATAAACGGAGTTGCCGTCTCTGGATTCACAGACAACAACGACAACACATACTCTGTGACTTACACAGTGGGAGAAGGAAACACGGACAGAGCGTCCGGGGCTTCCGATTTCATTAGCGTCGTTTTAGATGACGGAGTAAACACGAACGTAGCATATACCACTCTCACTGAGTCTGGTGGAGATGTTGTAATCGATGCTAATTCACCGGCTGCAACCAGCACAGTATCTGTTTCCGCGGACACAGTTGGTGTTGGAGATACAGTAACTTTGACCATCACAGCCAGCGAGACAGGACTTTCCTGTTCTGCTTGTACGATGAACAGTGGAACTCTAACAGCATTCACAGACAACAACGACAACACGTACACAGCAACATACACTGTTGCAGAAGGTCAAACGGACCGTGCATCTGGTGCGTCTGATTTCATCAGTATCGTATTGGCTGACTCTGCAGGAAACACTAACTCTGCATTCACTACTCTTACTGAGTCGGGTGGAGATTTGGTAATCGACGCGAACACTCCGTCAATTACCTCCGCAACTATCACTTCGGGAACTTACGCAGTAGGTGACGCCATTACCATGACCATTGATGCTGGCGAGACTGGCTTGACTTCGAGTGCAATTACGATCAATGGTGTTGCAGTAACGGGCTTTACCGATAACAACGACAACACTTACTCAGTAACTTACACAGTTGTCGAAGGCAACACTGACCGGGCCTCTGGCGCTTCTGACTTCATCAGCGTGGTCTTGGATGACAGCGAGAATACAAACTCCGCCTACACGACACTAACAGAGTCTGGTGGAGATGTTGTAATTGATGCGAATTCCCCTGCGACAACAACCAGTGTCTCGGTATCGTCGGGAACCTACGCAGTTGGAGATGCAATATCGATTACAATTACTGCTAGCGAGACAGGCCTATCTTGTTCCGCTTGTTCTATGAACGGCGTGACTGTTACTGGCTTCACAGATAACAATGACAACACCTACACTGCAACTTACACAGTTGCAGAAGGTAACACAGACCGAGCATCTGGTGCTTCTGACTTCATCAGCTTCGTCCTGGCAGACTCGGCGGGCAACACGAACGCAGCATTCACTACTCTCACTGAGTCTGGTGGAGATGTTGTAATCGATGCTAATTCACCTACCTTGACAACTGTATCAATTTCTACCGCTGGGACCGGAGATGCGAATAACGGAGATGATGTTACTCTCTCGTTTACTTCTAGTGAAACTATTGGAACGCCATCATGCACTATAAATGACGGTGAAGGAAATGCGATGGCAAATTCAGTAACTGTTTCCAACACGCAAAACAACGACTGGACATGTGTAGTAGACACAGCTGATGATGATGGAAATGGAGCCATTTCGTTCTCCATCACGTTCTCAGACTCAGCTTCCAACGCGGGTTCCGCGGTTAGTAGCGTCACTGATTCGACCAGCGTAACTATCGATAACACACATCCAACATTGAGCACAATTGCAATTTCAACTGACGGTAACGCAGGATACGGAAAGAGTGGAGACACACTCACATTGACAATAACTGCAAGCGAATCGGTCACAAACCTCGCTTGTACGATAGCGAGTGAATCTGCGACAATGTCTGGTTCTGGGACCTCCTGGACTGCAGAGTTAACACTGAGCGGAGATGAAAATGAAGGGTCAGCATCTTTCTCTTGTGCAAGTCACACTGATTCTGCAGGAAATGAGGGAGTCGCGGATACATCGGCCGATTCAGGCTCTGTAACCATCGACTTCACTGTTGCAGCAGCAACAGAAAGCGTGGCAGTATCAACTCCAGCTTCAGACACGACACCAGATGTCACGATTAGCGTGACTGAATCTGGAACAGTTGACGTTGGTGGCTCCTGTGGCTCATCCACCTCTACCTCAGTTAGCTCAGGAACAAACACGTTGACACTGACTCAGTCTGATGACACAACTGCATTATCGGATGGCACCTACTCTGATTGTACGGTGACCTTCACCGATAGTGCAGGTAATGCGGCAAGTGCTCTCACGCTAACGACGTTCGTCGTGGATACCGGTGCACCTTCAGTTACACTCTCTTACACGGGTTCTTCACCAGCTACTGGATCTACCTTCGATGTATCGATTTCATTCAGTGAATCAGTAACAGGCTTCGCTGTTGGTGACATTACGGTAAGCGGGGGCTCAGCTTCGTTATCTGGAAGCGGTTCAAGTTACACAGCAACTATCACCCCAACTGCTGATGGAACTGTGACAATCGATGTTGCGGCTGGTGTCGCATCAGATTCATCTAGCAATACTAACACTGCTGCAACTCAACTTTCAGTCGATTCAGATCAGGCCGATGCCCCAGCGTTCACGAGCACTGCGGGAACAAGCGCTACGGAAGATAGTGCATATTCCTACACCATCACAGCAACAGATGCAGATGATGGTTCACCTAATTCGAACACAATTACCCTGTCGTGTACGACCTGCCCATCTTGGTTGACATTTACCGACAATGGTGGCGGATCTGCAAGTCTGACCGGCACTCCTAGTGACTCGGCAGTCGGTTCGAATTCCGTAGTATTGAAGGCAGAAGATGGTGATGGAGAATACACTACCCAATCGTTTACTATTACCGTGACAAATGTCAATGATGTTGGAACTGTGTCAATTACAGGAACCAATGCAGAGGACAGTACTCTAACTGCATCTGTCTCGGACGACGATGGCCTGACAGGAGTGTCCATCACATACCAGTGGCAGAGTTCATCTGATCTCTCGAGTTGGAGTGACATTTCAGATGCTGATGACTCGACGTTTACTTTGACTCAGACACAGGTCGGCGATTACATGCGCGTACGCGTGCAATACACTGACGAAGACAGCACTCAAGAATCGCACACTGCAATGTTGAGTACAACTGTCTCGAACGTCAATGACGACAACACCGGCACTCCGACAATCTCGGGAACGACCACAGAGGATGAAACTCTGACTGCAGACGCTTCTCCACTATCTGGCAATGACGAGGACGGAATGTCTGGTTCTTCGTTCACCTACCAGTGGCAGCGCTGTACAAGCACGACAACATCGACATGTTCGGACATCTCGAGCGCAACCTCGTCGACTTACGACCTCGATGACAGCGACGCAGAGCAATACATCCGCGTAGGTGTGTCATACACTGATGATGAAGGAACATCTGAGACAGTTTACAGCTCAGTTACTGCACAGATTACCGATGTTAACGATGGACCATCCGCAGGTGATGACCAGACAGGTTCAGTTACAGAGGATGACTCGACAACAACTGCTACGGGAACAGTCTCTGGTAGCGATGTAGATCCGTCTGACACACTCAGTTACACTGCAGGTAGCACTTCCGGAACATACGGAACATTCGCTGTAGTAAGTGGAACTGGTGCCTGGACTTACACCATCTCGAACGCTGATGCTGATACGGACGCTCTCGACTCTACTGAGAGCGACACGGACACATTCACAGTTACAGTCTCTGACGGAACACTCAGCGACACTATGGATGTCGTAATCACCATCAATGGTGCGAATGATGCTCCAGTAGTCTCGAGTGCAATCTCTGATGAGAGCACAGATGAGGACGCATCCTACTCGCTCGATGTGACAGGAGGGTTCTCAGATGTCGATGTCGAAGATCTGACTTACACTATGTCTGGTGCACCAAGCACTCTGAGCATCTCGAGTGGCACAATCAGTGGAACTCCAACTAATGATGATGTTGGAACTCACTCGATTACTGTAACCGCATCTGACGGCGATGCTTCGGTCTCGGACACATACGTTCTGACTGTTGCAAACACCAACGATGCTCCAACTGTTGCAAACGCCATCGCAGACGACAGCGTGGCCGAAGATTCATCCTACACCTTTGACTTCTCGAATGTGTTCAGTGATGTTGACTCTGGCGACTCGTGTTCATACAGTGTATCTGGTAACCCGAGCACAATCACAATCTCTGGAACAGATCTGACTGGAACTCCTCTGAATGCAGATGTTGGTACTCACACGATTACCTTGACTTGCACAGATGGAAGTAACGCAGCTGTGTCCGATTCATTCGATCTTACAGTGATCAACACGAATGATGCTCCAACCATTACCAGCACTGCAATCACTGCAGTCGATGAGGATGCAGCCTATTCATACACAGTGACCACTGCAGATGATGACGGTGAGACAATCACACTGACCGGAACGACTGTTCCATCGTGGTTGACATTCACCGCGTCGACTGGTGTCTTGGCTGGAACTCCAACCAACGACTATGTTGGAAGCCACAGTGTGGTCATCACAGCGTCGGACGGAACTGCCTCGGTGACAGACACGTTTACCATCACAGTCTCGAACACCAACGATGCTCCTGAAGCAGGTGCTGACCAGACTGGCAGTCTAACCGAAGATGATTCGACCACCACTGCAACTGGAACTGTGTCTGGAAGCGATGTTGACTCTGGCGACACTCTATCGTACGCAACGAGTTCAACTGGCGGAACCTACGGAAGCTTCGCAATCGTAGACACAACCGGTGCCTGGACATACACGCTGGACAATAGCGATGCAGACACAACGGCTCTCGATGCTGATGATTCGGTAACGGACACTTACACCATCACAGTAACAGACGACGGAACTGGTACTCTAACCGACACCATGACAGTCACGATCACCATCACTGGTGCAGATGACGATGTCACAGCTGGCGCAGACCAGACTGGCTCGGTAACTGAGGATGCTTCGACAACCACAGCAACTGGTACTATGGATGCAAGCGACGCAGATGCAGACGCTTCACTATCCTACAGTGGCGATGCAACCGGAGTTTACGGTTCGATTGCAATTGACAGCACTGGTGCTTGGACATACACATTGGACAACGCCGATGCGGACACAACTGCACTGGATGCAGGCGACTCAGTTGACGACGTGTTCACTCTAACCGTGAGTGACTCTTCCTCTGGCGAATCTGACACAATGACCGTCACCATCACCGTAACCGGTGCTGACGACGATGTGAGTGCTGGAGCTGACCAGACTGGAGCGGTAACTGAGGACGCGAGCACATCAACCGCAACCGGCACAATTGCTGGAAGCGATGCAGATGATGCTTCCTCGCTCTCTTACAGTGGAGACGCAACCGGAACCTATGGTTCGATTGCCGTTGACTCAAGCACTGGTGCTTGGACATACACATTGGACAATACCGATGCTGACACAACTGCACTAGATGCAGGTGATGAGGTCACGGACGCATTCACCATGACTGTCTCCGACAGCGCTTCGAGCGAAAGTGACACTATGACTGTCACAATCACCGTCACGGGTGCTAACGACGCGCCTGACGCAGGAAGCGACGCAACTGGTGCAGTCACTGAGGATGCAACCACAACCACGGCTACTGGCACTGTCTCCCCGACGGATGACGATGCTTCGGCAGCATTCACCTACAGCGGTGACGCAACTGGAACATACGGTGCGATCGCAGTCGACAGCGCTGGTGCTTGGACATACACCTTGGACAATAGCGATGCAGACACTACTGCACTCGACGCAGGTGACTCGGTAAGTGACGCGTTCACTCTGACTGTATCAGACGGAACTGCCTCCGACACATTGACAGTCACTATCACCGTAACTGGTGCTGATGACGATGTCAGTGCTGGTGCTGACCAGACAGGCGCTGTGACAGAAGACGCAACGACAACTACTGCAACGGGAACGGTCGCAGGAAGCGATGCTGATGCAGATTCGGTGCTCTCGTACAGTGGAGATGCCACAGGCACATACGGTTCAATTGCTCTAAGTGGCGCAGATTGGACCTACACCCTGGACAATAGCGATGCAGACACAACTGCCCTAGATGCAGGTGACTCAGTAACTGATGCCTTCACCATCACAGTCAGTGATTCTGCCTCTGGTGAGTCGGACACAATGACTGTGACAATCACGATCTCTGGTGCTGATGACGATGTCAGTGCTGGTGCTGACCAGACTGGAGCTGTAACTGAGGACGCAAGCACCTCGACAGCAACAGGAACAATCGCTGGAACTGATGCCGACGGTGCTTCGGCACTCTCGTACAGCGGAGATGCAACTGGAACCTACGGTTCGATTGCAGTCGTATCGACCACAGGTGTTTGGACCTACACATTGGATAACACCGATTCTGACACTACCGCACTAGACGCAGGTGACTCAGTCACAGATGTGTTCACAATGACAGTATCCGACAGTGCTTCGAGCGAATCTGACACCATGACGGTGACAATCACAGTCACTGGTGCAAACGACGCTCCGAGTGCCGGAGATGATGCAACAGGCGCGGTAACTGAGGATGCTACGGCAACCACGGCAACCGGCTCGATCACAGCAACTGACGACGATGCTTCGGCAGCATTCACCTACAGCGGTGACGCAACCGGAACATACGGATCGATTGCAGTCGACAGCGCTGGTGCATGGACATACACCTTGGACAACAGCGATGCTGACACCGATGCCCTCGCACACGATGGCTCGGGCACTGACACGTTCACTCTGACAGTATCCGACGGAACTGCATCAGACACGATGACAGTAACAGTCACGGTCTCTGGTGCAAACGACGCCCCGACCGTTGCAACTGCTATCTCAGATGCAAGCACGGATGAGGATGCAGCATACAGCCTCGACATCTCGAGCAACTTTGCTGATGTCGACACTGGCGATGCTCTATCATTCAGCGCAACCGGCCTACCTACCACACTCTCGATATCTTCGGATGGTGTGATCTCAGGAACTCCGGTCAACGCAGATGTTGGAACACACACGATTGTAGTCACTGCAACTGATGATGCGACAACCGCTGGCTCAGTCACGGACACCTACGTCTTGACTGTCGTCAACACTGATGACGCAACCACGGGTACAGTCACAATTAGTGGAGACGCATACGATGATGAGACGCTAACAGCCGTCACTAGTGATTTGGCTGACGATGACGGATTGGGCACATTCACCTACCAGTGGGCTGACGCTGACGGAGATATCTCGGGAGCAAACAGCAGCACGTACACCATCCCATCCTGTGAGAGCACAGCGGTTTGCAGTTCACTTGGCAAGACCTACACTGTAACCGTCACTCACACTGATGCATACAGCGTCGTGCAGACAATGGATGCTTCCGCCGCTACCTCGGCAGTCACCCTCAACCCAGATGGTGACCTCGATGGTGATGGAATCATCAATAGCGCTGACACGGATGACGACGGTGACGGCTGGATCGACAGCTCGGATGCCTTCCCAAGCGACTCAGACGAGTGGCTCGACACCGACTCCGATGGAATCGGTAACAACGAGGACACAGATGATGACGGCGACGGTGTCGCTGACGCAGATGATGACTTCCCAACCGATGCAAGTGAGCAGTGGGATGCTGACGGCGACGGCTGGGGTCACAATGCTGACGCAGACGATGACGGCGACGGAATCGAGGACTCAGTTGACGACGACGATGACGGCGATGGAGACCCAGATGCTACCGACCAATTCCCGAACAACTACAACGAGTGGGACGACACCGACTCGGATGGAATCGGTAACAACGCTGACACAGATGACGACGGTGATGGAGTTGAGGATGCAGACGACGCATTCCCACTCGACTCAACCGAGACTCTCGACACAGACGGCGACGGAACCGGTAACAATGCTGACACTGATGACGACGGCGACGGATTCTCTGACGATGACGAGACCACCAACTGTGGTGAGGCTAACGACCCGCTAGACTCGGCTGACACACCAACCGACACCGACGGCGACATGTCTTGTGACACACTCGACGACGACGATGACGGCGACGGTGTGGTCGACGCAAGCGATGCATTCCCACTTGACCCAAGTGAGACCACCGACTACGATGGTGACGGCACTGGCGACAACGCTGACACTGACGATGACAACGACGGATACGCGGACGATGTCGATGCCTTCGACAACGATGTTGATGCCTGGACCGACACCGATGGTGACGGACTGGCAGACGACTTCCCATTGGTCTCCGTCACAACCGAGTACAGTCTAACAGTCTCTGACAGCTATGGTGACGGTGGACATGGAATCACAGTAACCTCCAGTGGAGGCTCAGTGCTGTGCTCTATCTCACAATACGGTTATTCCTCATCTGCCTCTTGCTCATTCGCGCTAACTAGTGGCACGGCTGATGTATACGTTAACACCGACTCTTGGGCATCTGAGGGTTCAATGGTCATCACAACACCAAGTGGCACCGTTGGAAGCACAATCACATGGAGCAGCGACTCAACTGTAACAACTCTAACCGAGTTGTCGACAACCGCAACTCCATCCGTGAGCGATGCTGGAACCGTCCTCGACACTGACGACGATAACGACGGCGTCAGTGATGTGGATGAGGCTACTGCAGGCACTGACCCATTGGTGACTGACACCGATGGCGACGGCGACGATGACCTCAACGACCAGTTCCCGCTCAACTCTGCTGAGTGGGACGACTCGGACGGCGACGCACCTGCTGGCTCGGACGGAACTGGATACGGAGACAACTCCGACGCCTTCCCGAACGATGCCTGCGCGAACGTCGACACCGATGGTGACGGCATGCCTGACTCGATTGTCGACGGCTGCACAACCACGTTGACCGAAGACACGGACGACGACGGCGATGGTGTCCTCGACGAATTCGATGACTTCCCAACCGACTCGTCGGAGACAACTGACACCGACGGCGACGGAATCGGTAACAATGCTGACACCGACGACGACGGTGACGGTACAGACGACGAGGATGACTGGGCACCTATTGACTCGAGCGAGTGGCGCGACGACGACGGCGACGGAATTGGAAACAACGACGACGCAGACGACGACGGCGACGGCACTCCGGACGGTGATGACCCCTACCCACTGGACTACGATGACGACGGCTGGGACGATGTCTTCGAGATCGACTGTAACACCGATCGCTTCAGCTCTTCGAGCACACCAAGTGACAACGATGCTGACTCGGTCCACCCAAGCGATGCTTCGGGCGCAATCAACCTCTGTGACTACGTCGATACCGACGATGACAACGATGGATACCTCGACACTGACGACGCGTTCTCCTTCGACGTGCACGCATGGAATGACACCGATGGTGACGGCAAGGCCGACAGCCTCGATGACAGCCTGACTCAGGTATCCTACGAGACTGTTCAACTGTGCACTGGCTCGACCTGGTACAGCACCTCGTACACGACCTACCCTGACCAACCGGTTGGTGGATACATCGCGGTTCAGTCGAGCCACGATGACAGCAATGGCGATGGTGAGGACGACGACGAGTGTTCCTTCACCCTACCAGCGGGCGAGACCTTGGTGGTCACGCTCAACACAGGTAGCTGGGGAAGTGAGGCTATTGTCGACATCGTCGACCCAAGCGGCACAAACCACAACTACGCGAGCTTCGGCAGCGGTGGCAACTACGAGGTTGCAACATTCACCGATGCCGGTGACTACACCATCTACTACGGTGACTCGTATGGCGACGGATGTAACCCATCCTCGTACTACGGTGTGTGCTGGGTGCAGGCTTCCTACACCTACATCTCGGGTGTTGTCGCAGCGACTGAGACTCCATACGGAACTCAACTCGACTACGATGACGACGCGGACGGCTACACTGACCTCGACGAGACTGTGAACTGTGACGACGGTGGAGCATACGCATCCACTGCTGACCCACTCGACGCATCGAGCACTCCGGCCGATATGGACGGAGACTTGACTTGCGACGCTTTGGACAGCGACCGTGACGGTGACTCATACGACAACAGTGCCGATGTCTTCCCAGACGATGGCAGTGAGTGGATCGACACCGACAGCGACGGTACCGGTAACAACGCCGACACCGACGATGACGATGACGGAACACTTGACGTCGATGACGCGTTCTCCTTGGACAACTGTGCCGACACAGATTCGGACAGCGACGGTAAGCCAGACTCGCTTGTCGCGGGCTGCACAAGCACGCTCGTGCGCGACGATGATGACGACGACGACGGCGTCTGGGACATCAACGACGCCTTCCCATTGGACGACACTGAGTCGTCCGACCTCGACGGTGACGGAATTGGTGACAATGCCGACAACGACGATGATGGCGATGGTGTGAACGATAACCCAGACGTTTGGTCGATGAATGCTTGTGCAAGCGTCGATACTGACGGAGACGGAATGCCGGACAGCATGGATGCCGTGAACTCTTGTGGTGCTACGGTTGCTACGATTTCCTTCGAGGCTCCTGCGAGCGCGAGTGGAATGTACACCGACACGGGCAACTCGTCCGTTAACCACACGCTGGCCAACAACGATGGTGAACCTGCGGTCAACTACGATGACACGAGCTACACGGCTTGCACAACTGGTGGATTCATTGGAACTGCGTTCAACTGCAGCTTCACTCTCGCTGACGGCGAGACGCTACACGCGACCATCAACTCGGCTTACACCTACGCGTACCACGCAATGTCGCTGACCGGTCCATCCGGTCACCTGCTGATGGCAGCCGATGACGGTGATTCGTACAGCGGCTGGGCTTCCAATGCTGGAGTCAGCTGGGGTCCATGGACCGAGGCTGGCACTTACACCTGGTCGCAGGATGCAGATCCGTTCACCGGTGGCGCGAGTTACCAGATGGTATCCTTCGCAGCAACGGTCAGCGCATCTGACCTCGGCTACACCGCTTCGTACATCTCGACAGGTGGAAGCGGTCTGACCGACGGCGACTACTTCGGTGTGACGAACTATGCTTCGACAGTTGGAGCCTTCACCGATGGTGACCAAGGCTACCAGATGTCAGACAGCGACGGAATCGTACAATTGATGTCCGACTCGGTCGGCAATGCAGACCATGTCTCACTCGACCTCTTCGTGGCAACCACCGGCTGGGAGACTTCCGACTACATCACAATCTCGTGGGTCGGAACCACCACTACGGTGCTCTTCGACACGGCTGGATATGACATCAACACCGACTTCCCTGCATACGAGGGAGTTTGGACGACGATTGCAGGCGAAGTCGACGGAACTGGATACTTGGTTGTCGAGTTTGCTTCGAACTCCGGTTCAGAGGCAATGTTCCTCGACAACATCGTAGTGAAGTCCGACGGACTGACCGAGGATACCGACGACGATAACGACGGTCACCTCGATGTGAACGACGATTGTCCACTAGACCCTGCTGAGTACCTTGACTCGGATGGCGACGGCTACTGTGACATCCAAGACACTGACGACGACAATGACGGCGTCTACGACTTGAACGATGCACTACCGCTTGACCCGAACGAGACAATGGATTCGGACGGTGACGGAATCGGCGACAACGCGGACGATGACGATGACAACGATGGCTACAACGACACCGTTGACCAGTTGCCATACGACCCATCCGATCACCTCGACAACGATGGTGACGGTGTCGGCGATACGGCTGACCCAGACGACGATAACGATGGTGTGCTCGACGAGGACGATGCCTTCCCATTCGACAGTACAATGTCTGTCGATACGGATGGCGACGGAATCGCTGACTACACCTCGCCAGCCCAATTCCAGGGTGACTTCGAGTCTGGTTCAATCGGTGGAAGCTGGTCAACCTCCGGTAACGCCCTCTGGTTCGTCCAGAGTACCACAGTCATCAGTGGCTTCTACTCCGCTGAGTCTGGTGATATCGACAATAACCAGAACAGCTGGCTAACGGTCACAGTTGCGAACATGATCAACGATACTGACACCGATGGTGACGGAATCCTCGACAGTGCAACAATCGAGTTCGCTTACCAGACCTCGACTGAGAGCAACTGGGACTTCCTAGTGTTCTGTGTCGATACGACAAGCTGTACCCGCACAGGCGGATACACCGCTCGCTGGTCGGGTGTCTCGGCGGGTACCTACACGCACAATTTGCCTGCAGGAACTCACGACTTCCACTGGGTCTACTTCAAGGACAGCAGTGTGAGCTCGAATGACGACACAGTCTGGATTGACGACGTCACTGTCTCGTGGCCTTCCTATGTGACAAACCTCGATACCGACGACGATAACGACGGTGTGCTCGATGGCGATGACTTGGATCCTATCGACCCATGTATCAGCATCGACACCGATGGTGACGGATTGGCTGACGAACTCGGCGCTACCAACCTGAACGGTACCGCTTGTGACCCAGCCGACTACACCATCGACGAGGATGACGACGATGACTCCTGGAGTGACGCTGACGAAGCAACCTGTGGTTCAGACCCACTAGTTGCTAACTCGACTCCGGATGACTTCGAGGGTGACCACATCTGCGATGTCATGGACAGTGACGATGACAACGACGGAGTCGATGACGACGTCGATGCATTCCCACTGAATGCGAGTGAGGTCGCCGATAATGACGGCGATGGTCTCGGCGACAATAGCGATGTTGACGACGATAACGACAATGTCACGGACGGACTCGACGCGTTCCCATTCGATGGAACCGAGTGGGTCGACACCGACGGCGACGGAACCGGCGACAATGCTGACACCGACGACGACGATGACGGCGTAGAGGATGCTAACGATGCATTCCCACTCGACGCTACTGAGTGGGACGACACCGACGGCGATGGTCTTGGGGACAACAAGGACCCAGACGACGACGGCGACAATGTTGCTGACGTCGCTGATCCTTTCCCACTTGACTCAACCGAGTGGGCTGACGACGACGGCGACGGAATCGGTAACAATGCCGACGACGACGATGACGGCGATGGCTACGACGATGTTGACGACGCCTTCCCAGAGGACCCATCCGAGTGGATTGACACCGATGGAGACGGACAGGGTGACAACTCTGACGCTGACGACGACGGTGACGGTGTGAACGATGGAATCGACGACTTCCCGATGGACTCAACTGAGTGGATCGACACGGACGGCGATGGAATCGGTGACAACACCGACGAAGACGACGACGGTGACGGAGTCAACGATGTGGATGACGCCTTCCCGCTGAACCCAGCAGAGACTGCTGACTTCGACGGAGACGGTGTTGGTGACAATGCAGACAGCGATGACGACGGCGACAGCGCCCCAGACATCTCGGATGCGTTCCCATACGATGTCAACGAGTGGATCGACACAGACGGCGACGGAATCGGCAACAATGCTGACGACGACGACGATGGTGACGGATACTCCGACGCTGACGAGGACGCCTGCGGTTCCAACCCAGAGCTCGCTTCCAGCGTACCTGTCGACTACGATGCAGACGGACTGTGCGATGCGATTGACGATGATGTCGACCCAACGGTCGTCGGTAACAACACCGAGACCAAGACTGGATTCGACAACTTCCGTGAGAACTTGCCAGGATTCACTGGTCTAATCTCCACGCTCGCCCTCTTCGGAGCAGCGATCGGCGTCGGCCTGTCAGGCCGCCGAAAGGACGACTGAACCCAGTTCAGTCGACGAAAACCCCGGGCCGGGGACAACCGGTCCTCGGCCCGGGACCCAACCTTCGATTGCGATGAGCGTTGAGCATCGGTGACGAGTCTTGCAATCCACACACCAGGGCGTCGGAAGTGAGGACTCACGCACAATCATCATAAGACGAAGCAGCGGGCTCGTTCCATAGGTGAGCAAATGCCCGGAACAACCCGCGTCGAGATTCGAACACTCAAGGTCGGTCGCTACGTTGCAATCGACGATAGCGCCTACAAGATTCTATCAATTTCAAAGTCCAAGCCGGGCAAGCACGGTAGCGCAAAAGCCCGCCTTGAGCTCGAAGATCTATTCACAAAGCAAAAGCGCTCTCATGTCGGCACCGTGACCGACAATATCCAGGTGCCGTTGCTAGAGAAGGGCTCAGCAATCATCACCCACGTCCAAGGCAACGAGGTTCACGCCATGGATAACAAGACCTACTCTAACCTCATCCTTCCAACCGAGGAAGGCTTGAACCTCGAACCAGGCGGAGAAATCCAGTGGGTCGAGGCCATGGGTCGATACAAGATCACGCGCGACCACTGATTGGATGGTTGCCGGTATGGTGACAGAGGGAGTCGCCTCTGCGAATTCCGTGGGCTCATCGGCACAGATTCCCTTTCACGCTTGGCTTGTCCTTGGCGTTGCCCTATTCGCTGTCTCGAGCGCGGGCGCTGTCTTCGAGTTGATAGACGGGGTCGCCGGATTGACGAAGGCAGCCTGGCGTCTGCAGGCGACCACGCTCGTTTTGTTGCCCGGATTCCTCCTGCAATATTCTCGGGCAGATACTGAGTTACGCCAATCCTGGCGGGGCTCATTTGGGTTGTTGGCGATTTCTGGGATTTGTCTTGCTTTGCACTTCGGTACATGGCTGATGTCTCTTGACCACACGACTTTGACTCATTCACTTCTATTCGTGACGGCGCATCCGCTGGTTATCATCGTTGGAATGTGGCTTCTGCGCCGACCTGCTACTCGTAAGCAATCGATTGGTGCACTCGTTGGTTTTGCCGGTGCCGCAGTAGTCGTAGGGGGTGGTGGAGGAGAGTCTGGAGTGAGTCTTTACGGTGATTTTCTGGCATTTATCGGAGCGGTTACGGTCGTTGGCTACCTCGCGATTGGGCGGATGGTCCGCGGCTGGATGCCACTCTTCCTCTACGCATTTCCTGTGACTGCGATATCTGCAGTTTTGCTTACGGTCTGGGCGGTGCAAGCTGAAGGATTGACCATTGGTATCGACGAAATCGCTGGTGCTTTTGGTTGGATCAGCGCTGCTTGGATAGGCTACGTCGTCTACCTTGCCCTCGGTCCAGGGTTGGCTGGACACACCGGGATAAACGCTGTACTGCGCTGGATACCTCCTTTGATAATCTCGATGGTATTAATCCTCGAGCCGGTCATCGGCTCGTTAATTGGCTGGATTGTAGGTGTCGATACGATACCTGGGACATGGACTCTAATCGGTGGGGGATTGATGGTCTCTGGACTTGCACTGGTGACTCTTGAGTCCGATTCTGCTGATGCTGCCGAACCTGTCGATTGATGTAGTCGCGCGCTTTCGACCATTTGTGTCGCGTCCTTGCCTATTTCTGACCAATGATGATGGCATTGAAGCGCCAGGATTGCAGGCGCTGATTCGGGCGCTGAATGCGCGCGGGTTTCCGATTGTGGTGATGGCGCCCGCGCGCGAGCAATCTGCCAGCGGTATGCGACTTTCACTTCGTCACGACCTCAAGTTCGTCGAGCGGAAAGACTTGGCTGAGCAGCTAGGGCAAACCGACGGCCCCCCGCTTCGGATGTTCTCGCTCGATGGAACTCCGTGTGATTGTGTCATCGTCGCTTTGGACGGAGGATTGGCTCATTGGGCGCCGGAGATGAAGCCGGCTTTGTGTGTCTCCGGCGTCAATCAGGGACCGAATCTTTCCGTCGATGTCATGCATTCTGGAACTGTATCCGCTGCTCGCGAGGCAGGATTGTACGGCTTGCCGGCTATCGCCACTAGCCTGGCGACATATGCTCACAGCGAGTTTGACGAGACCGTCGAGGCGACGGCTCGAGTGGTTGAGGCCGCAGTCGAATTATTGCCGAAAACTGCGGCGAATCTCTTGCGGCCGAACGGTTCACGCACACGCCCAATTGGTGAAACCGAAGCGGAGCAAATCATCGATTCATTCCGCAATGGCGACCTGATGTTGAACATCAACGCACCCGAGAAGTGGACCAACGGATTCCAAACAGTTTCCCTCGGCGTGCGTTGGTATCACAATGCGATCGATATGTCAGACACCGAGCACCTCGGTGTGGCCTACGAAGTCGGCGCGGCCCGCATCGAAGACGAGGACATTCCGCAGACCGACTGCAACGCGGTCAATGAGGGAGCGGTCGCAATTACCCCACTCTCCTGCTGGCCAGTCAACCATCCACTGGGGATTTCGCAACGACTCCTCGCGAGCGCAACCAAGGCTGGAAGCAACGGTCTTCCATTCTGGCTCGAGAAATAATCAACGCGAATCAAGCGCGTGATGAACAATCGTTACACACGCATGTCCTTGCAACCAATCAGAGCCAACGCTAACTCGAGGCAGGCTCGCAGTGGCTTGAATTTCTGCCTCGTCCAAAGGCAAATGATCAGACAATAAGAAGCCAATTCGCTCACCCTCATCAACCGATTCTACAGGTTCACCGCCAGCATCGAGAACATACAATTGAACTCCTTCCCGCTCCCATTCCGCAAGCGTGTGAGAAAGTCCGCCCCCAGTATCGAAAATGCCCTGAGTGACTTCATCAAAAGTCCCGATTGCCGGCACAGGCCGCTTCAATATCGCCTTGATTTGCCCAGCAATCGACCGCTCGTCCGGCCTCACGCCGGCGAGCGTTTCACCATTGAACCATATTCGACGGTCAGGCCCGGGGCCCCCGCATAGATGGAGTGTGATGTGGGTGTCTCGGCGGATGCCGTGGGATACGAAAAGAGCCGCGTTTACCGCCCTGATTAGCACATCCATTCGGCCTGAACCACCGGCTAAATCGTTGAGATTCAACTTGCCAGAACTCGGCGCGAGATGGCCGATGATGGCGAAGCGCCGTTGCAGAATTTCACCCCATTCCGAGGTCTAAATCGTCGACGTCCATCATCGATTGCATCTGCCTTCGCATGCGTCTATCGCCCTTCATTCCGCGCATCATTTTGCGACTGCGATTCCATTGATTGAGGAGTTCCTTGACGTCCTTTTCGCTGGTGCCCGAACCTCGTGCGATGCGTCGGATTCGTTGGGATTTGAGTAGTAGCGGCTCGTCCTTTTCCTGCTGTGTCATCGAGTCCATAATCACCCGAAACTTCGCCAAATTCGCCTGCATCTGCTTCTTCTGCCCTGCCGACATCGACCCCATGCCAAACATCCCATCAGGCAGGTGGGAAAGGATTCGGTCGACTGTTCCGATTCGGCTCATCATCTCCATTTGAGTGTACATGTCTGTGAGGGTGAATCTTCCAGACATTAGGCGCTGAGTGAGCCGAATCGCCTCTTCTTGGTCGAGATCTTCGGGGGCTAAATCGATTAGTCCTTGGATGTCGCCCATACCGAGAAGTCGAGAGATAAAACGGTCGGATTCGAACTTCTCGAGGTCGCCGACGCGTTCTCCTTCTCCGACGAATACAATGGGCGCGCCGGTTACTGAAACCGCGCTGAGAGCTCCACCTCCACGCGCTGTCCCATCGAGCTTGGTGACGATGGTTCCTGTGACTCCTACGAGGTCGTGGAAAGTCTGTGCGACCGGGCCGGCCGCTTGGCCGACTTGGGCGTCGATTACGAGGAATCGCTCGGTCGCATTTGCTATCTCAGCGATGCGAACTAATTCATCGCGCAATTCTTCATCGAGGCTGTCGCGGCCGGCGGTATCGATGATGAGAACGTCTGCTGTTCCGACGGCCTTGATTCCGTTGCGGACGATTTTGGCCGGGTCTGTCTCGTCCGGTTCTCCATAGACCTCTACGGGTGAGTCCTCGAGCAATTGTTGCAATTGGGCGTAGGCCCCGGGCCGGTGAACATCAGCCTCGATTACGGCGACTTTGACTCCGTGTTTGCGGCGCCACCATTCCGCAACTTTGGCGGTGGTGGTTGTCTTTCCTTGACCGTAGAGACCGACCATCAAGACTGTCTCATTGTGAGGCTTGATGTCGCGAGCGGGTCCGAGAAGGCGGACCAGCTCGGTGTAAATGAGATTCATAGTGTGAGTATCGAGCTTTACTCCCGGCCGTGGTTCTTCTTCCATCAGACGGCGCTCGATGCGCTCGGTCAGCTCCTTGGCCTGTCTGACGTTGAAATCGGCCTCGAGCAGGGCTCGTCGAAGGGCGCGTGTCAATTCGCGCACCGTCTCCTCGTCGATCTCCCTCTTACCCGAGAGCAGGCCGACGGAGCCGAGGATTCTGCGCTTCAGACCCTCGAGTGCCATGGCCTGCGGGTCCGAAGCGTGTGGTTTGAACGTTATTGGCTGCGTATCGCAGTATTGCGCTTACATTCGCCAATCCAAATACCACGTCCCAACTCTATTCTGCAGTCCATTCCGGCATTCCGACCTTCTAGACAAGCGTTGGACTGAAAACGCGTGGGCCGTCGGCAAAGCATGGCGCAGGCTCCAATCGACCTGTGGGAGATGCAACTCGCCTTCGCCATCGGCCTGCTCGGAATCTACGTCGGATGGCGTGGAACTATCGCCCGAATGACTGGATTTTATGACCTATCAGGAGCCGTCAAGACCCTCCTATTCGGGTTGGTCGCAGGCGTCCTCGCAGCATCGGCAATCGACGCCCTAATTCTCGCAAATATCCGCGAAGCCTCGGTCAATATTCTCTCGGTATCAGTAATCGCCCTAATCATCGCCATGGCCGAATCGGCCTTCGCGCTTTTCCTCCTAGGCCGGCCAAGAACCGTGGGCCTGCGAGCAAGCTCACCCTACGGCTGGACTCTCGGTTTAGGCTACGGAGCGATGCGAGCAGCCCACCTAAACGTTCGCCTATTCGACCCAGAAGTATGGCCGGGCGTAACCGGATTTGACCCACTCAACATAGCGATAGCATGCACTCTAACACTCACAGCCTGCATCGGCCACGCATCAATCGCAGCATGGCAAGGTTCGCGAATTATCGAACACGAGCGCGCACGGACATTTTTCACCAGCGCGCTCGCCAGAGCCATCCTCATCATCAGCACTGTCCTCACCGTGTTCAACCCATTCATGCTGGCTCTGGTAGCGCCGGCAGTAATCTGGTCATGGCTGCCGGCACATGACCGCTGGCTCCCATCAGGAATGACCCCAGCGGCCGCCCAAGCCTACCGCCGCACCCTCCGCGGAACCCAACGCCACGAGCGTGCGGCGGCCGAACGTGTGCGCGGGGAGAGGGTTCTTGAGGAGGAGTGAGGAAACCTCCGGAAGATAGCCTCGCAGTCCCTTGATGATTCATTAACGCCTTCGCAAGAAGTCATGATTATAGCCGCCCCGCCGAAGGAGCGCCGCAGAATGCGTGTCATAATCGCAGGAGCCGGCGAAGTCGGCAGGGGTGTAGCAGCCGCCTTGAGGGCAGAACGACGTCAGGTTGCGCTCATCGATCCTGACCCTGAAGCGATCAATCAATCCCAGTCTCTTGACTGTCTTTTGGTGACGGGAAATGCGCTTTCTCGCGAATCTCTTTTGCGCGCTGGAATCAACGACGCTGAAATCATGGTTTTGTGCACAAATAACGACGAGGTCAACCTGCTGGGTTGTGCCTTCGCAAAACGCGTGTATAGTGAGCAGGTGGGCGATCGTGCTACTCGTGGGCTTGTGACGATCGCCAAGATTCGAGATCCAACACTGCTGGACAAGAATCGCGGCGCGGGGCCGCTTGAGCGGTGGACTCGCGCCGACCATATTGTCAGCGCCAGCGACGATATCGTCAAGCAATTGGCCGCTGGCTTGCTTGCTCCATCTGTAACCGAAATCTTGCCATTAGGCGATAATGCTTGGATTGCTGTTGCAGAGGTGATGGCTAATTCTGCGCTTATCGGGAAAACGACTGGGGAAGTTGGCCAGTGGATTGTCAATATCCCGTCGATTTATGGCATCCGTTCTTCGGATGGCATTGGCCAACTTGTATCGGGGGCCGAAGTCATCCAAGAGGGAGACATGCTGTGTTTTGTAGCCCGCTCTACCGAAGAATTCCTTACGATCACCACCGGCGCGGGCTTGCAGGACCCCGAATGGCCCGAAGACCCGATGGTGGCGATTTTTGGTGCTACCCAATTCGGCACTAAATTGGCCGCTCACTATCTCAGTGCTGGGGCTGAGGTTGCGGTTATCGAGCCCGACCTCGATGCGGCGAACGAATTGGTCGGCTCGCGCATCGGCAATAGCAAGCGCCTCGATGTCATTCATGGCGACCCTCAGGATGGCGACCTTCTGCGGGAATTGGGAATCGAGACGCATCATGTCGCAATCGCTGCTCTCGGAGATGATAATCTCAACATCGCAATCGCGATGCGCGCCAAGGACAAGGGGGTGCCTCGCACCGGCTTGATTCTCAAGGACAGGGCCCTGGTCGAGGCAGTTCAGAGAATCGGACTCACTCGACCAGTCAGTAGGCGCCACGTCACAGTTATTTCGATTCTCAAATCGATTCACATGAATGTCCCGGGGGCTTACCAAGTGATTCCTTCTTTGCCGGAAATAATTTCGATTTCGGCCTCGCTCAGCGCGAAGGCAGAAATCGTCGGTCGAACCATCGACGATGCGGAATCCAAACTCTCTTGCCGCATCGTCATGGTCGAGCATGAAGACGATGATGGAGTAACTCACATCCTCAACCCGACTGAAGTTGACACCCTCCAACTCGGCGATAAGGTGCTCCTTTTCCTCCATCGGGATGATTTGAAGCGCGTGGAAAAAACTCTGGGGAGTTGAGCCATGCGCTGGGACGTAATCGGCCTTGTTACCGGCTGGACTTTGCGAATCTTCGCCATGCCACTGGCCGTTGTTGGAGCGTATTCGATTTATGCCGACGGCTGGGAATTTGCTGTCAAAACCTATGCCGTCGCTTTGTTATTGGCCTTCGCGATCAGTCAATGGTTAATCGCGAAGGCCCACGGTCACGATGTCCAAAATCGTGTACGTGACCGCGAAGCCTTCGCTGCAGTCGCTCTAGGCTGGCCGCCCGTGGTATTCCTGGGTGCAATCCCATTTTGGCTCGGTGGAATGTTTCACGGGCCATTCGAATTTCTAGCTGGAGATTCGACCTTTACACAGATGTGTGTCGGCGCCCTCCACTCCTGGTTTGAATCGATGTCAGGATTCACAACCACAGGTGCATCGATAATCGATCCCTCAACAAGCCCAATCTGCGGCGGTGACTTCGATGGCGATTGTGTCGGAAGCCAGCGCAAGAGCTTGATTCTTTGGCGCTCGCTATCCCAATGGATAGGTGGAATGGGTGTGATTATGCTCGGCCTGCTCATCTTCTCCAAAGCCCTCGGCGGAGGAATGGCACTCGCTCGCGCCGAACTCACCGGCCCAACCGTCTCAAACCTCGGCACCACCCTCGAAGGAACAGCACGCAAACTCTGGGCGATTTACATCGGCTTGACAATCCTCGAAGGATTACTTCTCTACCAATTCACCAATATGGGTTCCTTCGACTCTCTCAATTACGCCTTGACGACGATGCCATCCGGCGGCTTCGCGACGAGCGATATGGGAATCATGGGGTTCAATGACACACTCATCGAATCGATAATCATGGTCTTCATGGTGCTAACCTGCATCAATTTCAGTCTGCTCTACTTCGGATTCTCTGGCCGATTCGGTGAATTGGCCAAAGACGAGGAATTGCGAACTTACCTCCTCATTCTCCTCGTCGCTTGGCTAGCAATGGCATTCAATTTGACTCGCTCTGGAAATTACGAATTTCTCGAGTCGATGCGTTACTCACTCTTCCAATCGATCTCGATATCAAGCACTGGATATTCTAGCGCCGACTTCTCCACTTGGCCCGTATTCAGTCAAGTCGTTCTCCTCCTCTTGATGATAGTCGGCGCCAGCGCTGGTTCGACCGGAGGTGGTCTGAAGGTCTTGAGAATCCGCGTTGCATTCGAGTTGGCGAAGCGTGAAGTGATGAAAATTATTCAACCTCGAAAGGTGGTTGCAATCCGCTTTAATCAGCAAGTAGTCGATGAAAATCGAATCTGGATAATTCTGGGAATGGTCAGCTCGTGGATGGTTCTAGTGACACTTTCAATCCTGACGATTTCATTCCTCGAGCCATCGCTGACAATGACTGATGTGCTCTCCGTCTCGATATCTCTACTGGGTAATACCGGCCCTGCTCTCGGCTCATTTGGACCGGTCGGTGCTGCTGCAACTTGGGCTGACCTGAGCCTTCCATCGATGTTCGTTTCGACGATTTTGATGTGGCTCGGACGTCTCGAATTACTCACGGTTCTGGTTCTGTTGCACCCTCGAACTTGGGCTGGCGGCAACTGATTGGATTGCTTGTCGCCTCAGAAGGAATCAAGCGAAAATTGAGTAGATTGGTCCTCTGATTTTTCTTCGCTAGATTCGGCTGACTGCTCGGCTTTTTGCGGAGTCGGCACAGGTGTTTCTTCCCATGATTCGTCGGGCAGGGATTCATCGAAGGCTTTGAGGATCTTTTTCGCTTCTCTGCGGGACTTTGGTATTCCGTGCAAAGCGAGGTGGTCTTCGCCTCGTAAGCCGAGGTGCATCGCGAGTGAGAAGTCATTGGGGTCGCCCCCTAGGCTCTCGTCGTGGACTGCTAGCAGGTTTGGCCAGAGGTCTTCTCTGACTGAGGCTTTACTGGTGCCGGATTGTTCAGCCAAGGCTTCGACAACACCTGATGTTCGCCATGCTTCTGCGCCCCTGCGCAGGAAGCCCGGATAGGTCAGGTATGGGTCGGCTGCTGAATCGGCTCGTTTGGCGGCGACCGCGGCTTGGGAAGGGAGGTTTGAGCCCCAATACCATGCGCGGTAGGCTCGATTGGTGTACTTGGTAGCGAGGGCGCGGTCGGCGAGCACCATGGCGTGTGAAATCGAAGCTAATTGGCTGATTTCGAAGGTTGATTGGTTATTCCAGGCGAACCATGCTAGCATTTCGTCGGGGTCTTTGTCCGAGTTCATCAGCAAGTGGTTCGCCTGCTTGCCCGAGCGCGCTGAGTAGACTTCTCGCAGGGCGCGGAAGACATCGATTTGTGAATCGCGCTCGGCGACCTCTGCGAGCGCCTTGACATCTTCGAGGTCGATGTGTTCGCCGCCGATTGCTGCGGCGGCTTGCAGATCTCGAATGAGTGCGCGCAAGTCGCCGGGATTGTTCTCGATTAGAGCCTCGACGGCGCCGGGGTCCATCGAGAGTCCTTCGCCGTCGAGCACGCGGTGGGCGATTCTTCGCATGTGCAATTTGCCCACGCGCTTGAATTGAATATTCTCGGCCAGCGCCATGACTCTGTCGCGATTGCGACGCCAGTCTCGGCCCGAGCCCCAAAGGCGCATCGGGTCATTACAGGTCATGATGACAGGTTGCTCAGCATTTTTCAGCAGATTGAGCAACTCTGCTTTGCCACCCGAATCGCCTTTGATGGTAGCAGCTTCTTCTTCCTCGGGCGTCAGAACCTTGTCGATTCTATCTTCGGACAATTTAGCAAATCCGCCCGAGAGATGGTCGACCTCGTCGAGCAGTACCACGGTTTTCGACGAGTCGTTTTCGCCTCCGGTGAAAGCCGCCAGCGAAATGTGTTGGCTGCCGCGTGTCGCCGCTCGCCGAATCGCGGCAGCATTCCTCTCCTCGCTGGCATTCAACTCGATTATCGTCCATCCCCGTTCGGCAGCCACCGCTTTGGCGAGGGTAGTCTTGCCCACCCCAGGAGGCCCAGAGAGCATCATTCCGCGCTTGTCGGGAGTCTTTCCGCGTGCCCAACGGTCGAGCCATTGTCCGATCAACCGCAATTGTGAGTCATTGCCTTCCATCTGCGCCATGCTCGTCGGACGATACTTCTCCGTCCAGTCCTCGAGACTCTCGCTGACGCTCACACCACACCCCTGTCGTGGAGCCTCATGAAGATTGGTGGTGGGCTGGCGCCGGCTAATGCGATTAATCAGAATAAATTCTGCATGGTGCCGGCGGCTAGGTGTTGTAGAATTTCATCGACGAAGGCGCGAATCTGCACTTGGTCATCGCGCCTTCGAACGGTCACGCTTCCATCTTCAAGCGAGGTGTGGTCAACTGTGAGTGCCCACGGAACGCCGATTTCGTCGGCGCGCGCGTAGCGTCGTCCAATCGACTTGCTAGAATCCATCTCTGCGCGGGCGTGAGGTAGCGCATTGATTGCTGCTGTGACTTCGCAGGCAAGGTCTGGCATTCCATCTTTGTCGAATAGTGGGAGCACTACGCAATCGACACTCGAGATTCCCTCTGCAAGTCGCATGAAGGTGTAGTCCTCGCCTTCTTTCTGCGCCTCTTCGTAAGCGTGGTCCAGGACGTGCCAGATGATTCGGTCGATTCCGAAAGCGGGCTCGATTACGTGAGGCGTGAACCACTCGCCGCTGACGTTAGCCGTCTCTATGCGGCGTTCTACCATGCCCGGTTCGATGGTAACGGTGCGTCCATCTGCGAGCGTCAAGTCAAATGGCAATTCATCAGGCAATTCTGTGAGGCCTTCGAGAGCGGCTACAACCGCACCTGCATCTGCGCGGAAGGTTGGGCCGATTACCGAGCCATTTGGCGCGAGGCGCTCAATGGTTTGAGAGCGGGGCTCGGCGAATTGTCTCCAAGCACGAAGCCCCTTCGCCTTAGAGTGCGTCTCGTGACTCTCCAAGTCATGACATGTGCGGTTGGCAATCCCGACGCACTCGATCCATCCATGCTCTCCATGAATCTCGCAATCCCAGCAATCCGCGGCGTAGTGAGCCATCTCGGTGCTTGCGTGTTGGCGGAAGCGGATTCGAGCAGGGTCGATTCCGACTTCAATTAGGAAATCCCATGTTCGCGCAAGGAACCAAGCCACAGTAGGGTGGCGAACGATTCCAGCGTCGAGAGCCGCCCCGAATCCCATTCGAACCTCGCCAGCGTGAGGGCCATCGGGGTCGGGAACGAGCATGACAATCTCAGACCGCCGGTTCAAATCTGCAGTCGGCGGTTGTTCTGGGTCGATGAAATACTCGAGTTCTGCCATATTGAATTCACGCAAGCGAATCATTCCTTGGCGCGGACTTATCTCATTTCGGTAGCCCTTTCCAGTCTGAATCGCGCCGAATGGAAGCTTCTGGCGGAAATGTCGGTACAAGGCAGGATAGAGCATGAACATGCCTTGAGCTGTCTCAGGGCGCATGTAGGCAGTGCGCCCTGCGCTCATCGCACCGATCCGAGTAGTGAACATCAGATTCATCGGCAGCGATGCGGTCCAAGCCGAATCGGAACACGACGGACATTCGATACCACTACCGAGTAATTCGTCGATAGCATCAGATGCCAATGAATCTGCATTCGGATGCAAATGCTCGACCAGATGGTCTGCTCGGAAAACCGAACCACAAGCCTTGCACTCGGTCATCAGGTCGTTGAATTCGCCGACGTGACCACTGGCAACTAGAACTGGCTCAGGTGTAATCGTCGGCGAATCGATCTCAACGATATCTCCGTGGCTCAACCAATGGTCGACCCACTTCTGAGTAATGCGGCGGCGAATAGCAGCCCCAACCGGTCCGTAATCGATGAGACCGGAGACGCCACCGTAGATGTCGAAGGCTGGCAGCACCACACCGCGACGCCGCAACATCGCTGACAGCCTCTCGAGTCGCCTCTCCTCAGCCATATCCAACGGCGAGGCGACCGTCCACCCGTCTGTAAAGCCATCCTCAAGTCAATGCCCAAGAAGCCATGTCAAAGCACCCGTCGAGGGGAAGCCAAGGCACCCCGCAAGGAGAAGCCAAAACACCCCACAAAGCACCCGTCGATACGCAGCCAAAGGAAATGCCAAAACACCTGAATTCTACCCTCGGAGAGCGAATTATGCCCATTCAGTACGTAGTACTGTACGATTTATCTAAGCGAAGCCTTCATTTATGGAATCGAGCCGCTGAATCGTCCGTAGTGTGAGTGCCGTTTATGCCAGAAATCGAGTATGTGGAGGATTCCTGGGACACCGAGCAATTGCTCGAATCTCTCTCACCCCCCGTGCGCAACTGGTTCAAGGACAAATTCCCGGACTTCACCGACCCGCAAAAACTCGCGATACCACGCATTCTGAAGGGCGAACATTTGCTTCTCTGCTCGCCTACAGGGTCTGGAAAGACCCTGACTGCCTTCCTATCGATTATCGATGATTTGGTGCGGCGCTCGCTGGATGGGAGTTTGGATAAATCGGTGCAGTGCGTCTACATTTCACCGATCAAAGCACTGGCTAATGATATTCAGAAGAATTTGATTGGACCGCTGACTGAGATCCGCGAGCGGTATTTGCCGAGTCGGGCGAAGGAGATTACCGTTGGTCTGAGGACCGGCGATACCAGTCAGAAGGAGCGCGAGCGGATGCTACGCAAGCCTCCGCACATTCTGATTACGACGCCAGAATCGCTGGGTTTGGCTCTGGCGTCGAAGCGGTTTAGGCCGTTGCTCAACGATATGCGTTGGATGATTATTGATGAGATGCACTCTCTGGTTCCTACGAAGCGAGGGACTCATCTTTCGCTGAGCTTGGCCTTGATGGATAGCGTGATTGATTCCGATGTTCAGAGGATTGGGATTTCGGCGACCATGGAGCCGTTGGAGGCGGTCGCCGAATTCTTGGTTGCCAGCGACTCGCGCGAAAGCGATGCTCAGCCACAACATGTTGCTATCGCTAAAGTCTCGGGATCGCGTAGACTCGACCTCGACATTATTCTCCCAACGCCTCGATTCTCCTCGCTGCCGGTTAAGGAGATCCTCGACCATAATGTCGACCGGATCAAGGAAATTGTCGAGGCACACACGACCACGCTTGTCTTCGTCAATACACGACAAATGACTGAGACAGTCGTTCAGAAACTGAAGATTTTGGGTGCTGCGGGAGTCGAAGGCCACCACGGTTCGATGGACAAGGCCATTCGACTCGATGTTGAGCAGCGCTTGAAGAATGGACTACTGCGCTGCGTTGTATCATCCTCATCTCTCGAGATGGGTATCGATATCGGTTCTGTAGATTGTGTTGTTCAGGTCGGCAGTCCGGGTTCTATCGCGACCGCCCTGCAAAGGATCGGTCGCGCCGGTCACCAAGTTGGAGGACTGCCGCGAGCGCGTTTCCTACCAACTTCGCCGCAAGACTTGCTCGAAGTCGTCGCTCTGCAAAATGGAATCCTTCGAGGCTCGATGGACCTTCTCAAATTCCCTCAAAACGCGCTCGATGTGCTGGCGCAATTCATGATTGGCCTGACCATTATCCGAGAGTGGGACATAGACGAGGCGTACGAATTAGTGACCGCATCGTGGCCCTACCGAGCTCTGCCGTACGACGATTATATCGAAGTGCTCGACCTTTTGGAGGAAGAACGCCGCGTCTGGGTCGATTGGGAAGAGAACAAATTCGGCAAGCGCGGCTACGCCCAGATGATTTATTACACCAATATCGGGACTATCGCACCGGACAATAATTACCTCGTTTTCACTAGTGATGGTACCCTTGTTGGTCAACTTTCGAGTGGCTTCGTTGCGAGCCTCCGCAATGGTGATGTTTTCTTGCTCGGAGGCTCGACATACCGCGTTTCCAGCGTTCAAGGAACGCGTGTAAACGTGACTTCAGCTACAGGATACCGCCCAACGATTCCATCGTGGGCGGGCGAGGCGAATTCGCGCACCAATGAATTGAGTTACGAGGTACTCGATGTGCTGGAGCAAGCCTCGGTGATGGTCAGAATGGGGCGCGATGTGCGACCGCTTCTGACCGATGTTTACGGATTGAATAGGCCGGTCGCAAATGCTCTTGGGAATTATCTCGATGAGCATTGTGCAACCACCTTCCAAGTTCCGAGTCGAAATCGTATCATGGTCGAACAGGTGACAACTTCTCCTCTGCCGACCTATATCGTCACCACTTGCCGAGGTCGGGCATTCAATCTCGCGCTCGGCTATCTCTTCGCAGGAATCGCCGTGCGCGATAATGTCCTCGTCAACGAAATCTCATTCGACGAAAATGGCTTCATGATCAAACTCAGCCACGAGGTAGAGATTTCGAAGATTCCTGAACTCTTCCAAGATGATTCGAGTCGAGAAGTTCTCACCCGCTACATGCTCGACTCGCAACTCTTCGCCAAGAGATTCCGCGAGGTATCAAGCCGCAGTATGCTGAATCCTCGCCGCATCGGCGCCGACGAAGTCAGCCCGAAGCAATTCCAAAACCGCGCCGAGCAAATCCTCCGCGCTCATCGACAAATGGAGGATTCAGTGGTCATCCGCGAGGCGATGAACGAGATTATGAACTCCGATTTGGAGATGAATGAATTATCCGATTTCATCGCTCGAATGGATAGCGAGGATGTTCGAATCGTCCATCGCAAGGTGAAGATGCCTTCTCCTCTTGGAATGACACTATTCATGTCTTCATTCGAAGACTTGCTGAGTTTGAGGACTCGCGCCTATCTGATCAAGGATATCGACCCAGAAATTCTGCGTCGACTGCTAGGCGCGCGCTCGCTGGCAACCGACTTAGATCGCGAGAGACTTGCCAAGTATTACCAAGACAAGGTCGCAGTCCCAGATTCTCCGATGGGCCTTTTGCGTCTGATGGACATGGGCGGAGGCTTGGAGAAAACGCTCACTCACCCCCTGTATTCCGAGAAACTTCGCAGCGTAGATTTCGAACAATTACGCACTTGGGTCCACGAATTGGCCGAACGAGGCCTCATCACAAAGGTACGCAATACCGGCCACCCACAAATCGACGACAAATGGTTCTCCGAGCGCATGGCTGGCGTTCACGGAACGCTCGGTTGTCTTGCTGCGTCAGGCGCGGATGAAATGGATGACCTACGCGCTTTGTACACCGGCGGGCTGACATTTGAGATGGGTGAGGATTTCACCGCAGCCCAGCCCGCTACTTGGAAGCAGACTTCTCTCTCGGACCCGATGGATTGTCTACGACTCAAACTCCTCGATATGCTCGGTTCAGAGGGTCCGCAAACCCTCGATAAGCTGGCCGACCGTCTACCATTCCCACGCGCCCAGGTCGAGTCGGTTCTGCAAGAACTCGAGATGCGCAATTTGGTCTCAATCGGATTCTTCACCCAAACCGACGATGGAGAATACATTCTGCGCGTCGATGAATATCGCATCACAGGAGGGCAGGTTGAGGTCGTCGATTACCGCACCTTGCAGACCCATATCCTCCACAAGTCATTCGCGCAGTACGACGAACCTGCCGACGCGATTCGCAACCTCATCTTGGTCCAACGCCGCGACGAAATGCTCCATCGCGTCAAGGATTACCGCTTCCGCGATTGGAAGGATATCAAACACGACCCTGACGTCATTAACGGACGTTTGCTGCACAATCGCGTCGGATACACGATGGAGGACCAATTGCCTTTGGTTCTCGGTTTACGTGGTGAGCCTTGGATTGGTCCGCTGGAAGAGGAATTGCTCGATAAGATTCCCAAGGATGGCATGAGCCGAATGGAATTATTCGCCGATTATCCAAAAGGCAAGGATCATGTTCACATTCAGCGCTCTCTGAAGAGCGCACTGGCAAATCTTGAGCGACAACTCATCATCGGCAAGAAATACATCGATTTGCCAAATCGTAAGCGCTCGCTCGCTGTTTTCCACCGCATTCACGAGCGAGTCAAGCCAATGCCATTCGATGAGGCGGTAAAGACCCTGATCGAGCGTATCGGCCCTGTCCGCTTGCACACGCTACGATTCTTCGTATCTCGGCCGGTTGAGGAATTGGCCGAGACGCTACGCGACCTCGAGAACGAGGGACGAATCGTTCGAGTGGTCGCGCTACAGCCCGACCCAACCGACTATTATTCCAGCCACGAGGATGCGGAGAAATTGCTCTCACCGATGGCAGAAGACCGTACCATGCGCATCCTCTCGCAGTCGGACCCCTTCTGCTCACGCTTCATCCAAGAAGTCCGACTGATGCTGAAACAGGGATGGTACCATCCCGTCTTCAAGGGAGTCGACCCGGTTGGTCGAATCCTCATGTTCGTCGTCAATGATTATCTCGAAATCAAAGACGTCAACATCCCGCATTCCTACCTCGACGAATTCAAAACGACCTTCGACGAGCTTCTGGAGAATTATCGAGATCGGCTCGTCGATGTATCGGTAATCCACGCATTCAATGGCGTTCCAGTCCATGATTGCGATGAAAATGTCCAGCAGATTCTCGCGGACCTCGGCTTCGAATCGATGGGTGATGGAGAGCGATACATCCGAGGCGGAGTCGTCGACCCAATGCCTCGAAAGAAGATTAATCGCATTCTCTTCCACCATCATTCTCTACATCAGAAAACCCGCTACGAGAATGAAACAATGGCGCTCGAACACCTCGATGAATTGCGCGATGATTTCGCTCTACGCGGCCGCTGTGAAATGTTCCGCGTCGACCTCAAATCGATGGCGGCCGCGCACCGACTCCACCAAGGTACGAACCTCCGCGGACACCTCGTATGGGCCCGCATGCCACACTTCCAGCGATTGCTAACAATTCGTAATGTCCCAGCCCCGGAAGAAGACGAGGACATTCTGCAATTCTTCCGAGAACACCACGATCCAGCCATCTTCATGGAGCGTCATGCGATGCGCCGCGGCGAATTCAGAAAACTCATCTCGCCGCTGGTCAGAAGCGGTCACCTCGTACAGGATTACCGCGGCGGCTTCAAGACCGTCGAACCGCTTGACCGCTCAGACCTCTGGGAGGTCAAGCGAGATTACCTACGCGACCTCGTGAAGGATTACCCAGTGATCACCCTCAAGCAAGTCGAGAGGTTAGCAGGTTCACCATTCTCAGCCGAAGAAATATCAGATGTTATGCGAGAATTCGAAGAGGATGGCACACTCATCAAAGGATTCCTCGTCGACGATATGCACGATGTTTGCTGGGGCCGACACGACTTGATCGACGGTTCGGACGCGATTTCTCGCTCGCGCGACCTCGTCGTCCCACCTTCTGACCCTCTAATCCACTACTACGGAAGCCTGCTGCGCGAGCGCTTCGGCTACGGTTCAGCCTACCTTGTCTTCCACCGTGAGGAACCGGTTGCTGCATTCAAGGCCAACACGCGCGAGGGCGTGATTCACATCACTGATTTCGTCGGTGATTCGGACCTCGAGAAGGAAGCCCTGCGCGTGATGAAGGAATTCGCTTGGGAACACGATATGCCGCTGCGTGGGAAGTTGTACGAACGGCTACGAACGCGGTGAAGCGGTCGGTCCAGTGCGCCTATGCGGTGAGCAGTCGCATCAGTTCGACGAACTCGCAGAAGAGTCCGCCGAGGCATTTCCTCTGAGTTGGCGGGGAAGCAAGCGCAAGATATTGCGATGAAGTTCAGGAAGCAGGTCGAAAAGAGCAATCGCCATCAAAAACATCGCGAAAAGACTCGCCACTTTTGCTGCATAACTATGGGCGAAATCGAACATACTCAAGCCCATGAATTGCCATGTTTGGTAGGTGTCTGAAAGCCACACAATTCCTGCATTTCGGAATGTATTCAGGATGTGAATAGTCGGAACAGAAATCAACAATCCGCGAAGGCGGCGATTCCAAGAAACGGTTTGCAGTGCAACGATTGCGCCGACGAAGATGATCATCGATTGGAGTCCTGAGCAACTGAGGATGAAGCCGATGTTGACCTCCTCTCCGGTCGCGTGGTACATCGGGATGAAGAAGCCACCATCGCCCAAGGGTTGGGTTAGCACCCACATATTGCCATCCCACTCGGAAAGCGGGACCTCTCCGGCTCCGTGCAGGTCTACCATCACCTCTCCCATCGTGTAGGCTCCTAAGCCCGCGAACTCCAGCATCCACTCTGCGCTGTGAGCGGTCAGCATCACGAATGCGATATTCAGGTACGGGATGCTGTAAACCACGTGGTATGGAATCATTGACCAAGCTACCATGCCTCTGAACCAGATTAGCGATTCGCTAGTTTCAGGGGCGAGCGAATCGTGGCGGGCGGCTTCGATATATGCTAGAAGAGCGCCGCCCGGAAGAGCAGCTGCAGTCATCAAAATCAGGACTGGATCGCCGATTTTGACGTAGTATTCGGATAGAAGATAGATGAACAGACCGAGGAGAAACCATCCGGCGGCTGCTAGGCGGTTGGCGATTGGTTCTGAGGACTTGGCAAATGAGATTGCTAAGAGGCTCATGCCCAAGAGTCCGATTACGAGTCGAAGACCTTCGCCAGTTAATCCGATTGACTCGGCGAGGGTGCCAAGAGCGACCCCAATGGGTTCCTGCATTGAAGCGACTCCGGTCATCAACTCGTAAATAGGATGCCCTCGCCGGTTCGATTAGGGGAGCATCATGGGCTTTGATTTCGAATCATTCGCCGAAGGTTATCTCGCCGACCTCGGTAGGACCTTGGTCGAGGTGTCGCGAACAGACATCGAGGCGCTCTACCAAGAATTGGCCGACGTCGGTTCACGTGGTGGCTCTGTTCACATGATTGGTAATGGCGGGAGTGCCGCTACGCCCTCGCATAGTGCGGGGGATTGGTCGAAAGAATTGGGTATTCGAACCATTGCTCACACCGACAATATCTCCTCGTTTACTGCATGGGCTAACGATACAGATTATTCCAACGTCTTCGCAGGTCAATTGGCGACTTTTGCCAAGGCTGGGGATTTGGTAATCGCCTATTCTGGGTCCGGTAATTCTCCTAATGTTGTGAACGGGATTGCCGCGGCTAAGCAGGCTGGTTGTCGTACCGCTGCAGTTACTGGCGATTACAATGGTGGGGCTGGAGGCAAATTGGCCGAAATGGTCGATGTGGCAATCGTTGTTCCTACGACTTCAATGGAGCGTATCGAGGATATGCAATTAATCATCAACCACATCGTCAAAGAAGCGATGAAGGCCCAGCGTGGCCAGTGATGAACCATGTTGGCTCCACACCGCGATTCTGCGGATTTGACCGATTCACTGGATCTTCAACCGCTTCCTGGTGGGCTTGATTGGGATGGTAGAATCGCTTACCTCGATCGGGATGGGGTCCTCAATGTTGGAAGTGAATTTTACATCAATACGCCCGATGAAGTCGTGCTTTTACCGGAGGCTGCAGAGTCGGTCGGTCGGCTTCGAAGGGCTGGCTTCCGCATCGTCGTGGTGACGAATCAATCACCGTTGGGGCGCGGCCACTGGGACCACGAGAATCTGGCCGCGATTCATGCTAGGTTGCGCGAGATGTTGCTCGAGTTGGATTCGGATGCTCATTTGGATTTGGTACTCTATTCTCCTTACGCACCTTGGGAAGGTGCGTGGGCGCGCAAGCCGCACCCAGGGATGCTTGAAGCTGGGCGGCAATTGTTGGATGCGGCCGCAGATGGTACTGATTTTGACGCTCTGCGGCTGAAATTTGATGATGAATGGTCAAATCGACCCGATGAGTCAACCTCCGTTATGGTCGGAGATAGAGGGGTCGATATGGCTGCAGCGCATACATTCGGTGTCACTGGATTGCGCTGTGACCCAGATATTGGCCTATCTGGGGTTGTTGATTCTATACTGGGGGGTGCCGCGTGAGCGGCACCGATGGAAGCGGTGTCGTCCTAATCGGCTTAGACGACACCGACCATGTCGATCACGCGTGTACTACCGAGCATTTCCAGCGATTGCTGTCAAGGCTCGAGCGTGATATCGATGGATTTTTTGTCGTTGAGAGACGATTGGTAAGGCTCTGGCCATTCGCGCCGACGAGGACGCGGGGCAATGCTGCACTGTCGGCCGTATGTGAATTGGGGCCTGGGGGAGAGGCGGCTCTTGTCGAAGTCAATCGGATTTGTGAGGAATTCATTCACTCTCTCAGTGAGGAAATCGATACCCATTACCCTCGCGAGGGTGGGCAACCCGACCCTTGCCTCGTGGTCAGTACCGTGGATTTGCCTGAGGATTGGTATTGGCAGGCGGTTCGGCGAGAAGTTTCGCGCAAGAACCGAGTTTCTAATCTCCCCGACTCGGTCACAATCCACTCAATCAATTCGCAGCCGAAGGGATTGATCGGGGCAACCTCGGCTATCGCTTGGAAGCCGAATGAGAATGCAACATGGGAATTGATCGCGTGGCGGCAACCCGCCCGAATTCGCACGCCACGCGATATTTTAGATTCCTCGATTTCAGAAATGTCTGAGCGATTCACTGGCACATTCGCCAATCGCGACCCGACGACAGGGCGTGGGATGATTATGCCGCGCACGAATTGCCCTGTGCTCTACGGAGTGCGCGGAGATTCACCAGAAGAGTTGCGCGCAGCACATCGATTTTTGCAAGAGCGTGAAGATGTCGAGGAATGCTCATCGTGGGCCATTCACAGAACGAATCAGGTATCGGATGACCATCTGCAGGGCTATCGAAGCGGAGTAATTGTATCATCCCCAAAGGAAGTTCAAGGTGGGCACTCCTCGGTTCGAATTTGGGATGGGGAGTCCACACAGACACTCGTAGCCTTTGCAGAGAGCGGGCCGGTCAATTCCACTCTACGCGGTGCTCAAGCGGGAGATTTGGTGGATTGGCTCGGGCTGAGATCCCCGAATGGTGAAGTCCACCTGGAGCGATTCCGTCTCACACAGACCGCACCAAGAATCTCCACACGTCCATTTTGCTGTGCCAAAGCCATGCGCTCAGCGGGCAAAGGGCAGGGATTGCGCTGTACAATTTGTGGGGAAAAGGCGACGAAGGCTTGGTTGGCCCGAAAGGTCAACCCCACTAGAGAATTTCAGGGCTGGGTCGAGCCAAGCGTAGCAAATCGTCGACACTTGGCTCGTCCACTCGCACGCGGCTTACCCAAAGCCGCGAAGCCTCAAGTCTGATACCGCGTGCGAGTGACATGGCGGCCGATTCGCTTTCCATCGCTGGAATTCTGCTCTCACTCACGGCCGCCGGACTGATTTTCTTCATCCTGCGATTGCAACAGAGGCGTAGAGCGACATTTGCGGAGGGTGAGGAGTATTCGGGGCGGGCGAGGCATCCTGATCAGCTGATGGTGCCGGACGCTGAGGCCTTGGAGGAGCTCGACCGTTTGCTGGAACAGGCGATTGTCAGCGAAGGTGATTAGGCTGGGAAAAAGCCGCTTTCGCGCAATACCAATTCGTTAGACTGCTCTCCATCTACGAGGGTTCTATGGTTGCGCAGCCCCTCGCTTCTGAACAACCAAATTTGGCGAACTTCGGGCAATTGCTCACCTCGACTGCGCCACGGTTCACCTTCTCCTGCGGGGGACTCGTAGGCCTTCGCTGTGAGGAGTAAGCGTGTTGTTTTGGCCGCGCTGATGATTGAACGGGCCGCCTCGAGGTCTGCTGCCGGTGCGCGGCCGCTCGGTGGGCACCAATCATCGACTATGACCAAGTCAGAATTGTTGAGTCGAGCGATGATTGGTGCTACCGCCTTCGCTCGAGTGAGAAGGTTCTCTCCAAATTCTACGATGAATAATCGCTCAAGTTGGGATTCATCTAGAGTTGACAGAATCTGGCTGGTTCGGACGGGGTCGGGGGCGGTACGGCCTAACCAGATGACTTTGCCATTGGCTTCGAGGACTGCTGATGCTAAGCTCAAGCAGAGGCTGCTGCCGCCGATTCCCGCCTCGACGGAAAGGTGGACTGGCCCCGAGTCCAAGTCTAGCATATTCGGGGCTTCGAAAACTCAGGGTGGATGAGGATTGCTATCGTGGGATGCGAATTTGTCACTTCGCGTCACTGCTGAATCTCGGTTCAGCGAAGGGCGGCAGATTGCCTTGCCTACTGAATTGCTGCGCGTGCGAGGGCAACGGATTCGTCGACGATTTCTCCGCTGACCCCAAGGTGGCTCATCGGATTGAATAGGACATCGAGTTCTTCTGGGGAAAATGCTGAGCTGACCTCTGCGTCTTCGCCGCAGACCTCGCGCAGGTGGCGGTTCTCTGCTACCGCGACCATCGAGGCGCTGCGAAGCACTTCGTGCGCTTGGTCGCGGTGCATTCCAGCATCGACGAGGGCAAGCATGAGTTTCTCTGCCATCACGAGGCCATTTTGGGATTCGATATTGGCGAGCATTCTATCGGCATCGACGACACACTTGCCCATCACTCGGTCGGATTTTGCCAAGATGTCATCGAGGAGAATCATCGCGTGCGAGAGAGTGAATCGCTCGCTGGATGAGTTTGCTAGATCGCGCTCGTGCCAGAGCAGGGCGTTTTGGTAGGATGGAATGATCATCGCCCGTACGATACGGGCAAGGCCCGATGCGTTCTCCGCGGTAATCGGATTTCGCTTGTGGGCCATCGTTGAGGAGCCGACTTGCTTCTCGACATCGAACCATTCGCCGACCTCGGCGATTTCTGAGCGCTGGAGATTGCGGACTTCTTGCAGGAGTTTCTCGACCGAGGCGGCGACATTGGCCATCCAACCGACCCATTCGATGTAGCGGTCGCGGCCGACAACTTGTGTGGTAGCGACCGGGACTGTTAGGCCAAGGTGTTCAAGGATGAGTTGTTGGAGTTCCTTGGCGTTCTCACCTTGGGCGGCGCCGGTTCCGACGGCGCCGAGGAATTTGCCTGTGATAGCGCGCGCCTCGAGTTCGTCGAGGCGCACGAGGTGGCGGCGGAATTCATCAACGAAAACAGCGATTTTCAGGCCGAAGGTAATCGGGACCGCCGCCTGACCGTGCGTTCGCCCGAGCATGACCGTATCGCGCTCTCGCCCGGCGAGGTCGCAAAGGGTCGCGAGTAATTGCTTGAGCATCGAGCGCTGTAGGCGAATTGAATCGCGAATTTGCAAGGCTACTGCTGAGTCGACGATATCATTGCTCGTCGCACCCAAGTGAATGCACCATGCAGCCTCGCCAGCTTGCTCTGCCATGGCCTTGGTCAAGGCCATGATATCGTGGCGAGTTTCTGCCTCGATCTCGTCGACCCTATCGGCTGTGACGATTCCAGGGTCGGCGATATCGGCTATCACATCGTAATGTTCTGCGCTGACGCGCCCGAGTTGACAATGAGCCCAAACTAGGGCGCGCTCAACGTCTAATTGACGCGAATGTCGGCCCTCTCTGGACCAGATTTCTTTTGCTTCGGCCCTGCCGTAACGGTAGTCGAGTGGTGAGACTGACACTGCGTTCCCCGTGTGCCGCCGACTTGACGGTCCCCCTTGAGGCTAGCGGCTCAGCCACGAACCGCTATTCGCATCACTGCAAGGATAGACATGCATGGTCGAGTGTCCAGACACCTCGTCGGCCCAACCACTCCGGCCGGCCGGATATTTCGATGGATTGAGGCATAAGTGGTGCTCCAACTACAATAGTCTCGAATTCACCGCCTTCGCCATCCAGATTGAAGCGGTGGGTTCGCGCGGCGGTTGTCAAATTCGACAGTGTTTCTTCATCCAGCCGCGCGCCCAACCACTCCTCTCCAAGACCGTCGCTGGAGACTGAGACAATCCTCACATCGAAGCCATGTTCAACGAGCGAACTCATGTGCCCCTCTGGCGAATGATGCCAAAGCGGACAATAGGAAATCAAACCCAAGCGCTCGCACATTCGCTCGATGCGCGTTTTCTGGTAATCCGAGCGTAGCGCTCCAACTACCAAGGCATCGACATCAAGCGCCGCATCCTGCAAACTCAAATCATCAGGAAATTCAATCTGCGGCGAATCAGCAATCACGCAGGCGAAGGCTGCCTGAACATCAGAACCACCTGAAACCGCACCCTCAAGATCAGCAATTTCTGACTCCTCGACACCATCCGACAAAACAGGCAACCAAGGCACACCCATCGAGGCAGCCTGCAGCCCAGCAAGCGAAGTATTCGGCATTTGAAACATCATCGAATCATCTGAGGTAATATGCACGGTAACCAGCGCCTCGACAGACCAACCCTGCATCAGTGCCCACCAGCAAGCGTAGGTCGAGTCCTTCCCCGCAGAGGAGAGGACAGCCACGCGCATAACCCGTCGGAAGGACTCGCACCAATCAAACCCGCGATTGCTCAGCTCGCCCCAACAATCCACATTCCCGACAGATCTCAACTACCAACCACCACTCAGTTCCCGCAATCTCAACATCCATCGCTTAACGAACAGGTGAGAGGGGACCACGACCAAGGTTGATAAGAGGCCGGCGTAGGACGGTCTGCGTTAGCCATGCAGCCAAGCGGACGTGGATATGACCATGGGGTTTCGACCTTCTCGCCAGACGGACGATTGTACCAAGTCGAGTACGCGCGCGAATCGGTGAAGCGCGGCACGACGACGGTGGGGCTGAAGTTCCGCGACGGAGTCGTCCTCATCGTCGATAAGCGCATTTCAAGCAAGTTGGTAATCATCGATTCAATCGAGAAAATGTACCAAATTGATGACCACATCGGATTCACAACATCAGGACTAGTTGCTGACGCTCGTCAACTCGTTGACCGTGCTCGAGTTCAGTGCCAAGTCAACAGAATGACTTACGGCGATGCGGTTCCTGTCACCACACTCGTCAAGAAAATGTGCGACTACATGCAATCCTTCACGCAATACGGCGGCGCCAGACCATTCGGTACTGCCTTGTTGATAGCGGGTGTTGATGCCGATGGCGTCCACCTCTTCGAGACTGACCCATCTGGTGCTTACCAGTCGTACCACGCTGGAGCCATCGGCCGAGGCCGAGCGGCTGTAATCGACCACTTCGAAGCAAATTGGAAGTCGAATATGACTCAGAATGCTGCAATCAAGATGGGCCTCGAGGCTCTTCGTGAGTCTATTGATGAGGACTTGAACCGAGATGCTGTGGAAATCGCCATCGTAAACGGAAATGGCTACACCAAGATGAGTCGGGAAGAGACTTTGAAGCATCTCGACAAACTCAGTTGAGTTAGTTCAGCAACTCGTACAACCCGATTGCTCTAAGGGCTCGGGGGAGTCTCGCGATTCATGGTGAGTCTCGATGACGCCGTCATCGCGCGTTTTGAGAAAGGCGGCAATCGCTACGAGATTTTGGTTGACCCCGACCTCGTCGCAGAGTGGAAGGAGAATTCTGATTCTGTGCAATTCGAGGATATGTTGGCAACAGACGAGGTCTGGTCGGATGTCCGAGCCGGTGATAGACCAACTTCTGATGCGCTCGAGAACATCTTCGGGACGACCGATTTGCATACTTGTGTCGCTCACATTTTGCGCGAGGGCAGCATCCAGTTGACGACCGCCCAGCGCAAGCAAATGGTCGAGGATAAACGAAAGCAAATTGTCCACGCGATTGCAACGACTGCAACCGACCCGAAAACGCGTGGGCCTCACCCGCCAACTCGCATCGAAAATGCGCTGGCTGAGGCCCGTTTCAGCGTCGACCCATTCCTTTCGGTAGAGAGGCAAGTTCAGGATGCTGTCGACGCGATCCGAGCCTTGATCCCGTTGCAGTTCATTACGGTGAGATTGGCCTTCCGAGTTCAGGGCAAGGATTACGGCGGAGTCCACCAATTATTGCGCGATTCAATCCAGAAGGAAGAATGGTTGTCAGATGGCTCTTGGGCTTGCGTTGTCGAGTGTCCGGGAGGCATGAAATCAGACCTCATTAGCCGGGTGGCTAAGCGTAGTTCGGGACTTGATGTCAAAGAATTGGACTGAGTGGTAGTGTCGTCCACTTGCAATTTGATTACGACTCTTCACACACCGTAGGTGTGAGCATATACGGTTATGAAGGGGGGGTCGGTCGCGCGGCCCGATAACATGAGTGGAGACAAGGGCGCGGACGGACCGCGCGGATCCCGACAAGCACCCCTGCTTGTCGCTCCCGGGGATGACCTGGGCGATTCTGGGGAGCTCGAAGCCGGGCATGGCGTTCTCGCCATCAATGGACGGCTTCGTGCTTTGAAGCAAGGAAGAATGAGTAATCGAGGCGGTACTGTCTCGATCGAGCCGCGACGCACTGCATACGTGCCGCGGCCAAGCGATCTCGTGATCGGATATATCGAGGGCTGCACCAGTAACATCTGGTTCGTAGACATCGGCGCTCCGTTCAACGCGATTCTGCCGATGAGCCTCGGACCATCCAAGGCTGAGTTCGGTGGAATTCGAAAGGTCCTCGACATTGGTGACGCAATCCTTTGTCGAGTGCAAGAGGTCGAAGAGAATCATTCGAGCGTCGTGACGATGAAAGGAATGGGTCTGCGTGCAATTCGCGCTGGCAGTGTTGAGGACATCGACCCTCACTTGCTCGGCCGACTGATTGGCCGCGGAGGAAACAACCTCCGCCAACTCAAGGAAGACACGGAATGCCGTGTTGTGGCCGGAGATAACGGCCGCGTTTGGCTCGATGGTGACCTTAGCGGGATCATCGATGCTCGTGACAGACTCAACGCGCTTCTCACCGAAGCGAAGGTCGAGGAATACAGAGGTGATGCTTGATGGGCGGATACGGAGATGTGCAGTGCATAGATGAGAATGGAATCCGCCTCGATGGCAGGACCAAGGACGAGGTTCGACCGGTACATATCGAGACCGGCGTCGTTCCTGTTGCTGATGGCTCGGCCCGCATGACTTGGGGTCTGAACGATGTCATCGCCGCAGTTTACGGGCCGATGGAGGCTCACCCTCGTAAGATTCAGCGCCAAGACCGCGCCGTCCTCGATGTGCGCTACAATATGGCTCCCTTCTCGACAACCGATAGGATTCGACCAGGATTCAATCGCCGCAGCCGAGAGATTTCCAAGGTGACGGCTGAGGCGCTCGAGAGCGTCGTTCTGACCGAGTTGTATCCGCGCAGCAAGATCCGCGTTGAGATTGAGATTATCTGCGCCGAGGCTGGTACTCGCTGCGCTGGAATCACAGCGGCATCCGTCGCTCTCGCCCACGCTGGCATCCCGATGACCGACATGGTCGTCTCAGTCGCCAGCGGCAAGGTACACGATATCGTGGTCTGCGACCTCAACAAGGAAGAGGACAATTACGGTGAGGCTGACCTACCGATGGGAATTCTGCCGAACTCGGGAGAAATCGTCTTCCTGCAGATGGATGGCGACCTTTCACCAGACCAATTCCAAGAGGCTTGGGATTACAATATGGAAGCGGCCAACGTGATTCACGCTGAGATGGTTCGCGCTCTGAAGGGAGGTGATGAGTGATGGCTATTCCACTCGTTCCAAAGCTCCTGCGCGCTCACTTGGCTGAATTGGCAGCAGAAGACCAGCGTCACGACGGCCGCGGCCGCTTTGCTGGGCGCGACGTCGAACTCGAACTCGATTGCCTTCCACGTGCTGAGGGCAGTGCTCGAGTTCGCATGGGAGATACCATCGTTTTCGCTGGTGTCAAGTTCCAGATCATGACTCCATACCCAGACCGACCCAATCAGGGCGGACTGATGTGCAGCGCTGAGGTCCGCCCAGTCGCTGGACGTAATTGGGAACCTGGACCCCCAAGTCCAGAATCGATTGAATTGGGTCGTGTGGTCGACCGCGGTATCCGCGAGTCGGGCTGCATCAATACCGAGGATTTGTGCTTGATTCCAGGCGAGAAGGCTTGGCAGGTAATCCTCGATCTATTCGCAGTCTCCGATGATGGAAATCTGTTCGATGCATTCGCCCTCGCCGGTATCGCTGCGCTGAAGAGTGCAACCGTCCCCGGCGAGCGCTTCGGTGTTGGCGAAGACCGTCCACTGGGCGTTGCTAAGACTCCGGTCATGTGCTCATACCACAAGGTCGGTGGCCGCTTCGTCTACGATGCGGATAAGAGAGAGGAACTCGGAGGCGACGAGAGAATCCACATCACCCTTGGTGATGATGACCACGTTCATTCATTGCAGAAGGGTCTAAAGGGAATCTTCACGGCGGCCGAATTCGCCGAGATCATGGATGAGGCTCGCTCAAGGTGTGCTGAACTCCGCGATCTGATTGACGAGAAGCTGGAAGGTGAGTAAAATGGCAAAGAGAACACAGAAGGCCGGCGCGACCGCAAAGTACGGTTCGCGATACGGAGTTAGCGTCCGACGCCGAGCAGGATCTGCTCTCAAGAAGAAGTCGCGACAGTACACCTGTCCGGTTTGTCAATACCAGAAAGTCACCCGCAAGGTGGCAGGCATTTGGGAGTGCAAGAAGTGCTCTCACACCTTCTCCGGCGGAGTCTGGGAACCCTTCACACGCGCTACTGACGCTAACTCCCGCGTCATTCGCCGCGGCATGGAAGGCGCTACTGCGACCGATATGACAGTCATCGCCCAACAGGCCGCTCTAGAGTACGAGCGCAAGCTCGCGGCTGGTGAGATTGATGTCAGCGGCGAAGAAGAGTGAAACAACTTCTTCTTCGAAGAGCGAACCCCTAACCCTGACTCTTCGAGTCACCAGTGAAAATGCGAAGGCGCTGCGCGCCTCGCTGATTACAGAGGCTGATGTCAGCCTCGAAGGAAATACGATTACAGTAAACGAGGCTGAACCAGTCTTCGTAGATATGAGAGCGCGATGGAATACCGTCATGCGAGGCCTCGCTGCCGCTAACGATGTCTTGAAAGCACTCGACTGAGCGCGAAAAAACAGGTGGTGGAAAGGTGGACCAACAACAGATTCAGAGCCTCGTGCAAGAGTTGCAGATGGTTCGCGGTCAAATTCAATCATTGACCAGCCAATTCAACGAAATTTCCTTGACGATTGAGGCGCTCAATTCTCAGAATCCCGACAGAGCTGTGTATCGTGCTTTGGGCGGGATTCTGCTCGAGGTCGACGACCGAGATGCATTGAAAGTCGACCTCGAATCCTCACGCGACACCATTGAGAATCACCTCAAAACCTTGAATTCGCGTGAAGCCGAGATTCGAGCTGAATACGCTGAGGCAGTCGAATCCGCCGAATGAATTAGTGAGGGATGGAATGTCACTCGACATGTCACCGCTCTCAGAGTGGTTGAATGCTCGCGATGATGGGCCAATAGCAGTCGTCACCCACCGTAATGGAGACATGGACACGATTGGATCTGGCGTAATCCTAGCCCGAGCAATCGAAGGTGCTCGCGCCTGTGGATTATACATCGGGACTCTCGCCAGAAAGATGACTGAAGGAATGGAACTCGGCTTCATGCAAATCGATGCCGACCGCCCAGCCTTCCCACGTTCAATAGCAGGAATCATCGTAGTCGACTGCGCATCACCGGGCCAAATCGGCTTCCAATTACCCGATGCACCGCTCTGCGTAGTAGATCACCACTCCTCAGCCTCCGACCCATGGCCAGATGGCACCACAATCATTCGCGGAGAGGTCTCATCAACCGCAGAGATGGTTTGGGAGTGGGTCAAGGCGAGCAAGCACCTACCGAACAGCAAGTACGAGTTGACTAGCGAAGATGCAACACTTTTGCTCGCCGCAATCATCTCCGACACCGGCCGATTCAAACACTCTCGAGCCGGGTGTCACCGACGAGTCGAAGAAATCAGCGAAGCCTCAGGCGTCGACCCGGCCGACGTAATCGAACAGATGGAAACCGAGGACCTCAACCATTCCCAGCGCATTTCAATTCTCAAAGCAGTCAGCCGTTCTCAATCCCACGAAGCGGGTGGATTGGTAGTAGCAATGACCCGCGCAAGCACCCACGAAGGCATGGTTGCCCACGCACTTTTGTCAGCCGGCGCCCATGTTGGCCTTGTCCACAAGAAAACCCCTGACGGCATGCGCGTTACAGCCAGAGCCAGTCGTACCGCGACCGAACTTGGTGTGGACGTTGGTGCGCTGATGAAGGCGATGGCAACTAGATTGGGTGGCGAGGGCGGAGGTCACCCCGGCGCTGCAGGCTGGTCGGGTCAATGCCATCCCGTAGAACTCGAATCCTCGCTTCTAGCCGCATTATCAACGGAGATGGTCGAATGAACGACGTACGAACGCTCACTCAGGGATTACAAGATGGCAGCATTTCTGCTGATGATGTACCCGAAGAAATGCTACTTTCTGTCGGGGCCGAAATCCTTCTTGGAGAATCTGACGGCCCCGATGAATTACTCGCTCGATTGAGCCCTCTACAACGCGATGTTCTGGGTCTGCAAGGCCTTCTAGCAGAGGGTGATTTGGCCAATGCAGTGGTTCTGAGCGAGGAATTACTCACACGCTCGCGAAGCGGGGCAGAGCGTGATTTCGAGTGCGAGGTCAGAATTCGCATGGAGCGAGCACTGCTTGCAGTCGATGGAAGCGAGCGTGCTGGAATTGAGTTTAGATGGTGTTCAGAGCGCCTCAAAGCGCTTGCTCCAGGAAGCAGTTTGCATGGAATTTCTCTGTTGAATCAAGCTGCTTGGCATGCCTTGAACGGCGAGGTGATGATGGCTCTAGCCGTTCATGCAGATATTACGCGCGAGAGCGGACATCCCGCTGAACTCCGAGGACTCTCGCGCCTCGAGGTCGGTCGAATGCTGACCGCCCTCGACGACCTCGACCACGCTATGCGTCACCTGTGGACTGCCCGAGCCATCTTCTTGGCCGCAGAAATGGAAGCAGAATCTGTGGTTGCGGCCCTAGAATGGCTCGACCTTGCACTCGAAGAGGTCAACGATGAGGCTCCACGAATGTTGCAACGCATCGAGACAGCGGCACCAAGACCAGTTCCGGGTTCATCTTGGGTGCCGGCGCATTCAGCGGATATTATCGAGGTCGTTGAGCAAATCCTTCCGCTTCTTCTCACCGATGTCGGCGGCCCTGAGCGCAACGACCTCGGACTAATCTTAGATGCCTCGCAGGTATTGGAAATCAGTGACTGGAGCGAGGCAATTGCCGAGAAGTCTGAATCCATTCAGGACGAGAGACTTCTCGAAGCACTCCAATCGTGATCCAGCAATCTTTGGATTTCTTCTTCGCCCCAGAATAAATCTCCAGGGATGTCTACGCACCAGCCGACTTCGATGATATTGTTGTCCTCTGATTCCCAGCCGTAGGGTTGGGGTTCTTCGTCGACTACGACTCGAACTACAGTGCCTCTATCGAAGAGATTCTCGTCGATTGCAGTGGCAGTTCCGAGTAGTCCCGCTTCTTCGAATAATTCTCGCAGTGCAGCGATTTCGACGGGTTCATCAGGGGTTAGACTGCCACCTGGTAACTCCCATCCTCGCTCTTTGTGCTTGACCATCAACCAACACGGGATCTCGATTTCCGCTCGGGGTACAACCCACGCTACAACCCACGGTACTTGCTCACTCACTCTGTGCTTCCCCCTTCCGCGGTACTGAGTCACTCATCGTTCATCGCCTCCTGAATAGACTGTGCTAATGACAGGGCCTCGGTGTCGCCTTCGGCGGCGAGGCGGCGCGCGATGAAGAAAGCCTCTGAGTTGCGTCCTGATTGGTGCAATCTCTGAGCGCGCTCGAATTCGGATTCTGTCGCTTCGGCATCCGAATCGTCTCCGGATGTCTGCGATTGTTCGGTTGCTGGCGCGGCTAATGTCTGCATTCGCGCGAGGAAGTCGACTCTATCCTTAATGTCGGGTGTCTTCCAAGGGGTGATGGTGGATCCTTCCAACCTCGCCTCCATGCGTGCTCTGAACTCATCCCTCGCGCGCAAAGTGGATGAATGGGTTTGGGCTTGGTCATAGCAAAACCAAGCCTCATCGAATTCTTCTCGGCGCTCGTGAAGGCGGCCTAAGCGCGCCCAAGCCTCGTGATTTGAGGGTCGTTGGGCGAGCAATTTGCGTGTTAATTCGAGGTAATCATCCTCGTAGCCATTTTCGAGTAGACGCTCCATTCGTCGTGAGAAGAGGATGTTTGCTCGAGGGTCGGTGAAGTCTAATCTGCGAATACGCTGTAAGAATTCATCAACACCACCCTCGGTCTGAGTTTTCTGCCACCAAATGTCAGGGTCGAGGGGGTCGATTACGAGTGCTCCCTCGAGTAAATTGCTGGCTGATGCGGTTAGGTCGACCCCGTCCAATTGAGCAAGAAGTTCGGGGTCGCGTCCAAGAATCAAGAATAATTCATCGAGTACGGTCTTGATTCCGACTGCATCCTGGCTGCGTACTTTGATTTGGATCAGGACTCGCCAATTATCGGGGTGTGTGAAATCGTGGAGGACGGCCTGACGTGCGCTCTGTTCGGCCCAGCCCAAGTTCGTCGGTTCTGATTCGGAAAGACGCAGAAATTTCTCGGCTTGACTGCGGTGACGATTGCCCAGGCTACGGCGTGGGTGTTGCAATTTCGCTCCGAAATCGGATGCGGACATCTCAGCACCTCATAGGACGCTCTCGTAGGGCGATTTGTCGATTCCCGGCAGCAGGGTAGCGTCGATGCCGATTTTGCTCGTGAGTCCATCTGCGCCTCTGCTCGGATCTAGGCTCGAGCCCTTTTGTCCTGCGAGGATGACTGTGTCTTTGTCTGGTTGCCACCGCGTCATCAGGGCCCATTCTACGCGCACTGGGTCTGAACAATCGATATCGCTGTCGACGATTGTTACTTGTTTCATCGAGCGGTGGCCGTCGAGGGCGGCGTGAATTGCTTTGACTCCGTCGCCCTCGTCAACTGGGTTGATGGCTACGACGGCGGAGAGCCAACCGCTTCCGCCGTCGGTCATGTAGACATCTGTGCAGGGGACGACTGCGTTGACCGCTGCCTTGATCGTCGGTGCTCGTGGTAATCCCATCAGTGTTCGATGTTCGACTTCGGCTGGGATGAGGGCATGGAAGATTGGTGAATCTCTGTGGTGGACCGTATCGTATTCAATGACGCACTCCTGTCGAACATCGTCGACGGTGCCCGTGATGTCGACGTAGGGCCCTTCGTCATCATCGTCGAGGGTGATTCGCGCCTGCATTGCGTATTCTGCGTCAGCGGGCACCTGAATGCCATTGTCGAGAGTCACGAGTCGAAGTGGGCTGCCATTGAAACGTTGGTGAAGTGCGGCGGCCACAGTTAACTCGTCTAGATTGTAGGTGAATGACATCGCTGCAGCCAGCAGAACGGTGGCGTCTGCACCGTTCACAACTGCGATGTCTACCTCGTCACCATTCGCACGCGCCTTATCGACCATTGTGCGAAGGTGACGCGGCACGAATCTTGAGACGCAATGATTCTCATCGCGCAAGAATTGACGGTGGTATGACATATTGCGAATTCCATCATATTGCGCGATGATGACCGAGGCCGATTGGTATCGTCCTCGGTCCTCTGGATAATGCCAAGGAATCGGCAGAACGGTCAGGTCCGTCTGAGCCTGCGTATTCTCTAACACCTCAGCCTCACTCGCCTCAACAACCACAGGCTCAGACGGATTCTCCATAGCCCAAGCGAGAATATCGATTAGTTCCCCCGGCGTCAACTCGTAAAGTGCACAGAGCCGATCCCTTGCCAAGACATTCAAGGCGGAGCGTTGGCCCGGCGATTCAGTAATCGAAGTGAACATCACAGGAGCGTGTGAAGTGGCGCGAGAATGGTTGAACATATCGTGATTGACGCTGATTTCCGCATCGACCACATCGACACCCGCGAGCAAATCTCTGAAAGCCATCGAGTCAATCCCAGCGCATCATCTGCTTGAATGTTGGCGAGAGAGGAGCAGTGCCTCACCTCACCTACGGTGAGTCCGTCACGCTCTTATATGGGGGGTAGGTCGGCGGGGCGTTCCTTCGAGGTGCTGTGCTTGGGTCGTGGTTTGTTCTCTGGACCAAAGATGAAGAAGGATCGCAAGCGGTTTCGCTGGAATGAGCGGAAATTCAAGAACCGCGAAACCAAGAGGCGCCAAGGTGGCGTTCTGAAGCACGACCCGCTTCGCGGTTCGACTCAGGCAAAGGGAATTGTCATCGAAAAGGTCGGAATTGAGGCGAAGCAGCCTAATTCCGGAATTCGCAAGGCAGTCAAGATTTCCTTGATCCGCACCGGTAACAAACTCACTGCATTCGCTCCTGGTGACGGTGCGATTTCATTCATTGATGAGCACGACGAGGTTCTCGTCGAGGGAATCGGCGGACGCATGGGTCGTTCGTACGGTGACCTTCCTGGTGTTCGATTCAAGGTCATCAAGGTCAACGGCGTCTCTCTGGATGAGATGGTCCGCGGCCGCAAGGAGAAGCCGGTTAGGTGAACATCATGGCTGAGACGGAAGAAGTACAGGAGCAGGCTGCTCCAATCGCCGGAATCGGAACCATGGTCTTCGGAAAGTGGGATGCTTCCGAAGTTGTTTGCGGAGACCCAGGCCTTGCGCCTTACATCAATCTCACAACCATCGGCACACCGCACAGCGGTGGCCGCCACGCAAATGCGTGGTTCGGAAAGGCCAAGCTTTCCGTCATCGAGCGCTTCATCAACAACCTGATGCGCACGGGCAAGTTTAGCGGCAAGAAGCAGCACTGCGCTAAGGCCTTCGAGGCGGCTCTCGACAGTATTGCTGAGCGAACTGGCGAGAATCCTCTGCAGCACTTCATCAATGCAATCGTAAACTCCGCACCTTGTGAGGAAACCACCCGCATCAAGTTCGGCGCGGTCAGCCAACCAAAGGCTGTCGATTCGTCGCCAAGCCGACGCCTCGATGTTGCACTCCGCAACCTCTCCAAGGGTTGTGCATCTGCAACCGCAAAGAGCACTCGAACCCTAACACAGGGAATCATCTCAGAACTCAATAAGGCGGCTGCTGGAGACGTAGCTTCCTTCGCCGTTGGCAAGAAGGATGAGATCGAGCGCATCGCAGCCTCGGCCCGATGATTTTGAGACAAGTTTTGTCTCGCCCAATTGGACCATTTCCGTCTAGAAAATTTTCGTCCTGTCGACCTTTGTATCACGTAGTGATACAATCGGCTTTATGAACCGAAGTCAGGTCGCCGGCCCATCCAGAGGTTGAGAGAATGGGCCGTAAGGAAGACAACATCGCAAGAGCGACCGAAGTCATGCATACTCGAGAGCGAATTCGCAATCTAGCGATTGCCGCTCACATCGACCACGGAAAGACCACGCTATCGGACAATCTGATCGCTGGTGCAGGAATGATGTCCGAGGAGCTAGCGGGCAAGTCTCGCGTCCTCGACTTTGACGAGCAAGAGAGTGCTCGTGGAATCACCATCAACGCTGCGAGCGCCTCGATGGTTCACTCGGTCGGAGAGGATGATTACCTCATCAATCTCATCGATACTCCTGGACACGTCGATTTCGGTGGAGACGTTACTCGCGCTATGCGCGCGGTCGACGGCTGTATCATTCTCGCTTGTGCCGTCGAAGGAACCATGCCTCAGACTGAGACTGTGGTTCGTCAAGCACTGAAGGAAAAGGTCCGGCCGGTCCTTTTCATCAACAAGGTTGACCGACTCATCAATGAGTTGCAAATCGATGGCCCAGAAATGATGAACCGATTTGAGAAGATCATCGTCAAGGTCAACAAGCTCATCCAAACCTTCGCTCCAGAAGATGTCCGCAAGGAATGGCAGGTCAGCGTTCAGGCTGGAACTGTAGCATTCGGTTCGGCATACTACAATTGGGGAATGTCCGTCCCTTACATGCAGAAGTCTGGTCTAAATTTCAAGGATATTTTCGAGCACTGTGCTAACGATGACCAGAAGGCTCTGGCAAAGAAGGCTCCAGTCCACGAGGTTCTCCTCGACATGGCTGTTGAGCAATTGCCTTCGCCACTCATCGCCCAGCGATACCGTATCCCAAACATTTGGCAGGGCGACCTAGAGACAACCGAGGGCCAAGCAATGCTCGAGTGCGATGCATCTGGACCTCTTTCACTAATGATCACCAAGATTTGGATGGACCCTCACGCTGGTGAGGTCGCAGTCGGCCGAGTTTACTCCGGTTCAATCAAGCACGGAGAATCTCTCTGGGCGATTGGAGCTGGCAAGGCCGAGCGCGTTCAACAAGTCAGCATGATGGTCGGCGGCGACCGAATTCAGGTCCCACAAGTCAGCGCAGGAAATATCGCAGCAATCACTGGAATCCGAAGTGCTGCTGCTGGTGTAACAATCTCGCGAGACAAGGATGCAGAACCTTTCGAGGCTATTCGTCACTACTCTGAGCCGGTCGTTACCGTGGCTGTTGAGCCAAAGGCGATGAAGGACCTACCGAAGTTCATCGATTCACTACGTGGATTGGCTAAGGCAGACGCATCTTTGCAAGTCTCAACAAATGCTGAAACCGGTGAAGCTCTACTCGCTGGAATGGGTGAATTGCACCTTGAGATTACTGTCTACCGACTTGAGGAAGAGCAAGGAATTAAGGTCAAGGTTAGCGAACCGATCGTCGTTTACCGTGAGTGTATCGAATCGAATAACGCTGGACGTGCATTCGAGGGTAAGTCACCTAACCGCCACAACAGATTCTACATCGAAGCAGAGCCACTTCCAGTGGACGTAATTCAAGCACTTCGCGAGGGTCATTTCGGTGACGGAACAGTTCGAAACAAGGATGCCAAGGCAGTTGGAGACAAGTTCGCCGAGTTCGGTATGGAGAAGGACTTGATGCGCAAGATCTACGCAATCAACGGCACAAACGTTCTCGTTAACGACACAAAGGGTATCCAAAACCTGCACGAGACTCGTGAGCTCATCATTGAGGGCTTCAACGAGGTCTGCAAGAAGGGCCCACTTGCTGAGGAGCCACTAATGGGTGTAATGATGCGACTCGTCGATGCTAAGTTGCACGAGGATGCAATTCACCGTGGGCCAGCTCAGACTATTCCTGCAGTTCGAAATGCTTGCCGCGGTGCACTAATCCGCTCTCGTCCAGTTGTACTTGAGCCAATGCAGAACATCCGCATCGACGCGCCTAACGATGTAATCGGCGGTGTTACCCGAGAGGTCACTACCCGCCGTGGAATCATCGAAGATATGCCAGTAGATAGTGGAACAGCTTCAGTCATCGGAAAGATGCCAGTTGCTGAGACCTTCGGATTCTCCAACGATATCCGCGCGGCGAGCCAGGGGCGCGCCGTCTGGAATACCGAGAATGCTGGATTCGAAATTCTACCAATGGCGCTTCTTGAGAAGACTGTTGGAGAGATTCGCGAGCGCAAGGGACTCAAGCCAGAGATCCCTGGCGAGGCTTACTACACCGATTGATGTTTGAACGAACACATCTGAGTTGTTAGAAATAACAACTCAAGGTTGTTGGAAACAACAAGTTGCGGTTGTTAGAATTAACACACTACCTCGTGTTTGAACGAGGTAGTTCCGAATGCCTAAGTCCACATTGGCGAGTAGACGCTTCGATTGAGGCTAGGACAAATGAATGACTCAGTTGATGCGAACCAATTGGAAGTCTGTCATGTCTCTCAAGAGGTCGACTGCCGGTGTCTGCTCGAGAGAATCAAGGCAGTCGTGAGCGATAGCGTGATGATCCATCGCTCGGTCGAGAGCGTATTGAATCGAACCGTTGGCTTTCAATTCAGCAACTGCTGTCTCTAATTCTGAATCTGGGTCAGTTTCGGTGCCGAATAATTTGCGGAATGTCGGCAATTCGGCCCCGCTCTCAAGCGCATGAATCGCGATTAGTGTGCGCTTGCCTTGAACGATATCGGAACCCGCAGGCTTGCCGAGGGTTTCAGTATCGCTAACCATATCGATGTAATCGTCCATAATTTGGAAGCAGAGTCCGAGATTCAATCCCCAGCGTGCCATATTTGCAACAGTATCAGCGTCAGCGCCAGCGAGGATCGCTCCGGTCTCTGCACATGTCTCGAACATCGCGCTGGTCTTGCCGGCAATCATAGCGATGTATTCGTCTTCGGAGACCGAATCGCGGTCTTCGAACTCGAAATCTTCCTGTTGACCTTCAGCCACGCGTCGAACCATCTCTCCAATGGTGCTGACGACGTGGCGTAGTTGAGAATCTTCGATGTGCTCGCTATCGGCAAGCATCTCAAATCCGAGAGCGAGCATGGCATCGCCTGCGTTGATTGCAGTAGCATCATCGTAGGCGATGTGAACTGCATCTAATCCACGACGAATTGGATCTTGATCCATGATATCGTCGTGAACCAGAGTAAAATTGTGAATAATTTCGATGCAGGCGCCAAGTGTGTAATGGCCTTCGTGTCCATTGCCGACTGCATCGCCCACCATGCGCGGCATAATCGCACGCAATCTCTTGCCACCACCGGTGAAAAGATGCGACATCGCACCGCGCAAACGCGCTTGCTGAATCTTTCCGAGATTATCCTGAATCACATTCTCAACGATGTCGCGATGCTGGCCCAAAGCGGCCAGCACATTTGCAGCTGAATCAGAGGGATGTGCCACGGACAATTCCCCACACCTGATTATGTCCGTGCACGCGTCATTGATGACTGCATCGATATCTGCATCACCGCCATTGAGGAAGTGTTCTACGATGGCTTCGAACCAGGGCGCAATCAATTGACTCTTCCAGCGCCCTTGACGCGCCATCATCCCCTTCAATCCTGCATTATCCAACCAATCGATGGCTTGAATCTCATTTCGATTGAAATCGACTTCACAATCGGCCTTGACAATCATTACGTGGTCAATCTCGTGTTCGACCCACTCCTCATCCCAGCGACACTTGTACTCGAAGCGACCGATGTGATTGAACACCCAATTGTCGGTGACCGATCGAGGTATCCCCAATTCTTGGTCCAACTTTCTGCGAGCCGCCTCTTTGACCCCCTCAATCGGGTCACCGTTTTCTCCATCGATATCCAACGGATGACTGCAACAAGAGTTTGCCCAGACGGCGGGGAAGGTGATTTTCTCAGAGGAGCGTTGTTGGACGAGGAGCCGACCCTTGGAATCGTAAATCAATACACTAAACGCGCGGTGTCGAATGCCATCACCGAGGTGTGTATCCAACTTGCTTGAGGTGCCAATTACAGCATCATGCTCATCGAGGCAAAGGCATGCCTCCTCCATCATCACGGCTTGAGAGGTGTCGTGACCGCTGAGTGCCTCGTCTGTGTCTTGCATGTCTCTCGTTCCGCTCGGGATGGGGCCCCCATATAATCAGAATGGACAAGAATCGAGGAGCCAATCGAATGATTGCGGGGGGATATGTTCCCGTTCACTTACATGTTATGCGGGTTCCGCGTGTGTTGCCATTTTCTAGCAATTCTACGACTCGCTCTGGTTTGCGTCCGTCGAGAAGCCAAACATGTTCTACTGTCTCGGCAATTATTGCTGCACTTTCCAATTTGAGGAAGATGCCTCCGGTAACGTCCTGGCTTGTGTCGTGCTCCCCTGAGATTGATTGGGAGGGTTGCCAGTGTGGGATTAGTACTGCCTCAGGGTCAGAAGGTGGGCCGGCGAGTAGCCCTTCTGTGTCTCCGAGTAGGAAGATTACGTGGGTGATTGTTGGGATTTCGGTCGCGATTCTGACCATTAGATCGTCTCCGGATAGGATACCGAATCGCTTGGGTGGGTTGCAGTTTACCACATCCCCGAAGGTGGTTGTGACGATTTCTTTGGGCGAGTTTCTGAATTGTTCGAGTGAACCGGTGAAATTTGGCCCTGTTTCTCTTGCCCAATCAGAAGGCGGTAGGCTTCTGCTCTCTACGTCTGCATGGGCCAGGGCTTCGCAAAGGATCGAGTTGAGTTCTCGCATGTCGGCTCGGATTGAGTCGACTGCGAGTATCTGTTCTGTGAGAATTTCTTGCTTAGCTCCGTGGGCAATTTGCCATTTTTTCGCCTTCAGATGGCCGAATGAACCCGCTCCGTGGACTATTGTTACGGTGTGACCTTTGCTCAGCAGGTTCTGTGTTAATTTTGCTAAATCACTGATGATATCATGGTCGACAGTTTTCATGGCGGACTTGTCGGTTATGAGTCCACCACCAAATTTGACGAGTAGATGCGCCATGTATCTCGAGTCGGCCCACAGGCTCAACGTCTTTGGGTGCTACGGCGATACTATCTGATTTTCAAGCGATTATTGGTGGGCCGATTGACCTCGCTGAGAAGTCATGTTCATTGCTTAGCGAGGATTGGGGTGCTTTGTGTCGTCTGATTCCGAACTCGACCGATTCCAGCGCTGGCTGCAGAGTCGATTGGCAGATGCGGAGAAAATCGAATCGAAGGTTGAGCGGGAGAAACTCATGCTGAGATTACAAAGTGCAATCCAGGAATGTATTGCATTTCGTGGTGCATTGAGTTCTGCTCCTGAGGTTGCCGACCCCTTTGTGATGAGGGAATCACCGGTCCGTTCGGTCAGTGAGGCGGAGGTGCAACGGGCTCCTCGCAATGATGGTCGATGCAAGTCTTGCGCGGCAGTAATGGCCGCAGATATCGAATTCTGCCCTCTATGTGGCGAATACCAGTGAATCTACTGTGGTCCTCAGTGAGTGCTGTGTGGCTTACGCCGGTTGGGTTAAACGGCCACTGAGAAGAGTGCTGGATTCACTCTTCTTCGTCAGCCCAGCGTGCTCGTGCGACCACGTACTCAGGGTTGTCATTGTCGATTACGCTGAGGTATTGCGAGGGGACGCTCTCTGTGAGGTAAACGGTCACGCCAGCGTGCCAAATGGTCTCGCCTGCTGCGTGCATTTGAGCCGTATCAACCTCGAGGATTGTTGGTAGTGGGAAGTGAACGTGTCCTGCTTCCGCAGCTGCCCTAATGGATGCAGAGAGGTGAACGTGGGCGCGGCCGCCTGGTGACAGGCCGACGTCGAGTAGGTTCTCTGCCTCGTTAGGGTCACAAGGGAAATACAGAGCATCAGGGATGTTGTCGGTGGGCAGGTCGAGTTCGATTTCTACGGTGTGGCCGTAAGTTGCACGGATGGTATTACCTCGAACTTCGTAGCGACCTTTTGGGTCGGTCTCAGCGATTGCACTGAAGTGGTGAGGTCGAAGCCAGTGGAATCGCTTTCCACGAGATTCCTTGAATTGGCGGATGATATCCTTGACATCGATCCATCCATTGATATCCATTTCTAGTTCGAATTTTTCTGGTGCGTGTCGTAGGACGAGGGCTAGCATTCTTGCCAAGCTGTTTCGTTCTCCAGTGCGCATAATGAATCGCCCTTCGGCGTTACATGCTGGGCAGAGGTGGTCATCGGCGTAGAAGCCGTGATTGGTGCATTCGCGTATCATACGGGCCGGCGAATTGAGTCCCTTTCATGAACCCGCCGGTCGAGTCCGTAGGACTCGTGAACTCAACAGACTCAACGGTTATTGGGCGAAAGCGTGGCGCTAGGTCTGTGAAGGCAGTCATCGTCGATTGGATGCGGTCGCCATTCCATCGTGCCCACAAGGGTGAGTTGAAGGATGTCAGACCTGATGAAATGGCGGGGCAAGTTGCTCGCGCATTGCTCGAACGTACCGGAGTGTCGGGTGAGCAAATCGATGATTTATTGCTTGGTTGTGCTTATCCAGAAGGCGAGCAGGGCTACAATGTAGGTCGCTTGGTCGCCTTCCTTGCCGGCCTGCCAGATTCGGTTCCCGGAGCCACATTCAACCGTCTATGTGGGTCTTCTATGCAGGCCGTTCATGTTGCTGCGGCAAATATCCAGGCTGGTTGGGGTGATTGCTTCCTTGTCGGAGGGATGGAATCAATGTCTAGGGTGAAACGCCGTGGATTCAATTGGTCGCCACATGCGGGACTTGAGGAATCTTATCCAGAGGCTTACATCAACATGGGGTTGACCGCTGAAAATGTCGCTGATAAATACGGCATTGAGCGAGTGCGACAAGAAGAATTTGCGCTCAACTCACATCAAAAATCCGCTGCTGCACAAGATTCGGGCAATTTCGATGAAGAGATTTGCCCGATCACCGATGGTGACAACACCATTTCACAAGATGGTTGCATCAGGGCTACGACGACTCTTGAATCGATGGCAGGTCTCCGCCCTGTTTTCAGAGAGGACGGGTCCGTAACAGCTGCCACGTCCTCTCCACTAACCGATGGAGTAGTATTCTCTCTGATTTGTAGCGAAGAGTTCGCCTCTGCCAATGGCCTGACTCCAATTGCCACAATCGCCTCTGCTGCAGTAACCGGATGCCCACCCGACCTTATGGGGTTGGGGCCGATTGAATCAACCAAACTTTGTCTCGAGAGGGCAGGGTGGTCAATTGATGAGGTCGATGTCTTCGAATTGAATGAGGCCTTTTCCGCACAAGGATTGGCTTGCATCGATGAATTGGGCATAGATGAATCAAAGGTCAATTTGGATGGGGGGGCAATTTCGATTGGACATCCACTCGGTGCTTCAGGCGCGAGAATAACTTGCAAAGCCGCCTCTCTCCTACAGCGCACCGGTGGAAAAAAGGCCATTGCGACCATGTGTATTGGTGGCGGAATGGGAATTGCAACAGCAATCGAAAGATATTGAATCATTCTTCCTCAAAGGATGATACGAGAAATCCTTCGCAATTTGGGCATCGGTCTTCGATGCCTAGTTTTTCTGGAATCACTGCTAGCAGACTTGTGCAGTGTGGACAAGTTGCGTAGACTTCTGCAGGTCGCAAATCAACCGTAGTATCGACACCCCTTGCAAACCATGCGACGAAGGCGGGATGTCTGACCGTCGATATCCTTCGTCGAGTAGCCCAACCCAAGAATAGAATCATCATTGATTGAATTAGCAGGAAAATCTGCCCACTAAGAAGTGCAAGAATTCCTTGAATGACACCAACAATAATGAAGAATGCAGCAGCGAAACTAAGCAAACTGATGTATTTCAGATCGTATCCTGCTGAACGTTTTCTAAAGCCATTTGAAATTACCAATCCATAAAACAGAACTAGAGCGCCTATCCCAAGGGAAAATCCTCCCAAAACGGAACCACTTGCCATTGAAACAACGTAGAGAATCAGACATAAGAGTCCGAGATCGAGTAGGCTGAAAATGAGCAAATGGCGATGAATTTGCACAAGCTTTGTTTCATCCACAAAGGCTCGAGTGAGTGATTATTGATGACTTCCTCGGTCGGCGACGCACTCTTGAATGACGGGCCTTTGGAGGGTATCGTGACTAAGGACACTGGCGTTGATATTCATAGCAGCGCTTTGGCAGGAAAGAAGATACTGCTAGCCATTACTGGCGGTATAGCTGCTGTAGAATCGGTGCGGTTAGCGCGCGAATTGCGTCGTCATCAAGCAGATTTGACTGTGGTGATGAGTTCGGAGGCTACCAAGGTGGTGACTCCCCTCGCGGTTTCATGGGCTTGCGATAGTCCGGTCCACGAAGGCTGGTCTGCGGAAATGGCTCAACTCGATGGGCATGATTTGATTCTCGTTGCCCCTGCTACTCGCAATACGATTTCGAAGCACATCCACGGTATCATGGATTCGCCGCTGATGATGGCGCTTTCTGCGGCTCGAGGTAGGGGCGCTGTGATGTGCTTCGTACCTTCGATGCATCAGGATTTATTCGATGACCCGGTGACTCAAGATTTGCTCGATGCGCTGCGAGCTGAGGGTAGTGCGGTACTCGTCAGCGACGCGATTGAGGGGAAGCGCAAACAGCCTGACCCAGTTGCAATTGTCGCTGAGGTTTGCCATTTAGCTAACATGTCTGATGATTCGAAAACGGTGGCGATTACACTAGGTGCTAATCGCGCCCCGATTGATGCGGTTCGTGCGATTCAGAATGCGTCATCTGGGCGAACCGGCTGGTTGATTGCAGAATATCTTCATCGTATGGGTCATGCAGTGATTTGTATCGCTGGTAAGACCTCCGCAGATCCGAGTTTTGCTCTGCCGGATGTGAGAAGGGATGGCACACCCGATGGTATGTTGGAGGTATGCAAGGGTGTTGCCAAGGCGGAGAACCCCGATGTGTGGATTCACGCTGCTGCGGTTTTGGATTATTACACAGAGGCAGAGGATGGAAAGAAGGCGAGTGGGGCAGAGAACTGGAGTCTAGAGCTATCTCCTGGACCAAAGCATATCGCCGAACTGGCATCATTGGTTGAAGGCAGTACTCGTATAGGATTCAAATTGGAATCTGGAGTAACGCCTGATACTGTCATTCAACGTGCCCAAGCTCAAATTGAACGCTACGGGGTCGAGGCAGTAATCGCGAATATCATGGAGGAGATGAACGACCCCGCGCAGATACGAGCGCGAATTGTTCACGCAAATGGCGACATCGTTGAAGCGGTAGATGACCAACACCTGTGCGAGGCAATCAACCAACTCATCAGCCAAGATTGAGGTCTCGCGCAGCGTTATATTCAAGCGAGGCTCACAAGCGACGCGTATCATGGCGAAGCATGACAAAGCCAAGCGTGGCATTCCTTCGAAGGATGATTTCAACGCTTGGTACCCAGCAATCGTTGAGATTGCTGACCTCGTTGACAAGAGGTACCCGATCAAGGGTATGGATGTCTGGAAGCCGTATGGTTGGAAGGCTATGACCTTGATCGACGCGCTCACGCGCGCGGAAATGGAGAGGACTGAGCACGAGGAATACAATTTCCCCCTCCTCGTGCCAGAAGATCTTCTCGACAAAGAAAACCGGTTGGTATCCCTGTTGAAGAAGGCACGAGAGGAAGGTGTCGACCCCTCGGAATTGCGTATGGATGAGGAAGATTCGGGCTTCAAGAAGGAGGTCTACTGGGTCAAACATGCCGGCGAAAATGAACTCGATGTGCCGATGTTTTTGCGACCGACGAGTGAGACTCCGATGTACACGATGTTCCCACTTTGGGTTCGTTCTCATGGCGATTTACCACTCAAGACCTACCAAATCGTCAACACTTTCCGCTATGAAACAAAACAAACTCGCTCGTTTATTCGAGTTCGCGAGATTCACTTCTTCGAGGCTCATACCGCTCACGAGGATCAGGCTGGCGCTGATGCACAAATCGCTGAAGACGCGCAGATTGTTCAGAACCTTCTGCATGACCTCTGCTTCCCGGCGATTGTTTCCAAGCGCCCAATTTGGGACACATTCCCCGGCGCTTGGTATTCGACCGCTGTAGACGTCGTTATGCCAAATGGTCGAACCTTACAAGTTGCAACTTACCATCACTACAAAGACCAGTGGGCAAAGGCATTCGATCTCAAGTATGAGGATGTCAACGGGCAGACTCAATTTTGTCATCAGACTACATTTGGAATGTCAGAGAGAATGCTTGGCGCCGTTGTGGGTATGCATGGTGACGATGCGGGCCTGATTTTCCCTCCGAAGGTTGCACCGATTCAGATTGTTCTGATGCCCGTTGCAGCACACTTGTCGCATGAAGTGATACCACGGATTCAGGCAATGGCACAGGAGTTGAAGGCGGCCGGATTCCGAGTAAAGGTGGATGATCGTGATTTGCGACCTGGTGCTAAGCACTATGATTGGGAAATCAAGGGAGTGCCATTGAGGTTGGAGCTCGGTCCACGAGATATCGAATCTGGTAAGTTCGTACTCAGTTTACGGACTGGCGGAAAGGAATTTCATGAATCGTCGGGCCTGGTCGATGTCATCTCCGACGCACTCACGCGAACTGAGGAGGAACTACGCGCGCGTGCTGCAGTTCACATGAGCAATTTCGTTCAACCCTTCCCTGGAATCGAAATGTCCGACGCTGGTTGGACGCTCAAAGGCGAGATTGCTGATGGTAAGGTGTACGAACTCGCCTTTGACGGAAATGACTCCGATGCAGAGGTTCTAGAGAAAGCAACTGGATTGGCTTTCCTCGGTGATTGTATCGAACCATTCGCGGAACCTCGCGCCTGCGCGATTACCGGAAAAATGACGACTCGACGTCAGCACCTAGCTCGGATGTATTGATCCATCAGCGTTTTCTGATGCCGAAGGCCATCAAGGCTGTACCGATTACGATTAAGGTCGCATCGAAGATATCGACACTCATGGTTTCGGTCCAAGAATCGGGCGATTCGTAATCTGATATCGAATCAAGGCTTAATTTGTCTTGACAGATAGTCTCCGAATCTGGTGAATCGCATAGTGGGATTACTGTCCCAATTCCGACTACGAGATTGAACATCAAAACTGAAGTTAACAGTAGGCCAATACTTAAGGCAAGCCAATTTCTCTTCTTTGGAACAGAAGTTTGAGGCTCTGGTAGTGGGAGCTGGGGTGCGGGCATCTGAACTTCGTGCTTGGAATCACCATTGGGTTGTAGAATGGAGTCGGGAGGACGCTCGGGCGCCTCGACTCCCATTTGATCTAAGGCGTCCCGACCATAGATCGATTCGGCCATATCGTAGAGTTCAGGCTGCTTCTCGAGCACGCTGGGGTCGAGAGTCCCATCGAGGAGTTTCTTGACATCGTCGAGTGGGGCCACGATGCTGGCCGGAACCGTTCGTTCTTGAATCAAACGCCGTGATGATGATGCAAGTTGCGATTAGACAAAGGAACTCGCACTTTCGACGATTGCTTCTTTGGTGAGGCCTACCAGTTCGAGTAATTCCTCGCTTCCTCCACTCTCTCCGAAGCGGTCTTTGACACCTAGCATTTTGATCGGAGTCGGATTGGTCTGTGATAGATACTCGGCTACTGCTGAGCCCAATCCCGCGATCACCGAATGGTCTTCTACGGTTACAATCCCTGAACATTCGGTGGCCAGTTTATCGAGCAAGTCTGTATCTAGTGGTTTGAGCGTGTGCATATCGACGACGGTTGCCTCAATACCTTGTGACGCCAGCTCATCTGCGGCTTGCATCGCTTTGTGAACCATGACACCAATCGCGATAATCGCTACATCAGAACCTTGTCGTAGCACCGACCCTTTGCCAATTGTTAGGTCTTTGACGGAGTTTTCGTCGTACATTCGTAGTGTCTTGTTCCTGGCTGTTCTGGTATAGGATGGTCGGTCGTGATTGAGTAATTCTGTGGTAAGATGGCGGGCCGAGATATCATCGCAAGGATGCATTACTGTCATGCCTGGAACAGTGCGGTAAAGGGCTAGGTCTTCGATAGATTGGGCACTTGAGCCATCTGTTCCAGTGTGTATGCCGCCGTGGCTGCCGCAGACGTGAACAACTAATCCGGGGCGAGCGATGCCGTTTCGTACCTGTTCGAATGCCCTTTCTGAGAAGATTGCGAAAGTGCTAGCGAATGGTACCTTGCCGCAGGAGGCGAGACCTGCGGCGACAAGCATCATATTCTGTTCAGCGATACCCAGAGATACGGTTCTTTCAGGGTATTCGGCTCGGAAAAGGCATGATTTGGTTGACTTTCCGAGGTCGGCTTCTAGAACGACGACACGGGGGTCGTCGGCTATATCGAGCAGGGCTGCGCCATATCCATCCCTGCTCGCTCCACCGGAGGATGGTGCACTCATGTTAATTCCTCCAAAGCGAGAGCCAATTCTTCATCGTTGGGAGCTTTACCGTGGAAGGAAGGATTGTCTTCCATGAAGGAGACTCCCTTGCCTTTGACGGTGTGGGCAACAATTGCGGTGGGACCAGCCGTATTCACAGACCAATCGAGGGCTTCGACGATGTGTTCCATATCATGGCCATCAATTTCCTTTACACTCCATCCGAATGACTCGATTTTTGACGCGATATCTCCGATTTCCATTTGAACTTCGACAAAATCATCGTTCTGGATCCGATTCCTATCCACGATGACGTGCAAATTATCCAATCCGTGATAACTAGCGGACATGAGGGCCTCCCAAATTTGACCTTCTTGAGTCTCCCCATCTCCAATCATTACCCAAGATTGGTAGTTTAAACCATCTAATTTTGCAGCGATGGCACAGCCTAGGCCAAAGGAAAGACCCATCCCTAGGCTGCCTGCAGAGAAATCAACCCCATCTGTCCACTTCATGTCTACGTGACCTTGGCAAACCGAGCCAAGGGTGCGAAAGCCATCGAGATCTGATTGTGAGAGGAATCCCATTTCGTGAAGAATTGCATAGACGCCAGGACTCGCGTGTCCTTTGCTCATAATGAAGCGGTCTCGCTCGCTACTCGTAGGGTTCGAGGGGTCGACGTTCATCTGGGTGGAGTACAATCCTACGAGCAAATCTATCGCTGAAAGCGACCCACCAGGATGGCCAGCACCCGCTTTGTGGACCATTTGGACAATCGAGCGACGACAACGCTTGGCGCGTTCTTTCAACTCTTCAGTGGACTGACCTTCGGCTGTCACGGTGTTGGCTCGCGAGTTTGGCTCTTGATGATTTCCGGATACGCCCGCCAAGTTTGTAGAGGAGATAATTTGACTATCTCAATTCTTCTCGAAGCAAATGTAGGGGTGGACTGACTATGATTGAGGCTGCTTTCTTCAGCGGAGAAGAGTGGCAATCTCGATTAACTAATACTCCGATTCCCCCACAGATTGCGGAGGACTCGGACTTAAGCCTCGCATACTCGGAACTCGTCACTAACGGTCGAATATCAGAGGATCTTGGATTAAGATTGATCAAAAATGCACCATTGAATGGTTTGATGAGTTTAGCGTCAATGGTCAAGGAATCAAGATACAACAATCATGTCTTCTTCAATGAAAATCTACACGTAAATACAACAAATATCTGTGTCCTGGCTTGCCGATTCTGTGCCTTCCGCAAAGGACCTCGACACGCGGATGCATACGAGTTATCCGTCGAGGAATACCTACACAGAATCGAACCCTTCTCTACAATTATCGATGAAGTTCACTCGGTGGGTGGCCTTCACCCAAGTTGGGGAGTAGAACATTACGAAGAGTTGTACCGAGGGTGCAAAGAACGATTCCCTCACATTCACATTAAATCACTAACCGCAGTCGAAATCAAGCACCTAGCAAGTCGTTCTAATCTAACCGTAAAAAAGACGCTTGAACGATTACAAGACGCCGGTTTGGATTCGATTCCAGGCGGCGGCGCTGAGATTCTCGTTGACTCAGTTCGCGACAGAATTTGCCGAGGAAAAGAAAGTAGCCAAGAATATCTGGACATTCACAGAACTGCTCACAATCTCGGTATTCCGACCAATTGCACAATGCTATTTGGAACGGTCGAAACCCCCGCTGAAAGAATAACCCACCTAATCAAACTCAGGGAATTGCAAGATGAAACATCGGGCTTCCAATGTTTTGTTCCATATCCATTCCTGCCGGACAAAACTCGACTTCCTGAGGCTCAGTTGGCGACTTCTAATGAGATTCTTCGAACGATTGCAATATCTCGATTGATGTTGGACAATATTCCACACATCAAGGCATACAGGATGAATATTGGAGATTCAGTAGCACAAATCGCTCTCTCTGCCGGAGCTGATGATATCGATGGAACTGTAAGCCATGAGGAAATTATGCATTCTGCTGGAAGCACTACTCCACTCGATTTTTCGAGAAATGAAATCTGTCGATTGGTTGAAGATTCAGGACATATTGCTGTAAAACGGAATTCAATTTATTCTATTTTTGAAATCATTCACTCAAATCAAGAGGCATCTCAAGTTTTGCCGATTCTTCAATCATAGGTGATTTGATGTCATGGGAGACTGTAATTGGACGGGTTGCGTTTACCAATTGTGACCCATTATTCCATGGCTTAGACGATAAATGGTCGATCCTCCCTGCGCCTCCTGCTTGGTTAACAGGTCATGTGCTGCGACAGGATTGTTTGACAGCGCCCATTCCGACCGCTGACTTTGCTTTACATCAGGAGAAATTGATGCTATTGCCTGACTTGGGGATTGTTGGGAAGGGGGCGGTCGGCTCGGTCATTTTGTTCGGTTCTCGAGAAGTTGAAAGGATGCGAGATATCGCACTTCCGTCGGACTCTTCGACTTCGAAAGTTTTGCTTAGATGGTTGTTGAATCATCGCGGATTGGATCCGAAGTGCATCGAAACTGGTCCTGATTTGAATACGATGTTAGCAAAGTGCGATGGTGCTCTTTTGATTGGTGATAGAGCCCTTGCAGCTGCTGCTGAGCATCCAGAATTAGTTAGTTTGGATTTGGGTGGAGAATGGACTCAAGTGACAGGGAAACCGATGGTTTTCGGGGTATTTGCTTGCAGGCGTGATGCGCCGATAGATCAAGTTCGGGCGATTCATACAGATTTGGTACGGAATTATGATTCATTCAATTCTGATGACGAAATTCGGAAGAATGTGGTAAATGCGGCCTCGTTAACCTCTGGCACACCACCAGAAAGAATTGAGAGATATTTTGCCGATGAAGTCCGGAATTTGCTCGATGAAGAATCTCATGAAGGATTGCGAATCTTCCTGCAAGAGGTCTGTGGGATGGATTCTGAACCGCTCTGGGTTGATGTTTGAGAGAGGATTGTTGGCCCCTCTCGACACATGTGACTTCTTCTCGAATCATTCAGAGTAGTTCAACCTCTTACTGGAGACCCATTCTAGCAGATCGAGCGCAACTTCGCAGGATTCTGCAACGACAATCTCCTCATCATCTACGAATTCCTCTAGAACTCCCAAAGCGGTTCTATCGCCGATTGCCCCTAGGGCTTCGGCTGCTTCGTGGCGGACCATCACATCTTCATCTAGGTCTGCGAGACGGTCGATGAGGTGAGGTACTGCATGAGAATCCTGCATCTGACCCATCACGTAGGCGATTTCGTGCTTTAGTAGGGCTGATTTTGATTCGAATGCAGCTGCGAGAGCATCTACTGCATCTTCGCCACCGATATTCCGTAGCGCGAATAGTGCGCGCATCCTTTGGAACATTTTCTCATCTTCGTTGCAGATTGTCATTCGCAGAGCTGATACGCGAGTATCATCGCTTGGAGGGGCTGGGTCCACAGAATCAAATTCTGATCTTTCAGGTCGATTTTCTGTCATTGAATCAGGCTCCGATAAATTCCAATGAGTCTACATCGAGGTCGGATCTGACCATTCCGATTCGTTGTCCTTCCTTCAGGAAAAGACGAATCGCAGCTCTTCCGTCCTCGCCGTAATCAATAGTTCTGTCATTTACGTACATTCCAACGAATTCGCGATTTGTGTCGTCGTCGATTCCTCGTCCCCATGCCTTTGCGAATTCGAGCGCAGCATCGGGATTCTGTAGCGAATGTTCGATGCTGCGTTTTACATCGTTAGATATTGCACTACAAACATCAGCACCTAAGTCTCGTCGGACTACATTACCGCCCAAGGGCAATGGTAGACCGGTTTTGTCGTTCCACCAAATACCCAAATCGAGAACGAGATGAACGCCTTCATCTTTCCAAGTCAATTGACCCTCATGAATGATCAATCCTAAATCAAAATCTCCACGCTTGACTGCAGGAAGAATTTCGTCAAAAGGAACGGCTGAAATATTTACTTCGCCAAGCGCGAGTTTGAGAGCTAGATGGGCACTAGTACCGAGGCCAGGGATTGCAATTGTTCGATCGCCGATGTGATCGATATCCATGGGCTCGTTTGAGATAAGCATGGGTCCGTAACCTTCCCCCATTGATGCACCACAATTCATCAAGGCATAATCATCTGAAATTTCGGGATATGAATGAATACTTACAGCCGAGACTTCATATTCTCCAGCCATAGCTTTCTCATTCAGAGTCTGGATGTCAAGCAAGACATGTTCGTAAGTCCTACCAGGCGTTTCAAAAGCCCCTGTCGTTAATGCGTGGAACATGAATGCATCATCGGGATCCGGAGAATGTCCGACTCGTATGTGTAGGCTCTCTCGATTCACAGCCGCGCGAGCGGAATTGGGTTGAAAATGGCTTTGTGTCGACACCTAGTTTGTATCCGCCGCTCAACCATAGTTCTAAGCAAGCCTCAAGAAGTGAAATCCTCGCCCACCGAACATGCCGGACCCTACCAAACTCTCCACCGCTTCAGGGCAACTCGGCCCTGTCTGCGCCGACACTGGAAAGGCTCTTACCTTTGCAGAAGCAATCATTCACGATGGGGATTATCTCTGTTTTGAGGCGTACATCGCTCGAACTGGAGCAGAACCTTCTACCGAGGGTAAGGAAGTTCAAGACCTCAACCTCGACTGAATTGTTGACCCTAAGCACGAATAATTGTCTATATTACTCAGTTTATTTGAGTAATCTCAATCGTTGAGTTCATCAGCCTTCTTCATTACAGAGGGCTGATGGCTCAGGGCTGGAGTAGGTTTGCATTGCGATTCTCGCAATTTTACCAAGCTTGCTCTGCCTACCAATTTTGGATTCCTCCCCGCCTGCGAAGTAGAGAGTGGATGTTCATTCATTGGGGAGATAAGCCAGTAGATAGGCACAGAGCATTCTCAACCGATACTTCATTGGTTGACTTCCTCAAACAAAGAGGACCTCACTCTTGTTTCCATAGCACTGCCTATTATCGCCGGCCGAATGAAAGGAAAATGATCGACAAAGATTGGCGAGGTGCGGATCTAATTTTCGACCTCGACGGAGATCACTTGCCGGGAGTCTCCGATGCCGACTTCCCTGCTATGATTGGTTTGATTCAGGAACAGGCTTGGAGTCTCTGGAATAATTTCCTCGAACCAGAGTTCGATATGAAAAGAGAACATGCACAATTCACATTCTCAGGCCATAGAGGATTTCACATCCACGTGCGAGACCCAACTTTGATGGGTCTCGATTCTAATGCTAGAAGGGAGATTGTCAACTACATCCGGGGCGAAGGCCTCGACGTCAACGCAGTTTTGACAGGAGAATCTAGTGGGTGGCATGATAGGATTGAGATCGGTATGGAATCAGTTTTACACAAATTGAAAGTAATCGCTGAAGGTAATGGAGAAGCCAAGCCTTTGTTAGAAGAATTTTATGAGATTTTAAACAACACTTCGGCTAAAGCCGCACGCACTTCAATTAGTAGACCCCGGATTAAATCACTTGCCGAAGCAGCTCAATCAGAAGAGAGGGTCAATCGATTGAAAGACGACCATAACTTTGCGGTTTTCGGAAAGGAAACAAATGCATTTTGGAATTTGGTCAAGGGCGACAATTCCGTCGTTTTGGGCACTGCAGGAGAGACTGATGAAAACGTCACTGTTGATGTGAAAAGGGTCATCAGATATCTTGGCAGTTTGCATGGAAAATGTGGATTACGTGTCACTGAAATACCATTTGAAAGATTAGACCCAGACTCAGCCAATGCCTTTGATCCTCTATCCGAAGCTATCGCTCTGACCGGCGGGTCAAATGCAAAAGTCGAACTTACCCGAGATGACATCACCGCGCGCATATTTGATGAAACGGTCGAGGGTGGAACAGGAGATGTGTTAGCGACGAGTGATGCTATGGCTACCTTCCTTTGTTTGAAGGGCTGGGCAGTTCACTTGGCGAATTGACTCGATGTTTTCTCAATCCAGACCACAGAATGTTGAATAGTGGAGATTAGTGGAAGCGGTCTGAGCGGAGGCTGTCCTATGTCAGATGGAGAAGACAAATCGTTGGATGACTTACCTCTTCCACCACCTCCACCTGGGTTAGTAATGCCAGCTCCCCCGCCACCTCCAAATCTCGATATCCCAGACATTCCTGCTCTGCCAACACCTCCACCACCACCCGGTATTGCAATGCCAGAATCTTTGGAGGTCGAGTCAGATTTCAGCATGCCAGCAGTCGAAGAAGATTCTGATGACTTCAATTCTGCTTGGGAGAGAAAGAAGGGTGAGAACCCAACTCTCTCCTCAGATAATAGGGACAGAATGTACGGACACATCGATCGGATTGCTACCGGTGAAGTAGGAACACTTCTAGACCGATTTTCTGACCGTTTTGGTTCTGAACTCGATAGGGAAATAATTGTTCTACGAAAGAAGCAACAACAGGAAATGCGCGACATTAAGCCGACTGTTGAATTAATCTCTGCGCCCGAAGAAGAATACGTTGATGACCCCGAGGACAAGGAAGACGAAGAGGTCCATTCAGATTCTATTGAAGCCACAGAAGAAGTTCATTCTGATGATGAATTCCCCACCTTCTTCAATGTAGTGAACGACCTTCTAGGAGGAATGCCGGACGAGTTCGTTAATTCGTTCGTCGCCTCAGACGATTTCGCCATATTCCAATCCGTTGGTGCTGACCCAACCTCAACCGACGAAGAAACACGGGCAGATTTCTTCCAGATGATTAACAGAGTCTTGGGCGAATTGCCCGACGACAAGATAAACGAGTTCGTCCAATCTCCGGAGTTTGGATTATTCCAGGCGATGGGCGAAATTTACGGAGCGTGAAAAAATGGGACTCCTCGAAAAAGCCGGCAATATTACTCCTGAGGAAGATAAACCGAAGACCAAAGTTGTGTCTAAGCCTGAACCGGTTCCCGAACCAGCACCGGTAAAGAAGGCAAAGAAGGAGAAGAAGGAGAAGGCTCCAAAGAAAGCACGTGTCAAGCGTGAGCGCAAACCACGCGGACCGCGGGCTAAGAAGGTAGTACCCGCCGAATTTGAGCTAGCAACGAGAGGTCAACGATTAACTCGAAGAATCGTCGATTTCCTAGTTAGCTATGGTTGGTCCATACCTCTGGTTGGAATCACTGCTTGGGGTTCATACTTCAATCCAACTCCATTCGTAATGCTCGGCCTAGGTCTGATCGTCTTCAATCTCTGGTTCATGCCTGCATATGCAGGTGGCCGTTCTATGGGCAATTGGATTAGTCGCACTCGATATGTGAATTCAAGAGGCGAAGCACCAATTTGGGTATATTTCACTCTCAAAGGTGCAACCACACTATTCGTATTGATAGGATTCTGGGCTCTATCTGTTGTAATGAGCACAAAATCGCTAGGAGAATCTACAGGAGGCCAAATCTTCAATGCTATCGGATTGCTTCTTCTAATCCCTCCTCTACTTGATTATGCAATGTACAAGATTCGAGGAGATCTCGGTTTGTGGGATTCCGTCTTCGGGGGAGTTTGGTTAGTTAGAACAACCAAGTCAACCGAGGCAAAGGGATGGTTGAAGCGACTTGAGTCCATTAGCGATTTCACCGAGTCGAAGGGTTGGCTCGCTGATGAAGAACAGAGCTGAGCTTCAACTTTTTACCGGTTTAGATGACCATAAGTGTCGAAGGCATTCTTGCCATCGTTGCCTCGTCTAGTCTTCTCTGTAGTGATAAATCCTCCTCAATGCCCTCAACAGGACATTCGATAGATTGGGTCGATTGGACATGTTACAGATCCCTCTCTCTTTGAGTTCGATGCGGCACTCACAGGTTAGGATACAAGATTCACTTGAGTCCTTATTCTGAGTAAGAGATTCGTCATCACTCGGACTCATCGGATTCTGTGTTGCGCATCTTGGCGAGTTCTCTGAGGTCCTCATGAGCTACGCCTTCTTCGATGGCCACTTGGTCTTCTTCGTCGACGATTTCAACGCCGAGAAGAGTTTCGATGACATCCTCCATCGTAACTAGGCCAACAGTGCCGCCGAAATCGTCGCGTACAATCATCAATTGCACCTTATTTTCTAACAATATATCGAGAGCACTGTCGACAGAATCGTCGAAGCGACAAGACACTACCTTGCGCTGTAGGTCACCCATCGTTGTCTCAAATTCGTCGGCAGCGGCCCGACGAAGAATTTCGCTCCTGAGAACGAGACCTCGAATATTGTCGACATCGCCTTCGTAGACCGGCATTCGACCGTAAACCATGATCGGAATGCGCTCCATTATCGATCCGACACTCTCAGTCGCCTCGACGCAATTCATCACTACTCGGGGCGTCATAATCGATTGAACCTCAATATCACGAAGTTTCAACAAATTCTGAATGACTGCTTCCTCATCTTCCTCGATGATATCAGATTCCTCTGCAATATCTGCGAGAACAGACAATTCATCTCGAGTAACCGTCTCGGTTTCCACTGCTGGTAAAATTCCTCTAATCATTTCCACAGGTCGAACAATTATCCAACTCAAGATAATCAACATACGAAGCAAATATCCCGATGAGATAGTCATTCGACGCCAGTAAAGTGTACCAAGTGTCTTTGGAAGAATTTCTGATAGTAAAAGAATGCCAATAGTAAGAATAGCAGATGCAATAGCAACGCCATATTCTCCAGGATTTAGATGCTCAACTTGGGTTCCAACACCAAGTGCACCTACAGTGTGCGCAATCGTGTTGAGTGTCAATATCGCTGTCAAAGGTCGTTCAGGGTCGTCCTTGTAGCTAATCCACATTTCACTGGCCTTAGGATGCGTTTCAGCCATGCTGACTACGTGGCCTCGAGTAGTCGACAACAATACAGCTTCTAGTATGCTACAAAGGAAGGAAACTCCCAGTGCAAGTGCCGCATATGCGGCGATTAATGTCCAAGCGCTCAAAGCGAAATCACCTCTAGATTCTGAGTCGAATCCGGAATATCTGAGGGCGTGCAGTGCGTCACAGCAATACGTGCTCCGGTGTCATTGCGGGCGACGCAGACATAAATATGTGGTTGTCGGACAGATTCTCTACCCAGAGTGGGATATGGAGTCGGTTTGGTGGAGTACACGACAGTCTTCATGGCTTGGCCATATGCCAATGGCCCTCTACATCTGGGTCACGTTGCAGGGAATTGTTTGCCTGCTGATATTCAATATAGGTACGAGCGAGCTCGAGGACGCCGTGTTCTGATGTGCAGTGGTTCGGACGAACACGGCACACCGATTACTGTCTCTGCGGAAGAACGAGGGGTCGACCCACAGGTTGTGGTTGATGAGTTCCATGAAATCAACTCTAGAGCTTTGGCCGGATTGGGTTGCTCCTGGGATAATCACGTGGATTCGAGGGGGGTTGAGTATGGTGGCGCCTTGTACAATCGCACTACTGACCCTCGGCACAAGGAATTGGTGCAGGAGATTTTTCAAAAATTGAGTGATTCTGGTTTGCTTCAATTGCAGACTATGCAACAATATTGCGAAGTTGGGTCCGACGGCCAGATTCGATTTTTGCCCGACCGGTACGTCGTGGGAATATGCCCTCAATGTGGCGAAGATGACGCTAGAGGCGATCAATGCGACGCATGTGGAGCAACTTATGAGGCGAGCGAATTACGAAATCCCCGGTCTAAGTCGAATCCTGATGCTTCTATTGAAGTTCGAGACACAGATCACTTATTCTATCGGTTGGATTTGTTCCAAGACCGACTAGAACAACATGCATCGCAACGTCAGCGGGTTTGGAGGCCTAACGTACGTGCAATGACAACAAACTGGTTGAAGATGGGCTTGCGGCCGAGAGCCGTTACCAGGGATATGGAATGGGGTATCAAAATTCCATTGGTAGGCGAAGAATGGGATAGTAAGCGAATCTACGTTTGGTTTGAGGCCGTTCAAGGGTACTATACCTGCGCTAGGATTTGGGCGGAGCGATTCGCGGAAAGCCATCCGGAAGGTGCTGATGCATGGGAGAATTGGTGGGTCCAAAAGGACGGCCAAAACCTTCGACATCTATATTTCATGGGTAAGGACAACATCCCATTCCACACCATTATTTGGCCTGCAATTCTAATGGGTCTGAATCAGAGTAGATATGGAGAATCTGCTCTCCATTTAGAAGATAATGTACCAGCAAATGAATACCTAATGCTTCAAGGTGGTCAATTCAGTAAATCCCGCAAACACGGCGTTTGGTTACCTGCGTTCCTCGAAAGATACGATCCGGATACACTTCGATACCATTTGGCGATCAATATGCCAGAGTCCCACGATACTGATTTCAGGTGGGAAGATTTTGTTGAGAAGGTCAATAATGAATTGATTGGAAATTACGGAAATTTCGTTCATCGAGTGTTGACTTTGACTCATCGATTACAATCTGAAGGTGGTAATCCTCTGAATGAATTCATAGATGGCGGCGACCATTCAGAGTTCCTAGATAGGGTCGATGAATGTATTTCCGAGGCTATGGCATCTATGGAAAAACAACGCTTCAAAGAGGCTTTGAGGCACGTGATGAATATCTCACAAGCTGGTAATGCCTTCTTACAAAACGCTGCACCTTGGAGTTATCTTTCTGCAGATTCCTCAGATGAACGAAATGAAGCGCTTAGCTCTCTTGCTGCGTGTTGGCGCGTGTGTAGAGCGTTGGCAGTGATGACTTCGCCATTTATTCCCTTCTCCGCACAAAAATTGTGGGAACAATTGGGTGAGAGTGGATTAGCTGAAGACCAAGTATGGGATAATGCTCTCATCCGTGAAGGGGCATTATCTTGGAAAGCAGATAATCCTAAACCGCTCTTCAAGAGATTAGACCTCGATGAAATACTGAAGAATGAATCCAGTATCGTCGAGAATGAAACAGAAGGAGTTGAGTATATCGAATTCGAAGATTTTCTCAAAGTTGAAATGAAAACAGGGACTGTTGTGAGTGTTGAGGATCACCCTAATGCTGACAAATTATACGTTGTGAAAATAGCAGATGGTCCCGATTCGACCCGTACAGTTTGTGCGGGTTTGAAGGATGTGTATTCCGCAGAAGAACTTCTAGGGAAAAACGTGGTTTTTGTCGCCAATCTCAAACCTCGAAAATTACGCGGCGTGATGTCGGAAGGAATGATGCTCGCGGCTGAGGACGAGTCTGGAAATGTCACATTGTTGACTACCGACTCTGACATCAATGCCGGTTCAGAAGTACGATGATCTCGTGCGACCTCACTAGGCAAATTCAGTCACTGTCAGTTTGTGGGCGGTCAAAGAATTCCCATTGTAATTCTGCTAATTCGATATTGTTTTTTGCCTCAGAATATGCTCCCAAGGGTTGTTGGTTTAATTCAAAAAATTGCTCTCCAAACTTGAAAGGTTGCATAATTCTTCGAGCTTGATCCCACCTCCCAAGCAAAATCAGACTCACTGCAAATGCCTCTGCATTCGACAATCTTCCCGGTTTTCCCCAAGAAACTGAGTTTGCTGCTAGAACCACAGGTAATGTGCGACCCTGTAACCTAGTTCTCTTGTTTAGGAACTCAATTGAAGAGTCGATTTGTTTCCATGAACAATCCAATCCCACTAACGCTCCGCCCCTTTCGATGCTTACTCTATCGTCTGGCCCCAGCAATTTCCCGGCCAGCGGGTCAAGCAAAAAACCCCGTTTTGGGCTTCGGTGGAGAGAAGTATGGAGTTGGGTGAAGCCATATTTGTGCATCTTTCTTGATGTGCATTTCTTAGGGTCGTCTTGGTCTAAATGAATAACATGCAATGGGATATCATTCACCGGGTTCCCTCCTAGATAATAGATCCTCATAGGCGTCGCCAATCGTCATTCCACGAGACGATGCGGTGTTGACCGAGCGAGTATTCGAGGTTTCAACCTCGATGAATAATTCCACTCCCAAAACCTTCTCAATTTTCTTCAGTAGAGCGTCGGTTGGACGGTTGCCATTCTCGGTTCTTTGAACGATATTCAATCGTTCATTCATTCTTTTTGCGAACTCGCGTTGATCCCATCCTTTCTCTGTTCGAGCGTTACGAATTCGAATATGGAAATCAGAAGCGAGCTCTTTTTCTGATTTTGCCATTATATCATTGTGGCGAATTGAGGGGGAAGTTGGCCTAGCCGCTGCCCTCTGAGTAACTTGCGGTTTGACTGCCGGGCGCTCCAAGCCTAAACGGTCAATGCATCTACCACAGGCCTCTACTACGGCTCCGGAGGCTCTCGTGCGAACAACGCCAACGCGCTCAGCTCCACATAATTCACAGACGCCCACGATTCACCGGGAGAGGTACTACGACATCATATCTTCGTGGCAGAAGTGTGAAAGCAGACGGCGGGATAGGTGAGGTGATGAGTGGTTCATCAAGTGCATCTGACCGAGCGGAGGGGGATGAACAAATTACTCCCGATAGAGTTCAACAAATTGACCTCGGTACACGGTTTGAAGAGTTGACTTCCCTTTCACAGGAATTGCTAACTGAAAAATTATTTTTAGAAAACGAATGTGCACAATTAAAGAAAAGAGTCAGCAGGTTGGATGAGGAAATTCGCAGTCTGAAAGAACCTCCATTCATTGTCGGTAATCTACAGGATTTGGTTGGAGACGAAGCGATCGTACGCAGTTCCAATGGTACAATTTTCCAAGTTTCTGTTAATCAAAGATTGGATCGGGATCTGTTAAAACCTGGCGCTCGAGTCTCTTTGAATCAAGACACGTTGGCTATTATCGATATTCTGAGTGATGGCTGGGATCCGCTGGTTTCTTCGAGTGAGGTTTTGGAAAAACCAACTACGACTTTCGCTCAAATTGGTGGTGCAACTGAACAAATTGCGAGTCTGAAACAAGCTATTGAATTGCCACTATTGAAACCAGATGCGTTCCGAAAGATGGGCTTAGAACCTCCCAAAGGCGTACTGTTGACTGGCCCTCCGGGTACTGGTAAAACGATGCTTGCAAGAGCGGTTGCTAATTCGACTTCTGCCACCTTCCTAGGATTGGTTGGTTCAGAATTGGCTCAGAAATACATTGGGGAAGGTGGCAGAATGGTTCGCGAACTTTTCGACCTAGCTCGGGAAAAGGCACCTTCGATTATTTTCATTGATGAAATCGATGCTATTGGGTCGAAAAGGCTCGACTCTTCTACCTCCGGCGATAGGGAAGTGCAGCGTACTTTGATGCAATTATTAGCTGAAATGGATGGTTTCGATTCGGTTGATGATGTGAAAATAATTGCTGCAACAAATCGCCCTGAATTGCTCGATAAAGCCCTCTTGCGGCCGGGGCGATTTGATAGAATTATTGAGGTTGACCTGCCTGATATTACCGGGCGTCTTGCCATACTGGAAATCCTCACTAAACAAACCCCGTTGGCTTCAGATGTCAAACTCAAACAATTAGCCAGGAATACCGATGGTTTCAGTGGGGCTGAACTGAAATCACTCATCATGGAAGCGGGTATGTTAGCAATCGAAAATGATGCAGATTCTTTGCCACAATCTAATCTAAATGAAGCTCTGTCGATAATTGAAAAGGCTCGAAAAGATCCGATTCGAGCAAATCATGAAGGCTTGTATGGTTGATGGTAACTCTCATCAGCCATTGCTAGGTGGAATTCACGATGTCAAGCCGCTGGATTGAGTGCGTACCCAATATCAGCGAAGGAAGAGACCACAGTATCATCGATGCTGTGGTAACTGCAGCAAGAGAGATTGACGACGTTGCAATACTGGGCTGTGAACCTGATCCTGATTACAATCGCACAGTAATCACAATAGCCGGCGAGTGGAAACCCGTTGCAATCGCCGCTTTGGCTCTGATTAAGCGTGCAGCTGAATTAATCGATATGCGGAACCATTCGGGGAATCATCCAAGAATGGGTGCGGTAGACGTTTGTCCATTCGTCCCAATCAGTTCAGACACCCAGGATGATTGTTTGAAGGCGGCCGATTTTGTCATCTCGGATTTGGATGGACAAATACCTGTGTATCTGTATGGAGATGCCTCAACACATCGAACAAGACATTCTCTTGCTAACCTTCGCCGTGGTCAGTACGAGGGGCTGCAAGCTCGACTCACTGGGGGGGAATGGGCGGATGAAGACACCAGATTTCCAGATTCTTGGTCCGGAACTTGGGGTACTGCAGAAGCAAAATTTGGAGCAATGGCGGTCGGGGTAAGGCCAGTATTGGTCGCTTACAATGTCAATGTTGACGAGGCCGAACCAGTCGCTTCGAAGGCTGCAGGCTCAATTGTCCGGTCTAGTGGTCGTTTGTTGAAGAGTCCTAGCGGAGAGAAGATCCGGGCTAGAGGAATGTTAGATTCTGTTCAGGGTATGGGGCTGCCATTACCTAGTCACGGGATTTGCCAAGTTTCTATGAATTTACAAAATTTCTCAGTTACCCCTCTGCATATTGCATTCGAATGTGTAAGGTCAATTTGCGCGGATCATGATGTAGATTTGTGTGGCAGTGAACTGGTAGGTTTGGTACCTCTACAAGCTATGTTAGATTCAGGATTATGGTACTCTGGTGATTCAAATTTATCTGAATCTGAATTGGTAAATGCCGCAATCCAAGGACTGGGGTTGTCAAATTTGGATGAATTTAATCCGCAAGAACGGATTATTGAATGGGCGATTTCTAACCAATTAGGTGATTAAATGAATGATGGGTATGAGTCCGTATTGGCTTCAATTGCAAGTTCCTCGCCAACCCCAGGTGGTGGAGCAGTTGCCGCTTTGTCAATTTCCCACGGCATCGCATTAGCGAGAATGGTCTCCGAATTGACCATCGGCAAAGAAAAGTGGATAGATGGTCACAAAGACGCAGAACATTTTCTCGTAGAATCCGAAACCTGGATTAAAGATGCATTAGAAATGGCACAGGAAGATTGTGATGCATTCGATTCTGTAATGAGCGCTTATCGTCTACCTAAAGACTCAGAATCTCAGATTGCAGCACGAAAGACTGCCATCAGATCTGCAAACTTGTCCGCTGCAGCCTCTCCACTGCGAATCGCACAATTTGGACATCAAGTGCTCATTCTTCTTCCTTCATTAGCAACGAATTGCAATGCTAATGCGATTACCGACATTGGTTCAGCATCGCATATGCTTTCATCTGGTGTTCAATGTGCTGCGTTGAATGTCGAAATTAATTTGAGTTCGATAGGTGATTTAGCTGCCGATTACCAATCACAAATCCAAAACATCTTGGATGAAGTGCAACGATTGCACACTCAAATTGGTCAAATCGTCAATGATCGTATGTGAAAATGAGAGGTGATGAATTGGACCTAACCTCATTTCAAAGACATATCCAACAGGGTATACCGGACATACTCCCAAGTTACCCTACTGTCTCAGATAGCATTGACCGCGCACCACGGAGACCGGATGTTCTCGACGACAAAGAGAAAACCTTGGCAGTCGAAAACGCCCTCCGATATTTTCCTGCAAAATGGCACAACCAATTAGCAAAGGAATTCTATCAAGAATTAATCCAAGAGGGCCATATCTCAATGCATAGATTTAGGCCAGATTATGAAATGTATGCCCGACCAATCGAAGACTATCCTGGGCAATGTGAGGCAGCTAAAGGCATCATGTTGATGATTCAAAATAATCTAGACCCAGCAGTCGCTCAATATCCGTATGACCTAATCACCTATGGTGGAAATGGGGCAGTTTTCCAGAATTGGGCTCAGTACCTATTGATGATGAGTCTCCTCTCTAAGATGGAAGAATCACAAACTCTGGTAATGTACTCGGGCCATCCACTAGGACTATTTCCATCCCACAAGAATGCCCCTAGAGTCATTGTAACCAATGGAATGGTTATTCCTAACCACTCTACTCAATTGGACTATGAGCGCATGAATGCACTCGGAGTTTCACAATATGGGCAAATGACCGCTGGATCATACATGTATATTGGACCTCAGGGAATTGTACACGGCACTACGATTACCTTACTCAATGCCGCGAGAAAGTACCTTGGTCATTCGGGTTCTGAAGGACTGAAAGGCATCCTATTCGTCACGTCTGGTCTTGGTGGTATGTCGGGTGCCCAAGCAAAAGCCGCTGTTATTTCTGGAGCGGTATGCATTATCGCAGAAACCAATTTACACGCAGCGAAAAAACGCCATGAGCAAGGATGGTTGACCGAACTTTATTCAAATTTAGACGAGGTAATACAACGGGCACATGAGGCAATAGTAAACCAAGAAGCAGTCTCAATTGGTTATCACGGCAACGTAGTTGACCTACTCGAAGCCCTCGACGAATCTAATCTAACTCCACATCTAGGCAGTGATCAAACGAGTTTGCATAATCCTTGGTTAGGTGGTTATATCCCAACAGGGTATTCACACGAGGAAGCAATCTCTCTTCTTCGAACAGACCCCGAACAGTTCAAAATTGAAGTCCAAAAAACACTCCGAAAGCATGCTGATGTCGTAAACCGTCTCGCTTCCAAAGGCATGTATTTCTGGGATTATGGTAATGCATTCCTTCTCGAAGCAAAACGAGCCGGTGCTGAAGTTGTCAACCCTGATGACGAATCAACATTCCGATATCCCTCATATGTACAGGATATTATGGGTCCAATCTGTTTTGATTATGGCTTTGGCCCATTCCGGTGGGTGTGCACATCGGGAACCAAAGAAGACCTTGCTAAAACAGACGCAATAGCCAAACAAATACTCGAACAACAATCAATGGGTGCACCAGATGAGATTCAGCAACAAATACTGGACAATATTCGCTGGATTACTCAAGCCCAAAGCCACGAATTGGTAGTCGGTAGCCAAGCGAGGATTCTCTACGCAGACGAGGTCGGTCGCAGAAATATCGCTCAAGCGTTCAACAAAGCAATTTCAGAGGCCCAAATTTCTGCCCCAATAGTTCTAGGAAGGGACCATCACGACGTATCGGGAACCGATAGCCCCTTCCGGGAAACAGCCAATATCCGCGATGGATCCATGTTCACAGCTGATATGGCTGTTCACAATTTTGTAGGCGATTCATTCCGCGGAGCAACATGGGTCAGTTTGCACAACGGAGGAGGTGTAGGCTGGGGCGAGGTAATTAACGGCGGGTTTGGTATGTTAATCGATGGGTCGGTAGGGAGCTCCCAAAACATTGATTCCATGCTTTCTTGGGATGTAAACAACGGCATAGCACGTCGGGCATGGGCACGAAATCCCGGAGCCATTTCAGCCATAGAGCGAGCAATGCAACAAGAATCTGGATTAGAGGTCACGGTGCCAAATATTGTATCTCCCGATGTGCTCAATAATCTAACAGATTAAACCAATTTCTTCAATAATAATGCAACACTTCAGGGATTAGAATGGCTACTACAGACGTCACAATCGATGGCAAGAGCCTCACGATTGAATCACTGATCTCAATCAGAGATGGAGGCGCACAGGCAAAACTGTCTGATAGTGCAATCACCGCCATGCGGGATTCAAGAAGAGCGATAGAAAATATTCTCGATTCGGATGCAGTAGTATATGGAATTAACACTGGATTTGGCGCAATGTCAAGCGTTCAAATCGACAAAGCAGATTTAGCTAAATTACAAGCCAATCTGATTCGAAGCCATGCTTGTGGTGTTGGAGAATTAATGTCACCTGAACATGTACTAATGATGATGACAATTAGGGCAAATTCGCTTGCAGTTGGACATTCAGGAATCAGGCCAGAAATCGTTGAAGTTTTGCTCGAATTTGTGAATGCTCGAATTTGTCCAGTGGTACCTAGAATAGGATCTCTTGGTGCTTCTGGAGACCTCGCGCCATTGGCTCATCTGGCATTAGGCCTGATTGGAGAAAACGAATTTCTCGTAGAAGTCGATGATGGATGGGAAGTTATAGACGCAAACGAAGCATTTTCCACAATCAATCGAACTCCTATTTCACTCGAAGCAAAAGAAGGACTTTCCCTAATCAATGGAACTAGCCAGATGTGCACATATCTAGCAGAATCAATTTCGGTAATGGAGAGCCTGGTATTTACTGCCGATTGCGCTGCAGCAGCCTCTGTTGAAGCGATAAGGGGCTCACATAGGGCATTCGACCCTCGTATACATTCTGCTCGACCACACAAAGGACAATTGATCAGTTCTGCACGGATCTATTCATTATTGTCGAACTCAGCCATTAACGACTCACACGCAGATTGTGATAGGGTGCAGGACCCTTACTCACTGCGCTGTGCTGCTCAAGTACACGGCCCGGTTATTGAAGCGCTCATTCGGGCACGTTCAATCTTGGAAATTGAGTTAAATTCAGCAACGGACAACCCTCTTGTTTTCACCACAGAGGATGGAAATGCCGATGTGATAAGTGGAGGGAATTTTCATGGTGAAAACCTCGCAATAATTGCCGATAATTTGGCAGTTTGCGCTCATGAATTAGGATCTATTTCAGAAAGGAGAACAAACTTACTAATGTCACCTCAATGGACAGGATTACCTGCTTTCTTAGCTGTTGAAGAAGGGCTAGAAAGTGGCTTGATGATTGTCCAATATGTCTCGGCTGCCTGTCTTGCAGAATTACATCTCTTAGCAAATCCTGCATCTACATCGAATGTTCCTGTTAGTATGGAAAAGGAAGACCATGTTTCAATGGGGGCAACCGCATGTTACAGACTAATTTCATCTTGTGAAATGCTATCGAGGATTTTGGCTAATGAACTGATTTCGGCAATCGGCTGTCTCAGATTAATACCAGAGGCACCGGGTAAAGGTGTAGGTAATATCGTACAGTTAGTTGATCCATTCATTCCTGAGCTGGCTGCTGACCAATCTCTTTCAGAGGTCAGTGATGCTCTTGCAGCTGGACTTAGATATGGCTTGTTACACGACCTCTGAGTGGTAATATGGCCAGTTGGGACGAGGTTCAACCCCGACTTCACCTCGACCAACATCCGTCACTTAATCCAAGACCGTTTACTACTACCATTAGGTCGGTGGAAAATGAGGGAATAGTTCTCGAAGAGTCATTCTGCTATCCTCGAGGGGGTGGACAACCTGGAGACATTGGTTCCTTCAGAATTAATGACGAGATATCTCCATTCAATGAAGTCATAGCGCACGATAGGATATACCATCCTGTGGATAACCTCGATGACTTCCAAATTGGAGAGGAGTTGATTTGTTCAATCGATATTCAACGCCGTAATGCTCTATCCCAAACTCACACCACTCAACATGTAGTATCTGCAATGGCTGATGAAATATGGGGCGCATCAACAGTGGGCAATCAATTAGGCACCGATGAATCCAGAATTGATTTTCTGTTCGAAGATAAGAACCAGTTTGATGTTGAAGAAATCACTGAATCTGTAAATGCGATCTTGGGTGCAAACCACACTGTATCGATTGGTAATTGGCACTTAGACCAAATCATGCAGGACGATCGAGTTCGAAACCGCACTTTTGTTTCTAAAATTCTTAGTCGCTTACCACGGGGAATGGACTCGATGAGAGTAGTAGAGATATCAGGAATAGACATCTGCCCCTGTGCAGGTTCTCACGTGGGGAATACTCGTGAATTATCACAAATTGAGGTTACCAAAGTGAAACAGAAAGGAGCTGGAAAACTCCGGGTATACTATACAATGAAAAACACGAAGTCGTGAATTGTATATTCTGGTGGGCTCGGCAGGAATTGAACCTGCGATCTTCGCCATGTCAAGGCGACGTCATAACCCCTAGACCACGAGCCCAGAACATCCCGCCCACCGACCCATCCCAAATGAATGATTCTCTCAGGGAGGGTCGAGGTCAACCGATGATCTTCGAGAGCTTGCCATCACACCCAGATGTACTGCATGATCCAGAAATTCTCTTACGACCATTCTTCATCTGAGATTCAACAGGATTCAGAACCGACACTGATTTCTTACATTTCATACAAAATGCATTCTGAACAGATGCCATCATGTTCCGGACCGCATTAATTAATTTGAATACGCCGACAATATGACATAATTGGACCAAATATTCAGAATGTTGAGAAAACGAGGTACTGCGAGACAATCCGAGACTATCGTTCTGATTTGATTTCTGATAACTATGATTATCGGAGCAAAGTGTGGCGGTAATTCGAGCAATTTAGGTGCATATTCGAGTGGAGAGGAAATTTTCTCCATACTCGTCGATTTGTAATTCTGGTGTTAGCATTACATATTGCGCTTTATCTTAATGCTGAAATGTCTCTAAATTTAAGATGATACAATAGCGCCGCTGGCGATGGTTTGCATGACTGGATTGTCTCCAGACATCTGACACCAACAATCAACATCATCTCCATTGAGAATAACAAAGTCTGCTTTACCACCAACTCGGATTGAACCAGAAACCAAATCTTGCTCACTCCTAAGTAAACTAGTTGCAGGATTACGAGTGACGGCTGCAAGTGCCGCAATAGGAGAAATCCCCATTCTGTGAGTTGCAAGTGATCCGACGAAGGGAATTGACAAAGAGCGGCAGTTTGGATTAAAATCCGTAGCGAGTGAGAATTGCCAATCTTCATCCAGACACTTTTGCAATGGCAATTCCAGTTGTTTGCCAAGAACATAGGGCGTTCCTGGGAGAAACGTCTGCATCGTTCCAGCACCCGCGGCTTTAGCCCGAGCATCGTCGCTAGAGTGTCCTACGTGGTCGCCACTTGCTGAACCTAATTCGGCTGCGAGGGAGAGGCCACCGCCGTCAACAAATTCATCAACATGTAATCTCGATGGAAGTCCAGCATCCGTAGCTGCTCTTACGATAAGTTCAGTTTGATCTAGTGAATACCATCCAGGTTCACAAAATACATCCACCCAATCTGAAAAACCTTGTTCAATGATTGCTGGCATTTGCTCTGACAATAATTCCTCGAGATACTGGCTTGGTGGCAAGTCACTAGGGAAATCATGTGCACCAAGCCAAGTGGAATGGATGTTTATGTCAGAGTCCTCTCGAATTCGATTTACTATGTCCAACAATCGCAACTCAGTCTCTGTAGAAAGGCCATAACCACTCTTACATTCAATCGAAGTCGTTCCAAAATCAACCGCACGTTGTAACCTAGCCTTCCCTGATTCGAATAATTCTCCACTCGATGAGCTTCTCGTCGCATTGACGGTCTTTCGTATCCCGCCACCTTGTTGGGCAATTTCTTGATAGGTCAAGCCAGATTGTCTAAGTCGCATTTCATTGGAACGATCTCCAGACCACAATAAGTGAGTATGGCTATCGACGAATCCGGGAATGATCGCCTTTCCTTTGACATCAATACGAGAATCAACATCAGAATCCACAGAGAATTCCGATTCGAGTGACTGAGAATCATCAAATTTCGCGACTATCCCATTTTCTACTAATAACGCCATTCCGCCTTCTGAAACCAGAGTTTCCCTATCATGCAATTGGCTACCAACCAATGGACTACGTGGGTCACCAACCGCCATATGAGCGATGGGGCCGCAGTTGTAGAATAGTTGACGCACGGCAATGCTACACCGCACCACTTGAAATGCTATCTCCCCTGCAAGTGCCATGGGCGATGTGATTGTCGGTATCGAATCGACAGCTCACACCTTTTCTTTTGGAAGCGTAACCCATGACGGCGCCCCCTCCAACTCCACTTCGGCCCTATACCGCCCAGAAACGGGCGGAATTCACCCCAGAGAGGCCGCAGACCACCACTCACAACACGCGCATGACTTACTACAGAAGTTCCTCCAAGATAACCAAATCAGCAATGATGACATCACAGCAATTGCCTTCAGTCAAGGCCCGGGATTGGGTCCTTGTCTGAGAATCGGAGCAACAGTCGCGCGCACCCTATCCGAACAACTCGAAATTCCACTCGTCGGCGTCAATCACTGCGTAGCACACATCGAAATTGGCAGAAATCAAACTGGTTGCGATGACCCAGTTTTACTATACGTCAGTGGAGGCAATACACAGGTCATCGCCCGAGCAGGAGACCGGTACAAGGTAATCGGAGAAACTCTTGATATCGGCATTGGAAACATGCTCGACAAATTTGCCCGCAACCAAGGGATCGCATTCCCTGGCGGGCCTAAAATCGAAAAATTAGCCAGCGAATGGCATGCGCTAAACCCTGATGCGGACGTCTCAGATTGCCCTCTCCCCTACTCTGTCCAAGGCATGGACCTGAATTTTTCCGGACTACTCAACGCGGCCCAATTACGAATTAACGAAGGCAAGGAATTAGGTCAAGTCTGTTGGTCACTGCAAGAACACGCATTCACAGCCTGCGTTGAAGTCGCAGAGAGGGCTTTAGCGCACACAGGAAAAACCGAATTATTACTCGGCGGAGGTGTGGCCTGCAACGAAAGGATCCGGGAAATGTCCCGGTTAATGTGCGAACAAAGAAGCGCAGAAGCAACATGGCCAGAAAAGCGATTTTGTGTAGACAATGGCACTATGATTGCAGAATTAGGACGCAGAATGTTAGAGGTGTCCTCACCAATTTTGTATCATGAAAGCGACATCAACCCATCTCTCAGAACTGATCATACGATCGTCGAATGGGATTAGGCAAAGCACTGCGAAGCCTTATCTAAGCGGTGTCCGGCGAAGGGATAGGAGGTAGATTCGACAGTGCAGAGGCGGAGGAAACCGAAGAGCGAGCCACGCAACATCTTCGACAAAGGCTCGAGTCCAAGGCCCTCCAAACCAAGCCCCTCTCAAAGGCGCACTCCTCCTCAGGTCTCACCACCCAAACCTGCATCCAAACCGGCTCCACCAACCCCCAAACCACAACCAGTTGCCCCGAAACCGGTCCAAACTCCTCCTAAATCTCAACCTACCGCTTCGCCAGCTCCCGAAGCTCCTGTAACTGCAGAGGCTGAAGCGGTAGATGTGCAAGAAGAAGAAAGCCAGGCGATTGTTGAAGAACAACTTCTGGGAACTCCTCGACGTAAGAGTCGCGGATTACAACCAGTAGAAGAAGTCGCAGAGGAAAGCGCGACTGAACTCAACAATCGAACAAGTTCGAAAGCGATGGAAATCATTGAGGCTTCCAAGGCTCGGGCTACGGCAAATTTCAACGAACAACAGTCCGCAGCTGCCCCAAAGGCAGCCGCGCCCGCTGCTCCTGCCAAACCCCGCCCTAACCGGCGCAGAACGAATACTAGTTTCCAACCCGCAGCCCGTGAAAAGAGGCTTGATCGATCTCGACATATGGAGTACAAGTACGAAGTACGAGGTCTTCTCAAAGAAATGAACGTAGCAGATGAGCATCGCTCTGCCTTATTGGGCACAATTTGGGCCAAAGGAGAGCGTCAAACTTCTGCCGAAGCGGTTCAATTTATCGTTGAAAAACAATCTGAGGGTATAATTGATCAGGAACAGGCAGAGCGTTTGATGGCAGTAGTCGATGACTACACAATCCGTCGGTGACCTGACTGTTCAGGATACGTTCGTGACCATTGTTCTCGGACATAGGTTTCATTGCCCATCTGCTTGCAGAACGAGTCGGAGGGTGCTTCTTGAGTAGTGATTTGAATTCCGCAAGAAGTTCGATTCCTTCTGCCGATACGCTTTCTGCATCAGGCACAATTCCAGATAATTCGCTACCCGGCGATCCTCCGTTTACCAGAGGAATTCACCAAGAGATGTATCGAACACGAACTTGGACTATGCGTCAATATGCTGGTTTTGGGGATGCACTGAGTACCAATGAACGATTCAAAATGTTACTTTCTGAGGGTCAAACTGGGATTTCAGTGGCTTTCGATTTACCAACTCAATTAGGTCTTGATTCAGATGATGTGAGGAGTGAAGGTGAAGTTGGAAAAGTCGGCGTTCCAATCGATTCTATTCACGATATGAGAATGCTATTTGATGGGATTGACCTTGGTTCAGTTTCTACGTCGATGACAATCAATGCTAGTGCGACATCCTTGTTGGCACTATATGTTGCAGTTGCTGATGAACAAGGAATCTCTCGATCGGATTTGCGTGGCACAGTTCAGAATGATATTTTGAAGGAGTACATTGCTAGAGGATTGTATGTTTACCCGCCTGAACAGTCAATTCGTTTGACTACTGATCTGATGTGTTGGTGTTCAGAAAACATTCCAAGTTGGAATACAATTTCCGTCAGCGGTTATCACATTCGCGAGGCCGGCAGCACCGCTGTTCAAGAACTTGCATTTACCATTGCTAACGCGCTCGAGTATGCTGATGCTGTTATTGAGCGAGGGCTCAATTTCGACCAATTCGGCCCTCGGATATCGTTCTTCTTCGGTTGCCACAATGACTTCTTTGAAGAAATTGCAAAGTTTAGAGCCGCTCGCAAACTTTGGCACGACTTGGTTCAAGAACGGTATTCACCACAAAATGCCAAGTCGCTAAAACTCAGATTCCACACCCAAACAGCAGGGGTGACCCTTACTGCCCAACAACCAGAGAACAACACGGTTAGGGTTGCGTATCAAGCATTAGCTGCAGTTCTCGGGGGAACACAATCTCTCCACACAAATGCCTTTGATGAAGCGATTGGCTTGCCAACAGTCAACTCCGCGAGATTAGCACTTCGAACCCAACAAATCCTCGCATCAGAAACTGGCATCACAGATGTTGTTGACCCTCTAGCTGGTTCGTACCTAATCGAGGAGTTGACTGACACACTATACAACGAATCTCGCGCCCTCGTCGAGGAATTTTTAGCGAAAGGAGGCGCGTTGTCTGGAGTAATTTCAGGCGATCAACAACGCGCCATTCATGAAGCAGCCTGGGACCATTTGACTCAAGTCGAAAATGGTCAGAAATCGATTATTGGAGTCAATACTCACTCGATCGAAGATGAGATTGAGCCAAACACCCAAACAATGGATAATGCAATTTCACAAACCCAAATAGATCGGTTAGGTACCATAAAGTCAGGAAGAAACACGGAACAAGTTTCGCAAAGCCTCGACGCTCTCAGAAAAGCCGCACAAGGTAACGACAATGTCATGGATTCTATGATTTCGGCGTTCAAAGCCGAAGCAACCATGGGCGAGGTGAACGGGATTTTGCGTGAGGAATTTGGCACCTGGAGGTCTCCAAGCGGGGTTTGAGGTGAGGTTATGAGTGACTCTAGAATTGACCATATTGGGATTGCGACGCCTAATCTTGACGAACATTCACACTTGTGGAGTGCACTAGGATTTCGACAAGGCGAGGACGAACTGAATACGGAACAAGGTGTTCGTATCAGATTCTTTGAATCAAACACCGACGGCGCCAGAATTGAGTTACTCGAACCCCTCGGTGATTCAACTCCCATTGGTAGATTCCTGACGAAAAATGGTCCTGGAATTCAACAATTAGCCATACGAGTGAACGATATTCACGAGACAATTTCCAAATTGACCGAATTAGGGGTGCAAATGATCAATCCTGAACCAGTTTTAGGCGCTGGCGGTCACCTCATCGCTTTCATTCACCCACGTTCAACAGGCGGGGTTCTAGTCGAATTAGTAGGCTCGTCTGAATAGGTAAGAATAACCATCAAAAAGGGTATTCCGAAGCGGCGGCCATGCTCAAGCATCTTGAAGGCAAGGCCGCCGATGGAACTCTATCGAGTGAAGAGGCAGCACAAGCAGCATCTTCACTCTCAGAATCACTCTCAGATTTGAGGTCATCTGGTGAGATTAGCAATGATGCATATCTCCAAGCTGGAGTCATTCAAGGTGGACTTACCACCCTTTCGAATTTAATTCAACAAGGCTGCGATACGTCTGAGGTCAATCTCCACGTCTCGAATTTGATTCAGAAGGCATCCAATATTTGTGAAATTCACAACGATCTTAGAATTCATCTTATTGAGTGAATATTCTCTAGATATTCGCTTCGTATTACTCAAGTAATACTGAAATACCAAATGTTGGCCCCCTAGTCCATGCCAAAGATCAGTTTGGACATGCCAAATGAGATTCTCGAGGATCTTCGATTGCACGTGGGTGATGAGAGGAAATTCGTCTCGCTAGCAGATGCAGTGAGAACCGCATGCCGAAAAATGCTCGATCAATTAGACGAAATTGATGCCCGTCATGGTCGCGGAGGGGATTGAATGTCCAGCGTAAATCGTGAGGAAGCAATTTCTGCAGTCACCACCTTACTCACCTATCTCGAAGGAGAAAACGCGACCAGAGAAGGTTTAGCCACAACTCCTTCACGGGTTATCGATTCTTGGAGTGAGATATTCTCTGGTTATGAAAAAGACCCAGAAGTCGTCCTCGACTCTACATTCAACGCTGAGGGTTACAATGGGATTGTACTACTGCGGGACATTGAATTTCACTCAACCTGCGAACATCATTTACAACCATTCAGGGGACGAGCTCACGTCGCATATATCCCCACAGATCGCATCGTCGGAATCAGCAAATTAGCCCGAATTGTTGACCTACACGCTCGCCGCCTACAAAACCAAGAGCGCATCACCAAGGGAGTTGCCGACGATTTAGAACAAAATCTGCAACCCCTTGGTACAGCCATAATTATCGAAGCTGCACACGGCTGCATGCAGTGCAGAGGTGTCATGAAACAAAATAGCATAATGACCACCTCAGCAATGCGTGGTGTTTTCTTCGAGAAGAGTGAAGCACGAACGGAACTAATGCAACTAATTAGGTCGGCACCACTCTCGAGATAGCCAACGATTCAGAGGAAGTCACATGGTAACATACCCCATCGTGGAAATTTTCCATTCAGTTCAAGGTGAAGCATTTCACACTGGAATACCCCACGTATTCATCAGATTCGGCAATTGTAATTTAAGATGCGAATGGTGTGATACAGACTTTCTAACATACAAAGAAGTAGAACTTGACCAGATCATCGAGCAAGTATTGGCGTTCGATTGTGATAGAGTAATTTTCACAGGAGGGGAACCCGCCATGCAGGATTTGGACACCATCGGCCAGGCACTGAAAGAACACGGAATTCATCTATCAATTGAAACGAATGGAACAATCCCAATCCCCGAAATTATTGATTGGATCTGCGTATCCCCAAAGGACCAACTCTACCCCAACGTGTCGATTAAACAACGCACGGGAGACGAACTGAAAGTCGTTTATTGCGGACAAGACTTGTCGATGTATGACGAACTCAAAGCTGGATTCTCACACCATTACCTCCAGCCTTGCTACCTAGAAAATGAATCTGTAGAACAAAACGGACGGAACTTTGCGGTGATTGAGGACCTGGTGAAGAGAAGCCCAGGGTGGCGTCTTAGCCTTCAGACACACAAATGGTTGGGTGTTGATTGATGAGAGCTGTAATGGCATTATCTGGCGGGATGGATTCGACCGGTTTGCTACTCAGATTGTTAGCTGATGGCTACAAAGTCAGTTGCATCTCGTACAATTACGGGCAGAAGCACATCATCGAGTTAGAACGCGCCAATTCGAATATACAGTATCTCAGAGATAGTGGATACGATGTCGAGCATCGCGTCGTTGACCTATCGAGTGCTATGTCAATCTTCCATTCAGCTTTGATAAGTGACGACATGGTAATTCCTGAAGGGCATTATGAGGAAGAACAAATGAAAGCAACAGTGGTCCCAAATCGCAATGCCATTTTCTCATCTATTCTGTACGGATATGCTCTATCTGTTGCACTCAGCGAAGATTGCGATGTCGTAATCGCTCTTGGAGTCCATAGTGGCGACCATGCGATATACCCAGATTGCCGCCCGGAGTTCTACGCTTCGATTGCCGAATCCTTTGCCAGCGGCAACTGGGATAGCGAGAAGGTATCATTCCACTTACCTTACATCGATGGAGACAAGGAAGTGATTCTGCGTGATGCTTTAGATGCATGTTCGAAATTGAACCTGGACTTTGACACAGTATTTGCCAATACCAATACTTCCTACAATCCAGATTCACAAGGACGCAGCAGTGGAACTAGTGGGGCAGATATCGAACGAATTCTCGCCTTTCACGCCATAGGAAGGGTCGATCCAGTCGAATATATTGCTTCGTGGCCTGAGGTATTGCAGGGGGCTCTCAAGGCGCAATTACGCTTTCATGTGATGAAGGAAAACGGCACAGAGAGGCCATTCACCGGTGAATATGACAAGCATTTTGAGACCGGTGTTTACAATTGTGCAGATTGTGGAAGAGAGTTATTTCATTCCAATTCAAAATTTGATTCAGGCTGTGGTTGGCCCGCTTTCTCGCAAGAGGTATCGGGTGCTGAAATTCAACAAAAGGCAGACCATAGCCACGGCATGGTAAGAATCGAGGTGCGTTGTTCTGGCTGCGATTCTCATTTAGGACATTTATTCCATGAAGCCAGGGGTCCTAGATATTGCATTAATTCGATTTGTTTAGAGTTCGAAGAGGGTGAAAAGAATGGCCAGTAGAATTCGAAGATGGATAGAAACTGACACAGGGCATCGTGTCCCCAATCACAAAAGCAAATGCCGTCATTTTCACGGTCATCGATATCGATGGGAAGCAGAATTGGAAGGCGATATAGTAGATATCGAAGGAGTTTCTGATCAAGGTATGTTGATGGATTTTTCAGATATTTCATCAATTTTGACTGAACAAATCCACGATATTGTCGACCATGCATTCATTGTCTACGAAAAAGACAGCGAGGGTATTCGCGCTTTCGAGGTAATGGGAGATTCTCACAATACGCTAATCGTACCCTTCATTCCAACTGCGGAGAACTTAGCCAAATGGGCCTTCGAACAGGTTGCACCGAACATCCGATCGGCGTATTGTAATTCACTCCAACTCTACGCGTTTCATGTCCGAGAGACACCAAAATCTTGGGCGAGTTGGTATAGAGAAGAATAATCACTCCAATTCGTTAAGTTTCTCGAATGCATCAGATGCCTCTGATACTATTCCAATCAATCTGTGGATCTCGTCATCCTTGGGCAGCCCTCTCATCAAGACGCGGTTGAGAGTCTCTTCTATGCCCTTACGACGATGTTCTTTTGCGGGCATCTCTCGGGTCAAACGGGAAATCTCAGAGCGTAATTTTCGACGCAATTCTGGATCTAATATTCGTTCCTCTGCACCAAAAGGAGCTGATGGTAAATTGTTGACGTACCATGAATAACATACCACGGTTACTGCATGACTGAGATTGAGGATTGGATATCCTTCCCATGTTGGAATCGTGACCAATAGGTCACACTCTGCCAATTCTTCATTCAACAGCCCCTTATTTTCGGGCCCGAAAACCAGAGCTACTCTGCCTGTAGTTTGTTGAAGTCTGGAAGGTAATTCATCCGGTAAGAGGAAATGCCGCATTGCGGTCTTATCCCCATCCTCTCTCTTGCCGGATGTGCCTACTACGATCGAACAATCTTCGATTGCATCGGCAAAGCAAGAATGGAGACCTGCGTTTTCTAAAATGGATTGAGCATTCTTGGCGCGATTACGTGTTTCGTCAGACCACTCACCCGACCGACCAACAATTCGCAGGTCTGAGAATCCGAAATTCAACATGGATCTGGCAACAGCACCAATATTGCCATCGAATTGAGGATTAATGAGAACGATGCAAACGTCGTTTGCAAATTGCGGCAATTCAATTTCAGCGCGTCTACCCATGATAATTGCCCACCGCGCTGTAACGCACGAAAGGAAGTTGATTGATTATTCCAACGGAATCAATCTGTGCGGCGCTGGATGTAGCGGGTGATGTACCCAGCGATCCAATTTCGCATTCTCTTATTGTCAACGTCAGTAAATTCGCTGACCAGATGCTTGTTAGTGTCGAAATCACTGGTGAACTTGTCTGGATAAATCTCCAGTAGACGAAGTGCACGTGTTTTGATGAAGGACGGTCGAATATTACCCATTTTCACTCCTCCGCGAGTTTCACTTCGAGGGGGAATCCCTCATCTCTTGTACAGACCACTCGAATCTTCCTAGGTGGCTTCTGCATTCCACGAGCCCAGATGGCTTCGTTGACTGCTGCATCGATGAACATTTCTTCGTCGTCGCGCATCTTCATGTGCTTAGAGACGTGATTTCGAACTTCAGCAATGGCGCGGTTTGCCCTCTTGGTGCGAGGAACATTCCAAGCCGCTCTGAGCGGGATGACCATTTCTTTGACTTCGACCATCTCATTCACCTCTGAAGCTTAGATCGGCGCCAGTGATGACGCTTAGGGTGTGAAACCGTATTTCGAGCCGTGCGAAGCATGACCCAAACAGGAACTCGGCGGTTTTGCTTCGTCGCCTTGTTGAGGCGCTGCTTCTTTGCGAATGGTTTGTTGCGTGCCATCCTTAATCACCTCAATATCGGGCAAGGCCCGGATACTTCTCCTCTGCAATTGGTCGAACTGCATGTGCAGATTCATCGAGTAGGGCTTGTCCGGCTGGTGTAACGACCTTTCCTAGGGTTACATTGCCTGCAGTGTTGTGAGTCTCTTTGATCAAACCAGCTGCAGTGAGTTGTTGTAGGATGGTTCTTGCAACCTTTCGAGAACCGGCTACGGCTCGGTTCGGCTTCACACCTCGGTCCTTTGGACCGCCGAATAGTTGCGAGATGTGGTTTGCACCAATCGGCCCCTTCATTGCGACCTTTCGAAGCACAGCGGCGCTTCGGATATACCACCAATCCTCTTGGACAGGAGGACGCTCTCGGTGTGTACCGGTCTTCACGAAATCGGCCCACTCAGGCGCAGTAATGGCATCATTGTCCGATAGTCTCTGAGACAGGTCAGAGATGAGTAAATCGGCTGGGACATCGTGATAGGTCGTCATTGACTCACCTTGTAGCGACCGGCCGACCTTGAGGCCGTATATAACCGTGATGACTTGCTCTAGCAGAACTCGCCCCGCAGTGGTCCGTTCTCACCACCCCCGCATAGGGTTCAAACCCACTGCTCGATTCGCCACCCTGATGAGGAAGGCACTCTCTCGCAATCCGAACATGCTTCGGACCATGATTGGAATGGGATTAGTGCTGATTCTGGTCCTATCTTATGCCGTCTATTCCAATACGATGGATAGCGAATATTATGGCTACGAGACGACCAATACTCAAACCGTGTACAATCTTGAACAATCTGAGGACGGGCTTGCCTCTTGGTACGTCTCGACATCTTCTGCAGCAACTTGGATTAACGTCAGCGTTGTGAACGCACCTTCAGATTCGGTACTGACTGTGACTTCTGCCAATTCTCAGTGGTACCACTCCATTCTTTTGGGACAAGAAGGAGATGCCGCTTTCAATTGCAAGGAATTTGATGAGGTATCAGAATCTTGTTCCTTAACATACTCGCATACAATCGACATTGAAGGCGGCGATGCAAATCTAATCGGCCGATCTTCCTTGGTATTGCCGATTAACGGAATTGGATTCTTACATGCTGACAACCAATCTAATGCAGAAGCTGATGCACTCGAATTAATCGAAGATGAACGGACATTGACTACTTGGATGGTAGAATTGACATACGAGGGGGAGGTAGTCTCTGATGCCGGCATCGAGGTGTCATTTTCATTGGTTGAACATGAATTAGTCAATGTTTACGAATTTCAACTTGACCCATTACAAGAAACCGCTTACGGAATTGCGACCCTGGTAGGATGCTTTGGATTGTTGATTACTGTCCCAATGATTGCCTATTACGCAGGGGTCGCCAAGGCCCGATTAGATGAAGAAGCCAGGGCTGATGATCCAGCACCTGATCAATGATAGATTCAACAATATTGCACATTTTCACATAGTCAATCTGGGCTCATTCTCTCAGAACTCTTATCCATGATTCGCACCGCCATCGGTCTCGTGGCAGACTCCTCGATAGCCGAAGCGAATGCTCTTGTTCGTCAACAAGACTTTGTCAATGCCAAAGTGGCTTACGAGCAGTGTATTCATTTAGAATCTGATAATTCTGCGGCTTGGTACGGCCTCGGAGTCGTTAACCATCAGATGGGTGATGAAGAGGCCGCAATTGTTGCCTTTGAGCGGGCCTTTTTGTTGAACCGTTATCATGCACCAACTGCAGCTAATCTCGCGGTTCTGTTTGAGAGTAGGGATACCGAGGCGGCAACAAAATATGCTAAGGCGGCTCTTGATCTAGGGTTAGAAAATGATCTTCTCAGCGCAATTGCGATCTCAACCGAAGAAGAAATTGAACAATCATCCGAGGAAGTCGCCTCGATTCAGGTTGATTCAGAAGAATCTGATGACGTAGAGCACGTGGAATCTGAACCGATATTGATTGCGAGTTCTGTTCCCTCGGAAATTCCAACAATTGAATCCGAAGTAATTCAAGAATCAGATGATTTGTCCTCTCTAACCGACCAGGTTAGAATTCTACTCGATAATAACTCATTCGAGGAAGCACTGAATATGATTTCTCCAGCGCTAGAAGGAGAGTTTGGAGCCGAAGATGAACTATGGTATCTTTGTGGAAGTGCATTAGCATCTCTTGGTCTTATTGAAGACGCAACGAACACTCTCAACTACTGTTTAGAATTAAATCACCAACATGAACAAGCGGCCGCATTACTTGCACAGATTTCTCTTGAACAAGATTCTGACAAAACGGCCGAACTTTCCAACGAAGATGAAACCTCAACCTTCGCAGAACCCTCGGAATTACTAGACGCAAATGTGGTAGAATATTCTGATGAAACTCAAACTGAGATTTTCGATGACAGAGAACCCGAGCCGGAGGCCGAACCAGAAATCGTTGAGTCACCTTTCATCGCACTCGAGGATTCGAAAGTTGTATTGGCAAGGCAAGCTGCTGAATCCAGTGAAGCAGGTGACCACGCAACCGCTGTCCAAACTTGGAAGAAAATCATCGAGGAATTCGGTTCGACCTCATATGCTTGGAACGGCATGGCGAATGCATTGGAGGCGGCTGGACACATTGAGAAGGCAGAACAATGCAGAGGCAAAGCAGACGAGTTAGAGGCTGCAGAACAATCTGAAGATGACAATCAATCTGTAGATTTAGTAGCGGCTGCAATGGAGGCAAAAGAACAAGTTTCGATGGATGAGTACTCAATGTCGGATGATGTTAATGTGGCAATAGAATGGTATAACAAAGGCCTCACATTATTAGCGGAAAATAAGGGAATTGAAGCGCTAAACAGTTTCGAGAAATCTATTGCCAGCGCACCACGCGAAGAGCGTGAATTGCGTGTAAGAGCACACAATGGCCGTGGACATGCTCTACATCAGTTGGGTCAATTCGCAGAGAGTATCCAATCCTATCACCAAGCGATTTCGATGGACCCATCGATGGTCTCTGGACGAACCCTGTACAATATGGGCTCGTCTTATGGGGCTATGGAACATTTTCAAGATGCAATTCGGTGTTTTGAACAAGCATTAGAGCGTGATCTCGATGCAGAAGAAAAGCAATTATGTCAAACCCAATTGAATCGTTGCTCATTACTTCTGAAAGAGCAGATGAAGGCACAACGGCTTCAAGCCTGAGTCTTCGTAACACTGACCAATACCGATTTGCTCGTAGGCGTATTGCTACCGTAAGCCGTCGAATCTAACGGAATCAATTCATTAGCCTCTGGGAAGTAAGTGGCAATATTTCCCTTCGGAATATCGTACTCAACGACGTACCATTCATTGGATTCTCGCTTAACTCCGTTAAATCGCGAGTTCAAATCGATTGAATCTCCTGACGAAAGAGAAAGTTTTGCCATATCCTCTGGGTTGATCAAAACAACTCTTCGACCTCCGGATACACCTCTATACCGGTCATTTGGTGAGTAAACAGTGGTGTTGTATTGGTCGTGCGAACGAATAGTCATCATTACAAATTCATCCTCATCTCTTTGGATGTGAGATAAATTGTGAGAACGGAAGTTCGCACGACCTGAATCCGTGTTGAATTTCAATGAATCACGTGGGCCATTTGGAAGGTAGAATCCTTGTCGTTCGCGGACTCTGGAATTGTAATCATCAAATCCTGGGATTGTCTGTTCTATCAGGCTGCGGATTTTGTCATAATCCTCTGCGAGGTGTTGCCAGTTGATTGAGGACATACTTCGTTTGCGTTCGATGGCGGATGCGATACCAGCAATGATTGCTGGTTCAGACAATAATTGAGAGGAGGCAGGCTGATTGCGCCCTTGTGAGCTGTGGACAACTCCCATCGAATTTTCTACGGTGACAAATTGGTTGCCTGAATTGGTCCAATCAATTTCTGTGCGGCCAAGGCAAGGAAGGATTAGGGCCCGAGAGCCTGTAACTAGGTGACTACGATTGAGTTTGGTCGATACACTAACAGTTAGTTTGCAATTCTGGAGAGCTTGACTAATCGCCTTGGTGTCGGACATTGCGGATAGGAAATTTCCACCCATTGACAAGAATACTTTTGCTTCACCTTCAAGCATCGCTTGGGCGGCGAGAACTGCATCATATCCGGTTGCTCTGGGTGGTTCGATTCCAGTAGATGCGTGTAAGCCACTAGCGAATGATTCTGAGCAGTGATGGTTGATGCCAACAGTACGGTCACCCTGTACATTTGAATGGCCTCGAACTGGACAGACTCCTGCGCCAGGCCGACCGATATGTCCCCCGAGCAGTAGGGTGTTCACCATTTCTTGGATGGTCTGAACGGAATTGTGATGTTGGGTAATTCCCATCGCCCAGCAAATTATGACTGATTCTGCAGAGGCGATGGTCTTGCTAAGATTAGAAATTTGATCTTGTGAAAGCCCAGTGATGCCGCAGATTTCATTCCAATCAATAGATTCGAGCTCCTGTCTAAATTCAGTGAATCCATTCGCGTGTTCTTCAATGAAATCTGAATCGAAGGACCCATCTGCGACTAGTAAATGATTCACAGCACGGAATAGCGCAAAATCCCCATTGATTCGAATTTGTAGATGTTCGTCGGCAATCGTTGACCCTGTACCGAGCATCTCGAGAGGATTTTGTGGGTGCTTGAAACGTTTCATTCCCGTCTCTATCAGCGGGTTAATTGACACAACTGACGCGCCATTTTTGCGTGCATCACGCAGAGCGGTCAACATTCGGGGATGATTGGTCCCCGGATTTTGGCCAACTACGAGAATGAGGTCTGCGTGATTGAAATCCTCCAATTTTACGGTACCTTTTCCGATCCCGATCGAATCGTTGAGCGCAAATCCAGACGATTCATGACACATATTGGAGCAGTCTGGTAGATTATTCGTGCCAAATGCACGGGCCAATAATTGCCACAAAAACGCGGCTTCGTTGCTTGTACGGCCAGATGTGTAGAAAATTGCTTCATTCGGATTGTCGAGTTCTACTAATTCCTGTGCAATCACATCGAATGCTTCGTGCCATGATATTGACTGATAATTGCTCGAACCCGCCTCAAGAATAACCGGCTCTATCAGCCGCCCCTGGTCATTCAACCATTGGTCACCCTGCCTCGACAACTCACTGACGGTATAGTTCTTCCAAAATTCTTGAGTTATCCTCTTCGATGTCGCCTCATCAGCAACCGCCTTCGCTCCATTCTCACAGAATTCTGCAATCGTCCGGTGGTCATCGGGGTCGGGCCAAGCACACCCAGGGCAATCAAATCCTCCAAACCGATTGACCCTGCTCAGAGTCGACACACTCGAGATTACACCGGCTTTAGAGAAACCGTGTTTCATCGTCGACAATATGGCTGGAATACCCGCTGCAACTTTAGAAGGTGATTTTGCAGCAGGAGGAGTTGACTCGAGAGGGGGAGTATCCGATATCTCTCGAGTCATATCCCACCGATTGGTAATGTATTATTCAGCCTGTTGGGCAAGGCGAAGGAGGTCTTGCGATCAGGAGAGGATCCTGTGGGGGCTCGAATGTATGACTAGGCGGTCATCCTTGACAAAACTCACCAAAGTCAGGTCGTTTTCACGAGCTAAATCCACTGCGAGGCTACTTGCAGCACCAACAGAAGCGAGAATTGGAAAACCACCCCTAATCGCTTTCTGAACTAATTCGAACGATGAACGACCAGATACAAGCACGAGGTGATCACTAATCTCAATGTCCTCGAGCATCATTCTTCCAACTAATTTGTCCATTGCATTGTGCCTACCAATATCTTCCTCAATGCAAACCAAGACTCCATCTTTGTCAAAAGCGGCGGCAGCATGAGTGCCGCCAGATAATTGAAACAATTTTTGTGATTCCCTCAACTGTTGTGAACACTTTTGCAAACCATTTTCGTGAAATTTGAAATTGTGATTCGGGCGACAATCTTGATGGTGCAAAAGATGTGATAATGACTCCTTACCACATACACCGCATGCGGATGTAATCGGTGTATGACGAGTGTGTGATTGAGTGTCAAAATCGCGGTTGCTATCCAACGTTACTACAATCTGTTCTGGGTCGTATTCCACGTCGGTGACATCTTCAATTGAATCGATGATTCCCTCCGAGTAAAGAAATCCGTGAATTAAGGCATCATCGGATACAGGTGTACGCATCGTAAGGCCGAGGGAATTAATCTCATCCTGATGTTTGATTTTCATAGAGAGAGGTTGCTCAAGAGCTATTGTATCACGGATTCGACTCCTTTTACTATGCTCAATACTAATTGCATCAGTCTCCCGAACACCGCTCACGACGTCTCCAAGCCGTTACGTGGTATGGGATTGACGGCGGTAGAGTGGAATACTGGAATTATTGATATAGAACCGTTCTAACCAGAAATCATGGGATTGATTGACAGCGCTGGCTTCTCACTGCCGATTGCAACGGTCTCTGAGGTCGTCAATGTCGGAATCGACGTCTCAGATGCAGCCAAAACTGCATTATTGGCTGCAATCGGCAGTGACATTGAATCTCACGTGGTAATCATCAGTGCCAAAGCCGGTGGTTGTTCCGGTTACCTCTACGATATGGTGATCGTTGAGCGACCAGAGGATTCGGAATTTCAATCAATCAATGTTGAAGGAGTCAGTATTTTGATTCACAACAAGGATAGTGCACTATTGAATGGCCTACGATTGGACTTCAAGGATAACCTGATGGGAGGAGGATTCCACATGGAGAATCCGAATGCTAACAGGGCCTGTGGTTGCGGTCAGTCTTTCGGCTGAGATGATTTCTTGATATCGCAATCACTGGTCAACCCATTGGCCGAATTCATTGTAATTCCATGTTCGGCCTCGCTTGTAGCAGGTAAAGATGCACGGGTACATCTCAACAGATTAGTGACAGCAAATGTACTCACAGATGCAGAAATGACAAGGAGAGAGTCACTAATCTGTGATCTAAATGGTAGAATAATTGGCCATTTATTGCAGGCCGACTTAGGTGAACAAATCATTTTGATTCATTCTTCAGAATGCTCAGAACAAATTCGTCGCACGCTCCATTCCGGGATACCCTGGAATGAAGAAGTCGCAGTGAGTTCTGGAGATGGGGCAATTCATCGGTTAATTCTCGTAGGCAAGAACCCAAACCGAGTAGTACTTGGATTAGGGCTGAATACTGGTGACCTCTCATCCAAAACCTGGACTGAATTTGGCGATAGCATGGTTTCAGAAATTTTAGCAGAAAATGAAATTGCAGCATACGAATATTTGATTCCTTCACGCTCCCTCGATTCGATAATTGAGGCATTGGAAGTTAACGGAGCGACCCCCTCCAGCCAAGAGTCTTGGCTTGCAATTCAATCATCCCTCAATCAGATTGACATCGCCAACAATTCAGTTGGTCACCTGCCGTTTGAATTGGGCATGGAAGAATTAGTCGACCTACGCAAAGGATGCTATCCCGGACAAGAGATTCACGCACGCATGGAGAGCAAGGGAATATTGGCTCGACGACTCATCCCATTCACCACAACAGAGGAGCTCCAGACGGGTAAATATCGACTATCCAATAACGAGCGTCTAGAGATTCTCTCCGGCTCCAAGGTCGATGGACTAACTTACCACCTCGGACTTGTTTCTACCAAGGCGGAGATGCAATCAGAGTTCACGGTCAAGTCAGAATCGGGTGATGTTAGCGCGAACCTCGCATGATCGTTTCAATATCTGTCAATTCCATACGTTCACCGCGATTCACCCACTCGCGCAAGGACATCAAGCGAGAGATTCGCAACATTCCGAGATTTCGGGTGAATAGGTAGAGTTGAGGGTCGTAACGGTCAATCATTTGTGATTGGAATTCCAGTCTAATTGACTCGGCCCTCGAACGGAAAAAGGATATCTCGACTGCAACTCCAATCATCGTAGCGGTGTAGAGTACCAAGAGGACTGTCAAAGAGAATAATACAGGATCTCCAAACATCTGACCGCTACGCAACTCAGTGCCGTAGAATAATTGTCGAGAAAGAAGGAAAATCAACCCTACACCGACCCAAGGGCCCATCATATCCTCAACGAAGGTCCCCATCGGCAATAATCGGCGATTACCCGTATCAGCGAAAACCATCGTCGACAGGGTTGCAGCCCTGAGTACCGAGATAAATGCAACCAGAATGATGTAAACAATACTCGACAATATCAATACAGTTCGGGTGTCAAATGGAAGATAAGTCACAATCAAGAACGCGAATAGCCCAAGAAATACTGTAATGGGCATTCGATTAATTGAAGCTAAAACTGGGTCGGGATTCTTCATTCCATCCTCGACTCGAGGAATCCCGATTATCTCCCAGCGGGTTATCTTTTGAACGGTAATTCCAATCCACAATAGAACCCGCTTCTCAATCAATAACCATTCAAAGAAGCGAAGAATTGGCATCAATGGAATAGTCAACAATGCAGCGAATAAACCAAGCAGTGGCCAAACCACCAAGCCAGGAAGAAGCAAGAAATGTTTGATTTTCATCGGGAAAAGAAGATCCGATTCGATTCGCGCCTGTCGCTCCGGATCGATATTGACAATTCTCGCTTCAGCATCCAATTCTTTTCGGAATCGCCCTAATGGAAGACCCGCATCGAGGACTAATCGGACCTTCTCCCGATAGTGGACATGTTCAGGATCACTACCAACCCACCACTTCCAACCAAGGGATAATGGAATTGCAAGAACTACCGGAGAGAGCAGTATCAATAGCGCAGAGACAAGAGATTCTACGCCAACACCCACACAACTCACCGGCCGTGATGTAGTCAAGAAGCAAACGGTTGTGTTGAGGTACAAGCAATACAATTCACACGGTTGGACTAAACGCCACCATTCCAACCCTAAGTCTCAATCAATAATGTTCATCTCATTTCTCCACCTGCAATCAATTGTGGCGAGAATCGCAATTACCGATGGCATGGACCAAAACGCAATCTTCAGCCTTCGAGAAGCTGGGCACGAGGTCGTTGAACAACACTTCTCGAGAGATGAACTGCTAGACGGTGCCCTTGCAGAATTCGACGCAGTTGTTGTCCGAAGTGCAACCAAAATGCGGAGTGATGTAATCGAAGTTTCACCTAAGCTATCATTCATCGGACGAGGTGGAGTCGGCGTTGACAATATCGACATCGACGCTGCCACCGAAGCAGGAATAGTAGTCTGCAACACACCTCGCGCCTCAACCCATAGTGTCGTTGAATTGACACTAGGACATCTCCTTGCATCTTGTCGACACATCCCAAGAGGGGACCGCGGCCTACGCGATGGTCAATGGGAAAAGAAGCAACTCAAAGGAACCGAACTATCCGGAAAGAGTCTGGGATTCATCGGATTCGGAAGGATCGCCCAAGGCGTCGCGACAGTTGCTCGTGCCTTGGGCATGGAGTGTCATGCGTATGACCCATACTTACCAGTCGAAATTGCTCGGCAATTCGACTGTACTCTGCACGATGATGTAGATTCGGTTTTCTCATTGTGTACACACATTACAATTCACTGTAATTTAACCGAAGAGACTCATCATCTAGTCGATGCCCGAAGAATCGACTTGATGCCGGGCATCGGTAGCGATGGGGTAACCTGTGGAAATCATATTGTCAATTGCGCCCGTGGAGGCATCGTTGACGAAGAGGCAGTTCTTGCAGCATTAGAATCTGAACAACTCTCCAGTGTTGCTCTCGATGTCTTCGAAATCGAGCCTCCAGGCGACAACCCCCTACTCCAACATCCAGCATTCCATGGAACCCCCCACATCGGAGCAGCGACCGCAGAAGCCCAAGCGAGAATCGGGTCAGAAATGGTAACCCTACTGACTGACCATTTCGAGGGCCGAAGGCCTCACTCTGCGTTGAACTGATTCACGAGCCTACAAGCACCGCCGGTAGATTCATCCTCACCCGCCTAGTATTCCATTGCGATGAGAGCCTTCGTGACCGGCGCCAGCGGGCATGTAGGTGGTAATCTAGTCAGAGAGCTCATCGGACGAGGATACGATGTCCGAGCCCTCGTAAGAAGCGATACACGAGCACTAGACGGACTCAATGTAGAGTTGGTCAAAGGAGATTTGCTCGATAGTTCATCTCTGCAACCTCTGATGGCCGACTGCGACGTAGTCTTCCACTCCGCGGCATTCGTCGCAGTCGAAAAAGTCCAGGAAGAAACGATGCGTAGAATCAACGTCGACGGCACCAAAGCCGTAGCCCAAGCCGCAATCGCAGCGGAAGTCCCCCGAATGATCCACTTCTCAAGCGTCCATGCATTCAGCCAACACCCAACCAGTGAACCGCTCACCGAGACACGCCCCCTCGTCTCCGACCCCAAAGCCGCCCCCTACGACCGAACCAAGGCCGCAGCCCAACGCGCGCTAATGGAATCCCGAGAACAAGGACTCAATGTCAGCGTGGTCCACCCGACAGGAATTATCGGGCCACACGATTTCAAACCGAGTAGAATGGGTCAGGTTTTGACGGACATCGCCAACCGAAAGATGCCGTTTTCGATTAACAACGGTTTCAATTGGGTCGATGTCCGAGACGTCTGCCGCTCAGCAGTAAATTGTGTAGATAGCGGCAGAGACGGACAACACTATCTGCTCCCTGGGAACTGGGCCTCTATGCCCGAGTTATCTCGCCTAGTCAGCAGTGTTGTTGAGCGCAGAACCCACATAGCAACTATGCCATTTTGGACGGCATATCTAGCATTACCATTCGCCGGTTTAAGCACCAAAATCACCGGAGAACGACCCTCTTTCTCAAAGGGGAGTCTTCATGCACTTGCCGTTCAGTGCAGGGATATACCGGGGACCCTTGCACGAGAAGAGATTGGACATAATCCAAGACCTCTCGAAGAAACGATTACTGACACAGTAAACTGGCTTAGAGAACACGGAAAGGTACGTGTCTGAATGATTTTCATCGCCGAATCAGATTACCGAACGGTGACCTATTTCTGGATTGCAATCGCGATTGGAGTTCTTATCGCTCTCATTTTCTTCAGAGCGCCGTATGGTCGACACGAGCGACGAGGTTGGGGTGCAAGAATTCCAGCTCGTGTCGGCTGGATAATTATGGAAACAGTACCAGCTGTTTTTCTCTCTGTGATGCTTTTACTCGGCTCCAATCGAGAACCTGTCGTCCTGCTGTTTTGGGCTGCATGGACGGCTCACTACGTGAATCGTGCTTGGGCTTGGCCAGCCCGAGCACGAATTTCTGGAAAGATGATGCCACTGAGTATTGTTTTCATGGCTGTTTTCTTCAATGGCGTCAACACATGGTTGAATGGAATGTGGTTATTCGAACTGACGCCAGGTTATGGGACTGAATGGTTGACTGATCCACGATTCATCATCGGAGCAATCATTTTCTTTACTGGAATGATTATCAATATCAGATCTGATGATATCTTATTTTCATTGCGAGATGATGGTTCAACAGGATACAAGATTCCAAGAGGCGGGCTATTTGAGCGCGTTAGTTGCCCTAATTATCTTGGAGAAATGGTCGAGTGGACAGGTTGGGCAATTGCAACTTGGTCGCTAGCAGGAGCGACATTTGCTGTTTGGACAATCTGTAATCTAGCACCTAGAGCAATTGCCCATCACAAGTGGTACCGAACTGAATTCGAAGATTATCCAACTGAGAGGAAAGCATTCATTCCATTCATATTGTGATTTAGATTAGCTTGTGCATTCTAGTCAATGAATTGGTTAGGGAGACTAATTCAGGAGGAATCTGCACTCCTTCGATTTCAGTGTTCAATGATGTTCCAGCTTCTTTTTTCAATCGCCAAACATTAGAATTGAATTCCATCAATGATTCTGTCATCGCTCTTAGTTGAGCATCTGATTCTGCATCAAAAGCACCCGTGATTTTCAGGAATTTATCGCATTCAACTGCCGACCGACCGTAGAGAGTCGAGGAGAGATGATGCGAGAAGAATGGACAGATTGGGGCGAATGCATCGAAAATATCTCTGAGCATTCGATGAAGAGTCCACGCGGCTACCTCATCCCCATCGTAAAGCCGCGATTTTACCATCTCGAGCCAATGGCTCGCCAATACTCCTGTCGAGAAATTTTTCAGTCCTTGTCCGGCAGAATAGATATCGATATCTTGCCAGGATTTCTCGACATTGTCCATCATCAATCTGAATTCAGATAAAATCCATTCATCCTCAGGAGCAAGCCCGTCGGGAGTAGTATCGAGATCTCCGGGGACTTCGAACTGGGATGCAAAGCGCGCGATGTTGAAAATCTTCGTTAAAACTCCGAAGTATTTCTTCTCAATTTCTTCTGGATTTATGTGGAAATCGTCACCGACTTGAGCGTCACAAGCCTTCCACAAACGGAAACATTCCGAGCCGATTTTGTTGGCCCGTAGATTGACGACCTTGTCTGGTCCACGAACCTTCCAAGCACCGGTTCTTCCTCCGGCACCGCACTCGAGAACAGAATCCGCGTCGATTCCATTTCCAAGGGATTTCGACATTTTTCGCCCCCATGGGTCCATGCCTAGGCCATCGATCCATACATGCTTGAAGCCGGGGGCGTCCAGGAGCAGGGCGCTCTTGAGAAGGGTGTAGTAGAGCCATGTCCTGACTATCTCCTTTCCTTGAGGTCGGATTCCAGTCGGGAAGGAGCGTTGGAATAATTCTGAATCTTCCAAATATCCTGAGACGAAGAGATTAGAGTTTGATGAATCCATCCAAGTATCGAATACCTTCTCTTCTCCAACTAGATTACCCAATTCTTGGCTGAAGTCTTCGATTGATCCGAGGTCTTCTCGGGTCTCCCTATCGAGGACGCGGCTACCTTCGGGTGGCGCTTGGCGCCAAGGTTGAACGTAGGTTCCTGATGGTGGAGTTACGACCTTAGTGCCATCTTCAGAATACCAAATTGGCACTTCTGTGTGATACCAACGACGGCGGCTTATGGGCCAGTCGATACTGATGTTATCCATCCAATCGATTAGGAATTGTTTGTTGCGAGGAGGGTGGAATTCCATCTCATCAATCAATTCCTTCATACGGCCTTGAATGTGAGTTTGACGAACGTACCATTCCTTCAGTAGAATGATCTCGACTGGATTCTTTCCTCGTTCGCTGACCGGAACCTCTTGTTCCTTTTCGACAATCGAATGAATTCTTCCGGCCTCCTCGAGGTCTGCGATTACGCGCTCTCGGGCTTCTTTAACTGTGAGTCCAGCATATGGGCCTGCCACTTCTGTCATTTTTCCTTCAAGGTCGATAGCTTGGAATGGGGTTATTCCGAGTTCTCGGAAAACTGCCACGTCATTTTGGTCTCCGAAGGAACAGACCATCAGAACACCTGATCCGAATTCGGATTTTACAGAGTGGTGGGTTGCGATTTCTACGGATTTGCTTCGGCCAGAAGTGTCGAGTGGGAGTTGGATTTGTTGCCCAACGAGGTGAGTGTATCTTTCATCGTCGGGGTGTACGACAACGATGCCGCAAGCGCAGATGAGTTCAGGGCGCGTGGTCGAGATGATGACATCTGACCCATCCGCGGCTGTCCAACGTACGTCGATGAGTTTAGTACGGCGCTGTAGACGTTCGACTTCTGCGTCGGCTATTGACGTCCCTTCTACTGGGTCGTAGATATTCGGCCGCAAATCCTCGATGATATCGCCCCGGCGAAATAAGTCTACGAAAATTGACTGAGTGACCGCTCGATATTCATCAGAATCTGTGAGGTACTCGCGGTCAAAATCACACGAGAGTCCTACGCGTGCAGCCGTCTCTCTCATTGCCTGAGTGAATTCCTCGATTGTAGATTCACATAATTCGAGGAATTCTGCCCGGTCGAATGTCTTCATCTTCCGACCGGTGTTTTTCTCGACGGTGAATTCAATATTGATTCCATTCCGATCGACACCCCACGGGAAGTAGACCTCCTTTCCGAGCAGTCGTTGACTTCGTGCGATCACATCAATCATCGAATACTGAGCGACTGCTCCAATGTGCCAAGTCCCGCTCGGATATGGCGGAGGAGTATCAACAACGAAGATCTCCTTCTCCGATTTGGGGTTGAATCCGTAGCGTTTTGCGTATAGTTCAGGGTCAGCATAATGCTCCTCCTGAATCCTCTTTTCGAGGTCGATGGACCACCTTTTTTCTTCTATGGTAGGTTTGCCCATCGCCACCACGTCCGTCTAAGACGGCTCGCGCTACCACCACCTGTTCTTGACCGTTCCCGCGCGTCCGGTGAATAGTCGATTAATTGCAGTCAAGCATACTTTGCTCCGTCGGGTTCAAGCACTTCCGGTCACGACGGACGCGACGAGCAGGAGCGTGAGCCAGTTGGACAAAGAAGACGGGAAGGAGAATATCGCCTCCCGAGTTGCTCGTCGTGCAAGTGATAGAGCCGGCGAAGTGATGTCTTCTGTGAGCGAGAATACCGGCGGTTTTTCGAGCGTTTTTCGCCGAGGTAGAAATCAAGTTCGAAGGGTTGTTGCAGACTTCAGCTTCACTGATTTGCTGACAAAATTCCCCGCTTTAACCGTCGTTTTATGCTTGGTTATGACCGGTTTCTTCTCTTGGGAATCCGGAATTGTCGATTGTCGAGAGGGCTTCTGCCCAATCGAAGGAAAATCATCGATGAATGTCAACGGCGACCTCGAGGTCTATCTTCCACAGGGGTCTGATGTTTCTGCATACCTCGCCCTGGTTGAAGAACATTGGACGACAAACGTGATGGTAATTTACGTTGAATCTGAAGATTACAATGTAACCACTGTCAGAATTCTCGAAGAAATCGAGCAAGTCGAAAAACAGCTCAACCCACAAGAAAACGATGGAGGCGAAGACAATGTCATCTACGTTCTATCAATTTCAACTGTAATCAAAGAAGTGAATTCATCCGCTGGCCGTGTCGTCAAATCTTTCTTTTCTGGAGTGGCCCAGGCCGTTGGCTCAGAGGAATTGTCAGAACAACTGAATGAAACGATTGATGATAATGAGGATTTACTGGGTAACTATGCGATACCCGACGAACAGGAAAGGGTTGACCAAATCTTGGATGAAATGCCCCCCAACGCTTTGTCAAAACTCGTTCGTGACGTTGGGAGGGATGCAGATGGAGATGGTATCAAGGAGGCCCTCAAGGCTGGTTATTGGAATCGTGGTGTGATAATCATCGGTATTTCTGATGACTTGGGAAATACAACAATTTCAGAACTTATCGAGAATACTCAAAACGAACTTGATCGCATTGGTGAAGAAAATAATTGGGCAGACTCGAACCTCAGCATGACATTAACCGGTCCAGTTCCCATTACCAATGCGGTCACCGAGGAATCGTTCAATCTATTTTGGAAGGTTTTTCCAATTGGAGTAATATTCGTTGCAGTTGGACTATTCCTCTTCCACTGTGATTTATTCCAAACTGGCCGCATTCGATTTGTTCAGGGAATTAAAGTCGTCATCATCTCTGGATTACCGACCTTATGCTCAGTTTGGATTACGATGGGAATCATTGGATGGACAGATTATGAGGTAACGATGACGGTTATTATCGTAGGGCCAATTGTGTTGGCGCTCGGCGTATCCTATGGGTTGCACATCACTAATCGATACGCCGAGGCAAAAGGCACTCCAAAAGAGAAGATGGACGAAGCACTGCAATCTACAGGCAGGGCTGTTATGTTGTCTGCTTTGACTACAATTATCGGTTTCATCTCCCTTACATTCACACCGATGAAACCGATACAAACAGTTGGTTGGTCTTTGGCCGGAGGCATCGTTGTTGTCTATATCATGACCATGGTGATGGTCCCGAATCTAACGATGATGCTCGACCTCAAGAAACCCTCTCACCCTCCGCCAAAGGCATTCGTAAATGCTGTAAATTTCCCTATCAATTGGACCAAATTAACACTTGCAGTTTTCCTGACTTTGATGCTTATCTCTGCAGGATATAACCGGCCCAATGTGGAAGAAAATATCGACCTGTTAGAGATGGCACCTCAGGATGTTGACGCGGTTAAGAAAATGGCCACCTTCTCCGACGAATTCGAAGCTGGACAGCCCGGTTTCCTTCTGATCAACGGAGATATCAGCGCCAGCCCTACTTTCGTTAATGACCCGACTGAGATTAACGACCCTTATGATAACCTCAAAGGTGTCGAGGAGTTAGAAGCCAAATGCAATTTAGTCAATCGAACTACTGCTGTTTCTATCGTGTTCCTAATGAAAGCAATAGCTGTTGGAGTGAATGTATCGGGCGCGCCTATTATGGACATAATCGATGACACTCCAATGCCAGAACCAATGAAGGATGTCGCCGAACTAATCTTCGACAGAGAGGCGTCTGGAAATGGCTCATTCTGGTGGGGTTTGGCTTTACTGGACCAACAACCATCGGGTGGAACTGAGGCGCAAAATTTCCTAATCTATGTCTTCTACAATAGTTTGACAAAGGAAATGCGGGAATTATTCATCTCGCCTGATTATGGACAAAGTCTGATCTATATCGATATGCCATTTATGGATGTCAAGAGTACAGAAGCGGCGGCCAGCCAAATCAATGCTTATGCCGCTCAAGATACGAATGGAGACATCTCTTCGACCCCGCTTGTAGGCGTAGCTTCGGTAACAATAGAGGTGAACAACCTCATCGTCGGGTCACAATGGGACTCTCTAGGATTTGCTCTCTTATTCACCGTGCTCACACTTGGATTGGTTTTCAGAGACGTACAATATGCCATACTCACAACAATTCCAGTCGCCTTCACAGTCTTCATGCAATGGATGGTGATGGATTCTGGTGGTGTGACTTTATCTTTGGTCACAGTCATGATTGGTTCAATCCTTGTTGGTGTAGGGGTTGATTTCTCGATACATATTGCGAATCGCGTAAGAGAATTAGGAGGCTCATTAGACGCGATTCGAATAGCTTGTGCAAGTACTGGTATGAGTTTAGCAGAGGCAACTACGGTTACCGCGCTAGGCTTAACATGCGCATTCTGGATTCCGATACCGGCGATTATTCCATTCGTGAATGTGATTATTATCCTGTTAATTGTAGCAGCGATTTCAGCATTGATTCTTTTACCTGCAATTTATTCTTTATTGGTCAAGGCCAATATCTCATTGAGTGGAGGTTCCAATACAATGGCGAAAGCCGCTGGATTGAGGAGAACACTGACCCGTGAAGAGGGGTCGGTACTCGATGCCACACTCGTGATGAGTTCCGATGACGCTTGGTGAAATAATGGCTAATTATTGGTTGATGAAGAGCGAACCGCATGTCTATCCGTGGTCTCAATTAGTCGAGGACGGGTCAACCCATTGGGATGGGGTGAGGAACTACCAAGCTCGCAATATCATGCGTGACGATATGAAGAACGGTGACATGGTTCTCTTCTACCACTCAAATTGCAAACCACCTCACATCGCTGGAGTTGCAAGAGTATGCAAAGAGGGATATCCAGACCACACCGCTCAAGATCCACATTCGAAATATTTCGATGAGAAAGCATCACCAGAGAACCCTCGATGGATAATGGTCGACATAGAACCGATTACTCCACTCGAACCGATTGGACTACCCGAACTCAAAGCCAATCCGGCACTCGAGGGTATGCCGCTACTCCGCAAGGGTCAGCGCCTCAGCGTCCAACCTGTCTCGAAGGATCATTTTGAAATCGTCTGCAAAATGGGTGGCGTAGATTCGTCTTCAAACTAGAGGGATCGAGTTGACTTATTCAATAGTAGCAAAGTGTTCAACCACTGGTCAATTCGGCGTCGCAATACAATCCCATTTCTTCGCTGTAGGAAATGCTGCCTGGGCAAAGGCGGGCGTAGGGGCTGTTGCAACACAAGCTTTGGCTCTAATCGACCACGGCCCACTTGGCATCGAATTGATGGCTGAAGGGTTGTCTTCGGAAGATGCATTATCGAGAAGATTAGATGAAGATGAACAACCCGAAATTCGTCAAGTCGCAATGATTGATTCTAATGGTGTAGCCGCAGCGTATACCGGCTCCAAAACAATTCGAGCAAACGGTCATATCATCGGCGCTGGATATTCATGTCAAGCGAATTTGATGTTAAACGAAGGCGTTCCTCAAGCAATGGCTGATGCCTTTGATAGCTCAGAAGGTGAATTGGCATCACGTCTTCTTTCTGCTCTAGTCGCAGGCCAAAATGCCGGTGGAGACCTGCGAGGAAAACAATCAGCCAGAATTCTAGTTGTAGCTGCCGAGCCTAAGGAAAAACACTGGGAGGAGGTTCTCGTAGACATCGCTGTAGATGACCATCCAGACCCGCTTGCTGAGTCGGCACGCCTCTTAGATATGCATTCAGTCTACTCCCATCTAGGGAATGATGCAAGCGGTTTAGAATTAGATTTCGTGGACGCTGAGAAATATCCTGAGGTTGCATTTTGGAAAGGTGTGGAGTTGGCGACCCTCGGGAAAGAAAGCGAAGCCAAAATATATTCGAATATCGCACTAAGCCAACATTCAGGTTGGAAGGAATTGCTAATCCGTTGTGCTGAAATTGGGTTCTTTGGAATCAATGATGAAACCATTCGCATTCTCTTGCCCAATGACCACTAGATTGTAGTGGGCACGTCCTCGGTGGACGATCGTCACCAACGATGAAAATTCCACGATCTCCTCCGCCCCGCTTTCCCAAGGCATCCAGCATCCTCGGTCGGGCTGCTCGCTTCCGCGCCTGACCTGATTCCCGAGCGTGAGACGGTCGACACTTCCCTACGGAAGCGCTCTCCGCCAACCTGGATCTCTTGGGGGCGAGGCATCGACGTTAACCGCAGGGTCATCATCGGCTCGTCTTCGCCGCCCTCGGACTTCAGGCCACCATTTTCGACGATTTGTGGATAACAGAGCACGTCAACACTCCCCCTAGCCCGGCTAACGCGGGTAGCGCTCACCTATGAACGAAACGATGTGTAGGGAGAACGACAACGGGCCCTTGCGAAGGGGCACACGAAAGGGATGTGGTTCGGCCAGAGTCATGGGCACACTCTGGAAAATCTGGTTGAGGAAGTATTACTCAGCTTCGTATTTTGACGGGCACCCGGTTTGAATTTCATTTGCATCTAGGTGCCACGAACCATCGTCCTTTGAGAGCATTCCTTTGACTGCGATGGTTCGACCTTCCTCAAATCCATCTGGAACTGCAATCGAAGCGAAAGTGACGCTTAGTTCAGAATCTAGACCCTCGATGATGAATGAAGATGAAGCATTATCCACGGAACCCAATCGAACTACCCCACGCAGATGAACTTCATCGGAATCGAAATCCTCTGGAGATTCCATCACCTCATCTACGGTGTACTGTATCTCAGGGTCTACCGACATGAACATCAGGAATAGAAGACCACCCAATATGGCTGCAACAAGGGCGAGCCGGGTGGCTCGTGTATTCTTCACGTACCCAGGCTCAGGTAAACCATAGAATAGGCTTACGCCAAATCGAGTTCACAACAGATGATGGAGTCGGCACCAGTAGAATGACAATGTAGACGAATTAACCACGAGCGTAACCAACCGCTTCCTGCAAGTCAGCAAATCCTTCTGACTTCAATCGCTTCCTGATACCTTTGGTAGCACGGCCTACAACAGCCGGCCCTTGGAAAACCAATGCCGAATACAATTGAAGGAGTGAGGCGCCATTAGTTACAGCATTCCATGCCGTCTCGCCTGATTCAATTCCTCCACAACCGATAATTGGCACCTTATCTCCTACCCCATCGTAGAGCGTCCCAATACTCTCAATCGACATTTGATGCAACGGCCGGCCAGATAACCCACCTTGTTCGGCTAGGATTCTACGAGATTTCGTATTGGACGGACTAGGCCGACTAATCGTCGTATTCGTCGCAACAAAGCCGTCAATCCCAGCACCCAAGGCAGCACCTGCACATGAGAGCATAACATCAGAGTCGAGGTCGGGTGAAAATTTCAGAAGAATGGGTTTGAGCCCCGACCGTCGCTCCCTAACCGCGATACAAGCACTAACTACATCGCGGATATGAGAATCCTCCTGTAACTCCCTAAGACCTGGTGTGTTCGGTGAAGAGACATTCAGAACGAAGAAATCGGCGTGGTCGTAAAGCAAGCCAAGCGTTTCGGCGTAATCATCCGGAGCCCGCTCATTATCAACGGTCTTCGAGCGACCGATATTCGCAGCCACCGGCGTACTAGGCCACCTCCCAGCAGTTCGACGCTTCATCAGCGAATCTCGAACCACCTGAGCCCCCGGATTGTTGAACCCCATCCGATTAATGAGTGCGCGATCAACATCCGACCTGAACATCCTTGGTTTTGGATTGCCATCCTGTGGAAATCGAGTGATACCGCCATATTCCTGCCAAGCAAATCCAAGCGCTGGCCAAGCCCCTAGCGCAGCGGCAGATTTGTCGAACCCCGCCGCCAATCCAACCGGATGGCGAAATAGGCGGCCAAACACTGTGATGGGAATTGAAGGGGTTCGGTAAACCGAGGCTAGAACCTTCTGAGTGGCTCTATTCTCTGCCAAAAGTCGCAGAGCACCTACACTCAAGCCGTGCGCTCGTTCCGAATCGATGAATCGCATCGCAGGACGTACGACCAAGCTGTAGGGCAGACCCATCCTGTGCTCGGCGACCGAGGCATCCTTCAAGGCTTGCGTGCGGTCGGCGAGCCATGCCCTCGGATGAGCGCACACGTTCGGTGCGTGAACTTGCGAGGCGTATCCTTCGTTCACGAGGAGTGATTATTCGCCATCCGAGTCATTTGCAAATTCCTGAGGACTTGGGCGTGCAGATTTCAGACCTCGCGCCCAGCCTGCAATTTGGCGTGGATTTTAGAGGAAACGATACTGATGAGGTTTACTTTGAATTGATTGGAGAGTCGGGTGGGCGGATTTGTCTTAATCCTCCGTCTCTAGATGAAGTTTGGATTACACCGCCAATTCCAGTGGCCTTTGACGAGGTCGTAGGACAAGTTCTCGAATTGGCTCGGGCAGGATATCCTGGATGTCTCGGTTGTGGTGGGCCGGATGCTGAGGAGCCATGGGACGAGGCAGGGGCTAGAATCGATCTGGGCTTGGGCTGTTGAGTCGTAGACACTCTGAACTCTCGGCCTCCTCACCTCGACAGAAACGCCTTCGCCTCACGCGCGCTCACGTACGCGCGCCTACACACACGTGGGCGCTCGCGCGCGTTGCATCGCTCCTTCCCTGCTCACGTTTATACAGGGTCTTTGTCGCCACCGCGAATCGTGGTGTGCTGACTTAGGTCGGTCCCGCTACACAATCGAGAGTGCTACGATGAAGTTGATGATCCTTGAATCCGGAGCAAAAGCTCGTACCGTCAAGAAGTATCTTGGAAGAGGCTGGATCGTCGACGCTTGCAATGGCCACGTTCAGGACCTACCGAACCGCGGAGGGAGCAAAGCCGACAATAAGGCAATGTGGTCATCCAAGGAAGGACAACTCCCTCAACCACCGTGGAGTTGGACCGATCGTGCAGAGAAGACGATGACTGACCTTCGTCGGAAAGCGGCTTCAAAAAATGTAGAAGAAATCTACATCGCAACTGACCCTGACCGAGAAGGAGAATTTATCGCGTGGAGATTGAAAGAAATATTCCACGATTTTCCTGTGATTCATCGAGTCTCATTCAATGAAATCACCCAGAATGCGGTTCAGTCTGCAATTGCAGACCCGCGTGAGATAGACATGGATTTGGTTGATGCAGCAAAGGTGCGTCGCTTCATGGATCGTCTTGTAGGATTCCGCTGCTCTCGATTTAGTCGATCTTGGAATCTCGCATCGATGGGGCGCGTACAAACCCCGACTCTAGGATTCATCGTCGAACGCGAATTGGAACGTGAGGCGCATATCCCAATTCCATATCACTCGGTAAATGTAGATTCTAACACTGTCAATTTCAAAGTGCGATTTCACGAAAAGGATGATGCTGAGGCTTGGAAGGATGATGATGGCAAGCATCATCCCGACCGCACTTACGACGGCGACCTTGCTACATCTGCGGAACAACTCATTCGCAATTCTGGCAAGGTTACCTTAGCTAGTGTAAGGGAAGGTCAAACCAAGCGACGCCCCCAACCTCCGTTCACGACTGAAACTATGCTACGCGGTGCAAATGGCAGGATGGGGTGGTCAATCGCCCGAACCAACCGCGTAGCAACAGCACTCTACCAAGCAGGTCACATCACGTATATTCGAACCGATTCGACTAGAACCAGTGAAGATGCTCGGAATCGAATTCGCAAGTTGATTAGTAGTCAATTCGGAGAAGACCATCTCGGTTCAGGAGTTCTAGGGCCAGATGCCAAGAAAGGGGCGAAGAACGTACAAGATGCTCACGAAGCGATTCGTCCCACCCAACCCGAACTGAGGACTCTAAGCGACGTCGACTCCGACCAGCAATCCCTTTACCGACTAATCTGGGGTCGATTTGCAGCTAGTCAAATGTCTGATTCGATAAGAGAGCGCAGAGACCTAACCGCGAAGGTAGAGGGCCTCGAAAATTCCCTCTACGGAACCTCCTCATGGCGAATCCATGCGGGTTGGGAGGCTGCATATTCAGATTCGGACAAGCAGGTGCAAACGGCACCTCCAAGCGTTGGATTCGACATAGGTTCAGACTGGACCTACAATGTGAAAGAAGAAAATCCACAATTGATTTCAGACCAGACAAAACCACCTCGCAGATTCACTGAAAGTTCGATCATTCAAGAAATGAAAAAAGCAGATATTGGCAGGCCTTCGACTTACTTGACAACCGTTGGAAAATTAATTGACAGAGATTATGCAGAGAAAGAAGGCACATCCCTTCTTCCCACAACACGTGGCCGCACATTATGGATTGAAGTGGTCCCGTATTATGGGTCCAGTGCAGATACTTCAGGTACGATGTCTGAAGGCCTATTCACCCCTTCGTTCACCGCGTTCATGGAAGCAAATCTCGACCGAGTTGAAGATGGAGATTCGAGTGGTGCAGAGGTCTGGCACACCTTTGTGGGCGACTTCCGTTCAATGCACAATAATGCCTTGGAAGAGAGAAAGAAAAGGCCAACTCCCAAGCAAATGAATTACATGAAGAATCGTTTCACACGGATGGACCCTGAGAAACAATCCGCCTTACTCGAGGGAAAGAAATTCGAGGAATTGACTGGCGATGATGCTCGAAGAATCATCGAATCAATGAATGGAGATGACGCAGGCGAAATTCCACCGAGTGAGAAGCAAATGGCTCTCATAATCAGACTCGCAGATAAGCATGAAATTGATTTGGTTGCCTTCCTCTCAGAACGCGGTATCGACGACCTTGAATCTCTAACAGGTGGAAGAGATGGTACCGCAAGTACAATCATCGGCGATTTAATCGCCCACGACCGAAATTCTCCGGCTACAGAAAAACAGGTCGCTACTATTCATTCGATGTGCGAGAATCTCGAAATGGCAGTCGAAGATGCGATGGCTCTTGTCGATACGACTACCATTGAAGAAATCTCGAAGAACGACGCTAGTATCCTCATCGATCGTCTGAAGAAGACTATCCAACAGAAGCGTCGGAAACAAAAGAAGTGAAATCCAAACCCTCCCGAGGGTTGTCTAACCAATGGCTCTTTGCCGACGGAGGAAGGTCACATGATCAATCCCGACAATCATTACGATGTTATCATCGTCGGTGCTGGGCCAGTGGGTGGTTATCTCGCTCGGAGATTACGCGAGAATGAGATATCTGTATTGATGTTGGAAGAACATAATCAGATTGGACGACCATTCCAATGCGCTGGTCTCGTAAACCCAGCTGCGATGGAAAAAATTGGCGCGTATGATACGGTACTCACGCGCATCTGGGGCGCCAGAATGTACAGCCCATCAGGGATTGAGATAGAAATTGGCAGCCCCGACAAAGTTCGAACTTGGTCCGTTTGTCGAAAATTATTCGATGAAAGAGTGGTATCTCAAGCCATCGAATCTGGAGCTCAACTCCTTCTTTCATCACGACCAAAATCTGCGGAGGTGAATTCGATAGGAGTCAATCTCACTGTTGATGTAAATGGTACTGAAACGAACTTCAGTTGCAAAATGTTGTGCGGAGCCGACGGTGCGCACTCTTGGGTTAGGCGAACTTTCAGGATGGGTCGTCCCAAGGAGATGATGATTGGATTTCAGGTCGACGTCACCGGCTATCCCGGAGTTGATGGCAGATTAGACATGTTCACCGGCCAAAATGTCGCTCCTGGATTCTTTGCTTGGGCCATACCCTCAGGAGATACTACTCGAATTGGAAATTGGTCAGTGCCAGAGATGTTGGATGGACGTTCTTGCGAGGATCTTTATGATGCGCTTCGCAACTCAGAATTATGGCGCGAGAGATTTTCTAACTGCCGCGAAGTGGGTCGGTTTTGCGGGCCGATTCCAGCAGGATTGCTGCGAAAACCTGTCAAAGAAAGGGTGGCAGTTTTTGGCGACGCAGCAGGACTGTGTAAGCCAACAACTGGCGGTGGAATCGGCAAAGGATTTGACCAGGTTGACATCATGATCGAAGAACTTAGTCGGGCTATTCAGCAAGACAATTTCAGCCCGAATGTAATCGAGCGAATGAATTCGAGCATGTCTGAACTTCGGCGCAACCAGAATCGATCCCGAGCACTGAGAAATGCATTCCTCACCGAATGTTCAGACGAAGAATTAGACGATGTATTCGCGGTATGGTCACGGCCAGATGTCATCTCATTAATCGATGAATATGGAGAAATTGAGAATCCTATTCCTCTAGGAATGAAGATGCTCAAGAACGTACCAGAATTCCGCCGCCTGACGAATAAGGCCGTGCGAGCACTAATCTGGGGTTGATTGATTGGAATCTGTTCAACGAATCCGCTATCCTCCGTTCGACCATTCAAATATCGATCCCGGTTCGATTCCAATCATCGAAGTCATCGTGACATCTGATTCCCCACCTCCAACCCCATTCAAGATAGGCTCAGATGATGGCTGGATGGTTGAATGGAGAGGCCTCAAAGCAGAAGACGAGGGCTTACCAAGAATTCAGTCGGTGACCACAACAGCAACCCTACCGTTCCTAATGAGGACGAGAAATGGATGGTATATCGAGCCAGACCCATTACACGCAAAGGCACGACAGCTCATCGCCCCAACAGTCGTATTGTTGATTCTCTCACTTTTCCTTCACGCGATTGCACCCGCAGTCAGCGATGTCCCTCTACTCTCTTGGTTAACCCAGGGTTCATACAAAATTGGGCCCTTAGATTATCCAAAATTGCTCTTCGTGACCTTTCCAATTTTCGTCTTGCCAATCCTATTGAGAATGGTCGCGAATTCGCGCGACATCGCGCGACAGAATGCCTACATCGCCAATCCGGTCCCCGACCCAGAAATCCGCTACACCGTCGGCGATGGTTGGATTGATGTGCTTGAATGCAATATGCCAGAAGGAGTAATCCAGACTCATTCTCGATTGCAAGCAGGCGTGGCAATTCCCGAGAGGAAGACGCTTCTGAGCGCCTCCAATAGACCCGAAGGAGGACAGCCACCACCTGGGATGTCGACCCCACTTCCAGAGAAGCGCATAACCTCGGGAGAAGAACACGGAACTGGGGTCGGTGAATCGACTCCATTACCAGTAGAATACCCAAGAGTCCTGTTGCTCGAACCTTTACGCGTTAGAACCAGAGGACCAGATATAGCAGTGCAGAACGAGTTCCCCTATCGAATCGAGGGACCACCCATTAGATGGCCAGGCTCAATTTACTCCTCGGTCATCGCTCTTCACTGGGAATTGCACATCCACGCCGATTGGAATGGAACAAGATTACGCTGGGTCAAACCGATCATCATGTCCCAAACAGACGAGGCAGTGATAATTGACAATTTACCGCTTCGCGGAGCGAGGTCAGAAGATTCCGACGCCTGATTAAACAGGTTGAGAAGGCGGCGGACAAGGAAGATTTGACTCGACGATAATCTCAGTTTCAAGTTCATTATAGTCTGAATCTCGCTTCTGAGGAATGAATCCCGCACGCTGAATATTCATCTGTAATTCAACCTCTCCAGCCATCGCCTTGGTAGTTCCCGAGGCTGACACGACATTCTCTTCCATCATCGTCGACCCAGCATCATCAGCCCCTGCGAATAATGCCATCTGGGCTATGCCCATACCCATCGTTGGCCATGAAGCCTGAATGTGGGTGATGTTGTCGAAAAACAATCTCGATATCGCCACATGTCGAAGATATTCATGCGCACTCGCACCTAATTCAACGCGATTTCGTCCTCGATTTCGCTTGCCAAATGAGTTGTTCTCAAGTTGTACTGGCCAAGCGATGAATGAGGTAAATCCAACAAATCCCTGAGCGAGGCTTTGGTCTTGCAAATCTCGAACTCGCTCCATGTGTTTGACACGATGGAGATTACTCTCACCGAATCCGATGACGTTTGTCGCTGATGTTGTCAGTTCGAGTTCTTGGGCTTCTTGCATCACTCGTAGCCAATTATCTGCGCTCCCCTTCTTTGGAGAAACATCCAACCGAACTTCATCAACGAGCATCTCCGCACCGCCTCCCGGTAAACCGTGCATGCCTGCTTGGGCAAAGCGCGCCAGCACCTCTTTCGTGCTCAAACCACAGACTTCTGCTATTCCCTCGATTTCAATTGGAGAAAAGCAATCGAGGTCGATCGAGGGGTGTCGGCGGCGTAATTCTCGCAGTAAGTCGAGATACCACTCGATCGGCAATTCAGGGTGGACTCCACCCTGCATTAGCACACGACTTCCACCAATCGCCTTGAGTTCGGAGAGTCGCGCACTAATTTGGTCAATTGATTGGGTGTAAGTTTCAGGGTGTCCTGGCGGCCGGTAGAATGAGCAGAATTGACAATTGATTGTGCAGACATTGGTGTAATTCACATTGCGGTCTACAAGGTATGTGACTTTGTTGCCAGGAACTCGCTTACGGCGCATTTCCAATCCCGCGTATAGCAAATCGTTCTGATCTGCCTCGTTGTAGAGCAGTGTCGCGTCCTCGACGCTGAGCCGAGGAGGATTATCGCTAAGTTGCTCAGCGAGGATACCTCTCCAATTGGTTGAATCTGCCAACGAGCTCACGCTCCTTGACCAACCAATGATTCGATATCATCCACAGATTTTGGACAAGCCGATGTCAAAACAACCGGCCCTTCCTCGGTGATTAGAACATCATCTTCGATACGAATACCAATGCCGGAGTAGCGATCGGGCACCTCGATGTCCGAGCGCCAAGAACCGAAGTACAATCCCGGTTCTACGGTCAGCACCATTCCAGCTTCTAACAAGCGCCCATCACCCTCTCCATTCGGGCGCGTCACCCCAACATCATGCACGTCAAGTCCGAGGGAGTGACTGGTTCCGTGCATGAAGAATTGGCGAGTTTTACCATCGAGCGACTCGCCCATGGCCTCCTCGAACGTGCAATCGAGCACACCCAATTCGATGAGGCCCCGTGAAATTACTTCCATCGTTGCTTTGTGCGAGGCATTCCAAGGCGCGCCGACTTGGCATGCCTCGATACCAGCGAGTTCAGCGGCCAAAACCAATTCGTAAATCTCCCGCTGAGCCTCGCTGAATTTACCATTCACGGGCCAAGTTCGAGTGATGTCCGATGCATATCCATTAACCTCACAACCAGCATCGACGAGAACTAATTCTCCATCTGCCACCTTCTGATTATTGGCATGATAATGTAGAATCGTAGCATTGTCCCCACCTCCAACAATCGAGGGATAACTCCACTGAGAACCTGCACCAAGGAAATGCCCCTCGATTGCAGCTTGAACTTGCCATTCACCGATGCCAGCAAATGTCGCGCGCATTGCAGCAACATGAGCGGCCGATGCCAAATCAGCAGAGCGTTGCATCACACCAACCTCGGCCTCAGATTTGCACATGCGCATTTCATCGAGAATCGAAGAAGGATCGGTAATTGACACAGGCCCCTTACCGAATGTATTTCGCGCTCGACTCTTATCCGTAACCGCTGAATTCACCACAGAGTCGAGCCCATCATTCAATTTCTGAATTAGATGAACGCCCTTGTTACGAGCAAGAGTCTTCTCTACAACATCTGACAAATCATCGAGCGAGTGAGCCTCATCGATAGGCCAACCTGCAACGGCTCCCTCGACCCCAATCCGCCTACCCTCCCAGATTTCTGCGAGCGTGTCTTGAGGTTGCACGAATAGAGAGACAGACCAACCATCTTCACCGTGTTCAGCCATCAGCACAGCGTCAGGGTCAGCCCATCCACACAAGTACAGCATGTACGAACTCGCGCGGTACGGAAAATGCACATCATTCGAGCGCGTGGCCATCGGGTTCGTCGGGATCAACACCACATTATCCTCTGGAATCTGAGCCAGAAATCGAGACTGTCGTCCGCGATATTCAGCTTCATCAAAAGGCAGGTCTGCCATGCTGCTCACGCCTGCGCGACGCGTGAGGCATTCTTAGGACTGTGGGAGCGCGGCGAGGTCGAAATTTACGATTTCCACTTTGGAATATTCTGCTCGCTATCGCCGCGAACTCGTTGGACAACTGCGTAGGTCAAAAACAGGGCACTGAAAGCCAATCCAAGCAATGCAATCGGGAAGGGTTTGACTTCATCAGGATGCACTAATTGTACCGAGAGCGTGGCTACCTCGCCATCATCGTCGATTACCTCGAGAGTCAACCAAGCTCGGTGCACGCTCTCGTCAGGCCAAACGAAGGCGCGATTACATCCCTCGTAAAGCGGAGCGCCGTCGAATAACCAAATACATCGAAGACCGCCGATATCGTTGATGGTATCACCACTTTCGGTTGCATCAAGCGTTGTGTCAGATGGTGAAACAAGTCTGAATTCTTGCCCATCTTCGACCGCGATTCCATCAATTGTTAGTGCCGCGGTCGGTAGGCGATTTTCGATATCAAATTCAACTAAAGTTGAGGATGAAAGACCGCCTTGATCGTAAACTGTCAAACTCAGTGTGTAATTGCCACAATCGGTGGCTGAGACGCTGTATGAGGTCAGGTCATCTCCCATCGCAACATCGACTGGAATTGAACCTGTGTGAGAGGGACGGCGTAGAGTCCAGACATAGTACATATCAGTGCGTCCCCAATACGGGTCCTCAGTCATTGAAGCATCGAAAGTATGCCAGCCATCGCTTTCTTCGACGGCATCTATTCCGTCGATTTTGATAATTGGAGGTGCGTTATTCACCTTGATGGAGAAGGTATGAGATGCCCCCACAAGGAAGGCATTGTCAAGGGAACATGACATCAATTCGACATCTAACCAACCATCCAATTTCTCTGAAATATCCCATTCAAATTCGAATTGACCACCGGTCAGAACCGTTGTCTGCTGAGCACCAGCCCCTCCTAAGCAGGTGAATACTTCGGGGATGTGCGAGGATTCAAGCAATCCTTGTGAGAGAGAACTTTGGATTCCCAAGGTCATACTATCGCCGCTATATGTCCCCATCCATCCGTGAATTGTGAGTGTCGAATCAACCATCGCTCCCGATTGATCCTCATCGAGTAGGAATCCGAGTAGATGAGTTGAGTTCTCGTCAACCATGAATACTACTCGAGTTTCTACGACTTCTTCTTGACTCGATGCATCTTTGGAGTGGATGCTGACATAACAGGCGCATTCGCCAGTTGCGTGGAAAGTCAACTCGAAGGACCACTCCCATTGCAATCGGTTACTGGTAGAATCTCTCTCGATTAGGGTATCTGTCAAATCCCCACCATCGAAAATTGTGCCATTCTTGGCAACTCGCCAAACTACTTCGCCGGGCAACTCATCGTCCTCGATTATTCCCGAGATAGTCAGGGCGTCCATGGATGTCGCGCCGTTTTGGATATCCATGCTGATGAGGGCAGGATCGTCGGTGGTGCCCGAGTCAGCTTGGACGCCTGTGGCTGTGATAAGAAGCGCCGCGAGGCAGACGAGACAAGCCATACTGAGGCGCTTCATCGAACCCTTGGGTTCGATTACGTGTCTTGAACCTCATGGAGTCCCGTTTGGGCTGAGTACGATGGCGAACTGTGTCATCGTTCGGAAATTTGTAATTGCCACGATAATTCGTCGAGCCATGTTCCAAGGGTTTCTCGGTCGACGAATTCGTGGCTTGCCTCGGCGGTGAGAATGCAATCACAAGCCGCCGCCGCAAGCAATCCTGCATCTTCCATCGACAGCCCATTTCCAAGAGCGACTGCAAGGGCTGTCGCAGCCGCATCGTGTAAGCCAATCTGCTGTTTCGGTGCGGCAGAGGCACAATCGAAGTGGAGAGTCTCACCCTCGGATTGGTAGAGAGTAACTCCGTGCACGCCGCCGAGAACGACCAAAGCATCCCAATCGTACGTCGAGATTAGCTCATTAGCAGCACTCTGCGAATTCTCACTTTCGAGGCGGCGGCGCATCAATTCCATTCCGCGCATTTCGACAAGGACTACAGTGGCGCCTCTGCTCCTCTCCAATCCAGTCAATTTCGGGTCGACGATAACCGGGATTCCTTGTTCAGTCGCTGCGGAAATCAATGCTGAAGCACCAACGACCGTTACTGCACCCTTATCGTAATCGGAGATGACAAGGGCGCAACTATCAGCCAATCCTTTCTTTGCAGCACCGGATAATTTGGTAGAAATTGACTCATCCATCGCTTCTAGCGGCCCGCGGTCGGCCTGCAACAAAATCTGACTCTCATCGAGCAAACTCTCGCGGCTTCCAAAGAAGCGAATTTTGACGAGCGTGTGATGGTCACTCACTCGCTCGATGCCATCTGTCGATATACCATCAGAAGCCAACATATCGACGATGGCACCACCCTCGCGGTCATCGCCCACGAATGTATGGAAGTCAACTGTGAGGCCGATTGAATTCAGACCGCGGGCGATGTGAGCTGCAGCCCCCGGGCTCTCATCTGTGCGGAAAATTTTGAGCACAGGAACCGGAGCGATCGAGTTGAGATTGTTTGCGTATCCGTGGTGGTAGCGGTCGAGCATGACATCGCCGAGAAGGGTCACGCGAGACCCAGCCATTGCGTCCAATGAAGCGCGTAATCGAAGCAGAGAATCTGTCCGCGATACTTCGTCTTCGCCAATCGCCATGCCCCTTCGTGCGGGCGGAGATGAATGAGGTTTGGGGGGCGATTGTAGCCTTTGCACTATGATTTTCAAAACTCGTCTTGACATTTCAGCGACCGACGCACTCAAGCGAAAAGGGCCACTCGAAGACTCATGCCTCCCGCTTCCTCGCTGTGGCGATACAGCGGTGCGGCTGCCGACCGATTGTGGCATAAGTCGGCTATTGGGCGGCCGGCTGGCGACGGAACGTTGGAGTTAACGCCAGCCGAGACCCTCTTCGTTCATAATCACAGAAATGTTGAGTTGCCATCTGAAAATTGGTTGAATGGCGCTTTGGCAACGAATAGCCAGTTGATGCAAGAATACGCGATTCTTGAGGCTTTACGAGTTCCCGGAAATAAGGTAGTTCTCGCTGCAAATTTGCAAGGGGTTGGCGCGGATGCGGAGACTGAAACTTGGGCTGCGAGATGGCCCTCAGATAAGCATCCGCGAGATTCGCAGCCGGCATCCGAGATTCGTTGGTTTCATTCTTCGGATTCACTCGATGCCGGCGATTTATTCGAATGGGCTGAGCGTGTGGCGAGTGTTGGGCGAGTCGCCGAGGTAATGGTTGTCGACGCAGAGTTGAGCGTGGTGACATACCGTGTTTCTGCCGCAGACCCACGCGGGATTTTTGAGGGTACGAGAGCCATTGAAACCCTACAATCCCTTGACGAAGGTGTCGCTTCGGGAAGTGGTCGGCTTTACCCCGTCGATTCGTGGACTGTCGAACAACTCGGGGTGCCGACGGAGGCGGGTGTGCATGTCGATGAAATTGCCTCTGAATTGATTCAAGGATTCTCTCCACTTTCAGACGGAGCGCGCATTCTCGCGGACTTATTAGCGCGCGGATTGGTGATGCGGCCCGGCTTCAAATACGGTTCTCGGTGGCGCTGTTACGATAGGCCGCTGGGTGAGGATCACGCCCCTTGGTTGGTGGTTTTACCATCCGAGGCACCACGAGATTGGGGCGGGGCGTGTTTGGCATCACGATTGGCCGCTGGAGTGAATAAAATCTGGTTATACCCCATTCCTCGCGATGATGATTGGTCCTATCTAGCACTGACGCGCCCTCCTGCTGATTCGCGATGGTCGAATCCTAATCGGCGCTGATTTTGCTTTGCGTTCCATCGCGATTTTCAGTTTCAGTTTCACTTCTACTTTCAATCTCGGCGGCGCGTCTGCGTTCAGTTTTACTTTCACTTCTGAGCACTCCCCCTCTCTGCGAAAGTAAGGTGGTTCGCTCGCGCCTGAAGACATAGTCCATGGGTAGGACAGTTGCCACTTGGCGGATGCGAATCGAGGCGAAAATCGAAGGGTGGAATCCGTTTCGTAGGACATTGAGGCCGCGCGAACGTGCGGCGTATGATCAGATGCTGCATGCAGCACGCTCGCGCGCAGCAGCTGGAGGAATGATTCCTGCTGTTGACCCTATGGAGCCAGTATTGCTTGCGATGCTAGTCGAGGCATACGAGCGCATCGCGAGGCTAGAGGAAGAGATGGAGAGGTCGAGGGATGGATGAGGGATGGGTCCTCGACTGCCATCTCGACCGAGAAAATGAATGCATGAGCCTCTGGGTCAAGATGGACGATGGCAGAGTAGTGCACCTTTCGATGCCTTGGTCATTCACAATTCACGTCCACGGCCAGGCGCACAGATTGGACGAATTAGGGCGGGCGCTGGCTAGACCCGAATATCAGCGCCCATGCGGCGCTCTGTCAATTCGACGCGATATGCGCCGCATATCACACGAAGCAACCCAGCCCGTCGAGGTTCTCGCCGTCAGGGTGCAAAGACCTTCTCAAATTCGCCGTGTGGCGGAGATGATTGATGCAAATGGCTCATGGCGGAACCTCGAGCTCTTCTCGGTCGACCCAAAAATCACCCAGCGATTCTTGCTCGACCTCGGCACGCACCCATTCGGAAGGGTTCGGCTAGAGGGAGATAGAGTGGTCCCAATCGACTCGCGAGAGGAGGTTGATTGGCCCATGCCTGCGCTGAGAATAATGGAGATTCATGTCGATTGTCACGATGCGCACGGTAAGCGTAAAGCTCGCGCACCAATATCGAGCATCAGCCTCACCGATAAGGGTCGGCTAACCTACGATGAAACTCCTAAAACCCACGCACTGCTCACCGATGCTCACACCTGTTCCGCACACCTTCTGAGCGAATTTCATCGCATCATGGAGCAAATTGACCCCGATGTCGTAATCACCTATGATGGGGACGACATCGACTTGCCGGCGCTGCGAAGATTAGCCCACGATGCAGGAGTCCCTCTGAGGCTCAGCCGCAGCGCCCACGATGGCACTCCACGCTCGCGTGCGAGCGTGTCTTGGAGTTATGGCAGATTGCTGAGGAAGGAAGCATACCACGCCCTTGAGGGGCGCCTGCACATCGACATGGGTCGCTCTTTCATTGGCAAAGAGGGCGGAATCGAGGGTCTGTTGGAATTGGCGAAGTCCTCTGGATTGCCGGCCGCCGACCTATCGCGATTATCGCCAGGGTCGGCGATTTCAGCGATGCAAATCAGACAATCTATGGAAGATGGAGTACTGATTCCATGGAAGAAAAATCGCCCAGAAGACATGAAGAATGGAGAGCAAATTATGCTCGCCGACCGCGGAGGACTCTATCTCGACCCCGTGGTCGGCGTCCATCCAAATGCTGTCGAACTAGATTTTGCTAGCCTATTTCCAAGCATCATCGCCACCCGTAACATCAGTCCGGAGACGATGAATTGTTCCTGTTGCAACCCCATCGATGACGATGGTAGCAGAAGGGATGGTCGTCTGCCTCTGAATAATGCCCGCGCCGCTTCCGAAATCGCGAGGCGGGCAGAGGCAGACGAAACCAGAAGCCTGCTCGTGCCTGAATTGGGATTACACGTCTGCACTCGCAGGCACGGCTTCCTCGGGAGAGTGGTCGCGCCGATTATCGAAAGACGCAACTCCCTCAAACAAAAACGGCGCGAGAAAGGAGATGTTTGGGACCGACGGCAGAATGTGCTGAAGTGGATACTCGTCTGCTGTTTTGGCTATACGGGATATCGCAACGCACGCTTTGGCCGTATCGAATGCCACGAGGCGATTTGCGCTTGGTCACGCGATATTCTGCTAACCACTATCGAAGAAGCCGACAAAGAGGGATGGGATTGTATTCACGCGATTGTCGATGCAGTTTGGATAAGTGATCGCGAAGGAAGAGACGCTCGCGAGAGGCGAGAGTCTTGCGAGCGCCTGATGAATCGTATCGATGCCTTGGTTGGAGTTCCACTCGAATTCGAGCATGAATACGATTGGATTGCATTCATCCCAAACCGAACAACTGGTGTAGGAGCGCTGACGAAGTATTTCGCACGCGTAGACGGAGATTGGAAGGTTCGAGGCATCGAATTGCGTCAGCATTCCACCTGCCGATGGATACGTCAATTGCAGGAAGGAATGCTGGAAGATTTGGCCAGCGACCCCTTTGGAGCTGGCCCACTAATTGCGGCGCAGCGCGTCGAATCTGAGATTTCTCGCCTGCGCCGCGGCGAGGTCGGATTGGCTGACCTCGTAATAGGACGACGCGTGCGACGCGAAACCGGCGAGCATCGCGTCGTCAACCTGACCGCGGGCGCTCTGCTACGGGCCAAAGCCCTCGGTCAAACGACACCACCCGGCCGCAAGGTCCGCTTCGCCGTCACCGGCTGGACGAGGACGGATCCGGCTGACAGGATACGTTTGCAGTCCGAGGTGAAAGCGCGGACCGATGCGATACTCGGCGAGCGGGGCGATGTCGAATTCTACACCCCGCTCGCCGTCCGAGCCGCCACCGCCCTACTCTCACCATTCGGCTGGAGCGAAGAAAGAGTCGCTGGCGGCTCAAAATTGCAAACAACACTCGAGGCATGGGTCTGACGGAACTCAAGAAGAGAGGTTTGCCCCAACGGAAGGCGAGCCCAGACCATGCCTCGGTCGAGAGAAGCGAGATGCAGTCGCATGCTATTGTATCCTCGCCGACCTCGACCGATTCCAGATAATCGAAGCACATCATCAACCTCCTGTGAGAGCATGAGGCGCATATCGCGACTCAGAGGGGGAGATGAATAACGCCGTGAGGTAATCAATAACAGAGAGGATGATGAGCGACTGAGTCGCCTACATTGCTCGATTGTTGCACGCAATAATGAGCGGGCTTCGGCCGCTTTTAATTGCGCGTCCATGAACATCCGAGGGAGGTCGGACGCGATGATTAATCGGCCCGCAGCGATACGTTTTGGTGCATTATCTGAGGATGCTTCGCGGGCCAATCGTTCGACGATTGAAGCTGTTTGATGCGCGGTAAATCCTCGGCAGATGTGGAATCGACGTAAGGCCGAGCGGTCGTGACAACCGCGCATCCTCAGGAGCGGAAGTAGAGGAGATGGATCAAAACCCATGCCGCCGTCAATCCAATGCACTGGCCTTCCGGCGGCCAATTCATCCGCCACCATCCGCAGTAAAACTCCGCGGAACTCCTTCCGCTCCTGCTCAATCAATAGCATTGAGGGAGTGGCTGGGCGAGGTAGAACGAGGTCTATCGCGGGGTCGCCCCACGAAATTGGCGCAATCGACTCAGTAACATCACGCATACACGCGAGCGCACTCGATCAGCCTATGAAGCAAGCAAGGAGGGAGGGAGTGCTGGCGGCTGAGAGTGAAAGTGAACGCGAGCGAGAAACTGAAAGTGAACCGAGAAAAAACGCCAATGAAGTAAAAGTGAACGCAGTGCCGAATCAGAAATGTCAAGCACAGCCAATCGTAGGATGAGCCATGTGCGGCCGCTTCGCAATCGGAGCCCCCGCCGAAGAAATCGGCTTCCGATTCGACGTAGAACCGCCCGAAGATTCGCCTGAACCGAATTGGAATGTCGCACCCACCGACCCAGCCACGATCATCCTCGACCAGGGCGCAGGGCGGCACATGGCATCAGCGAAGTGGGGCTTTCCATTCTCAAAGCGCAGCGGGGTAGCGATCAACGCACGCATCGAAACTGCGACTGAAAAATGGATGTTCAAAACCGCCGCGCGCTGGCACCGTTGTATCGTCCCAGCGAGCGGCTGGTACGAATGGACCACCGCTCAAGACGGCAAAGACCCACACCACATCGCCGGCGATACCGAAATCACTGCACTCGCCGGCCTCTACCAACAAGATTCTGACGACCTCAGATTCACCATTCTAACAATAAGCGCGATTGAATCACTCTCGGGCATCCATCACCGGATGCCCGTCGTCATCCTCGATCAACACATCGACACATGGCTCAACCCAAACAACTCAACAGCCATCGAGCAAGCCGAGATCATCGATTCAGCCAATAACGTCGAATTTACCCACCACCGAGTAAGCCGAGAAGTGAACAAGGTCACCAACCAAGGTCCCCACTTGGCCCGTCCGATTCCGACTCTGTAGCCGAGTCATCAGGCTCTGTGGGTTGCGAAATTGTGCGCTTTTTTCCACCAGTGATTACCGAAATTGCAAGCAACATCATGATGACCATAATCGAATTACTGGGCTGCACCAACCAACTTAGTGGACTGTCACCGTTGAAGGAGGATTGCGCGGTCAAAGTGACTGGAATACGCTGCTCAAGACCGAATGTATCGACGAAAACCAACTCTCCTTCGGCCACCATCCCCGGAGTCAGCAAACCGGCTGGTTCGATGTCGAGAACGATAATCGGACAGGCTTCTAACTCTCCTTGAGATCGAATCGTTGCGATGCGTGAAAGCGCCCCTTCTACCGCGATTGAGTAAGTCCGCGAACCGCTTCCAGAGCACGAAGTCACAAGAGAAATTCTCGAGTTTTCATCCCACGCAATTACTTCGGTTAAGCGCTCGCCATCGAGTCTGTGACCGATTGAATACCAGTCGAGGTCGATATCCCATTGATGCTCGCCTTCGCACCCCACGGTCCCTCTGACGTAACCTGCTGAACCGTCGACTTCACTGGCGGGAAGTAACTCGAAACTCGATTCTCCCTCGGTTATTTCGACAACGCGCGGGCCACCCTGTGCTGAAGCCGCAGAAGAGTGTACATCAACCAGCAAATCGCAAGATTGGTCGGCGCTGATGGTTGCGATTATTGGTTCAGCGCCGAGAATCTCTAGAGGCCCTCTCGGAGATAAAACGTCAACTGAGGAGGGGGTTTCTGGGAAATCGAATGAGATTGTTGCTTGAGTTCCTGTGAGATTATCGATTGTTGCGGTCCATGGCACGAGGCGGCCTCGGCTATCGCGGATTTCCATCCCCGAGGCGCCTAATTGGCCGCCCTCGCTGAAGACGTCCCCCGCCGCTCCTGTATCGCGAGCACGCTCGAGGGCGGCATCACCATCGGCTTCGATGATTTTCACCCAAGCCGTGCCCGGGTCGGTATTGACCAGATTATCATCCTCATTTCCGTTGTTGCGGTCTTGCTGCTCGACAAGGACGCCGTGGCCAGGGAGGGCTGAGTCGAAGCCGGAATCTGTTCGTAAAGTGAAGCGAATCCATTCATTCGGCGCGATGGCGATTTCGAGTGATGAACCGCCATCGGTTATCCCGTTGATACTGTGTGTTGAGTCGATGTTCGGCGCGATGATCGTGCTTCGCTCAATTCCGATGAGATCCATCGTCGAAGCCGCCGGCATCGCAGGAGATTTGCCATTGTCATTCCAATTACCGCTGGCCATCAGTCCCCAATCTCCGATGCCGTTCCAATTACTGCTCGGCAATTCGCTGTGAACATCGTAGAGGTCGAGAGCTCCCATTTGATGGAGCATCTCGTGAACAACAGTCCCTAAACCGGAGTCTATCGAAGCGATTGTGAAGTGTTCAATTGTCCATTCTCCCAGAGTTAGAGATTCTTGCATTGATGTAAAATGACTCCAAAATGAATTGGCACCGCCGCCCTTTTCTTGCGGTTGGGCAGAATGCAGGATGAGTATACGGTCGACTGTGCCATCATTATCGAGGTCCCAGCGACTGAGGTCTTCACCGTCCAGCAAGTCGCTGGCGACCTCGGCCAGTAGCGTCTCAGCCCCATTACCATCAGCGCCAGCGTCTCGCTTACCGTCGACATCCTCTCCCCATCGCTTGACTCCGTGAGGAGATTGCCAAACCTCGTCGAAGAGGGTGGCGCTGAGTGTGGACTGGTCAGCGGTGAGTTGGGCGATGTAATCCTCGGCCGAGTCTGCACCTGTCAACAGAGCCCTCGCCTTGCTGTGAGCGAAGTTACTGCCGGGAAATTCAACCTGCAAAACTAGCCATTCTTCTGAGGCTTGAATTCCGAGCAAAGCCAATGGCTCTGGCTCATCACGAGGAGCCTGTTTCGAAGCCCAGTCGTCGACCAAATCGGCATTCATTTGGACGAAGAGAGCGCTGATGAGAAGAAGGGTCGCAATGACCGCTCTAAGCGCTCTCATGCCATCGACGGGGCTTTCCGTTCCCTTGAAGGGAACGGATTGTCGAATCCTCCAGAAGTCGTTTCCTACTGATTGGAGGATTCGTCAGAAGATGCACGATATTGAGATGTGTGCATCTGCACCGATTGCCGGCGCCACAGTTGGGAGTCAGAACGTGGATCATCAAGCCATCCGAGTCCAATGACCTGCGTCCCAGCCGACGTGAGAGCGTTCGTGAGGTAGTTGGGGATTGGAGTGCCATCACAACCTGTTACCGCCAAACGAGTGAGTCCGGTTCTGCGAGCGGTTTCGAGTAATTCTTCTTGCTCTCTCTGCTCAAGACATAATGCCCCTGCCTGAACTACTCCGATACCTCGCCCCGCCCACTGCCGGTTCATGCTCGGACAGGCTCCCTCACACGAACAATCCAGCATCAAAACTCGCTGAGTGTCCCCATCTCTGTCACGCAGGGTCGGAAGTCGAATAATTCGTGCTCCCAATGGTCCAGTCGGTGTGCTTCGGGACAGAATTTCCGTGAGGCAAGCAACCGTGACTGCAATCAAAACTCGGACTCCCTCGAAGGTGGCAGGTAATGTCAGGATTAGCGTGCCCGCGCAAATTGCGAGAATTCGGTTGCGGAATCGGCTGTGGCCACCTTCGACCAGGCCAAAAATCCGTGAGAGTGAAAGGAATAAGCTGCTGATGAAGAGGAGGATTAGGATCCAGGAAAGGCCGCTGGCTAGAGCGAATAATTCCGCTGCGTCGTAATGGGCAGATACTCCAGATATCGTATCCAGTTCTAGACCGATTTCGACGAAATATGGAATCATCTCGAACCATACCCAATAGAGAGTCAGAGGCACGAGGATAGCGCTTAGCAGAAGGAAGGAGTCAAACCAGCGCTTTTCTGCCAAGGATAGGCCTGGGCGTGCAAATTTTCGGATATCGAGAGAAAGGAATGGTAGTGTCAACGTTGCAGCGATAATGAAAACTGCAACAATTCTCATCTCGACCCAATCGTAAGGGCCGTAAACCGAAAGCGCTCCTGCTGGAGATTGGGTCGATGCCCAATCGAATACGATTGATTCTATCCAAATCGAAGTAATCGCGGCTATGATAACGAAGACGAGTGCCGCTCTTCGAATCACCGAATGAAGCTGTGCAAGGTGATTCGCAACCGGAACTGGCCGGTCGCCGAAAGAAGTTGATTCCATCTCACATCACATCGTGAACGGTGGGCTCGGCCTTCGCGGACCGTACCGTTCGATAGACACCGTAAGATGCCCATGCCGCGATGAACCAAGCGCAGCCGATGATGAAATCACCTTGACCGCCATTTGCGGTCCAATCGACTGCTAAGTAGAATGCGAGAAGGGCGACGAGACCTCGACGAATTCCTTGTGGGTAGGCCAATTCCATGGCCAAGTGCTCTGGCCCTGTTTGGTAACGGCGCTCCAAAATTTCGCGTTGGTAAACAGCGCCGACGAGGAGAGCGGTTAGAGAGGTCCAGTAGAATAGATTGCCTTTCTCGAAGATTCTGTCAGAGAGAGCTTCTTGGCGCTTAGCTTCCTTTTGTGCCTCGCTCTCCTCGAGAACAAAGAGCGTGTCATAATCGCCAACGGCTATGGTGCGGGTTTGCAATGTTGCGGGGCTGTCTCCATAGGTAATCGTGCCTGGTGCATTGATTGAGAAGGTCAAGACATTCCAGTAATCGCCCTCATCAGGTAGACCACTAGAATCAACCGAGTTCCCTACGAGGCTGAAGTGAACAGCACCAGAATCCTCGCTCGGGGCTGTCCAAGTGAATGTCCAGACACCATTGCCAGTGTGAGCGTGGGAAATCGCATCTGGGTCATCTTCAGCCTCGCGGATATCTTCACTTGAATCCCAAGAAAAAGCCCCGACTCCGTTAGCAGTCAGGATGAATCCAGCCTTGGTATTACCATCGGAGCCGGCTAGGGTTACCGAGTCGGCGACGGTGATGATCATCTCGTAGGCTGCACCAGCATCGTACATCACCGGAACTCCAGAGATCATCACGACCGCGCGATCAGCAGTTGCACCATTACCGTGGCAGGAGCAACCGTATTTCACGGTCTCGTCATTATCTCCATTCAGTTGAGGAGGGCCTTGGCTATTACCGAAGGCCGGCAGAGCGAGTAGGCCAATGAGAATCAAAGCGACCAGAAGTCTTGGAGAACGACCCATCAGCACTCACCCTCAACTTTCTGCGGCCTCGTCGAACACATAACCATTGCTCGCTCGCCTCCCATGGGGAGGCGGAGAAATCAGAGCTCCTTAACGGCGGCATTGAGTTCGTTCATCATCTTCTTGCCGTCTCCGAAGAGCATCATCGTCTTGTCTTCGTAGAAGAGGTCGTTATCGACTCCAGCATAACCTACTGAGAGACTGCGCTTGATGATGACAACGGTGCGTGCCATGTCAGCATCGATGATTGGCATACCAGCCAGAGGACCCTCTCCCGTGCGGGCTGCAGGGTTGCAGGTATCGTTGGCTCCGATGATGAGAGCGATGTCTGCCTCAGGCATCTCTGGATTGATTTCATCCATCTCGATGAGTTGCTCGTACGGCACATTTGCCTCAGCTAGTAAGACATTCATGTGACCGGGCATACGACCTGCGACAGGGTGGATTGCGTACTTGACCTCGGTGTCGAATTTCTCGGCGACGAGGTCGGCGAATTCCTTGACTTGGTGCTGGCACTGGCTAACCGCCATTCCATATCCTGGAACGATGATGATCTTCTGAGCCCCATCGACCATCATCGCAACCTCGTCAGCATCACTACCGACCTTGGTGCGTGTCAATTGCTCCTTATCCGAGCCTCCGAATGCCTTGAAGAGGACATCCTTGAGCTCGCGATTCATAGCCTTGCACATGATGAAAGTGAGGATTAATCCGCTCGCTCCGACCAGCGAACCAGCGACGATTAGTACGCTGTTGGAGATGATGAAGCCGGTGAAGGCGGCGGCGATTCCGGACAGCGAGTTGAGTAGCGACACAACTACTGGCATATCGGCGCCGCCGATCGGAAGAACGAGCAGAACACCGAGGAGACATGAAATTCCGATGATTGCGAATAGGTAATCGGTATTGGTTGGCTCCTCGATTGCCAAGATGATTAACGCCAAAGTTCCGAAGAAAAGTAGGGCCTTGATTGGATTAAGCCATTCAGGCCCCCAAGTCGGCGTGCGAATCCACTTGCCGAAGATTTCGACGCCGCCCTTGAGTTTGAGCATGGCGAGGAGAGAGCCGGTTAGGGTCATCCAGCCAACTAGCGCGGAGAGTCCGGCGGCGACGACCATGACTTGCAATTCGAGCCCAGCAGGAAGTTCTAGGCTCGCATCCTCGATGTATTTCCACGACTCCGAGAGAGCGACGAGAGCTGATGCAGCCCCTCCAAATCCATTGAACAGAGCGACCAATTCAGGCATTCCCGTCATCTCGACGCGAACTGCCATGATCCAGCCGATTGCTCCACCAATCAGCAAACCACTGCCAATCAATGTCCAACCGACGATTCCTTCGCCGAGTTCCATTTGCAGAATCGTCGTCAACACAGCGACGAGCATTCCCATCGCACCGAGTTGGTTTCCGCGAGGTGCGGTGCGAGGGTGAGAGAGCTTCTTCAATCCGAAGATAAAGAGAGCAGCAGAAAGTAAGTAGCCAAGAGCCACCCAATCTGAGTCAAACATCACTGACCACCTCGCTTCTTACCTGCAATCATGTTCAGCATACGATTTGTCACAGCAAATCCGCCAACTACGTTGATCATTGCTAGAACAACTGCGATGAATGCGAGAATACCACTGACCATCGTGTCCCCACCGGAGTAAGCGACGTTAGCTCCGACAAGGGCACCGACGATACTGATTCCCGAGATTGCATTTGCACCGCTCATAAGTGGTGTGTGCAGAGTCGCTGGCACCTTCGTGATCAGTTCGAACCCGAGGAAAATCGACAGTGCGAAGAGTGTGATTGAGCCGATTAGCATTGTTGGATCCATCAGAGAACACCTCCTAACCTAGTCTGCTTTGGGTGCATTTTCCCGTCAGAACAGATGAGGACGCCGCCCATTCCTGGGACGTGGAAATCGTTACCCTCGGGCGCACCGACGAGGACATCATCTTCCTCCGAGAGGACTAGTTCACCCTCCTTGGTGATTGAAGTGATGAACGTTGTAAGATTGTTTGAGTAAAGCATTGAAGCGGTATTAGCGAGAGTTCCGGGCAAGTTCTTCGTTCCGATGATTGTTACACCATTCTCGGTAGTGATGACTTCGCCGGCCACGGTATCCTCGCAATTACCACCAACATCCGCGTTCATATCGACTATTACTGCGCCTGACTTGAACGCGGCGACCGCGCTGCTCGGCACTGTGATCGGTGCAGGACGCCCGAAGATTCGCGCGGTCGTGACAATGATGTCAGCGTCTTTGGCGACACCGCAAACGGTGTCGTTGACCTTTTGGATGAATTCGGGAGTGAGAGGCTTGGCGTAGCCGGATTCATCCTCGAAATCATCCATTCCATCAACTTCGATGAAGCGCCCGCCGACCGATTCAATTTGCTCGGCGGCTGACTTGCGAACATCCGATGCGTATACGACAGCACCCAAGCGCTTGGCGGTGGCGATGGCTTGCAGGCCAGCGACACCGCTTCCCATGATTACCGCCTTTGCAGGACGTACTGTTCCTGCAGAAGTCGTCATCATCGGTATGCCCTTTGCGACTGCTGCTGCACCGAGCAGGACAGCCTTGTATCCGGCTAGATTGTCCTGACTCGAATTAACATCCATCGATTGAGCTCGAGAGAGACGACGCGGAATCATATCCATCGAAAGCAGAGTTACCTCCGCGTCGAGGCACGCCTGAACCTTCTCAGGGTGCCGGAAAGGATCTGCAACACAAGCGACGACCTGTCCGGAGTGGAGGTCTGAGACATCGGGAAGGTGTATCGAAATGATTAGCGGGGCAGCCAGAACATCGGAACGACTTGTCACCGTAGCACCGGCATCTGAGTACTCTGCGTCGGAGTGATTTGCAGAGATTCCAGCGCCGGATTCGACAACGACCTCAAAGCCAGACTTGCCGAGTTTGCGCAACGATTTCGGGACGATTGCGACCCTGTTCTCTCCCTCTGGCTCCTTCAAAACACCCAGTATCATCAACAACACGCTCGCCCCGATGAGCCGTAGGCTCAAGTCAGGTAAGGTGAGCGACCGACACTCGATTATTGAATCAAACGGATGGTGTGGTTCCTGCACCGACTCGGGCGAGCGAGAAATTGTCGTTTTCTTGCGACTTCAGAAGAGCAGGAAATAGGCCACGCCAAAGACTGCAACGTCTGCGATTGCGTGGGAGACCCAACAGGCTGCGAGAGAGCGGTGCCGGAGCCAAAGAATTGACCAAATTGCTCCTGCACCGAGGATGGCGATGGTTGCCAAAGCATTCTGCCAGAGTGCGAAATAATAGGTCAGAGCAACTGTGTGATGCAGAGTGAAAATCACAGCTGAACCGGCGACTGAGGCTGCATTATTTCCGGTCAATTCGAAGAGGCGGTCGCCGATGAATTGCCTGAAGACAAATTCTTCGATTAGGCTATTGATGAAAATCCAGTAAAAGGCGCCAAGAAAAAATGTGGTTGGATTAAGCAGGCCAGTGGCGCCGATTTCATCCCGCATCAGATCGATATCAACCGAGTCACCGAGTACAAAGTAAGTTGCAGCAATAACCGCAAACATCCCAAGTCCCGAAACTATCGATTCGTTACGTGCCTGCACGGAAAATTTGTCGAGGCCAAGCAAGTCTCGAATTGAAAATGCCTTGACCTCGAGGCGATACAGCCACCACAAGGGAATTCCGATTATCCACAATTTTGCAAAGACGAAAAAGGCCTGTCCGGCAAGTTCGCTCGAGGACCAAGAGTAGGCGAATAGAATCGAAGTGGTCGGCATCAAGGCTACAAGAAGTAGCGAGAGAAATGCCGCTGTGCGCCTCTCCATGCAAATAGCAGAAGCATCGCACAATTGAGGTTGTTGCAGTCATGGATTGAACGAACCTCTCGCCAAAGGCTAAGGATGGATTGCAGACCGGCCGGAACGAGGGAACCTCATGGCACGCGGAGCAAGAAAGGTAGCAGTCATCGGAGCGGGGAATGTCGGCGCGACTTGCGCATTCGTTTTGGCGGAGCGCAAGGTCGGAGAAATCGTACTACTGGATATCTTCGAGGGCTTTGCAAAGGGTAAGGCCCTCGACATGAGCCAAGGTGGTCAGATTCTCAATTACGATGGTAAGATTACTGGCACTGCAGACTACGCAGATATCGCTGGAGCAGATGTTGTTGTGGTTACTTCTGGATTCCCGCGAAAGCCGGGAATGACTCGCGAAGACCTCATCGGCAAGAATGCTGAGATCATCTCCCAAGTTGGAGCAGGAATTCGCGAGCACGCACCAGACGCTGTAGTTGTCATGGTCACCAATCCGCTCGACCTGATGACCTACCACATGCAGAAGGTCACAGGCTTCCCACCAAAGCGCGTGGTTGGTCAAGCCGGAATCTTGGATTCGGCACGAATGACCCACTTCATCGCCGAAGCTGTTGGATGCTCCAACGAAGATGTTCAGGCGATGGTCCTCGGTGGCCACGGAGATACCATGGTCCCACTACCACGTTACACAACAGTTGGTGGAATTCCAATCACTCAACTGCTCGATGAAGAGACCATCGATGCGATTTGCAAGCGCACCGCCGGAGGCGGCGGAGAGATTGTCAAATTGCTCGAGCGCGGCAGCGCTTTCTACGCTCCCGGTTCAGCTGCCGCAATCATGGCTGAATCGGTCCTCAACGACCGAAAGCGAGCCCTTCCCTGCAGTGCTTACCTGACCGGACAGTACGGACTCGATGATGTTTACATCGGTGTACCTGTTGTGCTCGGTTCAAACGGAGTCGAGCGCATCATCGAGTTAGAACTCGAGGCGCCTGAATTGGAGAGTCTGCAAGGCTCGGCCAACTTCTACAAGAGTCAATTGAGTGAATTGCTCGGCTACTGAGCCGTCGCATTCATGCGCTTTGCGCTGCACAGAACCCACGATGAGTGAGATGCGACGCCACATCCATCTCGAGCATGATGGCAAATTGCTACTCGTCGATTTGGACGGCAACGGCCCTGCCATCCCGCAAATGGGACGGGCCGGTTCCGGCGGCTTCTCGATTCGCCTACCAACCCCCGAAGAAGCCGAAGCAATGGGACTAACCTGGAAATCAAAACGCACCAATCGCTTCCGCCTCGGCCAAGATATGCACGAAGTCATCGTCGCCACACCTGAGATAGATTGGCCCGGAGAATGGGCTTGGAAAGATGCGGTAATCAGCGATAGTGAGGTCGACCCGGTGGCCCGAGAGTCAGTCTATCGAACGCTCCACCGGGTCGTAAGCAAAGTCGTAGTAATCAATCCGCGCGGCGAGGTCCTGATGGGCAAAGTAACGCGCGGATTCTTCACCGGTTGTTGGACCCTGCCAGGAGGTTTCGTCGATTATGATGAGCACCCACGTATTGGGGCTGAACGTGAGGCTTTGGAAGAATTAGGAATCAATATCCGAATCGCAGACCCACTAGGCGAGTCAAGCCAAGGCAGCGAAGGCGAAGGAACACCAATCGTCAGGCAAGAAATATTCACACCCGACGGAATATGTTGGCTCTCATTCACATATCGATGCCAAGCGGACATTCCAGCAGAGGACATCGTGCCGAAAGACGATGAAATCGAAGAGGCGCGATGGTTCTCAAAAGAAGAAGCCCTCCAGGTCGCAGTCTCTCTTTTCGACATTGAAGCCATCCAGAAATTCCTCTAACAGAAAATACCCAGTAAGAGCAGAAAAATGCGCTCCGAGTTTCTGACTATGAATCCAAGCGGGAGCAAAAATAGTCGGCGACAAAGTCGCCAAAATTGAGCGCAGTCGCGCTCTAGAGAGCGCGATATCTCAGAAACGAGGAGAAGTGGTGGGTCCGCCAGGATTTGACCTTCGAACTGTCTGAAATTGGGATTCATGTTCGAAGGCGCAGCGCGAATTAATTCGCGCAAGCGACCAAGCGACTAGATTCAATCCGTTGTCATGTCGCGTAGTTCTTCAATCAAAATTCAGCGGCCCACCACCGCTTGCATAAGCTGGAATCTAAGGTGGTGGGTCCGCCAGGATTTGAACCTGGGTCAAATGGTCCCAAACCATCTAGCATAGGCCAGACTAACCCACGGACCCTGTGAGTGTGCCGGCCACCGACGCCCCCCTTATGGATTTCACGCTAGCCACTTCCACTGCTCTTGCCCGGTACGCTGGACTGCACCCTGCACCTCAGCCATACCCATGACCTGCTCCGCGGTTGGTTCGGTAATGCCTTCGAGGGACAATTTTGACCTTAGGCTCTCGAGGGTCAAGATTCCCTCTGAATCTGTTGCATCTCTGAGGATTCGGTGAATGGTATCGACGCCGGCGCGTTCGCGAGAGGCTTGCCGGCGTCGACTCTCTTGGTTCAATTTCTTCTCGACTTGGTCGCGGATTTCTGCAGGTAAATTTGCTCTTGCTACCGCGTCTGCGAGTTGAGATGAATCGTTGAAGACGGCGCTTGTCGTGATGTTGTCGGCAGCGCCGCAGCGACTGCAAGTTGCTCTATTGCCGCGGCGAGCGCCGAATGCGTGGCCGCACTTGCACTTGAGCAGCAGCCATTCGGCTTCCATCGGCGGGTGTTTGCGCTCGCGGTTCAAGAGGTTGTCTCATCGGCGAAGTGTATCTGCGGTCTCGGACTCAGCGAATCTTTGCATGACCAGCCTAATGCGTGGGGTGGACGTCGGGAGAGTATGGCTCAGCCTCGGGTGATACTCGGTTGGTTGGCCTTTGTGGGTTTGATTGCGATGTCGGTCAAGTGCCTGATTCGTGATGGGGCGCTGACACTTGAGGCGTGGACTTACCTGCTGATGACTCCACTTGCTTTGGCTCTGGCACTTACACCAGATTCTGTTTGGTCGCGTGAAAGTGACGACCCGGTCGAGCTCTTCGAAGAGGATGAGGAGAGTGAAGTAGTTGGTACGAAGGAGGCGCCGGATCCTATCGAGGATGGATTCGATGTGCCGGTCCTCTGATTTTTGGCTTCGATCGCCAACTTGCTGAGTCAGCGCTTGCTGAGTCTGCGCTCACTTGAGTCGAAGGGTCTCAAGATTGGCTGGAGCATAGGTTTGGACGCGGAATTCGTCGCGCAGTCCTTGCCTAAACGCATTGCAGGTTTTTGGATCTCCGTGATGGCAGATGATTTTGCGCGGCGTCGGGTTCAGCGCCTTGACGTAGTCCATCAATTGGCGGCGGTCTGAGTGGCCGCTGAACCCGTCGATGGTTACCACATTGCAAGAGACTGGGACCATGTGCGTCTTTCCTTTGTCCATCAAAGGAACCTCGGCGTGACCTTGTTGTAGACGACGACCGAGGGTTCCCGAGGCTTGGTAACCGACGAAGCACAGAGTGTTGTTAATCTCAGGCGCCCAGTGCTTGAAGTACTCAATAATCGGGCCGCCTGTCATCATTCCCGAAGTCGCGAGCACGATGCAAGGTGAGGGGTCATAGAGGATTGATTCGCGTTGCTCGCGACTGTCGACTTGGCGGAACCAATTGGAATTGAACGGATTTTCATCGCCTCCTTTCAGCACCTTTGAGCGCAAGTCACGATTAAGGAAATCAGGATGACTTGCGTGAATCGCTGTTGCTTCGGAAATCATTCCGTCGAGCCAAACAGTAACCGGTTTGATCTCGCCGGATTTGAATAATTGGTCGATTGCAATCATGACTTCTTGGGAACGGCCCACTGCGAAAACCGGACAGAAGATTTTGCCACCTTTGGCGAGTGCTAATTTGATTAGATCCTGCAATTCTTGTGTTGCATCCTGTCGGTTTGGTTGGAAATCTTGTGGGCCTCCGTAGGTCGATTCGATAACCAATGTCTCGACCTTCGGGAATCGAACGGTCGCCGCATCGAATAGCCACGACCGTTCGTACTTGATATCCCCCGAGAACAGCAGACGGTGTTCGGAATTGCCCTCGCCAATCTGCATGTAGACACTCGATGAACCGAGGATGTGTCCTGCGTTCTCGAGGGTGATCTTGACGTCCGGAGCGATATCGGTTTTGTCGCCCCAGCGGAGGTCGACGACGTGTTTGATGCACTCTTGGATATCGGCCTTAGAGTATGGAGGGTCGGCCCCCTCAGCCTGTGAGACCTTGATGTAATCCATCTGAAGAAGCGTCATCAAATCTCGCGTCGGAGGCGTGCAGTACACCGGTCCGCGGTAGCCGTAGCGGAATAGAACAGGCAGCATGGCGATGTGGTCGACGTGTGCGTGAGTAAGGACGATGGCGTCGAGATTGTCGAGCGGAAGAAGCTCTGGGGCGTTGAAGAAAGGTTGGACTTCGCTGCGGTTCATCGTCGGCTTAGCACCGCAATCGACGAGGACTCTCGACTCATTGGTCGTCACGAGATGCATGGCTCGCCCAACCTCGCGGTAAGATCCGAGTGCAGTGATGCGCACCCAAGGCTCTCCTGCGCGCTTAGGTCGGTAGATTCGAGTGCCGAATTTTCGCAATAGGGATTTTCTTTCGTCAGCGAGTTCCTTTCGATAACGGCGAATATCATGCTGGGTGCGGCTCTCGAAAGCGGGGGCGCGCTCGACCGAGATGAGCCAACCGATTTCGTCTCTGAGATTCTTGATGTTGATTCCCTTTGGACCGACCGCAGCAGCTGGATCGTCACACTCGAGCGTGACTTCTGAGAGAGCTGGGTCGAGCCAGATATTGCGAACTTCTGCCTCTGGCGGGATTATCTCTGTGACCTTTTGGCGAACAGTTGCCTCATCTGAGAGAATATCTGGGTGCGGTCTGACGATGACTCGGCGCTTGACTGTCTTGGCGATTTTCACCGTCAATGATTGGCCAGCGCCGCCGAATGCCTCGGGTTCTTTGGTGATGATGGCGATGGAACCCGCTTCTAGGTCGACCTCGTATTCGATGTCGCTGGGCACGAGTTTCGATACTCTCTGCTTCACTTCTGCTAATGTCAATCTCATTCAGAACACCTCGTGTGAGGAACTCCACCCTCGACCTTGATTCCCCAAGAATGGGGAGGTTCGGCACGATGCCGTGGAGTGTAATCACATGTTCGAGAGCAGGTCGGCGACCGCGCTCTCTGACAATTGCTGGAAGCCCTTCTCTTTGGTTATAACGGCTAAATCCATTCCATTTCCGCTGGCTGCATCACGCTGCGCGGAGGCCAAGAGGGCCTTTGCGGCAACCTTGAGAGCTTGCTTTTCGTTCATGCCCTCTTGGTATTGGTCTTCGAGAACACCGTACATGAATGGGCTTCCAGAACCGGTGGCGCAGTAAACGTCTGGAATCGAGCCACCGGCGGAATCGATGGAGTAGACACTTGGGCCATCCTCATCGGTTCCGACAATCAAGAGTTGAACATAATGTGGGCGACCGACGAGAATATTCGCCGTCAAGGTCGCAGCGCCGCGGACAGTCATTGGCTGCTTGCGTTTCAATTCGTAAAGTCGCAATTCCGCGGCGAGGGTGCGAGAGAGTGATTGAGCGTGGCCTACGAGGCCAGCGGTTGTCAGAGCGACATTGTCCGAAATTCGGAATAATTTCTGGACGCTCTTGTTGGCGATGAAGTGTCCCATCGTCGCTCTGTGGTCAGCACCGACGACAACTCCACCATCGAAGGTGATGCCTACGGTGCTTGTTCCGGTCTTGACGGCGTCGCTGACTGCATCCATCTGAATCACCTGCACGGAGAGTTCCCTGCGGAGACGACTCTAATCCGGCCCCTTATCAATCCGACGGGGTGCTACCGAGCGATTGTCGCAGATGTGGAGTGGAGTCAAGGGTCACGAATGCTTCAATCAGTTGTGATTCTTACCGTATTGCTCAAAGAGCCCGCGACTCCGGATGCGTTCATGGCGAAGGAGTCGCGACCCGAGCCGCGTTGGATTGAGATGCCGAGCCTGCCTGCGCAGGCATCTCGACCAGCAATCGACCCAGGCCAAGATTACCACGATCTAGGTGAGCTGTACGCAGATGCTCCGGTGGCTCGAGGCACGGGTGATGTGATTGTTCACCGTGCGGTTTTGGACGATATTACGGGCATTCCGAAAATTCTCGATTGGTTATCCGACGGCGATATCGTAATTCTCGAGATGAGCCGTCTGTTAGCAGCCGAAACTGAGTTGAGGGTGGCAGTTGACAATATCCAATCATTTGTCGAGAAAGATTTGGTCGGTGAAGTAATCCGCCTCGGCCAATCTCGATTGTTACTACTTCCGCGAACGTTCGAAATCTCGGAAGGAGATGTATTCGCTTACTGAGGTGAACACTTGGAAAGCACTGTTGAACAGCCATGTCCGATTTGTCGGTCTGAAGCAGGGCTGACGCTAATCGTCCACACCTCAGAAATCGCCTATTTCGGAGAACACACTGAGATGACTTTGGTTTGCGAGTCCTGCGGCTGGCGCCACACCGATTTCATTCCAGCCGAAGGGCGAAAACCGAGTGTTTGGTCGCTAATCATCGATTCGAGCGAACACCTCTCAACACGTGTAGTTCGCTCGTCTTCGTGCACCGTTCGAATCGTCGAATTGGGATTAGAAGTCGAACCTGGAGACAATGCGACAGGTTACATCTCCAACGTAGAAGGAGTCCTCAATCGCTTCGAAGATGCGATTGGAATTATCTTGCGCTCCGCATTGAGCGAAGGCGAAGAAGGAGCGCCACAAGCAGAAGCCTGTCAAGACCTCATTTCGCAAATTGCCCGAGTTCGTTCCGGCGAAGAATCGGTCGAACTCGTCCTACTCGACCCGATGGGGCACTCCCAGATTCTTCACGAGGACGCGACCTCTGAAGAATTGAGCCCAGAAGAGGTCGAAGCTCTCGCGACCGGGCCGCAAATACCCGTTTTTGACTCGCAAGACCTGAGCGAATAATCACAGCGCATCGGGAGCGAGGAACTCATCCAAGCGCCCTTCCCACATATCGCGCTTTTCGGCCAAATCGGTTAGCCACTCGCCTGCGCGGTCAATGCAAATCTGCTTTATTTCACCAGCCAGCAGGCGTCCTGATTCGTATTCGCGCGCGATGCGAGCCAATTCATTATCATCCGATTCAAAGAAGAATTGTAGGTATTGGAAAGCGACGTCCTTGGAACAATCTCCACCGAGGCGGCGGTGCTCCTCTACGGTTGGTTGACCGCCGCTGAAAGCACGCTTGACCTTCTTCGACATCACTTCGATTGAATCATCCATGAAAATCGTCGTTTCGGGCTTGGAGGATGACATTTTGTCGCCGGTCATTCCGACTGCGAAGCGGTGGTAGGTTGAGCACGGCGGCATCAGACCCATTCCACCCATTTCGCGCTCAAGGCCTAGAACGCACATCCTAACCTGCGCAAGGTCACCCTGATTCGCCCCCGGGATGTCCAAGGTTCCGTGCTTGGGGTTTGCTACGAAGTCAGCGTATCCGAGTGGGGCGAGGCTGGCTTTGAGTCGCTGGAAGATAGCCTCGCGGGTGGCCCTGTCAACTCGACCGTTAGCGGCCACCCCGAAGGCCTCAGCGTTGTGCTCTTGGACGGATAGGGCAACGGTGAGGCCACCGTTTTTCCGTGGTTTCACGTTGAACCAGTGAGTTTTGCCAGCGATTCCCCGAGTTAGGCGAAGGTGAGGGTCTTGGTCAACTCCGACGGGGACGATGATCGGACGGAGTCCGCCATATTCGTCGAGTTGCGGGTGAATGATATCGCCCGCTTGAACCAGCGGGGCTTGAACGTGGGCGAGGTTTGTATCTCCTTTGAAGCCGTAAATCGCCTCAAATTCTGAGAGATTTGTGCGCCGTCCAAGGGTGAAAGCGAGGCGTTGGACGGCGGGGCGTCCGCTTTGGAAGTAGACGTTTGTGGATTCTGGGTTTAGGCCCAAAGCGGCGTAATTGTGGACGTATTCTTTGATTGCATTCTCGCGGCCCTCGGCAAGGCTCGTGCCGCGAGTTGCTAATGCCTCGAGGTCAGCGACCGTGACGGTGATGTCACCGCCCTGCTCTTGGAACCAGCGAACTTGGTCGATGACCATCGAGTGGCCGAGGTGCATTCGCCCGCTCGGCATCAGGCCAGTTAGCACACCAAATGGGTCAGAGCGGGCCATGCATCCGAGGACGACATCGAGGTCACGATGGGCGAAGACGATGCCTCTTCGGTGCAGCATTCCGGGGTTAGGGAGCTTGGAGACATCGACGCCTTCGAGGCCGAATTGGTCGCGGATGCGAGCATAGTCGGTCGACTGCTCCGAAGACCAAGGGTCGATGCGTGCGGCGTCGTCCACGCTTCGACGCGAGTCCTCTCCTCAATCAACTAATCGCCGCGGATAGGCGACAATTTCAGAAAACTGCAGTCGGATTGTTAGATGCGGAAGCCTGCAACCAATCAAGAACTCCAGAGCACCTGCCTCGGTCATGGCAACAATCCATTGTCTGGGAACTGGATTGGTTGGGGCCTTTGTGGTTAAGCGGCTGGCTGCGGCAGGTCACGAGGTTCACGCCTACGATATTCACCCTCATGCAGTGCTAGGCGTCGAGGGTGTGACGGTTCACGCCAGAGATATCCTCGATGATTTGCAGTCATTGCACACAAATGGCCCAATCGACATGGTCGTCAATATGCTACCCGGGTCAATCGGCCATGTCGCGACGACCGAATTAGCTGAGTCGAGTTATCGAGTCGTCGACCTAAGTTTTAGCGCCAAGACACCTGATAGAGACGATGGTAAAGCCAAGGATCACGGTGCACGAATCCTTTGGGATGTTGGCATCGCTCCCGGTCTCTCAAACATGCTCTTATCCGTCGCGCATAACAGAATTGGCCCACTCGCCAAGGCAGAAGTCTGGGTCGGAGGAAATCCTACAGGTCCAGTTGGCGAGTGGAAATACATGGCTCCATTCTCCCCAATTGACGTGATAGCAGAGTACACACGCCCAGCCAGAGTTATTCGAGATGGTGAGCAAGTAAGCCTGCCCGCATTGTCACAAAGGCACGCGGTCGATACCGGAGAACACGGCGAGATGGAGGCATTCCTAACCGATGGACTACGCTCCGTTCTCAACTCCATTCCCGCCGTTGAAATGTCTGAATTCACAGTTCGTTGGCCAGGCCATATCCAGAAATTCATCGATACGCGCGAGGCTGGTAAGATCAACGAAAATGAATTGCTTCACGCATGGCAATACAATGACAAGATTCCCGAATTCACTTGGATGAAAGTGCGCGCCGAGAGTCACGATGGCGAGGTTCTGGAGTGGGAGGTAGAGGACCACGGTGGCGATGATGGTCACTCGATGGCACGTAGCACTGGAATGGTTACGGCACTCTGTGTCGAGGCTTGGTTGGCCGACCCCGAGATGCTTCCACCTGGAGTTCACGCGCCTGAGGCGCTGAGCGAGAATGTGGTAGCGGGGATTGTTGAGACTATGCGCTCAGAGCGAGTCCGAATCGACGGCCCCGCCATCCTCTGAAGATTTGACTTGAGCATCTTGGTCCCGTGCGACCAACCACTTGATCGATACCGGTGTGGCGATTAGAACAATCACCGCGATAACGGGCAGTCGCCAATCCATCTCGAGCGTCGCTGGACGCTCAACCAGCCAAGTGAAGCGAAGAGGAGATTCGTGAAAATCTGATGACCATTCATGCAGATTGGTCACATGATGGCCGACCACAGCGACCGAATGATGTAATCCGTTGAAAGTCGATTGAGGCGTCAATTCGACGGAGACATCCGCTCGCTCGAAAACCAGGTCGATGATTGCACTCGGCGCCGCAGTGATGTACGCGCCACCCTCAACAGGCCGTATTCCCACCTCGAGATGGCGCTGATCCGCGTCGATTAGAAGGGCCGATTCACCATCGATGAACACATCCGAAGGCGCTTCTCCCCACTCAAAAAACGCAGTACCAGGGACTTGCCATCCACTTTGGCCGAGATTCGATATCTGCCAAGATTGAACCGTCGGTTCGGAATTCAGAATGCGTAGGAATGATTCCGAAGAATCTCGATGCCCATGCCATTCACCCCATGTGGTGAACCAGACGTCTTGGGATTCGAGTAGAGCGATTGCAGACTTGTCTTCGCGGATTTTGACATCGTGCCAGCGCGCGACCCAATAGAGGCTCAGTATGCTGTCTTCCTCGGCATTCTCGAGCAAGTCCAAATCGGCCTGACCCTTCTCAAGACTCGTCGACCGTCGCACCACGTCGAATAGTGCGTCTTCTTCGCTCGGGCCCTCGTCGAGCATATCACCGATTATCGAGAAGCCAGCAGCGTCGAGCGCATCGCTGGTATTCGCAGCCAAGGCACCCGCAGGCAAGCCGAATGAGACGGGTGCCTCACCCCAGCGCGAAGCCTCGGTGAAATCCATCAAGTAATCACGGCAGGCTTCGATAACCCACGGCTCCTCACCAACATCAACCCCTTCGTAGCCGTGGCAACCAAATTCATCGCCCAGCGCCAAGCGCTCCGGGCCGATGATATTCCACAACCAATTATCATCATCCCATTCTGCGAGCGCAGGGCTCGCGGTCGCCGGCACCAGGAGGAGGGCGACCAGGGTGAGTGAGATGACCCTGCGGGTGTGCACAAATGAGGGGCGGAGTCAGCATTTGAAGAAATCATCGTAGTGGTACGAAGAAATTATCGAGTGGAGCAAAGCAATAACTCCGGCCGCTATCGCGAGGTCGATGGCCGTTCTCTCCTCCGAATCGCTATCGAGTATTTCCGACATGGTTGGGCTTGAAGGGACGGGGGACAATTACACAACTCCAATCTTCTATTCGATGCTGATGAAAGTTGTACCGCCGGTAGTTCGCTCATTCACAAATGTGCGTTACGAGGGGCTTGAGCGAATACCGGGGCAAGGGCCTGCGATTCTTGCTGGAAATCACACTTCTCACATAGACCCGGTTGTGAAAATCATGGGTGCTCGCAGACCTGTTCAGTATTTGGCGAAAGCAGAACATTTTGAGGATAAGAAATTCCAGAAATTGATGACTTCCACCGGTCAAATCGAGACTGTTCGAGAGACCGGTGGTGCAGATGCGCTGGCCAAGGCAGTCGATGTCTTGGCCGGCGGAGGAGTGATGGGGATTTTTCCCGAGGGGACTCGGTCACGCAGGACCGAGGCTCCGTTTTTGTCGCGCGGCAAGACGGGTGTCGCTCGTTTGGCCGCGCGTTTTCCTGAGATTCCTGTTGTGCCGATGGCGATTATTGGCGCGAGAGGTTTCCTCGCGCCAGGTTCCGCCATCGTCAATCCATTCGCTCGCGTCGATGTTCGTGTCGATGAGCCGATTAGCTTCGGCGAATGGTTGGCAGACCCACAAGGTGCGGGATTGACCGACGAGGATATTGAGAATTTTACCAAACTTGACCAGCATGGTCAGCGCTCGATCATGAAATCTCTCTATCGAGATTTTACCGATCAATTGATTGAGAATTTACGAGCGCTGGGCGCACCTTGACTGAGTAAACGAGAGCATTGTTCAAAGACTGCCTCATCTGAGCCTTATTGGTAGAAATGGAACAATACCTCTCCTTCCTGAAACGCATCCTTGACGAGGGTGCGACCAAGTCGGACCGGACTGGGACTGGGACGATTTCCGTCTTCGGCCATCAGATGCGATTCGACCTGTCCGAAACCTTCCCGGCCGTGACTACCAAGCGCTTACACTGGCCGAGCATAATCCACGAATTGCTCTGGTTCCTTTCAGGCGATACAAACGTGGCTTATTTGCAGGAGAATAAGGTTCGGATTTGGAATGAGTGGGCTGACGAAGAAGGCAACCTCGGCCCTGTTTACGGAAAGCAGTGGAGGAAGTGGGAGACTCCAGATGGACGCGTTGTCGACCAAATTCAGAACGCGATTGAGATGATCAAGACTAATCCAAGTTCTCGACGAATCATCGTCTCGGCGTGGAATGTTGGGGAACTCGACGAGATGGCTTTGATGCCTTGTCACGCCTTCTTCCAATTCTACGTCAACGACGGTCGCTTGTCTTGCCAACTCTATCAGCGCAGTGCCGATGCCTTCCTCGGCGTGCCGTTCAACATCTCATCTTACAGTCTCTTGACATGTATGATGGCGCAAGTCTGCGGGCTTGAGCCGGGCGAATTTGTTTGGACTGGAGGCGATTGCCACCTGTATCTGAATCACCTTGAGCAGGCGAAGGAGCAGATTGCGCGCGAGCCGCTGGAGCTTCCGCGACTGCGGCTCGACCCAAATGTGATGGATATCGATGAGTTCACAGCAGAACACATCACAATCGAGGGCTACGAGCATCATCCGCATATCGCCGCGCCGATTTCTGTTTGAGGTGTGATGCATGAAAATCGCCATGATCGTCGCGATGGACGAGGATGGCTGCATCGGGCGCGGCAATGAATTGCCTTGGCGCTTGGCCAGCGATATGTCTCGATTCAAGCGCCTGACTGAGGCGGATGGATTCAACGCGGTAATCATGGGAAGGCGGACTTGGGAATCTCTGCCAGATTCGTTTAGGCCGCTTCCTGAGCGCGTCAATATCGTCATGTCTCGCACTACCGATTGGGCGGGCGAAGGGGCAGAAAACGCACTCTATCCCGGCCGGGCAATCGAAATTGCCTACGCCGATGGTTGCGAAGAGTGTTGGGTCATCGGCGGAGCACAAATTTACGCGATGTTTCTCGACCGTGTCGAAGAGATTCATGTTACGACGGTTCACACTAGTGGGAGCGGGGATGTACTATTCCCTGAGTGGGACCGCTCGGCTTGGTCCGAAGAGGTGGTCGAGCGAGTCGGCGTCGATGAGCGGAATGAGTTCGCGACCACCTATTCGATTTGGAGAAGGAATTGAACTCCTCTGTAGACGCGGGATTTTGTTCAATGCCGGACTAAACTATATCTCACGAAGTGAATACCAAGACTCGTGACCGACGCTGATGTTCCGGTTCAATTCGGCTCGGGTGGAACCGTCGATTTCACCCCACCGACCGGCCTGAGCATCATCGTCTGGGTAATCGGACTTGGGATGGTTGCTTTCGGCCTCTTCAATGGATTTCTTTCCCTAATCGAAGAAAACATGGCCACGTTGGGAGTCTCAGGATGCTTTGCAGTACCTGGCTGCCTCCTCGTAATCTGGATGACTCCAACGCGCCTGCAAAAGCAATTTGACAAGATTCGGCGCGAAGAAAAACCGCGAGATTTTCTCATTCGCGCCGAAAGCGGCGGGACGACTGGCAGTTTCTGGACTGGAAAGTACTCTACCACCCCCGCCAAGGATGACCGCGGGTGGATATTCCAAGCACCCGGGCCTGAACACTGGGACAAGGAGGACCGATACTCCGCTGATGAAATGGGGATTCTTCCCGAACATCCGACCGTGGTAGGAACACCAACTCCTGCGGCGATTTCCGCGCTTGGAATCTTTGGCAGCATCATCGCCCTGTATTCTGTTCCGGTGACTATTGTATTGGTCACCCTAGGCATAGCTATTCCTTATGGCGATGACGGAGAAGCTGTCATCAAAACCCTACTAATCTGTGGACCAGTCATCGGATCCTTCGGATTTTGGTTGGTTTCATGGAAAACCGGAACTCAAATGCAATTGACCATCGATGTACCAACTTCGAAAGTTCGCTCGATGGCTGCTGGTGAATTGGAATTGGTTGGTCAGGTGCGGCGATGGGCATCGCCAGCACCTGATGTGCAGGTCGGCGGAGACCCGGCCAGAACGGTTAGCGACCTGCACTCTTGGCACTGGATGTACGAAATTTATCTGCGGAGGACGCGGGTAGTCATGACCGACGAAGGACCACGTACGGAGACGGAGTACCGTTGGGAGACAATCCACGATAGGAGGGGAGGTCATCCATTCCTCCTTCACGATGGAACCGGAGGCGTTCTTGTCAAACCAGAAACCTTCGAAGAGCAAAATCTCGGCGATTACATGCGCATGTGGGAGGTCGACCACAATCAAACGATCATCAACGCGCTCGGGTCGCTAATCACAACGACATTTGGAGGTTGGACCATTCTCAAACACAAGTGGACACTCTGGGGACTTTCTCTGGGAGACCCTGTCTATTTGTTAGGGAAAGCAACTAATAGGCCGAAAGGAGAGATGGCAGATGAGCACATCACTAGCCGAGCACAACACACTCTGATGCACGTCATTGGCGAGAGTGGAGTGAACTTCGATGCGAGGATGGAGCGAGGCAGTGAATTAGGTGTTTTAGGCAGGGTCAGAAGCCAAATTGAGTACAAGCTGATTCCTGGCATTATCGCTGCTGGAGCTCTTGCTGGCACTTATCTCGCATTCGTCAATTACTGAGGTACGATAGCATGGCACTACTGAATGGCTTGGGCTGCGACGGGTCAAGGTTGATTACACACGATAGGAGTTGAGACATCATGGAAGGCACCGTACTCGCAGCCACACTCTGTGGCGGAATAATTGTTCTAGCAATCATTTTCTGGTTCTTCAGCACGTGGAATAGGCTCGTCCGATTGGAGAAGGATGTAGACCGTGCGTGGTCAAATGTCGACACTGTTCTACAACAGAGATTCGACATGATCCCCAATATGGTGAATATTGTCAAGGGATACGCAAGTCACGAGAAGGAGATTTTTGGTGAATTGACGGAGGCGAGGAAAACCTTCGCTGCCGCCTCCGGTTCAGGTGATGTTAGTGGAGTAATGGCCGCTGACGCTCTACTCGGGCAAGCAATGCCAAAGTTACTCGCGCTGTCTGAAGCATATCCTGACCTCAAGGCAAATACCAATTTCGTTCAACTGCAAGAGGATTACAAGGAAATTGAGGACCAAGTCACCGACATTCGTCAATTGTACAATAGTTCGGCGACGAACTTCAATACGGCGATTGAAATCATTCCAGACAGCATCGTTGCCGGCTTCAAGGGCTGCAAGGAGCGAACTCTCTACGAGGCAGATCACAAAGCCCGTGGCTCGGTTGAAATCAACTTCTGAGACTGAGAATTATTCCTCGCCGGTATATTCGGTTACGCGAATACCCAAGTTGCCGCGGCGCGCTTTGCGCTGCATGATTCGGTCGACCTTCTTGTGAAACTCTGCCTCGAGGTCGACCTCCATTGCTAGTGAATGGCCGAGAATGAGTATGAGCAAATCTGCCAATTCCTCAGCCGCCTCTTCCTTTGGCTTTCCCTTGGTGATGGCGGCTGCAAATTCGCCTAATTCCTCGATGGTCAATGCGACGCGGTAGCCCATATCGTGACCATTGTTCTCGGCGTTTGCGAAGTCGTGTTTGTGATGGAAGGCAGCGACTCGCGACATCATCGTTGTCCATGCTCCATCGGGCTGATTCACAGCCTCGATTTCCATCCAATCATCTACTGAAACTGGCCTCGCCATGCCTCACTGGCCGGCACGGCGGGCCATCAACGAATCGCTACCCTACTCAGTATCTACCGGGAGGAGGGCCGCGATGGTTACTCTCTCCTTCGGGGAGAATATTGACCAGCCCGCTAACTCCTGTCAGAACAAAGGCGAAAACAGTCAATCCGAAAATACTCATCCTTCGAGACGACTCATCCTTCAATTCGTCACAATATTCCCAATCGATGTCCAATTTTCGCATTGGATTGCACTCAGCCTCGTGCTCAAGTCGGACCTCATCCCACCATTCTAAGGTCATCATCATAGTTGGTAGAAGGAGCAAAGAGATCAGCACTAGGATGGAGCCAATCCTCGCATTATCCATGCCACGGCCTCACAGGTTTTCGAGTAGGGCTGAAATGCACATTTGCACATTTGCTCGAAGCGTTGCTGCCATCGCGTCGACAGCGTGATGGTCGATTTTCGCGTTGGGGTCACCCGGAGTTCTGCCCGCAGCCCAATTGGACGAACATGAGAGGGCTGCGTGAGGGATTCCAGTCTCGGCGACGAGGCGGCTTTCTGGGCCGAGTGTCATTCCTACTACGTCGGCGCCGAGCCTGACCAGTGCGTCGATTTCAGCCGGAGATTCGAACTGAGGACCGACGCACTGTGCTACGACCAATCCACTGACGGCTTCGCTCTGCGAAGCAGAAAGGGATTCCACGCAGATTCGACTCGCAGATTCGTCGAAAATCGTCGTGCGGTCCGCGTGCGTTGCATCCTCGTCAAAAAATGTCCAAGGGCGAATCGCGAGGTCTAGAACATCGCCCGCCACGCCGATGCTTCCAGGCGATAGGTCTTCGCGCATCGTCCCGACCGAATTGATGCTGAGAATCAAGTCCGGACCTACCGCCGCAGCAGCGTGAACATTTGCTCGATGCTCGATCTCATGAGGAGGGGTTCGAGCACGCCCCGGCGAGTGATGTCTATCGATGAACAAGACCTCGCCTGAACCTGTATCGACTAGGGTCGCAGGGACCTCGCCCCACTGAGAGTCAATCCGGATTTCAGTAGCATCTGCTGAATTTTGAGCCATCTCGCTGGCGAGGGCGCTCATTCCAGTGCCACAGAGGACTGCTATCCTTGCCACGTGCGCCACCTCGGGTATCGGTTGATGGGCTTGACGGCCCACTGGAACCTCACTCTTGCAGGCGTGCGATTAGGTCTGCCTTCTTTCCAGAGACCGGCTTTCCGGCTTCTTTCAGGAGTTCTTTCAGCTCTGCAACTGTCATCGAATCGTAATCGGCGGATGCCTCTTCGGATGATTCCTCTGCTGCTTCGGCTGCTTCCTCGGCAACTTCTGCTGCCTCTTCGGGTCCTGCTTCCTCGCCGGATTCCTCTTCGCTGGATTCGTCAGCCTCGTCTAGCTCAGAAAGGTCAGCGCTGGCTTCGGCTGCTGCCAAAACATCGACTTCGACTGCAGCTGCAGCAGCCGCCGCCTTCTCTTCCTCGTGAATCTCATCGAGGGTTGGACCGTCTTCGACTACGACTCCGCTCTGAATCAATTGACTTCGGCGGATCATCACAGTGCGGACTGGACTGATGGTCGAGACCGCGTCCTTGACGGCCGCTTCCATGGTTCCGTCTAGAACTGCCTTCTGGAGTTGAATCCAAGTGGAAGTGGCTCCCATTGTGAGAATTGCATCGCGCGCGCGAGAGCGCATCTCGGACTTCTGGCTCGACTTAACGCGCGAGCGTGAAATCAATAGTGGCTTGAAGCGAACGAAGTATCCGTCTTCGGTGACAACGTCAACCGTGTCGTCGACCTTGCCACGGTGTCGGCGAATTTGTCGGCGAATGTGGTCCTTTAGGACATCGTGGCCGACGAACTCGGTGAGTGCGTCGCCGCCGACGGCTTCGGTGATTCGGAAGATGACCTTGACGTGCATCTTCGAAAAGTCGCCGTCGAGTTCATTCTGCATGACTTCGAAATTGCGACCAACAAGTTGCTCGGTATCTTCTGCGAGGGTCTCGCCGATGACTCGGAATGACCATGGATTACGAGGTGCTCGAATAGTGAACCAGCGCTTTGCCTTCCACTTGTCTCTCTGCTTGCGTGCCGCTGCCCTTGCCTTTGCGCCTTTTGCCATGAGAGACACCTCGTATCGGGGGCTACCCCGTATGCGAGCCGTGCGACCTACCCCCAGTATATGAATGAAAGCCTCGGAACCGCCACCGTTCACAGCCGCGCAGCGTCGCCTTCAAGGGCCGTTGCCCCATGCAATCGGATATGAGTCTGCACAGCGCATCTTGGAGTGTGCATTGCAGCGCTGTGGATGACATCTCTTTGATTGAGGAATCATTACTCTGGCTTGCGGGTGAAGAAGCCGAATTCAGCCGTGAGCGTACGAAATCTCATCACGGCGCTCCTCAACTCACACTTTCTGCGAGCATTACACGCAAGAAAGCCGCAAAGCAAGCCTTCGCTCGATTGGGTGACGAATCCCTTGCTGCCCTCCAGAAAAACGGAATCGAGAGCCTTATCGACGATGATAAGACTCTGCACTTGCGGCTCGACATCGATGATTTAGTGCGTGGAAAAATCAGTTTGGCGACCGGTCCTTCGCGGAAATTCGGGGTGAAAGGGCGATTCAAAATCGAAGTATACCCTGGTCAAGAACCGGTCGAAATCGTCAATCAGTTGATTGCGGACGCTTCTTCGCAGTGATTTTGCAACAATCGGCCGAATCCCCCTGTGCGGGGTACGATTGCCGAATACGCCGCCCGCGATTGCCGAATACGCATCGAATAACGGTGCAATAATCCGGTGCGCTAATCCGCCACCGAAGCCAACCCAATTGTGCGAGCCTTGATATGGGCGCGATAGAACCGGGACGTTGAGGGATAACATGACCCACGTTGTCACCAGTGCATGCGTCGACCACAAGTACCAGGATTGTGTAGCGGTTTGCCCAGTTGAGGCATTCAAGGAAGCGGACACCTACCTAGTGATTGACCCCGATGAGTGCATCGACTGCGCTGCTTGCGTTGCTGAGTGCCCAGTCGGCGCTATCTTCGCTGATACCGATGTGCCTGACGAAGAGATGGAATGGATCGAGCGCAACGAGAATGAGTCCCTCGAGCTTGAGATTGCAACGGGTGATTCACCCGTTCTCGCAGATTGAATCTGATTCAATCCTCCAAGCCTACTCAGACATAGATTGATGAGTGAATGCCGTGAGGCTTTGCTATGTCTCAGCGCGTGGACCTGAACCAGATGCGTCATGGCACCGAATTGCTCAAGCGCGGCTTCGCCAAGATGCAAGAGGGCGGCGTCATCATGGATGTCGTTACCGCCGCTGAGGCGCATATCGCTGAGGATGCTGGCGCGACATCTGTGATGGCACTCGAGCGAGTTCCCGCAGACATCCGCTCGAGTGGCGGCGTGGCTCGAATGAGCCACCCCGATTTGATCAAGGAAATTATTGAGACGACTTCGATTCCTGTAATGGCCAAGGCCAGAATCGGCCATAATGAGGAAGCTCGAGTTTTGGAATCTCTTGGCGTTGATATGATCGATGAATCTGAGGTATTGACTCCTGCCGACCCATTTTTTCACATAGCGAAGAATGACTTCACAGTTCCATTTGTTTGTGGCTGCGTCAGCCTAGGTGAAGCGGTTCGTCGCGTCGCTGAAGGTGCTGCAATGATGCGCACGAAGGGTGAGGCTGGAACTGGAAATGTGGTCAGTGCCGTGCAACACGCCCGCTTGGTGGCGAATGAGATCGCTCACGCACAAAGTAGTGGACCGGACGGGCGTGAGAAGATGGTCGACGTGATCATGGATGGATTCCATCGAATCGAGAAGGTTTCATCCTTCGAGATATCTCCTGACTCGACCCCATTCGGCAGCTTGGACGACCTACGCGCTGAAGTCGCTGCCGTCCTCGACGATGTAGCTCGCCTCGGGCGACTACCCGTCGTAACATTCTCTGCCGGGGGAATCTCGACTCCGGCCGATGCCGCCTTGATGATGAAGCACGGCATGGACGGAATTTTCGTCGGGTCTGGAATCTTCAAGAGTTCAGACCCCGTTCAGACCGCTGAGGCAATCGTTCTCGCAACACATCATTTCCAAGACCCAGCGGTCGTTGCCGAGGCCAGCGCTATGATTGGTGAACCAATGCCTGGCCTCGAAATTGAGACGCTCGAAGTCCGCCTCGAAGAGCGCGGTTGGTGAACTCAGCCTCGTAGAGCGCAATTGGCGAACGAATTCTCTCGCTTACGCGCGCGAAGTAGAATAAATCGAATCAAACTCGGCCACGGGTTGTTCCAAGTCGGCGGCGCTTGCCCTTCTGTTGCCTGCGACTCTGGCCGGCACTCTCTTCGGAACCTGTGCCGCCTAGCGTCAATGAACCGCTCTTGAGCAGAGTCTCTTCGAGGGAGCCAGCCAATTCTTCATTCTCAGAAGCAGGCCTCAGAGCCTCTCGGACAGATTCGTTATGGTCGCGGATAGTTCGCTCGCGCTCCTCGCGAGCGGCCTTAAGAGAATCTCGAATCTCATTCACTTGGTCGAGAAGCCCCTTCATCTCCGTGTGGACTTCATCAGCAGATTTGCGGGCTTCGATGAATGCGTTGTGAAGTCTATCGCCCTCGGCACGAAGGAAATCTCGTTCCTCGAACATCGGTTTGATTTCTTCCCAAACCTCGTCGGCCTCTTTGTGGCAGTCAATCATGGCTTGATGTTCGCTGTCAGCCTCGGCTTTCAATCGAGTAATGGATTCGTCCATATCGCCCAAATCGATGGTGATCATCTGGTGTTCTTTGACTGCTGGAAGCAATTCGTTGCGCTTTCCGATGAGTTTTTTGAGTTCTTTGAGAAGCTTGTTTTCGTCCTCGAGTTTGAGTCTTCCGTCGGTCTCGAGTCTTCGCTCGATTCGCTCGATCTGTTCCTCGGTTTCGGACAATTCGATGACTACTGACTTTGCTCCTCGCTCGTCATCCCTGCGTCCGCGCTTTTTGGCGATGAGTTCGCGGATATGAGATTGGATTTCGTCTCGACGAGCCTTGTGGACTCGAGCGCGGTCGCGGATTTCCTTCTGGCGCTCTTTTGCCTCGTCGATCGATTCGCGCAGGCCTTTGGCTTGGTCCTGGACCGCGTTGCGCGAATCGGCAGCCCTACGAGCATTCTCATTGTGGCCGTTTCGCTGCTCGCGCATGCGTCGCAGCTTGGTCTCCATCGCATGCAGACGACTCCTCAAGTCGTCGTCTGGATTGGTGAGCTCTTCGGACACGGCCGGGCGACGAAGGTATCATTCTTGAATGGACCTGCTGATTACTCACCAATTTTGCTTGCTGATTCCTTAGCGATTTAGGCAGCCACCGTTTTCGTCCGCTGATTTCTCACAATCCTAAGACGGAACCGACGAATGGTAAAATCGGCGATAGAATGGCAATTATCGCTCCGACGATGAAGGCTGCGCCGGTTGTCATTCTTAATCGCGTGAATAGGTCGGCGCGAATCTGTACGGTTAGGACTCGTCCAGAAATCAGGTTTCCATCCGGGTCTTCGAGGCGAATTGTCACAGTCGATTCGCCTGTGCCAGCGGGCAATAGGCTCTGCCAAATGATTCGGGTCGATGCGAGCAGATTAGGGAGTGTTTGAGTCAATGAAGGCTGCTCGAGACCATCGAATGCAATTGCTTGGTGTGGTTCAACACGCAATTTATACTCGCATTCGTTTGGTCGAAAATCTGGGGTTTGAACGCGCAGAATCAAGTCCTGAGCTTCTTCGGTCTGGTTCAGAATGAAAGCGAATAGGTTCGCCGGTCCGACGACGAGATTTTCCATATCAACATCGAACCAGACCGTACCACTGCGCCCCGTTTGATGGCGCATGTTGAGTCTATCGTGTAGGCGGAAAAACGGGGTGCAATCAGTCATCGCCCGCGAAAGCAATCTATCCCAGGTCTCCTCTCCTAATTCGGGATGGTCGAATAATCGGTCGATGGCGTCAGAGTCAATCATCGACGAAAGAGCGGTGCGGAATTGCTGCTCGTCGATTAGCGAGTTGCGTCGCAGATGCAGCAAGTGCAGGAGTGTCTCCTGCATCTGCGTCCGAGAATGACCTTCTTTCACCTCTGCTTCGACCGTTCGCAAATACTCAGAAATCCGCACCGCCAGCAGAGGGTCAATGTGCGCCTTAATCACATCAGAAAACGGTCGGCGCAACAATGCCGGATGAATCGGTGGGGAGAAGGCATTCAGCATCCCCCACGGTTCATTGGCATTGAACCGGGCCTGGTTAGAGACCAGAAATGTCCCATGCCCGGCAAGTAAAGTCCCCGTCGACAGCGCAACCAACCTAGGAGACAGGTCTCCATCCGGCGCCAAGCGCAAGGCGACGGAAAGGAAGATGACGGCGAGAACGAGAAACGTCAGCGTCGCCGTCAATTGTCGGCGGGACCCATTAATCGTCGCTCGCATCTCAGCATATCCATGCGAGCTCTTGAACGTCAGTCCCGCCGTCGTCAACGATTCAGCCTCATGCCTGAAAATAGTGCGTGTAACGGTCAGCAGACGGAACAGGAGGAGAAGCAAGGCGATGTCCGCAACGAGTATGAAAAGAGACAGAAAATGAATCCCCAAATGCATCTCAACAGGCGCGACGTCCTGCATATGCAGCAACCACCATTCCGGCGTCGAGTTGCGATAAGACTGAGCCAATCCGAAGTTCACAATCACGATCAAAGGCAAAAATAGCACGAAGCGAGCCCCGCCGCTAATCAGCAATCGATCGATGCGCAGCAGCGTCCTTTCCTGCATCCGAAGGCCGTCTATTGGATCACTCGGTTTTGCTCTGGAGGCGGGTTTGGCTGCGTTCGATTCACCCGAGCGAATTATTTTCTCAATGGAAGAATCGAGGGTCGAGTCGAGAGGAGCATCATTCAGCACCTCCTCTGCTAGGGCGGAAAGTGCCTCATCGAGAGTCGATGGATCTTCATCGAAAGACGATTGATGCGCGTCCTGCGAATTTGAATCTTCATTCAACATCGAGTAAAACCTCCAATCGAACCAAAATTTGGTTTGCGAGAGTCTGGGATATTGAAAACGAATTGTCGCCAACGACTATCGCGCCATTTTCCACAGTAATTCGCTCACCGATGACTAATCCTTGTCTCTCCAAAGTTTGAGAATCTTGACCGTCGAGGGCGATGAATTCGATTATGCCCGAACTGCCCTCGGGAAGATTGGAAATTGGCAACAAAGATGCTGTCACCGCTGGATCCACTCGCCGCGATACCTGTGGAACCCGTTCGCCAGAGTGAGTTCTCTCGGGATAACCAAGCAGCCTATCGATAGCAGCCTCTAGGTCGTCATCGATTGAATGTTCCATTTCGCAAGCGGCGGCGTAAACGTCTCCCTCGTATCCAATAATGTCTGAGAGGAGCATCTCCAAGAGCAATTGCCGCCGCTTGATTCGAGAGGCTCGGGCAAATCCGTCCGGAGTTAAGCGCGAGCCTTTGTATGGAATATAGGTGACAAGGTCGCGCCCAGCTAATCTCTGAATCATCTCGGTGGTCGATGCCGCGCTTACACCCATGGATTCGGCTAACATCGAGGTTTTGACGATGGCATCGGGTTGCTCAGCGTGAATCTCAAACATTCGCTTGAGATACATTTCTTCGAATTCGCTTAGTTCGCTCATCACCGAGCCACCCCCGAGAGCTCGATCATTCCTGACCGACCTCCGCGATGAATTCCGAGCGACAGGCAGGACATCGAGCCTTGACTGGCCTGCGCTCGAGTGGCACCTTGAGAGTCTGGTCGCACGCGGGACAAGAGAGTAAGTCGGTCATTGAGAGGGCGACAGAAGGCGCATCGCTAGCCGGCGGAGGAGCGGGTTCAGATTCGCTCGGAACCGAGGGGCCGCCGGACGATTCGGTCTGAGGAGGGGCTGGCTGTGCAGATTGGTCAACCCCGACACCGTCCTCGTTCACGGTGGCCTCGACGGTAAACCGCGAGGTGCAAGCAGGACATTTGACCGCACCAGAATGAGTCGCGGGAATGCTGAGGTCCTGCGCGCACTGAGGACAGGCAATCTGCCTTTTTTCAGCCGCTGCTGCTTTCTTGCGCTCGCCTCGGGTCTCGCGCAAACGATTGAACCTCGACTCGCCAGTATCGGCGACGCGTTCTGATACGGTGCGGTAGAGTACGAGTATGAACAGAACGAGAACCAATCCCGATACCGCACCATAAATCGCCGCGCTGAGATCGAATGGTAATTCCGCGCCCGACTCGGCATCAGAGTACGAGACAATTTCGAGCAATTTGTTCTCTGAGATGCCGCTCGTAACCCATTGAATTTCGACTTCGACAACCTTTGAATCGGGCCAAGAAGCAATCGTCAGTGAGCCCGAAATCGACCCGCCCGCGTTGACTTGTGAAGTGCTCTTCGAATCCAAAACCATGCCGTCGGAGGTTCGGACAACTCGGACTTCGCCGGACAAAGTTGGGGTATTGCCCTCGTTGCTCAGGACATAGGGAATGACCACTTGCTCACCTGTTCGTGGCGGGTTTGCCACACCGGAAGATTCCACATCAAGGTCCAGGACTGGAGGGCTGAGGGTATGATGCAACTCCAGATCCTGCGAGGCAGTCCAATCGACTGCCTCGACGGTAATGATGAGAGAGTCGGCGGAGGGATGTCCGAGCGAGAGCGTGAGTTGACGACGACCGGGGTCGATGATTAGTTCGAATGATTGCAGGAGGGATTCAATTGTCTGGTCTAGAATTGAAACTTCAACATTGACTAAGCGAGAACGACCATCGCTGAGGTAGAGAGAAATGTCCGCATCAAGCCCATTTGTCAGGTCCCAATTCGTCGAGTCGATCACCAGAGTCATCGTTTGAGAGTCCAAGATTTCTACCGAAGCGCTACCGTTCAGTTCGCGCGCTACGCCTCCATTGGGCGAGTGAAGACGCCAATCGATGTCCATTGGACCGGCGGTGCTTGGAATGAATGAGGCAGATACCTCTCTGCTCGAACCCGGGTTGATCGTGATTGGTTCACCGAGAACTGAAGGCGAGTTTTCGGGGGTCAATTCCAGCTGCACCGTCTGCTGAGATGTCCCTTGGTTGTGGACGAGAATTGATGCGGTCAGTGTGTCGCCGACGTGGGCGGGCTCTCCGATTAAGGCGATTTCAGGCGAGCCGGCGGCGGTGAGATTTAGCGGATTGGGTTCAACGGGCAGAACTCGGGTTGAACTCTGAGTGCTGGAATCGATTGAGAAGACGAGGTGGAGCTCTCCTTCGGGTAGTGGTCCAAAGGAGATATTGACTGTGATGACTTCCTCTGAACCATCGAGGAATCCGGTCAAATCAGGAGATGATTCCTCGCCAAAAATTGTCTTGAATGACCATTCGTCATGACCTGCGCTGGTGTCGGAATTTGTGATTTCGATTGAGAGTTGAATCTGGTATCCGGCGAATGCTGAAGCATTCCCAGATGGTTGGCCAGTTGAGCCGTCGACGAACACTATCTCCCAATCGCTTGATGCTTCAATCGTGAAGCGGTCCTGGGCCTCGGCAGATGTGGCGAATCCGAGGGCGATGATACTCACGAGGCAAATCATGAGGATGTTGTGAAGGCTTCGCCTAGCCACCATCGGCTGCGCCTCGGTGCTGTGAAGCGTATCAAGGAAACCCTAGTTCAAGGTCACGTAGTGACCTTTATTGCAGATTCCAATTTGGGCCGGACACCCATGGACGCTGAGGCTCTGATGCAGGTCACGCCGGAGCATCTGGCGAAGGCTTTGTTGGACCGTCGGCGCCTCTTGAAGGACCAATTGCCGACGGTCATTAGAACCCTCGAAGCCGAGGAGCAGAGCCTCGCTCCTAAGGTGGCAAAAGTCGTCGAAAACCACACTCGGGCGAACGAGATTGTAGCCTCGCTAAAGGGTGGGCGCGATGAAGCACAACGCGAGGCTCGAAAATTACTGCCGACGGTTCGAGGACATCGCGATACACTCGTCGAGTCTGGAGGGATGGTGAATCTTGACCCTGATTGGAAGAAAGAGAAACTATTCGAGGAACTCGACGAGATTGAAGAGAGCATTCAGACTTCTGCCCTCGACCATAAGGCCGAGAAGAAAATGATCGATCGGCGCAAGAAATTAATCGAACAGAACGAGAAGTGGTTGAAACAGCGCCGTGACTCTAATCCTGAGATGGCTGATTACATCGACTCTCGCCGCGAAATGTCTCATCTGTTCAAGACTGCAGATAGGTCTCACCTTGAGATGTTGAAGGCTGTTGAGAAGGCTCAACCTCTGCACGAGAAGAAAGTCGCGCTACAAAGCGAACTACGCGAAGTGCGCCGACAATTAGACCGAGCGAAAGAATTGCTTTCCCAATCTGACGATGCAATCAACCATTGGGAGCGCCGCCTCGTCGATGGATACGGCGCTTTGGGAATGGGCTTCCCAGATTTGATGGCAGCCAAGCAAAAAGTCGCTGAGGGCGGCGATTCATCCTTCGCTCGAAAAACTCCCGTGAAGGGAAAGAAATCTGACAAGGGCTCAAATCAATCCAACAAGCGCTCCAAGAAGTCGGCTAAGAAATCTGATTCTGGCGACTCTGGCGAGAAGACAACTCCATCACCACCAGAAGGAGGTGAGGAGGAATGAGCGAAGGGCTCTTCGAAGATTTGGAGGCACTTCCTCACAACGAAATCGAGGAGGCTTCGGCTGACCTTGAGCGGCAATTGCGCTCCTTTGAGGACGAATTCAAATCTCTACGCGAGGAGCGCAGAACCCAAGTCGATCTGGTCAAATCTCTGCGCTCAGCAGTCGGAGATATCGAAGAGGCGAGTTCTGAGCGCAAAGCCTTGCTAAACCAATTTCACAAAGTCAAGAAAGATGCTGATAAAAATCGCGAAATTCGCGACCGAGTAAATCGCTCGATTCCACCGCCAGCCGCAGTACTCGAGGAATGGCTGGCGGACACCTACACCAAATTGACAACTATTGACAACGATTTGACAGCGGTTCCAACCCTCAACAGGGAACTCGACTCATTTCGGCGATTCTTCGAGTTGCAAGCCGCTGTCGTGCGCAAGCGAGAAGCAGAGGATGCGCACGCGGTTTACGTCAAAGAAGTCGATAAATTGCGAAAGATTACCAGTGAACTCGATGCCACTCGTAAATCACAAGAGACCAGCGCTGAGTCCGCAACCGAAGGAAGCGAACTCAGCACTGACAAGGTTACCCGAAGCGAGATTCGCAAAATCAGCAAAGCGATTAGCGCAATCGACAAGCGGCTCGATGCGATCAAATCCCAGCGAAAAGACGCACGAAGAGAAGCCGGTCGATTGCGCTCATACCTGAAAATAACCGGAGGACGCGGTTCAAGAATCCGCATCGCAGATGTCAAGGATAGGGCGAGCAGCGGCGGTTCTCTGAACGCCAACGAATTGACCGCACTGCTCGACTCTGGAGGCCTCTCAAATCTGACCTCAGAGAGTAAGAAAGAGAGTGCCGAGCAAGCAGCATCACCCAAGCGAGGTCGCGGTGGTAAGAAGGGAAAGCGAAGACTTGGTGTGACCCGCGGTGGACCAAGGCGCGGCAACTCGGCCACACGGAGAGAATGAGTGGAGAATATCTGCATCTTTGATTCTCCTATGCGCTTATATGGAAAACTCAGGACGAGAGGCCGCAGGAGGCGATTACATGGAAATGGAGGGTGCCGAAATTCGCGGACTTCTTCAGCCTCGTTGCGACGATATCCAGGAGCAGATTTCCTTCAATCGCGAGGAGCGCGATCAATGGAATGCCAAGGTTCGTACTCTCCTAGACGAGAGAAATGAACTCAATCGTCAAGTCAAGGAACTCATCACCGAGGTCCAAAATCAGAAGTCTCTGCGTGACGAAGCAAATCAAACGGTTCGCGATTTGAAGGACCACCGTGCGGAAAAGACCGAGGAACTCAAAGTCATCCGCACGAATTTCCGTGAGAAACTTGCTCAGCAGGGCGAGGAAGAAATCCAGCGTGAGAGAAATGACAGGAGTCGCTCTCCGGCACGAATTAAAACCGAGATGGACAAACTCGATCGCCTATACCAACATGGTGGAGTTTCACCCAAGAAGGAACGAGAGCATATGATGAAAATGAAGCGGCTCTCACAGGAACTTCGAGAGGCAAAAGAGCGCAAATCAGATGGTGGCATTCGCGACCTCAAGATGCAATTGAGAGATGCTGAAAAGCAGCAGGAAGAAGCTCACAAGAATGTCAAGAAAGCGGTCTCCAGCGCCCAAGAAGCCCACGATTTGATGGCTGAACTCTCTGAAGAAGTCGATCGACTTCGCGAGAAAGCAAATTCAGCCCAATCTGGCGTAACCCGCGCAAAGCGCGAAGCCGATTCGCTTCACGGACGCTACATCGTCTCGCTACGCTGCATTCACTCGATGCAAGACCTGTTGAAGGCATTGGATGCACGCGAGAAGGGTGGAGGCGATGATGATGAGCAGGTTGAAGTCGCTGACTTGATGACTCGATTGATGTCTGGTGACACGCTTTCAACCGACGAAATCATGGCCCTTCAGCGGAATTGATTTCGTAAGTTCGACCATTTCTCGAATGAAGAATTTCTCGACCTCTGTCGTGGTCGATTATCCAAGCTGGAATCGCTGTCGGCATTTTCTCAAGGACTGCATCATCCGAGTCAAAGATCCATCGCTCTAGCATCGTACTTCTGACAGTGCTACCTTCCTTGGCTTCCTGTTGTTTTTGTCGTCGAGTTTCGAGAATTCCGACGAGCATGGTTCGCAAGTCGTTTTCGGGCAGCCAAGAAGAGGATTCGACCCAAATTAATCTCAGTGAAGGAGTGGTTGCGAGCATATTTGATTCCTCATACATCTCCAATCTGCCTGCCCAAGGATCCTCCAAAACATTCCACGTTCCGTTCTCCCTAACTCCTTCTGGGCTAACCAAAGACCCCTCGATACGCCATATATTCGCCTCGAGTAATACCGGCGAGGCTTCGACGAATTCGAGGCCTCGCTGAATCAACCACTCGTCCAAATCGACGAGTGGTTGCAAGACCACTCTCGATACTGGTTGAGAGTGGTCTTGACCCGCAATTGAATCATCAATTTGATCGGATTCAGGTTGGGTTTGGCGAGGAATTCCCGCTTGCAAGTCTCCTCGAAGAACCGCTTCTCCAATCCAGCGGCTAAGCGTGTCAGGATTCCACAATTCAAGCCTCAGACGCGAGGCGAGCAATTCGCTGGCCGCTGGTTCGAACTCCCGCTCACTCAGAATCCAGTGAGCGCCCGTGGGAGCATCTACCAACCATCGCTCAGCCTCGGCCACACTAATCGGCAATAATCCAGAACTAATGTGCCAAACATGGACTGAGCCTCCACTTTCATCTTCAAATTCTGGGATGCGTTCGGCCACGCCCAGGCATCGGAAACCGATCGACTGAACGATGCCGCTGGCTTCGATAAGTCGAACACCACGGAGATTCAACAGATCCCCGACGAGGTCATCCATGACTCGTGGTGGTCGCTCGCCCCTTCAAGGGCACCCCTGTTGAGTGGATATTCGCCCTCGAAGGGCGAGGTAATCCGAATTTTCGAACAACTCAGAGGTTCGAGTTCAGAGTCAACAAGTCTGACTGACCAGGGTCGACGACGCACAGAGCGCTAACCGGGAATGGCTTTGCACAGGCAGCGCCGAGTTGGCGGTTGACCATTGTTACTCGGTGGACTGGAACATCGGGGTGGCTTGCGGTGAGGTTAGTGACGTAGTCAGTTGGGCAATTTGCTGCGACGAGAACGAGTCGAGCATCTCCCTTATTGCACGCACTTATTGTCTGACGCTGTCCAAAAAGGACGGTGCCGGTTGTGATTCCTTGCTTCAATTGTCTTGCCAAATCCATTTGAATTCCTCCTTCAGGCCTCTGCCTCTTCTGGGATGTAGAATAATTCCACACTTCCAGTTCCGAGCGCGACTGGTTGACCGACGATGATGTTCTCAGTAACACCACGTAGCTCGTCGCGCTCGCCGATTACACCCGCGCGTAGCAGGTGATTGACTGTGACTTCGAAAGCAGACCGCGCTAGGATACTGTGCTTGGTTCCGCTGACACCGTGTCGTCCGATAGCTCGGACTTCGCCCTCGCTTGTCATTACATCAGCAACGGTTAGCAAGTGGCGGACATCGACATCGAGACCGGCTCCTTCCAAGGTATCCTTCATCTCATTGATGATTGCTTGACGAGCGGCCTCGACACCAAGATATCCGTAGATTTCGTTGATGTTATTGGTGTAAGTTCGACCGCGGTCGACTCCAGCGAACTCGCTGACCTTAGCTAGGTTGGAACCGATAGTTGCGATGTAATACTCGCCAGTGTCTCGGTTTGGCCCTTGCACATTCGCACGGACGATGTCTGGAAGACCCTTCAAGCGCAATTTCTTCACCTTGTCCTCAAGTTGTAGGAGCGCAGTGTAGGTTGGAGGGTCGTTTGCGAGTTCAGCAAGGTCATCTTCCTTGGTAACGCCTGGAATGACCTTGAGCACCTTGGGACGGTCCTCGTCATCCGCTTGGATGTAAAGGCGGAGAGCGCGCGAAAGCTTGTCGCGGACCTCAGCGCCTGTCATCTTCTTGAGGCGTAGATTTGCTCGGTTCAACTCAAGATTGAGGTGACGCTGAGCAACATCGACGTCGATTGAAGCGATATCGCGAGTTGTCGTTGTTTCGAGTGAAGCAGCGATCTCCTGAACCTTCTTCTCCTCGGTGCGCAGAGGCTTGCCCTTTGCATCGGTCTCTTCGAGGTAGACCTTCATCGTCGGAGTCTTTGGGACCTTTCGCGCGTCTACAATCTCGATTACACGAGGTAGACCCTGAGTAACGTTGACCGTTGCCACACCAGCATAGTGGAAAGTACGCATGGTCATCTGAGTTCCAGGTTCTCCGATCGATTGAGCGGTGGTGATTCCAACTGCTTCGTGTGGGTCGACGCGTGAGTAAGTCATGTCAGCAGCGGCGCAGCTGACGACTTTTCGGGCCTCGGCTGCGGTTAGCTTCTTCTTTCCACGGGAGAGCAATCCTTCGACGAGGTCGTTGATTGTCTTCGGTGAAATTCTGACGTTCTCTGATACAGCTGCATCCGAGAGACTGATGAACATCGGATTGTGGATGTCGAGGTCGCGGTGGATTTGCACCATCTTGTCCTCAGCATCGTATGCCTGTAGAGGCAAGATGCTCTTGGTTCGGCGGCGTGAAGCGGTTGAGCGCTGGCGTCGAATCATTGTCTTCTCGGCTTTCTTCTCCTTCTGAGCAGCCTTCGTCGATCCTTGGATGACTTCGGTGATGTTCTGAGCCATTCCCGAATCTGTCGCACAGATTTGAGCGATCTCGCCCGCTGCGAGAATCTTGACGTCATCCCACTTTCGGTCATCGGCAAGTCGGTGAGCGAATTCCTCAGCGATGCCCAAATCCATGAGCTTCTTCTTGGTTGCACTCTTGACTACCATCACTCATCACCCCCTAGAGCGTCATCGAGAACCTTGGTGATGTCGAATGGTAGACCCTTGCGGCTTCGCGCTGGGTCGATTCCGTCCTCACCATACTCGAATTGGATGATGCGGTCTGCGGTATTGCGGACCGAGCCATTGCCGTCGTCTGAGACCTTTAGGTCGTCCATTGCGTTGATCAGACGGCGCTGCATGTATCCCGACTTCGAAGTACGAACCGCTGTATCGACCAGCGACTCACGTCCGGAGACTGAGAGCATGAAGAACTCGGTCGGTTCTAGTCCCTTCTTGAAGGAGGAAGCGACGAATCCCTTCTCCTCAGCACCCTTTACTCCGCGAGGGAAGTGAGAAAGAACGCGGTCTTGGTAACCGCGTTCGAGGCGCTTTCCACGAACCTTTGGTTGACCGATTGAACCTGCCATCATCGCGAGGTTATCCATCGAACCACGGGCACCAGAGGTCGCCATGATAACGGCCGAGTTATCGTCTCCGAGGTATGACTTAGCCACATTTCCGGACTCGGCCTTGGCCGAGTCTAGAATCTGCAGGATGTTCTCCTCGAGGGTTTCTTGTGGGGTTCGTCCCGGACGAGTTTCGTAGCGTCGTCCGTCATTACCGAACTTTGCTAGTTCTGCATCTACCTCTTGGCTGGCTCGAGCGTTGATCTCAACAATCTCTGCCTTAGCAGCGAGAGGCAAGTCCTCGTCATCGATTCCTGTTGTGAATCCGCTCGAGGTGCAGATAGCGATGGTCATCTTCGTCATGCGGTTCAGGAATTCTGCACCTTGGTCTGTGCCGTGAGTCTGGACAACTGCGTCTAGTAGACGGCCGTCCTCAGCTCCGATTCCTCTCTTGTCAATGGTGCCGCTAACTGCGCCACCCGATGTGACCTTGACTTCGTCGCCGCTTCGGCTAGTGTATTGCAACTTGAAGCCGGCTGGGACGATTAGGCTGAGAAGGTCGCTGCCGCGGAATCCAACGACTCCGTCCTTGCTTGTGACCTCGTCAGGTAGTTCTCCATCCCATCCGACTGAACCCAGAATTTCCATTGCTAGGGCCGTTGGTAGAACACGCTCGCCGTGAGTCAAAAGGTAGGCTCCTGAGATGTGGTCGTGGATTCCGCCGATGACAGATCCTCCGTATCGCGGTGTGATGATGTGCTCTTGCACGCGCATCAGAATCTTGGCTTCAGCGCGTGCTTCTTCGGATTGAATGACGTGAAGGTTCATCTCGTCTCCGTCGAAGTCAGCGTTGTAAGGAGTACAATCTGCTAGATTGAAGCGGAATGTCTTGCCGGGCATAACGCGGACTTCGTGAACCAACATCGACATGCGGTGAAGCGAAGGTTGTCGGTTGAAGATAGCAACATCACCATCGATTAGGTGACGCTCGACGATTACACCTGGGCGAGGGTTTCCGTCTCGATCGTATGTCGAAAGGCGGTCCTCAACCTCAGTTCGGTAGGTCTCGCCGTACTCATCCTCAATGGACGGACTACCACAGTGAGGGCAGTTCACCTCAAGGTGTTCTGGCAGGTACTCGTCAGGGTTGTTCTGCTCCCAAACCCATCGGTTGTGGATGACAGCTCGTGGGTCATCCTCCGCTAGAGGTCGACCGTTCTCATCCTCTCCACGTAGGTTAGCGAGAGTAGTGTCGAGGTCGACCGACCAAACGTCTTCCAACTCACCCATTGCTGTTCGGCGCATCTGCTTCTTCAGTTCAAGGCCGGGTAGGAAGTTAGGTGCTGGAAGCACCGTGTTTAGGTCAGGGCGGTAGCCAGCGTATGGTTCGTCATCGCTGCCCGCGTGACACTCAGCATTGAGGCAGCGGAAACCGGCCCAGATGTACTTCGTGCGGTCGGTGATACGAACGCGGAAGTTGTCTCCACGGATGATGTAGTTAACACCAGGGTGGACGTCTGGTCCGCGTAGAATCATGCGGCGAAGTTGTTCACGGTTCCTGCTAGTAGCGCGGATTGGAACCGTGAGTTCCTTTGCAGTTTGTACAGGTACTCCGACCTCGTTGATTCCGAGGTTCGGGTCGGGACTAATCACGGTTCGAGCGCAGAAGTTAACGCGCTTTCCGGAAAGGTTGCTGCGGAAGCGACCCTCCTTACCCTTGAGACGCTGTGAGAGCGTCTTCAACGGGCGACCAGAGCGGTGTCGAGCAGGTGGGATTCCGCTCGTCTGATTGTCGAAGTAAGTCGTGACGTGGTACTGCAATAGTTCCCACAAGTCTTCGACGATAAGTTGCGGAGCACCTGCGTCGCGGTTCTCGCGAAGACGCTGGTTGATTCGAAGTACATCGACCAACTTGTGGGTCAAATCGTCTTCGGATCGGTCGCCACTATCGAGGGTAATCGAAGGGCGAACGGTGATCGGCGGAACTGGTAGAACCTTCATGATCGACCATTCTGGGCGGCTTGAAGCCGAATCCATTCCGAGGAAAATTAGGTGCTGGTCTGGAATCTTCTCCAACCATTCGCGGATATCACGAGCGTTGAGCTTGTGCTCACCCTTGTCAGCCTTCTTTTCCTTGAAGGTGGTTGGCTTGTCGAGCATGATCTTGCCTTGCTCTGAACCGCAGTGCATGCAGATTGCACGCTTTGCGCTCGAACATTCCTTCTCGATTTCCTTGATGATCTTCTTGAATTCCGTCGAGCCGACGCCGTGCTTGCGCATAACATCGTGAACTCGGTCGCGGTAGTAATCCTGCTCGGACTTCTCTGGGTCCAGAGGGTGGGTGTCGGAGGCACTGTGTAGGAGAATCTGGCTGCACTCGTTGCAGGTAGACTTCAGTGAGGTCTTGATTAGCGCAGTGAATCCAATGTGCATCACAGGCAATTCAAGGGCGATGTGACCGAAGTGACTCGGGCACTCATCGTGCTTGTTTCCGCAGGTTTCACAGCGAATTCCGGGGTCGATAACTCCCATCTTCGGGTCCATCAGACCCTGCTTGTAGGCGTGACCATCGTCCTTGTAGGTGTCAGCAGTCTTGACTTCGACAGCGGACATCTTGCGGATCTCGTTTGGATCCATTAGGCTGAATTTGATCGAATCGATCCGCTTTGGGATCTTGGCTACTCCGCGGGCGCTCATCTTTGGTCCTCCAGCTCAAGTCTCATGGCAACTCCAAGACTCTTCATTTCGTCCAGAAGCAATTTGAAAGCGTAGGAAGTTTGCACCGAATGCACATCTGCTCGGTCACCACAAACTGGGCACACCGGAGTGCGCCTCTTCCAATCATAGTAAGCGATGTGGCCGCAACCACTGTTGTTACAGACCATGAGCGGCCAGCCGTCAGACTCGTCCAAGAGACGGTCCTTGATGACCATCGAGGCTCCGTGCGCGATCAAACAATCACGCTCCATCTCACCGAATCGCAGACCACCCTGTCGCGCACGACCCTCCGTTGGTTGGCGGGTCAGAATTTGCACGCGACCGCGGCTGCGGGCGTGCAACTTGCTGCTCACCAGGTGGTGCAATCGCTGGTAGAAGATGACTCCAGTGAAGATTTCAGCTTGGAATGCTTCACCGGTCTCACCGCTAATCATTCCCTCGCGACCGGTGTGGGCGAAGCCGTTGCGTAGTAGACCAGAGCGAAGCGAATCTTCCTTCTCTCCGCTGAAAGCGGTTCCGTCAATCTTGCGTCCTTCCATCGCTCCGACCTTGCCGCCAATCATTTCGAGAACGTGGGCGACGGTCATTCGCGATGGAATCGCGTGTGGGTTGATGATTAGGTCAGGTACTACACCGTCGACGGTGAAAGGCATGTCCTTCTCGTCGACGAGGCGACCGATGACTCCCTTCTGACCGTGGCGGCTGGCGAACTTGTCGCCGAGTTCTGGAATCTTCTCTGTGCGCAGAGTGATGCGGCAGAGTAGACCGGAATCGAGGGACTCGGTGACGTAGACATTGTCGACCCAGCCGGCCTCTCCATTTCGAACCATCATCGAAGACTCACGGCGCTCCTGAGCTTGCAAGAAGTGGCCGTGTGATTCCTCGAGGAAGCGCGGTGGGCTGGTCTTGCCGACTAGTACGCTGGTGTCTCCACCGACGCTTGAGAGGTAGGTCTCAGGTGTTGGCAGACCATCGCGCTCGAGGTGAGTATAACTCTCCCATGACTTCAGGCCCTTGATTTCGTCAAGGCCTGTGCCTGGGATTTCGATGCGCTCCTCCTGTCCACCAGGGAAGCGCTTGTTCTCTGCGTTGTAAGTACGGATGAAGGAGGAGCGGGCGAGCGAGCGCTCGACTGCTGCGCGGTTCATGATGACCGCGTCCTGCATATTGTACCCGTGGTGGCTGAGGATAGCTACTACGAAATTCTGGCCACCAGGGCGCTGTGCGAAGTTCGTCGTCTTCATCGAGCGAGTGCCGACGATCGACTGCTGAGGGTAATGCATCACGTGCATGCGTGTGTCCGGGCGCAGTCGGTAATTGGCGGAAGGTAGGCCGAGACTCTGCTTGACCATCGCTGTTCCACCAGTAACTCTCGGAGTTGAGTTGTGCTCAGGGTATGGAACCAAGGAAGCACAAACTCCCAGAATCAACTGAGGGTCGATTTCCACGTGCGTGTATACGAGAATTGTGTTCTGCCTCTTCTGCTTGCGCTTTAGACTGTCAAGGTCCTCTTGGTGATACTTCAATGGGACCTTGAACTCCTCAATCACGGCCTCGCCGTTTGGCAAATTGACTTCGACCTTGAGATGAGCCTCAGTAATCTGCTCTTCACCCAAGTTGACCCAGTCAACCTTTGCAGGATTGATCGGTCGGTTGTGCTTAGGCGAATATGGCGGTAGGTCGAATGGACGAGGAGCGATTAGGAGATCCTCTTCTTCCTCAGCGTCGACCCATTCAACGACTCCTTGTGAGACAAGGTCGTTGAATGTCCACTCTCCAGAGCGCACCGATTCGAGGTGCTGTGCGGAGAGCTTCAAGTCGCCATCTTCGAGGACGAGGAGTGGTCGTAGGATTCGTCCGCGGTCGGTGTTGATGAAGATATCACGGTTTGCCGAATCGTGGCGAATGCTGACCTCAGGTCGGATTCTGCCTTGGCGGCGGCGGCGCTTGAATTGACTTACCAACTTAGCCGCATTCTTGTGAAGTCCGAAGATATCTCCGTTAACGTGGACGCGAGAGCCTTCTGCCCATCCCGATGGGGATGAGTCGACGCCAGCCTCGCGTAGCAATTCCTTGACGTCTCCTTCGTGGACTTCTTCTGATACGTCGATCATCTGAGCGGCGTTCTTCACTAGTCCACAATTCTGACCTTCAGGAGTCTCGTTCGGGCACAGTCGACCCCACTGAGTTGGGTGAAGGTCACGAGCCTCGAAGTGAGGTTGACTGCGGACTAGTGGACTGGTCACGCGTCGCATGTGAGAGAGGGCTGCGAGGTAGGTGGTTCGGTCGAGCAGTTGGCTGACTCCACTGCGTCCGCCGACCCAGTTTCCTGTTGCAAGCGCGTGCATGATTTTCTGAGTTAGAACGTCAGGGCGAAGGCAAGCGGTGATGCGTAGTTCGCGCTTGCGGTTGTGGTGTCGCTCGAGTTGGTACTTTAGGTCACGAGCGAGTTGTTGTAGACTGACTCGGAAGAGGTCCTCGACTAGATCTCCGGCTAGACGGACACGCTTGTTTGCGTAGTGGTCCTTGTCGTTAGGGTCACGGTCAGTGATTGCCATCTCGAGAACTTGGCGGACGATTCTTCCGAGGAAGATTGCCTTCTTCTCACGGTGCTCCGGAGCTGAGCCAAGGTGAGGGAGAAGTTCCTTGTCGAGGAGATTTTGGATGCGGGCCTCACGGTACTCTTTCTGCTGGCCCGCAGCGAACTTCTTCTCAAGCCACTGAAGTGCTTCTTCAGAGGTTTCGACATTGTATTCCTCGTTGTCCTTGACATCGTTTAGGTTAGCAACAGTGTACTTCATCGCCTCTGCAGGTCCAGCGATTGCAGTGAAAATCTCCTTGTCGTTCTCCATACCAAGAGAGCGCATTAGAAGAACGACTGGAATCGGAGTTGTTCCAGCGCTTGGAATCTTGACCATGAGCATTCCATCACGGCGCTTCTCGATGTTCAGTGGCTTGCGCACACCGTCCTTCTGCGAGAAAATCTTGGCGACTTCTGTCTCGTGAGCGTACTTCTTGTTCTTCTCAACAGTAACTCGGTTTGGAGCGAGGTCTTCCATCGAGATGAGAACTCGCTCAGTTCCGTTGATGATGAAGTAGCCACCAGGGTCGAGAGGGTCTTCACCGGCGCGGCGAAGCAACTCTGTCAATCGGTCAGCGTCTTCCGCTGAGGACTGAGGTGTTAGTTTGCGGTCAGCGTCGCCGCAGAGGTGAGAAATGTGATTGGCGTGCAGATTGCACTGGCCTGAGCGGACCATAATCGGAAGGTTTCCGATGTGGACGCGCTCCTCGATATCCGGAGTTGGCTTGTCGTCGCGGATAATCTTGAAGTCCAAGTGGACTGGTGAGAAATAAGTGAGCTTTCGAAGGCGACACTCGAGTGGAGTCGCTGGGTGTTCTGCTCCATTGGCCTCCTTGATGGTTGGGCGGCCGAGGTGAATATTCTTCATTCGAATGATGATTTCTTTGTCGAGAACGTCGAGTTTGATGATTCCACCATCATCGTCTTCGACGGGCTCGTCGGTTCCGATGCGGATGTTGCGGACGATCTTCTCCATCCGGCTGAGGTTCCCATCGGTGGATGGGATACAATCGTTATACGATGCAAGTTGGTGATTTACCAGGCTTCTTTGTTGAAAGTAACTCTCTACGATTTCCTTCATGATACCAACTCCTCAAGCGCTCTCCACTATCAATCGGTAAGCGGTGCTCGACCCAGCAGCTCTGCTGTATCGTACGACTCGAACGACCCTATTGGTCAACCATCCAGCAGGAAGGTCGTCGGCTTCTGCCTCGACCTGCTCCTTGATCGCTTGGACCGCAGGGTCGGTGATGAGAATCTTGGGTAGTAATTCCTTGGCGATACGAGTGCCGCCTTCATCGTCTGGGACTTCGAGGCCCCATGGGGCAAGAGATGATGCTTCGGAATCAACATCGACCAACTCATGGTGAGGGACCAAGATGTGGTTGAGGACGTTGAATCGGTCATCGCCTTGAGGAATGTCATCGAGCTCAAGGGCCTTTCGTGAAATCGTGATTCGGCCTGAGCGGCTTCGGCGACGGGAAGTGTTGTGTTCCCTGATGATTGACATGATACTCTCGAGTGTTGCATCACTGCTTGAGAGGCCGGTCTTCTCTGCGACCTCTTCGACTGTCATTCTCTTGATTGCATCCATATTTGCGTCGTCGGCGAGCTTGTGAGCATGCTCCGTTGCAATACCCAACTCGACGAGACGCTTCTTGGTTGAACTCTTCACTGCCATTTTGCGCCGCCCCCGGACCCAGAAAAACCGCAAGCCTGCGGCTTAGTCAGGCGGGCCTGGAGGGATTCGAACCCCCGGCCACCGGATTAAAAGCCCGGCGCTCTACCTGACTAAGCTACAGGCCCATGGCTGATGCTGGGCTATCCGCCGACCGAGGGGGTGTTTAAGAAAGTGACGGTCTATGCGTAGCATAGGCACGGCTGGACCGGTTGCCCTCCTCGGGGGGCGGGAGAACTAATCCCAAGTCTAGGCATGCATGAATAAAGGTTTGCGAAATCTGAGGGAATTGAATGGGATTTGACGAAATCGAAAGAGAGGTTGAGTTCTCAGCCACCTCCAATAGTCGATTGGTCCAATTCGAAATCGCTGCCGACAAATCGGTTGAGTTAATCGTTCCACCAACGGTTTACCCCCCACGCCGAGATACGAAATTGATGTTGGCCGCACTTGGCAAATTGACTTGCGAACCGGGCCACTTAGTTGAGATTGGAACCGGCTCGGGAGCCATCGCAATCGCGATGGCGAAACGAGGCTGGGATGTCTCAGCCTTTGACGTCAATCCCCTCGCTGTCGCAGCAGCCCGTGGCAATGCGGAGCAGCAGGGTGTGAGTGAACGGATCACAGTGGAGGAGGGTGGTGTAGGCGAAGAGAGGTGGGCAATTCCACGAGAGGCTGAACTCGTCATCTGGAACTTACCATACCTCGAACCTGCTCTTGGCGATGAATCTCCGCTGGGTCCGATGGAGGAGGCAGCCCTTGGCGACGAGATAGGCTCGAATTGGTCGCTAAGTTTGCTGAACTCGATTGACGCGCGACAATTCGACTCGAGGTTATTCGTTCTGCTTTTCCGCATCGACCCTACCAGCCCTAGTCGGCCCCGAGATTGGATTGAAGCTGGCTGGGCTTCTCGGTCGCTGGCGAAAGAGAGAATTGGAGACGATACCCTCGAAGCCGTTGCCTTTTGGAGACCAGATTCCGGGCGGCCTGCGCTATTCATCGAAGAGTGTGAATCGACGATGGATGCCGCACGAAATCTCTCTGGCGAAGGTTGGTTGAGAGTTCGTGCGGGATTCCAATCCGCAGGCCGAGGTCGCCGCGATTCAACATGGGCCTCTAACGCAGAAGATATGACCGCGACCTGGAGCCTTGATGCGAGCGTTCTCGAACGTCATCCGCCCGGCTTGCTGCAGACCGCGGTGGGAGCCAGAATTGCCGACATTCTCGGAATGCAAATGAAGTGGCCAAATGACTTGCTTATCGAGCGGCGAAAGGCTGGCGGAATTCTGGTCGAATCTAGTTCGTTAGATGGAAGAGTAAGAATTGGCGTTGGACTAAATCGTAACCCTGGGGAATTGGAATCTGAAGCAACCGCAGGCTGGTCAGAAACTATTGGTGAAGTAGAGGCCAGCGAGGTCTTTGCTCAGATAGATTCCTCGATGGCCTCTCTCTTCGATCCATCACCACCAATCCCTCAGTCGAAATCGTCCGATTTGTGCCGAGATTCATGGCGGGTGATGGCCCAATCTATCTCGCGAGGAATTGTCTGCGCGCGAGGAGATAATCCTGTGCAAATCGTTGGATTGCAAGAGACCGGAACGTTGCGCTTGATCGAGAGTGAGCATCTGCTCGACCTCGATGAGGTCGGAAGCGTAGTCATCTCTTTCTGACTGGACGGGGGAGATTGAGCCTCTCGCGCACGAGTCGGATTTTCCCCGATGATGTTCGAGATTCAATTCCGGATGCAGATTCTATTGAATCTCGCGCGAACTGGTAATCTGCAAGCCCTACTTTGATAATTGCAAGGGTCGATTCCGAAGATGATTTACAATCGAATAAACGGAATTCGATAGTTGGAAGAATCTTGCTCAACTCATTTTGAACTTCTTTTCGCCCAAGTGAAGCAAGTTCGATCTCGATGCCTATCCATCGATGCTTACCGCGAGCGGCCTTGCGCTGCTTCGGCATGGTCGCGCGACAAGGTGCCAGTATAACGAATTCTCGCTCGTTGGCCTGACTTCGGAACAATCTGCACGGTGACCAATTTTCTACATCAAAGCCCGCTGACAACGGCAACGAGCCTCAATCTACCGACCATTTCATCGCTCGCTCGCGCGCCTAGAATTACTTGGCAGTCGGGATGAAGGCTGCTGACTAGAGATTCGCTCAATAAATTGAGATGGGCCAAGGTCATATCGGGTCCGCCCTCGACTTGAATTAGACAACCCCTCGCTCCAGAGACATCGATTTCTGCAAGTGGTGAGCGTCGAGCCACCTCAACCACTCCGGATGGATCCACAACAGTCCCTGTCCCTACGATCAAAGTGGCTTCACCGGAATGCTCCACAACAGTTCGTAAATCCATCAGATCAAGATTCAATTTACCTACCTTCGCGAGGGTCGTTACCAGACCCTCGACCAAGTCTTGAATCCAGCCCGAGCCTTGCTGCCAATCAGCATCTCTGGCTCGGGCGTACCAAGCCAATCTTTCCATGCTTACGCGTATGCAGACATGAGATTGCTCCTCTAATGCTGGTAGCGCCGCATTGGCGATCGCACAGCGCAGCGGTTGTTCGGCAAATGGTAGACCAGCGATGCTGAGGACGAGGCAGTTACGGGCGCGTGCTAGGCGTGCTAATTCGTTAGCCGCGCCAGAGCCGGTGCCCCCGCCCAAGCCTGCCATGATGAAGACTAATTCGGCCTTTTCCAAGAGCGGGTCGAGCGAATGCAAACCCTCACTCAATCGGTGGGCGGCAAGTGTCGGTAAAGCGGCGGCACCGCTACCATCTCCAACCGCGTCGAGGTGCAGACAATGAGCTTGCCCAGAACCACGAAATGAAGATTCATCTGCATCGATAAGGAGAAGGTCGGCGAGCCCATCGCACTCGCGATGTGCGGCGTCGGCCCAGATGCAGCCGAGCCCTCCAACTCCCGCAATCAGTATCGCGCCCTCGTGCACGAGCGAAGGCTCATCGCGGGCGCGCCTTGAAACTGAGGGTTGAGTCCCAGGCTCAAAGAAGCGATTGAAGACTCATCAAATGAGCACGAAGAGAAGAAGGAACCCCCCCTCAATCGTAGGTCAGATATCGCTGGTATCTACGGCGCTCATCGCGAGCCCAAGCATTGTCCGGTTCAATCTCCAGAACCTTATCGTAATACTCGACAGCCTTCTCAAAATCAGAGAGGTATCGCCCGTTCATGTGAGCGAGGTTGTTCAGAACAGGAACACAGCGCGAATCGGCTTCCAACATCTCGAGGAGAATCTTCTCCGCCCCATTGATGTCCATCATCTCCATCTTATCCTCGGCTTCATCGAGGCTGGCGATTTGCTCATCGCTCAAGCGGTAGATATTCTTCCACACCGGACCTGCCATTACACCATCGAGAGCGCTGATTCGTATGAGGTTTCGCAGGTTCCGAACGCTCGGCCTCAAAGGCGCTTGAGACGGGGACCCCGTAGGGGTCAAACTGAAACCTTGATATCCCGATGTCGGGTGGAATGCTTCGTCGTAAGAGGTCAAAAGATGAAGACGCATCACTCGACCTCGCACAGGCTGCTAGTACTGGCCTGTTTCGCATTACTTCTAGCGGGTTCGAGTCAAGCCTACTCCACCGGCATCGGTGGCGACGAGGATGACAAGGGAGATGTCGCTCTTGCTGGCTGCACCTGCCACACCGAACTCCCCGACAATTCGGTAACGGTCATCCTCGACCAATTGCCTTACCATTACACAGCAGGCACCACCTACGCCATGAAGATTCAACTCATCGGCGGCCCTGAAATAGACACTTCCTCGACCACCGGCGGATTCGCCATGCGCGTGAGCGCAGGAAGCCTCGCCGGTGGCGAAGGTTACGAGAACCAAGTTCAGAATTGGGAGGACGACCCGACCAGTCTAACACACGCCGGATCAGGTGGGTCAACTGCCGACCGCATTTGGCTCATCACTTGGACCGCGCCAGAGGAAGGCACTGGCGTAGTGACATTTTCACTCTCTGGTAACGCAGTTAACGGAGACCACGCTCCATCTGAGCTCGACCGATGGAATCGCCTGACCACCTCGGTCGACGAAGGCACAGACAATGGCGATACTCGAACTATCTTCAGCGGAAATGGAGAGATCGAGCCCCCCGCGCCAGCGGAGACTCACATCGACCTCCACCACATGGGAGCAGCGCTTCGAGCCCACTGGCTCGGCCTGCTCGGCTTCGGCGCAGTAATCCTTGTGATCCTATTCTGCGGACTATTCCTCCGCTACGGATTCTCTCGTCATTACGAAGGCCGAAGCAACCTTCTCAAACTACGAATCAAGCATCTTCGAAGGGGTGACCAACTGTGAAAGACGACGTCGTCATGAAACTCCTGCGCGAGGTTAAGTCCGGCAAGGTCAGCGTTGAGGACGCACGCGAAGCATTGACCGGAGTAGACCTGAGCGAGGAGAATTACGTTGCTGCGGTGGACCACGGAGTATTCAACGAACCCGAGCCAGGAACAATCGTTCGAGCGAGCCTCTCCCCAACAGGCGAGTCCGCCCTCGTAATCGTCTTCGCACTCTGGGGTATTCTCTGGACACTTTACTGGGCTGGATCTCTCTCATACGGACTCTACAATCACTGGGACCAGCAGCGTCTTTCATTCCACTTGGGTATGACGCTGCTGACTGTCATAATGATGGGAATCGTATACATGCGATTCGTCATGCCGGATGTAGTCGTCGTCAAGCACAGGCGAAATAAGTACATCCCGCCAAATGATACGGAAGGTTGGCAACAATACGAGGTGTGATGTATGGCGCGAAGATTCCGATTACGCCCACTTCCTGGTGCCGATGAGCAGGTAACTGAATCGAATCCGGTCATCGACCGCCGTGAATTCATGCGGCACTCATTCAACACGGCTGCTGGAGTCATCACGATGGCTAGCCTCGGCAGCATCGGCTTTGCTTCACTTCTGATGGGAACCGCCGATTCATCCGGCGGCGATACCGCCGTCCGCTTCTGGGTGCCGACCGGCGCAGAAGATTCTGCTTGGTACGGCGACCGTCACCTCGAACCAATGTCATACTCCGCCTTCGTCGCCGCAGCAGAGGCTAGCCCGACCGGCATGTCCGGCGCTCAGGGTGTTTGGTCCGGACTGCCGGTGAACGTAGTCTACGTACCTCATGCAGAGAATGCTAACTCAGCACCGAGCACAAACTCTCCCCGCTTCCAATTCATGGATGGCTACACCGAGAGTGGGAAGTATGTCGGAAGCGGGTTCGAGTTGGATGAGAATCCAGACTATGCAGCTCTCTCAATCCACGACAATCTCATCGTGATTTTCTCTCGTTGCACACACTTGTGCTGCATTCCTGGCTGGCAATTGGTGCAGAACGACTTCACCAATGACCAATGGACTCCTGGTGCAGTCGACGCGGGCGGGAACAAATTGTTCTGTATTTGTCACTCGAGCCGATTTGACCCGACCGCGATCGAAAAGAATCGAAGTCGAAACCGTTCGACAGGAGCCGAATTCGATTTCTTCGGAATCCGCCGAACCGGCGGCCCCGCTCCTGTCGGTTTACCACTCATCCCGTGGGTTATCACGGGCGATACCATTGAAGCCCTGCCCGACTTCAAAGATTGGTACACATATTGCGACTGAGGTGAGATGATGCTACAATTCTGGTTCCTTTGGCTATTCATCGCCCTCATCGTCGTCCTCGTCGCATTCACACTGCGTAAGGAGCGCGACGACATGCCTCGCAAGGATATCTTGCGCGCTGTCGAAACCAGCGCAGGCAGCATGGGATTGGCTGAGAAAACCTTCCTCTGGGCTTTCTCTTGGCTCGACACGCGCTTCCGCATCCAGGATTATTGGGGCATGAGTCGGGATGCGTATTACAGCGTGCACCGTCAAATGCCTCTTACGCACGCTGAGAAGTATAAGCTTCGAATCATCTGGTATTGGTATCCACTCTACTGTTTGGGTGGAATCTCCTTCCTCGCCTTCGTGATTTTGGTCATCACCGGAACTGTCCTTGGCCTCTACTATGTCCCTGGTGGAGAAGGCGACCCAACCCCAGCTTATTCATCGATGGAATTCATCATGACGCAGCTTCCATTCGGTTACATCATTCGCTCGATTCACCACTGGACGACACACTTCATGGTGGCTGCAGTGTTCCTTCACATGTGTCGAGTTTACTTCACCGGCGCATACCGCAACCCTCGTGAGCTAAACTGGCTCATCGGCGTCGCTCTGATGTTCTTCACCATCTTCTTCGGCTACTCAGGCTACCTGCTTCCTTGGGACAGTTTGGCCTTCGGAGCCGCCACCATTGGCATCAACATGGCGAACTCGACCCCCCTCATCGGAGGGTGGGTCGCGACCGCGATGTTCGCAGGAACATCGCTCTCCGGCCAGACGGTTACGCGTATGTATTTCCTACACGTATTCATTCTGCCCGTCGTCGTCACAGCGCTAATTCTAGCGCATTTGTTCATCGTTTGGGTGCAGGGTATTGCGGAGCCGCACTGATCGGAGGTCTTTGGCATGGGAATGATCGATAGATTCGGGCGCATCGCGGATACCTACGTACGCGAGAAGAGCACTCTCCTCGAGGCTGAGCAAGAGCGCAAGCGAGTTTTCGTCGGGCACGCATTCTGGCCGACTGAAGTCTTGCGCGATTCGATTATCTTCGCCGCAATGGTGATGGTTTTGGCATTCTATTGCTGGTTGATTCCACCGCCACTTCACAGCGCGGCGGACCCATTCGCTCAGGCCGGCTTCGTTTTCCCTGACTGGTATGTTCTGTTCTCCTATGGATACCTGCGATGGGGCGAATATCTGCCGCAATTCGTTATTCCAGCCGGCCCGATTGGAGAATTCCTCGGCGCCCCTGTGATTTCATGGAACGCTGCATGGTGGGGCGCCTTCCTAACCGGAATCCCAGTCGGTATTCTCGCGCTTCCACCATTCCTCGGCGGGCGCGAGAAGAGACCTGTCGAGGACCCTTGGTTTGCTACCGCTGGTGCGGTTTACCTCGCGCACGTTTGGTTCATTTCAGTTTATTCGATCAATATCTTCCTCGAATTATACGCGAAGGATAGAACCGATTATTGTTGGGCGAATTCTCATCATGTCCTCGATTGTGGAAGACAAGCTCCTTGGACTGCTGAAGTCTTCAATGCGATTCCTTGGATTCTGACTGGGATATTCATATTCGCCGTGTTATTCTTCGGCGTCAGATGGTTCCTTGTCAATTCGATAGGAGCTCGACTGACGCCGGCGATCGGCAAGCAGGTTGCAATCGGCTCGCTCGTGCTTGCCGTAATGATCTCAGCAGTCACATGGCCAATCTACGAGGGAGGCTTCTGGGATTACGGCGGACTCGGCGCGATGGACGATGTCGAGGAACTCGAAACCATGCGCGGCCAGCCCGCCGACACTCTGGTCTACGATGGTAAGGGAGATGATTGGGGAGAATGGGGTGACCTCTGCATGACATTCACCGAATCCTCAGACCTCGGGGTCTGGGATAGTCTGGATGAAAGCGAAGACCCGGCTAAATGGTGTGTCCTTCCCGCCCAGCATTGGTCGAATTGGGGCTTATTCCAACCAACCCAAGCCACCATCATCGATTTCGAAGGCGTGAACGGACACGCTGATATCGACACCAGACGAAATGCCGCTGGTCAAGCAGCAGAATACAGCGGAAATTCTGATTCATCAACCATCAGCCAAAGTTGGACTGATGTGATGCACATCGAAGACCTCGGCCTCTCCTCGGTCTTCGTCGATATCGGCTGCAACTTCCGCACAACTGTGCGTGGAGCCGGCAGCCACACCCAAGACCTCAGCATCAGCAATGACGCAGGAAAGGTCCTGTGGTCAGCTGATGGCGAGTGTGACAGTACCACTCTCAAACTCGCACCGGGCAATTACAATCTCGAATACAGCGTAACATCTAGCAATGTCAACGAGTCAGTGATGATGATCACCGATTTCAACGCAGTGGCCTTCCAACCATTACTCCTAGACGAAAATGGTGCTGCCCCCCTCCGAGTGAACATCCCAGCAGGCACCGACCTCGAGGCGATGACACTCGAGAATCCAACCTTCCACAAGAATCCCAAGAGCCTCGATGCGAAGTTGACCTATTCGATGTTCATTCCATGTTTAGGAATCGGAGCAATCGTCTACATGTTGATGCGCAGCATGGCTCGTGGATACGAGTGGGAGATGAACAAGTGCTACGGCTGCGACCTTTGTGACGATGCTTGCCCAGTCCGCTTGTTCAACGCAGGTGACAAACTCAACATCATCTACAATACATGGAATAACGAGGACGATGGAGTTCCACTGTATTCCTGCCTAACTTGCACAGCATGTACCAATGCATGCCCACAACTCGTCGATTACGATTCATACGTCGACATTCGCCGCAACCTAATGGTCGGCGGCCCACCAGCCGCCGAGATACCCCACACTCTCCTTCAAGCCGTCCTAGCGGCAGAGGCTGAGGAGGACGCCGATGCGGAGTTCATTCCTGTGGAGGAATACCCGATCGACTCTAGCGTGGGATACTACCCAGGATGTGTCGACTACATCGACCAAGAGATGATTTTCAGCCATGTCAACGAGGGAGAAATGAACCTCGGCGAGACCACGACAGCAGCTTTCACAATCTTCGATGAAATGCAAAAGGACGTCACCTACCTCGGTCGAGACTTCCTGAAGTGCTGCGGCCACGACCAAAAGTGGCAAGGAATGACGGAAGTCTTCGAGAAACTCAAGGCCTACAATCAGAAGAAGCTCGGAGAAAGCGGAATCGACACTCTCGTCACATCATGCGCAGAGTGCTTCCGAACCTTTGCGATGGATTACGAACTTGAGGACATGAAGGTCATGCACACGACTGAATACCTCATCGAGAACGGCTTTGACTTCGACCTCGCTACCCCAGAGGACGTCACCGTGACCTACCACGATCCTTGCAGGCTCGGTCGCCATATGAACATCTATGAGGAGCCGCGAGACCTTGTCCGCGGCGTCAACGGAGTGAATTTGGTGGAGATGGAACACTCCGGCGAGGATGCTCTTTGCTGCGGTGTATCGAGCATGATGTCTTGCAATGAGAATAGTCGCGCCCTACGCCTAGAGCGCTTCGATGAGGTGAAGGCGACGGGCGCAGACATCATGCTGACCAGTTGCCCAAAGTGCGTAAGCCACTTCGAGTGTCTGAAGTTCGAGGGTGACCCACGTCACGATTTCGAAATCCTCGACGTGGTCTCTTTCCTTGCACGGCAAATCGATGCGAAGCGCCAGTGAGCGTGCACCGCGCCGATGAGTGCGCGAAGAAGCAGTGATTGCGACGGCGGTTTTTGCCAACTGGCGACGCGGAACGATGACCCCATTTTTCCCGTTGTAACTCGACTTCGAATGACCGTAGCCTTGAGAAGTCAGAGCCGGCAGCATCGATTCGGATGACCGATATCCCCGACCTCGCTGCTCGCCGAGCGCGCGAACAGCGTCGCATTCGCATGGTCATGAACGCCATGCGCGCGGAAGAACGCGCCAAACTCAAGGGCGGCGAGGATGCGGTAGCCTGGGTTAAGGAGGAATTGTGCATTGGTTGTGACCAGTGTACCATCGTTTGCGATGACGACGCGATCGAACTCTACGACACCCCGATGGCAAGCCCGATTATGGACGTCGATGTCAACCGAAAAGCCCGCGTCCTGCGCGACCCATGCACCGGCTGCAAACTCTGCGTGCTAGCTTGCCCGACGGACGCGATTATCATGATTGATAGGTGATTGAATGGCCAAAGACGACCCTGTGAGATTTGGTGCCGAATTCGGGCCGAAAAGGACTGAGAATTCTACTGGTGTGTCTCTTGGGACATTCAAGAATTTAGTTTGGGTTTCGAATCTTGGTGGACTTCTGCTTGTTGCGATTGGCCTTGAATTGATTATGGTTCAACAGCAATTCTATCTTGGATTAGCAGCGATTGTCGGAGGAGTTGCTGTTGCACTCTTCCCGTCGAATTACGAGATTGTCGGTATGGAAGCGATTCAGGGTGGAGATGCGCCAGAAGGTGAAGATTCAGTGGCTTCTGGCGACGATAAGGTCAAGGACTCCGATTCCTAATCAACCGATATGGCTCAAGATTGGGTTGTGACTCCGCTCGGTCCAATCCATTTCGAAGCGAATGATGTTGGATTGACCAAGATCGGTTGGGGCGAGGTTCCTCAGCTTGATGCGTCGAATGAACACCTCGCCGCGGCGAAGGCTTGGATGGACTCATACTTCGCCGGCTTACAAGCGCCGATTCCAAAGCTGGACGATTCGGCGCTAACAAATTTTCAATCTCGAATCCTGCACGCTTTAGTCGAACACACAGGATTCGGTCAAACGATTTCCTATGCTGGGCTCGCTTCAAGCGCTGGACATCCGCGAGCCAGTCGAGCCGTCGGCTCGGTAATGGCGATGAATCCATGGCCGCTACTCGTCCCCTGCCATCGAGTTGTCCGCAGCGACCGTGTAATCGGAAATTACAGCGGAGCGGGCGGGCCATCAACCAAAATCCAACTATTACGTCACGAAGGCCATGATTTCGACGATGCTGGTCACATCGCGAGTTGAAGCGAGATACTGACGCGAGCTCGCTCACCAATACGCGATGAAGATCGCAAAAGAGGCGACTGAAGCCAATGTCCAGACGAAGATGTAGAAGTTCTGCGAGAGTGGTGAGGCGATGATGCCGCCGGTTTCCTCTGACTCAGCCATCTGTATCGAACCGTCGAGGCGAAATCGGGTTGTAAATGTGACTGCTAACATCGGTGAAAGCGAACCGGGGTAATGGGTTCTCAGAAAAATGGATGGAGCAGTAGAAGCGCGATGAGAGGGAAGAGAATCATCGTGGCGTTATCGTCTATCCAGTGAACTCGTGGAACCTCTCCTGCGACCGTTAGTGGAGCAAGCAGAAGTGCGGCAATGAATGGAGTCGAAAATAGGGCAGCGCTCGCCATCCAGATTGTGAATGATACAGCTAATCCGACGATTACCGCTCCGCGCATTCCGAACTTTGCTCGCTTGACCTCGCCCATGATTGGGTCGACGAATGTAAGTCCGCAGATGATTGGGATGGTGTACATGCCCGCGTCCAAACCGTCCCCCTCCTGTGGTGCGAGAATCAGGGTCAGGCAGACCGCAATGGCTCCCCAGGCCAGCGCGCTGATTTGTTTTGCTTCGTACTCGCGCTGGCCGACGATGATGATGCCGAATTTGAGTCGAATTGCTTCGAGGACGACGAAGAATACTCCGACCGCGATGACGAATTCGCGCGGCGTCATCGACAATGTTCCGGCGATGGTATCGCCCCAGAGGTGGTAAGCGAATGGAATCACACACATCGAAACGTGGGTGAATCGACGGAACCAATGTCCACCAGAACCACCGACGGAATGTTCTGCATGGTCGATATCAACGGGTATCTCGTTCATTCAATTCTGTCTCCTCGTCTGTGGGTTAATCCACATGTCCTTGATTTAGTTCCCATTCTTGATTTGCGCGACCGCTTCTCGCAGCGTTATGCTTCCGGCTTCTAATGCCGCGAGCGTGTCATCAAAACCGCTGGAAGTCAGCAGCGCCGAATCCCACGCGGAAATTAGACGCTCGCGAACGCGTAACCGTTCTCTGTCAGGAGTTGTGGACGTCTCGGCCAAGGCGTCGATCATCTCTGCTACACCTTCTCCGGAGTGGGCCGAGACGAGAAGAACATCGGGAGTGTTCTCATCAGAGCCAACCAATAGAGCAGAAATCACCGAATTCGCTGCACGCTGAGCATCGGGCAAATCGGCCTTATTGATCGCGATAAGGTCGGCCAGTTCCATGATTCCAGCCTTCTCAGCTTGAATGATATCGCCTCGGTCCGGCCCATCGACGAGCAAGATTCGGTCGGCAAATGCGACGACGCGAATCTCTGATTGGCCAGCGCCGACCGTCTCGATGAGGATGTTCTGCCAGCCACAAGCGGCCAGAACATCGACCATCGGTGTCAAACAATCCATCAAGCCACCCGGATGGTTCCGAGTGGCTAGAGAGCGAACGAAGACTAAATCTGAAGAATCCGCATTACTCATACGCATTCTATCACCCAAGAGAGCACCGCCGCTTCGCGGTGAAGAAGGGTCAACGGCTAGCACAGCAACCGATTCACCGCGCTCAACCCAGACATCTATCATCCGCCCGATAAGCGTAGATTTTCCGACGCCGGGCGGGCCGGTGATGCCCAGAGATGAAGCCGAGCCGAATTCGACTGGGGATTCAGCCCCTTCTTCGATCAGACTGAGAAGGCGAGAGAGCGAGCGTCGTTCACCGGACTTTGCCGATTCAAACAACTCTGTGACCTCGCTCACCAATGCCACCCAGCCTCTTCTCCGACGCCGGTGGCTTCCCCAGCCTCAGCTCGGTCCTCGAGTTTAGAAAGGAAATCGAGAATTTCTCCCGTCGTCGTCCCAGGCCCGAAAACAGCTCGGACCCCCTCTGCAAACAGACGGGGCCGGTCGTGTTCCGGAATTATTCCTCCAGCGAACACGACCACATCATCCATCCCGGCCTCTCGTAATCCCTCACAAACGCGCGGAATCAAAACGCCGTGAGCACCAGAAAGCGACGAGAGGCCGACCGCAGCCGCATCCTCATCGATTACGATGCGAACTATCTCGGCTGGAGTCCTGCGCAGTCCGGTGTAGATTACCTCGTGCCCCCCATCCCGAAGTGCCCGTGCGATGACTTTGGCACCCCTATCGTGCCCGTCTAACCCGGGTTTGGCGACCACTATCCGCATGTCTCAGTCGCTTGTGCCACCACTCTGATGGCCTTCAAGCAACCGATTGCGAGCAAAAGCAGACTGCTGTCTGAAAGGGAATGCTCATGGGCGGCTTATCCTCGTTGCACCGCATACGATGTCTGGTGTGAAGGAACGCATCGATGACTTGCGCCGCCGCAAGGCGCAGGCTGAGGCTGGCGGCGGCCAGAAACGAATTGCTGCACAACACGCGCGCGGGAAGATGACCGCGCGCGAGAGAATCGAACAATTGTTGGATGAGGACTCCTTTGTCGAGGTCGATGGGCTAGTCGAACACCGTTGCCGAGATTTCGATATGGACCGCAACGTGATTCCGGGTGATGGGGTCGTTTGCGGGCACGGAACAATCGGTGGTCGCACCGTGTATTGCTTCGCCCAGGATTTCACCGTTTACGGAGGTTCATTGGGCGAAATGCACGGTTTGAAGATCTGCAAAATACTCGATATGGCTCTCAAAACGGGCGCTCCTGTGATCGGTCTGAACGATAGCGGAGGCGCCCGAATCCAAGAGGGCGTAGCGAGCCTTGGATCCTACGCTGAGATATTCTTCCGTAATGTGCGCGCCAGCGGTGTGATTCCACAAATTTCTGTAATTATGGGTCCATGCGCTGGCGGAGCGGTCTATTCACCAGCCATTACCGACTTTGTGGTGATGGTTGACCAGACAGCACACATGTTCATCACGGGCCCTGAGGTAATCAAGACGGTGACCAATGAGGAGGTCACATTCGAAGACCTCGGCGGAGCAGGAACGCATGCGAGCCGCTCCGGAGTGACTCATTTTACCGCCGAGGACGACGAGGAGGCATTGGATCTAGTTCGCGACCTCGTCGATATGCTTCCTCTCAACAACTTAGAGAAACCTCCAACCAAAGACTCGGCAGACCCCTTCGACAGGGTCTGCGAGTCCCTAGACGACCTAATCCCCGACGATTCGACAACTCCGTACGATATCGTCGATGCAATCGAAGCTACTCTCGACGATGGTGCATTCCTTGAAGTCCAAGCCGATTTCGCAGGAAATATCGTCGTCGGCTTCGGGCGACTCGGCGGACACACAGTCGGAATCGTCGCCAACCAACCAAAGGTATTGGCGGGCTGCCTCGATATCGACGCCTCGGTCAAGGCAGCCCGATTCGTCCGCTTCTGCGACGCTTTCAACATCCCACTCCTGACCTTTGTCGACGTTCCCGGATTCCTACCCGGCGCCAGCCAGGAGTGGGGCGGTATCATCCGCCACGGTGCGAAGTTACTCTACGCCTACGCAGAAGCGACAGTCCCCAAACTCACGGTAATCACTCGCAAAGCCTACGGAGGCGCATACGATGTGATGAGCAGTAAGCACATCCGCGGCGATTACAATATTGCTTGGCCTACCGCCCAGTTAGCGGTAATGGGAGCAGAGGGCGCAGTGCAAATCATCCACAGGCGAAGAATCGGCGCGGCAGGAGACCCCGATGGTGAGCGTACTCGTCTCATCGACGATTACGAGGACACATTCGCAAATCCATACCGAGCAGCATCTTTGGGCTACCTAGACGATGTAATCCAGCCAAGAGAAACACGAGAAAAGCTCACCAAGGCGCTGGGCGCTCTCCTCGAGAAAGAGGAGATTCGCCCAGCACGAAAACACGGCAATATTCCATTGTGAGGCAAACGGCATGGCGCGGAAGAAAGACAAGTATCTCGCTGCTGCGATTCTTGCAGTAATGCTGGAGGAAGCAAGCGGAGAATCGCTTGCTCCCAGCGAAGGTCGCGAGGGTGGCGATGCTTGGTCTCGCGACCACCGCCGTTCACTCATCGGCCGCAGAAATCTATTCCGCGCGCGCACACGAAGAAGCACCACTAGGTGAATCGATAAGAGCCAAAAAGAAGCACACCGAGGTGAAACGATGAATCCCAGCAAAAAGTGTAGATCATCTGATCACATCCAGAAGGTTACAGAGGTGGCAAAATGGTAACTCGCAAGGTGAAGGTCGACGGTGAAGAATTCGAGGTCGAACTCGAAATATCCGAAGGCGTCTGGAACGTCACCGTCGCTGGCAAAGAATTCCAGATAGAAGTCGAAGGAGGGTCCGCTACCGAACAGGGTGCGAAAAAGCGCAAGCGAAGCGGGCGAGGCAAGAAGTCAGGAACAATCTCCTCGTCAATTCCAGGAAAAATCGTCTCAATTTCAGTCGAAGAAGGCCAAACCGTCGCAGAAGGCGATGTAGTCATGATTCTGGAAGCGATGAAAATGCAAAACGAAATTCACGCTCCACTATCGGGAACAGTCTCTGCGGTCAATTGCCAACCGGGCGATAGTGTCGAAGCGAATACCCCTCTGGTGGTCATTACGCCCGAAGAAGACAAAACTGAGTAAGTATTGAGGTGAGATGATGGCGACCTGCGACTACCCAGAATGTGAGGTTGAAGGAGAGAAAATCAGTCGGCTTTCTCCTGAGGGATTCCTCGTCGCGACGGGAAAAAAAGCCTACTCTTTCCGTGAGGCATACCGACGATTCCACTACTGCAAGGAGCATCACGACGAATTGATGACGAATGTTTGGAATCGCGTTCGTTCGAAGGATGACAAAGAGGACGACCACGTCGCTCCGACCGCAATCTGAGTTCGTCTGGCTCGACATATTGATGGGGCTGTTTGGCGAGAGCGGGCTCGATGCCGACCGACTTTGTGACCCACCTCGAATGTGCTTACACAGGGGAAGTGCTTGAGAAAGGGCAAGTCTACACCCTATCCTCGGCGGGGAAACCACTGCTCGTGAGGTACGACCTCGCCCGAATGCGGGATGAGGTGAGCCGGGATTCGATTGAGGGTTCTGGTGAGGCGGGGTTTTGGCGGTATTCGCCGCTATTGCCTGTTGTCGATGAGGCGAATCGAGTTAGTTTGGGCGAGGTTATCACTCCGCTCATTGGGTTGGAGCGGAGTGTCGAGCACCTTGGCGTGAGTGCATGGAAGGTGCTCGTCAAGGATGAGTCGCGCCTACCTACCGGTTCGTTCAAGGCGCGAGGATTGTGTTTGGCAGTCTCGATGGCGAAAGAATTCGGTTTGGGGCATTTGGCGATTCCAACCAATGGGAATGCTGGGTCTGCCCTCGCCGCTTACGCTGCTCGCGCGGGAATGCGAACAACTGTGCTTTGTCCGGATAATACACCGGTGATCAACACCTCAGAGACTTTGGCTCAGGGAGGTGACACCTACCTTGTCAACGGCTTGATTGGGGATTGCGGGAAGATAATCGCCGAGGGCAAGGAATCGCTTGGTTGGTTTGCTGTTTCGACTCTGAAAGAGCCTTATCGTATCGAGGGCAAGAAAACCATGGGGCTTGAATTGGCCGAGCAACTCGGTTGGGATTTGCCGGACGTAATCTTCTATCCCACGGGTGGTGGGACTGGATTGATTGGCATGTGGAAGGCATTTCACGAGTTGCTCGAATTGGGATGGATCGATTGTGCGCTGCCGCGGATGGTTGCTGTACAATCGACGGGCTGCGCCCCGATGGTTAAGGCATGGGAGGATGGTGTTGAGCATGCTGATTTCTGGGAGGATGCTGAGACTGAGGCGAGTGGGATTCGCGTTCCGGCGGCGATTGGAGATTTCTTGATTTTGCGAGCTGTACGCGAATCGAATGGTTTCGCCATCGCGGTTTCTGATGAGGATTTGATGGATGCTCGCGACCGCATCGGTCGCGAGGACGGCCTGCTTCTGTGTCCGGAAGGTGCAGCCACCTTCGCTGCCTATGAGCAGGCTCTCGAACGAGGACTCGTCTTGAAGGAAGACCGAGTCGTCCTGTTCAATACGGCGACCGGACTGAAATATCCAATGCCAGAGGTCACCGAGCGCATCGATAAGGATGCGCCATTCAACGCCGATAGATTCCGCTGACTAGCTCAAACGGGCTCAGATCAATCCAAGCGCATCTTCGATGCGATTCAATTCGGGTCCGGTAGAACCCGACCCCACTAGAGCATGTGTGTCGCTGGCGACACACCCGGCACCGACGTAAGGAGAACCGAAGCAGACGGTGCCGACCATAACCGGCGCCTGCATCACCTCAGCAATCTTCTCAGCCTCCTCGGCTGAGATGTCTGGATGAGCGAGAATTCCCTTGTTATTCGCGACGGTCAGTGACCCCACCGTCTCCTGTCCAGCGATTTTCGAGCGAACGGCGTCAACCTTCAGGACCTCACCAATCATCTCGGCCCCTGGACCTGGAATCACAGGACTGACTATCGCACCATGGTCATTACAACTCAACAGATTACCAGCAGCGTTGACTCCACTCTCAAGAACCACGAGGTCGCCAAAGCTGCTCAATTCGTCCAAATCAGCCTCGGTTGCAATATCGGCCACTGCCAACCCTTTGGAATTGCCACGAACCAGCGAGCCGAGCAAAGCCGAACCGCCGATCAAGCATGGATGCATTTCCATCTCAAAGGCTGCAGCCAACTCGTCAATAGCCGGCTGGTCCAGCGAAGATGGATGGAATAGAACATCACCGACGACGCTCAAATAGACGCCAACTTGGGCGTGTCCGAGTATGTCGCCGGTCGAGATTCCCATGGGCTCACCTATGTCGGTCTGTATGGATGGCTTCGCCCATGGTGGATGAATGTTGATGCGGGGAGGTGAAGGAGAGTGGCACAGCGACGCAAGTTCCCGTGGGCTCTCGCACCACAGTACAGAATACGACGCAGGAGGACTTGACTTCCGGGTTCGATATGGGACCGGGTATTACCCCTCCGCTCTGGCCGTGCACAACTCTCCTTCGAATGTAATTGGTGATAGAATCGAATCTGCCTATTGGACAGAGGCCCACACAAAATTGGTGTGGGCAAGTAGAAAGATGAATGCTCGGGGGGTTAGTGCAGCTGGGCTGAACACCTCGGCGAACCTCGGTGCTTACACCCGCTGTCTATCAAACTCGTCTTCTACGAGTCCCCTGAGATGCCTCGTCTTTCGGATGACTTCGAGCTTAGATGCTTTCAGCTCTTATCCACGTGGAGCGTGGCTACCCAGCATTGCCTTGCCAGACAACTGGTAAACTAGTGGCTCCGAGCCCTCGTTCCTCTCGTACTAAAGGGCCCTTCCGATCAGGCATCTTACACGCTTCAACCGCAAAGCAACAAACCTGTCTCACGACGGTCTAAACCCATCTCACGATCCCCTTTAATGGGCGAACAACCCCACCCTTCCCAGCTGCTGCACC
>JAERST010000025.1 GCA_016845365.1 Methanobacteriota archaeon
GCCAAGGCAGGGTGCATCCCACGCCCCGCAACGAGGTAGTCATCCGTGGTGTCCTCTTTGACCATCATACTCGCAAGGCCAACGCCTGCGAAAATTGCCATGAATAGCAAGAATGAGCCGACTAGCACGAGGTCCATCGGCTCGATGCGTGAGCCTGCGCGATATCAATTACTCTGCAGCCGGATTCCAGCCTGGTGGCTTCCAAAATGCTAGCAACTTGTTCTTGATGCCGGTCTGAGCATGAGATTTGGCAAGCAAACGCTGGATGCCATGGCCGAAAACAACCACCGGATTATTCGTCTCCAAGGGCGTCAAAAGACCGTAAACCACCTTCTCGTTCTCGACCTCAAAACTGCCGAACATTCGATCCCAAATGATGAGAATCCCCGCGTAATTCTTGTCGATATACTGCTCGTTCGATCCGTGGTGAACGCGGTGGTGCGAGGGCGTGTTGAAAATCGCCTCTATCGGCCTCGGCAATTTGCCTACCATCTCGGTGTGCAGCAGCGCCTGATACAATTGCACCATCGCTGCTGAAGCAAAAATCAGAATTGGGTCAAATCCGATTAACGCCAAGGGCAGGTGGAACGGGACGCCGAAGAAGGCATCGAAAGGACCGTGGCGGTAAGCGACGGAGATGTTGAAATGCTCAGAAGAGTGGTGAACCGAGTGGGTTGCCCAACCGATTCCAAGCCTATGCGCTGCACGGTGTTCCCAGTAGTACGCGAGGTCAGCGAGGATGATACAAGCGATGATTGAGCCATAGGTTATCGGGATTGAAATCGGCGCAATATACCACGCTACAAAATAATGTGAAACGACCCATGCACCGGCTGTCAGTGCAACGATTGTTATGTGTGCTGCGAGGGTGATGAAGTTCGATGTTGTATCGAATAGGAAATCTTTGGAGAGGCGCTTATTGACGCCCAACCAAAGAATTTCGAGTAGGAAAACTCCCATCGCGAGAACGAAGAACCAGTCTTCGATCCATACTTCCCATTCGTAGATTAATTCAGGTGAAAATTCGAGCCTCATTCTGATTCCTCAAAATTGTCAACTGCTGTATTTCTCATGCGGAAATTTCGTTCATCGGCATATTCTGCTCATTGCTTGGGACGGCTCGAACCGCAGTCGGGACAGCGGTTCGCATCTCCGTTTGCGTATTCGTGGCCGCAGGCTGGGCAATTGGCGACATATTGGCGCGAATTGCCGGCGGCAGCTGTGGCTGCCGCCGCTTCTGACGCGAGGGTGATTCTACCTGGTTCGAGCGATTCGACCGTGTATCTTCCTGGCCCGCCGAGTTCGAGTAGGATATCCGGCGGGAAGGAAACTGTTCCCAAATCATCGACGAGGAGTTCGCGGTTCTGGGCGAGGTCATCGAGCTCGACGCCCTCACCGTGCTGAGCAACGAATCGGCCGTCACGCAATTCGAGCGAGCGGTCGGAGAAATCTCCGACGTCGCGCGAGTGGGTTACGATGAGGAAAGCGACGTCCTCTTCTTCGTGCAACTCGCGGAATAATTCGAGTACGCTCGCCGAGGTGAATGGGTCGAGGGCGCCTGTTGGCTCGTCGGCCAAAATCAACTTCGGCTTGGTGATGAGGGCGCGAGCGATAGCGATTCGCTGCTGCTCGCCGCCCGACAATTGCTCGGGTAGCGCGCGCATCCGCTCGGTCATTCCCAAGCGCTCGAGAACTGCAATAGCGCGCGCCTTCGCCTCAGGCGCTGAGACACCAGCATGGCGAAGCGGCTGCATGACATTGTCAAGTCCAGACAAGTCAGGCAGAAGATTGCCCTCTTGGAAGATGAACGAGACCGTCTTGCGACGGTGCTCGACGAGGTCTGCGCCCTCGAGTTTGGTCAAGTCGCTACCATCGAGGAAGACGCGGCCAGCCGTAGGTTGCATCAGGCCGCCAAGCGACTTGAGCAGAGTCGATTTCCCAGAACCAGACGGCCCAATAACCGCAACTGCCTCTCCCTTGCCAACCTTGACAGAGAGTCCGCGCAGGGCGACGACATTGCCTTCTTCTGCTTTCGATTCGTAGACATGGTAAAGCGAATCGGCTTCGAGAATTGGTACTTCTTCAGCCATTTTCACTCCCCCTTCAGAACCGTTGCAAGGTCCGCTCCAATCGCCTTCCGAGTCGTTAGCACAAGCGCCACCATCACCGCGAGAAGTAGAATTCCACCGACTTGAATCAGTTCGGCAAACGGCCAGACGAGGTCACGACTGATCTCACTGGCCGAGCCACCGAAAGCCTGGAAAATGATTCCGAAGAGATTGAACAAGCCGTTGAAAGCGTAGGAAATTCCCATTCCGAGAAGACCTCCGAGAATCATGCTGACCACGGTAATCGAGAGAATCTCGAATAGCACCAAGCGCATGACTTGATTCGGGCTCGCTCCAATCGCTTGCAAGATGCTCAACTCCTTTCGTCGCTGGCTCAAGACAAGGCTAAGGAAAACAAAGGACGAGGCGACTGCCGCTAGTGCCGATACAACGAATTGTAGG
>JAERST010000026.1 GCA_016845365.1 Methanobacteriota archaeon
CGGGACAGCTGCGGCCCCGTCGGGTGAGGATGTCCCCGATCCGAGGACCGGTCGGGCGTACCTCCACCACCAGGGGTTGGTCGTGGAGCGCAAGCGGTTGGAGGCACGGCTCGAGCGGGCCGAGCGCGAGAAGGACGAGGCTCTCGCCGCGCTGCTGTCTGCTGCGGCGGACCTGGCGACGGCCACCGTCGAGGGTGGGGACGATGCGGGCCGGGAGGACGGCTTCGACCTGCTCCCCGGCGGCGGCGAGGCCGCCCTCTCCACGGTCGTCGATTCCGAGGGGGATTCCCCGGGCGAGGCGACGTCAGCGGCCTGAAGCGACCTGATGCGAACAGCCGGGAGAGTGGCGCGCTCGGAGGGACTCGAACCCCCAACCGCGAAGTAACTGACCAGAACAACCGCGCAATGGCCCTGAGATCGTGGAAATCCAAGGTACCCGCCTTGAGAGGTAGTCACGGTCGAGATCATGGGGCGGGATTTGATTACAGATTCGATCTTGAATGGTGTTTCTCGAGCTCTTAGTGGGCCAAGTGCTCCGAAAGACCAATCCGGTGTTGTCTCGATGACAGGCGTCCATCCCCTCCCGACAACTTTTTCAAATGAGGGGCGATGGTGCTTTCGTGCCAGTCTCAACTGGGCTTACGAGCCCGGCTTCCTTTCACGAGTCCCCAGCTATATGACTCTTGTCACGATGGCTCAGTATTGTGACGCCACGACTCCACGACGGTTAGTCGTGAGTGGGCCTGGGGATTTCGATATGCGGAGCCTTCGATGAAGCAAGGGGATCGAGTCCGAACGACGGATGGTCGGTTGGGGATCATTGCCAGCCTGGATGGCGACGTAGCCGAGGCCATGTTTGCGGAGGGCGAGGAGTGGGTCAATCTCGTGGACCTTGTCCGAGCTCAACCTGGCCCCATCGATCAACTCATCGAGCACCTTGTTGGGTCTGGTGCAGATGTGGACGGTGGATCTGCCACGTGGGACAACGCTCAGGCGTTTGGGCTTCGCTTTCAGGCCATGTTCCTTCGGCATGCCCAACGATTCGATCCACTCGCTGGCTTGACCAACGCTCGGATCGAGCCAAAGCCCCATCAGGTGTCGATTGTCCGGACGGTGGTCCAGAAGCGGCAGGCACGCATGATTCTTGCCGACGAGGTGGGCCTCGGAAAGACCATCGAGGCTGGACTGATCCTAAAGGAGCTTCGTGCGCGGGGACTTGTGGAGCGGGCACTCATCATGTGTCCTGCGAGCCTGCAGATGCAGTGGCAGTCAGAGCTCCGGACCAAGTTCAATGAGGAATTTGAGATCATTGATGGGATTGCTGCCAAGCACCTTGGAAGGGGAGGCAGTAACCCGTTCGCTCAGCGGGAGAGTGTGATCTGTTCGCTTCCGTTTGCATCCAGGGATTCTCGGACTGAGCAGATTGTCGAGGCGGGATGGGACTTTGTTGTCATTGACGAGGCCCACCGGGTTCGAAGGTGGTTTCAGTCCCGAAATAGCCCGAAGACGACGAAGGCCTACGAACTAGCGGAGATGTTGGAGCCGCACACCCCTGCGTTCTTGATGCTGACGGCGACGCCGATGCAACTCGACCCCTACGAACTTTATTCGCTCATCCAGATTGTCGAGCCTGGGATCTTTAGGTCATACGAGGAGTACTCGGCGCGAAGGTTGGAACTCCCGAAGCTCAACAAGTTGGTTCAATCGTTGGAGGACTGGGCTGCGATTTCCGAAGGCGAGGATCGAGACCTTGTCGTGAGCGAACTCCAGGATCTGCTAGGCGAGGATGCCCCTTCGGCATCAGACTTGGACGATCCAGAGACTCGGGAGGAGACCATCAACGACCTGGTCTATCAACACCCGCTAGCCGGTGTGATGGTGCGCAACCGGAAGTCCACGATTGGTGGGTTCATGGGTCGTGAAGCCAGCCAGCACGGCGTTTCAATGAAGGATGAGGAGAAGAGCCTCTACGCGGATATCGAGACGTACCTGCGGACGACCTACAGCTGGGCCGTGGAGGACGGTCGTCGGAAGGCCATCGGCTTCCTCATGGTCCTCTACTTCAAGATGTTGGCGTCTAGCCCGGCGGCCCTCTACAAGAGCTTCGGTGGCCGGCTCGAACGGCTACGAGAGCAAGCGGAGGAGCCGGCTACCAACAGGTCGGCCTCGTTCGATCCAGAGGCCTTACGCGACCTCGGCGATGAAGCGGACTACGACCACCTCTTGAGTGCTGCAGTCGTTGAGCGCTTGAAATGGGAAATTGCTGAACTAGAGGGGCTGCATAAGCGGCTGGAGGATCCTCCGGACAGCAAGTCGGAAGAGTTCCTCAAGACCGTTGACGCCCTACGTGCAGCAGAACCGGAGACCAAGATTGTGGTCTTCACTGGATTCAAGGCCACACAGAAGTATCTGGCCGACAACCTGGAGAGGCGAGGTATCAGGGTCTCGACATTTCACGGCGGTATGGATATGGCAGAGAAGGAACGCCAGATTCGCCAATTCCGGGACTCCTCAAACGTCCTGATCTCGACTGAGGCTGGCGGAGAGGGACGAAATCTCCAGTTCGCCAGCATCCTGATCAACTACGACCTGCCCTGGAACCCCATGAAGGTCGAACAGCGAATTGGGCGACTTGATCGGATCGGGCAGCAGCACACAGTTCGGATCCTCAACCTCTTCCGATTCGAGACCGTCGAGGAGCGTGTGCACGAGGTCCTAAGCAACCGAATCCGATTGTTTGAGGAATCCGTTGGCTCCCTAGAAGCGATTCTCGGTGACCTCGAGAAGGAGATCGAGAAAATCTTTATTGCTGGCGACGACGGTGACGTGGAGCGATTTTCGGCCTCGGTCGAGGAGCAGGTGACCAGAGCCCGTGAGGCCGAGCGTCAGATGGCAGATTTCGCGCTCGACAGGTCGTCCTTTCGCCAAGACCAAACCAACGCCCTCCTAGGGAGGGAACCGATGGCCACTCCCGATCAGCTTCAACAGTTCGTGCAGGAGTTTCTCGAATACAACGGCGGGACGCTACGAGACCACGTTGACGACGGAGGTCAGGTGGTCCAACTCTCTCCAGGTCTCGCAGTGAATCTTGGACTTTCTGCCAATCCGATTCGGGGCGTGTTCAGCCCCCAAGTCGCCATTGAGCGGGAGGACCTGGATTTCTTCGCACTCGGAAATAGGACTGTGGATTCCATCGTGGACTACGCCGTCGACAGTGATTCAGCGGCCGTCACCACCTATGCGACAGTGGGAGGCCCGTCGTCCCCACAACTGGAGATCGTCTACGAGTTTCGCAGCGACGGGCGGAACCGGCGCGGCGAAGTAGTCAGGCACCGAGTGGGTGAAAGCCTCGAGGTTACCGAGGAGTGCTTAACGCAATTGCCGACGATAGGCGAGTTCGTCCAGCTCGACGCCCCCCCTTGGTTGAGGGACGCGATGCAGGCGAGCCAAACTCGGATGACCGAACGGTTCAGAGAATTCAGCGCTGAGGTTCGGGTTGCCGACGAGGCACTCCGGGATCAGGACTTGGAACGAAACGAGCGGATCACCGCCTATCGGAGACTGCGTATCAACGACAGGATCACAGAGCATCGAACCTGGATCGAATCCGTAGAAGGGTCTGGCACCGAAGGTCAACGGAGGATCTTGCCAGCACGTCGAGGTCGGCTCCAGAAGGATGAGGAACGACTTGCGGCTGTAAACGCCGAGTCGGAGCTACAACGTCAAAAGATCCTTGGCCAAGATTCCGTACCAGCATCGTCGACGTGGTCTGCAGCCTTGGTCGTAAGGCGATGAACGAGCCGATTGCCTACGGCATCGACTTCGGAACCACTAATTCGTCGATCGCCGTGGCCTACCGCGATCGGGTCGAGCCGTTAGGCCCTCTGACTGATCCCGGCGTCGAGTCGAAGCTCTATCTGGACTCAACCGGGCAAAGGCTTGTCGGCGACGAAGCCGTTCAGCAGTACTTGTTGGGGTTCGATTCGACCCAGAACCGTTTGATGTCGTGGTTGAAGTCCGAACTCGCTACCCCAGGTCTTCGCACGCAAAGGTGGACGCCAGGAGAATATTGGGAGATGGAAGATCTGGTGGGCTTCATCATCCGTGACCTCAAGAATCGGGCAGACGCACACCTCGGAGCAAACGTCGAGCGGGTCGTGATCGGTCATCCCGTTGTCTTCCAAGGGGTCGAGGGTGAGGACGCTTCGGAACTACAGCGTCTCGCTATGAGCCGGCTGAAGAAGGCAGCCAGCTTCCGCAGGGGGGGCTTTAGGGAGGTCCTGCTCATGGACGAGCCGACTGCGGCTCTGCGGCACGCCGATCTCATCCCCGGTACCAACGTGGCTCTGGACTTCGGTGGCGGCACTTTTGACGTGTCAGTCGTCCAGTACCGGACCGAGGCCGATGACCTGATCCCCGACGTCCTTGCGACCCACGGGATCTACATCGGGGGCGAGGAGTTTGATGGCTACGTGTTCGATCTGGCACTTCGCGATCGTTTGGGATTCGCCGACCTCCGGTGGGGCGATTCGATCGAGCAAGCGCGAACCACCGCCGGCATGCTCCACCTCGTTCGGGATGCCAACGCACTCAACCGACTCAGCGGGTACATCCACAGAAACAGGAGGAGCGGACTACGGATCTTGGAGCGCATCGTCAAGAATGGTCAGAGCTACACGCTAAGCAAGAAGGTAGAGGATGCAAAGAAGAAGCTCAGCCGAAGAACCACAGCACCTATAAGCCTGGTCAGGCAAGCTTCGCTCATCAACATCAACGAGAATTGTTCTCGCACCGACTTCGAACGCGAGATCGCCGACGATGTCGATCAGGTCTTTGATGTGGTTCAGATTGCCCTCGAGGACGCAGGCATGGTGAGCAGTGAAGTGGATCGTGTCATTCTCACTGGTGGATCCAGTCAAATCTCCTTATTCAGAAAGCGGGCGTCGTCGGGGTTTCGTCAGTCGAAAATAGATCTCGAGAGTTCCGCATCGCGGGTCTCTCTCGGCCTAGCCGAACGTGCTCGGGAGTGCTGGGCATGAATCGCAATTCGCGTAGTCGACGGGTCTCTCCGCGCGAGTCCGTCGAGGGACCGGAAATCAAGGCACGACCCGAGGCGGTCGGCGGAGATAGAGTTTCGGAAGAGGAAAGCGATCGGAGGCCTCATTCTTCTGAGCCACAGTTCCCGACGGGGGCACACAAGCGCCGACGGCAGTTCTCGCGGAGGCGCCGAAAGAAGTGATCTGACTGGAGCGACAACCAGGTAAAGCACTATCTGGCCGGCGGTTTTGATCCGAAAGCCGTTGGAGTGACCTTCTAGTAGGCCGTATCTGGCAGGGCTGTGGGTCGGCCAAACGCTCCGAGGGGGTGTACAGGGCAGAGATCCCTTGCGACGGGGGTTGGTCACGGCCCGTCGACTTCCTTGAAATAGAGAGCGTTTAGGGGTTTGTCCGGGGTTGCCAGTGGTTCAGGGTTTGGTCAGGGAAACGGCCCCAAACGGGTCAACTCGGCCACTCGAGGGGGTAGACGCCGCTCGAATGCTTCGAGGCATCTGGCCCCGCACGACAACAGGCCTCGCCGGGACTACCGACGAGGCCTGTCTGGGTGGCGCGCTCGGAGGGACTCGAACCCCCAACCTTCTGATCCGTAGTCAGATGCTCTATCCAATTGAGCTACGAGCGCAGCGGCCCGAGTGTACGAGGCACCCGGAACCCGACCCACCGCCGGTGACCGCCGCCACGGGGCGTCCGGACCGACGGAAGGTGGTCGGCGGAGAGGGTGGGATTCGAACCCACGATGAGCTTTTGGGCCCATACTCCCTTAGCAGGGGAGCGCCTTCGACCTGACTCGGCCACCTCTCCTCGAAGCCCGGCCCACGGGCCCGACCTCGGAGGTCGCAGGCTACCGG